>JAQDQK010000031.1:0-24162 GCA_027658995.1 Propionibacteriaceae bacterium AM104-82
GACCGCGGGCAACAGGACGACTCTCATAACGACTGGACCTACGAAACGGGGTCAGCCCATCCTGCCCGAGATTCGGCCGCCCGCGCGCCGAATCGACCAGATCGATCGCGGCGGTGCCGTCCGCCGAAGGTGAGACTCCCATCACAGGTCGATTCCCACCTCCTGCGCGAGCCTCCTCACCACCGTCGTGAGCCTATTGGCGCGCTCCGGCATCGTGCGGCGATAGTCGCGGATCGTCATCAGGCCAGGACCGACGAAGAATCAGGCCCTTGCTCGACTGCAAGATGCTGGAGCAGAGGTAAGCCTGCCTCGGTCGCACCTAGCCCGATGCTGTCAGGGGAACGGACGGGGACGCATCCTCTGGCTCTCGGGTTGCTGAGTGCTTGCGGGCTACGACCGCACGGATCGTGGCGGCTGTGAGTTCCGCCTCGCGCATCAACCTCAGAATTGCCGCGTGATTCTGCCAGTGCGTCTCCCACAGTTCTGGACCAACCAGCGCCGCAAAGTCAATGCGGCTGGGCTCTCCCCAACGCTCAAAGGCCTCGAGACGAGCAGCACGCGCCTCAAGCCCAGGAACTCCGCGAGTGGCCGGGGAGAGCCGCGCCGCGCCGAACATCCACGCGCGCCATTCCTTGTTTCCCTTGCTCTGATTGCACTTGCCACAGGCTGGGACCAAGTTGTGAATCTCGGAGATATAGCCGGTCGGCAACTTGTCCACCACTAGGGGCCGCAAATGGTCCCACTCGGTGAACGGCCCACCACAGTAGGCACAGACTGCCTCTTCCATGCCGAGCACACTCAACGCCTCGTCAACCTGAGCCGCGGTCGGAGGTACGACTGGAATGATTCCATTCACGAAGGAGTTGGTGATGCTTGAGGAACGGCCCATAATCCGTACCGGATTCGGCATTGCGAACTGAGGATGTACTGCCACCTGACAAACGCTACAGCGGCGGGCCTGTTGAGCAGTCAGGGTCGCTCACGGACTGCCAGGCTGAACGCTCGTCGCGGTTCCATCACACGGCGGCGTCATCAGATAGCCGAGGACTAGTCTGACCCGATGCGGATGCTGCTCACATCGAACGGGATCACCAACACGCTCATCCGGGACACGCTCGTCGACCTCATCGGCAAGCCGATCGCCGACTCCCGGGTCGTCGTCGTGATCGACGCGATCCTCGGCTTCCCCGGGGACAGTTCGACGCTCGTCGACCACCTCGACGGACTCCGCACGCTCGGCTGGGCCGAGTTCGACGTCGCCTCGCTGTTCGCCGGGCCGAGGGCCCTCGTCGACTCGCGGCTGCGGTCGGCCGACGTCATCCTCGGCTACGGCGGCAGCAACCTGTGGCTTGCGCATGCATGGGCCGCGACCGGGCTGGCGCCGGTCCTCGCAGAACTGCTCGACGAGAAGGTGTACGTCGGGTGGAGCGCAGGGTCGATGATCTTTCCACGCCTCCTGAACCGATGGCCGGATGACTTCGACGATCAGGAGGAACTCGCCATGTTCGACCTCGATGAGGTCGCGCCCGCGGTGCCGCTGTTCGACTGGTTCTTCAT
This sequence comes from Propionibacteriaceae bacterium AM104-82, assembly GCA_027658995.1. Taxonomy (GTDB): domain Bacteria; phylum Actinomycetota; class Actinomycetes; order Propionibacteriales; family Propionibacteriaceae; genus Arachnia. Next base: position 1,558 of record JAQDQK010000031.1, read on the forward strand.
GGGACACCTGGGCGCCGACTGGATGCCGGCGGATTCGGAGGCGCGGGCAGCGCGCGGCGCCGCACGGACGCATCAGGAGGTCTGGTTCCTCGACGACGACTCCGCGCTCCTCGTGCGCGACCAGGACGCTGACCCGGTCGTCGTCTCCACAGGGCACTGGCGCCGTTTCGGAGCCGACGGCCGGATGCTCGAGTCGCGCTGACACGGAGCTGTCGGCGAGCCCGACCGTCGCTCTGCTTGCCCGTGGGCCATAGCGCCCCTGGGCGTCGTAGCCTGCATAGATGGAACTCGACGATGTCGACGCGTTCGCCGCCCAACTCGAGGGGTGCCGTCAGCGGCGCAGTGACGGCCGCGTTGGCTGGTACATCGACGGGTTACTGGTGGTGCGTCCCGACACGGACCGCACGATCCTGATCCGACTCGACCACGCCCAGCGCGAGTCGATGCTCGCCGCCCATCCTGACACCTTCGGCGTGCCTCCAGCGTGGGAGGCCCACGAGAAGGTGCAGGCGAACCTGGACGGCGACGCCGATGCCATCCGCGCCGCGATCCAGATGGCCTGGGAGCGCCAGCGGCGGGCCTGAATCCGGGCAAGAAGTGCCTCGTCAGAAGACCCTCGCGGCAGACCACCTTGGGCCTTCCCCGATGATCGACACGCCCCAAGGACACCTTGCGATGACCTCGCGACGGCGCGTCGAGGGGAGCCGCGGTTACGCTGTCTGAATGCCTCGCGTCCTCATCACCGGCATGTCCGGAGCCGGAAAGTCCACGCTGCTCGAAGAGTTGAACCGCCGAGGACACACCACCGTCGACACCGACTACGGCCCTTGGACCCTCCCCAACGGACTCTGGGACGCGACAAGACTCGCTGACCTTCTTGCCTGCGAAGACCACGTCGTGGTGTCAGGCACTGCGGAGAACCAGGGCCTGTTCTACGACCGGTTCGACCACGTCGTGCTGCTGAGCGCTCCCCTCGAGGTCCTGATCGAGCGCCTGTCGAACCGAACGAACAACCCCTACGGATCGACGCCCGAACAGCAGGACGAGGTTCGGGCCTACTTCGGGGACGTCGAGCCTCTGTTGCGGCGTGGGGCAAGCCTCGAACTGGATGGGCGCCGCCCTGTCGCCGACTTGGCCGATGAGATTGAGGCCCTTAGCTAGGTGGCAGGCCTTCGTGCAACCGTGGAGAAGCTTCACATGCAGTCGTTGGGCATCTCCACGGTCAGTCAACCTGCCGGAGTTGCCACAGACAGATGAGATCAGCCCAGCGCCCTCGGAGCGCCACTCATGCCGGCTGAAGGGGCCTGACCGCTGCGATCTGCTCCGACTCGCCACGTCTCGCCGCAGCAGGGCGCCGCGAAGCCCACACGGGTCGGCTACCGTCGGTGGATCTTCGGCACGCCACAATGAATCCCACCACCAGATCACAGTCGGCCGCCCCACCGTGGCCGGCCCTTCACAGACAGGAATCCTCGTGGAACAACTGATCACCCGCCTTGTGGAGCTGACGGCAAACACTCCCGCCGCCGAGTTCCACGGACTTCCTCAGTTCCTCCCGAACACGGATCCGCATCAGGTCGAGAAGCGCTTCGCTCGCGCGGATGCCCGTGAGTTCTACACTCGGCACAACCCGGCCGATGCGGTTGTGGGGAGCATCTGGCAGGACATCACCTTCTATCCCTTCGCCGGTCTGGATGGTCAGCAGATCGGCTACGCGACCGACGGACGCACGGGCGAGCCCAGCGCCGACTGGCCGCCGAACATGCTGGTCATCGCTGACAGCGGCGGCGACCCGATCACGCTGGACCCATCGGTCGACGGCGAAGTGTTCTTCGCCGTGCAGGGGATGGGGTACTGGGATCCGCAGCCGATCGCGCGTGACATCAGCGGCTTGCTGAAGCTGTCGATCGCCTGGCTCGAGGTGTCGGAACAACGCGGCGACGACCTCTACGACGACACCTACGACCTTCATCCGGCGTCGATCGCGCTCTTCCGCGACCTCGCCGCGTCGCAGGGCATCGAGGACACCTACATCCAGAACGTCCTCGCTCTGCGATGAATCAGCGCCGCCCGGCGCCGACCCGGTCTACATCCGCTACCGACCGACCTCTCAGTCGGCCTGTCCCCGGTCGACGCGTCGGAACGGATCAGTCTTCGCTATCGACCTCGATACCGCTCAGACGGGCCCCGAACCCGGCGCACAGGGTGTGCGAGTTCCGCAGCGGGGTCCACCAACACGTCCAGCGCGAGGGCGCACCGCCGTCGGACGGGTCTTCCTCCCCCGCCGCCCAGCGCTCCGGGACGTCGTCGCCCGTCAGTTCGAGCTGGACGAAGTGCCGGACATGCAGTTCCGGCTTCGCCGGCCACATGTCGTAGCGCTCGACGCCGAGCGAGCGGACCACCCTGGCCTCAAGCCCTGTCTCTTCGCGCACCTCACGCACTGCGGCCGTCTCCGGAGCCTCACCTTCGTCGATGGACCCCGCGGGGACCTGGACGCCGGTGATCTCGATCGGAAAATCATCATGCGTGAACACGAGCAGACGTTCGTCGTGCACCACATAGGCGACGACCTTCTGCACCTCAAGCCTGATCGGCTGCGGCACGGCGTACCTCCTCTGGGGGTTAGGGCGCTCGTCAAGCGAGCCTCAGTTGTCGGCCGGCCCGCCGAGCGTGTCGGCGACGACCCGGCGAGATCAACTGGTTGCGGGCCGCCCATGTCGCCAGTAGCCGACGAAGTCGACGTTTCGCTTCGGCACCGCCCGCTCCTGCACCAGGTGGCGGCGGGCCCCCGTCGCCAGGGCGGACTCGCCGATGACATGGGCGTGAACAGCGCCGTCGGGCAAGGTCATCGAGGTCAGCCCTTGTAGCGCGAGCTCACCCGGGCGTCCGTCCGGTCGACCCGACTCGTCCCGCACGACCCACTGGATCTGCATGTCGGCGGGCGCAGGAAAGTCCTGGCGGTCCTCGGCAGTCGGGATCTCGATGACCGCGATCCCGCGGGTATCCGCTGGAAGCGCGCGGCAGATGCCCGCGATCGCAGGCAGGGCCGTTTCGTCGCCAACCAGCAGGGTCCAGTCGTGGGGGTGGTCCGGGGTGAAAGCCGCTCCCTGGTCGAGGAAGCCGACCCGGTCGCCAGGGCTTGCCTCGAGCGCGAACTGTGCCGCAGGGCCCAGTTGGCCATCGTCACCGCCATGGATGACGAAGTCGATGTCCACTTCGCCGACCTCGGGCCTGCAGTCCCGGAGCGTGTACGCGCGCACCCAGGGTCGGTGAGTCTTCGGCGTCGCCAGATACTGCAGGTACCAACCCAGCTCGGTGGTACTCGTGGGAAGCTTCAGTACTTCCTGCCCATCGCGCGTGAAGAAGAGACGGCACCAGTGATCAGCGCCACGGGCTTCGAGCCCGTCCAAACCACCCAGGGTCACCCGAACGAAGTTGGGACTCAAGCGCTCGGCTCGGGCGACGTGCGCCACCATGAATCGTCGGTCAGGGGGCGTGTTCTTCTTCCGGCTCATAAGGCAAGCCTATCCTTACGTAATTCAGATCTCGTCCCGCGACCAGAGCCAGGGCCCCCAAGGTTCCGCTGCCGCTCTGATCAACGATCCGACCGAAGGGGCCAGAGCACTGGGCGTCGAGCAACTCCACCGTGGGGCGTTCGACCTCTGCCACGAACTGTTCCAGCCTCAAGCCACCAGCGGTGACGAGAACCCTCTACGCAAAGAGACGCACGGTGATGGCGTCCGAGATCTCGTCAACGGTCCGCACTGCCGTGTCAAACTCCAAGACCTCATCGGACCACGCAGCGAAGTCAGCCCGCCGACGCTCAACGTCCGCCCAGGTCGGCTCGCCGACGAAGACCAGGCCGCGATCCCTCCCCTTGAGCCTCCGCCCATGCTCCTGTGCATCGGCAATCACGAGGCACACGAACTTGAGATGCGCCCCTGTTCGCGACGCAGCACTGCGCCAGGTCTGCCGAGCCTCTTCGCTGTCGTTGACAGCATCGACAATGACGTCGTGGCCAAGCCTCGGATTCTGCTCTGCCATCGCACGCGTCGCCTCATAGGCGGCCACACCGACCTGCCACCCTCGCGGCAGACCGCAGGCAAGGATCGACTCTTCCACCTCATCGATGGACAGGTGGACCGACCCCGTGCGTGCGGCGACGATCTCGGCAATGCTCGTCTTTCCCACCCCCGGTAGGCCGGAGAGTACGACCAGTCGACCGGTCATACGACCACCAGGGGTGTGATGGCCGCGACCTTGTCCCGGAGCGCGCGACGCTCGAGCCGCAACTCGTAGTCTGACTGAAGGTTCATCCCGACCTCCCCTGAAGTCCCAGAGTTTCGCGCCAGACGGATCAGCAGCGCTAGACGTTGAACCTGAACTCCACCGAGTTCCGGCATGGACCAACCTCTGCTGCAGCTACTCGACGAGCAGTGCGCGGAGCGCTCGCTTCGTCCCGCTCCCACCCAGATGGCATCCATCAGAGCGTCGGAGAGGCGACAAGATCTCGAACGTGCGAGCTCACCTCAGCCAGCCAGCCGCTAACCTCAGAACTCGATCAGGAGGTCTGACGGTCATGAGTGCCCACCGTGCGCGGCGGTCCCCGCCATTGCCCGCACAGACATTCCGCAATCTGCGAGATGTACGGCACGACCACTCCCGCGTTGGCGAGCAGGATCGTCGTGCTCATCCCGGTCCTGCTCAGCGGAGCAGTGCACCGGCACCCCCGGCTCAGACCATGCGATTGCCTCGAGCGCAGCCCGAACAAGCTTCAGGAGTATTCGAACGTTGGGCTTCCAATACTCCGGTGAGCCCAGAATCGGAAGGCAGACCTTACGGAACTCGGGGTCAACGATCGAACGCGGGCCCCCTCCGAAGCGGCACGCCATCCCACTTCGGTCAGGGATTCACGTCGTGATCCCCGCGCGGCGCGCCCATGCAGCGTCCTACCATCTGCGGCGAGCAGCGTCGCCATCTTCCGAGGTCCCGGGCATTACGCATGCCACCCCATGCCAACTCGCGCATCGAAGAGCGCTACCACCAGGAAACTCGAGGATCAGCCCCCAGCACAGTCGTCCTCGACTGCTGAGCGCGCCGGAGCGCCGCCAAGACTCAGACGTTGAGCCTGAACTCGACCCTGGTTCCGTCACGATTGGGCACCTGCGAGCGGACGAGCCTCGTTACTCGATTCAGGCGCCCGTAGTCTTAGGCATGAACTCGACGGTCCACATTCAGTGTTCCGCTGAGCACGCCATCCGACATGGTGAGCACGGAGGCAAGAAGTACCGGCGACTGTCCACTCTCCACCTCATTGGGAATCCCCGACCCCGGGAAATCATGCGTATCCGTGACGGTCTTGGTATCTGCGTTCCATTCTGAAGTCACACGGTTATCAAGGACCATGTCCTTGTGCCCAGGCCCCGAACCGACGAGCCACTTGAGTTCGACACGCACTAGATCCACGTACCCAACGTCCTCAAACGTTTCCTTACACCATTGCTGTTCATCCGGCCCGTGGGTCCAGACAACGATCTGTCGATTAGCTTCCATGTAATTAAGAATGGCACAACACGTAACTATTGCGTGGAGAAGGATCGACGATTGAGTGTCGCGCGAGGACCGTGATACGACTAGTAATTCAGAATGCAGTGACGTTTCATCGATGGCTCGCCACGTTGAAGCGGAACTCCACCGGGTTGCGTTACGGATAGGCATCTGTCCGTCGTAGCGGCGCTCCGCTTCTCCGTGCTGTAATCGCGTCATGACAAATCGACGCCCTCTGAGTGACGAGTTCTGGGACCTTCGCGACGACGCGTACGACGCTCCAGCGAGATGGTCCGGAGTCACGGCCGAGGAGATGTTCCAGCGGCTTGCTGAGAGTGTCGAAGCCGCTGAAAATGCTGCCGGGATCGACACGACCGCTGACGTGTCGGCCGACCTCAAGCGATGGAGGACCGAGGTCACTGGCATCGAACCACCGAGATACCGCTGAACCTCACACGTTAAATCGGAACTCGACCACGTCGCCGTCGGCCATCACGTAGTCCTTGCCCTCGAGGCGGACCTTGCCCGCCGACTTCGCCGCCGACATGGAGCCAGCCGCGATCAGGTCGTCGAAGCTGACGACCTCGGCCTTGATGAAGCCCTTCTGGAAGTCCGTGTGGATCACGCCTGCGGCCTCGGGGGCGGTGGCGCCCTTCTTGATCGTCCAACCGCGCGACTCCTTCGGGCCGGCAGTCAGGTACGACTGCAGACCCAAGGTGTCGTAGCCGACGCGCGCCAGGACGTCGAGACCGGGCTCTTCGACGCCCATCTCGGCGAGGAACTCGCGGGCCTCGTCCTCGTCCATCTCGACGACCTCGGACTCGAACTTGGCGTCCAGGAAGATCGCCTCGTTGGGTGCGACCAGGTCGCGCATCTTCTGCTTCAGGTCCTCGTCGCCGAGTTCGTCCTGGTCGCAGTTGAACACGTACAGGTAGGGCTTGGCGGTCAGCAGGTGCAGTTCGTACAACTCGTCGAGGTCGAGGCCCGCGGCGCGGACGCCCTTGCCCGACTCGAGCACCTCCTTGGCGGCGGCGAAGGCTGCGGCCTTGGGCTGCGACTCCTTCTTGATCCGCGCCTCCTTTTCGATGCGCGGAAGCGCCTTCTCGACGGTGGCGAGATCGGCGAGGATCAGCTCGGTGGTGATGGTGTCGATGTCGCTCGCGGGGTCAACCTTGCCGTCGACGTGCGTGACGTCCTCGTCGTCGAAGACGCGGGTCACCTGGCAGATCGCGTCGGCCTCACGGATGTTGGCGAGGAAGGCGTTGCCCATCCCCTCCCCCTGCGAGGCGCCCTTCACGATGCCGGCGATGTCGACGAAGCTGACGGTCGCGGGCACGATGCGCTCCGAGCCGAACACCTTCGCGAGTTCAGGCAGGCGCGCGTCGGGGACGCCGACGACACCGACGTTGGGCTCGATCGTTGCGAACGGGTAGTTCGCCGCGAGCACGTCGTTGCGGGTCAGTGCGTTGAACAGGGTCGACTTGCCGGCGTTGGGGAGGCCGACGATTCCAATGGTGAGTGCCACGAGCGATGAGCTTACCGGGCAGCGTCAGGGCGCCCTAACCCGCGGCGCAGCGCAGGCCGCCGGGAAGGTTCGCGACACCGTGTTATTTAAACTAGATTTGCGTATCGTAATTGGTGTGGTTAGGCTCACCTAAGTCGAGCGAGCCGACCGGACGCGGTGCTCAGGTCGACCAGGAACTCACCTCGAGCCGAAAGACACGCATGGACCTCAAGAGGCACCTCGCCCCCGCAGCACTGGCCCTGACCGCCGCCATCACCCTCGCGGGCTGCAGCGCGCAGGCCCCCGCCAACACCACCAGCCCCGCGCCCTCGGCGTCCGATTCGGCGGTCGCACAGTCCGTCACCATCGAGGACAACCGCGGCAGCTACACCTTCGACGCGACCCCCACGAAGGTCGTCGCACTCGATAACCGCACCTTCGAGACGCTCTCCGACTGGGACGTGAAGCTCTCCGCCGCGGCCGTGTCGCTGATGCCGACCACCATCTCCTACAAGGACGACGCCTCGATCGTCGACGTCGGCACCCACAACGAGCCCAACCTTGAGCTGATCGCCGCCGCCGACCCCGAGATCGTGGTCGTGGGCCAGCGCTTCACGCAGTTCTATGACGACATCGCAGCCCTGGTGCCCGACGCGAAGCTGGTCGAACTCGATCCGCGCGACGGTGAGCCCTTCGCGGACGAACTGAAGCGCCAGGTCGCCGTCCTGGGTGACGTGTTCGGCAAGCAGGCTGAGGCCACCAAGCTCGGCGAGGACTTCGACGCGGCGCTCGCCCGCGTCAAGGCCGCCTACGACCCGGCCCAGAAGGCCATGGCCATCAACGTCTCCGGCGGCGAGATCGGCTACATCGCCCCCGGCAAGGGACGCACGCTGGGCCCGATCTTCACCGACGCCGGGCTGACGCCCGCGCTCGAGGTCAACGAGTCCTCGGACAACCACGAGGGCGACGAGATCTCCGTCGAGGCGATCGCCGCATCGAACCCCGAGTGGATCCTCGTGATGGACCGCTCCGCGGCCGTTGACGCGGACAACCCCGAGTACAAGCCTGCAGCCGAGATCATCGAGGCCTCCGAGGCGCTGAAGAACGTCCCCGCGGTGCAGAAGAAGCAGGTCGTCTACATGCCTGCCGACACCTACACCAACGAGTCGATCCAGACCTACACCGAGTTCCTCAACAGCTTCGCCGACGCCCTGGAGGGCGCGAAGCAGAGCTGAGTAGCGCTCTTGTTGCCACACAACACCGCGACGGTGGCCCGGGATTGCCCCGGGCCACCTCGTGGCGTCTCCACCCACTGACACGGACCGCTGATGACAACTGCCACCCTTTCCCCACCGGCCACGAAGGCCCGCCTGTTCGACCCATGGCTGCTCGTCGGCGTGCTCGTCGTGACCGCACTGCTGGTGGTGTCCCTGTTCACGGGCGTCTACGACGTGGTCGGTGGCCAGGACGGCGCCGAGATGTTCGCCATCACCCGCGTGCCCCGGACCGTTTCGCTGGTGCTCGCAGGCGGCGCGATGGCGATGTCGGGTCTCGTGATGCAACTCCTGACGCAGAACCGGTTCGTCGAACCGACGACGACCGGCACCACCGAATGGGCCTCGCTCGGCCTGCTCGCCGTCATCGTGTTCATCCCGGGCGCGACCCTGTTCATGAAGATGACCGGTGCGGTGATCTTCGCGTTCATCGGAACGATGGTGTTCTTCCTGTTCCTGCGCCGCGTCTCGCTGCGGTCCTCACTGATCGTCCCGATCGTCGGCATCATGCTCGGCGCGGTCGTCGGCTCGATCACCACCTTCTTCGCGCTGCAGACCAACCAACTCCAGAACCTGGGCGTCTGGTTCGCGGGTAGCTTCACCTCGGTGCTGCGGGGTAACTACGAGATGATGTGGATCGTCCTGCTCGTGGCCATCGCCGTGTTCGTGGTCGCCGACAGGTTCACCGTCGTGGGCCTCGGCCAGGACATCGCCACCAACGTCGGCGTCAACTACAACCGGGTCGTGCTGCTCGGCACCGCCCTGATCGCCGTCGCGACAGGTGTGGTCACCGTCGTCGTCGGCAACCTGCCCTTCCTCGGGCTGATCGTCCCCAACATCGTCTCGATGATCCGCGGCGATGACCTACGCAGCAACCTGCCGTGGGTGTGCCTGACTGGCATCGCGATCGTCACGGTCTGCGACCTGATCGGGCGCACCATCATCATGCCGTTCGAGGTGCCGGTGTCCCTGATCCTCGGCGTCGTCGGCTCCGTCGTCTTCGTCGCCCTCCTGCTGAGGCAGCGTCGCCGTGGCTGACCCTCGAACCACGTCCGTGCTGGACCAACCACTCCCCGACCTGCCGCGACACAGCGGTTCACTCGCCACGCCCAAGGCGCGCAGGCGCTACTGGATCATCATGGCCACGCTGATCGTCCTGGCCGCGGTCTTCGCCTTCGGGCTGCTCGCATGGGGCAACCCGCTGCCTGTCGGCACCGACGGCTTCTGGCGCATCGCCAAACGTCGCGCAGACAGCCTCATCGCGATGGTGATCGTCGCGTTCTGTCAGGGCATCGCCACCGTCGCGTTCCAGACGGTCGCCAACAACCGGATCATCACGCCGTCCATCATGGGATTCGAGTCCCTGTACCGGGCGGTGCAGACCTCCGCCGTCTACTTCCTCGGCGTCGCGGGACTCATCTCCCTGCAGGGCGTGTTCCAGTTCGGCATCCAGGTCGTCGTGATGGTCGGCCTGGCCGTGGCCCTCTACGGGTGGCTGCTGTCGGGCAAGTACGCCAACCTGCAGGTGATGCTGCTGGTCGGCATCGTGATCGGCGGAGGCCTCGGCTCGGTCTCGACGTTCATGCAGCGCCTCCTCACTCCCAGCGAGTTCGATGTCCTGTCGGCCCGACTGTTCGGAAACGTGTCGAATGCCGACTCGTCCTACTATCCGCTGGCGATCCCGCTCGTTGCCATCGCGGGTGGGCTGCTGTGGATAAAGTCCCGGCGGCTGAACCTGCTCGGCCTCGGGAAGGACACGGCCACGAGCCTCGGCATCAACTACCGGCGCGAACTCATGCAGGTGCTGCTGCTTGTCTCGATCCTGATGGCCGTCTCGACGGCGCTCGTCGGACCCATGACGTTCCTCGGGTTCCTGGTGGCGACGCTCACCTACCAGTTGGCCGACACCTACGACCACCGCTACATCTTCCCGATGGTGATCCTGGTCGCCTTCGTGATCCTCGCCGGCGCCTACTTCGTGATGCGCAACATCTTCTCCGCCCAGGGCGTCGTCTCGATCATCATCGAGGTCGTCGGCGGCACCCTCTTCCTCATCGTCATCCTCAGAAAGGGACGCCTGTGATCACCCTCAAGAACGTGCTGAAGTCCTACAGCAGCGAGGTCTCGATCGGCCCTGTCGACCTGACGATCGCAGAGGGCGGCATCACGGCACTGGTTGGGCCTAACGGGGCGGGCAAGTCGACCCTGCTGACCATGATCGGCCGACTCCTCGGCATGGACCAGGGCGTCATCGAGATCGCCGGGTACGACGTCACCACCACCAAGTCCCAGGACCTGGCCAAGATCGTGTCGATCCTTCGCCAGGAGAACCATTTCATCACGCGCCTGACGGTGCGCCAACTGGTCGGCTTCGGGCGCTTCCCGCACTCGAAGGGGCGCCTCAACAAGGCCGACGAGGCCGCCATCAGCCAGGCCGTCGACTTCATGAACCTCGGCGATCTGGAGGGCCGCTACCTCGACGAACTCTCCGGCGGTCAGCGGCAGCGGGCCTACGTCGCCATGGTGCTCGCACAGGACACCGACTACGTCCTGCTCGACGAGCCCCTCAACAACCTGGACGTGTCGCACTCACACTCGATGCTCCAGACGCTGCGCCGCGCGGCCGACGAACTGGGCAAGACGGTGGTGATCGTCGTGCACGACATCAACTACGCGTCGTGCTGGGCCGACCAGATCGTCGCGATGAAGGACGGGAAGGTCGTCGCGATCGGCACCCCGCCCGAGATCGTGCAGCGCGACCTGCTCCGCGAGATCTTCGACCTGGACATTGAGGTCGCCGAGTTCCGAGGCCGCCGGATCGCGCACTTCTATCTGCCTGTGCCGATGTGCGACCACTGCCACAAGTCGGCGGGCGCCGGCTGCTGCCTCGACGGCTCGCCCCACGTCGAGGGACCGGTGTCCCTCACGCTGCGGATGCCCGCCTAACCGCAAGGCCGGCCACTCGCCGCGGCCAATCGCGGCGTGCCGGGTCCGCCCGGCCTTGGACGCTCGAGAAGCTCGATGAACGGCGCCCCGCCCGCGCGCCGACTACTCGGACCAGTACGCCGCCGCGGCGCGGGCCAGGAACCAGGGGTCCTCGACCCCGCACAGTTCGCGCGCCGAGTGCATGCTGAGCAGCCCGACGCCGACGTCGACCGTCGTGATCCCGAGCCGGGTCGCGGTGATCGGGCCGATCGTCGACCCGCACGGCACCGCGTTGTTCGACACGAACGGCTGCGTTGGCACGCCCGCCGCGTCGCAGGCCCGCAGCCAGATCGCCGCGCCAAGCGCGTCGGTGGCGTAGCGCTGCTGCGCGTTGATCTTTAGCAGCGGCCCGCGGTTCGGCAGTGGCTGGTTCACCGGGTCGTGATGCCCGGGGTAGTTCGGATGGACGACGTGCCCGGTGTCCGCCGACACGCACGTCGAGCGGGCCAGCATCGCGCGCGTCTCGTCCAGACCGAGCCCGTAGCCTGCGGCGATCCGTTCAAGCACCGACTCGAGGATGGGCCCGCCCGCGCCCGTCGTGGTGTCGGAGCCGACCTCCTCGTGGTCGAAGGCGACGAACACCGCGACGTGCTCGGCGCCCTCCATTGACTCGACGGCGGTCAGCCCGGCGTGCGTGCAGGCAAGGTTGTCGAGCCTGCCCGACGCCAGGAACTCGCGCTCGGCGCCGATCACGGCGGGCCGCTGCGTGTCGAAGACGTACAGGTCGTGGAAGGCGACGTCCTCGGCCGCGATCCCGACGAGTGCCGCGAGGTGCTCGATGAGGGGCTGCTTCATCTCGACCGCGAGGATCGGCTGTGTGTGGGTCTGCTTGTCCAACTTGAGGGCGTCGTTGGCGGTGCGGTCGAGGTGGATCGCGAGTTGCGGGATCCGCGCGATCGGCCCGGTCTTGACGAGCAGCACCTGCCCGTCGCGCGTCACGATCCGGCCGGCGACGCCGAGGTCGCGGTCCAGCCACGAGTTGATCAGCGGGCCGCCGTAGATCTCGACGCCGAGCTCGACCCAGCCCGCGCTCCGCAGCAGCGCCCCCGGCTTGACCTTGAAGCTCGGCGAGTCCGTGTGGGTCCCGACGATGCGGAACTGCGACTCGGCCGTCACCTGCTCCGGCGCCACCCAGGCGACCACGGCGCCGCCGCGCACAAGGAACCTGCGTCCTGCGACCGAGGCGAACGGCTGGCGCTCGTCGACCTGCTCGAACCCGGCCTGGCGGAGCCGCACCGCGATCTGGTCGGCGGCGTGGTAACTGGTGGGCGACGCGACGACGAAGTCGGACAGGTCGTCGATGTGGGCTTGGGCGGTCTCGAGCATGGCCCCAGGCTATCCCAGCGCCTCGTGGCTCCTCCCCCACCCGATAGGCTGCGCCCATGTTCCGTCACTGAGCCAGCCGACCGCCTCGTCACAGCCAACTCACCCGATCGGAACCATCATGTCAATAACCCTCAGCGCCATGCGCGACCCCGACGCCGCCCGCGCCATCCTCGACTCGCTGCCCGAGTGGTTCGGGATCCCCGAGGCCAACGACGGCTACGTCCACGACGTGCTCGACGAAGAGCTCGACTGCTTGTTCGCTCACGACGGCGAGCGGCCCGTCGGCGTCGCCCTCGTCCGACGGCACTTCCCGCAGTCGGCCGAACTGCACCTGCTCGCCGTCAGCGCCGACGCGCACCGTGGCGGCGTCGGATCGGCCCTTGTCGAACGCGTCGCCGCAGACCTCACTGCGGACGGCGCGTCCTTCCTGACGGTGCACACCGTCGGCCCCAGCCTCGACAACGAGCCTTACCGGAGGACGCGGGCCTTCTACGCCGCGATGGGCTTCGTACCGCTCGAGGAACACCAACGCCTCGACTGGGACGGCCCGACGATCATCATGGCGCGCCCGCTCGACACGCCCACCTGACGCGCGGAACTGTCGGAGGCCTCTGCTCTGATGGAGCCATGGAAGCCTTGGCCGTTCTGCTCTGCCTGCTGGCGCTGGCGCTCGGCGCCGCCGCCGGGTTCGTCTTCGGACGCCGCACCGCGCCCACGTCGGGGGCGGCCGACGCGGAGCGGCTAGCGCTCACCGACGCCAGGCAGGACGCCGCGATGGCGCGGGCGGAGGCGAGCAGGGCCCGCGAGGATGCCGCGATGTCGAAGGCTGAGATCGCCCAGCATCTCGCCGAGAAGTCGGACCTTCGGGCCGCCGCCTCCGAGGCGCAGCGGATGGTCGCCGAGGCCCGCAGCGAAGCAGCTCAGGCCGCGGCGAGGGTCGCAGCCGCCACGGCCCAGCGTGACGCAGCCATCCAACGATCCGCGGAGCAGGCCACGGACCGGGAGACCCTCCTCGCCGAGTTCAAGGTGCTGTCAGCCGAGTCGTTGGACCGGCAGTCCCGGCAGGCCGACGCCGTGGCCGATCAGCGCCTGAAGGCGACCGAGCAGCTCGTCGGGCCGCTGAGCGACGGGCTGCGCCAGATGCAGGAGAAGCTGCAGTTGGTCGAGACCGAACGGGCCCGCATGGCGGCCGAACTGGGCGAGCAGGTGACGACCCTGCGGCGCTCCGGCGAGGCGATCCGGCGCGAGACGCTGTCGCTGAGCAACGCGCTTCGCACCCCGCAGGTGCGCGGCTCCTGGGGCGAGAGCAGCCTCAAGCGGATCGTCGAGATCTCCGGGCTGACGGAGCGCTGCGACTTTGACACGCAGCGCACCTACGTCTCCGACGACGGCACCTTCCGCCCCGACCTCCGGGTCAACCTGCCCGCGGGCAAGGTGATCTTCGTCGACTCGAAGGTCCCGCTTGCGGCCGTCCTCGATGCCTACCAGACGGAGGACCCCACCGAGCAGAAGCGGCACCTTCGCACGTTCGCCGCGCACGTGCGCACCCACGTCGACCAACTCGCCGACAAGAACTACTGGCAACTCGACGCGGGCTCCCCCGAGTTCGTCGTCCTCTACCTGCCAAGCGACGAGTTCTACCGGCTCGCACTTGAGCAGGCCCCCGATCTGCACGAGTACGCGACGCGCAAGCACATCGTGCTCGCCTCCCCCGGGCTGCTGATCCCGCAGTTGCAGATCGTGGCCAACGGCTGGCGACAGGTAGCCGTCACGGAGACCGCGGCCCAGGTATCGCGCCTCGGCCGCGAGTTGTACGAGCGCCTCGCCACCCTCGGGTCGCACTTCGACAAGCTTGGCCGCTCCCTCTCCGCGTCGGTGGGCAACTACAACAAGACGGTGGCGGCGATGGAGAGCCGGGTGATGGTCTCGGCGCGCCGCTTCCGCGACTTCGGGATCTCCCCCGACGAGTTGGACGAGTTGGCGACGGTCTCGGAGACCACGCGCCAGATGGCGGTCGCCGAGATGCTGGACTACGAGGACTCGCGGGCGCGGGAGTCAGAAGCCCTGGCTCAGGCGGAGCCGGATCGACTGGTCGACCGGGTACAGGACCTGCGCCGTCGCGAGGCCTGACCTAGTTCGTTCACGGCCCCGCTGCAATCGTCGGAGACATCCGCCACCAGATCGTTCACTGAGCTGGTCGGAAGACGCCTAACCAGGAGCTTCTTGCATGCTTGAGGGCTAGCGACGGGGTGGCTGAACCCGCGAGATCGGCGGGGCGCCCCGGCAGTGTCGGGCGCCGTTCGTCGAGCTTGTCGAGACGTCCGAAACCAGAGGCCGACCGTCGACGGCGTCGAAACCTACGTGCCTCCCCCACAAACACCCCCAGGGTGCGACCGACCCAGCGACACCCGCCCCTGCGCTCCGAACCACCCAGTCCCAGCGCACCTCACGAGGCTTCGACCGACGAAGCGACGCTCCGCGCCCCTTCGTGGCTCACCCAGCGGAACGACCCCGCGGTCCGCCGACGCTTGCGGGTTGAGCCACCCGGCCGACGAAGTCGCGCGGGTGCGTCGAAACCTCCGTGACGCCCCCCCCAAACCATCACCAGGGTGCGACCGACCCAGCGACAACCGCCCCCGCGCTCCGAGCCACCCAGTCCCAGCGCACCTCACGAGGCTTCGACCGACGAAGCGACGCTCCGCGCCCCTTCGTGGCTCACCCAGCGGAACGTGTCCGCGGTCCGCGCAACCCACGTGACACCATGCGCGGACCATCCGAGGCCTCCGTCAGCAACGGCCACCGGGTCGCGCAGCGCCGCGAGCGTCGGCGCCTCGCGACCAACCAAGACCCTCCAATCGATGGTCGTCGTTGGCCTCGGATGCGTGGCGGCGCAACAATGGCCCACATGACGACTTTGACGGACCTCGCCGCGCAGATCCCCGACGCGGTTGCGCGGCTGCAGGGCGTCGCCGCCCGCACGCCCGTCCAACTAGACCAGCGCCTGTCGGAGGCGACCGGTTCGGAGGTCTGGCTCAAGCGCGAGGACCTTCAGCCCGTCCGCTCCTACAAGCTCCGCGGTGCCTACAACCTGATGGCCCAACTCACCCGCGACGAGCGCCTCGCAGGCGTCGTGTGCGCCTCGGCAGGCAACCACGGCCAAGGCGTCGCCTACTCGGCCGCGACGCTCGGCATCACCGCCACCGTCGTCGTCCCCCACACCACCCCACGTCAGAAGCGCCAGCGGATCCTCGACATCGGTCGGGGTCGCGTCGAACTGGTGCTGCACGGCACCACCTACGACGAGGCCTCCGAGGAGGCGTCGCGACTGGCGGAGCTGGGCAAGATCCTGGTGCCCGCCTTCAACGACGCACGCACCGCGGCCGGCCAGGCAACCCTGATCGTCGAGGCGTTCGAGCAGTTGGGCTTCGCCCCAGACGTCGTCGTGTTGCCCATCGGCGGCGGCGGCCTCGTCTCGGGCGCGGCAGCGTGGCTGCGCACCCACCACCCCGACGTCCGCATCGTCGGCGTCGAGCCGGAGGGCGCGCCCTGCGTCGCGGCCGCCATCTCGGCCGGTCGTCCGGTCACCCTCAACGAGATCGACACCTTCGTCGACGGCGCGGCCGTGCGACGCGTCGGCGACTTCACCTTCGACGCCATCCGCGAGGCCCGCATCGAGTTGCTCCGGGTGCCGGAGGGGCAGATCTGCACCGAGATGCTCGACATGTACCAGACCGACGGCATCATCGCCGAGCCAGCGGGCGCGCTTGCCGCGGCGGCGCTGCCCACCGGCGGCGTCGGCCAACGGGCCCAGATCCCGACCGGCTCGCGTGTGCTGGTCGTCGTCTCCGGAGGCAACAACGACGTCTCGCGCTACGCCGAGATCGTGGAGCGCTCGCTGATCCACGAGGGCCGCAAGCGCTACTTCCTGGTCGACTTCCCGCAGCAGCCCGGCGCGCTGCGCACCTTCCTCGACAACGTGCTCGGCCCCGACGACGACATCACCTATTTCGAGTACGTCAAGCGCAACGCACGCGAGACGGGACCGGCGCTCGTCGGCGTCGAACTGGGCAACCCCACCGACTACCCGTTCCTGCTGCAGCGGATCGAGGAGTGCGGCATGCAGGCCCACGAGGTCGCCTACGACAGCCCCTTCTTCCAGTTCCTGACCTGAGGAGGCGGTTACGCATCCCATCTGACAAGGGAAAGAGTTAGCTTGGCGACATGAGCACGACTGCCGAGCAGATCAGACAGTCGGCCCGCGACAGCCTGAGCCACGGCTGGATCGGCGGACTTCAGCGCCTATCGTCCGACGGCCGCGTCACCCTGGAGGTGCGATTCAGGATCGACGTCGCCCGCCGTGCAACCACGCAGGAAGTCGTCTTCTTCTTCCTCGACACCCCCGATGGTTCACGGTCACGAGCGATCTCGGAGGGGAACAACACCTACCTGCCCAGCACCCCAGGTGACGCGCTCCCCGGAGCCGAGACAAAGTGGGTCATGGAGGACTTCACCGGGTTCTCTGGCCAGGCGCCGGTCGCTCCACTGCTCTGGCTGCTCGGGGCGACGCTGGCCGAACCGACCGGGGCGGGATTCAGCGTCACAATCTCCCAGGAGGCTGCCGTCGCGGCGATCCATGCAGAGGATCGTGAGCCGCTGATGCGCACCTGGGGCATCTACGGGCAGCTTCAGGAGTCCGGCCTGCCCGCTCGCGCGGCGGTCGAGCTGAGCGCCTCGGGACTGGTGACGTCCATCAGCATGACCTCGTCCTCACGGGGCCTCGACGTCGACTACGACTATCTCGACACCGCCCCCGAGATCGAGGTGCCGACGTCGTTCACGTTCATCGGGGACCTCACGGACGAGGATGCGTAGGCATTGAGCAGCGGTGCCAGTTCGCCCCAGACGGACACGCACACCAACGTCCCCAACGTTCGCATCGCCGACGAAGGCGCCTGACCATTGATTGCTGGCCCGAGCCCCCGACTCGGAAGCGGCGGGGCTAACACGGCGCGTTCGAGGCCATTGGGTGGTACTAGTCGTTGATGGCCGACTTGCGCAGGTCCTTGCGCAACTCCGGGGGAAGGGCGAATTGCAGCGTCTCCTCCGTCAGTCGCTCCTCGACCGCTGCCGGGTAGCCCTTGGAGACCAGGAAGTCGAGGACCCCCTGCACCAGGTCGTCCGGGACGGAGGCACCGCTGGTGACGCCGACCGACTCGACTCCCTCCAGCCACGCCTCGTCGATCTCGCCCGCATTGTCGACGCGGTACGAGGCCTTCGCGCCCGCATCCAGTGCGACCTCGACCAGCCGAACCGAGTTCGACGAGTTCTGCGAGCCGACCACGATCATCAGGTCGCAGCCCGAGCCGGCGATCTGCTTGACGGCAAGCTGGCGGTTCTGCGTCGCGTAGCAGATGTCGTCCGAGGGCGGATCCATCAGCAGCGGGAACTTCTGGCGCAGCCGTCCGACCGTCTCCATGGTCTCGTCGACCGAGAGGGTCGTCTGACTCAGCCACGCAAGGTTGGTGCCCTCGGGGATCTCCAGCGAGTCGACATCATCAGGGGTCTGCACGAGCGTCGTCTGCTCCGGCGCCTCACCCATGGTGCCCTCGACCTCTTCGTGACCGGCGTGACCGATCAGCAGGATCTGGGTGCCCTGCGACGCGAACCGCTTGGCCTCGTGGTGCACCTTCGTGACGAGCGGGCAGGTCGCGTCGATCGTCTTCAGCGACCTCTCCGCCGCTTCTGCATGCACGGCTGGTGAGACACCGTGGGCCGAGAACACCACGGTCGCACCCTCGGGAACGCCGTCGAGTTCCTCGACGAAGATCGCACCGCGCGCCTCGAGGGTCTCGACGACGTGCTTGTTGTGGACGATCTGCTTGCGGACGTAGACGGGCGGGCCATACAGGTCCAAGGCCTTCTCAACCGTCACCACGGCGCGGTCCACGCCCGCGCAGTACCCACGGGGGGCCGCGACGACGACTCGTTTGCCTTGTTCGGTTGCGCTGCTCATGGGACCCAAGTCTAGGTGGGTTTCTCCGTGGCACCATCTCGCTACCCTTGGGCCATGGATACCCCGCAGCTTCACGCCATCGGATTCGACGCGCCCACCATCGAGGAGATCATCACGAAGGCGTTCGAGGCCGGGGTGCGCGGCGTCAACGAGGCGCCCGGATTCGCCATGATCGGCACCTATACGGACCCCAGCGGCGCCCGCTTGGCGTTCCTGCAGCGCGAGGGAGAGGCCGTCATGACGACGGCCGGGCTGCGGTCGGAGACGATCTACCGCGCCCAGGTCGTCCGCTTCACGGACCTGCTCGCACGAGTCGCGCTGTATGCGCCCGAAGGCGAGGGACAACTGTTGACGCAGTACCTCGCGATGGTCGATGACCCGTTCGCCTACCAGCAGCACGACCTGCGCAACAGCGAGGAGTTCAGCGTCGCCGACGCCCTGCGCGTCGGAGCGCTGGCCATCGACATCGAGGTCTTCGAAGACGAGGACGCGTTCCTGGCGTCGCCGTCCTCGAAGTCGGGGCCGCTGCAGTTGGGCGCGACCACGATGATGTCGCCCGGGCTGGTCGGCCTGCAGGCGGCTGCCATCACGCCCCAGGAGGCCACACCGACGCTGCTGATGGCGCTCACCGTCCAGGACGTTGAGCGCCGCGTCAACGAGTTGACGGACGTGGAGTTCCAGTTCGTGACGGGTCGCTCCGCGGTCGACCTGAGCTGCGGAATCGCGCTCGACCACCCGGTCGAGCCGGGCAACGTCGTGTTCGGCACGTGGTACGCGACCTGCTCCTCGGGCATCTGGGACGACTGAGGCTCGATCGTTCCCCGAGGCTCGTCGAGAGGTCCGAAGGCCAGGCGAACACTCACGGATGCCTGGACAAGCGCAGGAGCACCGACCGAACGCGGGCACCGCGTTCCCCGAGCTCGTCGAGGGGTCCGAAATCCACGCGGACCCTGCCGACGCTCGACAGGCTCAGCGGATGGTGTTCGCCGAGGTCGCTCTACGTTCCCCGAGCCCGTCGAGGGGTCCGAAATCCACGCGGACCCTGCGGACGCTTCGACAGGCTCAGCGAATGGTGTTCGCCGAGGTCGCTCTACGTTCCCCGAGCTCGTCGAGGGGTCCGCAACCCACGCAGAAGCCGCGAGGCCGCAGACGGCCCGTCGCCGAGCCTGCGCGCGGACACGACCGTGGGTGATGCCGCCGGCGGTCCGTCGAGCGTCGGCAACCACGGCGCCGGACGCCCTCGTCAGTCGGGCAGACCCTGCCAGTCGTTTGCCGCCAACTGCTCCAGGACCACGGCAAGCCCGTCCTGGTCGTTGGTCGGGGCGACCCGGTCTGCCAGCGCCTGGACCTCAGGCAGCGCGTTACCCATCGCGACCCCGATGCCCGCCCACTCGATCATCTCCACGTCGTTGTTGTTGTCCCCGAGCGCGATCACCTCGTCGCGCTCGATCCCCAGCCGCTCGCACAGCAGTTCCAAGCCGGTCGCCTTGTTGACCCCTGCCGCGGCCACCTCCAGGAAGGGTGCCCCTGACGTCGATGCGGCGACGCCTGGGAGGTTCAGCCGCTCCGCCTCCTCGCGAAGTTCCTCGGGGGTCACGTCGACGCCCCTGACCACGAGCTTCAGCGATGGAGTCCCTAGAACCTCCTCGAGCGGGTAGTGCGGCAGCGCCTCGCCTCGGCCATGGTCGCCCGGATCCATCATCCCGACGTAGCCCGCCTCGGGCCAGAAGGTCGCGCCCGCGTCCCGCACCGAGACGCACACGATCGACGGGTACCTCTCGCGGAGCGCCTCGAACAGCGCGGTCTGTGCCTCGACCGAGATCACCCGCTCGAACAGCACCTCGTCGCCCGCGAAGTCGAACCCGACCCCACCGTTTGCGCCGATCACGATGCCGTCGGTGAGCCAGGTGTCGCCCAGCACGTCCACGATGGAGAACGGCTGTCGGCCGGACGTCGGCACGACGTGCACGCCCGCGTCGCGCGCCGCGGTGAGCGCCGCCAGGTTGCGCGTCGAGACGCGCTGAGTGCTGCTGAGGAGGGTGCCGTCGATGTCGGTCGCGATGAGCCTGATCACGCTTCGACCCTAGCGGGAACCGGACGGATCGCCCCGGCCGATCCGCACCCCGGCGGTTGGGGAGCCGAACGTCTGATCTCGGCACTAGGGTTCGTACATGCCGATGACCTCTTCCCAGGAGCAGCCGCAGCCGCTCGGGCGCGTCATCGGCGCGGTGAAGGACTGGGTGGGGCGGCTCGGCGAGATCTGGGTCGATGCGCAGGTCGTCGAGATCAAGCGGCGCAGCGGCGCGACGCAGTTCATGACGTTCCGCGACAGGGTCGCCAACATGTCGGCGCAGGTGACCGTCTCGTCGCTGGTGCTCGACGCCGCGGGGCCGCTGCCGGAGGGGTCGCGGGTGACGGCACGGGTGCGGCCGCGGCTCTGGGACCGCACGACCAGCCTCAGCCTCGAATGCCTCGAACTGCACGTCGCGGGCGAGGGTCGGCTCCTAGCGCAACTGGAGCAACTCAAGCGCAAACTGCAGGCCGAGGGCCTGTTCGAGGAGTACCGCAAGAAGCGACTGCCGCTGCTGCCGCGGGTGATCGGGGTGGTCACCGGCAAGGACTCCGACGCGGAGCGCGACGTGCTCACCAACGTCGCCCGGCGGTGGCCCGCCGCGCGCTTCACGGTCCGGCACGCGCTCGTCCAGGGCGCCAACTCTGCCGAGTCGGTGATGACGGCACTGGCCCGCCTCGACGCGGACCCCGAGGTCGACGTCATCATCCTGGCCCGCGGCGGTGGCTCACTCGAGGACCTGCTCTCGTTCTCGGACGAGGGGTTGGTGCGCGCCGTCGCCGCGGCCCGGACGCCGGTCGTCACGGCCATCGGGCACGAGCGCGACTTCCCACTGGTCGACTTCGTGGCCGACCTGCGGGCCTCGACGCCCACGGATGCCGCCAAGCGCGTCGTTCCAGATCACGCCGTCGAGGTGGCCGGGCTTCGACAGGCGACCACCCGGCTGGGCCGCGCGATCGACGCGCTGCTTTCGCGGGAGGAGCATGCCCTCCGGGCGGTGCGGTCGCGGCCGGTGATGGTCGATCCGACGTCAGCGTTCGCCGCCCACTACGAGCGGTTGTCGCTGCTGCGCCACCGGCTCTCATCGTCGATCGACCGGACTCTGCGGGCCGAGGAGGCCGACCTGCGCGCCGCCGTCACGTCGATCCGGGCGTTGTCGCCCAAGCGCACCCTCGAGCGCGGATACGCGGTCCTCGTCGGCCCAGATCACGAGTCGGTCTCCAGCGTCGCCGACACCTCCGCCGGTGAGCGGATCCACGCCTACCTCGCCGACGGCGAGCTCACCCTCGATGTCGTCGAGGCCCACAAGAAGGAGCAGCATGGCTGAGAAGGAACCGACCTACGAGGAGGCCCGCGAGGAGCTGATGCAGGTCGTCGCCCAACTCGAGTCGGGAGGCGCATCGCTCGCGGATTCCATGGCCCTGTGGCAGCGCGGCGAACGCCTGGCTGACCTGTGCCAGCGGTTCCTGGACGGCGCGAAGGAGCAGGTGGCGAAGTCGCGATCCGTCGAGGACGAGAACACCGAGGACGACTGAAGAGGACGGCTGACGAGGTGCCATCCGCACCTCGTCGAGTCGACGCAGGGCGAGAGCCTCTGGCTTAAGGGTTCCGTTGACGCGTCCCCGCACCCGCTGGTTGAGCCGGGCAAAGCCGCGAAGCGGCGCAGCCCGCGTCGAAACCCCCCGAACCACAACGCCCACCGGACAAAGCGGACACCTTACGAGGCTTCGACCGATGCGGACCGCTGACGCCCTCCACGCGCTGGTTGAGCCGGGCAAAGCCGCGAAGCGGCGCAGCCCGCGTCGAAACCCCCCGACCCCAAGCGCCGACCCGACACGGGGACACCTCACGAGGCTTCGACCGATGCGGACCGCTCACGCGCTCC
>JAQDQK010000031.1:24172-24391 GCA_027658995.1 Propionibacteriaceae bacterium AM104-82
TCGACCGATGCGGACCGCTCACGCGCTCCGCACGCTGGTTGAGCCGGGCAAAGCCGCGAAGCGGCGCAGCCCGCGTCGAAACCCCCAGCGGGGACGACCGACTCGGACTCGCGCCCGCTGGTTGAGCCGGGCAAAGCCGCGAAGCGGCGCAGCCCGCGTCGCCCCGTTACCTTGTTGGTAGCCCCAGTTGATGGGGCGACGGTCGCCGGGCCCGGCATG
>JAQDQK010000032.1 GCA_027658995.1 Propionibacteriaceae bacterium AM104-82
CGGAGAGGGGTCAAAATTCACTCGGCGCCACGGGGTCAGTATTCACTCGGCATCGACAATCTCAGCGAACTCGGGACCCGATGGGGCAATCATCGGCTCACTGTCCCACGATGCAGTTGTAGCGAACGTGACCGATGAAGACCCAGAGGCGCTTGAAGAGGACTGGCTCTTGATCAAAGCCATGCTCGGACCAGAAGCAACGAATGCGATCCGCTACGAGGTGTGCCTTGACTCACTGGGCAGGATCGCGTCGGCGAAGATCGAGGTGAAAGCCGGCGAGCCTAGTACGTACGAGTACACCTACCCGCTGGAGCCAGTGCGGATCATCCCACCTGACACCCAGGCCGGCGAAGAGAGCCTCCAGGCCCTCTTCGCAACACTCGAAGGCCAGGATGCCTGACCGTCCACCAGCACAGGTCTCCGCGGGCTCGTGGACGAGAAGCTTGCGAACCTCCGTGGAGTGACCCGCTGAGTGACCTCCTTGCGACGTGTGCGGTCAAGGCCCTCAGGTCCGTCTAACAGCAACCGCGACGCCCGGATCGGCAACCGATCCGGGCGTCCTTGTCTGGCGGGCTACTTGCCGGGCACGAGGCTCAGCATCTTGGGCAGCCGGGCGATCACCTTGATGACCTCCCGGCCATCGAGCGAGCGCTTCACGCCGTCGTCGGCGAGGGCCAACTCGAGCGCGGCCTCCTCCGTGATGTCTGCCGGGACCTCCAGCTTGGCGCGGATCTTGCCCTGAATCTGGACGACCATGGTCGCGGTGTCGTCGACCGTCAGGGATGCGTCGGCGACCGGCCATTCGCTGTTGGCCACCGACGGAGGCAGGCCGAGGGCCTCCCACATCTCTTCGGCCACGTACGGGGCCACCAGCGAGAGCGACTGCGCCACGAACATGACGGCCTCGCGGACCGCCGGGTCGGCCGCACCTGCCGCGCCGTCGATGGTCTTGCGCGCGGCGTTGACCAGTTCCATGGTGCGGGCGACCGCCACGTTGAAGCGGCCGGAGTCGAGCAGCGTCGACACCTCGGTGATCGCCTTGTGCGTCGCCTTGCGCAGTTCCTTGTCGCCTGCTGCGAAGTCCGCGTCGACCGGGGAGGCGACGTCGGAGGCGAGCCGGTAGGCGCGCTGCAGGAACTTCAGGCTCGACGCTGGCGACATGTCCGCCCAGTCGATGTCGTCCTCCGGCGGGCCGGCGAAGATCATCGTCAACCGGACGGCGTCGACGCCGAACTCGTCGATCTGCTTGCCGAGGTCGACGCCGTTGCCCAGCGACTTGCTCATGGCCTTGCCCTGGTTGATGACCTGGCCCTGGTTGAGCAGGCGCAGCATCGGCTCGTCGAAGTCGACCATGCCGAGATCGCGCAGCACCTTCGTGAAGAAGCGCATGTACAGCAGGTGCAGGATCGCGTGCTCGACGCCTCCGACGTACTGGTCGACGGGCATCCAGCGGGCCACGGCCGCGGGGTCGAACGGGCCGCCCTCGAAGCCGGGCGAGCAGTAGCGGAAGAAGTACCACGACGAGTCGACGAAGGTGTCCATCGTGTCGGTGTCGCGACGCGCGGGCCCGCCGCACTTGGGGCAGGTCGTCTGCACCCAGTCGGTGGCCGAGGCCAGCGGCGAGGTGCCCTTGGGCGCCAACTCCTGGCCGCGCAGCATCGGCAGTCGCACCGGCAACTGGTCGTCGGGAACCGGGACCTCGCCGTCGACGTCGCAGTGCACGATCGGGATCGGGCAGCCCCAGTAGCGCTGGCGCGACAGCAGCCAGTCGCGCAGCCTGAACTGCACGGTTCCGGTGCCGCGGCCCTCGGACTCCAACTGGCCGGTGATCTTCGCGACGCCTGAGGCCTTGTCACTCAGCCCGTCGAGCAGGCCGGAGTTGACGTAGGCGCCGTCGCCGCTGGTCGCGACGCCGGTCTCGGCGGGGTCGGTGCCGTCGACGTCGATGACCATCCGCACGGGCAGGTCGTAGGCGCGGGCGAAGTCCAGGTCGCGCTGGTCGTGCGCCGGCACCGCCATGATGGCGCCGGTGCCGTAGTCGGCCAGCACGTAGTCGGCGGCCCAGATCGGGATCTGCTCGCCGTTGACGGGGTTCGTCGCGTAGCGGCCGAGCCACACGCCGGTCTTGACGTGTTCGGTCGACTGGCGCTCGATCTCGGTGGTCTTCTTGACCTCGGTCAGGTAGGCGTCGAAGGCCTCGCGCTGCTCGTCGCTGACCAGTTCCTGGGCCAGGTCGGAGTCGGGGGCCACCACCATGAACGTCGCGCCGAACAGCGTGTCGGGGCGGGTCGTGAAGACGGTGATGGGCTGCTCGCGGCCCTCGACGGTGAAGTCGACGTGCGCGCCCTCGGAGCGGCCGATCCAGTTGCGCTGCATTGCCAGCACGTGCTCGGGCCAGCCGCCCTCCAGTTGCTTCATGTCGTCGAGCAACTGCTGCGCGTAGTCGGTGATCTTGAAGTACCACTGGTTGAGCTTGCGCTTGGTCACCTCTGCGCCGCAGCGCTCGCAGTGTCCGTTGACGACCTGCTCGTTGGCCAGCACCGTCTGGTCCTGCGGGCACCAGTTGACGTAGGAGTCCTTGCGGTAGGCCAGGCCACGCTCGAAGAAGCGCAGGAACAGCCACTGGGTCCAGCGGTAGTAGTCCTCATCCGAGGTGTGCAGGCGGCGTGACCAGTCGAGGCTCAGGCCGTAGCGCTTGAAGGAGCGCACCTGGGTCTCGATGTTGGCGTAGGTCCAGTCGGACGGGTGGCTGTCTGCGCGAATCGCGGCGTTCTCCGCGGGCAGGCCGAAGGAGTCCCAGCCGATCGGGTGCATCACGTCGTAGCCCTTGAGGCGCCAGTAGCGGGCGAGCACGTCGCCCATCGCGTAGGCCTCGGCGTGACCCATGTGAAGGTCGCCGGACGGGTACGGGAACATGTCGAGGACGTAGCGACGCTCGCGGCTGCCGTCGTCAAGCGGCCGGAAGGTCTCGTCCTTCTCCCAGAAGGCCTGCCACTTCTCCTGCGCCTGGACCTTGTCGTACTGACCCGGCTCTTGGCTCACTTAGATCTCCTGCTTTCGCACTCGTCCTCGCGCAGGTGCGCGCGAAGGCCCAAATATAGCGCTGGCGCGCCGTGTCGCCCCCATGCAGGGGCGGGCGTCTCACCCGGGAAACGCGTCGACCTCGGCCCGCGTCGGCGGCTTCGCGCCCTGCCTGGTCACGACGATCGCGGCGGCCGCCACTCCCCTGCTCAGCGCGGCCTCGACGTCCGAGGGATCCTCCGCGTAGGCGGACAGGAAGCCGGCCATGAACGTGTCGCCCGCGCCGACGGTGTCGACGACCTCGACCTTGTGGCCCGGGACCTGCGCGACGCGGCCATCCGGGCGCACCGCGGCGACGCCGTCGCCTCCGAGCGTGACGATGAACATCGCGAGCCCGTACTCCTCGGCCCAGGCCTGCGCGTAGCCGAGCGGGTTCTCCTCATCGTCGACGAGCCAGGCGATGTCCTCGTCGCTTGCCTTGACGATGCCCCCGCCGCGGCCGACGGCCGACATCAGGTCGGAGACCAGCCCGAAGTACCGCGCCCGGTCCGGAAGCGTCGAGGGACGCACGTTGATGTCGAAGCTCGTCGCGGCCTCAGTGCGCGAGACGAAGTCGAGGACGTGCTTGGCGCCGGGGCCGATCACGCAGCCGATGGAGCCGAAGTGCAGCCAGTCCCCCTCCTCGAGTTGCGGGAAGTCGGAGGCCTGCCAGTTGAAGTTCGAGGTGCCATCGAAGTGGAAGGTGTAGCTGGCCTTTCCCTCGTCGTCGAGGGACACCACTGCGACCGAGGTGGGCTCCTCGGTGGTCACCGACAGGTCGGTGACGACGCCCGCCGCGTCCAGGTGGCTGCGGAGCTGACGGCCGAAGGCGTCGGTGCTCAGCCTCCCCAGGAAGTGGGAGTCCTCCCCCAGCTTGGCGAGGGCCGCGGCTGTGTTCAGCGGGCCACCCCCGGAGCGGGCGATCCAACGGCTCTCCTCGGGGGAGATGCTCTCTTCCGGCATCAGGTCGATCAGGGCCTCGCCGCACACCACAAAACGCATGGGCCAAACCTTACGGCACGGCTGACAGGCCGCGACGCCACCCCGATGGCTCAGCCGTCCCAGAAGCGGGGAGGGACCCCGTCGCGGTGCAGGCGGCTCAGCAGCCCGAGGACGGGATGCCCGGGCGACCTGCGCGCCAACTGGTCCAGGCACGAAGCGTGCGCCGCTCCCCTCCCCGACAGCCAGGAGGCGAGCGCAAGGAGCGCGAGCAGGTTGGGCTCGTGGCGCTCCGGGCAGACGGCGCGGGCCTCCACGAGCCGCTCCCAGTAGGCGTCGGCCGAGGTGGTGGTCAGTTGCGTCAGGACCGCCGAGAACCTGTCCTCGTCGGCCAGCAGCACCGCCAGTTGCAGCGCGTCCGGGTCGGATAGCGGGCCTCCCTCGGCCAGCGCCTGGAGCCGCCGCAGCCCGCGCGCGCTCGACAGCCGGGCGACGGAGCGTTCCGCCGAAAGCACCACATGCTCGGCGGGCGGGTTCGAGGCGCGGACGGGGACGATCGCCTCCTCCCGGTCATCGCACACGACGAGCCCCTCGTAGACGGCCTGCGCCGCGACGGAACTGGTGTCGAAGCGGTAGCGCACCGGCTCGCCCGGCGCGCTCAGGCTCCAGTAACAGCTGCCGTCGGTGAGCAGCGCCTCGATGACGTGGTGCGGCCCGATCACGTCGACCAGTTCGGCCACCGCGATGGAGGCCAGGTCGGGGTCTCCGTAGCCGATCACCACGAAGTCCTCCGCGTCGACATTGGCGGCGCAGGTGAGGATCTGGTCGGCGATCCGGTCGAAGGCCGTTGCGAACCAGTCCAGGTCGGCGCGGGCGCAGAACTTGACCCGTGAGCCGTCCAGGGCGAGGACGACGCACGAGTCGTGCGGGTGGAATCCGAGCATGATCGCGGGGAGCGCGAGCAGGTCGGCGCGGCCGGTGCCGCGGATCAGTGGTGTCTCCATGCCCCTTTCTCCGGCGCTGCGGGGCACAACGTTCCACGTCGATGTGGGGCTGTGGACAACGGCGCTGGGTAGGCTTGGCCCATCATGAGCAACTCGCAGTGGCCGCAGAACAACTCGCCTTGGGCGTCGCAGGATCCCAACTGGCGCCCCACCGAGTTCCACGACGCCCAGGGTCGCGACCCGCGCGCCCCCTTCGGGCAGCAGCCGACGCCCCCACCGTCGTATCAGGACCTGGAGCCGCCGAAGCGCCCGAGTTCGTCGCTGTGGATCGTGCTCGGCGCGGTAGCGATCGTCGCCGCGATCATCGGCGGGATGCTGCTGCTGGGTGGCGGCGACCCGGAGGCGACGGCCAGCCCGACGCCGACCGCGCAGTCGTCTGTCGCGCCGAGCCCCGAGCGCACCGGCAACTGGATCCCGTTCGAGGGCAACGGCAACGGCACCTTCGAGATCGTGAGCTACTCCTGGGAGGGCGACGTCCTGACCGCGAAGATCCGGGTCGAGGTGCAGGACGGCGAGTACGGGTTCAGCCTGTTCGCCTTCGCCAACGGCACCAGGGCCAGCTACGACCCCGACGACCCGAGCGGCTTCACGGTGCGCTCCGGCACCCCGTACGAGGGTGAGGTCACGTTCCACATGCCGAACGCGGATTCGACGATCGTGCTCGCCACGCCGTCGGGTCGCACGGCGCTCAACGCGCTCCCCGTCAAGGCTGGCTAAGCGCCGCTGACCTCGGTCGCCTCGGCGTCCGCGGCTGCGCGCTCGCGCTCCTCCACGGCGTCGGGGTGTTCCTTCGAGAGCATCACGACGCCCGCGACGGCGATCGCGCCGGTGACGGCCATCCCGAGGGTCGGCCAGAAGCCCATCGTGCCGCCCTCGCCGAGCACGATCAGCCCGAACAGCACCGCGACGAACGGGTCGACGGTGGTCATGGTGCCGACGGTGATCTCGGCGGGACCCGAGGCGTAGCCCTGCTGGATCATCCACACGCCCAGGCCGTAGCAGGCCAGCATCATGGCGACCGAGGCGATGAACGTCCAACTGGTCAACTGGTGGTTGTGCTTCTGGACGAGGTCCATCGCGTGCTTCATCAGCCCGGAGGCCAACCCGTAGAAGGTGGCGCCGACGGCGGACCAGAGCATGGCCTTCGCCCACGGGGCGGCTTTCGTCGCGAAGAACGACAGCACGGCGCAGACGGCGCACACCACCAGGAACGAGATCAGCACCGGCTGGAACGTCACCTCGCGCTCGCCCTTCGCAAACAGCGAGGAGAAGACCGTGAAGCCGACGACGCCCGCGACGGTGATGCCGACCGCGATCCAGACCTTGTGGCTGACCTTGTGCTTGTGGATGCGGGCCGCGAGCAGCACCGACCACGGGACCGCAAGGATGCCGACGGGCTGCACCACCGACACGGGCGCGAAGCTGAGCGCCGTCAGGTGGATGGCAGCGCCGAGGAACACGAACAGCAGGCCCAGCAGCCACTTGCGGATCTTGAAGAGGCTGAGCAGACCCTTGATGGAGAGCTGGTTCGACGACGCCACCCCGTTCGGGTCGAACGTCGACTTCACGCCGAGGCTCTGGAGGATCGCACCACTGGCGAAGAGGAACGAGCCAACCACCTGCATGGCGATGGCGAGCGCGATTTCGAACGTCACTGACGGGTCCCTTCCGGTCGTTTCGGGAGTGAGCTTAACCCAGTCAGGCGGGCAAGCTCATGGGACCGGGGTCGCGATCCGTATCGCCCTCTGGTGGGGGTGAACCCCGAGAGGCTAGCCCGTGTAGACGACGACCTTGTCTCCGACGCTGACCGCATCGAACAGTGCCGCGACCTTCTCCTTGTTGCGGACGTTGACGCAGCCGTGCGAGGAACCGTTGTAGCCGCGGGCGGCGAAGTCGGACGAGTAGTGCACGGCCTGGCCGCCGCTGAAGAACAGCGCGTAGGGCATCTTCGAGCCGTACAGCTTCGAGACATGGTTGCGGGACTTCCAGCCGACCGAGAACACGCCGTTGCGGGTGGGCGTCAGTTCGGAGCCGAACCGCACGTCCATCGACATCTGGATCTTGCCGTCGACGACGAGCGCCAACTTGCGCTGCTTCTTCGAGATGCACACGACGCGGCCCTGCAGGCAGCGGTCGTCGAGGGTCATCGAGGAGGGCTTTGGCTTGGCGACGACGTTGTTGAGTTCGTCGGTGGTCGGCTTGCGGGTCATGGCCGTGAGGCGGTCGAGCGTGCGCTGGTCGACCTCGCCGGTGACGGGGATCGCGCGCTTGCCCTGGAAGCCCTTGACGGCGGCGACGGTCTTGGCGCCGTAGACGCCGTCGATCTTCTGCTCGTACCAGTCGAGTTGCTTGAGGCGGGCCTGCAGGTCCTTGACCTTGTCGCCCTTGTCTCCCGAGGACAGCAGCGCGGGGCCTGCGGTGAGCACGTTGTGCATCTCGTCCTTGGTGGGCTGGCGCGTCATCGAGACGAGCTTGTCCCAGGTGACCTTGTCGACCTCACCGGTGGCCTTCAGGCCGCGCTTGGCCTGGAAGCCTTCGACGGCGAGCCGGGTCTGGTCCCCGTAGGTGCTGGTGATCTTGCCCTCGAACCACTCCAACTGGAGGAGCCGGTGCTGCAGTTCCCGGACCTGTTCGGTGTCGTCGCCCTGCTTCATCATGGCGGGCGCGGCCGGCTCGGCCTCGGGGGTCTCCGACTCGACCGGCTGCGCGGGATCGTCGGGGATCTCCTCCGCGGACGGCTGGACGCTCGGTTCGGGCGTCGGCTGCTCCGCGGGCGCCTCCGTGGGGGTCACGTCGGGCGTCGCGACGCTCGGCACCGGGGTCGGCTTGGGCTGATCGGCCGGTGCGGCGCCGATGTTCTGGGGCGCGCAGGCGGCCAGCGCGAGCGACGCGACGGCGACGATCGCGACGAGCCCACGACGGGCGGTCGAAGAATTCACGTGTGACCTCACAGGGGGAAGGGCGGTGACAGGCCAAGGGCAGCATACGACGCTACCGCACGCGTGCCGTGTTCCTGCATCGGGGTGTCGCTTCATGGCCTGGCCTCTCGTTCGCGGTTGACACCCTCTATACGCCGCGAGGCGCCGCAATGGTTGCGTCGGATCGCGCGACCAGGGCGTCGACCACGCCGATCAGTGCCGCGCGCAGCGGGGCGGCGCGCTCGGCGAACCCCCGCTGACGTGCCGCGTAGGCGGCGCGCCCCTCGGGCGTCTCGACGCGAATCGGGTCGAGGCCCCAGTCGGTCAGGTCGTAGGCGGAGGCGGCCATGTCGACCTCGCGGATGTCGCGCGCGAGCAGGAAGGTGTCGAAGAGCAGTTCGGACGGCACGGCAGGCGACAGCTTCCCGGCCCACTTGTAGAGGTCCATGTTGACGTGCAGGCAGCCGGGCTGGTCCAGGTCTGCCTGCGTCTCCCTGGTCGGGATGAGCAGGTTCAGCGGGCGCGCCTGGGGGGTGAAGAAGCGGAACGCGTCGAAGTGTGAGCAGCGGCAGCCGACCTCCTCGACGATGGCGGCCAACTCCCCCGGCGGGAAGCGCAGTTTCAGGTAGGGGTGCCGCGTCTCGCCCTGGTCGAGGCGGTAGACCATGGCCCACTCGTGCATCCCGAAGCAGCCGAACCTGGGGGTCGCGGCCGCGCTCGCCCTCAGCAACCGCCCGGCCGTTTTGACGGTGCGACCACGCTTCGCCAGGAAGCCCTCGACATCCAACGCCACCGATCCGTCCGCCCGCGGCGCGTGGAACGGTTGGTCGAGCAGTTCGTCGCCCGCGTCGACGGCGTGCCCGACGCCCGGGTGCCAGTGCAGGAGGTGGCTGGGGCGCAGCGTGTAGTAGTGGAACAGGAAGTCGTCGATCGGGTGCTTGATGCCGCGGTCGCGGCGGGCGATCACGTCGGCCAGTTCCGGCTCGACCCGCTCCCGGTGCCGCGCCGCCCTCGTGCGCCATTCTGGCCCGGTCAGCACGTTCACGGCTGCCCCCGCAGCGCGGCGCGCCGCCTGCGCCAGTCGGGAAGGTGTCTGTCCATGACGGAGGTGAACCGCGGGCCGTGGCCGCGCTCCCACAGGTGGGCCAGTTCGTGCACCAGCACGTACTCCAGGGCGCTCGGGTCGTGTTCGGCCAGCGCCACATTGAGCGTGATGGCGCGGCTGCGCGTGTTGCAGGTGCCCCATCGCGAGGTCATCCGGCGCAGCTTGATCTCGCTTGCCTCCTTGCCCATCCGCGCCTGCCAGTCGGCCACCAGGTCAGGGAGACGCTCGCGCAGTTCGCGGCGGTACATGGCGTCGAGGGCGCGCGCCAGGCCGTCGTCGTCGGGGCCGGTCAGGGAGATCGTCTCTCCGTCGAGCCGCGCAGACGCGCGCGGGCCGTCGGCGACCCGCAGTTCGCGCCACTGGCCCCAGAGCCGCGCCCTGCCGCCGTCGACGAGGGGTTCCTTAACGGGGCTGGCCATCCTGACGCGCTGCTGCGACCGGGCGATCCAGGCGGAGTTGGCCTCGATGAACGCCCTGACGCTGCGCTCGTCGACGTGCCTTGGCACCGAGATGGCGAGCCGTCCGTCGGGCGCGAGCACCCTGAGGCGCAGGTTCTTGACGTCCTTGTAGGTCACCTCGACGGCATGCCCGCCATGGCTCAACAGGTACGAGTTTGGACGGCGGCGCATGTCTGGAATGGTAGACGCGCCGACAGACGCTTTGCTGCACCCCTTGTCAGGGCGATTGTGATCGTTCGAATCGATGAAGTCCGACCCCGATGATGAGATTTTGCCCAACACAGAGCAAACTAGTGCCCGTGCCCCCCGAACTGGTCGTGCTAAGCCTCGTCGTCGTCACCGCACTGGTATTCGACTTCACCAATGGATTCCATGACACCGGTAACGCGATGGCTACCTCCATCGCCACCGGTGCCCTCAAACCCAAGGCCGCGGTCGCATTGTCCGCAGGCCTGAACCTCATCGGAGCGTTCCTGTCGGTGGAGGTCGCGCTGACCGTCACCAACGCGGTGGTCCGCATCCAGGACTCGACGGGGGCGCCGAGACCTGAGCTGCTGGCAGACGGCGGTCAGGCGTTGCTGCTGATCGTGCTTGCCGGCCTGGTCGGCGCGATCCTGTGGAACCTCCTCACCTGGCTGCTCGGCCTTCCGTCGAGCTCCTCCCATGCGCTCTTCGGCGGCCTGATCGGCGCCACCATGGCGGGCCTCGGCCCCGCGGGCGTCAAGTGGGTCGGCGATGGAACCAAGCTGGACGGCGTCGTCGGGAAGGTGATCCTCCCGGCTCTGCTCTCCCCCGCGATCGCCATCGCCGTCGCCGCGGTCGGCACCTGGCTGATCTACAAGATCACCGACAACGTGGCCGCCAAGTACCGCGACTCCGGCTTCCGCTGGGGCCAGATCGGCTCCGCCTCGCTCGTCTCGCTGGCCCACGGCACCAACGACGCACAGAAGACCATGGGCGTCATCACGCTCGCGCTGATCGCCACCGGCTCCTGGACGAACCTGCATCAGGTGCCGTTCTGGGTGAAGCTCTGCTGCGCGCTCGCCATCGCGTTGGGCACCTACATCGGCGGGTGGCGCATCATCCGCACCCTCGGCAAGGGCCTGGTTGAGATCAGCTCCCCGCAGGGCATGGCAGCCGAGTCGTCGTCGGCCGCCGTCATCCTGGCCTCCAGCCACCTGGGCTTCGCGCTGTCGACGACGCACGTCGCGACCGGCTCGATCCTCGGCAGCGGCCTCGGCAAGCGCGGCGCGAAGGTCAACTGGAGCGTCGCGGTGCGGATGCTGATCGCCTGGGGCGTGACACTTCCCGCGGCGGGCGCCGTCGGCGCGCTCACCTGGTTCATCGGCCACACCATCGGCGGCCTGGCCGGTCCCATCGTGATCTTCCTGATCCTGGTGGCCCTCTCCGCGTGGATGTACGTCCACTCGCGCCGCAAGCCGGTCGACTCAAGCAACGTCAACGACGAGTGGGTCGAGGACGTCACCAACCGAACGCTTCCCGAGCCCGTCGGCGCAGGTGTCAAGGCCACCAGGAGCAAGCGATGAACAACCTGTGGCTCGCCCTCGAGGGCGCATGGCACGTGCTGCTCGCCGGGCTGCTGCTCGGCGCAGGCCTGCCGACCATCTTCGCGCTGGGCGTCCGCGCGCTGTCCTACGGCGTCGGGGCCGACGTCGACGCCACCGACCACACGCCGCATCCGGTCGGAAAGGTGCTCGCAGGGGTCTGCTTCGGCATCGTGATCCTCGCCATCGTCGTCGGCATCGGCACCATCGTGGCCAGCGGTCTTGGCATGCGCGTCGTCTTCGACGGCATCATCCCCACCTTCCAGTCGAAGTGACCTTCGCGTCGAAGTGACTCAGCCGAGCACCACCCTCAGCAGTTCCCGCGCGGCAGGCGAGGGGCGCCGTTCGCGCCATACGGCGCACAGTTGACGATCCAGGTTCAGGCCGTGCACCCGCACGGCCACCAGGTCTCCGCGCACCAGCGAGGAGGCCACGGCCAGTTCGCTCAGCACCGCTGGCTCGGACCCGGTCAACGCACCCGCCTTCACCGCGGCATTGCTTCCCAACTCGAGCGCGGGTCGCACCGGGCGCAGGCCCGCCAGCGCCTCGTCGAGTGTGACGCGCGTCCCGGAGCCCGGCTCCCGCACCAGCAGCGGAGTTGCGGCGAGTTCCTCCGCGTCGACGGAGCCGCGCCCGGCCCAGGGATGCTGCGGCGCGACCACCACGACGAGGCGGTCGACCGCGACGGGCCGCGACCGCAGCCCGCGTCTGATGGTCGGGGTCTCCACGAAGCCGAGCGCGCAGCGTCCGCTCGCCACCTCGTCGAAGACCTCCTCACTGTTGCGCACCCGCAGGCTGATCTCCAGTTCGGGATGCAGCCGACGGGCCGTCGCAAGCCACGCGGGCAGCAGGTGTTCGGCGATCGTCATGGAGGCGGCGACGTCCAGATGGGTGCGCAGTTCGGAGTTGACGCTTGCCGCCTCCGCGAGGAAGGACTCCGCCGAGGCGAGCACGTCGCGCGCCCTCTCGACTAGCGCCTCGGCCTCGGGCGTCAGCCGCGAGCCCCGCGGGTGCCGGATCAGCAACCGGACGCCGAGCCGCGCCTCCAGCGCCGTCAGTGCGCGACTCGCGTTGGGCTGGGCCATGTCGACCGCTCGGGCGGCCGCTCCGATGCCGCCGTGGTCGGCCACCGCCACCAGCAGGTTCAGGGTCTCAAGGTCGGGCCATGCGCGTTGCATATCGAAATGATATGCCCTGATACGGAAGTGCCCCCTACTGCGGGAGTCGGCCATCGGGAAGGGTGGTCATCATGACGACGACCGCCACCAGAACCCGCGTGCCCACCCACCTGCTCCCCGGCCTCGCGCTGGCGGCGGCGGCAGTGGTGGTGTCCTGGTTCGTGAGCAGGCTGGGTGTCAGCGCCCTGCTGGTGGCGATCGTGCTCGGCGTGATCGTCGGCAATGCCGTCCGGCTCCCCGCCTCCTTCGAGCCGGGGCTTGCCTTCGCATCGAAGCGCCTGCTGCGGGCGGGCATCGTGGTGCTTGGCCTGCAACTGACGCTCGGCGACATCTGGGCGCTAGGCCCGGGCATGATCGCCGTGGTGATCGCGGTGGTCGCGATCGGGATCCTCAGCACGCTGTGGATCGGCCGCAGGCTCGGCGTCTCGCCGACCCAGACGCTGCTGATCGCGTGCGGCTTCTCGATCTGCGGCGCGGCCGCGGTGGCCGCCGTCGACGGGGTGATCGACGCCGACGACGACGAGGTCGTCACCGCGGTCGGGCTTGTGGTGGCGTTCGGCACCGCCATGATCGGCCTCGTGCCGCTGTTTGCCGGCCTGATCGGCCTCTCCCCCGCGCAGACCGGCCTGTGGGCGGGCGCCTCGATCCACGAGGTGGCCCAGGTGGTCGCGGTCGGCGGGTCGCTGGGCGCCGCGGCGCTGAGCGCTGCGGTGATCGTCAAACTGGCCCGCGTGCTGCTGCTTGCCCCGGTGATGGCCGTGATCAGCGTGCAGCGCCGCAGGCAGGGCTCGGCGACAGGCAAGCGTCCGCCGATCATCCCGCTGTTCGTGGCAGGCTTCCTCGCGATGGTCGCGCTCCGCTCGAGCGGCGTCGTCCCGGACGTCGTGGTCGGGGCGGCCTCGACGGTGCAGACCGTGCTGCTCTCCGCGGCGATGTTCGCACTCGGCACCGGTGCCAGGTTCGCGGCATTCCGGAAACTCGGCGCCAGCCCCTTCGTGCTCGCGGCCATCTCGACGGTGATCGTCGGGGCGGTCGGCCTCACGGGAACGCTGCTAGTGGGCGCCTAACTGGCCGTCGAAGCGGGCCGCGTTGATGTCGAGCAGGTGCTGGGCGCGGTTGATCGTCGAGGAGCGGTAGGTGCCGGAGGCACGCGCGTCCAGCAGCGCCGCCTGCTCGGCGTCGACGATCAGTCGCTGCAGTTCCAACCCCTCGCG
Source organism: Propionibacteriaceae bacterium AM104-82 (assembly GCA_027658995.1). Lineage (GTDB taxonomy): Bacteria > Actinomycetota > Actinomycetes > Propionibacteriales > Propionibacteriaceae > Arachnia. The sequence goes on from JAQDQK010000032.1 coordinate 13,442, forward strand.
GAACCGGCGCGGCGCGGCGTCCCAGTCACGCTCTTCCTCGTCGCCGATCTGGGCGAGCGCGATCGCCCGCACCGTGGCGATCACCTCCGGGTCGAAGGGGGTGCCGTCGTGCTGGTGCAGGGTGTCGCTGTCGAGGACATCGGAGGCCGACTCGCGCAGTTCCTGCAGCAGGATGCCGAGTTCGCGGGCCTCCTCCTCCCTGCTCGTGCCGCGCACGCCGAGCGCCCCGATCAGCCACGGCAGCGTGGCTCCCTGGCCGACAAGCGTGACGATCGCGACGGTGAATGCCACCAGCATCAGCGCCGACCGGTTGGGCACGTCGTGCGGGAGCGACTGCGCGGCGGCAAGCGTGACGGCGCCACGCATCCCGGACCAGGCGATCACCGCTCCACCCCGCCACCCCAACCCCTCGTTGGCGTAGAAGGTGGCGTCGGCATGCCTGCGCCTCAGGAAGCGCTCGGCGTTGCCCTTGCGTCGGTCGTCGCCGAAGTCGCGCTCCTCGAGTCGCTGCATCGCGTGCTCCAGGTCGTGGACGCGTTCGCGTCCCTTGCGCTGCGAGCGCTTCAGCGAGGCGATCACGGGCACCACGAACACGACCCGCACGACGATCAGCACGAGCGTGGCGAGCAGGCCGATCACGACGGCGTGCCAGACGTCCAGGTCGGCGTCGATGACGTCGTCGAGCAGCACGTGGAGTTGGTAGCCCATCAGCAGGAACACGCCGCTCTCGAGCAGGTGCTGGATGGTGCGCCAGTTCGTGCGGTCGGTCATCCGGTCGTGCGGCGTGAACCGCTTGGCGCCCTTCGCGCCGGTGATCAGGCCCGCGACCACGACCGCGAGCACCCCGGAGGCATGGAGCTGCTCGGCGGGGATGTAGGACGCAAAGGGCACCACGAAGGAGATCGACGTGGTGAGCACCGGTTGGTCGACCTTGGCGCGAAGCCAGACGCTTGCGAGCCCGATGGCCGCACCGATCGCGATGCCGACCGCGACCGCGTACAGGAAGTCGCCCGCGACGCCGAGCACGGAGATCCCGGCGGTGGCGCCGAGGGCGGTGCGCAGCAGCACGAGGGCGGTCGCGTCGTTGACGAGGCCCTCCCCCTCGAGGATCGTGACGAGCCGGTTCGGCAGGCCGAGTCGCTTACCGATCGAGGTCGCGGCGACGGCGTCGGGCGGGCTGATCACGGCCCCGAGAGCGATGGCCGTCGGCAGGCCGATGTCGGGAAGGATCCAGTAGATCACCAGTCCACTGACGAGCGCCGAGACCACCACGAGGCCCACGGAGAGTGCCCCGATGGTTCGGAAGTCGCGCCTGAAGTCGGTGGTCGGCATCGCGACCGCTGCCGAGTAGAGCAGGGGCGGAAGCACGATCATCAGGAACCATTCGGGCTCGATCTCGATCACGGGCATGCCTGGGATGTAGCTGCAGCCGACGCCGACCAGCACCATCAGCACCGGCGACGCGACGCCGATCCTGGGGGCGAGACTCGAGACCAGCACGATCACCAGGACCGCCGCGACCACCAGCAACGCCGCATCGCTCATGCGTTCACCTCACTCCACTAGGGGTTCCATCTTGCCCCGCCGGACAGCGCCCGCACTGTCGTAACCGACAGGTAGGCTCGCCCTAGCGTCAACACTTAGCGAACGTGAACTATTGACGTATGTGAATTATTTACCTTAAGGTGGAGCCATGGCCACGATCCAGACCCGGACGGTCCTCGAGGCGCTCGCTCGACTGCAGCACGCGACGAACCTCGAGCTCCATGCGGCGCTGACATCGCAGCTACCCGAGCTGTCCCTCACATCGCTGCACCGCATCACGGCGCGACTCCTTGAGCGCGGCGAGATCGGGGCGGTGCCGACCGACGCCCGTCAGGCGGTGCTAGACATCCGCCCGGAGACGCACGACCACTTCGTCTGCACGCACTGCGGCGGCATCGTCGACGTCAGCCTGCCGGAGAGCACCCTCGACGCGATCCAGGAGCAACTCGGGACCCACCTGGCCGAGGACGGCCTGGTGATCCGTGGCCGGTGCGCACAGTGCCGCGCCAAACCTGAGGAGTGATTCAGATGCGTTTCGCACAGTTCATGTCATCCACCGCCGGGCGCGCCCTGCGGATCATCGCGGGCGTCGCCCTGCTCGCGGCGGGCATCACGATCCTCGCCGCCGGAGGGTCGATCACCCTCGCAGTGGTCCTGATCGCGGTCGGCGCAGTGTTCGCCGTGGTGGGCGCGCTCAATGTCTGCCTACTCGCCCCGCTCTTCGGGGCCTCCTTCGACGGCAGGAAGGTGGCGGGCAACTAGCCGGGGATACCGCGACCGGGACGACCAATTTGGGGGGCGTCCCGGCCGCGACCCTCTCCCCCCGATCAGTACGCGACGCCGAAGCGCGCGCGACGGTGCGCCGGCTTCTCGATCTCATCCACGAAGGCCTTGGCGAAGTCGGCCCCGGAGATGTTGGACTCACCATTCTCGTCGCTGAGCAGCACGTCGCCGCCGATCCGGTAGGAACCCGTCCGCTCTCCCGCATGTGCCGCGCCGAAGTTCGCCGCCGGGCTCACGTAGAACCAGTCGAGCGCCTCGTCCGAGTCGCGCAGGTCGCCGAGGATGTCGCCCATCTCCCTCGCCTCAGCAAGGAAGGCATCGGGGAAGCCCGGCGTCTCCGAAAGGGCGGGCCCCTCCGGTGCGACGAGCAGCGATCCCGCGCCGCCGACCACCCCGAGCCGCTTACCCGCCCCTTGTGCGACCCCGGCGAGGCGACGCACGACGCCGCGCAGTTCACCCTCGAGCGGACCACGGGGCGCCAACGCCTCGACCAGGACGTCCGCGCCGTCAACCGCGGCCGCGAGCGTCGCGTCGTCACCGACATCACCGGTGGCATACCGGACACCCTCGAGCGGTTGCTGCGGCACATGGCGCGCAACCACCGTCACGTCATGCCCGCGGGACGCCGCCTCGCGGGCGATGTTCGAGCCTGCGTATCCCGTGCCCCCGATAACGGTGATGCGTGTCATATCCGTACCTCTCTCCCAGAATCGCTTCCATCCGAAGCCGTTGACACTTACTCTAGGAAAGTAACGATGCGTTGTGAAGTAGGCACCACAAGGTAACCAACTTCCCGTTTGGTGCCTGAGGAGGACAAATGCAGTGGAACCCGTACGACCGCAACTGCCCGAGCAGGCGACTGCTCGACCGGATCGGCGACCGATGGACGGTGCTGATCGTGGGCATCCTCTCCGACGACGGCCCGCTGCGTTTCGGCGAACTGGCACGGCGCGTCGACGGCATCTCCCAGAAGATGCTCACCCAGACGCTGCGCAACCTGGAACGCGACGGACTGGTCAAGCGCACGCTGTATCCACAGGTGCCGCCGCGGGTCGACTACGAACTGACGACGGCCGGGCACTCGCTGCGCGTCCCACTGCAGGCCCTTGAGGACTGGGCGGTCGCCAACATGCACGAGGTAGAGGCGGCGCGAGACAGTTACGACAGGGCGGGATGAGCATGCGGTTCGTCTATCCCAACTCCCTGCTCAACCCGAAGGCGGTCGACGAGTTCTTCGCCGACGAGGCCGCCGCCGTCGACGGGCCGAGGGTCGCGCTGTGGGACGCCGCAGAGGGAAGGCTGCTGGAACGCCAACTCCCCGTCGCGGGCGAGACCCTCGCCTACCGTGGCTGGATCCTGACCAAGGACGGCTACCGCAGACTCGCCGACGCCATCGAGGCCAAGGGCGCCACCCCCTGGGTGAGCGCCGAGGGCTACGCGAGGTCGCAGTTCCTGGACGGCTGGATCGACACGATGGAAGGCCTCACTCCCCGCTCGGTCGTGGCCGCGCTCGACGTCTCCGACGACAGACTCGCCGCGCTGGTCGCGGAGCGCCTCTCGGAGGGGCGCTACGTGGTGAAGGGGCTCAGCAAGTCGGCCAAGGACGACTGGGCCAACGCGATGTACATCAGTTCCCCGGCCGACCTCCCCCGCGTGGTCGGCAACCTGCGCGAGCGGATCTCGTCCGAGGAGGACGCGCTCGTGGTGCGGGAGTTCGTGCCGCTGATGGCCGACGAACTGCGGCTGTGGTGGGTCGACGGCGAGTGCGTGCAGACGCGCAACCACCCGCAGAGCAGGCCCGAAGTCCTGGACACGACAGGGCTGGACGGCTTCGTCCGGGCGCTGCGCGAACGGGTCGCCGAGCTTGGCGTGCCCTTCGTGACCACCGACGTCACGCGGGACCAGGACGGTCGTTGGTGGCTGGTCGAGGTCGGCTCCGGGTGCGTGAGCGAAATGCCCGCGGGCATGGGCGTCGACGACCTGTTCGCCGCCCGCTAGGTGTACTGACCGGACAGGTTGGTTGAAGCAGTGCGATGACACGCGCTGAGGAGTGAGGACGTAGGGAGGGCCCTTCAGGTTGGGTGGGAGTTGCGAAACCATCACCGCCAGAAAGGCCCTCTTGTGTCCCACGCTAACGCAGCTCTGACCCCTCGCGCTCGTTTGACCGTCGCCAGACTCGTCGTCGAGCAGGGAGTGCCCGTCTCTGAGGTCGCCGCCAGGTTCCAGTGTTCCTGGACGACGGTGAAGCGTTGGGCAGATCGGTACCTGGCAGGCGAGGGCGTGCAGGATCGTTCTTCCCGGCCGAAGTCGTCACCACGCAGGACCGCGATGCCGGTCGTGAAGCGGGTGGTATCGCTGCGGTTGCGGCTGAGGGAAGGTCCGGTGCAGCTCGCTGCCCGTGTCGGGATCGCACCCTCGACGGTGCACCAGATCCTTCGCCGTTGCGGGCTGAACCGGTTGGCATATGTCGACCGGGCTACCGGGGAACCGGTGCGTCGCTATGAGCACCCGCATCCAGGGTCGATGATCCACGTCGATGTGAAGAAGCTCGGCAACGTCCCCGACGGTGGTGGTTGGCGGTTCGTCGGACGACTGCAGGGGGACCGGAACCGTGCGGCCACCCCCGACAAACAACGCAACCAGTATCGCAACCCGAAGATGGGGCATGCGTTCGTGCACACAGTCATCGATGACCACTCCCGCGTTGCTTATGCCGAGGTCCACGACGATGAAACAGCCCTGACAGCCACCGCGGTACTGGCCCGGGCCGTCGGTTGGTTCGCTGCCCGCGGGGTCAAGGTCGAGCGGGTCCTTTCCGATAACGGAGCGGCCTACAAATCGAATCTCTGGCACCAGGTCTGCGGCCAGTTCGGCATCACGGTGAAGAAGACCCGCCCGTATCGGCCGCAGACCAACGGGAAGATCGAACGGTTCCACCGAACCCTCGCAGATGGCTGGGGCTATGCCCGCTGCTACCAATCAGAAGCCGAGCGTCGAGATGCCCTCGCGGGCTGGCTGCATCACTACAATCACCACAGACCCCACACAGCCTGCGGGAACCTCTCACCGATCACCCGGTTGACCAACGTCCCCGATCAGTACAGCTAGGGGCGCCGACTGGCGCACCACGGCTTCACGATATGATGAAATCAACATATCGGAGGTGTCGTGGAGAACTACCTGGGCGCGCAGCGGCCGCTGTACGAGGTCAAGGCCAACCTGTTCAAGGGCCTGTCGCATCCGCTGCGGGTGCGGATCCTCGAGGTGCTCGCTGGGGACGAGGAGGTCGGCGTCACCCGGCTGCTCGCCGAGACCGGGCTCGAGCCGTCGCACCTTTCCCAGCACCTGTCGGTGCTGCGCAGGCACCGCCTCGTCGCGTCGGAGCGTCGCGGTAGCCAGGTCTTCTACCGGCTCGCCTACCCGCAGATCGCCGACCTGTTGACGGTCGCCCGCACGCTGCTCGGCGAGGTGCTCAACGACACGGCGCGCCAACTCAGCGCCTCGGCCGAGCTGCCCCTGACCCCCGCACAGCACCGGTGAGCGCTGTCCTCGCCAGGGCGGCCGCACTGCTGCCGAGCTGGCGCGACTACCGCAACGTGCCTCGGACCTGGCGTCGCGACCTGCTCGCCGGAGTCACGGTCGGCATCGTCGCGCTCCCCCTCGCCCTCGCGTTCGGCGTCAGTTCGGGCGCGGGCGCCGAGGCTGGCCTGGTCACGGCGATCGTGGCGGGTGTCGTCGCGGCGGTGTTCGGCGGGTCCAACGTGCAGGTCTCCGGCCCTACCGGCGCGATGGTCGTCGTGCTCGGGCCCATCGTCGCCTCGCACGGTGTGGGTGCGTTGACGGTGGTGAGCGTGCTCGCGGGCGTCTTCGTCATCGCGGCGGGCGTGCTGCGGCTCGGGCAGTCGGTGGCGCTGATCCCCTGGCCCGTGATCGAGGGCTTCACGCTCGGCATCGCCGTGATCATCTTCCTGCAGCAGGTGCCGGCGGCCGTCGGCGTCTCCCCCACCGGCGGAGAGAACGCGTTCCTGGGTGCGGTGGCCGCCGTCTCATCTGCGGGGCCCGCGGCGCTGGCTCCACTGGCGCTCGTCGCGGTGGTGGCCGCCGTCATGACCCTTGCGCCGCGGCTGCACCCGTCGATCCCCGGCTCGATCGTCGCCATCGTGATCGCGACGCTGGTCGCTGTGCTGCTGAGGCTCGACGTGGCCGACATCGGCGCCCTGCCCAGTTCGCTGCCCGCGCCCCGGCTGCCGGAGGCGTCGTTGCAGACGCTGAAGGCGCTGGTCGGACCTGCGCTGACGGTGGCCGCGCTGGCCGCCATCGAGTCGCTGCTCTCGGCCCGGGTCGCCTCGGCCGTCTCCGACACCGGTGCCTATGACGCCGACCGGGAACTGGTCGGGCAGGGCCTCGCCTCGGTAGCGGCGGGCCTGTTCGGCGGCATGCCCGCCACGGGGGCGATCGCCCGCACCGCCGTCAACATCCGCTCCGGGGCCCGCACCCGGCTGGCCGCGCTCGTGCATGCGGCGCTGCTGCTCGGGGTCGTCTACCTGGCGAGCGGGGCCGTGTCGACGATCCCGCTCGCCGCCCTGTCCGGGGTGCTGATGGTGACGGCGGCCAAGATGGTGCCGCTCCGCACCGTGGCGATCATCCTGCGGTCGAACCGGTCGACCGCCGCGATCTTCGTGCTGACGGCGCTCGTGACGGTCAGCGTCGACCTGATCTACGCGGTGCTGATCGGCGTGGTGGTGGCCGCCTTCTTCGCGCTGCGGGCCATGGCGCGCACCTCGGGCGTGCACCGGCAACCGCTGCCCTCCCCCGCCGCGCCCGGCGACGAGCGGATCGCACTTCTTCGGCTCGACGGGGCGCTGTTCTTCGGCGCCGCCGAGCGGGTACTCAGCCGCGTCGAGGCCGTCGACGGGGTGAGCGTTGTGATCCTGCGGATGTCGCAGATCCAGTACCTCGACGCCACCGGCGCCCAGGCGCTGACCGAACTCGTGGGCCACCTGGAACGGCGGGGCATCACGGTGCTCATCAAGGGCATCCGCGCGACCCAACTCCGACTCGCGGACAGGGTCGGGGTGATCGGGTCGCTGCGCACCGGCAAGCACCTGTTCGAGGACCTGGACGCCGCCGTCGAGCACGCACGCAGCCACGTCTACCGGGAGTCCATGGCGGCGTGAGGCGCTAGCGTCGGGGCATGCAGGAGCAACTGGGCCGCGTCGCTCCCCTGGCGCCGCTGGTCGCCGAGGCCGCGCGTCGGTTGGGGGTCGACCGGGTCGCGCTGATCGACGTTGGTCGCCCGGCTGGGCTGAACCTGATCGTGGACCTGGCGCGCGTCGACTACTCCACCGGTGTGACCCTCGGGTCGGCCGGATCGCCGGTGCGGATCGCGGCCGACGTCATCGGAGGCGCCGCACCGCCGTCGACCCCGCTGCCCACCGTGGAGCGTCGCTTGGTCCTGGCGCGCTCGCCGCTCGACCTCGGCTCCGCAGCAGACCGGTCGCTTGCCGTCGAATCGTCGCCCCCTGAGCGGCGGGAGGCCGCCCGCGCACAGATCGATCTCCTGGCCGGCCACGACGTCCTCCGCATCGTTGGAGATCCGGTCGCGGCCCTCCCGTCCGCCGTCTCCGCATTGCCCGCCGGCGTGACTCCCATCGTCATCACGACCTGGGCGGTCTCCACGCTGGCGGCAGCACGGCGGGCCGCCCTGCTGGCCGCGGTCGCCTCGCTCGCCCGGGAGCGGCCGATCGCATGGGTGTCGGTCGAGGGGGTCGGCGTGGCGCCGTCGATTCCGACGTTCGGCGACCGCCCAGCCTCCGGGCACAGCATCCTGGGACTGGCGGTGTCGTCGGGAGGGCAACTGCACTTCGACGCCGTCGGACGGTGCTGGCAGCGCGGGGCGAAGCTCGCCTGGCTGGGATGAGGGATGCGATGAGCGGGTTGCTTGGGACGCGGGTGCCGGTGGTCGCCGCGCCGATGGCGGGAGGCGTGACGACCGTTGCGCTCAGCCGGGCGGTGCTCGACGGGGGCGGATTCCCGTTCCTTGCGGCCGGCTACAAGAGCGTCGAGGCGATGGCCGCGGAGATCGACGCGCTGCGCGGGGAGAGGTTCGGCGTCAACCTGTTCGTGCCTGACACCCGGTCGCCCGACGCCGCGGCGGTTGAGGCGTACGCGGCCCGGCTGCGCCCGGAGGCCGCTGCCCTCGGCGTCGAACTCGGCGAGACGCCCGCCGAGAATGACGACGGGTGGGACGCGAAGCTCGCCTACCTGCGGGCGCACCCGGTGCCGGTGGTGTCGTTCACGTTCGGGCTGCCCTCGTGGAGGATCGTTGCGGCGCTACGGTCGGCCGGATCACGCGTGCTCGCCACGGTCACCACCGCCGAGGAGGCGCGGCGGGCCGCCAAGTTGGACGTCGACGGCGTGATAGCGCAGGGCGTCGGGGCGGGCGGCCACAGCGGGGCGTTCGACCGCTACGACGACACGCCACGCTCGGCGACCGGGGAGGTGCTGCAGCAGGTGCGGGCCGCGGTCGACCTGCCGGTGATCGCGGCGGGCGGGGTCGACGGGCCAGAGTCCGTGCGCCGACTGCTGGACGCAGGGGCCGAGGCGGTCGCCGTCGGCACCCTGCTGCTACGCACCCCGGAGGCAGGAACGTCCGCGACGCACCGCGCGGCGCTGGCCGATCCCCGGTTCACCGAGACGACGCTGACCCGGGCGTTCACCGGTCGCCCGGCGCGGGCGCTGCGAAACGACTTCATCGACAGGCACGACGCCCAAGCGCCGGACGCCTACCCGGCGGTGCATCACCTGACGTCGCCGCTTCGGAGGGCGGCGTCTGCGGCAGGCGACGCGGAGCGCGTCCACCTGTGGGCGGGAACGGGCTGGCGCAGCGCCCCGGATCGCCCGGCGTCCGACGTGGTCGCCTGGCTCGCCGGAACCGGATAGAGGGTCAGCGCTTGGTCACTGCCGTAACCGGACTACCGAAGCGCCGGAGGATAGTCGCGACCGACAGTCGCGACAGCAAGCCGACTAGCACGTCGCCTCCTCATTGCGGATCTGCGCGACGCGCCAGACCCCATCCTCTCCGCGCTCCAGTGTGGTGCGTTCCCGCCAGGTTCCACTCCGGTCTACTTGCGTCCCAGTGTCCTGATTGACGACGACCAACGAGTTGATGTCGACGCAGTAGGTCAGGGTCGCCTGGGCAGGCACCGCATCTGTGGCCCGCTCGACGTCAATGCTTCTGAAGACCAGGCCGCCCCGATTGATAAGGCCTGCACTCTTCAGAAGGCTGAGCCGATCAAGCACCCGGTTCGCTTCCTCCCCCGTCGTCACATATTGCGTCTCGGTGAGATCGGTCAATGACGGGTCGGCGCTGAACTTCTCATACACGCGCCAATACGCCTGCCAACCCTCGATGATGGCCGCCGACTCGGCGTCGTCTGTCGGCAGATCCGCAGGGAAAGACGCAGGAGCGGACGGCACGTCGCTCGCCCTCTGCGAAGGCGACGGCGTCGGGATGGGAGCGGCCCTCGACGGAGACGGACTCACAGAGCCGGAAGCAACCGGAGACGGCAACTCCCCTCCACCCGGGCTACAAGCCCCCAACAGCAACACCGCCACGGTCGCGCCAAAGAGCCAGGGGCGGACCACTGATGCCGACCCAAGAAGTTGGGCCACCACGCTCGCGGCACCTGCGCGGTTCAGCATGTCGCTTCCTCATTGCGGATCTGGGCCACTCGCCACGTTCCATCGACACCTTCGCGCATCTTCGCTGTCTCACGGAACGTGTCACTTCCGCCGCGTTCAACCGCGGCACCAGTCTCGGTATCAACTAGGTGGACGGCCGACATGTCCGCGCAATAGCTGATGTCCGCCTTGTCGATGCCGAGTGAATACTGACCCCGTGGCGCCGAGTGAATTTTGACCCCTCTCCG
>JAQDQK010000033.1 GCA_027658995.1 Propionibacteriaceae bacterium AM104-82
CAGTGTGTCTGCTTCCTAATCAGGAGCCACCCCTTACACAAACCATCTGACACCCTCCGGCGCGCAGGTCAAACACAAGCGCACCAAGCCCTACCGGCCCCAGACCAACGGGAAAGTCGAACGCTTCAACCGCACTCTCGCTGCTGAATGGGCCTACGCCGAGAGTTACACCAGCGAAACCCATCGCGCAGACGCCTACACGGCCTGGCTCCACTACTACAATCACCATCGACCCCACACCGGCATCGACGGGCAAACCCCCTCAGCCCGCGTTCACAACGTCACGGGGAAGTACAGCTAGGCCGCCAGGCCTTGGCCACGCCCCCGGTGCCGCACCGTGCCCAGCGCCCGGGACCGGGGGCGAGGGGCATCCCTGGAACAGCCCTGAGAATGCCCGCACGCCTCGCGACCGTGAACAACTACTGGGCTACATTTGGGGCCATGAATTGGGCGCAGCCAGGACAGGGAGCGGCCTCCGGTCAAGGCTCATCGCCCGACGGCTGGTCGGCTCCACCGACGCGGTTCGACGACCGTCAGGCCGCTGACGGGTTCGGAGGCGGACCGCAGATCGAGTTGGTGACGCCGAACAAGCCCCCGATGCTGTGGCTCGGCATCGGCCTGCTCCTCACCGTCGCTGCCGTCGTGCTGGCGCTCATCGGACGCACCGCCACCACCGGCCTGATCGGCTGGGTGCTCGCGGGACCGCTCGCCATCGGCGCCGTTGCGATGTTCGCGGTCGCCGACGCCAAGAAGCGCGAGTCCGGCTGGTACGCGCCCTCCGACCTCGCCGACTGGGGACGCCGCATCCTGATCGTGCTTGCGCTGCTGGCCGTGACGCTCTGCGCCTGGTTCATCGCCAACGACGTCGCCCGCGGGATGTGGCGATGAGGCGCTGGAAGGCGGCGCTCGGCGCCGCGGTCGCTGGCGCCCTCGTCGGCATCGGAGGCGTGTTCAGCCCCGTCGCGCACGCCGAGGACCCCGAACTGACGCCGGTGCAGCGGTTCGCCGCGTGCGTCAACGGCGGCGGCCAGGGCAACGTGCTGATGCTCATGGACATGTCAGGCTCGCTGCGCGACACCGACCCCCAGGCCGGCCGCGTGAAGGCCGCAAGCGTCACCGTCAACCGGCTTGCCGAGTCGCTCGCCGAGACCCAGGGCATCAAGGTCGACATGGCCGTGGCCGGGTTCAGCACCGGCTACCAGCGCACCCTCGACTGGACGCCGCTCACCCCCGAGTCGACCGGCACGATCAACTCGGACATCGAGTCCTACGCGTCGAAGAACAACGGCGTCGACACCGACTACTGGTCGGCCATGGACGGCGTCCGCAAGGAGTTCTCGGCCCGCAACAAGGACCAGGCGAACTCCTGCAACATGCTGCTGTGGTTCTCCGACGGCGAGTTCTCCCTCAACGTCCGCAAGAGCGAGAACGACGTGCAGCGCTGGGGCGGCGTCAAGCCTTGGGCCCCCGACAACAGGCTGCGCAGCAAGTCGGCCGTGCAGGAGGCACTCACCTCCGGCCAGAATGACCTCTGCCGACCCGGCGGCCTCGCCGACCAGGTCCGTTCGCTCGACATCATCACCGTCGGCCTCGGCCTCGCGGTCGACGCGCCGCCGGAGAGCTTCAACCTGATGAAGGGCATCAGCACCGGCCAGGGCACGACGTGCGGCGAGCAGACCACGCCGACGCCGGGCGAGTTCCTGATGGCCACCGACGTCGACGACCTGATCTTCACCTTCATCACGGCGCTCGAGGAGGGCAAGGGCGGCGAGAATCCCGTCTGCGTCGACTCCGAGTGCCCCGAGGGCACCCGAACGTTCGTGCTCGACGGCTCCATCGGCGCGGTCAACGCCACCGCGAAGGCCCCCATCGACGGCACCCGCATCTACTTGAAGACCCGCACCGGCGAGAGCCTCGAACTGACGCAGGGCAAGGGCGAGAAGGACCTCGGCGGCTCGACGCTGACCTGGGAGTGGGTGACGCCGCGCGTGCTCACCTTCGACCTGACCCGCAAGAGCCCCGACAACTGGGCGGGGCCGTGGGGCATCGTGTTCGTCGCAGACGAGAAGAGCGACGAGCTGGCCAAGTCGTCCATCACGCTCAAGGGCGACATCTCGCCGATCCTCGCCAACCGCGCCGACCTGGCGCCCCGCATCGGCGAGGCGCCCATCGAACTGAAGCTCGGCACCGTCGACCGCAACGGCGAACGGATCGACCCGACGACGCTTTCCGACGAGACCACCATGGACGTCAAGCTGCTCAGCGGCGGCGAGACCACCGCGCTCGCGTCTGACCTGAAGAAGGCCGACATCGAGAAGCCGCTCGAGCTGAACCTCGACGACCTCAAGCCCGGCGTCGCCGAACTGGTCCTGACGCTCGACGTCACCACCGAGTCGTGGCAGGAGGGCGGCGAGACCATCCCCGGCACCAAGCTGGAGCCGCGCCACGCGTCGATCCCGCTCAACATCCTGCCGCCCGTCGATTTCCCGTCGATCCCCGAGCGGATCAGCTTCGGCTCGACAGAGAAGCCCGACCCCGTCACCGTGCAGGTGCCCCTCGACGGCGAGGGCTGCGCCTGGCTTGCGGGCGAGACGAAGTTCACCGGCTACCCCGAGGGGCTCGACAACGCGAAGCTCTCCTCGCCCGCCTCGGGCAAGGACTCCTGCGCCTCCGGCAACCTCGAACTGACCCTCGACCCCGGCGGCCTCGGCAACGGTTCCTTCACCGGCACCACCACCGTGATGCTCGCCGCGAAGGACTCCACCGCAGAGCCCGTCGCCGTCGACCTCGCGTTCGACCTCAGCCAGACCCGCCCCGTGTCGCAGCCGGTGCTGTGGACCACCCTGATCGGCGTGATCCTGCTCGGCGTCGCGATTCCGGTCGCCATCCTCTACCTGGTGAAGTTCCTGACCTCCAAGATCCCCGGCAACGCGGTCCTCGCTGGCAGCGTCTCGGGCCCCGTCGACGACCATCAGGCCTTTACCGACAACGGCGTGCCGCTCGGCGTCGCCAACCTGACGGTGGCGCACCTGACCAACAACAGGCGTGAGGTCACCGTCGCGGGCAAGACGCTCAAGGCGAAGATGGGCATGGCGCTGACCGAGCCCGGCCACGTCGAGGTCGACACCCCCGGCCCGTCCGCGGGTGGCCGCACGTCGCTGCAGTCCGTCAAGGGCAACGCGAAGCTCCCGCTCGCCGTGCAGGGCAACTGGATGGTCGCGCTCGACCCGCAGCGGCCGATGAGCGGGCCCGTCGAGGTGACGGTGTTCACCGCGCCCGGATCGCCCGGCTTCAAGGACCTCCTCGAGGACGTCCGCGCCAACATCCGCACCGCGGTCGCCAAGCTCCGCGAGGGGCTGCCGCCCGACCCGGCAGGCCCGTCGAGCGACCCATGGGGTGGCGGTGGTTCGGCCCCTGCTGCAGATCCGTGGGCGACGCCGAAGGCCCCCGCCAACGACCCGTGGGGCACGCCCCCGACGGTGCCCCAACAGGCGCCCCAGAACCCACCAGCAAACGATCCGTGGGGCAACCCGCCGGGGGGACGACCCTCCAGCGGCCCCAGCTCGTGGTAATCGATAACCGAATGAGGAGAAACATCAGTGCGTAGGTTCCTGATCGTCGGCTGCGGCGGCTCCGGTGGCCGTACCGTCCGACTCCTGATCGACCAGTTGCGCGCCGACCTGCGCGCCCGCGGCATCAGCCAACTCCCGGACGCGTGGCAGTTCGTCCACATCGACGTGCCAGTGGACCCCGACAAGGGTCCCGCCCCGCTCGGCAGCATCCGCGACCTGGGCGGCCAGTACGTGTCGTTCTCCTCGCCGACCAACACCTACCTTGCCACCGCGGCCGCCGTCGAGGCTCAGCTCGCGAGCAAGGGCAACAACTTCGCGCCCATCATGGGCTGGGCACCGCGCGACCGTGAGACCGCCAATGGCATTCCCGTCAACAACGGCGCGGGCCAGTACCGCGCCGTCGGCCGGATGCTGACGCTGCCGCGGCTCGGCGCGCTGCACGAGACGCTCGTCGGGTCGCAGGCCCGCGCCGTCGCGCCCAACGCCTGGGGCGAGATCCCCCGCAAGGAGCAGACGAGCAACGTCATCATCCCGATCGTGGTCGGTTCGATGGCGGGCGGCTCCGGCGCGTCGATGTTCCTCGACGTGTGCCGCGTGCTCGGCTCGCTGCCTGGCGTCAAGCCGCAGAACATCGGCTGTTTCCTGTTCACGGCCGACGTGTTCGCAGAGCTTCCCTCCGGCCTGCGCGCGAACGTCGAGGGCAATGCGATGGGCGCGCTCCCCGAGATCCTCGGCGCGATCACCCGGATCAGCGAGCCGTTCGACCGCGAGACCTACCAGCGCCTCGGCGTGCCGTTCACCTCGGGCAACCCGCCGTTCGGGCGCGTGTTCCCGATCGGTCGACGCATCGGCGGCGACGGCGCCTACTTCGGCGACGGATCCGCCGACGGTGTGTACCGCGGCATCGCCCGCGCGCTGGCGGGCACCATGCTGTCGGAGGCCGCCACCAGCCAGTACGTCGACTTCATGCTCGGCAACCCGCAGCCGCTCGACTCGATGACGAGCAAGTTCGGCTGGCGGGCCGACCGTCGCGCGCTGCCTTTCGGCTCGCTCGGCTTCGCCAGCCTGTCGCTCGGCCGCGACCGCTACCTCGACTACGCGGCGCAGCGCCTCTCCCGCAACGCGTCCGACCACCTGGTCGAGGGGCACCTCAACCCGACAAGCCAGCTTCCCGGCAACGACCAGTTGCGGATGCTGATGGACAACCAGATCGGCGCCTCGCTGAACGCCATGGGGCTGCCCCAGCTCGGCCAGCAGGTGCCCGACTGGTTCCAGAGCGTCGCCTTCCCGCGCCCACACTGGGAGGCCGCGGCCCGCGACGCCGCCGCTCCGGGCGTCGCCATGATGGGCAACTCGGGCTCCGCGCCCGCCGCCCAGTGGGTCTCGACCGTCGCGTCCTCGGTCGGCGCGATGCGCGACCAGGCCCGCTACCAGTTGCAGCACTCGGCCTACGCGTGGGCCGAGCAGTGGGCCTACCAGCTCGAGGCGGCCACCAAGGCCGAGTTCCTGCGCGTGGTCGCCGAGTTCGGCCTGCCGTACGGCCGCGAGCTGATGAGCCGCGTCCGCTCGCTCTCCGACCAGATCATCGGCCAGCTCGCGCAGGCGGGCGCCACCGCTGACGGGGCCGATCCCGTCGCGCTCGACGCCGCCGTCGGCCAGCAGGCCCAGGCGCTCGGCAAGAAGACCGTCGACATCACGCACCCGCTCGGCCAACTCGCCGCCCGCGCGCTGCAGTCCTCCATGGAGAACGTGCTGCGCCGCGAGGGCGCCCGGGTCGCCGCTGGCGTGCTGCGCGCCTACGCCGCCGACGTGCTCGGCGGCCTCGAGAAGGCCGCGAATGACTCGCTGCGCACCCTCGAGGTCGAGCGGGCGAAGGACTCCGGGGGAGCGGGCCTCGCGCAGCTCAACTCGGCGATCTTCGCGGACTGGCCCGACGAGACCGACCGGGTCCCGCTCCGCTTCAACCACGCCGAGAACGAGATCCTGCTCACCACCGCGGACGACTTCCCCGCGCAGTTCCGCAGCGACGTCGTCGCCTCCGCGGGCGGCGGGGCCAACTACGGCCAGGGCCTGTCGAAGCTGCGCGCCGAGGCCGTCTCCGGGCATTGGGAGACGACCGGCTCGAAGGTCACGCAGGACGT
This sequence comes from Propionibacteriaceae bacterium AM104-82, assembly GCA_027658995.1. Lineage (GTDB taxonomy): Bacteria > Actinomycetota > Actinomycetes > Propionibacteriales > Propionibacteriaceae > Arachnia. Next base: position 5,714 of record JAQDQK010000033.1, read on the forward strand.
GCTGCAGCAGGTCAGCCACTGGCGACCCGGCGTGCTGCCCAACCGGGCGGGCGACGGCACCCCGACGCCCGAGGCCAAGCCGGTGTACTCGCTGCGGATGGACTCGGTCGAACTGCTGTCGCGCGCGACGCTGCGTCTCGCGGCGATCGGCGACGTGTTCGCCAACTTCGCGGGCGCCTCGATCTCCGACTACCTCGACGATCCGGCAGTCACGCCCATCGACCGGCAGCAGCGCCACGAGGGTTTCGCGGCGAAGCTGATCGAGACCATGGACAAGGCCCGGCCCGTCGTCGGCGTCGACATCCCGATGGCCAAGCGGCTCCACAACACGGAGATCCGCTACGTCTACTCGTTCTCCGAGATCCCGCTCGAGGCGACCCACCCCGTCGCCGAGCAGGTCTCTCAGCAGTTGGGCGCAAAGCCCGAACTGGAGGTCACCTCCGTCGAGAACTTCAAGCGGGCCCTCTCCGGTGCGCTGTCGACCGCGGGCAAGGTCAACGTGTTCGGCTCGTACCAGAAGGTCTCGCCGATGTGTTACACCTCGCTGCTCGAGCCGATCAACGCCCGCTGGGCGATGTCCCCGGTGACGGCGCAGCGCGACCTGTGGCAGTGGAAGCGCACCCGCCCGCTGTACGCAGCGCTCGGTATGTCTCCCGAGGAGGCCGAGACGATCGTGGCTGGCTGGTACCTGGGTCGCCTCGTCGGCCTCGTCCGGCAGGACGCCTACGGCACCGCAGAGGTCCGCACGCCGCGCGGCTGGGTCCGCTTCGGCGAACTGCTGACCTCCGAGGAGACGTCGATCCGCACGCCGCACGACGTGCTCGCGGGCGTCCTGATGAGCCACACGCGCGCCTTCGTCGGCTGCGTCGGCGACCCCGACCTGACGCCGCTCGCCCCGTATGAGGCGCTTCGTCTGCTCGTCGACGGCGCCGACAGCAACGAGCAGTCCAAGCCGGACGAGACGATCAACGGCACGCAACTGCTGCACGCCGCGCTCTACGACAAGCCGCTCGAACTGGGCGGCGTGAAACTTGAGGGCGACGGCCCTTCGCAGGTGCTGACGTCGGTGCCCGCCGGCGCGACCCCCGCCGAGACGGCAGCCGCGCGCGTCGAGGCGACCCTCGCCTGGATCGACGGGCTCAAGGCGATGCTCGCGGGCGAGTGGGGGCAGCGCGACGCGGGCGGTCGCCCGGACGAGGGCGCCGTCAAGGCCCTGCAATTGAAGCTCGACGTCGACGCCATGCGCCGCATGTCGCTGTTCTCCGAGTTGGCACCCATCGCGATCCCCGCCCTGGACCGGCTCAAGACGCTGGTGAAGGCCGCCGGAGTCGACGATCAGGGAGCCAAGCATGACGTGGTCTGGGTCTGACATTGTCGTGATCGCGGCGCGGCGGCCGGTCGCCGTCGCGCTGCAGGCGGTGCTGCACGACTGGACGGTGCAGGGGCTGGTCAATCCGTGCCGCATCGTCGACCTCGACTCGATCGTGGACGGGCAGCCCGCGATCCCGGCGGGAGTGCTGGAGCCCGACGGCTCCGTCCGCACGGTCGCGCTGCAGCAGGATCTCGCGCACACCCGGGTCGGCCGGATCCGGCTCGCGGTGGTCGGCGTGGTCGACGAGGATGAGACGGCGGTCGCGCCGCGGCAGGCCGCCACCGTCCTCGAGGCGATCAGGCAGACGGTGCCGAGCGCGCCGATCGTGCAACTCAACGTGTCGGCGGGCAGCCCGGAGGCCGAGTGGGGCGGACGGGCGCTCGCCGTGTTCGGCTGGCACAACCTGGCGATCTCGCCCGAGGAGTCCGTCTCTCCCGCGCAGGGCTCTGCCGCGCTGGTCCGCTCGCTGGACGACCCGCGCTGGCTGCTGCTGCTGACCGGGACGCTGTGCTCGTTGACCGGGCTGTGGCCGGGGCAGGCGAACGCCCCGTTCGACGACAGGCAGGCCCCCAGCGGCGGCCTGATCGTGCCGGTCCGCGCCTTCAGCCGGTCGCTGTCGTCCGGGTCCGTGCAGGACGCGCTCGCGTCCCGGCTCGTCTCGGTGCACGACCGCTACCCGACGCCTCGCGTCGACTCCAGTTACGCGCTGTCGATCGACGACGAGGCCGCCTCCGCCGTTGCGATGGCCGACCAGTTGCTCACCAAACACGTCGACGTGATGCCGCGCGTCAGGCACCGCACCCCGCCCCCCGCGCCGCAGAAGGTCGGCGCGTGGGAGGCGATCAAGCAGTTCGTGGTGTTCGCGGGCAAGGCGCTTGCCTCCGCGCCGCGCAACGCCGTCGACGCGCTGAACCGGTCCGTGTCGCAGGCCACCGCCAACGCCGTCCAGAACGCCGTCTTCGGGGGCGCCGACTCCGGCTTCGCCGTGGTGGTGCGGGGCGTGCGGGCCGACGGGTCGTCCGCGACGTGGGCCGAGTACGAGCAGTCGCTCGACTCTGTGATCCGCAGGGCCGCGCAGCACGGCGAACTTGAGCCGGTCCCGCAGAAGCCGCAACTGTGGCACGACTTCGTCGACGGCGGCATGACGCTGCTCGACGCGGGCAGCAGGTCGGCCGAACTGCCGCCCCGCACGCTCGGCTCGCAGCGCGCCGTCATCACCACCACCGACCGGGTCGGGGTCGACCCGTCCGACGCGTTCACGCTGCCGTCGAACCTGGCCGCGTTCCTGCCGAACTGGCGGATCGAGGCGGGCGACGACATCGCCGTCGGGCGGCTCTTCGAGCGCCTCGACCACCTGGCCCAGACGCAGCCGCATCTGGGCCAGGCCGTCAGCGCAGAACGTAACCGGCTGCGGGAGTGGGCCAACCGGGTCCGCGGCTCGTACTCCGGCCACATCGGCCGCAGGCTCGGCGACGCGCACCGCGCGACCATCGCGGAGGTGCAGGAACTGACCGACCTCGTGGACAGGCTCGGCGGCAAGCCGCCCGCCCCCGAGGCGATCCAGCAGGAGCAGGACGAACTGGCCAGCCACGTCCGCGTGATGTCGGCCGTCTCGCTGTCGCTGATCGCGATCTTCGTCGCGCTGACCGCGCTGTCCGTGCTCGGCTGGCCCTGGCTGATCCTGATGGTGCTGCTCACCGTCGGGGCCTGGGCGGGCGTCGGGGCGTGGCTGCACATGAAGTCCTCGGCGAAGGTCTACGCCTACCTCAACAAGTTGCGCGCCGCGACCACCGAGTTGGAGGACGCCACACGGCACCGGATGGAGGCGCTGGAGGACCTGCGCCGGATCAGCCGCGCCTACCGGCAGTACCTCGACTGGTCCCGCGCGTTCGGCGCGTTCATCCACGCCCCGCTCGGCCAGGCCACCGCCTCGACCGAGCGCCAGTTGCACGTCGGGCAGGGCATGCCGCTCAACCTCGCCGTCGGCGTCGCCGTCCCGGACGATGAGGCCGTCGAGGACGTCGCCAACCGGTGGCGCGGCGAACTGTTCCGCGTCGGGTGGCTCTCCGATGCGTGGCGCGCGTTCATCTCCGACCTGCCCGCCAGCCTGGGCAACCTGCGCCACCACCTGCAGCAGGACCCGAACCTGCTCGGCAACGATCCCGCCATCGACGGGGTGCCGGTGCTGACCAGGTGGAGCACCGCGCTCGCCGAGGCGGTCGGCACAAGGCGGCTGCCGCAGGCGACCTCGCAGCGCATCGTCGAACTCACCAGGAGCGACGCGGAGGCCCGTGACCGGCTGCTCAGCCGGGTGCTGGTGCGCGACTCGTCCGGGCGCCCGCAGGAGGTGTCGCGGACCTCGTTCATCGAGGGTCTCGACCGGGCCGAGATGTCCGGCTCCTTCCAGCCGGGCATGTTCAACGCGGCGGGCGGCGTCGTCGACATCCGTTCCGTGCGACACACGCTCGCGCAGGAGGACGCGACCGGCCTTGACGTGGCCCTCGTGGTCGTCCAACTTGGCGGCGCATATGATCCCTCCAAGTTCGCCGGGGCCGAACGGCCGCCGGAGGAGCCGCGGTCGCTGCAGTCGTCGTCGGACTCGTTCATCTAGGAGACACGCAAATGCCTGAGTGGCTCAACGCCGACTTCTTCACCGCCGTGGTGATCTTCTATCTGATCAACGCGGTGCCCTCCTCGCTGTTCGGGATCGCGCTCGCGCGGCGCTCCGGTCGCCCCTGGTGGCACGGCCTGCTCCCCGCGTTCTTCCTGCCGTGGCTGGGGCTGCTGTTCCTCAACAGGCAGCCCGACGGCGAGCCGTACGTCACCGGCCCCGCCCGCTACTCGATGGTGATGCTGTTCGTGGCGGGCATCCTGGTGCTGATCTCGATCTGGCTGCCGTGGGTCAACGGAAGCGGCACCGTCAACGGGCAGTCGGGCTCCTTCGAGTACTCCCCGAACGAGGTCGTCTTCGCCGCGATCCTGATCTGGCTGCTCGCGCTTGGCATGATCCTCAGCTCGATCGGCCTGCTGTTCCGCGGCGGCTTCACCGTCGCCCTCGTGACGGGGATCCTGGTCGCCTCGATCGGCGGCATCATCGCCGTCAGCTACTACCTGTTCGGGCCGGCGGGCCTGTTCCTCAGCGAGGCGCGCACCGGCGTCGACCTGAACGTCGAGCTCGGCGCGGGCGCCAAGCTGGCGATCGTGGCGCTCGTGACGGCCTACGTCGCGGTGCTCGTGGTGCCGTTCGGGCTGAAGGTGCGCCAGCGCCCCGTCGCGCCGCCCATGGTGGCGCAGCCGCAGTGGAACCAGCCGCAGCCCCCGCCCCCGCAGCAGCAGTGGGGCGGCGGCCCGACGCCGGGTAGGCAGCGTCCGTCCGGGCCGGGGGCGACCTGGTGAGCACCGGACTGCAACGCTCCCGTTGGCTGATCGAGGCGGCGCAGGCGCGCGGGGGTGAGGGCATCTCGCAGCGCGACCTCGAGCTGTGGGGGCATCTCGACATCCGGCTGCGGACCGTGGCCGAGCACATCCTCTGGGAGAACCGCGACGCGCTGCTGCGCGCCTTCGACGACCTGGTGCCCGCGATGGACGGCCCCGAGCCGCAGCCCGAGCCCCCGTCTGCACCGCCCGCCAGGCAGGCGCCCGAGCCGCAGCCCGAACTGGACCAGCGCCCGGAGGCCCGCTTCCGCAGGCTGATGGAGTGGCGGGGCGGGCACGAGGACCCGAAGGTGCGCTCGATCGGCGACCAGGACCTCGCCCGCGTCGCCTCGAGCGGCGCCGTCACCGAGGCGGAGGTCGAACAGGCCGCCGCCCGGCTGACCGCCGCCGAACTGGTCGCGCTCTACGCCGACCAGATCGCCTACTTCCTCGGCGGCCCCGACGCCGTCGGACCCGCGCCCCAGCCGGAGCCGGAACCCGAGCCTGAGCCGGTGCCCGTCGCGGCCCCCGAGCCGGAACTGGCCGACCCGTACGCGCCGTTCGACTGGGAGAAGGTGCCGCAGTTCGTGCCCTTCTCGTGGGCCGACGGAGCGGCGACGGCGTTCGGCCACCTGTCCGCCGACCTCGAGGACGACGGGGTGCGGCTCGCCTGGACCCCCGCGCCCGAGCGCGCGCCGGTGACGCTGTACCGGATCGTCGAGTCGACGTCGAACTGGCCGAGCGGCGCCCCCGAACTGGGCGGCCTCGTCGGCGTCACGCGCTCCAACTCGGGCACCGCGCAGTTGCATCCTTCAGGCCCCGTCACCTACCTCGCCGTCTGGGTGAACCAGGGCGACTCGCTTCTCTCGGCCGCGCACTCGCAGCCGCGTCTGGTGGGTGTCGGGCAGGTCGTCTGGCCGCCCAAGGAGTTGAGCGTGCAGGTGACGGCGAACCGCACGGTCGCCGCGCTGCTCTCCGCGCCCGAAGGCAGCCGTGTCGAGGTGCAGCGGTTCCCCAAGGGCGCCACGATCAGCTACGACATCAACCGCGAGATCGACCGCGAACTTGTCTCCTCGACAGGATTCCGGGACCTGAACCCGCCGATGGGCGACGACATCGTCTACGCGGCGTTCTGCGTCGCCGATCTGGCCGACGGACAGTCGATGGTGTCGGCGCCGCTGACGGCGGTCGCGCACGTCACGCCCGAGGTGCAGCAGATCAAGGTGCAGGTGTCCCGGTCGGAGACGACCCCCGGCGCCTACAACATCTCGTGGCTGCGGCCCAGCCACGGCAAGGTCTACCTGTACGCCACGCCGGAGCACCCGCCACACGGGCTGGAGAACGAGTCGCGCACCGCGGAGATCATCGAGGGGCAGGGCCTGACGCCTGAGCGTCGGATCAACTACCCGCCCTCCGACCTCGGCGGTCTGATGACCATCAAGGACTATGTGGTCGACCCGACCTGGGTGCGCGCGCACTTCGTGGCGGTGCACTGGGTGTCGGAGGAGTCGGTGTGGGTCGGCCCCGCCGTCTCGATGGTGACGCCCCACGCGCCGACCTACGCCGAGATCGTCGAGCGCGTCGACTCCGAGATCGTCACCTTCTCGTGGCCCGAGGGCGTCACGGTCGTGCAGGCCTACCAGGGCCCGCGCGGCCAGACGCTCGACCCGCGCGAGTCCGAGCCGATCGCGCAGTTGACCAGCGACGAGTACGTCCGGATGGGCGGCATGCGGATCACCCGCACGCTGCCGTCGAACGGCTGCGCGCTGCACCTGTACGGCGTCGTCTACCTCGACGGCAGGCCGATGTACTCGGAGGCGACCAGCCTCGACTATCCGGGCATCACCCGGCTCGACTACCAGGTGGTGCCCTACGGCCACGACGGCACGCCGTCCCAGCCCGGGGCGCGGCCCGCGTCGTACCGGATCTTCGCCGAGGTCGACGACGAGTTGCACGACACGCCGCTTGCGATCGTCGGGCAGCTCCACCGACTGCCGCTGCACCCGCAGGACGGCCGGATCCTGGCCCAGCCAGTGGTCTCGCTGCAGGCGGGCGTCCCGACGCCCATCGCGGAACTACCCGTCGGGAACACGCTCGTGTTCATCCGGGCGTTCGTGAACCTGCCGCCCGCCGACTGCGGAAAGGTCGCGGTGCTCGACCCGCCCGTCTACCAGCTCGAGGTGGTGGTGTCATGAGGCAACTCGTCTACGGAAGCGCCGACCAGATCGCCGGCCGCGATGTCGGCGGGTGGGGCGTGCTGCACACCACCGGCGGCATCGGCAAGGAGGAGGGCGAGGCGCTGCTGAAGCTGACCAGCGTCGCGATGCCCTCGACGCTGCCGCAGTTCCCGTCGGCCCAGCAGTTGCAGCAGCGCGCCGTCCGGTTCCGGATCGGCCCGCTCGGCGACGGCTTCGCGGCCTGCCGCAGCGTGGAGGCAGGCACCGACCACACCGGGCGACCCGGCAACGTTGTGTCGCACTGCGCAGTGATCGACGCCCGTCCGACGCTTCGTCCGGTCGACTGGTTCTTCTCTCCCGGCTGGGTGACGCCCTACGGATCGCGGCAGGTCGCCGAGGCGGTTCCCCCCGCGGAGCTTCCCGCGCCGCGCGGCTGGGAGGACACCGCGGCCTGGCTGCGGGCCGACCCGTCGCGCACCGCGCGGATCAGGTGGGTCGTCGACCTCGCCCTGACGCAACTGCTGGGGCAGGAGCGGCTCGTCATGGTCGGCCCGAGCGCCGCGGAGTGCGCGCACTGGATCTCGATGCTGAGCTGGGTACTCGACCCGGGCACCATCAACCTGGTGCGGATCTGCATCGGCGAGGATCCCCGCAGCGCCATCGAGCAGTTGGCGACGGTCCCGGTCGTGGTCGCGGTCACCGCGCCGCTCGACCCGAAGACGCTGCGCGGAGTGCCCCAGTTGGACCTCGGCTGGCACGTCGAGCAGGACCCCACCGGCGACGGCGCCCGCTGGCGCCTTCCCGACGGCAGCGTCGCCGGCCGCTCCAACGCGGCGGCGCTGGTCGTCGACCTCGCCTACGCAGAGCCTGAGGTCGCGCTCGCGGTGTTCGCCAAGCGCGACGAGTTCATCGCCCGCTACCTCGACGCTGGCAACGACTTCCAGCCGGGCGACTACCTGGCGTTCCTGCAGGCCGCCTGGCTGACGACGCCCGGCGCGCAGGTGCTGGCCCGCTCCGAGCCGATCAGGTACCTGCTCGACAGCGTCTCCGATGAGATCCTGCGCTGGGACGAGTTCGTGGCGCTGGCCACCGAGGTCGGCGTCCCCGTCCCGACCGACTCGCCCGCCGAGGACATCAACGTCTACGCGATGGCCCCTGAGGTCGTCGATCCGTGGCAGGTCGACGACGAGCCCAACGGCCTCGAGGCAGCGCTGATCGGGGCAGCGGCGCTCGGCAAGGCCGGCGTCGACGTCGAGCGTCTGCTCGCCGTGGGACGGCTGGCCGAGCGCATCGATGAGCAGCCAGAGGAACTCCGCCAGGCGATGCGCGACATCGTGGCGGCCCTCGAACCGCACGCAACCATCCATGGAGAGGACCTCTGATGGCCGGAATCGTCCAGCTCGCTGCCGGCGGCACCGCGCAGGCGCCCGCCGGGGCGGTGTCGATCAAGCTCAGCACCACGGGCCCCGCCCAGGTGCTGCTGAGCCGACCCGACGGCGAGGTCGTCGAGCCGCAGTTCCGCGTCTCGGCCAACGAGGTCGTCGTGGTGCCCGGCCAGGAACTCCTGATCGGCGCCCGCTCGTCGACGGGGCAGCCGTTCGCCTCCGGCACCCGGCTCGGCATGTCGTTCCGCAGCCCCGGCGGCGCCGGCTCGGAGATCGTCCGGCCCGCCGTCGAGGTCGGGGGCCATCACAGCGTGCACCTGGTGCGGCTCGGAGCCGACGGCACGCTGACCGACCTGTTCGCCGACGCCCGTCGCGCGGATGAGGGCGCCTGGTCGCGCGCCTGGCTGCGCCCCGGCGAGTACGCCTACCACGTCAACCATCAGGATTCGACGACCCGCGACGTCGGCTGGGCGCTCGTGCTCGACGCGTCCGCGTCGGTGCTCGTCGAGGAGCGGCGTGCCGCGATCGGCACCTTCGTCGAGACGCTGATCGGGGTCGCCGCGACCGGATACGGGAACCTGCCCGGCTCGGTGCTCGTCGCGACCGAGCCGGTGCGCGACTCGGTCGCCGCGCTGGACGCCGACGCCATCGACTGGAACGACGCGCTCGGACACGACCCTGCCCCGTGGCCGCGGGTGACGCGCGCCGTCGAGGCCGCCGCGAAGGGTGGCCGCAGCGTCGCGCTGCTGCTCGACGGGGTCCCCGTCGACTACCGCGAGTTGGAGGCCTTCGCCGCGTCGTCGGGGACGCCGATGCTGGTGGTCGCCGTCGGACGCTCCCGCCACGGGCTGCGACCCGAGGATCGCCCGGCGCAGTTCTGGGACGAGGAACTCGCAGCCCTCGACGGGCTTGCCGCGCTGGAGAACGTGCGCCTCGTCTCGACGGCCGACCTGGCGGGCGCCGTCGAGGATGCCGCCGGCCTGGCAGACGCCCTGTTCCCGAAGGTCGCCTCATGACCGTGTGCCCGCGCTGCTACCAGCAGGTCGCCAGGTCCGGCGAGTGCCCCAACTGCCGCTTCGACGTGCCCGTCGAGTGGTTGACGTCGATGCAACTGGCGATCGCCATCACCGGCGCCCGCACCGCGGGCAAGTCGGTGCTGATCGGCGTCATGATGGACCAGTTCGAGTACTTCCTGGGGCAGCAGCATCAGAGCTTCCTGACGCCGCTCGGGTCGACCAAGGAGCGCTTCCACCAGAAGTACCGGGTGCCGCTGTTCGAGCAGCGCAACCTGCTGCGGCCCACGCCTCCCGCGCGCGACGAGCAACTCGAACCGCTGCTGTGGAGCTTCGAGTACGGCGAGCAGGCGGTCTGCCTCTCCATCATCGACGCGGCGGGCGAGGACTTCGAGTCGCTCGCGCCCTCGGATGCCCGGTTCCGCTACCTCGGCTTCAGCGACCTGATCGTCGCGATGGTCGACCCGCTGAAGGTGCCCGGCGTGGCGGCCGTGCTGGAGGGCGTCGTCACGGTGCCCCGCGGCTCCGGCCACGACCTCGAGGTGATGCGCTCGGTACTCGCGGCCCGCGCGGCGCACCGTCAACAGGGCGGCCCCGACCAGGTGCTCGGCATCGTGCTCAGCAAGTTCGACGTGCTGCAGCGGATGCGGGACCTGTCCGCGTCGCCGTGGCAGTCGATCTTCAACCGGCCCGGCTCGACCCTGCAGCGCGACCCGTCGATGGTCAGCGCCTTCGACAACCGCAACGACGCCGACCTGCTACAGCACGAACTCAACGGCCTGCTCGGCCAGTTGGGCGCGTCGATGCTGCTGACCGCCGCCTCCGACGCGCAGATCCCGTACCGGCTGTTCGCGACCTCCGCGCTTGGCGCCGAGCCGAACGCCGCCACGATCGGCCGCGGCGGGATCGTGCCGTTCCGGGTGCTCGACGTGCTGCAGGCCGCGTTGACGAAGAAGATCGGGGTGCGCTGATGCCGAGAAGGTTGCTGCAGGGGGCCGCCGTCGGCCTCATCAACGCGGGCGACGAGCCCGTCCAGCGGGTGCTGATCGGGGCGACGTGGTCGGCGACCAATGTCGACGTCGACATGTGCGCGCTGCTGCTGACCAGGCACGGGACCGGCTACCGGGTGCCTTCGGAGCAGGACTTCCTGTACCGGAACCGGCGCACCACCCCTGACCGCAGCGCGTTCCTGGCCTACCTCGCGCCCGGCCAGTCGATCGGACCGGACAGGGCGCAGATCATGCTGGACTTCTCGACGATGAACCCCGAGGTGAGCCGCGTCGTGATCGCGATGTCGGCGCTGAAGCAGGGCACCACTCTGCGCGAGATGGGAACGCTGCGGACCCGCGCGATGGATCTGGCCACCGGCGAGACCATGTACGTCTACCAGCATCCGGCGCCCACCCAACTCGACGCGCAGTGCATCACGTTGTGGACGCTGGATCGCGCCGGGAACCGCTGGATGGGCAAGGTCACGGCGACCCCGTACCCGGGCGGACCGCCCGCGCTGGTGCGCGACTACGGGGCCAAGGCGAGTTAGTCCGCCGTAGGATGAGGGCATGTCTGATGAGGCTCTGATCCTGGTTGGAAATGACAAGGGCGGGACCATCTCGGCCCTGCGTCTCGACGGTGACCGGTTGGTCGAGGAGGCGGTGACCGAGGTCGGCCTCGGATGCAGCACCTTCGCCGTCGACGCGGCCCGCGACCTGGTGTACTGCGCCGTCAAGGACCCGGAGCCGGCGATCCTGACGCTTCGGTTGGACAGGTCGACCGGCGGGCTCACCGAGATCGCACGGCGCCCCGTCGACGATCCGCTGGCCTACCTCGCGATCACTCCGAACGCCCTGCTCGCCGCGTCGTACCACGGCGGCTGGGGCACCAGTTATCAGGTGGTCGACGGCGTCGTCGGCCCCGAGATGGGGCGGATGTCGCACCGCAACATGCACGCCGCCGTCCCCGACCCAAAGGGCCGCAACGCGTACTTCGTCTCGCTCGGCGACGACCTGATCGCCCAGTACTCGATCGCCACGGACGGCGAACTCGTCGAACTGTCGGCTCCCTTCGTCCGGGTGTCGCCCGGAGACGGCCCGCGGCACCTGGTGGTGTCGGCGGACGACCGCAACGCCTACCTGATCACGGAGTTCACGGGGCAGGCGGTCCGCTTCGACCGCAGCGAGGGCGGCAGGCTCGACAAGGCCGAGGACGTGCAGGCCTTCGACGCGGCGTCCGGGCTCGGGATCAGCGCCTACGGCCTCGACCCGCGCGCCAACCACCTGATCTGGGGCGCCGACGTCGCGCTCGCCGACGGGTGGCTGCTGTGCACGGAGCGCTCCGAGTCGACCGTCGCCGCCATCCGGCTTGACGGCGACGGACGGCTGACCGACACCGTCGTGCTGACCCACGTCGAGAAGCAGCCGCGCGGGATGGCGGTCGCACCTGACGGCCACCACGTCGTCGTCGCGGGGGAGGCCTCCGATCACGCCGCGCTGTACCGGTTGGAGCGCGACGGTCGGCTGGTCGAACTGGACCGGATCCACACCGGACGCGGCCCGAACTGGGTTCGTTTCGTCGCCTGACGGCCTTGTCTGGCCCCTTTCTGCCGGCTTCGTGAGCCGGTCGCTCCGTAGTGTGCTTGTCGGAACGAGTCGCACGGAGGTGGGGTCGCAATGGGACGCACGCGCAGGATCGGGGTCGCCGCGGCGGCCGTGCTCGCCGGGGTCGCACTGATGGGTTGCTCCGGGTCGAAGCAGACAGACCCGGTCGAGATCGGGAGCCTGCCCGCCGACGTGGGCGCGCCCATCGACCTGACTGGGAAGGTCGCAGACACCGGCGCCCTTGTCGACTGGCCCGACGCGTGCGGCCTGCTGACCGACGAGGTGGTGCAGTCGCTGCTTCCGCAGACCGAGTCGATCGTGAAGACGCCCGAGTCGCAGACCTTCGAGTTCCACTCCGTCGACGACCCGCTGGCGGCGCAGGGCACCAAGGTCGAGGTGCCGGACTCGCGCTGCACGGTGAAGTTCGGACTGCCGCTCGGCATGTTGGCGTTGGACTCGACGAAGTCGGACCTCCTGGTCGTGCTCGACTACGCGGGCTCGCCGTCGGCCTTCGACCTGAACTTCGAGTACGACGAGTCGAGGGCGGTGCCGATCGAGAACGGCAGGTGCATGCGCGATGACCTGCTGCCGAACGCCTACTCATGCGCGAACGCCACGGGCCAGGTCGCGTTCTCGGTCCAGTTGACGATGCCGCACCACGGCAAGAGCTTGAAGGACCCGTCGCGCTACGTCCACGACGGTGAGACGACGGAGTTCTCGACGAGCGACGACGACGCGGTCCGCCGCGAGTACCTGGACGAGCGGATCACGCTCCCGGCGATCGAGGCGATCCTCACCCGCCTGAAGGGCTGAGTCCCGCCGGGGCCTACGGGAGAGGCGCTGATCGGTCACCCACGACCCGCACGGCAACAAGTCGGTTGCGGACGTGCCGAATCGATCCTTGGCGCGTCTCGACAGGCTCGACGAACGGCCCCCGCCGGTTGAGTCGGGCCCTGCTGGTTGATCCGTGCCCTGCTGGTTGAGCCGGGCAAAGGCGCGAAGCGCCGCAGCCCGCGTCGAAACCCTCTGGCGCCCGGTGCTGGGACCGGTTGGCCGCTGCTGGCAGGTTGCGGGCCGTTGGCTGAGCTTGTCGAAGCCTCCGAAAGTGGAGACAGTCCGACGGCTGCGTTGCTCGGCCTGGTCTTGGCTTCCGACGACGGCGTCGGAGGACTTCGACCGATGCGGTCCGCTCCGCGCCCCGGATGGCTCAGTCAGCGGACCGATGCCGCGTGGCCGTGTCGAGGCTCGCGGCACTCGTGGGGGAGTCGGTGGTTGCGGACGTCTCGACTGGCTCGACGAACACGGGCAGCCCGCGTCGAAACCCTCTTGCAGCCGGGAGAGCCGTGGGTCTCGGACGTCTCGACAGGCTCGACGAGCGGCGTCATCGCTGGTTGAGCCGGGCAAAGGCGCGAAGCGCCGCAGCCCGCGTCGAAACCCTCTGGCGCCCGGTGCTGGGACCCGTTGGCCGCTGCTGGCGCCGGTTGCGGATCGTTGGCTGAGCTTGTCGAAGCCTCCGATGGTGGAAGCAGTCTGAAAGCTGCGTGCTTGGCTGGTCTCGGCTCCCGACGACGGCGTCGGAGGACTTCGACCGATGCGGTCCGCTCCGCGCCCCGCATGGCTCAGTCAGCGGACGAGTCGCGTGGGCTGTGCCGAGCCTCGCGGCGCCCGTGGGGGCTGTCGCTGTGGCGTGGGACTTCTCGACAGGCTCGATGAGCGGCGTCATTGCTGGTTGAGCCGGGCAAAGGCGCGAAGCGCCGCAGCCCGCGTCGAAACCCTCTGGCGCCCGGTGCTGGGACCCGTTGGCCGCTGCTGGCGCCGGTTGCGGATCGTTGGCTGAGCTTGTCGAAGCCTCCGAAGTGGAAGCGGTCCGACTGCCGCATTGTTGCCTGGTGAGGGTCTCCGTCGACTTGTGTGGGTCGACTTCGACCGATGCGGCCCGCTCCGCGCCCCGCATGGTTCAGTCAGCGGGGGAGTCGCGTGGCCGTGTCAAGCCTCCCGGCACCGGGTGAGCTTTGTGTGGGCGTCGTCGTCCGACGCCGGGAGCCGTAGGACGTCACGTCGTAGGCGTATCCGAGCGGACTGGTCCACACCAACTGGCCGGGCGACGGCTGGTCGAGCACCCAGAAGCCGGCCGTCTTGGCCCGATGCACCCCGCGCGACAGGGGAGCCAGGTTCCCGATCCGGGTCTGCCCGGCGACACCAGGACGGTAAGCAACGGTGTGATCCTGATCGAGTGACCCGGTGCTCCGGTTCGAGAACGGGAACGGCTCGACAGGGAAGGCCAGCGTCACGGCCCGGCGCATCCGGTCGGTGGGAACGTAGCGATCGGCGGGCGCGAACCTAGGCAGGTCGATCACGGGCTGGACGCGCACGTCGAAGGACGCCTCGCCGAGCAGTTCCCGCAACAGCGCCGTCGTGATGTGACCCGCCCGCTCGACCCGGGCGACCGGGCTCAGTTCGCCAAGGGCGTCGGCATGCAGGTGCACCGCGACCTGCAGCACCGGTCGGCGGCGATCGGAAGCGCGCCCAGCCTTGGCCCCGCGAGCGCGAGAAGAGTGCGAACCAGCCGACGGCTCGCCCACCAGTTCACCGGGCAGATGCGCAGCCGTCCGGCTCCTTCGCCGCCCATCGTCGAGACCCGCAGGCCCATCGTCGGGACCGGCAGCCGAGTCGCCGACCGCAACGGAGGGAGTACCTGGGCGGCCGGGTTGGCACGTGACCCGTTCGGAACCGGGCCCGGGCAGAGTCCTCCCACATGAGGAGGCAACCGTTCTGTCAGCGGAGCGCTCGGGACCCTTCGCGTGCGCGGAAGCTTGGTGGGGAGGCCCACTCGCACCGCTGAATGGGAAGCCCAGGCCGTCGTGCGCCGAGAACAGCTTCGCGATGAGATCAGCGGCCGCTCCTCGGAGGGCCTCAGGCGTACCGACCGGGCGCCCGGCGCTCCCGGCGGTGTCCGCGACCGGCTTCGAAGGGAGTTCCGCGGCCACTTCCTGCGATGCACCAGACCACCAAGCGTCGCCGCCGGCGGACGTGACCGGCGCCGCGGGGCGACCCAGGACGGCGTCCCCCGACGCAACGCCCTCGCCCCCGACCGACGTGCAGCGGGGACACCGGCACTGCAGGTGCCCACCGGCCACCGCCTCGTCGAGCAGAGAATCGAGCAACTCCGGCTGCGGCGCCGCATCCAGAAGGGCGGCGGCCTGATGTGGGTCGACGAGGACCGTCAGGGCCTTCGCGCGCCGCTGGCTCGCCGTGAGTGTCGGGAACGTGGGTTCGAGGAGGGCCGCGACCTGGTCGAGCCGCTCGTCGAGCAGCCTTGCGTCGAGCACGTCGAGGCGACCGGTGAGGTTCATCACGCCCTCGAACAGGCCCCAGGTCCAGACGCCGCGATCCTCCCGCGTCTTCCGCTCCCGCTCGGCGGCGAGCTTGGCGTCGACCGCGATGATGAGCTTGTCGAGCAGGTTGAAAGCGGCCGTCCACCCGAGCCCCGCCTGGCGCCTGCACCACTGGTTCGTCACGGAGTCGGCGTGCACCGGGTGCAGGTGAGCGCACCTGGCGGCCGCCTTGAGCGCCCGGCCCGCGTCGAGTTCGAGCCGTTGGACCGCCTCGTACAGGCGGGGGTGGCGGTGTTTCAGGTTCAGCGCGTCGGCCAGCCGTCCGGTCGCGGCCGGGGGAGTGCAGCCGAGCAGGCCTGCGATCTCGAGGCGCAGGTGCTCGGAGACGCTCGGGGTTCCCTCGCCGCCGACCTGCACGCGCCGCTCGACCAGCACCTCGGTGAGTTCGTCCTCGTCCAGCCGGTAGCACTCGGCCAGGTCGCACAGCGCCTCGATGATCTGCGCCTCGCCCCGCCGACGCGCACGATCGCCGTCGAGCAACCGCTGCGCCGCGGCCCGCCCCTCGATCAGTGCCCTGCCTTCCATACCCTCACGCTACGCGGCGCCACTGACAGTTTTTCGCGGCCGAAGCACGCCAGGGCAAGGGGTTCTGCTCCAAGGACTACTCGTTGACGATGATCCCGATGGTCACGGGTTCGTCCAGCGGTTGGCACTCGCCCGGGCTCTCGACGAAGCAGAGGCGCACCTCAACGGACGTCCTGCCCGGCGCGACCCCGGTCACCGTGATGTAGGCAGGCTCCTCGCAGCCACCCGGCGCGCAGCCGGGAGCGGCCTCGCCGTGGGTCAGTTCGACGGTCGCGACCTCCTCGTCCGGGCCGGTGACGATCGTCATCTGTCGCCTGGCGCTCTGGTTCGAGGACCCGACCTCGAACAGTTGCGACTCGCCGACGGCGACCTGCGCCTCCCAGGGAACGGGATCCGGATCGGGCTCGACCGGCGCGGGGCCGATGCCGAAGAGCGTCATCAGGAACGCCAGGATGATGGACAACATGGCTCAGGTTCTCACCCGATCGGGTCGACACCGCCACCAGGCCACCCACCGACCCTCCTCGCTTCGACAGGGAGGGCGGGGAAACACCGTCGGAGTGGACGAGTCGATAGCCGGCGAACGATGAACCGCGATATCCACCGACCGTCCACAAGTTATCCACAACCTTGTCCACATCGGGGGATAAGTTACAACCGTGTCGTTAGGCCCCGAATGGGGAGCTGCGCCAGAGGTGGTTGTCGAGCCGCAGCCTAGATTGAACAAACGGCCCTCTATTTAAAATACCGTTCAAAGTAGAGCGTCGCCGAGCGATCACCCGACCCCAAGAGGCTGTGGTTGCTGTCATACGGAGCCGCAATATGACCCCCTACATGAGGCGTCATATAGGGGGTCATATTGCGCTGCCCAAGGCTCGTCTTGAGCGCAACCGCTGTATCACTGCCTGTATTGCGCGACGTATAGGGCGTCATATGCCAGAGAAGGGGCACGGGGAGATGCCCTTGTCAACGCCGGACGAAAACTGACCCCCTGTTGCCGATCGAAAATTGACCCCTCTCATG
>JAQDQK010000034.1 GCA_027658995.1 Propionibacteriaceae bacterium AM104-82
CCAGCGGGTCGGGCCGGTCACCCGCACCCCTTCACTCCACCGCCATCTGTGAAGAGCCCCATAACTCCCGAGGCGTGCGACGTGGCGGGTTAGGCCGGTACCCGCGGCGGTGGTCGCGAGTGCGAGCAGCAGCAGGATGCTGGCTGAGCCGGCGGCGTAGACACCGAAGACCAGCAGCAGCCCCGCGTAGCTGGCGGTGGCCTGTGCCTGGGCGATGACAGCAAGGATCACTCCGAAGGTGCACGACAGGGAGGCGAGGGCGTAGCCGATCCCGAAGACCAGCATCCGGGCGGTTGGCGGGAGGCCTTCGGTTGCTCGGCCGGTGATCCGGGGCAACCGCACGGAGATCGAACGGCCGGCCAGCATCCACAGGCCGAGGAGCACCAGTAGGACGCCTACGGCGAGACCGAGTTTGGGCGCTGCCTGGATCAGGCCCCGAGCCCCGGCGCTCACCAGCAGGCCCGCAGCTGCGAGGGTGCCGGCGAACCCGATCGCCAGTGCGATTCCGGACCGCAGGGCCCTCAGCAGCCGCACCGGGACGGGCGAGGCGTCAGCGTCGCCGAGGGTCTGGCTGATCCAGGCCGGCAGCAGCGCGAACCCGCATGGGTTGACCGGCGCCACCATGCCGGCGGCGAAGGCGAGGCTGAGCAATCCGCCCATGGATCAGGCTCCGGCCTTGACGAGTTCGGCGGTGATCGTCTTCGCGTCGGGCTCGGTGGCACGGAAGGTCACCTTGCCGTCGCCGTCGATGACGATGAGGGTGGACAGGGCGGCAACGTCGAATCGCTGGGACAAGGCGGCACCCTCGTCTATGGCGGCCGGGACGTGTTCGGCGTCGACGTACTCCATGAATCCCTCGATGGTCTCCTTGGACTCGCCGGGGTCCATGTCGACGGCGAGGAAGCTCGCCCCAGCACCCGACTTCTCGGCAGCGGTGGCGGCCTCGCCGAGGGAGCGGACGCCTTCAACGCATTCGCCGCAGCCGACGGAGAAGAAGAACACCGCGGTCGGCTTCCCGCTGGCGGGCAGGCTGACCATCTGGCCGTCGATGCTAGTAACCGCCGCTGGCGTGCCCGCATCTGCGGCTGGTGTGGCGTCGGTGTTTCCGCAGGCGGTCAGAGCCAGGGAGCCTGCAAGCAGGAGGCCGGCGACCGAGAGGGTCGCGCGGCGGGTGCGGGTAAGCGTCATCGGTTCTGGTCGTCCTTCGTGTCGCTGGGGTGGGTGGAGTTCACAGGCGGGCAACAGCCATGCCTGGCGTTGTTGCCGCCGCTGCGGCGCCGCGTGGTCGCGAGGACCGCGAGCACCAGGACGGCGATGCCGGTGCCGATCACCCAGGGGTTGCCGAGGAACCCGCCGACACTGGCCAGCAGACCACCGGCGAGGAGCAAGGGAAGTAGGGCGCAGCAGGCGACCATGAGCAGCGCGGCCCCGGCTCCGAGGAGCAGGCCGCTGCTTCCCGGTTGGTCGTCGTGGTTGGACTTCATCGGAGTGGAGTTCCCTTCGGTGTTCTTGGTCAGCAGCGGCAGTGGCCGTCGTCGGCCACTGCCGCGTTGGCCTGGAACTGGTTGAGGAAGCCGGTCGTGAGGTCGGTACCGATCCGATAGGCAACGGCCACGGGCACGACCTCGGCGCGGGGGTGCTCGGCCAGCCAGCCCGCGGCGTCCTCATCGGAGGTGAAGTAGTGGACCTGGTTGCAGAAGGAGGACCGGATCGAGGTGATCTGGTCGGGGTTGACCAGCGACACCACCGCGGTGGCGGGTTCGACGCTGGTGACGCCGGCGACGGGGTCGATGGTGACCCGGATCGGCTCGCCGCTGGTCGGGGAGACCGACTCCACGCTCGCCGTGCGCTCGAGCAGGGTCGGAAAGATCAGGGTGTCCAGGGCGCACCAGGTGTAGAGCTCCTCACCGGCCACGGTGAACCGGTGAGGGGTGGGGCGCAGGGTGAGGCCCTGGCCGATGATGCGGCCCTGGTCGTCGTACTCGGTGTCCGGCACCGCGGCCAGACCCGTGCGTACGTCGTCGACCGGACGGCCGGCGGCCGCGGCGAACTGCTCGACGGTGACCGGGCCGCCCTCGACGATCAGCCGCAGCAGCGGGATCAATAGGACGGCGTCAAGGCCGGTCTCTTCGGTGTTGTTGAGTCGTTCGGGCAGTTGCGTCGTGAGCTCCGACATGGCGGTACCTTCTTCATGAGTCGGGTGGAGGCTGTCGGCTGCGGGTCACGCGCAGCAGGACAGCTTGGAGATGTCGGTGGTGAAGGCCTTGGCGGCGATCCGGATGCCTTCGGTCATGGTCAGGTAGGGCGCCCATGCGTCGGCGACCTCGGTGACGGTCTTGCCGAGGATGTGGACACCGGCGGCGGCGAGCTCGCCGGCGTCTTTGGCGACGGCGGTGAGGCCGAGGATCTCGCCGGTCTCAGCGTTGGCGACGATCTTGATGAAGCCGCGGGTGTCGCGGTTGACCAGCGCCCGGGGCACGTAGTCCAGCGGCAGGACGCGGCAGTCGCAGCGGATCCCGGCAGCGAGCACCTGGGCCTCGGTCATCCCGACCGCGCCGATCGCCGGACTGGTGAAGGTCACCCGCGGCAGCCGGCTGTGGTCCACCGACCGCTCAGCGCCAGCGAACGTGTTCTCAGCGACCATGTTGCCGTGGTGGGCGGCGACGTAGACGAACTCGGGGTGCCCGGTCACGTCGCCGGCTGCCCAGATCCGGGGGTTGGAGGACTGCAGTTGGTCGGTGACCACGATCTCGCCCGTGTCGCCGGTCTTCACCTCCACCGCATCGAGGTTCAGCCCATCGGTGACCGGTCGGCGGCCGAGGGCGACGAGGACCTGTTCGGCGTGGAATTCCTGCTCGCCGCCGGAGATGTCAGCGGTGACAACAACCTGGCCCCTGACGTCGTCACGGGCAACGTGGGTCGGGACCGCACGGCGGACCACGCGGATGCCCTCGTCGGCGAAGACCTCCTGCAGCGCCTTGGATACCTCCGGCTCCTCCTTCGACGCCAGCCGGGAACGAACCAGCAGGGTGACCTTCGACCCGAGCCGGGCGAACAGTTGGGCCTGCTCCAAGGCGACGTAGCCGCCGCCGAGCACCAGCAGCGAGTCGGGAACCTTGGTCAACTCCATCGCCGTGGTCGAGGTCAGGTAGCCGGCCTCCTCAAGACCGTCGATCGGTGGGGCCCATGCGCTGGCGCCGGTGGCGACCAGGTAGTGATCAGCGTCGATCGTCTCGACCGCACCGTCAGTCGCGGTGACCTCAAGAACGGGCGCTTCTGGCGTGCCGGCGAACGCAGCGTCGCCGTGGCGGATCTGCCAGCCGTAGGCGTCGGCGACGTCGACGTACTTCTCACCCCGAAGTTCCTCGACGAGGTCCTGCTTGCTGCTGATCAGCGCGGGCATGTCCACGTCGTCCGCTGTGGTGGCGATCCCCGGGAAACGGTTGCCCGCCTCGGCAGCGGTCTGGCGGGCCTCAGCGGCGGCGATGAGCGCCTTCGACGGCACGCAGCCGGTGTTCACGCACGTGCCGCCGAAAGTGCCGCGCTCGATCATCACCACCGACTTGCCGAGCGTGGTCGCGCGGATGGCGGCGGCGAACGCGGCGCCACCCGATCCGATGATCGCAAGGTCGTACCTGGACTGCATCCCGATTCCTCCCCTGAGTCTTGAGAATTGCTCTTGATGCAGCCACAATGGACCTTCCAGTACGGGGGAAGGTCAAGTGCGACCTGTGACACATCGGAGACCCAGATGAGGATCGGCGAACTCGCCGAGGCGGCCGGCACCACCGCCAAGACCCTGCGGTTCTACGAGGAGCAGGGCCTGCTTCCCGCGGCCGAGCGCACCGCGTCGGGATACCGCGACTACGATCCGGAAGCAGCGACTCGGATCGACTTCATCCACCGCGGCCAGGCTGCCGGACTTACCCTCGCGCAGATCAAACAGATCCTCGACATCCGCGATGGAGGCGAGATTCCCTGCGGCCACGTCCGGGACCTCCTAGACGTTCGTCTGAAGGACATTGAGCGCCAGATCTCGGATCTCGTCTCCCTCCGCGACAACGTTGCCGCCCTCCGCGACGCAGCCGCAGAACCCGAACCCGAGACCTGCAACGCCGACGAGGTCTGCAGGTACCTGTAGCCAATCCGAGATGACGCGCGCAGAGGCGGAGCCTCCTGCCGCGACCTTCCTACGTGACCACAACGTTATGGCCAGCAACAGCTAGCAGCCTCAGCCCCATCCCGCGCAAAACGGTGGGCCACCTCTGCCGCTGTCCAAGCATTGCCAGGGACTGCACAGTGGCCGAACAAGGCCAAGACTCCGGCAAGGTCAGCGGCCGTGCGTCGTCGATAGTCACGCATGACTTGCTGCGCACGCCACCGTTCACGATTGGCCCGGAGCCTCCGTCGCGGACTCATGTACTGAACTCTCGATGAGAAACCATGCCTAAAGTGTCGCTGACAACGGACGATGCCCCCAACTTTGTGATCTATATTATATAGAGGCCCGTTTATACAAAGTAGAGCGCATCTCGACACCACTGTCGAGCCGCGCTCTAGTTGGAACGAAACCCTGGGCTCTAGATTGAACAAACCATCTGTTTGCGGAGAGTCGTTCAATGTAGGTCGGGAGTGGCCGAATCATCCAGGTTCTACGAGACGTTGGGGGTTCTTGGTGAGCTGAGTAGTGGGACTCGAGCCTCCCCGCCGGTGCTATGTGATTCGCGAAGGGGTGATTTGGCGGTGTAGCCTCGATGTCATGTACTTCGGCATTGCCTCGATGAAGGTGCGTTCCGCCCGCTGACGGCGGCGGGACCTTTCTTCCTTTCTCGTCTGCCGTCTTGGCCATCTGCCGGGCGGCTTTTTTGCGTTGCCCGGCTCCACGACGAGCTGAGAGTACTCAATGCCTACTTCACAACCTTTGTCATCGTGTGTGTGGGACGGAACGCCACATGGCGCTGCCGCGCACATCCGCGCTGAATCCATCCACGTCACCCTTGGGAACAGAACGCTCCTCAATGGGGTCGACGTCACCGTGTCCTCCGGGTCACGCCTTGCCATCGCTGGTGAGAACGGCCGGGGGAAGACCACCCTTCTGCACGTTCTGGCCGGTGTACTGAAGCCGGACTTGGGCGTGGTGAGCCGTCTGGGCTCGCTCGCTTTGGTCAAGCAGGAGATGGCCATCGAGGGTGCTCGCAGGGTCGGCGACCTGATCGCTGAGGCCACCGCTCCCGCAAGGCAAGCCCTTAGCGCTCTGGACTCGGCGACCGTTGCACTGGCGAATGGCCACGACGCCTCCGATGCCTACTCCGACGCGCTCGAGGCAGCCACCGCGCTGGACGCCTGGGACGCAGAACGCCGGGTCGACATCGCCCTGGCCGGACTCAACGCCTGCGCCGACCGCAACCGCGTCCTGTCGACGCTGTCGGTGGGCCAGCGGTACCGGGTGCGGTTGGCCGTCGCGCTCGGATCAACCCCCGATCTGCTCCTCCTGGACGAGCCCACCAACCACCTGGACGCGGCAGGGCTGACCTTCCTGACCCAGCGGCTGCGGGACCATCCCGGTGGGGTGGCCCTGGTCAGTCACGACCGCGCGCTCCTCCGTGACGTGGCCACGAGCTTTCTCGATCTCGACCCGACACGGGACGGCCTGCCGCGGCTCTATACCGGTGGCTATCCGGGCTGGGTCGAAGCCCGCCGGCGGGATCGACTGGCGTGGGAGCAGGAGCATGCCGCCCAACGTGCCCACCACGCGGAGCTGACGCGGGCCGCAGCCGAGGCGCGATCCCGCCTGTCACAGGGCAGGTGGAGGCCGGACAAGGGCACGGGCAAGCATCAGCGCGCCACCCGTGCTGCCGGCGTCGTGCAGGCCTTCAACCGCCGCGTCGAGGACCTCGAACGTCATGAGGTCAGCGTGCCTGAACCGCCGATGCGCCTGTCCTGGCCGACGTCGTCGACCCGCACGGGTCAGGCGATCCTGAACGCCTCCGGGCTCACAGTGACCGACCGGCTGGACAGCCCCGTCTCCTTGAACGTGAGCGGGAGCGACCGGATGGTGATCACCGGGCCGAACGGCGCTGGCAAGTCCACGTTGCTGGCGGTTCTCGCCCAACGTCTCGCCCCGAGCACAGG
Source organism: Propionibacteriaceae bacterium AM104-82 (assembly GCA_027658995.1). Classification (GTDB taxonomy): domain Bacteria; phylum Actinomycetota; class Actinomycetes; order Propionibacteriales; family Propionibacteriaceae; genus Arachnia. The sequence continues at coordinate 6,133 of JAQDQK010000034.1, forward strand.
ACATCTGTGGGTTGGCCCGGAGACGCGGATCTCGCTGCTGTCGCAAGAGATCCCGGACTGGGACCATGACCATCCCGCACACATCGCCTACGAAACCCACCTGGCGCGGATCGGTCGGCGAGGACGGGCACCCTCGCTCGGCTCTCTCGGACTGCTCGAAGCAGCGGCGGCCCGCACCCCGGTGGGGCGGATGTCACAGGGCCAGCAACGGCGGCTTCATCTGGCCATGTGCCTGGCCGAGGATCCGGATCTGTTGCTGCTGGACGAACCAACCAACCACCTGTCCACGAGCCTGGTCAACGACATCACCACCGAACTCCTGAACACCTCCTGCGCCGTGGTCGTGGCCACCCATGACCGGCAGATGCTCACCGACCTGGCCCACTGGCCCCAACTCCACCTCGCCCCGAAAGACCTGCCATGAACCCGCTTCGCCCCTTGGCCATCCCTGCCTACCGCTTCCTCTTCGCAGCCATGGTGCTGGCCATCTTCGCCCAAGGAGCATGGGCCCTCTACCTCGCCATGCAGACCCTCGACCTGGGCGCCACGCCGGCAACCTTGGCCAGCGTGGTCGCGTGGAGCGGCATCGGCCTGCTCGCCGGTTCCCTGCCCGCCGGAGTGGTCGCCGACCGGCTGCCCAACAAATCGATCATGGTGGGCGTGCTCGCCCTGAACCTGACAGTGGCCACCGTGACCTCAACACTCGCCACCACCGGCACCATCAGTTACTGGATGCTCGGACTGTCGGCCTTCATCATCGGAGCATCCACCGCGTTCTTCTTCCCCGCCTACACAGCGCTCGTCCCAGTGTTGGTCGAGACCGACGACCTGATGGCCGTCAACGGCCTCGAAGGCGCCACACGCCCTCTGGTGGGTCAGGCGTTGGCTCCAGCCGTCGTCGGAGCCGTGATCGGCGCGACCATTCCCGCCGCAGGCGGATACGTCATCGCCGCCGCGCTAAGTATCGCCCTGGTTGCCGCACTCCGGCTACCCCCGCCAGCCCCGCGCGAGACGCAAGCCGATAACTCAGCGACCTCACCAGTGAGGGATTCGATCGACGGCTTCCGCTACGTCGTCCGCACTCGTTGGGTTCGGTCCAGCGTGCTGTTCGCCGCCATCATGGGCCTCGCCGTCACCGGGCCGCTCGAAGTTCTCCTGCCCGCCCTCATGCGCGACGCGCACCACAACGGTCCAGCACTCTACGGAGCAGTCCTCGCCGCCCTCGGTGCCGGCGGACTCGCAGGATCCCTGATCGCCGGATCTTGGCAGACACCGACACATTTCCTGCCCGCCATGATCGGAGCCTGGGCGCTGGGCTGCTTGCCTCTATCCATTCCAGCGGTCACCACCAACCCCTGGGCCATCGGCGCGGGACTGTTCTTCTACGGCGCCATGATCGGCATCGGAATGGTCATCTGGGGAACCGTCCTGCAGTCACACGTCCCCTTGGAGATGCTTGGACGAGTCGCCAGCCTCGACTTCTTCATCTCCATCGCCTTCATGCCACTATCCATCGCTGTAACCGGACTCCTCAGCCGCCACATCGATACCCAAACACTGTTCATCGCAGCAGGCCTGACCCCAGCGGCCACAGCCGCCGTCCTTGCCTCACTAGGCCAGCTCAGGGCCCACGCCCCATCGCCCGAGGAATAGGAAGTGCAGTGACAGCATGCGCTAGCCATGCCAACGACTAACCCTCGCAGTCGTGTAGGGGCAGCGTTCACATCCGAGTGCATCGGCCTCCAGCGTGACAAACTCCGGAGCGGGCTTCCGATAGCCTGTTTTCCATGTCGGCCCCATGAAAGCGGCGCGGTCGTGCACAGCAGCGCCCCTGGCAGCGATCTAGCTCGTTTCGAGTCCAGCGTGCACAGCATGCTTGATCAGTTTTGTCTCCCGTCTGAACGGCTGTTCGTCCCCGTGGGAGAACGCGTCGCGATGGTCAGCAACATGGGCAACGTGCTTGAGGAACTGGCCCCGGGAGTTCGTGCTGAGTCCCACTATGTCTCGAAGATGGTCGCTGCCGCAGCATCCCTAGGGTCACCGTGATCGCTCGGCGACACTCTGGTTTGAACCCTATTCAGAATAGGAGGGCAAAAATTCAAAGTAGAGCGCGGCTCGACAGACGGGATCGCCCGTAACCCCCTATATGACGCCCAATATGTCGCTCTATATAGGGGCTGATGTGACAGTTGCTCTCCCGGTCAGGCTGAGGTACCCGACATATCGGGCCTGATGTGCTGCCCTATATAGGGGGTCATATTTGTCGAGCCGCGCCCTAGATTGAACAGAATCCCGGTCACTAGATTGAAAAATCATGCCCATATCGGAGGGCCGTTCAATGTAGGTCGAGTCGCGCCAACGGTGAGGGTCGGGACCTCTGACAGAAGTGGGTCTCTTAGCTGTCCTCGTACGACCTTTGAATCAGAGGCCTGCCCTTCTCAAAGTCGGCTTGGGTGTGAATCCGGAGCTCGAGGTCGCCGGTTCCGAAGTGTCCGATGGTGCGCACGTCGCGAGTGAAACCATCCTCTAACTCGACTGTGTCCGGGTTGACCTTCAGGTAGACGAGCAGGTTGCGGGTCTGAGGATGCACTTCCACGCAGGCGAAGTTCTTCAACCGGCGGAAGGCGAAGTAGTTCTTCAACGTCTTCTTCGTCACATCGTCACCGAGGGCACTGCAGAAGTCCTCCACCGCGTGATAGAGATCACTGAGTTCGGGATCTGCCTGTTCCAGCAATTCCGTCACCGTCTTCATATACCCCGCGGCACTTCCGCGTGAGGTCGGAGTCGCCGGCGCTCCCTCACCTGTAGAGGCCTCCACACGAGTACCTGTCATGAGCTCCAAAGCCAACAAGTCACTATCGAAGTCCCTGTAACGGACGAGCTCAATACTGCGGTTCATTTGCTGAACAGCGTGCTCGTCATACTTCGTGAATCCACTGGCCACGCAGATCAGGCGAGGGTTGCGCCAATCAATCGCCTTAGCAGCCTCAGCCCCAAGCTTCTGGAGCACCAGCATCGAGAAGTCGCCACGATGATCCATGAGCCAGTCAAGGTAGAACAACCCTTGGTTGATGACGTTCTCGTTGATAGCTCGCTTGTACTCGAAGATGACCGGGCTGTAGTTCTCATCGATGCCCAGTGAGTCCATCCGGCCACCATGCCGCACTCCGGTTGAGAACTCCGTGGCGAGCAGGCGCACGCCGAAGAGCACCTCCATGTTCCGCTCGATCACCTGCTGGAGCGACCGTTCAAGTGCGACGGAAGAACTGTGGAGTTCGGCTGCAAGACCGTTCTCAATTCTGAATAGCTTCAAGTCAGTCATGTGCTAGGACTCCGTCGTTTACTCCACATTTGATGCTCAGTGTTCCATTCTGGCGGTGATTGACTTCCTGCGCTGTCGATTCTCCCTTGGGCTAGCGGTGCCAAAGGCACCCAATTCTTCGTGTTCACCTTGGCGAGCTCCTCGCAGCGAGTGTCATCCACGGTGTGGAACTGCTCGTCGACCATTTCGTCAGTGTGGGCTGAGGCGGCGAACTGCGCAGCAGTCTGAAGCGTGCCTGCGCTAGCTGAAGTACTCCGGTGTGTCGGGAACTGGCCGTCCAAGTCGGCTATAGATGCGCGTGATTGTGCTTGTCGGATTGCGGCCCTGGACTTGGCCATTCTCCAGGTAGATCTGGTCCAGACGGTCCAGCTGCTGTCCTGTGAGCGTCAACCCCTCAAGCTCCAAGAGAGTCCTCCACGCACCGTCGTATGACACTGCGTTGGCCAGGCGGTCCAGGATCTTGTCGGCGATCGCCTCAGATAGGTCGAAGCGTCTCGCGATCCATTGAGTGATCATCTCGGCAGCAGTCTTAGCGTCGGGGGCGGGCTTCCACTGCTTGAGGCCTGCGAAAGCTTGTGGAACCGCTGGGATCGCGACAGCGTAGTAGGGCTTCCCGCTGCCTAGTACCCACCCGATCTCCTGTTGACACCAGGCACTGTCGTTGACTTCCGGATGGCAGAGCACGGCCAAGGCGTCCATCGTCTTGAGATGGCGTTGAAGTTGGTCAGCCCACTCTTGGTCCTCGACCATGGTGTCATGGGCGACGAATCCGTGGATGCCCTTTGTTTCTAGGTGCTGAGCCACTTCGGCGGCAAATCTCTTGTGGACTGCTGAGTGGGTGAGGAAGAGTTTGAAGGCACCCTCTTCCCACACCGTTTCCGTCGGTTCCTCGGCCTGTGCTGTGCCGTCGTCATTTTCGCCATAGACGATCTCTGCTACTTCGAGTAGCTGATCATCGTCCAGCCCAACAACCGAGGCCTCTACGGCGACTGTGTCGTCGGGCGACTCGACAATGCTGAGCTTTAGGCTGTCGAACAGGATGCGTGTGCGGTCTTCGGGCCAGTACTTCAATTCGTCAACGAGGGCCGTGCGCAGTTTGAATCGTTCACGATTCTCCATCAATAGCCTCCTGGGATTCTGGGGGGAATTGGGTCATTGCTCCGGCGTGGTGGGTGCCTCTTGTGAAAGTACCCTCAAACCGAGGTTGCATCTGAGGGGGTGTCCTCATCTCCCAACGGCTCTGCTAGCCAGTCGCTAGGGATGAGTTTCACCCCGTGCCTCCACTTGTGACGGACAGCTTCTTGGAACCAAACCTGGGAGAGGTCGGCGTGGTCGAGGACGATTATCTGGAAATCAGGTGCAAGCTCGGCTACGACCTTCAGCATCAGGAGGTACATGGACTCGACTGCCTTGGCGTCAGTATCGGTTGCCGGGATGCCTGTTAGCCGGGCAGCTTCGGAGGGGTAGTAGGCCTGCGTAGGTTGGTCTAGGACCAGGAAGTGCGGGACAGGCCGCTTCTTGCCCACGAAGTGCTTGTGGAGTGCGAGATGGGCAGCCAAGTGGTAGCCGATCCAGTTCGCCGCGCTACCAACCCGCCACAGTGGAATGGGCCCCTCGCCTGTCTCCACAACGACGGTGAGTTTCGACAGGTCGAGACTCACGCCTGTGTCCGAATGCTCCAGTTGTAGGCTCTGCGCGAAGCGGGTTGCGTCCCGACTGACAGCCATGAGGATCGAAAGAAGGCGTTGCCGCTCATCGAGCTCCTCAACTTCGATTCGGAGGAGCCTTGCAGATTCGGTGAGCCTATCCCGGGTTACACGCAGGCGTGCGATTGCTAGTTCATCGACCTGCATGGCCCGCTCGAGCGTTGCGTCGATGCGGCCGCGAACAAAGTCCCTCTTGCCTTCGACGGAGGTGGGGCCGACGGAGCGTTCTGCGGCCTGCAGTGCAGCTATCGTCTTGTCGATTTGGACGATCTCCCTGCGGAGATCAGTGATCTCCGTGTCCAACTCGTTCAGCGCAGAGGTGCGAATGGGGGGAGTGGCTTGGACGTCTGCTAGCTCCCTCCGGAGCTGTTGCAGGCGCCGAGCGATCTGGTCGGCAGAAGGATCTGGATTTACAAGCTCGGCCCGACAAAGGGGACAGTATGCGTTGCCGTGGCCCGGTACGTCGCCATGGCCCGAAGGCTCACTGGCGGATGGAAGCAGTTCCAGACTCGTCAACCGCCCTGCGTGGATCTCGATCGCAGTCCGGTATTGGTCTTCGCTGTGCCGCTGCTCCAGCAGTAGTTCTCTGTCGCTCAAGAGCGCACGAAGCTTCCTTTCAGTGTCGTCTCGCTTCTGCCGAAGCGTGAAGAGCTGATCCTGTTGCTGACCGGTGTTGGCAGCGTCATGAGCCTCGGCGATGCGTGCGTGGCGCAGCAACTCGATCAGGGACCTTGGATCTGTGATCGACGGGGGTGGTATCAGCCCAACGGCGTGCGCTTCATCAGCCAAGCCGCGAAGCCTAAGCTCGACGCCAGAAGCCGCGTCAGTTGCTGCTTGAAGCTCACTTTCCACTTTTCCTAGCTCGCGGAGGAGTTCCCTAAGCGCGGAGCGTTTGGCCGCGCCATCGACGGGGATGGCCCCCAAGAAGTAGGGGAGGGTGTCCTTCAATGCCTGAGCGATTCCTTGGTCGCCCTGTCGGTGGAAGAGCAGGGTTGGATCAGCGATCTCATTCTGGCCCTGCAGGCACAACCAAGTTGCATGGCCGAGATGGGGTTGAAGCATCGGACGGCCAGTCGCGCCGGGAGGCGCTACTAGTTCCTCGATTCCGATACGCCTCCCGAGCTGGACTCGTAGCGCATCGCTGTCGATGTTGACATTGAGGTCCTTGAGGTCAGGTGACGTGAGCGTCTCGTCACCGAACTCCAAGACCGCTTGCTGCGTCGATCCGCGGCCCGGGGCAGGGGCCGGACGCGCGCTGAAGGCTCTCTCCCCCGGGCCGATCTGCCAGAGCGCTCCGTACCATCCGACGGTCTTGCTGATCGGGCCAACCGGTACACGCATTGAGTCGCGGCCGAGGCAATACTCGATGATCGCAACCAGCGCCGATTTCCCTGTCTGAGATTCGCCCGTGATGATGTTCAAAGCACCTGGGTTGAACTCGACATCACGCCGCTCCCCGTTCATCCCATACAAACTGATACAGATTAGTTGAAGGCTCATGGCCTCACCCCCAAGAGTGCGAATGCGGTGGCTGGATGCTCCAGTTTGGTGAGCCACTTGCCTACGAACCCCGCCGCTCTGACGATGTCCGCAATGTCACCGACGCGAGCTGGGCTCTGTGGTGCCAGTGCCCCCTCCAAGTGGCCATCGACGGTGACTGCTAGCGCTCCGTGGGCCAAGCCGAAGCGGACTCCTTCGCTAACCGACGGGACCAAAGACCTTGCCCGCTCGGGAAATCCAGAAGCGAGGACTGGATGCCTCAACAGCCAAGTGGCCCAATGGGAATTGGTCCGTCGCGGTAGCGCCTCTCTCGTCTCTTTGTGGAGGACGAGCGGTGCAACCAGATATGGGTAGGCAAATGGGAGAGGGCGACCGCTGGCTTCTTGGAAAGTTTCGGCGCTTACTGCAACTACCGTCGCAAGCAGCGCGGGATTTAGCATTGCTGCAAGTGTGGGTGAGCGATCCTCCCAAGCCATCGATTCTGTGAATTCCCCCGCGGGCCCGGTCCTCGAATCGGAAGTCACGCGGCACCGCCAGAGTCCGACGCAAGGCCTGGCAACAGCAGTTGCTCAAGCTTCTGTTCAAACTCGGGATGCCACCCCATGCGTCCCCTATCGGCTAGTTCGTGGCGCTTGCCGCGAGCGTAAAAACTATCTCTGTATCGCTCGCGGACCAGAACGCTGGTCGAGTCCCTGACTTTCCGGAACAACTTCTTGCCGAGGTCTTGCTTCTCAGCATCGGTTGCGTCATCCGGCAGATCCTCCAGCATGTCGTTGAAGGCTGTCTCCCACTCGAAGATCAGGTTCGCCTCGAATCTTGTCAGCTCAGATAGCCCGATGAGATCTCGATCGATCCAGTCCGTGGTCTGGGTTACGGCCCTGTGGTAGTCGACAATCGCAGATTGAAGATTATTGCCTCTAACCTTGACCCATTGCAGCTGGTGAACGAAAGGTCGTTCTAGGTGTAGATCTATCTCTAGCTCATCGACATTCTCGAGTTCAACCAGCGTAGGTAGGTTGTCGCTAGAGAACATTTCCCGGATGACGTTGAGTTCTTGACGCACCTCCGATGCACTAATTGGTCCGCGCGTGTTCATGAGTAACGCGAGAGCAACCTTGGCCCACCACTGCCAGACGAGATCCAGATAGGTGGCGTCATTCGGCTCGGCGGGAAGCGACACCCACAGGAGCCCCCGAAGTTCGTCCTCTAGATGGCTGATATTGGGCTGGCCGTCAAGGATGTGGATCCTAGAGACGAAGCTCAGTCGTTCGGCTGGAGATAGTTCGAGGTAACGTTCCCGGAAGCCCTTGGTGGATTTGTTCGTAGACGTCTTGGCGGCGCTCTCAAGGAGAGCAGCAGCTTTGGCCTCGTCCCGGCCTCTGTCTGGCTTCAGGTAGGTAGTCGCCGTTCCTTGCTTGGCAAGCGAGGTGGTGACCAGGACCAGCAAGGCACCGTCTTGGCTGCTTGGGAGGGAAGTGTCCATCCAGACGCCGAGGGTCCCCCAAAGATCCGGATCGGAATCGGAAAGTCCGTATTGGCGCCGGGTCGAGTGTTTCACCTGGATCCGTTCTATCGGCCGGCAGCCCCTGTCCCACGAGACATCGTCATGCAGTTCGAGGGTGAGCGTTTGGTCCGGCTTCTCGCCGCCGCGCCGAATCAGCTCGACCAGAGCCCAATTGACTTGATATTGATAACCTAGGGCGCTCGCAGAAGCACCGTGGACACCTGCACTCCCGAGCATTTTCTTAGACACTGGCTCCACCCTCCTCAACGGCGACGACGGTGTCATAGAGGCCGTAGTGACGCAGTCCCTTGTGGGACCGGATGCCGGTGTAGGACAGGGAGGCGTCTTCGTAGCGGCGGAAGGCGAAGACGGCCTGGTTCATCTGGGTGGCGTTGAACACGCCGAGGCTAACCAGCAGGTGGAAGTCCTCAACGGTGAGGCCGGTGACCTTCTTGAACAGATCTGGTTCGAGCTTGGTGATGACGTCGTGGAGCGTGTTCTCACGGAAGTCGGTCAGGTACATGAAGGCGGGGATGCGGGTCGCGAACTTGATCAGCTTCTCCTGGATCTGCTTCCTCTTCGACTTGTATTCCTTCTCCTCCGCGGTGAGCTCCTTCTTCTCCGTCGAGGTGAGGTCCTCGCCGCGCTCCTTCTTGGTCTTGCTGACCGATTCGGACTTGTTGACAACCGTCTCGAAGATGGCTGAGCCGAGGGCGCGGAAACCTTCGATGTTCATGACCGCGGCCATGGCCTTGGGGTCGTTCATGATCTTGCGGAGCGTGTCGTTGTCGACGTTGACGAGGATCGCCGATTCCCACTTGCGCGCCAGCAGGGTGGCGGAGGTGCCGGACATGGCGATGTCGAGGATGGCGCCGGCATCAACCTGGGTCATGTTGGAGCCGTCGTAAGCCAACACCGGCAAGAAGCTGACGAGGTCTTCGACGGCCTTCTCCGGGTTGGGCGCTTCGGGTGCCAGGCCGTGGCCGTAGTCGGCGATCTGCCGCAAGGCTCTGGTGGGGGCGAAGTCGAACACGAAACACACGGGTTTGAGGACGGCTTCTTCGTGGGGGTTGTCACCGTTGGGGTTCTTGATCGCCCACGGTGACTGAACCCGGAACGCTGCCTGGAAGTACGTCTCCGGCGAGTTGAGGTTGCGCAGCATCAGGATCGAGGACCACTGCTTCACGGTCACACCGGTGGTGAGCTTCCCGCACGACAAGGTGATGGTCTTCGTGTCATGCCCGTCACGGATCGCTTGCCGAACCGGGGGAAGGGCGCTCAGTCCGATGCCGGCGCCGGGGCCGGCCACGACCAACACGTTGTAGTCGTGCCAGAACACGTTCTGCTTCTCGGCCAGCAGGTTGGCCATCGCCTCGCAGGCGGCGACGCTGGGCAGGAACCAGAACGAATGCTGCAGATACGGCAAAAGCCGCACATCCGAGTATGGGAACGGCGGGCGGGTGCCGGCCTTCAACGCGTCGGTTTGGGTGGGCAGGTGCTGGCCGCGGATGATGTCGAGCCACTTCTGCACATCGTCCTTGTGCGTGAACACCGCGGTGCTGCCGGTGCCGGTGGCGGCGAAGAAGGCGTTGAGGTCGAACTCGTCGAACTCGCCCTCCCGTGCCACCGAGATCAGCTCGTCAGGCATCTGGTAGGTCAACAGCCGCATCTCCGGCAGCGCCCCGTACGGGTTCCATTTGCCGGGGTTGGCCTCGGCGAACTCGGCTTTGGCGCGTTGCTCGTCGGTGTAGGTCCAGTTGAAGATCTGCTCCTCAATGAACTCACCCGAAGCCAACGCCTTGAACGGCGTGCCAGACAGGTACAGATAGGCACGGGTGGTGATGGGCAGGAACTCGTGCTCGTCGCTGCCCAGTTCGTCGAGCTCCTCCTCAAAGGTGTCGAGGCTCTGGTTGAACTCAGCTGCCAGTTCCTTCTTCGCCACGGCGGGGTCTTCGCCCTCGAACAGTTCCTTCGCGCTCTCGCGCCAGGCACCGAAGTGGTACTCGTCGAAGATCACCAGATCCCAGTTGATCTCGTGTAGCCACGCATTCTTTGCCTTGATCAACCCAGTCTTCGTGTCACGCCCCAAGAGATCCTGGAACGACCCGAAGTACACGACGGGTCGTGCCGGGTCCAGGCTGTCGGGGTCGATCCCGGTGGCCTTCGACAGGTACTGCCAGCCATTGAAGTCGACGTGGTTCTCCAGGTCGGACTGCCAGGCATCTTCGACGGCGGGCTTGAACGTCACCACCAGCACCCGGCAAGCATCCAATCGCTTCGCCAACTGGTAGGCCGCGAAAGTCTTCCCGAAACGCATCTTCGCGTTCCACAAGAACCGCGGCACCGCGGTGCGGTTCTCCGCCCAGATGGAGTGGAAGTAGCCATGCGTCTTCTCGACGGCTGCGGCTTGCTCCCACCGCATTGGGAACGTCTCATGATGCGTACCGCCGAGTAGTTGGCCGCTGCGCACCTCTTCGATAGCGGTCTTCACATCAGCCGGAGAGCAACGCACCCACTCACGCGACGATCCGAACGCGGGATTCTCAAATCCCTTGTCGACCAGGCGCTGCCGCACATCGCGGTCCCGGAAGTACGACCCGTCACTCCGCGACGCGGGCTCATCCACATGCAACGTGTAGGCCTGCTGCATCTGCCCCTGCGACTCACGAATCCGATCATTGACGTCGACCTTGGCGGTCTGTCCCACCTTGATCAGCCCTTGATAGGCGGATGGTGGATCGTCAGGGGTCCAGGCGTAGATCCGTAGCTGCCCCTCGGTCTTGACGGGCAGAAGCTCATGGATATCTCTATTCATCGTCCGCCTCGTCGACGGCCTCATCCTGCTCGTCAGTGTGCGCCGCGACCTGAGATTCGATGAAAGCAATCTCGTCAGGGCTCAAGCCGTAGCGCTCGTAGAGAGATTCATCTGTCCACTCCCGATCCAAGGGGACATCCGGGGCGAACGAGTAGACGTCCTTCGTGGCATGCTGTGTCGACTTCCGCAAGGACACTAGGAACCTTACGAAACGGGTCCGCAGGTAGCTGGCGTAATTCTCGGCCTCTTCCTGCGTGGAGAATCTTCCGGCGACTAGGTACGTCTCGGTGCACGCAGTGCCTGGTCCGGCAACGATTGGCTTGGATAGGAACTTGGTCTCGACTGCAGCGCTGGTGCCTTGCACCGCTGTCATGAGGACCTTCCAATCGTCTACCCAATCAGTGTTTGTCTGGATAGCTGACCGGTCGATCCAACTGACCCGTCGAGACCCGTAGAGCTGAACGGGCGTGGCGATTCCCTCGGGCGTCTCCTGCCCGTGAAAGAACGTCCGTAGGCCGAACGGCTTTCCCGACGAGACTCGCGAACTCAGAGTCTTCTCGCTCCTCGCCTTCACCTTCTCCAGAATCGGCACCGCTTCGTTGCGTCGCACCAACACGTCGTGGGCGTCTAGGTACCGAGCGGTTGGCGTCCCAACTGGCTGACCGTCCCACATGGTTTGGATGGTGCAGGGACCATCGTGCTCGCGGTCCCAGAGGAAATAGGACACGCCACCACGGATCTTCACGCCGGGGAAGGCTTCGTACAGCTTGGGGTAGTCGACGATGTTGCGCATTCGGTGGTCTCCGAGCATGCGTTCCCGGTAGTCGTCGAGCCCCTTGCCACCCGCGAACCAGCGAGACGGTGTGACGAAGGAAGCGAATCGTGGCTGGAGGCTGAGGGCTTTCTCCACGAAAAGTTGGTAGATGGGGGCGGCCGAGGACCCGTAGCCGCCATCGCTGAGCTGGTATGGAGGGTTGCCGATGATGACGTCGAACTGCATGTGGTCTCCGAATAGCTGTGCGATGAGGCCTTGTGGATCCTCGGTGTGGATCAGGGCATACGCATGGGTTTCCAGCTCGTCGCCCCGTTGGTAGTCACGTTCGTTCGCTCCGCAGAATGAACAGCGTCGATTGATGTAGACCTTGAGTTCCTCACTAGTGACGGGGTCGTAGCGAATCTCAGGCGTTCCGCCTGTCCAGTTGTGTTCGGTTCGCTCGAACCAGATGTTGCCGTCTTCAGCATCAAAGGATTTGGCGATCGAGTGCTTGGAATTCGCGTACTTCGAGCAGTACACGCTCCGACGGCCCAGCAGTGCGGTGAGTTCGGTGATGCCGATCCCGAAGACCTGCTTGGTGAGGATGTGATCCACCCGGTCTTCCAGGGTCTGGATTTCAGCGATCAGGCCGTCCGTGAGCCGGCGGACGATCTCGCGGAGGAACACCCCGGATTTCACGAATGGATCGAGGAACGTGACGGTGGGGTCTGCCCAGATGTTGGCGCCGTCGTTGGCTTCGGCCCAGGCCTCTGCCACGAGGTCGAGCATGGCGTTGGCCATCTCGGGTGGGGTGAAGACCTCATCGTTGGAGAGGTTGGCAATGCAGGTCAGAACGTCAGGGTTGTGGTGCCGGGATCCGAAGCTCACTTGGGTCATGTGGCCAACTCCTTGACGGTCATCGGCTGGTAGGAGCGCGTGGGGACGAAGAGGTCCTCTTCGGCGAGTTCGCCGAAGAGTGTGCCTTCGTAGGAGGCTCGCTGCGTCAATGCGTGGAAGAGGAAGTCGCGGCGCTGGTACTTTCCCTTGCCCAGGTAGGCCCATTCAGCGAACTTGATCGGAGACCCATCGGGTGTGGTCATGGTCAAGGCGTCACCTTGGACGACGTTTGTGCGGAGGACGTGTGTAATGGCTGCGGGCCAAACATTGTCAGCGGTGCCCAAGAACTCGAGCATGATTTCGGCGAGGTTGGTGCGGCATTCATCCGCGTTGTCTTCGAGTAGCTCGATGCCGTACACGCACATGAGGGCGAGGAGTGCGAAGTGGCGTCGCTCGAACTCGTTCTTCCCGTACCGGGCTTGCACGGCCGCCAGCTTCCGTCGGAGAACGGGGACGAGGAAGTTCCCTGATCCGCATGCTGGTTCCAAGACGCGGGAGTCGATTCGCTCAGTCTCATCTTTGACGAGGTCGAGCATGTCTTCGACTAACCAGTCGGGGGTGAAGACCTCGCCGTGGTCAGCGACCCGTTGCTTAGATCTGACCAGTGTTGCGGTGGGCTTCATGCGCGGCCTTGTTTGGAGTTCGTGATTGCCTTGATTGTGCCCGAGCTCACCGACAGTCGGGTCGTCTGTCATCTGGGGGTCCGCACGAGGGGAGAGCTGACTGTTCTTGGGCCGCGGACGTCGGGATATCTGGCTAGCTCGAAAGCCCTCTGTGCTCGGTGGCTCGAAAGCACCTTTCGCTGGCCCGGACGAGTCTGAGGGTTGTCCATCACGCCATCGATGATGCTGATCTCCTCTTCGAGCCGGCGCCTCGTCGTCTCGTGCTTCTGGCGGCAGGTGTCTGAGCAGAATTTCTTCGGGCGCCCCTTCTCTCCGTTCCATGAGCAGCGGTTCGAGCACGAAGGATTGAGGCATCTTGCGGAGGTTGCCGGCTGTGGCTCGCAGATAGCCAGAGCCTCGAGAAGGTCCGTGGCGCGCACCTCCGATGTGTCACCGGAAGACCTCTTGACGGCGGTGGAGAGGGAAATCTTCATAGGCAAGCCATTCACGCTGCGCTGGAGCTGGTTGGGCTCCTGTTGCTTGGATGGGCTCATGGTACCTCCCTGAACGCTTGATATGGCGACGATAACGTCAAATTAAGGTATCTCGGCGCGACTTCGAGATATAGGGGGTCGTATAGGGGGTCTGTGCTGACGGCCGGTGGTTTCACGGTGTCGGCGAAATTACATTTAGTTCGCCCGGCTGAGACGCGCGCCATGTCAATGTCGGAAAATGTTGGAATCTGTTGCGGCGCGGCGCTGACTGAAAGTAGGCTGCTGTGCTATTGGAGGCGGCGCGTCCTGACATGAAGTGAGGGCGCCCCTGTTGGTACCAGGGACGCCCTCGATGAACCATGTATCCGGTTAGAGAACAGTGAGGTTCTTGTGTCCCAGCGTATCTGGGGTTCTGGGGTGGCGCTAGCCCCGGAGCCTGTCGTGTCGTCGTTCGTGTTCCTAGCCGGTGATGTGAACCGCCTCAGGTTTGGTGCCGCTTCCTTTTGAGTTGAAAGGATGGCGTCATGCC
>JAQDQK010000035.1 GCA_027658995.1 Propionibacteriaceae bacterium AM104-82
ACTCGACGCGGGCGGGTTCAGACCCCGAATCCACTCACTTCTGTGAAGAGCCCCCAAAGAGAAGTCCTGGATCTCATCTGCCCCACACCCCTCCAGGTTGGGTCGGCGTACCAGGCGGGAATAGACTCGATGGATACTTGGCCTGGCAAGTCGCACATACTGGGAATGGCACCCAAGTGACAAGCCCGGTCTCGGGGTCCATCCGCTAGGCGAAGGGGTTGCTCATCTGGCCTCCCGGAACAAGATCCTGCGCCTGATCCTCAGCATGGATTGCAGTCTTTCGAACTGATCCAGCGACAGTGACTGCACCTCTCACTGCAATGTAACCTGCACTGTTTCGAGGGAGCTCCTGTTCCATGGACCAAGGTCGGCACCGTCCACACCGTGGGCCTGCTCGACCTGCCCCGGGACCCCCGATGCTCAGTCTCCGTTGAAGAAGAAGCAGAACCACTCGAGGCTGTCCCAATAAGCCTCCTCATCCATCTCCGCGTCCAACACGAAAAGAACAATCTGCGCAGCTCTCCGATCCGCGGAAGGTAGACCAGTGTATTCCGGATAGTTGGCATCAAGGTATCTCCACGCTTCACTCTTGGCCTGGCTCAGGCTAGCCGGAGTACCGACGCCATATCTCCAGTACGCATCGGCCACCTCGAGAGCGGGCGCCAACTCAACCGGGGTGTTCACGTACTGCAAATATTTCAGAAAGACAAGATTAAGGGCTCGCACCTTGTCGAACGAAGTCTCCGCCACTAGGGCGTCAACCTCTGACCGGATACCCTCATAAGTCACTCTCATGAGAAACCTCCAAACGCATCTATGACGTAAGAACAACTGCTGCACGCCGTCTTCGGCAAGCCATGTCCCGGCTGGATGCCTTTGGCAAATGAATTGCCGATAGCCACGGTAGTCCTCTTGCCCCCCGCAGGAGCCACTCCGGCGTTGAGCGCCTTCGAGATACAGGCCATCCCCGCGCACATCCCACGTTAGTCAGACGGCGCATGGAGAAGAGAGTCGCTCGTGATGCCAAGTGTGAGCACATGCCCGTCGCGCACCGGCAGCCCGACCGCGATGTTGCGGATCCGGTTCACATCCGTTCCGGGGCGTCGATCCCCAGCAGGTTGAGGCCCTTCGCGAGGACCTCCTTGGTCGCGGCGCACAGCGCCAGGCGCGACGAGCGGACCTCGCCCTCGGACTTGAGCACCGGGCACACCTCGTAGAAGGAGGCGAGCGTGCCCGCCAGTTCGTACAGGTAGCCGCACAGCTTGTGGGGCTGCAGGTGCTGGGCCACGTCGTCGACCACGTCGCCGAAGCCGCTGAGCGTCAGCGCGAGTTGCTGCTCGACCGGCTCGTCGAGGACGGTGACGGCTCCGTAGTGGATGCCCTCGGCCTCGGCCTTGCGCAGGATCTGGCTGACGCGGGCGTGGGCGTACTGCAGGTACGGGCCGGTGTTGCCGGTGGTCTGGACCATCCGCTCCACGTCGAAGGTGTAGTCCTTCTGGAGGCCGTTGCTGAGGTCGGCGTACTTGATGGCGGCCAGCGCGATGTTGGGCGCCGCCTCCTCCTCCGCGGCGTCAAGCAGCGAGTCGAGCGTCGCGGCCTTGCCGTCGCGCGTCTTGAACGGGCGGCCGTCGGGGCCGAGCACCATGCCGTAACCGACGTGCTGGGCGACCACGTCGTCGGGCAGGAAGCCAGCCATCCGCGCGGCGGCGAACACCTGCGCGAAGTGGCCCGCCTGGCGCGCGTCGGTGACGTAGATGATCCGGTCGGCGTGCAGGTCGCGGACGCGGCGGCGGATCGCGGCCAGGTCGGTGGTGGCGTAGCCGAAGCCGCCGTCGGACTTGCGCACGATCAGCGGCGCCTCGAAGCCGTCGACGAAGATGCAGAGCGCGCCCTGGTCGACAACGGCGACGCCCGAGTCCTCGAGTTCCTTGACGAGGACGGGCAGGTCGTCGTTGTAGGTGCTCTCGCCGGCGAGGTCGTCGTCGGTGAGCAGCACGTTGAGTCGCTCGTAGGCGTGGTTGAACGCGGGCTTGGAGATGTCGACGAGTTGGTGCCAGATCTCAAGCGACTGCTCGTCGCCGCCCTGGAAGGTGGCGACGCGGGCGCGGGCGCGGGTCGCGAACTCCTCGTCGTCGCGGAACCTGGCGGCGGCGCGCTTGTAGAGGGCGTCGGCGTCGTCGAGGGTGAGTTGGGTCACGTCGAGCGACTCGTCGAGCACCTCCTCGATCAGCATGCCGAACTGGGTGCCCCAGTCGCCGATGTGGTTCTGCGGGATGACGGTGTTGCCGATCGCGCTCAGCACGCGGTTGAAGCAGTCGCCGATGATCGTGGTGCGCAGGTGGCCGACGTGCATCTGCTTGGCGACGTTGGGCGCCGAGTAGTCGATGACGACGCGCTGCGGGTGCCGCGTGACGTTGACGCCGCCGTCGGGATCCTCGAGCAGGCTCGTGACGGCGCCCGCGAGCACGTCGGAGCGCATCCGGAAGTTGATGAACCCGGGGCCCGCGATGTCGGGGGTCTCGCACAGGTCGTCGACGTCGAGGCGCTCGATGATGTCGGCCGCCACCTCGCGCGGCGGTCGCCCCTCCTGCTTCGCCAGGCGGAGGGCGACGTTGGACTGGAAGTGACCGAACTGGGGCTTCGTGGCGGGGCGCATCTCGGGGTCGACGCCGGTGACCGCCCGGAGGCGTGCGTCGAGGAGCGCGGGGAGCGATTGCATGTGCCCCATTGTCTCACCAGGGGCGAGATCGGCTCAATCGCGGCTCGCGGCGGGACGTGCCTGGGCGCTGCGGCCCGCAGGTCGCACGGTGACGATGGCGAGTACGATCCCGAGGGCCGCGAGGATCGCCGCCACGGCGAGGAACGGCCACGGGTTGAACATCTCGACGCATTGGGTGCCGGTGCTCGTCGACGTGCAGACCTCACCGGGGCCCTGCCTGTTCATCCAGCCGACCCAGGCGAGCGGAAGGGCCACGCCGAGGACAAGCCCGCCGACTCCCCTGCCGCGGGTGAGCAGGATCGCGAGGACCAGCGCGGCAGCGGTCAGGATCGCGAACATCCAGCCGATCGACAGCAGCGCAAGCACGCTGAGGCAGCCGAACGCCCCGACGGCCACCCACAGCAGGACCGCGAGCACGGACTTCATGCCCCGAACCTAGCTTGGGTTGGCTTGGACTTGAGCATGTTTGGTTGCTCGTTGCGCGACACGCCGCGCGTGGGCGGCGTGTCGCGCAACGAGTCACCACACATGCTCAAACCCGGACTCGACCCTCGCGCCGCACGTAGGCCGCGAACACCAGGCCGACGAGCAGGACGGCGACCGAAGCGCCGGCTGTGACGCTCAGCGCGGCGCGGTGTCCCGAGGCGTCGGCGACGGCGCCGCCCAGCAGGTTGCCGACCGAGGTGCCGAGCGTCACCGACGCCGAGAGCAGCGTCATCGCGAGACCCAACCGGGCGATCGGGGTGCGCTGGCCCGCCGCGGCGAAGACGGTGACCATGATGGGGCCGATGGGCGCGCCGATCGCGAGCATGCCGATCACCATCTGCCACAGGCTGGTGGGCAGCACGAGCAGGGCGCTGACGGGGACGGCGACGGCTGCGCAGAGCAGCCAGCGGAAGGACGCGCCCCAGCGGGCGGGCCAGCGCGACACGCTCAACGCGCCGAGCCCCGAGGTGATGCCCATCGCGCCGTAGAGCAGGCCTCCGGTGCCGGGGTGGCCGGTCGCGTCGGCGAACACCGTCATGGTCGTGGCCAGGGAGCCGAAGACGGCGCCGATCGCGAGCATGCCCGCGACGCCGATCGCCATGAAGCCGGGCGACATGCGCGCCGCGCCCGCATCAGAGTCGGAGGCCTGATGCCTGACGGGCGCCGCCGAGCGGGAACTGCGGTCGAACGCGAAGGCGGGCACGGCGATCATCGCGAGCACCGCGGCGATCACCAACGGAAGCGGAGCCCCCGCGGCGGCCGCGACGATCCCGACGAGGGCGGGGCCGAAGACGTAGCCCATCTCGTCGATGGTCGACTCGTAGCCGAGCGCGAGGTCGATGGTCGCCCGGTCGTGCGGGCCGGTGAGGCGGCGGATCCACCGCACCCGCGTCATGGGCCCGACCTGCGGGACGACCATGCCAGCGAGCAGCGCGAACCCGATCAGCGGGGCGTCGAGCGTGACGGGGCCCCCGCCGCGCGGCGAGCCCGCCCACAGCAGGCCTGCGAGACCGACGCCGACCCCCGCGATGGCGGCGACAGCGCCGGGCGTGGTGAAGTCGGCCGCGCCGGCAGCGACGTAGGTGAGGGCCCCGATGGTCAGCATCGACTGCGGCAACCGGGCCAGCGCCGAGACGATGACGTAGGGCCAGCCGACCAGCGAGATGAGCCGGGCGAAGCCGGTGGGCTCGGCCGACGGCGGCGGGGTGGCGTGCGAGATGGAGGCGTTGGGCGACGTCATTTTCCGGGTCCTTCACGTGGTCGCCGTGCGGCGACTCATGCGCGACGTCCCAGCCTCCCGCCGCGCGCTAACCCTGAATTGACGCCGCAAGTCTATCCCGCGGCCCTCGTTACCGACGCATCGTCTCGCTGGCTCGACGCGCCTCCACCCCGTCGGGTGAGGCCGCGGGGGTTGTCTGGAGTTGAGCAGCATTCGACGTTCGTTGCCGCCCGCCCCGCGTTTGCACGATCCAGCCGGCGACGAACACCGGAAACTGCTCAACGCCATGGACACCCGGCGCGCGGCGTCACCCCCGGCCGGGGACTTCACCCGGCCGGTGCGACCTACCTCAGATGGCCTCGACCGCGGCGCGCTCGATCGCGAGCCCCGCGCGGTAGCGCTCCATGTAGGTGTTGAAGCCCTCGACGTCGGCCGGGTTCGGCTCGGCCGTCTCGATCTCGGCGTCGGCGAACACCTCGCCCTGCAGCCAGTCGGTCAGCGACGCGTCGCCAGCGTCCAGGAACGCCGCGAGCAGCGCCATGCCCCAAGCGCCGCCCTCGCCCGCGACCTCACCGACCGACACGGGGGTGTCCATCGCGGCTGCGAGGAAGCCCTGCGCGACGCCCTTGGTCTTGAAGAGGCCGCCGTGGGCGAACATCGAGTCCAGTTCGACGCCCTCGTCGCGCAGCAGCACGTCCATGCCGACGCGCAGCGACGCGAGCGAGGCGAACAGGTGCGTGCGCATGAAGTTGGCGAGCGTGAAGTCGCTGGACGGGGTCCGCACGAACAGCGGTCGCCCGGCCTCGAGGCCGGTGACGTGCTCGCCCGCGAGGTAGTTGTAGGCGAGCATCCCGCCGCCGTCGGGGGCGGCCTCGAGCGCGCTGCGGTACAGCGTCTCGAACAGCTTCGTGGTGTCGAACTCGGCGCCGAGTGCGGTGCCTACCTCGCCGAACAGGCCGACCCATGCGCTCAGGTCCATGGTGCCGTTGATGCAGTGGGCCATCGCGACGAGGTCGCCCGCGGGCGTCGTGACGAGGTCGATCTCCTCGTGCAGCCCCTTCAGCGGGCCCTCGAGGACGACCATCGCGAAGACGGAGGTGCCAGCGGAGACGTTGGCGGTGCGGCGCGCGACGGAGTTGGTCGCGACCATGCCGGTGCCCGCGTCACCCTCGGCGGGCGCGACGGGGATGCCTGGCTTGAGCGTGCCGGAGGGGTCGAGCAGCTTCGCCCCCTCCTCGGTCAGCGCCCCCGCGGCGGTGCCAGCGGAGACGACCCCGGGAAGGATGTCGAGCAGCTTCCAGCCGAAGCCGCGGTCGGCGACCAGTTCGTCGAACTGCCCCACCATCTGCGTGTCGTAGTCGCCGGTGGCGACGTCGATCGGGAACATGCCGCTCGCGTCACCGATGCCGAGCTTGCGCTCGCCGGTCAGGCGCCAGTGCACGTAGGCGGCCAGGGTCGCGAGGTAGTCGATGTCGGCGACGTGCGCCTCGTCGCGCAGGATCGCCTGGTACAGGTGCGCGATGCTCCACCGCTGGGGGATGTTGTGCTGGAACAACTGGGTCAGCTCGGCGGCGGCCTCGCCGGTCATCGTGTTCTGGTAGGTGCGGAACGGGACGAGCAGGTCCCCGTCGGCGTCGAAGGCGAGGTAGCCGTGCATCAGCGCGGAGATGCCCATCGCGCCGACCGTCTCGAGGCGCACGCCGTGGCGGCGCTCGACGTCGGCGGCGAGGTCGGCGTAGGCGGCCTGCAGGCAGGACCAGACGTCGGCCAGGTCGTAGGTCCAGACGTCGTCCTCGAACTTCGCCCTCCACTCGTGGCCGCCGGTGGCGAGCGGCTGATGGTCGGGGCCGATCAGCACTGCCTTGATCCTGGTCGAGCCGAACTCGATCCCCAGGGCGGTGTGACCGTTCACAATTGCGTCGACGGCGGTGGGGTTGTGATCCACGGTGACCTCCATATCGGTGATACCCCATCATGGCGTGCCGGGCACCGGTTGTACACGTCGGGGCCGCAATGAATGCGTTGGCCACGTCCGCCGCGACGCGGGTTCCACTGCTGGCTAACCTTGGCACCATGCGAATTTCCGTCATCGGATGCGGGTACCTCGGAGCGGTGCACGCCGCGAGCATGGCCGAACTCGGCCACGAAGTCATCGGCTTGGACGTCGACGAGGCGAAGGTCGCCAAACTGGCGGTCGGCGTCGCGCCGTTCCACGAGCCCGGCTTCGACGACCTGCTGCGGCGCGGCGTGGAATCGGGACGACTGCGCTTCAGCACCGATCCCGCCGAGATCCGCGACGCCGAGATCCACTTCGTCGCCGTCGGCACCCCGCAACTGAGCGGCAGGCTCGGCGCGGACATGAGCTACGTCGACCAGGCGATCACGACGATCATCGAGCACGCCGATCCGGCCGACGACGCCCGCCCCGCCCTCGTCGCGGGCAAGTCGACGGTCCCCGTCGGCACCGCGAAGGCCATCGCCGAGCGTCTCGCCGGCTCCGGGAAGCGACTGCTGCTCGCCTGGAACCCCGAGTTCCTGCGCGAGGGATTCGCGATCCAGGACACGCTGCACCCCGACCGGATCGTCTACGGGTTGCCCGACGACAGGGCCGACGGCGAACTCGCCAAGTCGATCCTCGACGAGTGCTACGCGGCGCCGCTCGCCGAGGACACGCCGCTCGTGGTGGCCAACTACCCGACGGCGGAACTGGTGAAGGTCGCCGCCAACTCGTTCCTGGCGACCAAGATCTCCTTCATCAACGCGATGGCCGAACTGTGCGACGTGACCGGCGGCGACGTGACCCGCCTGGCGGAGGCGATCGGCCACGACGACCGGATCGGCCGGAAGTTCCTGCAGGCGGGCATCGGGTTCGGCGGCGGCTGCCTCCCCAAGGACATCCGCGCCTTCATGGCCCGCGCGGGCGAGTTGGGCGTCGACCAGGCGCTGACCTTCCTGCGCGAGGTCGACACGATCAACCTGCGCAGACGCGACCACGCCGTCCACCTCGCCGAGGAGGCCGTCGGCGGCCTCGAGGGCAAGAAGATCGCGGTGCTCGGCATCACCTTCAAGCCGGACACCGACGACATGCGCGACTCCCCCGCGCTCGACATCGCGGGCAAGCTCTGGGCTGCGGGCGCCGAGTTGGCCATCGTCGACCCGGCCGCTGCCGACAAACTGCGCGACCGCCGTCCTGACCTGAACGTGCCCGACACGCTGGAGGAGGCGCTGGAGGGAGCGCACGCGGTGATGATCCTGACGCCGTGGCGCGAGTTCGTCGACCTCGACCCGGCGTCGGTGCTTCCGCTGGTCGCCGCGCCGAACGTGATCGACGGCCGCAACGTGCTCGACCCGCAGCGCTGGAGCGACGCGGGCTGGAACTACTTCGGCATGGGCCGCGGCGTCTCCACCTGGTGACCCGCCGACAGCCAAGCGTTGACGCGTCAGGCGCCGCGCAGGTGTCGGCCGGTGAAGCTGGCGGGGTCGGTTGCGATGTCGCCGGGGCGCCCCGAGGCGACGATCCGGCCGCCGTCATCGCCCGCTCCCGGCCCCACGTCGATCACCCAGTCCGCGACCGCGATGGTGCGCAGGTCGTGGTCGGCCATCACGACGGAGTTGTCCGCGTCGACCAGGCCCTGGAGGCGCCCGACCAGCAGGTCGATGTCGGCGGGGTGCAGGCCGTTGGTCGGCTCGTCGAGCAGGTAGAGGCTGTGGCCGACCGGGGCGCGGTGCAGTTCGCGCACCAGTTTGATCCGCTGCGCCTCCCCACCCGACAGCGTGGTCGCGCTCTGCCCCAGCGACAGGTAACCCAGGCCGATCCCCGACAGCAGGTCGAGGATCCTGGCCGCGGTCGGCACGTCGCCCAGGAATTCCAGCGCCTCGTCGACGCTCATCGCCAGCACGTCGGCGACGCTGCGGCCGCGGTAGAGCACCTCAAGGGTCTCCGGGTTGTACCGCGCTCCCCCGCACACGGGGCAGGCGACGGTCTCGGTCGGCATGAACAGCAGTTCGATGCTCACCTCGCCGTCGCCGAGGCAGTGCGGGCAGCGCCCCTGCGGCTGGTTGAACGAGAACCGGCCCGACGTGTAGCCGCGCTCCTTCGCGAGCGGTTGGGCGGCGAACAGGCGCCGGACGATGGCGAACAGGCCGGTGTAGGTGGCCAGGTTGGAGCGCGACGTCCGCCCGATCGGCGACTGGTCGACCACGACCAAGCGGTCGACCTCACCCAGCCCCGACGCGGCCGCGTAGCTCACGCTGCCCGACTCGAGGTCCCACACCGGCACCGACTCGGCGGGCTCGTCGCCGTCGTCGGCCTCCTCCTGGTGCAGGCGGTCGCGGACGGCGTCCCCGAGGGCCTGCAGCAGCGTCGACTTCCCCGCCCCGGAGACGCCGGTGATGGCGGTGAGGCAGCCGAGCGGGACACGCGCGTCGACTCCTGCCATGTTGTGCCCGGAGATGCCCTCGACGCCCACCCATCCGCTCGGCTCGCGGGGTCGTTCCGGCCCAGGCGCGGGCGGCGGGTCGGCGCCCAGGTAGCGCGCGGTCGCCGAGTCGCCCACCGACAGCAGCCCCTCGGCGCGCCCGTTGTAGACGATCTCGCCGCCGTAGCGGCCCGCGCCGGGCCCGAGGTCGACGATCCAGTCGGCCGCGCCGATCACCAGCGGGTTGTGCTCGACGACGAAGACGCTGTTGCCCTCGTCCCGGAGCCTGTGCAGCGCCCCGAGCAGCACCTCGGCGTCGGAGGGGTGCAGCCCTGCCGACGGCTCGTCGAGCACGTACAGCACGCCGAACAGTCCGCTGCGCAGTTGCGTCGCAAGGTGCAGTCGCTGCAGTTCGCCGCCCGAGAGGCTGGAGGTCGGCCGGGCGGTGGCGAGGTAGCCGAGCCCCAGGTCGATCAGCGTGCGCAGTTGGTCGGTGAGCACCTCGATCAGCGCGTGCGCGGCCTGGAGGCGCTCGGCTGGGAGGCTGACGACGTCCGGGTGCGTCAGGGCTGCGGTCAGGAAGTCGCGCAGGCCCGTCATGGGAAGGGCGGTGGCGTAGGCGATGTCGCGGCCCGCGACCGTGACGGCGAGGGCCTCGGGGTTGAGGCGCTTGCCGTGACACGAGGGGCAGAGCCGCTCCGTCATGAACTCGCCCGCCTTGGCGCGCATCCGGGCCGACTGCGAGTCGTGGAAGGTGTGCTCGACCCACCGTTTGGGGCTCATGTAGGTGCCCTTGTAGTGGAACTCCTCGACGTCGACCGTCGGCTGCTCGTCGGTCAGCAGCACCCAGTCCCTGGTCTCGGCGGGAAGGGAGCGGAACGGGGCGTCGATGTCGACGCCGAGGATCGCCAGGATCCTGCGGTAGTTCTGGCCGCCGAAGGCGCCGGGCCAGGCGGCGATGGCGCCGTCGCGGATGCTGAGGTCGGGGTCGCCGACCAGGAGGTCCACGTCGACCTGCAGCAGCCTGCCGAGACCCGAGCAGGTGCGACAGGCGCCGACGGCGGTGTTGGGCGAGAAGGCGTCGGAGTCCAGCGGCGCGGCGTCGCGCGGGAAGCTGCCGGCCAGGTCGGCGGGGCGGTAGCCGGGCGGATAGTCGCCCGCCCGGGAGTACAGCATCCGCAGCACGTTGGAGACGCGGCTGACGGTGCCGACGGTGGAACGCGCGGACCCGGCGCCGTGCTGCTGCCTGAGCGCGACCGCCGGGGGCAGCCCGCCGATCTGGCGGACGCGCGGCGTGGAGCCCTGGTCGATCAGCCTGCGCGCGTAGGGCGAGACGGACTCAAGGTAGCGCTGCCGCGACTGCGCGTAGATCGTGCCGAACGCCAGCGACGACTTGCCGGAGCCAGAGATGCCCGTGAAGGCCACGACGGTGTCGCGGGGGATGTCGAGGTCCAGGTCGCGCAGGTTGTGTTCGGTGGCGCCGCGCACCGAGATGTGGCCCTCCGTCGGGGCGCCCTCCAGGTCCATGCCGCCTCCTTCACCGCGCTGACCTGCATGGTAGCCAGGTCGGGGGCCCGGTCAGCGGATGCCGGCGGCCTCGAGCAGGCTCGGGTCGAACGGGTCCTGCTGCGGCTGACGGCGCGTGAGGGTGTCCCATTCGGCCTTCAGGTTCGCGGCCCACTCGCGGCTGACGCCCTTGATCCAGTTCAGCGGGAACCGGGTGCGCATGGTGGGGTCCCCGACGCCGACCGCGTCGATGCCGACCGCCTCGCAGATCGCGATGGCCCGGCCGACGTGGTAGTCCTGCGTCAGGATCGTCATCTCGGTGACGCCGAACACGTCGCGGGCCCTGACGCACGAGTCGTAGGTGTCGAAGCCCGCCGGGTCCTCGACGATCCTGTCCGCGGGGACTCCGCGGGCCTCGAGGTAGTCGCGCATCACGCCCGGCTCGTCGTTGGAGCGGGGCAGGCCGTCGCCGGTCACGAGGATCGCACGGATCTTGCCGCTCTCGAACAGGTCGACGGCGAGGTTCAGCCGTGCCGCGAGGAAGGCGGACGGGCGGCCGGGGTCGGCCTTGGCGCCCAGCACCATGCCGATCGGTCGCTCCGGCACGTCGTCGACCTG
Source organism: Propionibacteriaceae bacterium AM104-82 (assembly GCA_027658995.1). Classification (GTDB taxonomy): domain Bacteria; phylum Actinomycetota; class Actinomycetes; order Propionibacteriales; family Propionibacteriaceae; genus Arachnia. Next base: position 10,967 of record JAQDQK010000035.1, read on the forward strand.
GTGGGTGCGACCGGCCGACAGCACGGCGAGGTGGATCGCCGACGCGATCACCGGGATCGCGCCGATCAGCGCGACGATCCCGGTGATGCGCAGCCAGCGGGGCAGGCGGCGTCTGCGCCGGTCAGCCACGCGTCTCGAGGTACCAGCTCACCAGCGACTGGGTCGACGGATCCTGCTTGGCGAGCGCCTCGGCGTCGCCGAATACCGCGGGGGCGATCTCGAGCGCCAGTTTCTTGCCGAGCTCGACACCCCACTGGTCGAACGAGTCGATGCCCCACACGATGCCCTGCACGAAGGTGATGTGCTCGTACAGCGCGATCAGTTGGCCGACCACCGACGGCGTGAGCGCCGGGGCCATGATCGAGGTGGTGGGGCGGTTGCCCGGGAAGACGCGCGCGGTGACGATGGCCTCGTCGGTGCCCTCGGCGCGGACCTCCTCGATGGTCTTGCCGAACGCGAGCGCCGCCGTCTGCGCGAAGAAGTTCGCGAGGAACAGCCCGTGGACGTCGGTGTCGCCGTCCTTGATGGGGTGCGCCGGGTTCGCGACGGCGATGAAGTCGGCAGGGATCAGCCGGGTGCCCTGGTGGATCAGCTGGTAGAAGGCGTGCTGGCCGTTGGTGCCCGGCTCGCCCCAGAAGATCTCGCCGGTGTCGGTGGTAACGGGGCTGCCGTCCCAGCGCACCGACTTGCCGTTGGACTCCATGGTGAGCTGCTGCAGGTACGCGGCGAAGCGGTGCAGGTACTGCGTGTAGGGAAGCACCGCGTGGCTGTGCGCGTGGAAGAAGTTCACGTACCAGATGTTGAGCAGGCCCATCAGCAGCGGCACGTTGGTCTCGGGGTCCTCGGTGCGGAAGTGCGTGTCGACGGCGTGGAAGCCGGCGAGGAAGTCGCGGAAGCCGTCGGGGCCGATGGCGATGGCGACGGGCAGTCCGACGGCGGAGTCGACGGAGTAGCGGCCGCCGACCCAGTCCCAGAAGCCGAAGGCGTTGACGGGGTCGATGCCGAAGTCGGCGACCTTGTCCAGCGCGGTGGACACTGCGACGAAGTGCTTGGCGATGGCGTCCTTGCGGGCCTCGTCGGTGTCCTCGATCGCGCCGGCCTCGACGAGCTTGGCGAGCAGCCACTCGCGGGCCATCCGGGCGTTGGTGAGGGTCTCAAGCGTCGTGAAGGTCTTGGACGCGACGATGAACAGCGTGGTGGTGGGGTCGAGGTCGGCGACCTTCTCCGCCACGTCGCTCGGGTCGATGTTGGAGACGAACCGGCAGGTGAGGCCGTCCTGCTTGTAGGGGATCAGCGCCTCGTAGACCATCACGGGGCCGAGGTCGGAGCCGCCGATGCCGATGTTGACGACGGTGGAGATCGGCTTGCCCGTGACGCCCTTCCAGTCACCGGAGCGGACCTTGTCCGCGAAGGCGAACATCTTCTCCTGCACGGCGTGCACGTCGGCGACCACGTCCTGGCCGTCGACCACGAGGGCGGCGTCGGCGGGGAGGCGCAGCGCGGTGTGCAGCACGGAGCGGTTCTCGGTGACGTTGATCCGTTCACCGGAGAACATCGCCTCGCGGCGGTCGGCGAGCCCAACCTGGTCGGCGAGCCGGAGCAACGCGGCGATGATGTCCTCGTTGATCAGGTTCTTCGACAGGTCGACGTGCAGGTCGGCGACGTCGTAGGTCAGCTCCTCGGCCCGGTGGGGGTCGGCCTCGAACCAGCCGCGCAGGTCGGGCACGAGCGCGTCCTTGAGGGTCTGCAGGTCCGACCACGCTTCGGTGGTCGTGGGATCAACCGGTGTCTTCATGCCCCCAAGACTAGGGCGCGAAGCGGCGGCGCGCCCACGCAGCCTCGGCATCCGAAAGGTGAACTCTCAGGGGTGAGGCCGTGGGGCCTTGGGTCAGCGGACGCTGAGGTGCACGTGGTCGTAGTGGTTGGCCGTGGCGCTGCCGCGGTCGGACATCGACCGCCAGCCGTCGCCGGAGCGCTGCGTCGTCCAGATCTTCTGCTGGTAGATGACCTCGATGACGCCCAATTCGGACGCGTTGGCGCGGGCCCACTTGGCGATCTGCCAGCCGTAGTCGCCGGAGACCATGATGTCGATGGCGCGGCCGGAGCCGTGGTAGGAGCCGGCGCCGGGGCGGTAGCCGCCGTAGCTGCTCACGCCGTCGAACTTGGCGCACACGGCACGCAGCACCTTCGCGGTGCGCGAGGTGAGGTGCGACTCGAGGCTGCCCGCCTTGGGGCACGAGGCACCGGTGGAGATGGCGTCGTCGGAGCCGGAGTCGCCGCCGTCCGAGGAGGACGAGGACTTGCTCGACGTCGGGGCGGGCGCGGGCTGCTTCGAGGTGAGGAAGCTCTCCTTGACCCAGCCGGACTTCTTGGAGACGACGACCTGGCGCCACCCGTCGACCTCACGCTCGGTGATGGTGACCTTGTCGCCCTCCGAGAGAGTGGTGCGCGAGTCGAAGTCCTTGCCGGGGCCGGTGCGCACGTTGACGCTGTCGGTGGCGTAGCGCGAGCCGGCGGTGTCGCCGAGCGAGGTGTAGTCGACGCTCTTGGTCGGCGCGGCCTTCGCGGTCGGCGAGGCGCTGGGCGTCGGGGTCGGCGTCGGCGTTGCGGTTGCCGAGGGGCTAGCGGACGGGGTCGGGGTCACGCTCGGGATGCTCGACGGCGTCACCGTCGGGGTCGGCGTGGCAGTCGGGGAGGGCGACTGCGTCGGCGTCAGGGCCGGGCGCGCCAGGTCGCGGGAGACGCCCAGCGGCGCGGTGGCCGCGGTGCCGGGGTCGGTCTCGTCTGCGGTGGTCGGCGGGACGATCATCAGGCCGGCAGCGAGGCCGACGACCGAGAGGATGGCAAGGGGCGCCATGGCGAACCGGACGGCCCTGCCACGCGTGATCCCTGCACGGGGGCCTGCCCCGCGGCGGGCGGATGTGACGGTGCCCAACTCGGCGACGGACGCCTCCGCGTTCTCGTCGCCTTGAGCTGCTCGTCGCGCTCCAGCCATTGAATGCCTCCCTGAGAAAATCTAAGGTGTTCTCAGGGTACGTGACCAGAGGGCGATTGCCAAACACCCAGGTCGCACTAAGTGCCACCCCCTTAGCAATTGGCGTGCCAAGGGGTTAATCTCTGCCATCAGTAACGAAAGGCCAATTGTTCCTACCATGCACAGTCGCCCGCTGCGCCTTCTACTCCTGGCGCTCACCGCAGCCCTGCTCGGCCTTCTCGCAAGCCCGGCAGCGGCCGACGATGCGCGGGTGGAGGTCAACGTCGCCGTCAACGGCTCCAAGGTGACCGTCTACGGAACGCTGTCGGCGGACGGCAAGCCGCTCAAGAGGCAGGACGTCATCGCCTACATCGACGGCGTCGAGATCGGCCGCGACCAGACCCGAGGCAACGGCCAGTTCGCCGTCGAGGCCGAGGTGAACCTGGCGGGCGGCCAGCACACCGCGACCGTGCGCTTCGACGGCAACGGCGATGTTTCCGGAACTCAGGGGGCCGTCAACTTCGAGGCCCAGGGCACGACGCAGCCCAACCCCCAGCAACCCAACCAGGAACAGCCCGGCCAGCCCCAACAGCCAGCCCCCCAGGAACCCGCTCCCCCGAAGGTGGAGATGGCGCTGACGGCGAGCGCGCCCGAGGCGGCGACCAACGGCGAGATGATCTCCATCAGCGGTGCGCTGAAGGCCAACGGCGCCCCGGTCGCAGGCGCGGGCATCTCCGTGGCGGACGCCTCTGGAGACGTCGCGGACTCCTTCACGGTCACCGGCGACGACGGCGCCTTCCAGACCATGTACCTCGTGCCAGAGGACCAGGCTGAGGGCGACCTGAAACTGACGCTCAGCTTCGCCGCCTCCGGGACGTTCCCGGCGGCGTCCCGCAGCCTCGCGCTGCCCATCACCCACATCGACGTGGAGGCCGACCAACCCCCGGCAGAGGAGGGCTCCGAGGGCGCAGCGGGCGAGAACGCCGCCACCGGCAGCCCCCAGCCGACCGCCCCGGCGACGCAGAGCGCCCCGGCTCCCCAGACGACCGCGGGCGCGAACACGCCCGCGACGGAGGAACCCGAGACCTCACCGATGACGTGGTTCGTGGTGTCGCTGCTCGGCATCGCCGCCCTCGCCGTGGTCGCGCTTGTCGTGATGGTCGGCCGGGCCGGCTTCGGTCGCCGTCGCAGGCGCTCGAGCGAGGGCGCCATCGACTTCCTGAACGACGAACTCGACGGCGCCTACTCCCCCTTCGCCGACGACGACGAGCCGACGCAGTTCCTGGACGGCTCCGGGATCGACGCTGACGGCCTCGAGGAGCCCGCAGACGACCTCGCCGAGACGGCGCCCATCCGCACGACGCCCATTCACACCGAGGCGGCCGCTGAGCAGACGGCGGCCCTGACCCCTCGCCTCCCCCACGACGCCGCCGCGACGGCCGTGCTGGCACCCGCCACGCATGCCGCCTTCCGGCCGTCGGAGACCCCTGCGGAGACGGTTACCCCGGCCACCGACGACTCCGATCTCGGAGAGGTCGTGGACAACCCGGACTTCGACGAGGACGTCGAACCGCAACCCGTGGCACCTCGTCGCGGGCTGCCCGCCGACTGAGCAGGCCGCCTCAGCTACCCGGCCGACTCGAACTTCTTCTGCACCGCGATGAACGAACCCGCGCGGTCGCGCAACATGTTCAGCGATCCCCCCGCGAACGCGTCCCCGAGCAGGGTCGCCTCGATGCAGGCCGCTGGCGCACCCGCACCCATCCACTCGCCCGCCGCATAGGCGCCGATGCCGCCGAGCGGGATGACCCGGTCGGCCAGGCCGACCTCCTTGAGCCGGTGCCCGAGCGCGTGTCCCACGACGTCGGCCGGGAACAACAGCGCCCCGGTCGCCCTGGTCGCGAGCACCGCCCGCACCTCGGTGGGTGTCATGGCCGCGGCATAGCAGGCCACGCCCCGCTCGACGAGCGCGTCGATCGTCGCCCCGTCCGGCACATCGACGAGCGCGAACCTGGCCCCGGCCTCGGCGACCGCGACGGCCTGCTCCAGCGCCGCGACGCGGTAGGCGCCGAAGGTCGCACGGGCCTGGAAGATGCCGAAGACCTCGGAAAGACCCTCTGCGGTCGCGGGCAGGGCGAAGGTGTGGAAGCCCTCCTGGATCAGGGTCTCGACGACGCCCACGTAGTCGTCCACCTCGGCCTCGGGGAGACAGACGATGAGGCCGCGGGGTGCAAAGTCGGAGGTCATGGGGACAATCTTGCCGCAGTCGGGCGCGTGGCCGACACCGGCGTCATTGCTTGAACTTTCACCTACACTGTCTCCATGTTGGATTCGGCGTTCGGACTGCCCCTGCACCCACTCCTGGTGCACCTGCCCGTGGTGCTGCTCCCATTGGCGGCCCTGACGATCCTCGGCCTCGTGGTGCGCCCCTCCTGGCGTGCGCGCTACGGCATCGCCGCGCTTGGGCTGCTGGTGCTCGGCGCCGGGGGCGCCGTCCTGGCCAAGCTTTCCGGCGACGCTCTCGCGGAACGCGTCGGCATCCCGGCCACGCATGAGAACTGGGGCACGATCCTGATGATCGTCTCGCTGGTCTACCTGGTGCTGGGCGGAGGCTGGCTGCTGTGGACGCGCCGCGCGGAGGTCGCGACGGGGGCGCAGAACCTGGCTGGCGTCGTCGTGGCGGCGCTGTCGGTCGCGGTGGTCGTGCTGACCGTCCTGACCGGCCACTCGGGCGCGACCGCCGTCTGGGGCGGCTCGGCAACGCCCAGCACATCGCCGGCCAGCACGTCGCCCACCACCGCGTCACCGACGCCCGCATCGACCCCCACATCGGGGTCGCCGTCCGCATCGCCCTCCGGCGCATCCTCCCCCGCGGCGGCGACCGGCTACTCGCTGGCCCAGGTCGCCGAGCACGCAACGCCGGAGGACTGCTGGGCGGCGGTCGAGGGCAACGTGTACGACCTCACCTCGTGGATCGCCGAGCACCCTGGCGGCGAGGACCGGATCATCGCGCTGTGCGGCACCGACGCCACCACCGCGTTCGAGCGCCAGCACGCCGGCCAGCCGAAGCCGACCGAGCAACTGGCACGGCACCTGCTCGGCCCGCTGGTCGACTGAGACCGGGTCACCCCCGCAGCCATCGGGTTGGGCCTAACATGAGGCGCGATTGGAAAGGATCCCCATGGCACGCACCGACATGACCCTGGATGAGCTGCGCAACTACCGGCCCCAGGTGCTCGAGCCCGACGACTTCGACCAGTTCTGGGGCGACACGCTCTCCCAGGCGCGCTCGCTGCCGAGCGACGTCAAGGCCGAGCGCGTCGACTCCCCCTTGACCTCTTTCGACATCTTCGACGTCACCTTCGCTGGCTTCGCGGGTGACCCCGTCAAGGCGTGGCTGACGCTGCCGAAGGACGCGGAGGGTCCGCTTCCCGCAGTCGTCGAGTACATCGGCTACGGCGGCGGGCGCGACCTGCCCGGCGCGCAGCTTCACTGGGCGGCCGCGGGCTTCGCGCACCTGTTCATGGACACCCGCGGGCAGGGCTCCAACTGGGGAACCGGCGGCGCGACCGGCGATCCGCACGGCTCCGGGCCGCAGACGCCTGGCTTCATGACGCGGGGCATCGAGGATCCGCAGACCTACTACTACCGCCGCCTGATGACCGACGCCGTCCGGGCGACCGACGCCGTGCGCGAGTTGCCCGGGGTCGACGGGGAGCGGGTCGCCGTCAACGGCGGGAGCCAGGGCGGCGGGCTCGCGCTCGCAGTTGCGGGCCTCGTCCCCGAACTCGTCGGGGCGATGCCCGACGTGCCATTCCTGTGCCACTACCGTCGCGCGGTCGACATCTGCGACCGCGACCCGTACGCGGAGATCACCCGCTACCTGTCGATCCACCGCGGCGCGGCCGAGAACGTGTTCTCGACGCTGAGCTACTTCGACGGCGTCAACTTTGCCAAGCGCGCCGAGGCGCCCGCGTTCTTCTCCGTGGCGCTGATGGACCAGGTCTGCCCGCCGTCGACGATCTTCGCGGCCTACCACTCCTACGCCGCCGAGAAGTCGATCGCGACCTACGACTTCAACGACCACGAGGGCGGCGCGTTCCAGCAGCGACTGCGCCAGATCCGCTGGCTGAAGGACGTGCTGGCCCGCTAGGCGCGGGTCTCGAGGCGTTCAAGGGCCGCCTCGACGGCGCCTGGCGCGTGGGCGTGCAGCCCGCGCACGAGCGAGCGACCCTCCGACGTCAGCGCCAGGTCGTCTCCGCGAGGCGGGACGACGAGGCCGGCGGTGATCAGCCTGCGGATCGCCGCGTCGAGTTCGTCCGTGCCCAACTGGATGCCGATCGCGAACGCGGCCGAGCGGCGCACCGCGGCCAGCGGCAGGCTCGGTCGCAGCAGTCGGCCCGTGCCTGCCAGCGCGAGCAGCAGCGCCGCGTGCGCAGAGGACCAGCCGTCCAGCCTGCTCGGCTCCGGCGTCAGTTCCAGGCCCGCGCGCTCCTCGACGAGGCGCCTCAGCCGCAGGTCGAGGTCGGCCTCGCCGAGCAGTCGCTCCAGGTCGGCGCGACGCTCAGGGTCGTCCGGATAGGGCTCTCGGACGTAGGGGCTGAGCAGCACCGCCGCCTGGCCGACGAGGTCGACGCCCAGGTGCCCGAGGTCGGGGTCGGACGCCGCGAGCAGGCCTGCACGCACGCGATCCCACCCGTCACGGCTGGCCAGCGCCCTCGCCAGCCGACCACGGGTGGCCGCGTCCGCGCGCGCCCATGCAGGGGCAAGGTCGTCGTAGCTCCAACCACCGGAGCGACGCAGGGTCGCCACGGCCGTCGGGCCGAGCATCGGGTCGCGCAGCAGGCCCGCGAGCTGAGTGAAGGTGTCGTGGTCGAGGCGGCGGGACTCGAGCGCCCGGACCGCGGTGGCCGAGGTGCCGGGCTCGCGTTCGGAGATCAGCCCAAGCAGCACGTCCCGATCGAGTTCCGCGCCGACCTCCACCATCCCGGTGAGCGCGCGCGGCGACTGGGATGAGTCCCACCAGCCCCGGTACCAGGCCTCCACGTCCATCCCGGCCGACGTCAGCCGGTGCTGTGCCGCGGCGCGCACCAGCCTCGACCTGTCGCACAGCAGCGCGTCGATCCCCGCGCCGACGGGGTCGGCGGTCAGCCAGACTCCCGCGGCCCGTACCCGGGCGTTGGCAGAGGCGACGAGCGGCTCCGCGTCGGCGGCCTTCGCCTGCCAGATGATGTGGCCGACGTAGATCGCGGCGACCGAGGGGTCGGGCTCGGTGTCGAGGCGCTGCAGCACCTCCCCCAGCGGACGGCGTCCGTCCAGCCAGGAGCGGACGGCCCAGCGTCGGGTCTGCCCGTCGTCGCTGAGCCAAGCCAGCGTCCAAGGCTCCACGCCGAGCTCGGAGCCGATCGCCTCGCAGTAGCGGCGCAGCGCCTCGGCGCCCAGCACCCGGTCGCGCAGCGCGATCAGCACGGGAAGCGACGCGGACGCGCGGGCCCGGTCGAGCCGCGAGCGTGCGACCCGCTCGGCCCGCTCGCGCACCTGTCGGACGTGGTCGGAGAGCAGCAGCGCGAGGATCCGGTCGGTGAGCGGCGACGCGTCGGCCGACATCCGCACGACGGCGGCCTCGCGGCAGCGACCGTCGCGCGACAGGCCGAGCAGCCAGGCGGTGCCCATGCCGACGCCGTCGATCGTCGAGATGCCGTGGTAGCCGTTCCGCGCGGCCCACTGGGCGGCGACGAGTTCCGAGGGACTCCAGGCGAGCATCGCGCGCCGCACATCGTCGTCGGCCCCCGCCTCTGCGAGCTCGACGAGGCGCGCGAGCTGCCTGTCCATGCTCTTACCCATGCCCGCGAGCCTATCCCCGCCCCCAACCGACGCCCAGACAGCAATCCTCGACTGCGTTGCGGGAGCTGTCAGGGGCACTCCTCGTGCTCAGTACTCCCGCCATCGGCCTCGGCGACTGATAGCTCGATGAAACACTTCTGGCAGTAACTCGGCTTTCGGGACGCGCAGTTACACCCCCTGCAGTCGGGGCATTTCCAGGTGTTGCACTTAGTGCATTGACCCGGTGAGTCCCCTATCTGGAAGTCAGCCCCGCAGGCCTCGCATATGTCTTCCCAGCGCGAGTCAACCCACCTGAGCGCCTGCGGCCGAGTTGATATGACGACGGCAACTGCCAACCCCTCGTGGAGTCCAACACTGATCGACACGTCAGTGTTGGCCTTGCCGGTTGAGTAGCGGATTCCGTCACGGTCAAGTCCAGTGGAGTGGTGTAGCGGTTCCTTCGTTTAGGCGGTGAGGGCGAGGGG
>JAQDQK010000036.1 GCA_027658995.1 Propionibacteriaceae bacterium AM104-82
CGGCCTCGGCATCGTGATCCTCGTCAGCGGCGGAGCCTTCGGACTCTGACGTAGCGGCACCGATTCAAACGGCCCCGACCGGGCGCACCCCTCTCGGTTCAGACCGCGACACCTACCTGCAGCCAGTCCTGCGTGATCGCGGCAACAAGACCGCCACGGAGCGCTGCAAAAACCCCGCCACCAAGCGAACGAAGCCACAGTCTCCGAGCCGACACCGTAGGCCTCAGCGACCTCCCGGATCGGTTTCGAGGTCGAGATCACCTCCTGACACAGCTCGTCCTTGAACTCCTGGCTGAATCGCCGTCGTGATGCAGTCATCCTGCCGATCTCTCTGTCAGTAGCGCCCTCAGCATAAGAGGGCCCACCGTCCGAAATCCCTAGGCCCCCAGATCGGCGTGGCCGTGCCGTCCGAGTCACTTGTAACGGGTGCGCTGACTGGACAAGTGCAGTGTGCGGGTCCAGTTGCCGTGGCGCCGTGGTACCAGGTGGGTGGATGCCGTGGGGAGCGGCCCGTCTGGTCACTTGTACCCCCTTGCCTTGGCGTTCGCTGGGTTTCTGTGGGTCGGGCACTCCGCGGCGGCCAAGTTTCAGTGGCGGTGCCCGGCGCCGGGGCGGCCGTGCATGAGCAGCATCATGCCTGCGCAGAGGAGGCCGCCGATCAGCGCGCCTGCGCCGCCTCCGCTGAACAGCGACCACAGGCCGAACCCGATCAACGGTAGGCACATCAGGAGCATGTGCCACATGTGGCCACCGTGGCCCTGGTGCTGCTGGGCGGGTCCGGTGGCCGCGGGTGGGGTGTCGGGGCCGGTGTCGGTGGGGCGGTGTTGGCTGTGGAGGCTCATGAGCCGGGTTCCTCTCGTTCGGGTGCTGCTTCCACTGTGCGGGGTCCGGATTCAGATCCGATCCGCGGCCGGTCAACCTCTGATCAAGAACGGTTCAGCTGCGGACGAGGCGGGCGATGGCTGTGGAGGCCTCGGCGACCTTGGCGTCGCGGTAGGCGGGGTCTGGGGAGTGGATGGCCTGGGTGAGGCAGTGCTGGAGGTGGTTGTCGACCAGGTCCAGGGCGACTGAGCGCAGCGAGCCGGTGACTGCTGAGGTCTGCGTGAGGATCTCGATGCAGTTGGCGTCCTGATAGACCATGCGGGCGATGCCGCGGATATGGCCTTCGATCACGGCGAGTTGGCCGATGAGTTCCGGACGCTGTGGGTTGCCGGTCATGTGTCCTGGACCTGGTCTGGTTCGGCGGCTAGTGGTGGTGCGGTGCGGGGGTGTGAGCCTCGGGTTGGTGCTCGGCCGCGATCTGGGGGTGTCCGTAGCGGGCGGGGTCCGCGTCGAAGGCTTCGGCGCAGTGGGTGGAGCAGAAGTAGATCGTGGTCTCGCTGCGGGTGCGGGTAGCGGCCGCGGTGGCGGGCTTGACCTTCATTCCGCAGACGGGATCGATGTGGGTGGTGGCGGTGGTCTTCTTGCCGAACATGGGGGTGTCCTTTCCTGTGGTGTGGCGCTGGGTGGTGGGGGTCTCGCCGCCGATTTCGACGACGGGGGTGACGGGGGAGCCGGTGGTGGGGGACTCGTGGATGGGGTGTGGTGCCCAGCGGCGGAGCCGGTTGGCGTTGGTGACCACCGACAGTGAGGACAGGGCCATGGCTGCGGCGGCGACCATGGGGCTGAGCAGGATCCCGAAGACGGGGTAGAGCAAACCTGCGGCGATGGGGATGCCGAGGGTGTTGTACAGGAACCCGAACACCAGGTTCTGTTTGATGTTGCGCATAGTGGCCCGCGACAGGTCAACGGCGGTGACCACCCCGGACAGGGCGCCGGAGATCAGGGTGATATCGGAGGATTCGATGGCCACGTCGGTGCCGGTGCCGATCGCGGAGCCGACGTCTGCCTGCGCGAGGGCGGGGGCGTCGTTGATGCCGTCGCCGACCATTCCGACGATCTTGCCTTCGTCCTGGAGGCGTCGGACCTCGGCGGCCTTGTGGGCGGGCATCACTTCGGCGACCACGCGACGGATCCCGACCTGGGAGGCGATCGCGGCGGCGGTTGCCCGGTTGTCGCCAGTCATCATGATGACCTCGATGCCGCGTGCCTGGAGGGCCGCGACCGCGGCCGGGGAGCCGTCCTTGATGGTGTCGGCGACCGCCACGATTCCCGCGGGGAGCCCGTCGACGGCCACCAGCATCGGCGTCTTGCCCCCTGCTGCGAGCGCTTCATGCAGCGGCCGCAGCGTGTCGGTACTGATGCCATTTTCGTCGAGAAGTCGCCGGTTGCCGACCAGGACGTCGTGGCCGTCGACGTGGCCGCGGACGCCTTGCCCGGTGACCGAGTCGAAGTCAGTGACCTCGCCCAGGGTGAGACCGCGGTCGGTGGCGCCGGTCACGATCGCCGCCGCCAGGGGGTGCTCGGAGCTGTTCTCGATAGCGGCGACCCAGCCGAGGAGCTGGTTCTCATCGAACGCTGCCACGGTGGCGACGTCGGTGAGGGTCGGTACACCCTTGGTGATGGTGCCGGTCTTGTCGAGGATGATCGCGTCAAGCTTGTGCGCGGTTTCCAGCGCTTCAGCGGAGCGGATCAGGATTCCGTGTTCGGCTCCCTTGCCGGTGCCCACGGTGATCGACATCGGGGTCGCGAGCCCCAAGGCGCAGGGGCAGGCGATGATCAGGACCGAGACGGCGGCGACGAGCGCAAACACGAACACCGGCGGGGGACCCACCAGCAGCCAGATCGCCAGCGTCCACACCGCGATGATGATCACGACCGGGACGAAGTAGCTCGAGACCTTGTCCACCAGCCGTTGGATGGGGGCCTTCGAGCCCTGGGCCTCACGGACCAGTTTGATGATCTGGGCAAGCAAGGTATCGGAGCCGACCTTGGTGGCGACATAGCGCAGTGCCCCGGTGGCGTTGATGGTTGCGCCGATGATGGTGTCACCGACCGTCTTGGCCGCAGGGATCGACTCCCCGGTCACCATCGACTCGTCGACCGCGGAGGATCCGTGAATCACCTCACCGTCAACGGGCATCTTCTCCCCGGGGCGGATCACGATCACATCCCCGACCACGACGTCCTCGACCGGGATCTCCAGCTCCACATCTTCGCGTAGGACGCGGGCGGTGCGGGGCTGCAGGCCGATCAGTTTGCGGATCGCCTCACCGGTGCCGGCCTTGGCTTTGGTTTCCAGGAGCCGGCCGAGCAGGATCAACGTGATGATCACCCCGACGGCTTCGAAGTACACCTGCCGCAACTCCTCAGGCAGTAGTCCGGGGGCGAAGGTCACCACCAGGCTGTAACCGAACGCCGCGACGGTGCCGAGCGTGATCAGCGAGTTCATGTCTGCGGTGCGGTGCGACAGTGCACGCCACCCCACGCGGTGGATCGGCCAGCCCGACCACAGCATCACCGGCGCAATCAGCGCCAGCTGCAACCAGGGACTCATCAAGATCTCAGGCACCCAGGTGGCGCCGAACAGCTCGACGGCCATCACCGCGATCAGCACCGGGGCGGTGAGGATAGCGCCGATGATCACCCGCCGGGTCAGGTCCCGGATCTCCGCAGCCCGCTCTGCCTCATCATCGGCGCCGTCGGTCGCAAGACCGGCCACTGCCGGGGAGGCGGCCACCTGCGCGTGGTGATGATCCGATGCTGTGGTGGGGGTGGGTGCGGTGTGGGGGTCGCCGGTGACGCGGATCAGACCGGAGACCATGTTCATGCCGCATGCGAAGCGGAACTCGCCGGCCTCAGTCGGGGTGAACTCGACGGCCGTGGTCCGGTACGCGGGAAGGCTCGCGTTGACCTTGAAGTCCGGCATCACCACCCGCGAGGTGCACTCGCCACCCTCTCGGCGGTCGAACATGATCCGCACCGGCATCCCCGGACGCACCCCGTCGATCACCCCCGGGTTGTAGCCGCCGTCGACAGTCACCTCCACCACCTGAACACCATCTTCGATGCGGACCTTCCCTGCCCGTTTCGGGCCGAAGAAGAACCACAGCAGCAACCCGGTCAGGACCACCGCCCCACCTATGACCAGCCAGAGCATCACAATCTCCACTTCCACTCGACTCCCACCCAATACCCTGGGGGGGTATGTATCCAGTGTAGGCCCGCGCAGGTCTGGACGACCCCGATGGGGTCAGGCTTCGGTCAAGATTTCCCGGCCGTCGTCCACAGGGGCGTGGTGAGGGCATGTCGGAGCCGGCTGGGTCGGGGCCGGCGCCGGCGTCGGGTCACTTCGAATCCGGAGCGGTCGAGGGTGGCCCGGACCTGGGCGCTGGTCACGGCGCCGGCCGGTGCCAGCGTCAACAGCGACTCGCCGTGCGGCTCCAAATCCATCCCGACGGTATGCACCCCGGGCAAGGCCCGGACCGCGTCCACAGCGCTGATCATGCAGCGCCAACAGCTGAGCCCGCGCACCCCGTAGGTGGCCTGTGTCATCGTCGTCACGTCGAATCACCCTCTCTTCCTGGTCGGTTTCGCGTGTTCATGTTCGATGGTGCCCCCCCGCGGTGTCGGGAACCGGTCTGGGTGGGGTCAAGATCCCGACAAGACCCGGCCAGGTGGGCGGATCTTCACCGCACCCTGTCCGGGTCCTACTCGTTGTTCATGTGACCGGCGGTGTGGCTCACCAGCCGGCGGGGCCGACAGCCGTCGGGTGCGTGGGGGCCCGGCGCGGTGGTCGAAGGGTGATCCACATGGCCGCCAACACGCCGAGGAGCCCGACGGCGGTCCATCCGCCCGGCCACTCGCCCAATGCGACGGAGGCCAACCCGATACCAAGGACCGGAGTCAGGAACGTCCACGCCGTCAACGTGTCGAGCCTGGCTGCGGCGCGCCTCGGCGAACCACGCCACGGTCGTCGCTGCGGTACCAACGAGGGCCAGGAACGCCAGCGAGAGGACGAAACGGGGAGTCCACGCGATCACCGGCGAGCCCTCCACGGCCGCGGCGAACACCATCAGTCCAGCCGCGCCCATCAGCAGGTGCCACGCCGCGGCCGTGACCAGATCCAGCCCGGTCAGCCGCCGGGAGAGCAGGGTGCCGGCGGTCACGGCGGCGGCTGACAGGAGCGACAATGCCGCGCCGCCGCCCCGCCACCGGGCAGCGCAACGACGACAAGCCCGGCGAAGCCGACGACCAGCGCGGCCGAAGTCCGGGGGGAGAGCCTCTCGCCGTAGAGCCACCAGGCGGGTAAGAGGATCAGCAGGGGCTGGGCGTTGGCCAGCACCGCGGCGGTCCCGGTCGCGCCGCCGGCGACCCCGCCAAACATCGCGGCGAAAGCCACCGTGACGTTGACCAAGCCTAGGACCGTGATGAGTCCCCAGGCACGCCAACCACGGGGGACAGGGCGGTGCAAGGCGACGCCGAGGGCCAACAGGGCCGCCCCGGCGATCAGGGCCCGCAATGCGGCGAACCACAGCAGGGGGGCGTCGCGGAGCCCCCACTCGATCGCGACGAAGCACGCCCCCCAGGCCGCTGTGATCCACAGCATCCGCAACGGCCTCGGCCTCACCGGTTCGGCCACCGCACCGGTGATGCTAACGGGGACGTCCACGCCCACCCCCCTGGTCAGCGGATGCCGGACGGCACCGGAGCGGTGGGCTCCGGCTCCCGGGCCTGGCCTTGCGGCGCGGCCGGGGCCTGCTGCGCGGGCAGCCTGAGCTGTTTGAGCAGCAGGGCATTGACGGTGACGATGACCGTGGAGCCCGACATCGACAGGGCGGCGATCTCTGGGCGCAGCAACAGACCGAAAGCGGGGTAAAACACCCCGGCGGCGATCGGCAGCGCGATGACGTTGTAACCGATGGCCCAGGCCAGGTTCTGACGCTCCTTCCCTACGGTTCCCTTACCGATGCGCAGTGCGACGGAGACGTCCAAAGGATCGGAGCGCATCAGGACGATATCCGCAGTCTCGATCGCCACGTCCGTCCCGGCACCGATCGCGATACCGATGTCGGCCTGGGCCAACGCAGGCGCATCGTTGACGCCATCACCCACCATCGCGACCCTCTTTCCGGCCTGCTGCAACTCGGCGATCCTGTTCGCCTTGTCCCCAGGCAGAACCTCGGCGATGACGGTGTCGATGCCGAGCTGGTCAGCGATACGCAGGGCGGTGGCCTCGTTGTCGCCGGACAGCATGACGACCTCGATCCCGGACTCGTGCAGGGCGGCGACAGCCTCGGCGGCCGTGTCCCGCGCGGCGTCGGCCAATGCGATGACACCAACCGCGCGCCCATCCACCGCGACGAGCACCGCCGTGCGCCCCGATGCGGCCAACTCGTCACGGCTCACGGCCAGGTCGCCGAGCTCGACGTTCTCCCGGACCATCAGGCGGAGGTTCCCCACCAGGACACGTCGGCCGTCGACCGTGGCAGTTGCACCGTGGCCCGGGACGTTGAGGAACTCGCTCACGGAGAGCACGGGCACGCCGCGCTCGGCGGCTCGGCGGTCGATGGCGCGGGCCAACGGGTGTTCAGACTCACGTTCGACGGCAGCGACCAAGGCCAGCATCTCATCCTCGCCCATCCCCGCCGCGACAACGTCGGTGACCTCAGGCTCCCCCTTGGTCAGGGTGCCCGTCTTGTCCATCACCACCGTGTCGATCCTCGCCATCCCCTCGAGGGCGGTGGCGTTCTTGAACAACACTCCCCGCTTGGCGCCCATCCCGGTACCGACCATGATCGCAGTTGGGGTCGCCAGACCGAGGGCGTCGGGGCATGTGATGACCACGACGGTGATGGCGAAGAGCATCGCCTGTGCCACGCCGACGCCGGCGAGCATCCACACCGCGAAGGTAACAGTGCCGCCGATGAGGGCGACGAACACCAGCCAGAACGCGGCCCGGTCGGCCAGGCGCTGGCCCGGGGCCTTGGAGTTCTGAGCCTCCTGAACCATCTTGACGATCTGCGCCAACGCGGTGTCCGCGCCGACTCTTGAGGCGCGGACACGCAAGGTGCCGGTGGTGTTGATCGAGGCACCGATCACGTCCGCGCCGGGCGCCTTCTCCACCGGCATGGACTCTCCCGTCACCATCGACTCGTCGACTTCGGACTCCCCCTCCTCCACCACCGCATCGACTGGGATCTTCGCCCCCGGCCGTACCAGTAGCAGGTCACCGGTGACGACTTCGGAGGTCGGGACCTCCACGGGCTGACCGTCCCGGAGCACGACTGCCTGGGAGGGCGCGAGTTCGAGCAGCGTGCGCACAGCGTCGGTCGCGCCGCCACGAGCCCGCATCTCCAGCCAGTGCCCGAGCAGGACGAAGGTGGTCAGGACCGTGGCGGCTTCGTAGAAGACCTCACCCCCGCCGGTGAACGTGACCACCAGGCTGTACAACCAGCCCGCCCCGACCCCGACCGCCACCAGGACCATCATGTCCAGCGTTCTCGCGCGGAGCGCCCGGAAGGCGCCGTCGAAGAAGATCCACGCCGAGTAGAACACCACCGGCAGGGACAAGATCAGAGAGAAGACGTCGTCGCGCAGCCCGAAGGGTGCCGGCACGGTGAACCCCAGGACCTCTCGCCCGATCGGCGACCAGAACAAGATGACCACCGACAGCACGCCGGCGACCAGGAGCCGGTTGCGCATGTCGCGCACCATGTCCACCATCGACCCACCATGCCCGCCGTGGCCCATCACCGCCTGCGCGGACCCGCCAGCCTCATCTTCACCGCCCCCGTGGCCGGTGTGCCGTTCGTGGCCGATGTGGGGGTCGGTCGAGACCGGTTCCGTCATGGGGTGGCAGATGTGGCCCGGTACCGACTGACCGGTGCAGTGGTAGCCGCAGTCATTGACCCAGCCGACCAGTTGGGCGACCGAGGTCTGGTTCGGGTCGTAGGTGACCGTCGCGGTCTGGGAGACGGCGCTGGCCTCGACGGCCAGCACGCCGGGTACACCTAGTAACGTCTTCTCGATCACTGATTCCGAGGTGGCCCAGTGCAGGCCACCGGCCTCCAGGACCGTGGTTTGACTCTTCATGATCGGGTCTTCCTTTCCGGCCGCTTGGCCGACAGGTCGTGCGCCGACGGGCTCGGCGGATGCCTGCCCGTCCGTCGGGTCTCAGGCCGTCGTCGCCCGGAACGGGGCGGGAAGGAACTCCCGGCGCATCCCCAGGGCCTCGTCCGTCATTTTGATCGAGGTGGAGCCGTCGGTCACGGTGCCGGCAAGTGCGCGTATGGCATCGATGGTCTCGGGGACGACGATGGCCTCGTTGTAGACCTGATAGGTGAGGTAGGCTTCGTCTCCCTCGACGGTCAGGACGTCTTCCCACAGGGCGACCTCCCACATGTCCCCCCGCGGCCGGCCCAGGTCGCGCATAAGTTCGACCGTTGTGTTCAGGGCAGTGAGACCGTCGGCCATCCGGATGAATGCAATCCGGGTGCGGCCCGCAGCGCCTCTAGGACCTCCTCGCGGCTGGCCGGTCGGTTCAGCTGCAGGGTCCAGTAGTGGTTGTGTGTCTGGGTGTGGGCGGCCTTCGCCGCCATGGTCACCACATCCAGGTTGGGCAGGACTGTACGGGCGTCGGGGCCCTGGTGGGACGGGATGGATCCCTCGGGGACCATGGTGTTCATGATGCCGCCATGGTGAGACTCGCCCGGGTCGGTGGCCCGGCGGATGAGCACCCCGCGGGCGCGGGCGAGGAGGTCGGCGTCCTGCAATGCGCCGAGGACGCGCACGATGCTGGTGGTGTTGCAGGACACTACCCGGGTGGAGTCCCGGCCGAGCGCGGTGGCGTAGTTGGCCTGGGCGACAAAGGAATGCCCGGTGGTGGCATGGGACTCCCCACCCTGGAATACGGCCTTGACTTGGGCGGCCCGGTAGGCCTGCAGGTTGGTGGCGGCGACCTTCTTCGGGGTGGTATCCACCACCACGTCCACTTGGTCGAGCAGATCAGGCAGTGTCCCAGCCAGGGGCACCCCGGCCGACTGCATCGCGGTGCGCGCGTCGTGGGTGGCCGCGAACACATCTATGCCGAGCCCGGCTGCAGTCCGTACGTGCCAGTCCGTGGCGATGTCCGCCACCCCGACGAGGTCCATGTCCGGCATTGCCCGGACGGCGTCGGCGACCCGCTTGCCGATCACTCCGTAGCCGTTGACGGCAACCTTGATATTCATAACAGCCTCCAGTGCTTGTTTCGGGTCGTGTGTTCTCTGAATCTTGGGTCGTGGTCGATGGGTTCGGCCGGTGAGGGTCAGGCGGCGCGCTATCGGCAACTCCTTGGCTGCCGATGATGGTGACCACCTCACTACGGTGGTGGACGAGAAGGCCCCACCGCCCCACCTATGACCAGCCAGAGTTTCACGGTCTCACTTCTTCTCGACTCCCACCCCCATTACCCTGGGGGGGTATATGTCGAGGGTAGACCCGGGAGGGTTCGGAAACGACCACGAGGGGGTCAGGCTTCGGTCAAGATTTCCGGGCCACCGCTCACAGAGGCGGCGTGGAGCGGTGTCGGACCCCGGGGCGGGGGCGGCGCAGGCGTCGGGTCGGTTCGAATCCGGAGCGGTCGAGGGTTGCTCGGACCTGGTCGCTGGTCACTGCACCGGCCGGCGCCAGCGTCAGCAGCGACTCGCCGTGCGGCTCGAGGTCCAGGGCGACGGTGTGCACCCCGGGTAGGGCGCGGACTGCGTCGACGGCGCTGATCATGCAGCGCCAGCAGCTGAGCCCGCGCGCCCCGTAGGTGGTCTGTGTCATCGTCGTCACGTCGAATCACCCTCTCTTCTCTGGTCGGTTTCGCGTGTCCAGGTCGATGGTGCCCCGGGCTGTGTCCGGGACTGGTCTGGGTGCGGTCAAGATCCCGACAAGACCGGGGTCGGGCCGCGCGTGCTTTCCTATGGGCACCGGTTGTGTGGTGCTTGTGCGGGTGCTGAACAGGATCCACACGACGGCAGTGAGCCCGAGGATCCAGACCGCGGCGATGAGGAGGCCCCCCCCCGTTTCGTCGAAGGTGTCGGTGAGGCCGGTGTCGATGAGGACGCGGTAGGGCCCGTAGCCCGGGAGGAACGCGGCGGCGCCGGGTGGTTCCAGCCGCAGCATCGGGCTCTGCGTGATACCGAGATCCAGGAAGGGGATGACGAATGCGATCAGGACTCCCGTGACGCGTCCAAGGAGGAATCCGAGGCACATCCCCAGCAGTGCGTAGACGGCTCCGATCAGTAAGGTGCCGGCGATGAATCCCGCCCATTGACGGGCCGTGAACACCATGGCCGTGATTGTCAGGGATGCGGCCGCTGCGACGAGGACCGCGGCTGCGACCTCCTTGAGGCGGCCGACCAGCAGGGCGGATCGGCGCATCCCGGCCTGGACCAGGCGGCGATCCCCATCACGGTTGTTGAGGGCGATGAACAGCCCAGCCACGGCGGCCAGCGAGGCCACCGCGATCGGCGCCATGGTTCCGGCGTGCGTGTCGGGCAGCCAGAACCGCATGTCGACCTCCTGCCCGCCGTCGATCACCCGCATCACGGAGTACCGCTCTTCGGTGATCAGTTTCGACAGCCAGATGAAGATCACCGGCACCGTTACGAGGAGGACCCAGAGGGCTGGGTTGCGTCGGTACTGTCGCATCCCCATCCGGAAGCTCTTCCCGACTTGCCCCGCCCAGCCCGGTCGATGCGAGCCGTCCGGGTGCCGAGCATTGCGTGTCGCGCGCGTCAGGAGCAGTCCGCTCGACAGGAGGGCTCCGCCGACCCACACCAGTGCGATGGCGAGGTCGCCGAGGTTTCCCCCGTGGCCCAAGGGCAGGTCCACCATCCACAGTGTGACGAAGTGGGTGGGCATCCAGCGGGTGATCTGCACCCGGTCGGGCGAGGTGAGCGCCGGTCCGAAGAACACGTCGAGGATCCAGACGAGCAGGATCACCACCGTGCCGTTGACCTGGTCCGTGACGACCGATCCGACCGCGGCGCCGATCCCGACGTAGATGACGGCGAACATCATCGTCCCGGCCGCGACGCGGAGCGGCTCGTCCACTGCGGTGCGCAGGAACAGCGTCGCCAAGGCGGCTGCCGAGGCCAGCACGGCGATCAGCAGGCCGGTCGACATTCTGGCGACAACGAGGGCTGGGGCGGGGAGGCCCGCCAGGACCAGACGACGGTCCGCCGATCTCGCCTGGCCAACCTGGAAGAACATCGCCAGCGCCGCCAGGAACGCGGCGGCCCAGCCGGTGGTCGCGGTCTCGACTGCCCGGCCAGTGCCGCCCAGCAGTTTCGCGGCATCGGCCATCGGTTCCGCGGCCACCCACACGAACACGACCGGGATCAGAATCAGGACCACCAGGTTCACCGGGTTGCGGCCGTAGTCCAGGAGGAATCGGCGGGTCAGCACCCCGACCGCGGTCATTTCGGGGTCGCCTTCCCGTCACGCAGTTCGATGATGCGGTCGAACCGCGCCTCGTCGGCGATGAAATGACTGATCACCAGCACTGCCCGCCCGGATGAGCGCCCGCGCGCGACGAGCTCCCAGAACCGAAGATAGGTGTCCCAATCGAACCCGGCATAGGGCTCGTCCAGCAGCAGGACCGCCGGGTCCGGTAGCAAAGCCAGGGCAAGACTCAGTTTCGCGCGGGAGCCCCCGGAGAGCCGGTCCGCCCGCTCGTGCGCGTATCGCCCAAAGTCAAGTTCCTCGTACAAGGTTCCCTGCGCCCGGAGCCGCTCATCCCGGCTCATCCCGTAGGCCACCGCGAATAGCTCGAAATGTTCATCGCACGTCAGGCGCTCGAACACCACCGGACGCTGCGGACAGTACCCCAAGGCCCCCTGCAGCTCCACGGCGCCGGCGTCGGCTGCCAACCCCCCGACCAGGATCTGCATCAGCGTCGATTTGCCCGATCCGTTCTCCCCGACCAGCCCGACGACCTCGCCGCGGCTCAGCGACAGTGACACACCGTCGAGCACATGGTTGCGCCGCACGAACGGCCACAGCCCCTGACGATAGGTCTTGGAGATCGCGGTCCCCGCGAGGACCACGTCCGCTCGAACGCCATCAGAAGAGGCGCCGCTTGAACCCATGTCGATCACCGCCTTCGAATCCCATGTGACTTTCACGCACCCGCCAGTGGGCTTCGCCAGACCGCCACAAGGGCCCATTCCTCAACGACCCGAGCCGTGGTGTGTCGGGTGACCCGTGGCGGCGCCACGACACCCCCAAGGGGTATGTCATCAGGGTAGGCACGCTCTAGTGCGGAGATCACCGTCAGGGGGTCAGGCTTCGGTCAAGATTCCGGGCCTTACGGCCGCGACACCTCGTCCGGGCTGGGGACGGGGATCTTGACCAAACCTTGTCCGGGTCCTGCTCGTTGCTTGACGTGACCGGTTCAGACTGGGCACTGAGGCCGCGCGGTCACGTCGTGCGCCTGGAACTTCTTTGACGATGGGAGTGGGCTGTGTGGCCTGAGGTGTTCTCGATATTTGGTGTAGGGATCCAGTCCTATGGGCTGAGTAAGGCGCTGGCGCTGCTGGTCGGCGCGTATCTGCTGGGTCGAGCGTTCACGCGGATCGGCTACGACAAGGACTTGGCGCACTCGATCGCGTTGTGGGCGACAGTGTGGGGATTCGTCGGCGCCAAGGTGTACTACCTGATCGCGAACTGGGACAACCTCAGTTGGCACCTGTTCGGCGGCTCGGGGTTCGTCTGGTACGGCGGCCTGATCGCGGGGGCGATCGCGGTGATCGTGATGACCCGACGCCACGACCTCCCCCTTGGACGGGTGGCGGGCGCGATGGCGGCCCCGCTCTCGGTGGCCTACGGCATCGGCCGGATCGGCTGCTTCCTCGCCGGTGACGGCACGTACGGCACACCCACCGACCTGCCCTGGGGGATGGCGTTCCCCAACGGGGTGGTGCCGGTGAACGTGCCGGTGCATCCCGTCCAGCTGTATGAGGCCGCCGGCGCCTTCCTGATCGCCGGCATCCTGTGGGCGCTGGGTCGCAGGCTGCGACCGCTGGCCGTGTTCGGGTCCTACCTGCTGCTCAGCGGCGCGGCACGCCTGCTCGCCGAGGTCGTCCGGATCAACCCGCACGTCCTGTTGGGCCTCACCGAGGCGCAGCTGATCGGCATCGCCAGTATCATTCTGGGCGTCGCCCTGATCCTGCGAGACGCCTTCCACCCCGCAGTTGCGCCCTCAGATGCTCCTGTCGGCTCCGAAGCGGCCGTCCTTAGCTCTCACCCGGTCGGGAGGTGAGCGGCGCCATGGACACGATCACCGAGCCGGCCACAGCCGTGAGGGGTGGTCGCGGGTTCTGGGGTGCGCTGTGGGCCGGGACCAGGGCCACCGTCGGCGCCCTGATGGGACTGGCGCCGCACGTGATGCATCACATCGGCTTCCTGGCCGGGGCCGCGTTCCTGACCGGGTTCCTCGGCAACTCGCTCCTCTATGTGGTCGGGTTGCTGCTGAGCATCCCGCTGCTGCGACGGCTGCGTCGCCGATTCGGCACCCGGAAGGCCCCCGCGATCGGGGTCGCGGTGTTCACCGCCCTGTTCGCCCTGTCCGCGTTCGTGATCGGGCCACTGTTCAACCCCGCCACCCCCAACCAACCAGACACGCCGTCACCGGCGGCCTCCGCCAGCGCGTCCGGCACCGAGGACCACGAGGGGCACCACAGCGCCTCGCCCACCCCATGATCAACACCACAATGAAATGAAAGGAAACCAAGCACATGTGCAATCACGAGCATGGACACCAGCACGGGAACCAGCAGGAGGCAGGCTGCTGCGGCGGTCACGCCGGCGGCGGTCAGGGTGGGGGCCATCACTGTCAACATGACGTGGTGGCGGGCCCAGGCGACGAGCTGGTCACCTGCACGGTCCGCGGGACCAGCACGCTGAAGTCCACCGCCGAGGCGGCGGGACTGTTCCGCGACGTCGAAGGCCAGCGGTTCTACTTCTGCTGCCGACGTTGCCAGGACCTCTTCGACGCCGAGCATCTCGCCAGCAACCCAGCCGCCTAACCCCGCCAGGTACGGCGTTCGCGCCAACCAGGGCAACCGACGAAGCGCCCGCCCAGCCACAACGGCTGGACGGGCGCCTCATCGCTTGCACGCCTGGGTTGGTCAGAGGCTGGTGAGCATCTCCTGCATCTCGGTGATCTCAGTCTGCTGGTCGGCGATGATCTTCTCCGCCAACATGAGAGCATCCGGGTTCTGCCCCTCGGCCAACTGCTGCTCGGACATCCCGATCGCACCCTCGTGGTGGGCGATCATGGCCTCGAGGAACGCCTGATCAAAGTCGGCGCCGGACATGCCGTCGAGTTGGGTCATCATCTCCTCCTGGCTCATTCCGTTCATGTCCATGCCGCCCATGTCCATGCCGCCATGCCCACCGGGGGAGACATCTTCACCCCAGGCGCTGAGCCAGGCGGTCATCTCCTCGATCTCCGGGCCCTGGGCCTCGGCGATCCGCTCCGCGAGGGCCACGACCTCGGGGGATTCGGCGCGTTCGATCGCCAGCTGAGACATCTCGATGGCGCCCTCGTGATGGATGATCATCATCTGCGCGAACGTGGTGTCCTGGTCGTTGTGGTCGGCGGACACCTCAGATGAGGCGCTCGCCGACGCCGACTCGGACTCAGTGGCCGTGGCGGAGGTGCTGCCTGTCGGGGAGGTGGTCGCCGCCGGGGGAGTGGCGCCCTGGTCCGCGCAGGCCGCCAGGGTGGCCGTCAGGACCAGCCCCGCCAAAGTGGCAGTGATCCGCTTAGTGCGTGTCATGAAAGATGCTCCATTCCTGGCCGACGGGGGCCGCCGGTCCTAACGTCGAGGCTATGAACGATCAGCTCAAGAGCCAACCCGTGTAAGGTCAAGAATCGATCAAGACCCGCTCAGGTGCTGGCGCGGTGGGCAGGTGCAGGGTGAAGATCGAGCCGTGTCCGGGGCCGGGGCTGGCGGCTGTCAGTGAGCCGCCGTGAGCCAGGGCGAGGCTGCGGGCGATGGTCAGCCCGATCCCGGAACCGCCGGCGTCGCGGGCCCTGGCCGTGTCGGCGCGGTAGAACCGTTCGAACACCTTCGAGAGCTGCTCCGGGGTGAGGCCATCGCCGGTGTCGGTGACCGTGATCACCACCTCGTCCCTGGACTCGCGTGCACTGATGTGCACGATCCCGCCGGCGGAGGTGTGCCGCAGCGCGTTGTCGAGGAGGTTGCCGAGTATCTGACCGACCCGCTGCGGATCCGCTGCGACGGAGCCCGGGTCCGAGTCCGCAGACAACGTGACTCCCTTGGCCTCGTATCGGGTGGCGACGGTGGCGACGGCGGGCTCGATGAGGTCCCAGACCGGCTGGGTATGGGTGTCGAGGGTGAATCGGCCTTCCTCGGCGCGGGATACGTCGTCGAGGTCGGCGGCGATCTTCTTGAGCCGGGCGGCCTGGAGGGTGAGCAGCTGTTGGCTGTCGTGGTCCCAGGGGACCACGTCGTCGATGACGGCCTCCAGCTCAGCGGTCAGGGTGGCCAGGGGCGTGCGGAGCTCGTGTGCCACATCGGAGAGAAGCCGCCGTCTGCTGGTCTCGGTGGAGTCCAGGCGGCTCGCCATGTCGTTGAATGCGTCGGCGACGGCGTTGAACTCGGGACTGGTCGCGGTGTCTGGGACGCGCGCCTTGTAGTCGCCTGCCTCGACCAGGGCCGAGGCGGCGGTCAGCTGCTCCAGGGGGCGGCGGAGCCGCCTGGTCTCCAGCCAGGCCAGGCCGATAGCCAGCGTGAGTGCCACCACCAGTCCGATGCCCAGCGATCTGACGCCGGCCTCCAGGAACGCCTGCTCCACATGCCCCATCTCGGCGGTTCCGTCCAGGTGTCCCAGTTGCTGCAGGTGCTCGTGGAACAGCGGAGGCCCGACCACCATCGCGACCAGGGCGGCGGTGATCACACCGACCGCCACCACCAGCGCCTGGGTGAGGAAGGTGCGGGTGCCCCACCGCATCCGGCCGACGTAGCCTCTGAGCCGCATCATCCTCCTGCTCCCATCCGGTATCCGACGCCGCGGACGGTGAGGATGTAGCGCGGTTCCGTGGGGGGATCGTCGAGCTTCTTGCGCAGGTTCGCCACATGGACGTCGACGACGTGATCGTCGCCGACCCAGCCGGCGCCCCACACCGCGTCGATGATCTGGCGACGACTGAGCGCCACGTTGGGTCGAGCTGACAGTGCGTCGAGGATGTCGAACTCGGTGCGGGTCAGCCCCACCTGCTGGTCGTCGACCCAGACGTCGCGGCCTTCCGCGTCCACCCGCAGCCGTCCGAACTCGCGCGGCGCGGCCGGCTGTGTGCCGTGGGCCTGGCGGCGCGGGCGTCTCAGCACGGTGTTGACGCGGGCGACCAGTTCGCGGGGGCTGAACGGTTTGGTCAGGTAGTCGTCGGCGCCCACCGACAAACCGATCAGCTTGTCGACCTCGTCGGCCCGGGCGGTCAGCATCAGGATGTAGCAGTCGGAGAACAACCTGATCTGGCGGCACACCTCGATCCCGTCAATGCCAGGCAGACCAAGATCAAGAATGATCACGTCGGGATCCAGCTCCTGCGCCGAACGGACCCCGTCCGGGCCGGTGTAGGCCAGGGACGTGTCAAACCCTGCCTTGTTCAGGTAGGACGCGACGATCCCCGCCAGCGGGCGCTCGTCATCGACCACCAACACACTCGACCTGCGGGGCTCAGCCATACAGCCATTATTGCCACACGCCCACCCGCCAACCTGCCTCGATCGACCTCTCCGGGGGTGTTCTTGGCCGAACCTTGACCCCGCCTGAACCGTTCCCTGATCTACAGGGTTGAGGCTGGAAGGGTGAACGAGATCCCGGCACCTGCCTTGGCGGCCGCCCCGACCGATGTGGTGGACGTCACCCTGGTCACCACCCCGGCCTGCCACTTCTGCGACGACGCCCACCAGCGCCTCCACTCCCTGGACCGCGCAGGACTGCTGCGGCTGACGGCGGTGGAGGCGGAGTCCCCGCGAGGTCAGGCCCTGATCGCCGAGCACCGGCCTGGGAGTTTCCCGCTGACGCTGGTGGCGGGCAGCTTTTTCCACGCCGGCCGCATTCCGCGCGGAAAACTCGCGCGGCTCGTCGACCACCTGGGTGCCCGCTGATGGGCGCCGACTTGCTCAGCGCGGGAGGGATCCTGGCGGCGTTCCTCGCCGGCGGCGTCGCGCTGTTCGCCCCGTGCTGCATCGTCTTCCTCGCCCCCAGCTATCTGGCCGCGGCGGCGAAGAACCGCCGTTGGCGCCTGATCCCGCTGACCTTCGTGTTCGCCGCCGGCCTGGCAGCGGTCCTGGTCCCGATCACCATGGGGGTCAGCCTGATCGCCGGCGCCATTGCCAAGTACCACGTGGTTCTCTACTGGGCCGGCGGCCTGTTGATGATCGGACTCGGCCTGTTGGCGTTGTCGGGGGCGATGTGGTCGATGCCGTCGTTCCTCCGGGCGCCTGACACCGCACGCGGGGACACTGCCACCTTCTTCAGCCTCGGCGTGTTTTCCGGCATCGCCTCCAGTTGCTGCGCGCCGGTCCTGGCGGGCGTGATGACCCTGTCGGCGCTGTCCGGCTCGCCCGTCGGTGGGCTGGTGCTCGGTCTGACCTACGTGTTCGGGATGGTGATCCCGTTGTTCGTGATGGCACTGCTGTGGGACAAGCGACCCGAGCGGATGCGCAGCCTCCGCGCCAAGCCCATCCGGATCAACCTGGGCCGCTTCACGCTGGCCACCAACACCGTCAACCTGCTGGTCGCCGTCGGGTTCGTGATCATGGGCATCCTCGTGATCGGCCAAGCCGGCGCCACCGAGATGACCGGCGCCGACGCCCCGCTGGTCGGCATGGGCGCCTGGCTCTCCGAGGTCTTCGCCTGGCTGATCGCGATCACCGCCCCTATCCCCGAGGCCGTCCTCGGACTGGCACTGCTCGCGCTGGTGGCCGTGTTCGTCATCGCCACCCTTCGCGACCGCCGACACGCCAAGCCCACCGCCGCCGTCCATGACTGCTGCGACACCCAACCAACACCGACCCCCGCGCCCGAAGGAGCCAGCGCTCCGACGACACTCTCCCAGGAGCCACGATGACCACCACGAACCCCGCACCCTCACGGCGCGAGCAACTCAAAGCCCGCCAGGAGGCCGAGACGCGCCGCGACACGAAGCGCCGCACGTGGAGCCGGATCATCGGCGGAGTAGTGACCCTGATCGTCGTCGTCGTCGTCGGCTACGGGCTGTGGACCGCCATCCCAGAACAAGGCGACACCCAGCGCCTCGCCCCCGACTTCACCCTCACCACCACAGCCGGCGCCACGGTCACCCTCAGCGACCTACGACCCAGCCCGGTGCTCATCTACTTCAACGAAGGCGCCGGCTGCGCCTCCTGCACCATGCAGATGGCCGAGATCGAGAAGAACCCCGGCTTCGCCGAGGCCGGCATCCAGGTTTTGCCAATCGTCATGAACAGCGCCGAGCAGATCCTGCCCGACATGCAGCAGTTCGGCGTCACCACCCCTTACCTCCTCGACGACGGCACCGTGTCCAAGGCCTACGACGTCCTCGACAAGGGCATGCACCCCGGGATGCCCGGACACGGCTTCGTCCTCATCGACGGCGAGGGCGTCCAGCGCTGGTACGGCAACTACCCCTCCATGTGGCTCGACCCCCAGGAACTCCTCGACGAAGTCACTACGCGACTGCGGTGAAGTCATTGCGGGGGACGTGTCGTTCGGTCCGAGTGCCCCGCGGCGGCTTCAACTCACTGGTACCGCTTGAGGATCTCCTTCATCTGGGCGATCTCCTTTTCCTGCGCCTCGACGATCTCGCTGCAGAGCTGTTCGATCTCAGGATCGGTGATGCTGGCCTCCTGGCACACCAGGATGGCGCGTGAATGGTGCGGAATCATGGAGGTGAACCGCCTCAGGTTTGGTGCCGCTTCCTTTTGAGTTGAAAGGATGGCGTCATGCCA
>JAQDQK010000037.1 GCA_027658995.1 Propionibacteriaceae bacterium AM104-82
AGTGTGTCTGCTTCCTAATCAGGAGCCACCCCTTACACAAACCATCTGACACCCTCGAACCCCGAGGTTGACACCGCCAACCACAGGCACATCTTCCACACCGGGGTCGTCTCGGTCGGGTCGTTTCGGAGGGAATCGATGTACTCGTACTTGCCCACTACCGCGGTTCCCTCGCGAAGTAGGCCGCGGCCTTTTTTAGGAACGCCGTCTCCGCACGGAGCTCCTGATTCTCCCGCTCGAGCTCCTTCAACCGAGCACGCTCGGTGACCGTCTGCTCCGTCTCGGTGCCCCCGTGCGCGTCGCGGTACTTGATCAGCCAGTTGCGCAGCGTCTCCGTGTGACTTTGTCCGCTAATTGGCGGGGTTTTTCAGACGCTCAGTGGCGGCCTCCACTCCCTCGCACGCGAGGGGGTGGTAGCGATGCCCTGCGTGTCCGTAAGGCCATCCCCATACGACTACCGGGGTTGGCGACCCTCACCCCTGTCGACCCACCCGGATCGATACGTGCTGTGAGTCCCTCGGGCGCAGTTCCGATGCCCAGTGCGCCGCTGACACTTTCGTGTCAGTAGGTCGAGGCGGAACGTTCCAGCTGTGCGGCTGGGGCTCGGTCGACCACCACCCCTCGATGGCGTGTCCGTGCGGCGTCGGGCTTGGCTACAGGTACCGGCAGACCTGGTCGGAGCTGCACGTGTCGGGCTCAACGTGCTCGGCCTGGTCGCGTAGCCCGGCGAGGGTGTCGCGCAGGTCGTGGAGCTGTCTGAGTTTCAGGTCAATGTCGGTCAGGCGTGCGTCGAGCAGGTCGCGTACGTGATCGCAGGGAGCTTGGCCGTGGTCGCGGATGTCGAGGACCTGCCGGATCTGGGCGAGGGAGAGTCCGGCGGCTTGGCCGCGGTGGATGAAGTCGATCCGGGTGAGGCTCTCGGTCGTGTAGTCGCGGTAGCCGCCGGGCGTGCGCTCGGCCGGGGGCAAGAGCCCCTGGTCTTCATAGAACCGCAGAGTCTTCGTGGTCGTGCCGGCCGCTTCAGCGAGCTCCCCGATCCGCATCCTCACCCCTCGTGTGTCACAGGTCTCACCCTTGACCTTCCCCTGTACTGGAAGCTTTAGTATCGCCGCATCAGGAGGATTTCTCAACAGTCCGGGGAGGGTTCGGGATGCAGTCGAAGATTGATCTGGCCGTGATCGGGTCGGGTGGCGCGGCGTTCGCCGCAGCGATCCGCGCCACCACGCTGGGCAAGTCGGTGGTGATGGTCGAGCGCGGTACGTTCGGCGGCACCTGCGTGAACACCGGGTGCGTGCCGTCCAAGGCGCTGATAGCGGCCGCCGAGGCCCGCCACGTGGCCGCGGACGCGGGCTCCCGGTTCCCGGGGATCGCCGCCACCGCGGGCGCGGTCGACATGTCCGGGCTGGTGGGTGGCAAGCAGGACCTGGTCGAGGCGATGCGGGGTGAGAAGTACTTCGACGTGGCCGAAGCCTACGGCTGGCCGGTCCGCCAGGGCCAGGCGGCCTTCGCCGGCACCCCGGATGCGCCTGTGCTGGAGGTCACCGCCGCTGAAGGCACCGTGGAAACCATCGAGTCCGCCCATTACCTGATCGCTACCGGCACCCGTCCCTGGGTCCCGCTCATCCAGGGGCTGGACGGCGTCGAGTACCTGACCTCGACGTCGGCGATGGAACTGTCCGAGCGCCCCGACTCGCTGCTGGTGCTCGGCGGTGGCTACGTGGCGCTGGAGCTGGCCCAGATGTTCGCCCGGCTCGGCTCGAAGGTGACCCTGCTGGTGCGTTCTCGGCTGGCGTCGAAGGAGGAGCCGGAGGTTTCCAGATCATTGCAGGAAGTCTTCGCCGACGAGGGCATCCGGGTGGTCCGCCGCGCTGTTCCCTCCCGCGTTGCCCGCGATACCGTCACCGGGCAGGTCGTCGTCATGGCCGAGGTCTCGGGCGGCGAGCAGGAGTTCCGTGCCGACGAGATCCTCGTCGCGCTCGGACGCCGCCCGGTCACCGAGGGGCTCAACCTCGAGGCCGTGGGGGTGAAGACCGGCGAGGCCGGACAGATCGTGGTCACCGACCAGTTGCAGACCGCCAACCCCCGCGTCTGGGCGGGCGGGGATGTCACCGGGCACCCCGAGTTCGTCTATGTCGCGGCCCGGCACGGCACGATCGTCGCCGAGAACGCCTTCACCGACGCCAACACTTCGGTCGACTACACACGGATGCCTCGGGTGACGTTCACCGGTCCCGCCATCGGCGCGGTCGGGATGACCGAGAAGGAGGTCATCGCGGCCGGGATCCGCTGCGACTGCCGCGTCCTGCCACTGGAGTACGTGCCCCGTGCGCTGGTGAACCGGGACATGCGTGGGTTCATCAAGATGGTCGCCAACGCCGACACCGGCGAGATCCTCGGTCTCACCGCTGTCGCCAAGGACGCCGGCGAGCTCGCCGCCGCCGGCGTCCACATCCTCGGCAAGACCATCGCAGAAGTCGCCGACGCGTGGGCCGCATACCTGACCATGGCCGAAGGCATCCGCATCGTCGCCAAGGCCTTCACCACCGACGTCTCGAAGCTGTCCTGCTGCGCCTGACCGCGCACTCACCCCAATAGCATTGGACGCACTCAATGAGACGATCCTCACCACCGACCTGACAGACCACCGACCTGGCAGACCGGCTCGTCCGGTCCGAGGAGACCGCCCTGCTGGTCCCGTTGCTGCGGCTGCGCGCCGCCGGTGACCCGATCACCATCGATCACCTCGCGACGGTCCCTCGACGGCACACTTCCGAGGGTCCCGCATGGGGAACCCTCACCGGACACCACCGCTACTTATCGAGAGGAACGACGGCACGCCTGGCGGGCTGTCCCGTAAGATGTGACTTCGTTTGCTGAATGGCGGGGTTCTTCGGTCGCTTCGTGGCGGGGTCAGGTGACACCGATGACCAGGGTGCTCTGTGCGGCTTCGATGACGTCGTTGGTGATGGTGTCGAGTTCGTTGATCTTCAGGACCCGCTGGATCTGGGGGAAGAGGCGTTCGAGGAGCCGGAAGTTGCCGCGGGTGATCCGTGCGATGGCTGCGATGGCTTGGGCGTCGGTGAAGTCGTCGGGGTCGAGGGTCTTGCCGAGGGATCGCCAGTGTCGCTCGAGGACGAACAGCAGTTCGTCTTGTCCCAGGGGCCGGTACTGGTGGGCGAAGCCGACTCGGCTGTAGAACTGGGGGTAGTGGCTGAACTGCTTCTCCAGGCCGGGCATGCCGATCAGGATCAGGGCGATGTCGTCGCGGTCGTAGCGATCGCGCAGCAGTTCCAGAGCGGCGGGACGCAGTCGTTCGGCCTCGTCGACGATGATCAGCTCCACGTAGTTCCTGCCGTGTCGCCATCCCCAGGCCTCGGGAGTGGCCGTGACGGGAGGTACGAGGTGCTGCTCGATGCACATGTTGGTGCGGGTGATGGCTTGGGTCAGCTCGTCCTTCAGGGTCCGCGGGGTGGTCAGCACGCTGGGGGTGTAGAGCACGGTGCGGCTCCGGTTCAAGGCGGCGTAGATCTTGGCGTCGTTGTCGGAGCGCGGCCCCCATTAGGTCAGCAGGTCGTGAGCTTTCTCGTAGTGTGCGTAGCGGCGCGCGGAGAGTGTCTTTCCTACGCCGGCTGATCCGAAGCACAAACCGATGGTGTGCCCGCGGCGCACGGCGTCGGCGAACTCGGTGAAGCGGCGGTGCTCCTTGGTGACGATGAAGCGCTGGCTCACCTGAGGTCCTCCTTGTAGATCTTCAACGCCGACCTCGGCGCCGGAGTCGGTGCTTCGGTGATCCGTGGTGTCTCGGTAGGTGCGGCCACGAGGGCGATGCGTTCGTTGATGCCGGCTCGCAGCGCTCGGCGGCGGGCGTTGCGCGCGGCCTGGATCTCCTTGAGGCTGACCTTCTGGTCGTGGTGTTCTTGGTTGACGGCCTTGCAGACGAATTCGTCGTGATCGAAGACGCGGATTTCGGTGATGTCGCGGGGGTCGTAGCGGATCACGACCGAGCGTCCGACGTAGCCGGCCAGAGTTGGCGAGACGTAGCGCAGGCCCTGGAAGCGGATGCCATCGCGGCGCACGACGCGGGTCTTGGCGACGGTCAACAGCAGTCTGTCGAGGTCTTCCAGGGTCTCGGGCATTCGGGGCAGCCAGCCATCGGCGATCCACGCGCTGCGCGGGGAGGTTCCGAGCTCGCTGTGCGTGCGGTCGTTGTAGGTGGCCACGAACGCCTCCAGGGCGCTATCGAGGGCGGCCAGGGACAGTTTCGGTGTCGGCCAGGGGTGCCCTTCGGTGATGTGTCCGGGCAGGGTGGCGAGTAGCTCGGTGTTGATGGTGCCGAAGAACCGCTCGATCTTGCCCCGTCCCTGGGGTCGGGCGACGGTGGGGTGGATCAGTCGGATGTGGAGGTCGACGGCGGTGTGGGCGAGCTGGTCACTGGTGAAGTCGCTGCCGTGGTCGACGTAGAGCACGTCGGGCAGGCCGCACATCGGCCAGGCCGGGTCGGTCTTGTGCCAGATCGCTTGGCGCAGCGCCAGGGCGGTGTTCATCGCCGACGGTGCGCCCAGGAAGACTGTGTAGCCGCAGACCGCCCGGGAGCAGTCGTCGAGGATCGTTGTCAGCCATGGCCGTGCGGGCTTGCCGTCGGTGCCCACCACCAGGATGTCGAGCATGGTGTGATCGGATTGCCACATCGCGTTGGGCAGCTCTGCTTGCCGGCGTAGCACCAGCTCGTGCTTGTCACGGTAGGACGCTGCGCCCTCCAGGGCGAGGGTGACCATGCCGGGATCCAGGGTCCGCACGATGTCCCACACCACCGAGTAGGAGGGGACCGGCCACCTCCGGGCGGCGCAGATGCCCGTGACTTTGCGATGGATCGTGGCGATGGCCGGCCGCGGCTTGCTCAGTGCCAGGCCCTCGATCAGGTCGACGAGGTCGGGCGGAAGGCGGCGGGAGCCGGCGTCCGCCCGCGAGGCTGTCTCCAGTCCGGCGTAGCCGTCGGCGCGGTAGCGGGCGTGCCAGCGCTCCAGGGTCCGCAGCCCTACATCGGTCTCGCGAGCTAAGCGCGCGAGGGGCACCTGGTCCTCGACGTGGAGCCTGAGGATTCGCCACCGCGCTCGAGCGTCCACGACGCACCTACTGCAAGGCGTTCTCGCGCCCGCGCTCGGCGCGCTGAAGGGCGCGGTAGACCGTGGAGCGGCCTACGCTGAACAGCTCGGCCAGCTCGCCCACGGTGTGCTCGTCGGCAGCATGTAGCTGGACGAGGTGAGCTTCTTGCCGGGGGGTGAGTTTCGGTGACTTCCCGCGCAGCCGGCCCTTGGCCTTGGCGACCTTCATCCCCTCGCGGGTGCGGGCACGGATGAGGTCGGCTTCGAACTCGGCGACCATCGCCAGCACGTTGAACAACAGTTTCCCCATCGGGTCGGTCGGGTCGTACACCGATCCGGCGATGCTCAGCTTCACTTCCCGCGCCGCGAGGTCGTCGGCGATCTGGTGGGCATCACGGACTGAACGCGCCAGCCGATCGAGCTTGGTGACCACGAACGTATCGCCGTCCCGACAGGCAGCCAGCGCCTGCCGCAGGCCCTCACGGTCGGCGTTGCGGCCCGTGAGCCCGTGATCGACGTAGATGCGCTTGGGATCGACGCCGAACGCCGCGAGTCCGTCACGCTGCGCGGTCAGGTCCTGCTCGTCGGTGGAGACTCGGGCATAGCCGACCTTCAAAGGGGACATGCTCCCCAGTGTGTCATATAGCCTCCCTTCACCGGACAGTTCACCGGACGGGTCCTACGGGACAGCCCGCCAGGCGTGCCGTCGTTCCTTGTGAATCGCATCGCTTCGAGGCGTGTTTCTGAGAACTTTCGGTGGCTCATGAGGAGGGCTTCTGTGGCAGCGTCGACGAGCTCTGGAGTGAGGTCGGCGGCCCGCAGCACGCGTTGACCTCGACGTACGTGGACATCGACATGTCGGACGTGAGGAAGGACCTCGATCAGGCGAGGAGTGTGATCCAGTAGTCCCAGAAGCGCACCGCGCTCAACGCGGCGACCAGGAGGAACCAACCGACCAGGGCTGGAGTCTGGTAGGCGTGGACCCACGTGCCCGTACAGGCCCGTCGTGAGCCGGTCTGGCCTGGCAGCAGGCGCAGGTTTCGTTGGGTGACGATCACGAACAGTGGGATGGCGACCGCCCACACGGCCATGCAGTACGGGCACAACGCGCCGATCCGATACAGGCTCACCCAGATGAGCCAGTGGACGAAGATGGCGGCGAGAGTAACCCCGGCCTGCAGCCTCAGCGGCCAAGGCAGCATTGACCGAGCTCACGTGAAGAGGCATGTACCTCACGACGAACTCGACACGGTCGCCGTACCGGTCCTTGATGTCCTCCACATGGGGGTACAGGGCGATGCACGCCTCGCACTCGAAGTCGAGGAACTCCACCAGCTGAACCTGATCACCATCGGTCATGCGTGGGCTGTCGGGACGGACCAGATTCTCGAGTGAACCCTGGGGAGCGTCCGCGCCGGGCGACGAAGAGTCCGGTCGGGTGAGCAGTACAGCGACGACGAGAGCGATCAGGCCGCCGCGATGAGTGCAAGAGAGATCTGCCGACTGCGAGTCAGAGTGGCCTCCAGGTCTGGTTCCCGGCGTTCTGCCAGGCCCATAGGTCAACGTTCGCTGAACTATACCGAGGGATTCGGAAGTGACGTGCCAGTCGTAGAAGCACGCGGCATCGACCACCACGTGCGCGGTGAGCACGGGCAGACCCGTCGCCATCTGCGAGGCCTGGACAACCCAGACAGGCTCGACACGCCCTCGGTGTGCTGCGTCGACCTTGCCAGGGCGGAGTCGTCGGTCGCCTGAGCGCAGCTGAAGTTGCGACCTCTCGCGTGTTCCGTGGCGGATAGCCAGACTGACAAAAGGTCAGCGAGCACTGTATAGTTCAGCACATGCTGACTATTGCTTCGCGCCTCGACGTCATGAACCGGCTCGGCCGGGCCATGGCGGACCCGACGCGCTCCCGGATCCTGATGACCCTCCTTGATAGCCCGAGCTACCCGGCTGTGCTGTCGCACGAGCTGGAGCTGACTCGCTCGAACGTGTCGAACCATCTGACGTGCTTGCGAGACTGCGGGATCGTCGTCGCAGAGCCCGAAGGACGGCAGACTCGTTACGAGATCGCCGACCCACATCTCGCTGCGGCCCTCGTCGCTCTGGTGGACGTGACACTCGCCGTGGACGAGCAGGCTCCCTGCGTGGACTCGACGTGCACGGTGCCGGGCTGCTGCGGGACTGGAGCGGGTGCATGAGCGCGGCGTGTGGGTGCGAGCACGAGAGTGCGACGCCGACGGGCGAGGAGGT
Source organism: Propionibacteriaceae bacterium AM104-82 (assembly GCA_027658995.1). Classification (GTDB taxonomy): domain Bacteria; phylum Actinomycetota; class Actinomycetes; order Propionibacteriales; family Propionibacteriaceae; genus Arachnia. The sequence continues at coordinate 7,356 of JAQDQK010000037.1, forward strand.
TGAGGGCGCGGAGCGGCCATGGTGGAAGGACCGCGGTGTCTTGGTTCCGATCTTCTCCGGTGTCGCCTTTCTCAGTGGTCTGATCTCTGAGCGGTCCGGGGCTGAGACCGTGGCTCTGGTCTTGTTCTGGATCGGCCTGCTGCTGGGCGCGTCGACCTTCACACCTGGCGCGGTCCGCAGGCTCTTCAAGGGCAGGATCGGCATCGGGTTGCTGATGACGATCAGTGCGATCGGCGCGGTCATCCTCGGCTACGTCGAGGAAGCGGCCGCACTCGCGTTCCTGTACTCCATCGCCGAGGCGCTAGAAGACAAGGCGATGGATCGCGCCCGCGGTGGTCTGCGGGCGCTGCTGAAGCTCGTGCCGGACACCGCGACCGTGCTGCGCGACGGAGCCTCCGTCGAGGTCGCGGCGAAAGACCTGACCGTCGGCCAGCTCATGGTGATCCGCCCGGGAGAGCGGATCGCGACCGATGGCGTCGTCCGGGCGGGACGCTCCAGCCTGGACACCTCGGCGATCACGGGCGAATCGATCCCGGTCGAGGTCGAGCCCGGTGACGCAGTCTCGGCTGGCGCAATCAACAGCACCGGCGCACTGGAAGTCGAGGCGACCGCGGCGGGCACCGACAACTCGCTCACCACGATCGTGGAGCTGGTCGAGAAGGCGCAGACCGAGAAGGGCGAACGTGCCCGCCTAGCCGACAAGATCGCCCGACCGCTCGTCCCTGGTGTCCTGATTCTTGCTGCGTTGGTCGCAATCATCGGCTCGCTGCTGGGCGATCCAGAGCTGTGGACAACGCGCGCCCTCGTGGTGCTGGTGGCAGCCTCGCCCTGCGCACTAGCGATCTCCGTCCCGCTGACAGTCGTCGCCGGCATCGGCGCGGCGAGCAAGTTCGGAGTGATCATCAAATCTGGAGCGGTCTTCGAGCGTTTCGGCACCGTCCGGCACGTGGCCGTTGACAAGACCGGCACTCTCACCCGCAACGAGCCTGCCGTCACCGCGGTCCTCACCGTCGACGGCCTGACCGAGGCACAGGTGCTCGCATGGGCCGCTGCGCTGGAGCACCACAGCACTCATCCTCTCGCCGCGGCGATCACCGCCGCCGCCCCGGGCGTCACGGCAGCGGCGGATGTGACTGAGCAGGCGGGGCACGGCATCGAAGGCACCGCCGATGGTTCGACGATCACCGTCGGCAGCCCGCGCTGGCTCGACGCCGGTGAGCTCGGCGACCGGGTCGAGGGACTGGAAGAGCAAGGCATGACCGTCGTGATCGTGCACCGAGACGGAGCGCCAGTCGGCGCGATCGGCGTCCGAGATGAACTACGCCCCGAGGTCCCCGAGGTCGTCCGTACCCTCGCAAGCCAGGGGGTCGGAATGACGATGCTCACCGGCGACAACACCCGCACAGCGCAGGCCCTTGCCGCCCAGGCGGGGATCGTCGACGTCCGCGCAGAACTGCGCCCTGAAGACAAGGCCGCCGCGATCGGAGCGTTCTCCGAGGCAGGACCGGTCGCGATGATCGGCGATGGCATCAACGACGCGCCCGCTCTCGCGGCAGCCGACATCGGCATCGCGATGGGCGCGACCGGATCGGACGCCGCGATCGAGTCCGCCGACATCGCGTTCACCGGCCACGACCTGCGTCTCATCCCCAGAGCGTTTGACCACGCCCGTCGGGGTCGCCGCATCATCAACCAGAACATCATCCTGTCTCTGTTGATCATCACCGCGCTGCTCCCACTCGCCCTCTTCGGTGTCCTGGGGCTCGCTGCCGTGGTCCTGGTTCACGAAGTCGCCGAGGTCATCGTGATCCTCAACGGCCTGCGCGCCGCCCGAACCCATACGCCGCAGATCGGCAGCTGATGCTTGCGACCATCGGGTCGGCGATCCCCTACGGGTCAGGATGAGTTGAGGCCGGTGGTTCATAGCAAGTCCGCCAGCGTGGGGCGTGAACCAGGAGTCCAATCATCATGAGTTCGTCTTTGATCGCGGTGCGCGACGATGGTCGTATGCCCAGTCCCGGACCTCGTTCGGGGGGTCCGACCTCGCGGAGGTCGTTCTCCTCGGCGCAGAAGCTTGACCACCTGGCCGCCTACGAGGTGGCCGTCGCCAGCGGCCTGGGCGGTGCGTACCTGCGCGAGCACGGGTTGTACTCCTCGCTGGTCAGCGAGTGGCGCCGGATGCGTGACGCAGGGGTCCTCGCGGGGAAACAACCTGGGGAGAAGATCGGGCGGCTGTCGGCCGAGCAGGCGGAGATCGCCCGGTTGCGCCGTCAGCTCGACAAGGCCGAGCGGAGGTTGGTGACGACCGAGGCGGCGCTGGTGATCATGGGAAAAGCACACGATCTCTTGGACGTGCTTACCAAGAGATCGCGGGACGACTCCGAGCACACCACGCGTTGATGGCTACCTACCGTGAGCTGACCGGTGCGGGGGTCCCGACCCGGGCCGCGGCGATCCTGGTCGGGGTGTCGCGGGCGACCGCGACCCGCCGCCCCCGCACCCCGGTGGTGACCAGGGCCCGGGTGCCGGTGAACAAGCTCACCGACGCGGAACGGGCCGAGGTCCTGGCGGTCGTGAACAGCCCCAGGTTCGTGGACCTGCCCCCGATCCAGATCTACGCCCACCTGCTCGACGAGGGCGTGTATCTGGGGTCGATCTCCACGATCTACCGGGTGTTGACCGCGAACGCGCAGATCAAGGAGCGCCGCCGGTTGGCCCGCCACCCGGCCCGGACCATCCCCGAGCTCGTCGCCACCGCCCCCGGGCAGGTCTACTCGTGGGACATCACCAAGCTCGCCGGGCCCATCAAGGGCACCTACTTCGACGCCTACGTGATGATCGACATCTACTCCCGCTACATCGTCGGCGCGCACGTGCACGCGGCCGAGTCCGCCGTCCTGGCGGCCGAGATGATGAAGGAGATCTTCGGGGTCCACGGCATCCCGCAGGTCGTGCACGCCGACCGGGGCACGTCCATGACGTCCAAGACCGTCGCGGCGCTCCTGGCGGACCTGGAGGTCACCAAGTCACACAGCCGGCCCCGGGTGAGCAACGACAACCCCTACTCCGAAGCGTGGTTCAAGACGTTGAAGTTCGCGCCCGTGTTCCCCGAACGCTTCGGCTCCCTGACTGACGCCCGGTCGTTCATGGCCGACTTCGTCGCCGGCTACAACCATCACCACCACCACACCGGCATCGGACTGAACACCCCCGCTGACGTCCACTACGGCCTCGCCGCGGCGAAGGCTGGCGAGCGGGCTCTCGTCCTGGCCGCCGCCCGCGCCCGCAACCCCGAACGATTCGCCACCAACCGCGATCCGAAGATCCTGGCCATCCCACCGACGGCCTGGATCAACCAACCCGCCGACAACACCGGCATCGAGCTAGCCGCCTAACACCCACCGGCCTCAACTACCTTGACAAATTCCGATCGGCCTGTTCGCCGCCACCAACATTGACGACATCGTCGTGCTCGTGGTGCTGTTCCTCGCCTCTCGTCGGGGAAAGCCAAGACCATGGCAGATCGTCGCGGGGCAGTACCTCGGGTTCATCACCCTCGTCGTGGTCAGCGTGGTGGCCGCTTTGGGCTTGACGATCATCCCAGACTCCTGGGTCGGGCTCCTTGGGCTGATCCCTCTAACCATCGGCATCTGGACGCTCGCGCGGGGGCTACGCCGCAACCAGGCTGATGACGATGGTGAAGCAAAGATCACTGCAGTCGGGTTGTGGGGCGTCGCCGGGATCACGATCGCCAATGGTGCCGACAACATCTCCCTCTACACGCCGATCTTTCGCACCAGCGCACCCGCTGACGTCGTGGTCATGATTGGAGTGTTCCTCCTCCTCGTGGCCGTCTGGTGCGGCGCGGGACGGCTGATCGGAACGCACGAGGCCGTCACCGATGCGTTGGAACGGGTCGAGCATTGGCTTGTCCCCGCAGTGTTCATCGGACTGGGGCTGTTCATCCTGATCGAGTCCGGCGTCGTCCTCCGGCTCTCGGAGGTCTTCGCATGACGTCGCGCGAGACCGGCCACGAGCCCGAAGCACGAGAAGTTCCCCCGCCGCGGCGCTGGCAACTCACCGTGGGAGCGTTCACGCTCGGCGCGTTGGTAGTCCTCGTCGACCAGGGGACCAAAACTTGGGCCGAAGCCACACTTACCGAGGGCGAACGCGTCCCTTTGATCGGCAACCTGTTGGGTTTGCAACTTGCCTACAATCCCGGCGCGGCCTTCTCCTTCGGCGAAGGCTCCACCCCGGTGTTCGCTCTGGCGGCCGTCGTTGCTACGGTCACCGCGGTCGTCTTCGCCTTGCGTGTCCGGCGACCTAGGTGGGCGATCGTGATCGGTGCGCTCGGTGGAGCCGCCGCCTCGCACACCGGCGACCGGCTCTTCCGCGAGCCAGGGTTTGCCCAAGGTCATGTCGTGGACTTCCTGGCATACGGCACCTGGTTCATCGGCAACGTTGCGGACATCGTGATCGTCGCGGTCGCGATCACCGGAGTGCTCCTCATGCTCCGCGAGCGGCCCGGCGAGTGACGCCGCTTTAGCGAACACAGCGGCAGCATCGGAGAGTTCACTACTTCCCCAGGCGGCGAGATCTCCCTCGAGGTCAAAAGTTACGGCAGCTACCGGGTCCAACTGGTCCCGCGGACGACCGTCCATGAGACACCACGGCAGGCGAGCGTCCAGATCGGCGCGTCGTGTCTCATGGCCCGTGTCCGAGACCTATGTACCGCGAGGGACGTTGGCGGTACATTCGGGTCATGGCTTCGATCGGATACGCGCGCGTCTCGACCCGGGAGCAGAACCCGGACGGGCAGACAGACCTGCTCGCCGCCGCGGGGTGCGAGAAGGTGTTCGTCGAGCACGCCTCGGGAGTGCTGGCCAAGCGACCCGCGCTCGACGACGCTCTGGACTACTTGCGCTCAGGTGACACCCTCGTGGTGACCAAGCTCGACCGGCTCGGGCGGTCGGTGCGCAACCTCAAGGAAGTCGTCGAGAGCCTCCAGCAGCGAGGCATCGGTCTCAAGGCGCTGTCTCAGGGCATCGACACCACGACACCGGGTGGCCGCCTGTTCTTCCACATGCTCGCCGCGATCGCTGAGTTCGAGCATGACCTGATCGTCGAGCGCACCCAGGACGGTCTTGCCGCCGCCCGAGCGAGAGGTCGCAAGGGCGGCGGCCGGTTCAAGATGACGGCGACCAAGGCGCGCCAGGCCCGGGCGATGTACGACGAGAAGTCCTACACGGTCCAGCAGATCGCTGAGACGTTCGGTGTCTCGCGCGGCACGATCTACCGTCACCTCGCCCAAGACGCACGGCCGATGTGAGGTGAGGGGACGTGCCTGCGCGGTGGGAGGTCTCAGACAAGATCGCTCTCCTGCGCCAGCACGACAACGGTGTCCCATGGACGCGGCTGGCAGCCGAGTCGGGTGTCTCGTTGCGCACCCTCTCGCGCTGGGCGCGCGCCTACCGGGCTGACTCCACCTCGCACGGCCTCGCTCGGCGCCAACGCAGCGATCATGGCCGGCGCCGCATCCCGACAGAGCTGATCGAGATAGTCGAAGCGCTCGCCCTGGCAAAGCCGGCTCCGACAGTGGCGTTCGTCCACCGCCGCGTTGCTGGGATCGCACATGACCGCGGCCTGTCTGCCCCCAGCTACTCCAGCGTCCGGAGCCTGGTCACCGGGATCGATCCCGGGCTGCGCGCTCTGGCCGAGCACGGGGACGCGGGGTACCGGGACAGGTTCGAGCTGGTGCTGCGGCGCTCGGCCGAGCGACCCAACGAGCAGTGGCAGGTCGACCACACTCTCCTAGACGTGGCGATCCTCGGCGCCAAGGGAACCCAGGTGCGCCCGTGGCTGACTGTGGTCCTGGACGACTACTCCCGCGCCGTGGCCGGCTACACCCTCTTCCTCGGCGCACCTTCGGCCGAGCAGACGGCGCTCGCCCTGCACCAGGCCGTCAACGCCAAGACGAACCCGGGCTGGCCGGTCTGCGGGCTGCCCGAGGTCCTCTACAGCGACCACGGCTCGGACTTCACCCCCGCTCGCCTCGAGCAGGTCTGCCTGGACACCCACATCCGGCTGATCCACTCCCGAGTCGGGGTCCCCCAGGGTCGAGGGAAGATCGAACGGTTCTACCGGACCGTCACCACCGAGCTCCTGCCGCACCTGCCCGGGTACATCCCGCACGGCACGAACGGTGCCCCGGTCACGACCCCGGCGCTGACGCTCGAAGACCTCGACGTCATCGTCGAGCAGTACGTCGTCGCCGAGTACAACACCCGCCCTCACTCCCAGACCCACCAGGGGCCCAACGACCGGTGGAGCGCGAGCGGCTTCATCCCGCGCAGCCCCGCCCACCCCGAAGATCTCGACCTGCTCCTGCTCACCGCGGCCACCACCCGCAAGGTCCAGCGCGACGGCATCCAGTTCGCCTCGACCCGCTACCTGTCCACAGTCCTGGCCGCCTACGTCGGGGAGCAGGTCACCGTCCGCTTCAACCCGCGCGACGTCGGGGAGATCCGCGTGTACTTCAACGACGAGTTCTTGTGCCGGGCGATCGCCCCCGAGCTATCCGCCGAGTCAATCTCCCTCGACCAGCTCCAAGCCGCCCGCCGCCAACGCCGCCGCGACCTCAAGCACCAGCTCCGCCAACACCGCACCCTCGCCAGCGCCCTCCCCGGCGACACCCGCTACACCCCACCAGCAGGCAGCACCGACGACACAGCACCGCCACCGGCTCCTGAGCCCCGACCACGACATGGACTGCGTCTGTATGCCACCGACTAACAAGCTCTCCGTGCTCGGCAAAGACGACGACGGCCGGCGGTTCCTCACCGGCACCTTCGACGAGGTCAACTCCCCCGCCCCGCACCCTCACCCCGCACCGGCCTTCCACAGCACCCGCGAGCACCGGCGGTTCACCGAGTTCGCCGACACCGTGCGCACCCACCGCTACATCGGACTGTGCTGGGGCCCACCCGGGATAGGCAAGACACTCTCAGCCCGCCACTACGCCGGCGTCGACGACTGGGAACAGTGGCAGTCCGTGGTCGCCGACGCGGTCGGGCCCGTACCGCCGCGCGTCCTAGAAGCACGCACCGCGTTCTACACCCCCACGGTGGCCGCCACCGTCAAGCAGATCGACCAAGGACTGCCCCGAGCCTGCCAGGCGATCTCCTACGCGATCGACTACGCCGAGCTCGGCCTCGTCGACCCCTACCTCTACGACGCCTCACGCTCCTCCGGGCGCACCGAGCTCCTGATCATCGACGAAGCCGACAGGCTCAAGAGCGCGGGCCTCGAGCAAGTCCGCGACTACTACGACCGCCACCACATGGGCGTCATCCTCATTGGCATGCCCGGCATCGAGAAACGCCTCGCCCGCTACCCCCAGCTCTACAGCCGCATCGGCTTCGCCCACGAGTACCGGCCCCTCGGACCCGACGAGCTCACCGCTGTCCTCTCCGCGCGCCTCCCTGCACAGCACAACACCGACCACGACCCGATCGCCCACGCCGCCGCCCTGGCCACCATCGCCCGCATCACCGCCGGCAACTTCCGACTCCTCGATCGCCTGATCACCCAGATCGAACGCGTTCAGACCATCAACGACCTCTACACCCTCTCCCCAGAGCTCGTCGACGCCGCCAGAGAAGCCCTCCTCATCGGCCACTGAGCGCTCTCAGAAGCACGCCACCAACCGATGCGATCCACAGTCGTTCCTCTCGATAAGTAGCGGTGGTGTCCGGTGAGGGTTCCCCTTACGGGCATGCGATCTGGGCTGACGCCTGTGACCGAGTGTTCAGTGCGCGCTGTATAGTTCAGTCCATGCTGACTATTGCTTCGCGTCTCGACGTGATGAACCGCCTGGGTCGTGCACTGGCCGACCCCACTCGATCCCGGATCATCTTGACCCTGCTCGACCATCCCGCTTACCCGGCGGAACTGGCCCGAGATCTGGACCTGACACGCCCGAACGTGTCCAACCACCTGGCATGCCTGCGCGATTGCGGGATCGTCGTCTCCGAGCCCGAGGGTCGTCGGACACGATATGAGATCGCCGATTCGCACCTGGCGCAGGCGCTGACGGCACTGGTCGATGCCACCCTGACAGTGGACGAAGACGCCCCGTGCATCGATCCCGCCTGCTCGCTTCCCGGATGCGACGCAGCTGGGGAGGGCGCATG
>JAQDQK010000038.1 GCA_027658995.1 Propionibacteriaceae bacterium AM104-82
CCCAGCCGCTACACTGGCGGCATAAACCCGGAGGTCAACCAAACCTTCAGCGGACCCTCCCGTCGACGAGGATCGAGCGTCCGATCAGCGGCCAGTCGGCGTCGATGAAGCACAGCACTCCCCTGACGGGAACCTGCTCGCCCACCACCTCGCGCACCACGGCCAACTGCTTGTGCATGCCGGCCAGCAACTTGGTCGCGTCCCGTCGTCCCACCACGAGCGTGCGGGTCACGGGACGCAGCAGGCCTCCCTCGACGCGCAACTCGGGCCGCCCCTTGTACCGCTTCGCGTCGATCACCCAGATGCCGGACGGCGTGATCACCAGGTGGTCGATGTTGGCCCTGCTGCCGGGGATCAGCCGGTCGTGCAGCGTGCGGAAGTTCGGGCCGGACCGCGCGTCGAGGGCCTTGCCCAGTTTCTCCTCGCCGACGGCGCCTGTCGCCCAGGCCTTCGTGGACTGTTTCTCGTCGCGCAGGAACAGCGCGACGGGAGCGAGCCGGCCCCACTCGTCGCGGACCCGTTGCTCGTCGCGGGCCTTGCGGCGTTCGTACTCGCGCCGCGCGGAGGCACCGGCGACGCTGCCCAGGTCGGCGGCGGGCGCTGCGGGAGCATCGTGGGTGACCGGCTCGGGGTGCGGCAGCGCGCGCAGCGAGGCGGCCCCTTCCTGGTGCGGAGACGGCTCTGGTGCCTCAGCGACCGGCGGTCGCTCCGTCTGGTGCTGCGCCTGGGGCCAGTCGTCAAGGGCTCGCCGCGGCACGGTCCCTGCCTCGCCGGCGGCCCGGTGCGGTTCGTGCGGATGGGTCTGAACCTCGTCGGCGAGGCGCGTCCCCGGGTCGGCGTCCGGGCTCGGCAGACAGGTCACGCACCGCACCGTCTTCAGGGCCCGCTCGTAGATCGCGTCTGTGCGCGCCTCAAGTTCGATCCCGCACAACCGGCAGGTGCCCGCGTAGCGCAGTCTCATCCGCTTGTCTGTCAGGCTGGCCGCTTCCGGCATGGCGTCTCCTCGTTGATGACGCGCACAACCTAGCAGCGCAACGCCGGACGCGTGGCCGCGGGTGGCTTGTATGGTTCGACTCGTTGTCGAGGACGAGGAGCGTGCCCGTGAACCTGCTGCTGCGACTGGCGTGGATCCTGTTGACGCACCGCCGGAGGAGTCCGATCGGGATCTGGGACGAGGCGGTCACGCCGATGCGGGTCGCGCCGACCGATCTCGACCCGCTGCTGCACATGAACAACGGCAAGTACCTGTCGCTGATGGATCTCGGCCGGGTCGACCTGATGCTCCGCGCAGGCCTGTGGCCACGGCTGAACAAGCTCGGCTGGTACCCCGTGGTCGCCGCCCAGACGATCACCTACCGCCGCTCCCTCAATCCGCTGCAGGGCTTCGACCTGGTCACGCGCGTGATCGGCTTCGACGACCGCGCCGTCTACGTCGAGCAGACCTTCCGACGCGAGGGCCGCATCCACGCCAACGCCATCGTCAAGGCCCGCTTCCTGAAGAAGAGCGGGGGCAGCGTGAGCATCGAGGAACTGCTGGCGCTGACGGGGCCCGCGCCCGCCGACCTGACGCTTCCCGACTGGGTCGAGGAGTGGAGCACCCGGACCAGGATCCGGGAAAGCGCCCAGTAGGATCGGGATTGACCGGCGATCCGGCCGGGCTGCAGCGTCGCGGGAGGCACACATGGACATCGCCGTCATCGGGTCGAACATGGTGGATCTGATCAGCTACATCACCAGGATGCCCACGGAAGGCGAGACGATCGAGGCGCCCGACTTCGCGCTCGGCTGCGGGGGCAAGGGCGCAAACCAGGCGGTCGCGGCCTCCCGGCTCGGCTCCGAGGTGCTGATGGTGACCCGCGTCGGCGACGACCTGTTCGCGGCGAACACCGTCGCCAACTTCGAGGCCAACGGCATCGACACCACGTTCGTGCTCCCGACCCCCGGCACCTCCGGTGTCGCGCCGATCTTCGTCGACGAGCAGTCGCGCAACTCGATCATCATCGTCAAGGGCGCCAACGCAGCCCTGACGCCCGCCGATCTCGAGGCGGCGGAGGCCGAGATCGCCCGGTGCCGCCTGATCGTGGTGCAACTGGAGATCCCCATCGAGACGGTGCACGCCGCGATCGACCTCGCCGCGCGCCTCGACGTGCCGGTGCTGCTCAACCCCGCGCCTGCGACGCACGGACTCGACTACGCCCGGGTCGCACAGTGCGAGTACTTCGTCCCGAACGAGACCGAACTGGCGACCCTGACGGGGATGCCAGCAGGCACCACCAACGAGATCACCGCCGCGGCCGCCGCGCTGATCGAGAAGGGCTGCCGCAACGTGATCGTCACGCTCGGCTCCCGCGGCGTGCTGTGGGTCAGCCCCGACGGCGAGGTACTGATCCCCCAGGACAACGCGGTCGATGCGCTCGACTCCACCGGCGCGGGCGACGCGTTCATTGGATGCTTCGCACACGAAGTGACCCACGGGGCGACGGTGCGCGACGCACTGGTCGCTGCCAACGCCTACGCGGCCAACTCGGTCACCAAGCGCGGCACCCAGACCTCCTACGCCACCCGGGAGGACTTCGACGCCTGGCGACGGCCCTGACCGAGTCTCGCTCGACCGGGGATCACCCGCCACGGGTAGTCTCCCTCGTCATCGACTCCCGCCGCGCGGCCGCTTCGTAGCATGACGCGGGTGAGGAGCAGGCGATGGAGGCAGCACCCGAGGCCCGCGGCGTACCGGGCGACCGCGCGTCACTCGAGACGCTGAGCCGCGTCGCGAGCAATCTCGCGATCGAGACCCGCCTGGAACCGCTCCTCGAACTGGTCCTGGGCAGCGCCGTGACGCTGCTCGGCTGCGAGAGCGGCTCGCTGAGCCTCGTCACCCCGGACAACACGGGTTACCGCAAGGTCGTCGACCTGGCCGCCGGCTGCCAGGCCGGCCGCGAGTTCCCGCTCAGCGAGGGCGTCACCGGGATCGTGGTGCGGACCAGGCGCGCCGTCTCGTTCCGGCACTACGCCGATGTGCCCGGAGGCCACCTCGCCCCTGGGAGCGAACTGTTCGACCGGGCGGTCGTTGGTGCCCCGGTGCTGACCCGCTCGGGGGTCACGGGCGCGCTGGTGGTCTTCGCCGCCGACGCGCAGCGCCTCTTCAGCGACGAGGACGTCGAACTGCTGCAGCGCTTCGCCACCCACGCGGCGATCGCGATGACCAACGCCCGGTTGCATGCCGAGGCCGACGCCAAGGCACAGACCGCAGCGGTGCTCGCCGAGCGCGAGCGGGCGATGCTCGACCTGCACGACGCGCTCGGCCGCGGCCTCGCCACGGTGCTGGTCCGGCTCCGCGACGCCGAACAGGCCGCCGCTGCCGGGGACAACGTCGCCGGGGCGCTGCGCGAGGCGCGTCGTTCGGCGGAGGCGGTGCTCGCGGACGGCAGGCGGGCCGCCTGGGCGCGGCTCGAGGCGTTGGACGGGCAGCCACTGTCGGAGGCTCTGCGCCTGGAACTCGAATGGGATCGCTGGCGCCCAGACGACGCTTCGGATCTTCGGCGACCCGCAACCAGTTGAGCCGGAGGTTGCCTCCCAACTGCTGCGGATCGTCCAGGAGAGCCTGACGAACGTGGCCCAGCACGCCGGTGCGACCCAGGTCCGCCTCGGGCTGGTGTATCTGAGCGACTCGGTCGCCGTCATCGTCGAGGACGACGGCTGCGGCTTCGACCGCACGCACGGCCGCCCCGTCGGGAGGGGTCTCGCGGGACTGGTGGCGCGGGCGACCCAACTGGGCGGCGTCGTCCAACTGGATTCGACGCCGGGCTGGGGCACCAGGGTGCGCGCCGACCTGCCCTACCGTGCCTCACCGGACGCGCTGCTCGGCGCCCCACGTCAGCGCGTGGTGATCGTCCACGACCAGCCCGCGATGCGGGCGGGGCTGGTCGGCCTGCTCGGCCACCGGGAGCCGGGCGTGCAGGTGGTCGCGGAGATCGGGGAGGCTGCGGCCGCCGTCGAGGCCATCGCCCTGCTGGCCCCCGATGTGGTGCTGTTGGGGTCGCGGATGGCGCGCGAGGCCGACATCGACCTGATCGCGGCGCTGCACGGCACCGACCCGGATCTCCCCCTGATCGTGTATCTCGATGAGCCGACCAACCCGATGCGCGAGTGGGTCATGCCCGGCGTGCGGGGCATCGTGCCGCGCGACGCCGACGCCACCGAACTCGGGCGCGCCGTCGTGGCAGCGGCCCAGGGCGACGTGCTGGTCTTCAGCGGCATCCTGCGCCAACTCGGCGACGTGCCGCTCGGCGACCCGTTGACGGCACGGGAGCGGGAGGTGCTCGAGCTGCTGCGCGAGGGACTCGCGGACAAGCAGATCGCGACCAGGCTGAACATCTCCGTCAAGACCGTCGAGAAGCATGTCGGCGCGGTGCTGCGTAAGCATCGGGCCCGCAGCCGCACTGAGTTGGTGGCCAGAGGGGTGAGCCCTCCCCCATCCGAACCCGCACCCGGCGTGCGGGTTCCTCGCGATCGCGGTGACGGTCGGCGTTTCGAGCGACTCGGCCCGTCGGCAGTTGGATGCCCGCCTCGACGAGGTGATGGCGCGCTCGCTCGAAGCCGATCCGCATGGGCGCGGCGGCCCGGGGCGGCAACTCGACCTGCCGGGGCAGCCGCTGGGGACCATCGCCATCCTGACGACCGACGGCACCCCGGACGGGGTGATCCTCGACGAGAGCGGAGTGCACGCCCTTCCCGACGCGGTCAGCGACGCGCTGTCTGCGGTGTCCCTCGATCAGAAGCGCAGCCTGTCGCTCGGAGAACTTGGGAGGTACCGGGTTGTCGGCAGGCCCGTGAACATCCTCACCGCTCAAGGGGTCTCGGCCGGGCGCGCCTACTGGGGCATCCCTCTGGACGAACTCGATCGGAGCGCGTCGACGCTGCTCCTGATGGGGATCGTCATCGGCGGCGTGTGCGCCTTCCTGGCGTGGTTGGCGGTCGGATACGCGGTGCGCCGCACCCTCGTGTCGCTGAGTCGCGTCGCCGCGGTCGCCACCGAGATCTCCGGGATGCCGTTGTCTTCTGGTGACGTGAGCATCGCCACCCGCGTCAGCGATGCCGACGCCGACCAGGACAACGAGGCGGGCCAGGTCGGCTCGGCGATCAATGGGATGCTCGACAACGTCGAGAGCGCCCTCGCTGCGAGGCAGGAGAGCGAGACCACGTTGCGACAGTTCGTGGCGGACGCGTCGCACGAGCTGAGGACCCCTCTCGCATCCATCGCCGGCTACTCCGAACTGCTTCGGCGATTCAGGGACGATCTCCCCGAGCCGGTGAGTTACGCCACGTCGCGGATCGACCTCGAGGCTCAGAGAATGACGCGCCTGGTGCAGGACCTGCTGTTCCTGGCACGACTCGACTCCTCCCCTGAGGAGCGCACCCGGGTGCCGGTGGATCTGGCCCCGATCGTCTCAGGAGTCGTGGCCGAGATGCGGTCGGCACACCCGGAGCACTCCTGGTCGCTGGAAGCCCCCGAGTCCGCGGTCACTCTCGGCGACGGCGATCTGCTGCGTCGCGCAGTGGGCAACATCCTCCTGAACGCGGCCGTCCACACCCCACCGGGGACAAAGGTCGCGACCCGGCTGACCTCTGACGATCAACTGCGCCTTACTGTCGCTGACGACGGGCCGGGCATCCCGGTCGAACTCGGTCCCCGGGTGCTTGAACGCTTCACGCGAGCCGACTCGGGCCGGGCCAGGAACGCTGGGGCAGACAGCACCGGCCTCGGCCTGGCGATCGTCGCAGCCATCATCAGGAACCACGGCGGGACCGTGGAGGTCGCCTCGCCCGCGCGCGGGTCAGAGTTTCGCATCAGCCTCCCCCAGAGACGGTAGGCATCGTCGAGCAGACTCGCGCAGCAGCCACGCAGGCGCCAGGTGGATGACCGCCACCAGCGCACCGAAATGACCACGGCTGGGGCCAAACACGGCACTCAATAGTCCCACCCGCGAAGATACTGCTCGCGAACGTCTTCGTAGACGACGTTCGTCTACTTTGATCCAGGTCTTCTCGGTGCCCAGAGGACGCGGCTTCGGGCACGCGTACTCCTCCAAGGTGGAAGCGAGTGGCATGAGCAAATCCCCAAACATATGCTTCTTGGGATGCGACCGTATCCCGCAAACACCCTCGTCAGAGTCTGATTTGGCGTCCCTTCCGAGAAGTTGGCCTTTGTCTCGTCTTGCCGAGTTGTCAGGCAGAAACTTGCGGCCAGTGGTATCGCGGATTCGTCCGCCTCACGACGCAAACCCGCAGGGCGGGCGCACCAGCCGGAACTGGGTCGACCCCCGACGCCCGGGCACCTCGTCGACGAGGCGCAGTCCCGGCATGTCCCGGAGGTACGCCTCGGCCAACTGAGGCACCGTGGTCGTCATCTCGATGGTGGCCCCGACGCGGTCTGCCTCGGCGGCCAGGTGCGGGAACACCACGCGACGGAGCTTTGCCCCATGGCCGTGACCCCGCCGCCGGGAGGTGTGGTCTGAGAGCAGCCAGACGCCGGGTTTCACCGGGTGCACCAGTTGGCTCGCGTCGCGGGTGAAGTAACCGACGGTCCACGGCCGGCACAGCCACACCTGACCGGCTCGCAGCACCAGCACGAGCAACACGCTGCCGATCAACGCGACCACCGGCGCGAGCAACGCACGAAGTGCCCAACCGAACCAGAGGACGCCGTTCACACCCGCCAGCACGACCAGCACGAGCTGCAGCACCATCAAGCGCCGTCGACGCAGGACCCACCCCAGCTGCCGCGACAGCGTGCGGAGCCCGAGCGGCGCGGTGCCCACCAGCGGTCGCGGCGCATCCATGGCCTGATCCTGACACGAGACCCGGTCGAACGAGCGGCCTTTCTCGTCTCCGGCCTCACGGAGTGCGTCTCTGACCATGGCTTTTCCCATGGCATGGATGACACATATCGGATGAGTGGGACTGAGCCGGGGCTCGGGTTCAGGAGAAGCCTGAGGTTTGTGTGTGATTTTGTGTGCAACTCAGGGCCTGTGGACATAGAACAGGCCATCTGACCCAGCATAATACCTAGTCAGAGGGCCTTGTGGTAGCCCTCGCCTCATTCTCCGCCAACACCCCTGTTGCGCTACGGCCGCCTGCCGCTCGCCTCGACGATCGCCGGCAGCCTGGGCGACGACGCCTCACAGCCCGCGACCGTGCACGGATCGTTGAGCTGTACGAGCAGGGGAAGAGCACACGCTACGTAGCGGACGAGGTCGGCGTCTCCAAGGCCACAGTCCTCAAGCAGGCGAACATCCCCAATGCGCCCGGTCGGTGCCCACTGCTAACGCATCCCATGGACCCCACGACACGCGCTCAGGCACTCGTCCGCTCCATCTACCGCTCTGCCATACTGAGGATGGACCTTTGGCAAGGCCCTTCGCTAGGCGATTTTCGTACGCATGTTCATAAATGGTATACAGAATATGCGTAATGACACAACATTAGGAAGACCAGCAGTGGCACTGAAGAAGTCCGATCTTTACGCATCTCTCTGGGCGAGTTGCGACCAGCTTCGGGGCGGCATGGATGCCTCGCAATACAAGGATTACATTCTCACATTGCTCTTCGTGAAGTATGTTTCCGACAAGGCGAAGACTGACCGCAACTCCTTGATCGATGTGCCCGAAGGCGGATCCTTCGACGACATGCTCGCTGCCAAAGGCGACAAGGAGATCGGCGACCGCTTCAACAAGATCATCGCCAAGCTTGCTGAGGCAAATGGCCTCCGCAATGTCATCGACCAGGCTGACTTCAACGACGAAGAGAAGCTTGGCAAGGGCAAGGAGATGCAGGATCGCCTCTCCAAACTCGTGACCATCTTCAACGATCTCGACTTCCGAGGCTCCCGCGCGGAGGGTGACGACCTGCTTGGCGACGCCTACGAATACCTGATGCGGCACTTCGCCACCGAGTCAGGCAAGAGCAAGGGCCAGTTCTACACGCCCGCCGAAGTCTCCCGCATCCTCGCCAAGGTGGTCGGCATCGACGGCGAAACTCGCCAGGACCAGACTGTCTACGATCCAGCCTGCGGATCGGGCTCGTTGCTCCTCAAGGCTGCCGCCGAGGCGCCGCGAGGCATGACGATCTACGGCCAGGAGAAGGACAACGCGACGTGGGCGCTGTCCAAGATGAACATGATCCTGCACGGCAACGAGATCGCGGAGATCGAGAAGGGCGACACAATTACCAGCCCGCAGTTCACCAAAGGTGACCAGCTGCGGACCTTCGACTACATCGTCATGAACCCGCCGTTCTCGGTGAAGTCATGGAACAACGGCCTCGAGAACGACTACGACCGTTTCGAGTACGGCCGTCCGCCGGAGAAGAACGGTGACTACGCCTTCCTGCTGCACGCATTGAAATCGCTCAAGAGCACTGGCAAGGCCGCGATCATCCTTCCCCACGGTGTGCTCTTTCGGGGTAATGCCGAAGGAACCATCCGCACGCGTCTACTCAAGCAAGGCTTCATCAAGGGAGTCATCGGACTGCCTGCCAACCTCTTCTACGGCACCGGCATCCCAGCCTGCATCGTCATCCTCGACAAGGAGAACGCTGTCGGACGCACCGGCGTCTTCATGGTCGACGCCTCCAAGGGCTTCATCAAGGATGGCAACAAGAACCGCCTCCGCAGCCAGGACCTGCACAAGATCGTCGACACCTTCAACAAGCAGATCGAGATCGAGCGCTACTCGCGGATGGTGCCGATGAGCGAGATCAGCAACCCGAAGAACGACTTCAACCTCAACATCCCGCGCTACATCGACTCCTCGGAGACTGAGGACCTACAAGACCTCAGCGCTCACCTGCGTGGAGGCATCCCGAACACCGACCTCGACGCGCTCGCCCCCTACTGGGAAGCCTTCCCGTCGCTGCGCAGCCAGTTGTTCACTCTCAACCGGCCCGGCTATGGCGACCTGACCATCGATCTCGCTGAGGTCCAGCCGACCATTCTTGATTCAACCGAGTTCCAGAAGTTCGCCAACGAAGTGCACACGCTCGCCACTGACTGGTTCGCGGCACACCGCGACACGCTCGCCGGCATCGATGAGCACACGCAGCCGGCGGATCTGATAGCCGTCATTAGCGATGACCTGCTCTTACGTTTCAAGACGGTGCCGCTCCTCGATGAGTACGACGTCTACGAGCAGCTGATGACCTATTGGCAAGAGACCATGCACGACGACGTCTATCTGCTCATGAACGATGGCTGGGCTGATGCTTCCAAACCGCGCCTGACCATCAACGACAAGGACCGCAAGCTCACTGAGGAGCCCGACCTGGTCATCGGCTCAGGCAAGAACGCCCAGAAGTACAAGATGGACCTCATCCCGCCCGCCCTGATCGTGGCGCGCTGTTTCGCGGAGGAGCAGGCGAGAGTCGACGAGTTGACGCTGGCTGTCGAGGACGCGGGCCGAGCCGTGGAGGAGTACGTCGAGGAGCACGCCGTTGAGGATGGCCTGCTTGCCGATGCGATGGATGAAGACAAGATCTCCAAGGCGCTGGCGACCGCCAGGCTTCGCGTAGCCAAGCGCGAGAAGGCGGACCCCGAAGAGATCGAGGCACTGGCACACGTGATCAGACTCTACGACGCCGAAGCTGCAGCGAAGAAGGCGACCAAGGACGCGCAGGCCGAGCTCGATCTTGCCACGCTCAAGAGGTACGGCGACCTCACGGAGGCCGACGTGAAGAGTCTCGTGCTGGATGACAAATGGCGAGCGGCCGTCACCCGACGTGTTGCTGGTGAGGCCGAATCGCTCACTCTCGACCTCGTCGCGCGCATCCAGCAGCTCGGAGGGCGCTACGCCGACACCGTGGGCGATCTCGATGCCGAGATTGAGAAGCTCGAAGCGAAGGTCGCGGCACATCTCGCATTGATGGGAGTCGCCCGATGACCGGTTGGCGGGAGGTTGACCTCGGTAACGTCGCAACGCTTCAACGTGGATTCGACCTTCCAGCTCGACTTCGTCGCCCCGGCCAGGTGCCGATTGTTAGTTCCTCGGGAGTGAGCGGTTGGCATGACCGCGCGATGGTCAAGGCGCCCGGGGTAGTAACCGGACGATATGGAACGATCGGCGAGGTTTTTTTCGAGCACGTTGACTTCTGGCCGCTAAATACGACGCTCTGGGTGTCGAACTTTCATGGCAATGACGAGCGCTTCGTCTACTACATGCTCAACCGGGTTGACTACGCTACCCATAGCGGCAAGAGCGGCGTTCCGGGGGTAAATCGTAACGATCTTCACCGGGAAACCGTGTCGGTTCCAGATTCCTCCGCAGAGCAGCGGGCGATCGCTCGCGCATTGTCTGATGCGGACCTTCTGATTACCGAACTCGAACGCCTCATCGCCAAGAAGCAGGCGATCAAGCAGGGCCTGTTGCAGCAGCTCCTCACCGGCCGCACCCGCCTTCCTGGGTTCACAGACTCCTGGAGGATTGTCACACTCGGCGAACTCGGAGCCTTCTACAAGGGTCGTGGTGTCAAGCGCGATGATGTACGTCCGTCCGGGGTTCCTTGCATCCGATACGGCGAGCTGTACACCGAATTCGGGAATTACACCCGGACCACGCGCTCATTCGTCAGCCCCGGTGTCGCTGCGACCGCGCTACCCATTCGCCCGGGAGACCTGCTGTTTGCAGGATCGGGGGAAACGCGGGCCGAAATTGGAACGTGTGTGGCGTACGTGGGTGAGGCCGCCGCGGTCGCGGGTGGAGACATCGTCGTATTACGGGGCGACACGTTCAATGCTGTCTTTCTTGCCACCCTTGCCAATTTTCCTGCGGTGGCCCGTCAGAAGGCGCGCGCGGGCCAGGGCGATGCCGTCGTGCATATCAGCAGTCGTGCACTGGAAGACATCACTGTTGAGATCCCTTCGAGAGCCGAGCAAGACGCCATCGCGGAGGTGATCGTCGACGCCGACCGCGAGCTTGCAGCGCTATCGGCCCGTCTCCAGAAGGCTCGTGACATCAAGGCCGGCATGATGCAGCAGCTCCTGAGCGGGCGAGTTCGCTTGCCAGTGGAGGCAGCAGTATGAGCGACGTTGGACAGATTGAACGCAAGGCTCAGGAACGCGTAGTCAAGCTATTCTGCGATCAGCTCGGTTACGAGTACCTCGGCAATTGGGACTACCGTGAGGGCAACGCCAATATCGAGGCCAACCTGCTAGTTCAGAACCTCAAGGCCCGCGGCTACGACGACAACCAGATCACCCGAACCCTCGACCAGCTCGGCAAAGCCGCCTCTGTCGGCGCCGGCCATGATCTCTATGAAGCGAACCGAGACGTCTACCAACTGCTCCGCTATGGCGTGAAGGTCAAGCCCGGCGTTGGTGAGCAGACCGATACGGTCTGGCTGATCGACTGGGCAGACCCCGACGCTAACCACTTCGTCGTGGCCGAAGAGGTCACGGTGCTGGGACAGCACACGAAGCGCCCTGACGTGGTGCTGTACGTCAACGGGCTCGCCCTGGCGACCATCGAACTCAAGCGATCCAAAGTGTCTGTCGCCGAAGGCATCCGGCAGAGCATTGGCAACCAGAAGCCCGAGTTCATCCGCCCGTTCTTCTCCACCGTCCAGTTCGTATTTGCGGGCAACGACGTCGAGGGCCTGCGCTACGGCGTCATCGACACGCCTGAGAAATACTGGCTGGAGTGGAAGGAACCGTCAGAGGTTGCCGATCCACTCGACCGTGCCCTACTACAACTCTGCGACAAGACCCGCTTCCTTGAACTGATTCACGACTTCATCGTCTTCGATGCGGGCGTCAAGAAGGGCCCGCGACACAACCAGTACTTCGGGGTTAAGGCCACACAGGGCCGCATCGCTAAGCGTGAAGGCGGCATCATCTGGCACACCCAGGGCTCCGGCAAGAGCTTGACGATGGTCTGGCTCGCCAAGTGGATTCGGGAACACCAAGACGATGCGAGGGTCCTACTGATCACCGACCGCACGGAGCTGGACGATCAGATCGAGAAGGTGTTCAACGGCGTCAACGAGCAGATCTACCGAACGTCGAGCGGTGCAGACCTTCTGGGCACGCTGAACCAGACACAGGAGTGGCTCATCTGCTCCCTCGTTCACAAGTTCCGTGGTTCCGACGATGAGAAGGCGCTTGAGGAAGCCAACGAGGACTTCATCGCCGAGCTAAACACCAAGATTCCCAAGGACTTCAGAGCCAAGGGCAACGTCTTCGTCTTCGTCGACGAGGCCCACCGCACCCAGTCCGGCAAGATGCACACGGCCATGAAGCAGCTCCTGCCAGAGGCGATGTTCATCGGCTTCACTGGCACCCCACTACTCAAGGCCGACAAGGCCACCAGCATCGAGACCTTCGGCTCCTTCATCCACACCTACAAGTTCGACGAGGCCGTCGAAGACGGCGTCGTACTGGACCTTCGCTACGAGGCCCGCAACATCGACCAGAACCTCACGTCACCCGCCCAGGTAGACAAGTGGTTCGAGGTCAAGACCAAGGGCATGACCGACCTCTCCAAGGCCGAGCTCAAGAAGCGCTGGGGCACCATGCAGAAAGTCGTCTCCAGCGAGCCGCGGGCCAAGCAGATCGTCAACGACATCCTGCTCGACATGGAGACCAAGCCCCGCCTGATGGATGGGCACGGCAACGCCATGCTCGTCGGCTCAAGCATCTACCAGGCCTGCAAGTTCTACGAGCTGTTCTGCAACGCCGGCTTCAAGGGCAAGTGCGCCATCGTCACCAGCTACGTCCCCAACGCGAGCGACATCTCCAAAGAAGACTCCGGCGAAGGCAAGACCGAGAAGATCCGTCAATACGACATCTATCGCAAGATGCTTGCGGACTATTTTGACGAACCCGAGGACACCGCCGTCGGCAAGGTCGAGGAATTTGAGAAGGCTGTCAAGAAGCAGTTCGTCGAGAATCCCGGCCAGATGCGGCTTCTGATCGTGGTCGACAAGCTGCTCACCGGGTTCGACGCTCCGAGCGCGACCTACCTCTACATCGACAAGAAGATGCGCGATCACGGCCTTTTCCAAGCCATCTGCCGAGTCAACCGCCTGGATAGTGACGACAAGGACTACGGCTACATCATCGACTACCAAGACCTCTTCAACTCGCTCGAGGACGCCATCACCGACTACACCTCGGGGGCTCTGGACGGCTACGAAAAGAAGGACATCGAGGGTCTGCTTAGCGACCGCATCGAGAAGGCGCGCGAAGATCTAGACGACGCTCTGGAGCGCGTCCGCGCCCTCGTGGAGGCCGTCGCCCCACCGAAGAACACACTGCAGTACCAGCAGTACTTCTGCGCGATGGAGCAAGGCAACACCGAGCAACTCAAGGCCAACGAACCCAAGCGCGTCGAGCTCTACAAGGCAGTCGCTGCCGTGACGCGGGCCTTCGCGAACCTCGCCAACGAGATGACCGAAGCGGGATACAGCGAGGCGGAGACGGAAGCGATCAAGCAGGAGATCGCCCACTACGTCGATGTGCGCGCAGAGGTGAAGCTTGGAGCCGGTGAGGACGTCGACTTCAAACAGTACGAAGCCGGTATGCGGTTCCTCCTCGACACCTATATCCAGGCCAGCGCATCCGAGATAGTCTCCAACTTCCAGGACACCGGGCTCATCGACCTCATCGTCAAGCTCGGCGCACGTGCGATCGACAAGCTGCCAGCGGGAATCAGGAACAGCCCTGAAGCAGTGGCCGAGACGATCACCAACAACATGCGCAAGGTGATCATCGACGAACGCGCCATGAACCCGAAGTACTACGACCGAATGAGTGAGCTACTTGATGCCATCATCGAGGAGCGACGCCAGAACGCCATCGATTACCAGGAGTACCTTGCGAAGTTGCTCGCCGCCGCCAACCAACTGGGCAGCAAACAGTCGGACACCAAGTACCCGAGCTGGGCTGACAACGGGGCGAAGCGCGCTCTAGTCGACTTCTTCTTCCCCGACGACCACCTCGCGATCGAGATCGACACCGTCGTTCGGCACACCAAGCCCGACGCTTGGGTTGGCAACCCGATCAAGGAGCGGAAGGTCAAGAACGCTATCCGCTCCAACCTCGGCGACGGCTTCGACGAGGCCAGACTCAACGAACTCTTCAAACTGGTGAAGGCGCGCCGTGAGTACAGCTAGTGCCTACCTGACCATTCGGGGCATAGAGATCGACGTCATCTACAAGGACATCAAGAACCTCCACATCGGCGTCTACCCACCGCTCGGACGTGTGCGGGTCGCTGCACCTACGCGGCTGAACGACGACCAGGTCAGACTCGCCGTGATCCAGCGACTGCCATGGATCAAGCGTCAGCGCGAGCACCTCAAGGCCGCGCCGCGTCAGACGGAACGAGAGATGATCACTGGAGAGTCCCACTACGTCTGGGGTCTCCGCAAACGATTGAAGGTTGTCGAGCGAACCGGCCGCACCCATTTCGAAGTCGGCGGTGACCGATTGCTGCTCTTCACGCCTAGCCACACCACGGCCGAACAACGCCGGACGGCACTCGATCAGTGGTACCGAGGGCAGCTTCGTGATGCTGCCCCCGCAGTCATATCGACCTGGGAGCAGGAACTGGAAGTGTCAGTCCCCAAGTGGACAATTCGACGCATGAAGACAAAATGGGGATCGTGCAACCGGGAGACCCGGCACCTGTGGTTCAACGTGGAGCTAGCGAAGAAACACCCCGACTGCCTAGAGTACGTCGTCGTCCACGAGATGGCTCACTACTTCGAGCGCAACCACGGTGAGCGCTTCACCAAGCTAATGGACAAGTACCTCCCCGATTGGCGCAGTCGGCGGGATTCGCTGAACGGTTCACCACTCGCACAGGAGGAGTGGTCGTCATAGCTACCAAGATGCGCGCGCCCCAGAACGAGGCGACCGGCACGTCCGGCCAATCGTTCGTAAAGGGGCTCTTCGTACTTGCGGTGGGTCGGGGGCGACACGCCGGGTGAGCGGGGTGGGC
>JAQDQK010000039.1 GCA_027658995.1 Propionibacteriaceae bacterium AM104-82
ACCCCACCGACACGCCCACCCCCGGATCCCGCTCACCCCACGCTCAGGTACGAAGAGCCCCATTACGACGCATGGCTGGCAGGCAGCCACTCCAACGTCGCGACGTGCAACGACTGCCACGCACCGCACGACAACATCATCTCCAAATACCTCGTGAAGGCAGACAACGGGTTCTGGCACGGGCTGAAGTTCACCACCGGCCAGTACCCCGAGAACATCGAGATCCGTGATTCCAACCGGACAGTGACCAATGAGGCCTGCCTCTACTGTCACTCCGAGTTCACCAGCGATATACGAATGACAAGAGGCAGCGAGCAGGTCGACTGCACCGCCTGCCACTCCGACGTCGGTCACAGGAAAAGGTGAGGGACATGGCGGATAGCGACGCCCCCCAGACGCAGCCAGAAGACAGCACTGCACCCGAGGAGACTGCGGTCCCCAGGAAGAAGGGCAGCGGACGTAAGGTCGGCATCATCGTGGCCGCCATCGTCGCCACCGCGGTGGTGACGGCGGGCATCACGGCGCTGCTTGCCAACATCATCCAGCGCCAGGGGGAGGCAGGTGACTCCTTCACGAAGGTCGTCGACCTCGACGACACCATCTCCGACCCGTCCGTCTGGGGCCAGAACTTCCCCGCGCAGTACGAGTCGTTCCTGCGCACCAAGGAGATGACGGCCACCGTGCACGCCGGCTCCGTCAAGGAGGAGCGCACCCCGACCGAGACCGACCCGCGCACCATCATCTCCACCAGCCGGATCGAGGAGGATCCGCGGCTGAAGGACATGTGGGCCGGCTACCCGTTCGCCGTCGACTACCGGCACGCCCGCGGCCACGCCTACATGCTCGAGGACCAGCGCTACACGCTGCGCGTGCTCGACTTCAAGCAGCCAGGCGCCTGCCTCAACTGCCACGCCTCGACCGTGACGATCATGGACGAACTCGGCAACGGCGACCGTGAGGCCGGGTTCCAGAAGATGAACCAGATGGCCTACGCCGACGCGACCCAACTCGCCGAGCACCCGGTCTCCTGCATCGACTGCCACGACCCCGAGACGATGCAACTGCGCATCACGCGGCCCGCCTTCGAGAAGGGCATCACCGCCGCCAAGAAGGCCGAGGGCATCGACGACTTCGACGTCAACCGCGACGCCACCCGTCAGGAGATGCGCAGCTACGTGTGCGCCCAGTGCCACGTCGAGTACTACTTCGAGAAGGACACCAAGGAACTGACGTTCCCGTGGACCAAGGGCCTCAACATCGACAACATCTGGGAGTACTACCAGGAGGACGGGCACAAGGACTTCACGCACGCCACCACCGGCGCCGAGATCGTGAAGGCCCAGCACCCCGAGTTCGACATCTGGAGCCAGGGCATCCACGCCGCCAACGGCGTGAGCTGCGCGGACTGCCACATGCCGTACGAGGCCGAGGGGGCCAAGAAGATCACCAACCACCAGATCCAGTCGCCGCTGCTCAACATCAACGCCTCCTGCATGACGTGTCACCGCGCCACCGAGGAGGAGATGACCAACCGCGTCGTCGGCATCCAGGACCAGTTCATCGGCACCCGCGACCGTGCGTTCGACTCGCTCGTCCAGCTCATCCGGGCACTCGAGACGGCACAGACCGACGGCACCCCCACCGAGGCGATCGACCAGGCCCGCGAGTTCCAGAACAAGGCGAGCTTCTTCCTCGACTACGTCTACTCCGAGAACTCCAACGGGTTCCACGCCCCGGCCTACATCCAGCGGATCCTCGCCGATTCGCTCGACGCGTCCCGCAAGGGACAGCTCGTCCTGCAGGGTGTCGACCCGGCCTCGCTCGAGGCCTCGGACATCTCGCAGGCAAACAGGAAGGCAGCAGAGGAACGTGAAAGCTGAGACCCCGCTATCTGACTCACCCAGCCCCGAGGCCCTCGCGGAGTTCCTGAACACCGCTCCGGAGGAGCTTCGGGGGTGGGCGGAGCAGCAGCTCGCCCAGTTGGACTCCGACGCCGGCCCGACCTCGATCCCCGGGCCGGCGGACGACTCCGCGGAGCAGGCAGTGGCCGGCTCCGACCTTGCGCTGGCCGAGCTGGGGGAGGACGACGACGAGCCGAGCCGCCGGACAAAGGTCCACACGCCCATGGACAAGACCCCGACGCCGGTCCCGGTCGCCGCCGGGAAGAAGAGCCGGGGGCTCGCGCTTCCCGTGATCGGGCTCGCGCTGCTCGCCGCGCTCGTCTACGGCATCTTCCGGCTCGGGCTGCCGCCCGAGCAGGCCGACCAGGCAGCCGGCCAGGCGCCAGCAGCGACCGGCCAGCCCACCGACGGCGGCGCCGCCCGGATGGCCGAACTGGAGGCGAAGCTGGTCGACGCGCCAGACGACGTCGCCATCAACCTCGAACTCGGGGTGCTGCACTTCAACAACGGCAACCAGGATCGCGCCCAGGAGCTGTGGACCAAGGTGACCGAGGTCGACGCCCGCAACGCGCAGGCCTGGTACAACCTCGGCTTCATCCACCTCGCGGAGGAGCCGCCGAACGCGGCCGCGGCGAAGGCCGCGTGGGACACCGTCCTCGAGGTCGCCCCCGACTCCGACCTCGCGGCCACCGTCCGCTCGCACCTCGGCGCCCTCGACGCGATGGGCTCGGCCACCCCGAGCCCCACCCCGACCGGGAAGTGAGAAGCAGCCATGCGTGAGCTTGCAGGGTGGGTCTACCGGATCCTCCGCTCAAAGGTCCTCGGCGCGCTCGTCATCCTCGCGATGGCGGTGCTCGCGCTGCTCGGCACCCTGATCACCCAGGAGCCGCCCGGCTCGGCCGCCGATCCGGCCGCCCACGCGGCGTTCCTCGACTCCATGCAGCCGCGCTACGGCGGGTGGACGGCGGTGCTCGACGTGCTCGGCATCTTCAACCTGTGGGCCTCACCGATCTTCCTCGGCGTCACCGTCCTGCTCGCGCTGTCGATCATCGCGTGCACCGTGCACCGCATCCCGCAGTTGTGGAAGCGGGCGACCAAGCCGCGCGTGCACGTCACCGAGAAGTTCTTCGAGCGGGCCCAGTACCGCGCGTCGTTGCAGTTGCCGATGACACCGCAGGCCGGCCTCGACCACGTCGGCGCCGAACTGCGCCGCAAGTTCTACCGTCAACTGCCCGACGACAGGCTCATCGACGGGGCCGTTGGCATGTATGCCGACCGGTTCCGCTGGGGGCCGTTCGGGACGGCCATCGCGCACGCCGCCATGGTCGTGATCCTCGCCGCCTTCGGCATCTCGGCATTCACCGGCTTCGACGACACCCTCGACGTCGCCGTCGGCCAGAGCGTCGAGGTCGGCCACGGCACCGGCCTCACGGTCACTGCGACGTCCTTCAAGGACTCCTACGACGAGATGGGTCGCCCGACCGACTACGTCAGCCACCTGGTGGTCGAGCGCGACGGGCAGGTCGTGGCGGAGCAGGACGTCCGAGTCAACGAGCCGCTGCGCGTCGACGGGACCGCCTTCCACCAGGCCTCCTACGGCATCGCCGCGGGGCTGAGGATCGAGCGGCTCGGCGAGACCATCTTCGAGGGCGCCGTCCCGTTGAAGTGGCAGAGCAACGACGGCCGCTACGCGATCGGCAAGATCACCCCTCCCGGCTCCGGCATCGAGGTGCTGGTCGTCACGCCCGCCTCGGGGGCCACCGACGCCAGCATCGCGCCCGGCAGCGCCGTCTTCGAGTTGTACGACGTCGACACCGACGAGAAGCTCGACGTGCTCCCCGTTGAACAGGGCCAGTCCACCGAGGGCGGCGGCATGACGCTGACCTTTGAACGCGAACTGCGCTACACCGGCATCATCGCGAGGCAGGACCCGGGCGCCGCCTGGATGTGGGTCGGCTCGACACTGCTGGTGCTCGGCATGTGCATGACCTTCATGGCCCGCCACCGCAGGCTCTGGGTCCGCGTCACCCCCGAGGGCGATGGCTCGCTGATCCAGATCGCGTCCGCCGAGAAGCTCGACACGACCTTCGAGCGGCACTTCCGCGGCCTCATCGAGCGCATCGACGCCACCGCACCCACCACCGACGACGGCGGGGACGAACAGCCCCCCGCAGACGCCACGCACGATAAGGAGCTGATCGATGCTTGAGATGGCCGAATACCTGGTGACGGCAGCCACGGTGATCACGCTGTTCGGCGTGGTCAGTTGCTTCGCCCTCGTGACGCGCAAGCGCGGCGCGGCGGTCGAGACCCACTCCCGCGCCCTCGTCGCCGTCGGAGACGGACCCGCGGAGACCCTCGAGACCACCACCGAGGCCAAGTCGGAACGCCGCAGTTCGCTCGGCTGGTGGGTCGCCGCGTTCCAGATCGCCGCCGTCGTGCTGTTGACTGCCTACATCGTGGTGCGGATGACGTACACGGGCCACGGCCCGTTCTCCAACCAGCACGAGTTCGCGATCGCATTCGCCTGGGGCATCCTGCTCGTCAACCTGTTCTTCGACCTGCGCTACCGGATCCGGCTGATCACGCTGATCGTGCTGCTGGTCGCGGGCGGCATGCTCGTCTACGGGATGTCGCTGGACACCAGCGTCAAGCCGCTGATCCCGGCGCTGCAGAACAGCCTGATGCTGACGCTGCACGTCAGCTTCGCCGTGATCGCCTACGGGGCCGCGTGCGTGTCCTTCGGCGCCGCCGTGCTGTACCTGCTGCACCCCGTGATCAAGCGGGTGAAGCTGCCGCGGCTCGAGGTGCTCGACGACATCGGCTACCGGGCCGCCGTGATGACCTTCCCGCTGCTGACGATCATGATCGTGCTCGGCTCGGTGTGGGCCAACACCGCGTGGGGCCGCTACTGGGGATGGGACCCCAAGGAGACCGCCGCGCTTGTCACCTGGCTCGTCTACGGCGCCTTCCTGCACGTGCGCGTGGTACGCGACTGGCGGGGACGCAAGGCCGCCTGGATGCTCGTGATCGGGTTCGTGACCGTGCTGTTCGCCTACTTCGGCAACCACTTCTTCGGTGGCCTCCACTCCTATGCCTGAGTCGCTGGTCCGCTCGCGAAGCAGGGCGCTCGCCGTCGTCGGCCTGGTCGTCCTGATCGCGGTCGTGCTGGCCGCTGTCTACGCGATCAGGGGAGGGCCCGCCACCGCGGCGGGGGAGCCGTCGACGTCGGCCGCGCAGTCCCCGAAGGTCGGGGGGCCCGCTCCGGGCTTCAAGGCGCTGGACATCGACGGGGAGCCGGTCTCGCTCGAGGCGTACCGGGGCAAGCCGGTGTGGCTGCTGTTCCAGGCGACGTGGTGCTCCATCTGCCGCGCCGAACTGCCAGACGTCGAGGCGGCCTCCGAGCGCGTCGACGTGGTGGCCATCTACCTGCGCGAGGATCGCCGCCTGGTGGCCGACTACGCGGAGCGGCTGGGGCTGACCATCCGCAGCGTCCCCGACCCGATCGGCGAGATCTCGTTGAGCTATCTGGCGACGTCGGTCCCGACGCACTACTTCATCGACGCCGAGGGCACCATCGTCTCGGTGCTGAAGGGCGCGCTGTCGCCCGAGGAGATCGACGAGCAACTCGAGGCCATCGGCGCGGGCCCGGCCGCCCAGGACTGAGCACGTTCCCCGAGCGGGCCAGGGGTCTGTAACCGACGGATCAGAAGTCCGTTGGGGCCACCGTTCCAGAGTTGGCCGGTCACCGTTCCCCGAGCTTGTCGAGGGTCCGAGAGCCACGCCTCAACAGTGGCCTAGCGACCCTCCCGCGCCGCGGCCAGGCGGTCCCGGTCGGCGAGCGTCTCGTGGTACAGGTCCGCAAGGGTCCGCTCGTCGACGGCGGCGAGCACCTCGTCGATCGCGCCCTCCGCCTCGTCCAGGCGGCCGAGGTCGATCAGCACTGAGGCCATCGACGCCCGCACCCGCAGGTAGTGCCCGCGGTTGGCCCCGGCCCGTTCGGCGGCCGCCTCGAGCAGCAGGTAGGCCTCGTCGAGGTCGCCCTCGGCCTGGGCGATCAACGCCAGGTTGGCCGTCACCTGGGCCTCGTGCGAGCGGTGCCCAAGGGCGGCCAGCAGGTCGATGGCGCGCCGCGCCGCGTCCCGTGCCGCAGGGAGGTTGCCGGAGCGGCGGAGGCCCTCTGACAGGTTGGCGAGCGCGAAGGCGCGGTGCAGGTCGTCGTGGCACGCCTCGATCGCGGCCCGGTAGTTGTCGATAGCCCCCGGCAGGTCGTCCTGGCTCAGCCGCACGTTGCCGAGCGCCATCAGGAGCCGGTCGCGCTCCGGCTGGTCCAGTTCGAGCGCGACCTCCAACTCGGCGATCGCCTGCGTGTAGCGTCCCTGCTCCTCGAACGCCCGCGCCAGGTGGCGCCGGGCCTGGGCCTCGCGCCCCGATACGCCCGACTGCACCGCGAGGCTGTGCACCCGCACCGCCTCGGTGAGCCGCACCTCGAAGGTCAGCACCGGAAACAGCAGGGCCGACACCTCGGAGAGTTCGGCGGCGAGGCCCCAGTCGCGCGCCGCCTCCGGCAGCGTCAGCAGCGTCGGGAGTTCGGCCGCCAGGAACGCGGTGGCCTCGGCGGGGAGCATCGCGGCGCCCGGCTGCGTCGTGACCTGACCCGCGATCCCCGGATGCAGCGCCTCCACGGCGGCGGCGAGCAGGTCGAGGTCGGCGCGCAGCAGTCGCGCGACGGCCGCCCGCTGGGCGCTGTGGGGGACCTGGGTCTGCAGTTCGTCGTGCGCGAAGTCCCGGACGAGGTCGTGCCAGCCGTACCTGTCGCCGCGCGCGCTCAGCAGGTTGGCGGCTTCGAGCGCCGCTAGGTCGGCCGTCGCGTCCGCGTCGGTGAGCACGCCCGCCCGTCGCGCGTCGACGGGGGTGTCGGGGTGCAGCGCCAGCAGCCGCAGCAGCCCCTGCTGGGGCGGTGTGAGCCGCGCGTAGCTGACCTGCAGCGCCGGCCGCAGCGGCGAGGTCCTGGACGCGGTCGCCAGGGCGTGCACGTGGTCGGTGAGCGCCCACTCGGGGCGCTGGAGGACGGCGCCTCCGACGACCAGCACCTGCATGGGAATGCCGCCCGCCAGTCGCGCGAGGTCTGCGGCGGCGTCCGGCTCCGCGGCGACCCGCGCCGCCCCGATGGTGTCGGCGAGCAGCGCGACCGTCTCGTCCTCTGTGAGCGGGGCCAGCGCGACCGTCACGTCCGCGGTGACCGCGCCCGACTCGCGGCTGGTGACGAGCGTCCGGCAGCGGCCGCCCGCGATCAGTTCGTCGGCCTCGGAGCGGGGCGACACGTCGTCGAGCAACACCACGAGGTCGAGGTCGGCCGCGAGTTCGCGCCACCGTCGCGGAAGTTGGCGCGGCCCCAACTGCGCGATCTCCCGCGCAGGGACGTCGATCAGGCGCAGCAGTTCCGCCGCGACGTCCGCGGCAGGAAGCGGCGGCGCCGAGTGATGGTAGCCGCGCATCGGCACGATCAGGTGCCGCCCGCCGAGGCGACCGGCGGCGGCGACCGCGAGTTCGCTCTTGCCGGTGCCGGGCAGCCCGGTGATCAGCGCGCACTGGCCGGGCGCGAGGCGCGCAAGGGTCGCCGACTCGAGGTCGCGGCCACGCAGCGGCGCGGCGGGTGGGAGGACGGTCGAGATGGTGACGCGGGAGGCGCGCGTCATCGAGGCCAGCCGGTCGCGCCACAGCGCGAGGTCGGCGTCGGGGTCGAGGACCGCGACCAGGTCGAGCACGAGCGCGGCGTCAAGGCGCGTCCTGCCGTCGCGGAAGGCGTCGTAGACCGTGATCCGGCCGGGCGCGGTGTGGGGCTGGCCGCGCTCCGCTCGCAGGGTGCCGATCCGGCGGGCCAGGTCCGCATAGGACGGGCTGCCGCCCAGCGCCCGCAGTCGGCGCAGTTCGGCCGCGAGGTCGTCGAGGGTCGCTGGCTGTGGCACGCAGGAAGCCTAACCGCGTCGGGCGGCGTTCGGGATCGTTCGGCCTTGCCGTGGGCGCCCGGATCGGCGCGGAACCGCGGCTCTCCTCTGCGAGGATCCGGTGCCATGAACGAACCTGGAATTGAGATCCATGAGGAGCAGGAGAGCTCCGGCGGCGGTGGTGCGCTGACGCTCGGCGGGATCGGCGTCGTGCTCGCCGGCCTGACGGCCTATCTCGCCTTCGGCGACCTGTGGGACCAACTGCTTGACCAGTCAGGCGGGCGGCGGGGCGGGATCCTGCGGATCATCACCTCGATCGGCTACCAGCCCCTGATGATCGTGCTCGGCGTGCTGGCCGTGGCGTTCCTGATCGGCGCGGTCGTGGTGTTCGTGCGCGGCAGGAAGGAGGCCTGAGCCATGGGACTTTTCGACAGCATCAAGAAGGCGTTCGCGGCCCCCGACCTCAGCGAGGCGATGCACGAGCACGTGCCCGGCTACCGTGGGCACGTGATGGTGACCCCGTCGTCATACGAGTCGGGCGGCAACACCGGCGTGGGCGGCACTGCGCTGATCGGCCGGGCGATCGGCAAGGCGACCGAGGCGGCCTCGTCGTCGAAGCACATCGGGGGAGAGCCGGGCAGCCTGGCGCGCCAGTTGCCGCGCGAGGGCTACGGCGTCGCGCTGACGATCACCGACTCGGCGGTGGAACTGCTGGACTTCGGCCTGACGATGCGTGAGGTGCCGCCGACGAAGAAGGTGACGATCCCGCTCGCATCGATCGCCTCGCTGACGGACCAGGGCTCGCGCGAGCCCAAGGCGCATCTGCGGGTCACGTTCACCGACGGCTCCTACTTCGACTACCGGATCGCGATGCCCGCCTCCGAGGGCTTCTGGCCCGCCGCGGAGTCCCTCGCGGCCTGATGCCCGGCGACGCAGTCGGCCCACGCCCGCTCGGGCGTGGGCCGTTTCGCGTCCTGTGGTGCCGGGGGAGCGCCGTGCGGCTACTTTCCGTTGCGCTCGCGGTGGGCGCAGCCGGGCCAGCAGCAGGGGCGGCGATGTCCGTCGCCCAGTTGCGAGATGGTGCGCTCGAGGCGCCGGGCGCGCGTCTTATCCTGCTTGGCGTCTGTGACCAGGCAGATCCACTCGTTGCGGGCCAGCGGGGTGATGTCGAGCCACGCCGTCATCGCGGCCTCGTCGCCGCCGAGCGCTTCGGCGAGGTCGTCGGGGACGGTGTCGTGCACCGTGCCTGCAGGGAGGGTCTCGATCTTCACCAGTCGATTCTAGGCCAGGACGGCAGTCCCGCCGTATGTCCTCCTCGGGGCGGCGCAGAGCAGGTAAGGCCAATGCTGTAGCCATTGGGAGGCAGTTCGGCGGGTCCGGGGTGGGGTGAAGTAGGTCTAGAAATGAAGAAAACCGGCTCTTCGTACCTGAGCGTGGGGTGAGCGGGATCCGGGGGTGGGCGTGTCGGTGGGG
>JAQDQK010000004.1 GCA_027658995.1 Propionibacteriaceae bacterium AM104-82
CCTCCGAACCCTCGAAACAGTCCCTCGCGGCTTGACACGCAACATAGGGACACCCCCCGCGCCGCGCCTCAGGAGGTCGCCAGGCGCGCCGCGGTGGCCGCGAGGGCCGCGACCTCGTCGGGGATCGTCTCGCCCGTCGACGGGTCGACGATCGAGGTGTAGACGTGCGGGACGACGTGGGTCGCGCCCGCCTCGAAGCACGTCCCGACGACCTGCTCGAAGTTGTCCGGGGCGATCCCGCCGGTCGGCTCGAAGATCGGGATGCCCGCCGCGACCGCGGCCCGCACCATGGCGGCCAGGTGGTCGAGTTGGCGCGCGCCGCCGATCGGGTAGAACTTCACGCTCGGCACGCCGATCTCGGCGAGCATCGCGGCAGCCTGCTCGGCCGAGACCTCGCCTGGCTGGTCGGTGCTGAGCGGGCCGGTGCCGACCCGGACCAGGCCCGGCCGCGATCCGGGGCTGATCAGCGCGTTGACGAAGATCTCTTCGGCCCCTGCCTGCTGGAGCGCGCCGAGCGTCAGCCCGGCGGCCGGGAACACCTGGTTGACGTGCGGCGCGAGCGTCGCGACCGCGACGTCGACGACGCGGCGCCACATGGCGGGGTCCCCGGCGCCGAGCCCGACGGAGGCGAGCACGCCGGCGTCGAGATAGGAGCGCACCTGGGCGACCGCCTCTTCGTTGGTGGCGAAACTCTTCACCAGGACGCCGACGTAGACGGCGCCGTCGGATGCCGCCGTGACGGCGAGCGCGTTGTCGAGGTCCTTGGCGAGCACGTTGAGGTCGATCTGGGTCATGACTGGTTCTCCTTGTCCGCGAGCGCGACGATCGCGTCGCCGATGGCGTCGACCTGCCCGGGGCGCAGCGGCCTGGGGTCGATCATGATGACGCCGGTGTTGGCGTAGTGGTCCCTGACGAACACCGCGGGCGAGCCCTCCTGCAACCGTCGGGTCGCCTCGAGCGCGTCCAGGCCGTAGACGGCGGGGTCGATGGCGATCCTGGCGCGGTAGATCGCCCGGCCCGCCTCATCCGCGGCCACGGCGGCGGTGAGCCCGTCGACCCGGTTCAGGCGGGCGCAGAGGTCCTCCATCTGGACTCGCTGCTCCTCCGAGCGGTCGGGCCGGTCGTGGTAGCCCTGCAGCGCGGTGCAGAGCCCGAGCACCGCCTCCTTGCCGACCTTCATGGGCCGGCCGACCCCGGCGTACTGGGCCCGGGCGGCGGCGACCAGGTCGGCGCGGCCGCACAGGAAGCCGGAGGTCGGGCCGTTGAGCGCCTTGCCACCTGAGCAGAACACCAGGTCCGCGCCGCGGCGGAAGTACTGGCCGAAGTCCTCCTCGGCGGCGGCGTCGACCAGCATCGGCAGGTCGTGCCTGCGGGCGATCTCGACCATCTCCTCCAGCGAGGCCATCCCCTTCTGGACGGCGTGGTGCGACTTCACGTACAGCAGCGCCGCGGTGTTCGGTCCGATGGCACCCTCGACGTGGGCGGCCTCGACGTGGTTGGCCTGGCCGACCTCGACGGGCACGCCTCCTCCGATGCGGATCATCTGTTCGATGGAGGCGCCGAAGTTCACCGACTGGCCCTTCTGCAGGATGATCTCGCGCGGGCCCTCGACGGGGCCGGGGATCGCCTCGATGCGGTCGAGGTCCTCCCCCGCGATCACCCCGGCGACGCCGAGCACGATGGCCGCGGCGGCGCCGGTGGTGGGCAGCCCGTCGGGGGTGCCGGTCGCCTCGGCGATCACCCGCCCTGCCTTGACCAGCAGTTCGCTGATCTCGACGTAGTCGCGGGCCGCGTCGGCGAGCGCCTGGGCAACGTCGTCCTCGACGGCGCTGGCCCCGAGGGCGGTCATCTTGCCGCTGGCGTTGATGATCGGACGGCAGCCGAGCCTCTCGAAGACGCTCATTCCGGCACCGCCAGCGGGAAGATGAGGCCCATCAGCATGGCGCCGAGGATCGCGCCGCCTGGGATCGGCTTCTTGAAGTAGTAGGCGATGGCCGCGCCGATCGTCGAGCCGATGCCGACGGGGATCGACGCCATGCAGGCGGCGATCACGATCAGCGGCCCGAGGTACTGGCCCGCGGCGTTACCCGCGCCCATCATGATCTCGGTGCCGTAGGTCGTCTCCGACTGGTTCACGGTGAACTTGCGGATCAGGATGATGATCGTGCCGATCGCTCCCCCGATGACACCGCCGACGAGCAGCGCGAGCCAGAAGTTCTCCAGCGGGGCCGTGATGCCCGCGCCGAGCAGCATCGCGGGGATGCCGATGCCGACGCCGGTCTGCAGCGAACCGCCGATGTCGAGGATGCCCACCAGCGGCCCCTCGAGGACGCGGGCGAACAGGAAGCTCGCGCCGAACGCGGCGGCGGCGCCGTAGGCGCCGGTGTCCATGCCTGCCTGCAGCAGCGCGACGATGGGGATGTCGTTGAAGGCGCCCACGTGGTAGACGTAGTAGAGGTGGGTGCCTGCGAAGATGCCCGCCGCGAGGGCCGCGACGAAGATCGGGAAGGTCCACTCGGCGTACCAGAAGTTTTTGTGCAACTTGTCGGTCGCTGCGGCCTCAGCGGCCGCGTCGAAGGTCTCTGACATCACTTCACCTCGTATCCGAAGAAGGCGTGCAGGTTGATCAGCCAGTCGGGGACGGTCGCACCGATCTGCTGCAGCAGGGTCACGTCGAAGCCGCGGAAGAAGCCGCTGAAGACGAACAGGGCGATGATGGCGCCGAGCATGATCTTGCTGATCCGGTTCCAGCCGTTGGACTCGGTGCTCTGACCGAGCAGGATGCCGAGCACGATTCCCGGCACGGCGTTGCCAAGCACCAGGTGGGACAGGCCGCCGAGCACGGTGCCCCACATGCCGGTCTTGCGTCCGGAGTCCATCGCGGCGAGCCAGAACAGGATCGGCATGACGGGGTTGAGCAGCCAGCCTGCCGCCTGGCCGAGGACCTGGGTGGCGACCTGCTGGAGCGCGACGGGCACGCCGGAGGCGGTGGTGTTGAGCACGGCCACGAGGATCGCGCCGATGATGGCGCCCGCGATGGCCATCTTCTTCGGGTTGTACATGCCGGTGAGCAACTTCTTGCGCATCGAGTTGAGCGCGTCCTGGAAGGCGCGCTGCATGCTGTCGCCCGTGCCTGTGACGGTGACCTCGCGCTTCTCGGTGTTCACGATCCCGCCTCCGGATGGGTCTTGCGGTACTCCTCCACGAGGCGCCTGCCGAGTTCCTCCTGGTCGAGGAAGCCGAACCCGACGACCTTGGCGCCGTTGCGGATGGCGGTGACGCCCGCGTCGACGGTGCGCAGCGAGAACTCCATGGGGTAGCCGTAGTTGGTGTTGGCGGTGACGGCGCCGGCGCCGCCCGAGCCGCAGAAGCTGATGCCGAAGTCGGCCTCGTTCTCGTGCATCACGTCGCCGACCTTCATGTCGGCGCCGACGCCTGGGATGAGGATGGCCTCTCCCCCGGCCTCGCGGACGCCCTCGGCGACGCGCTGGCCCTTGCCGAGCCGGTGCCCGATGACAACTTTGATGGTCATTTCTTTCTCCTGACTACTTGGGCCGCTGCGAGGTGCACGGCCACGAGGAACTTCTCCTCGATCTGGATCTCTGGGGTCTTCTGGATGGGTGCGAGCAGGTCAGCGGCGAGCGCGATGGCCTCCTCGGGGACCTCGGTGAAGATGGACGGCTCCATCGGGTCGAGCAGTTCGCCCGACTCGAACCGGCGCACCGTCGCCGCGAGGTGGGTGGCGAGCGCTAGGCGTTGGGTGGGGTTCATCTGCCAGCCGTGCCTGTCGAGGTCGGGCTGAAGCTTGTCGAGGGATGCGACGAGCGAGGTGACGTCGGGCAGCGGCTCGGGGAGGCGTTGCTGCACCTGCTCGGCGAGCGTCTCGGAGTCGGGCGCCTGGGGTTCAGAGGACATGGAGGTGACCGTCCTTTACTGCGTGGGTGGTGGTGATGGCCTGGTGGCCGTTGAGGGTGTTGCCGTCCGCGTCGCGGTAGTCGAAGTCGCCGTCGACGACGCGCACGACGGTGAGGTCGGCGGGGCTGCCTGGGCTCAGGTCGGCCAGTTCCGGCCTGCCGATCGCGTTGGCCGGGGCGATCGAGGCCCAGGCGACCACGTCGTCGAGGGGGAACCCCATGGCGAGCGCCTTGCTCATGGTGACGGCGAGCGAGTAGACGGGGCCGTGCAGGTTGTCCTTGTGCAGGTCGGTGCTGATGGTGCGCGGCGAGATGCCGAGTTCCTTGGCGCGGGCGAGCACGCCGAAGTTGAGGCTTGCCTCGCCGTGGCCGATGTCGAAGACGACCCCGCGGTCCCACGCGCGCCGCGCTGCGGGCCGGAGGTTGCCGTCCTCGTCGAGGATGCCGCCCTCCTTGCCGTGGAAGACGTGCGAGCAGACGTCGCCGGGGCGCAGCAGGTCGAGGCAGTCGGACATGTCGGGCGGCCGGTTGCCGGTGTGGATCATCACGGGCAGGCCGACGCTCTCGCCCAGTTCGATCGCGCGTTTGAGGGGTTCGACGCCGTTGCTGCCGACGACCGAACCGGACATCCGTGCCTTGATCCCGACGATCACGTCGCGGTTGGCCTCGATCACCTCGCGCGACCAGGGCAGGTCGATGTTGCGGAGGTCGAGCAGTTCGTGGCGGCCGTCGACCAGTCCGACGGTGGCGATGTTGAGCCAGGCGAGCACCCGGGTGGCGGAGGTGTCGACGACCTCCGCGCGGAACCGGTCGAAGTCGCGGGCGCCTGCGCTGCCTGCGTCGACGATGGTGGTGACGCCCTGGTGCAGGCCGATGCCGTCGGCGGGGGTGCCGAGCGTGGCGCCCTGGAAGACGTGGGTGTGGATGTCGATGAGGCCGGGGGTGACGACGGCGCCGGTCACGTCGACGACCCTCGCATCGGGGGCGGCCTCGGCCGCGATGACGCCGTCGGTGACGTAGACGTCGCGGCGGCCCTTTCCGAGCAGGGTCGCGCCCTGCAGCACCAGATTCATGACTCCTCCTGGAGGTCGAGGTAGGCGAGGACGGCCTGGAGTTCCGCCTCTGTTGGGCGAAGTTGCCTGGCCTGGAAGACGGCGAGCACGCGGGAGCGTTGCGGGCCCTCGCGCCGCTCGGCGACGGCGGTGTCGTACTGGCGTTCGGCGACAAGGCGCTCGGCAAGCAGCAGGCAGTGCAGTAACAGGCCCTCTGCCGCGGTGCCCGTCACGCCGCCGAGCGCCTGGGCCAGTTCGCGGTTCAGCGCGACGCCGAGGGTGACGAGTCCCTGGTAGGTGGTGCCGAGTTCCGGCGCCGGGGAGGGGTCGCGCATCTGGCTGCCCGCGCCTGCGAGGACGGTCTCCAACTTGTCCTGGACGGCGTCGAAGTCGCGTTGGGTCGGCACCGAGCGGATCACGGCGGTCGGGCGCCCGACGTCGACGGGGAAGGTCGAGATGACCAGGTCGATGTCGTCGGCGACCCCGGAGCGGGCCTCGAACATCGAGGTGGTGCGCACGATCTCGACCGACGGGAAGCGGCTCTGCACCAGCAGGCCGATCAGGCTGGCGACGCCTCGGCCGGTGGCGCACACGACGAGGGTGCGGACCCGCGGGCGGTTCAGGTAGCGCTCGTAGGCGGCGGCGAAGTGGACGGCGATGAAGCTCAGGTCGGCCTGGGAAAGGGTCAGCAGGTCGCGGGAGGCGACCTCGACGGCGCGGTAGATGTCGGAGTACTGGCCCTGCACCTCGTGGACGATCACGTTCGGCTCGATGATCGAGTTGCGGAGCTTGGCGAAGCGGTCCGACAGGTGCCCGGTCAAGCCCTGCAGCAGGCGGGGATCCTCGCTGAGGTCGCTCTGCAGCACTGCGTCGACCCGCTCGATCAGGCTGTGCGCCAGGTCGACGGCCGAGGAGCGGTTCTCGTCGAGTTCGTGCGCTGCCGCGACGAGAGCGGCCTCCTGGAACACGAAGTCGAGGTCGGCGGCGCCGAGTTCGACGCCGCTGGCCTCGGTGAAGCGCTCCGCGGCGGGCCGGGTGAGGGCGCCCAACTCGCTGGTGCCCTCGCCGTCGTCGGGGGTTCCGCCGGGCACGATCAGGACCAGCGCGAGGCGCAGCACCATGCCGCCGATGGCGATGTCGCTCGGCATCGCGAACTCGGTGCTGAACTCGTCCATCACCTGGCCGACGAACGCGGCGACGGCCGCCGGGTCGCTGACCTGCAGGAAGACCTGGCGCAGCGGGAGCGACAGGTCGTCGAAGTCGAAGCTTCCAGGCGAGGCGACGAACGCCGTCAGCCAGGCGAGGTCGTCGTAGCGGAGGTTGCCCCTCAGCACGTGGTCGAGGGCGAGGATGCGTTGGCTGCGGGCGGCGACGGCGGTGAGGCCGAGCCGGGTGCGCTCCAGGCGGATGCCGAACGCGTCGAGTTCGGTCTCCAGGTCGGCGAGGTCGTGCAGCACGGTGTTGCGCGCGACGCCCAGTTCCTCGGCGAGTCGGCCGATGGCGATCGGGTGTTCGGAGGTGAGGACGGCGAGGCAGATGGCGGCGCGCCGCTCGGACTGGTTCATGTTGACGGTCGAGGGGCGCACGTCGCGCAGCAGGGCCGCGCGTTCGTCGTCGGAGCAGTTGACCCAGAGGCCACGGGTGCCCGCCGAACTGAGCGCGAAGCCGCGCTCCTCCAACCAGGTGCGCGCCAGGTTGACGTCGGACTTGGCGGTGCGCTCGCTGACGCCGGTGCGGGTCGCGATCTCGAACAGCCTGACGGGGGTGGTCGAGCGCAGGATGTCGCCGAGCACCTGCGCCGCTCGCGGGCTGAGCGCCATGCACCTCACCTCCTCGTGGGTTTCCACAAGACGCTAGGCGCAACCACCCGGGACGGATAGATGCAAAAGGCTGCCTGTTGTGTAGGCGACCGGTTGCCACTGCCCGTTCGCTCGGGGCGAGCGGCGGCTGACGACCTCCCCAGGCGGCAACGGGTAGGCTGGACAAATGCAGTTCGCGCCTATGGATGACCTCCGCAACCCGGCCGTCGCCATCGCGTTTTCCGGTTGGAATGACGCGGGTAACGCCGCGAGCGACCTGTTGCGTCACTTGATGGACGCCTACCCCGGCACCGACCTCGGGCTCATCGACGACGAGCGCTACTGGGACTTCCAGCAGACCCGCCCGATGCTGCACCGGGAGGCCGACGGGCCGTGGATAGAGTGGCCCGCCATCCGGATGCGCGTCGTGCACCACCCGGAGCGCGACATCATCACG
The DNA here is from genome assembly GCA_027658995.1 of Propionibacteriaceae bacterium AM104-82. Taxonomy (GTDB): domain Bacteria; phylum Actinomycetota; class Actinomycetes; order Propionibacteriales; family Propionibacteriaceae; genus Arachnia. Next base: position 7,223 of record JAQDQK010000004.1, read on the forward strand.
GTGCTCGGCCCGGAGCCGAACCTGTTGTGGCGCACGTTCTCGCTGGAACTGGTCAAGGCGCTGCGCCAGGTCGACCCGGAGATCGTGCTGTTCCTCGGCGGGATGCTGAGCGACACCCCGCACTCGCGGCCGCTGCCCGTCGGGGTCTACTCGACCGACCCGTCGGTCGGCGAGAAGTTCTCGATGGAGGCCAACGACTACACCGGCCCGACCGGGATGATCGGCGTCGCGAGCCAGTTGCTGCTGCACGAACGCATCCCCAGCGCGTCGCTGTGGGTGTCGGTGCCGCACTACGTGTCGACGCCGCCGAACCCGAAGGCGCAGGAGGCCCTCCTGACGGAACTTGAGTCGGTGCTGCGCGTCAGCCTCGACCACGCCGAGATCCCGGAGGAGGCGGCGAAGTGGAGCCTCGCCGTCGACCAGTTGAGCCAGCAGGACCCCGACATCGCCGAGTACATCGGCCAGTTGGAGGAGGCGCGCGACGCCGAGGAGGTCGAGGGCGCCACGGGCGACACGATCGCCGCCGAGTTGGAGAAGTTCCTCCGCCGCCAGGGCGACGACCCGGAGCCCCCGGCCGGCTCCTGACCCTGCCCGTGGCGGGCGGACCTGTCGGCCCTGTGCTCGAGGCTGGGATGCGTGGTTGGCTAGGCGTTGAGCAGCATTTGGTGTTCGTTTCTGGGTGGAACGTGAAAACGCGGCGCTCCGGCCATCGAACCCGCGTTACTGCTCAACCCCAGACCCACCCGGAACCTGTCGGCGGTCAGTAGCGGCAGGCCGACCCGTCGGCCGTCCTCGCGGCTGGAGATGCTTGGTTGGCTAGGCATTGAGCAGCATTGCGTGTTCGTCTCCGAGTTGAACGTGAAAACGCCGCGCTCCGGCCAACGAACCCGCGTTGCTGCTCAACCCCAGACCCACCCGGCACCGGTCGGCGATCAGTGGCGACAGGCGGCGATGGCCAGTTCGCGCAGGTCGCGGACCATCTTGTTCGGGTCGTCAGAGTTGTAGACGGCGGAGCCGGCCACGAACGTGTCGGCGCCCGCCTCCGCGCAGCGTTCGATGGTCTCGGCGCTGACGCCGCCGTCGACCTGCAGCCAGATCGGACGGTCGCCGAGCAGTTCGCGGGTGCGGCGGATCTTCGGGAGCACCAGGTCGAGGAACTTCTGCCCTCCGAAGCCCGGTTCCACCGTCATCAGCAGGATCATGTCCAACTCGTCGAGCATGTCCTCGAACTGCTCGATCGGCGTCGCGGGCTTCAGAGCCATCGACGCGCGGGCGCCCTTGGCGCGCAACTCGCGGGCAAGCCGGATCGGAGCCTTGGCCGCCTCGACGTGGAACGTGACGGACTCGGCACCGGCCTCGGCGTAGGCGGGGGCCCAGCGGTCGGGGTCGTCGATCATCAGGTGGATGTCGAGCATCTGGGTGGTCGCCTTGCGCAGCGACTCCACGACGGGCAGCCCGATCGACAGGTTCGGAACGAAGCGGTAGTCCATCACGTCGACGTGGATCGCGTCGGCGTCGGAGATCCGGGCGACCTCGTCGGCGAGGTGGGCAAAGTCGGCGTTGAGAATGCTCGGGGTGATTCGCATGGTCGCACCCTATCCAACCGTGGGAATGCGTAGAGTCGAGGTAGAGGTGAGAGGCATGAGGATCGTCACGAAACGCATCTACGACCACCCAGCAGACGATGACGGATACCGGGTTCTCGTCGACCGACTCTGGCCCCGCGGGGTCAGCAAGGAGAAGGCCGACCTTGACCTGTGCGACAAGGAGGTCGCCCCGTCGAGCGAACTGCGGGAGTGGTGGAACCACGACCCCGACACGTACCTGGAGTTCGAGCGCCGCTACGAGGCGGAACTCGACGCCTCGGGTGCCGCGACGGCGCTGCTGGACAAGGTCAAGGGCCAGGAACTCGTCACGTTGCTGTTCGCGGCGCACGATCCGCAGAACAACGCGACGGTGCTCGCCGCGTACCTGACGCGGCTCGCCTCCTGACGCGCTTGGCCGGCCGACGCGCCTGGCCTACTTGGCGGTGACCGAGCGGAAGCCGCGCAACCGCAGGCTGTTGCCGACCACGAAGACGCTGGAGAACGCCATCGCGGCGCCCGCGAGCATCGGATTCAGCATGCCAAGCGCCGCCACCGGGATGGCGGCCACGTTGTAGGCGAACGCCCAGAACAGGTTCGTCTTGATGGTGCCGAGCGTCTTGCGCGACAGCCGGATCGCGTCGACGGCGCTGCGCAGGTCGCCGCGCACAAGCGTGATGTCGGAGGCCTCGATGGCGACGTCGGTGCCGGTTCCCATCGCCAGTCCAAGGTCGGCCTGCGCGAGCGCGGGGGCGTCGTTGACGCCGTCGCCGACCATCGCGACGACGCGGCCCTCGCCCTGCAGGCGCTTGACGACATCGACCTTGTCGGCGGGAAGCACCTCGGCGATCACCTCGGCGATGCCGACCTCCGCTGCGATCTGGCGGGCCACCGCCTCGTTGTCTCCGGTGAGCAGCACGGGCCTGAGTCCGAGTGCGACGAATCCGGCGACGGCCTCGCGGCTGGTGGGCTTCACGGTGTCTGCGACCACGAGGAGCCCTCGCGGGGCGCCGTCCCAGCCTGCGACGACGACGGTCTTGCCCTCAGCCTCGGCCGCCGCCTTCGCGTCTGCGAGGGTGCCCGACAGCGAGTCGCGGAACAGGGTCGCCCGACCGACGAGCACCTCAGCGCCGTCGACGGAGCCGCGCACTCCCCTGCCCTCGAGGTTCTCGAAGCCCTGCGCAGCCGCCAGCGTCCCGACGCGTTCGGTGGCGCCCTTGGCTATGGCCTGTGCGATGGGGTGCTCGGACGCGTCCTCGACGGCCCCGGCGCGGCGCAGCAGGTCCTCGGCGTCGACGCCGTCGGTGGGGATGGCGTCGACCAGGGTCATCCGGCCGGTGGTGACGGTGCCGGTCTTGTCGAGCACGACCGTGTCGACCTTGCGGGTGGATTCCAGCACCTCGGGCCCCTTGATCAGGATGCCGAGTTGGGCGCCGCGTCCGGTGCCGACCAGCAGCGCCGTCGGGGTCGCCAGGCCGAGGGCGCAGGGGCAGGCGATCACCAGCACGGCGACGGCCGCGGTGAAGGCGGCGCTCGCCGGGAAGCCAGCGCCCAGCCACGCGCCGAGCGCAGCCACCGCGATCGCGATGACGATGGGGACGAAGACCCCGGAGATCCGGTCGGCGAGGCGCTGCACCTCTGCCTTGCCGGTCTGCGCGTCTTCGACGAGCTTTGCCATCTGCGCCAACTGGGTGTCGCTGCCGACCCTGGTCGCCCGGACGACGAGCCGCCCGCCAGCGTTGACGGTCGCCCCGGTGACGGCGTCGCCCTCTGCGACCTCGACCGGGACGGACTCGCCGGTCAGCATCGACGCGTCGACGGCCGAGGTGCCGGAGGTGACGACCCCGTCGGTGGCGATCTTCTCGCCCGGCCTGACGATGAACTCGTCGCCAACGCTGAGGTCGTCGATCGGGATCTTCACCTCGACGCCGTCGCGCAGCACCGCGACGTCCTTGGCGCCGAGTTCAAGCAGCGCCCGCAGCGCGGCCCCTGCCTGTCGCTTGGACCGCTTCTCGAAGTAGCGGCCCGCGAGGATGAACATGGTCACGCCCGCCGCGACCTCAAGGTAGATGTTGGCCGCCCCGTCGGAGGGCGCGAGCGTCAGTTCGAAGGGGTGCTTCATGCCTGGCATGCCTGCTGTGCCGAAGAAGAGCGCGTAGAGCGACCACAGGAACGCGGCCCCGGTGCCCATCGAGATCAGCGTGTCCATGGTCGCGGCGCCGTGGCGCAGGTTGGTCCAGGCGGCCTTGTGGAACGGCCAGGCACCCCACACGATCACGGGCGCCGCGAGCGCAAGCGACGCCCACTGCCAGTAGGTGAACTGGAGCGCGGGGATCATCGCCATCGCGATCACGGGAACGGACAGGATCACCGACCCGATCAGGCGCTGTCGCAGCGAGCGCAGTTCGGGGTCGTCGGTGTCATGGGTCTCCTCCGTGACGGCCTTGGGTTGCGGGAGGGCCGCGGTGTAGCCGGTCTTCTCGACCTCGGCGACGAGCAGGTCGGGGTCGTAGCCCTCGGGGACGGTGACCTTCGCCTTCTCGGTGGCGTAGTTGACGCTCGCGGTGACCCCGTCGAGCTTGTTGAGCTTCTTCTCGATGCGGTTGGCGCACGACGCACAGGTCATGCCGCCGATCTCGAGTTCGATCCCCTTCAGCGGGGTGTCGTACTGATTGACCTCAGCGATGGCCACTCTCGTCCCCCTTCGGCTCGGTGCCATGATCGGAGACGGTGGACTGGTGGTTCCAGTCGTCGACGACGCTCTGGGGCACCAGCACACGCCCGGCCCCAAACGAGACCGCGAAGACGGCGGCAAGCGCGGCGGCATAGAGCGCCAGCTTCGCCGGCGCCCTCACGTCCTGCTCCCGTCGCTGCTCGCTACGGCTGTGGCACATCTACTGCTGAACACGTCTCTTCTCTCCACCATCGATACCCCCTCAGGGTATCCCTCGTACGTTCGGATCATATACCCCCAGGGGGTATGAATCAACCGATCGGCCGGCATCGCCAGGGCCCGCGAAGGGCGTGCGCGGCCGCGAAACTCAGGCCGCTGTTCTCAACGACAGCGAAGACCGGAGAATCGGGCAGACGCGGACGGGACGCCGGTCGGCCTCAACAACTCGCACCAAGCCAGAAGCAAGCACCCACGACCAGACCGGCACCAACGCCGCCCGGCTCCCGGCCGCGGCTGACCGGCAGGGTCCAGAATCAGCGATCGGACCCTTCGACAAGCTCAGGCAACAGCGGCCAAGTATTCAGACAAGGTCACGAGGATTTCGACACGCTGGTCGCCGCTCCGCGCCGACCACCGGCTCAATCAGCGACCCCAGGGATCGGTGGCCAAGTCCACGGGGAAGGTCACGAGGGTTTCGACACGCTGGTCGCCGCTCCGCGCCGCCCACCGGCTCAATCAGCAATCCACGGATCGGTGGCCAAGCCCACGGGCAAGGTCACGAGGATTTCGACACGCTGGTCGCCGCTCCGCGCCGCCCACCGGCTCAATCAGCGGCGTCCGACGATGCCAGCCCCGGTCAGAGCCGGCCGCAAGTCCCAACCCAACCACGCCAGGAGCGGGACGTGACGTGCCGGAGAATACGGCCGTGAGCCTCCGTCGCCCCTTCTGCGCCGCATGCCCAGCCCGATCATGCAGGGGCTGGCCTCACGCCTCGACCAAACCCGACCCGAGCGGGGCGACCGGGCGGCGCGCGGCGCGGTCGCGCAACTCAGGGGCACGGCTCCCAACCGCAGCGAAGGCCCAAAGGACGGGCAGACGCGGACGGGACGCCGGGCGGCCTCAACAACTCGCACCGCGCCGAAGCCAGCAGCTAAGAACCAGACCGGCACCAACGCCGCCCGACTCCCGGCCGCGGCTGCCCGGCAGGGTCCACGATCGGCGATCGGCCCCCTCGACGAGTTCGGGGAACGGTGGCCCAGCCCACAGACAGCTCACGAGGATTTCGACACGCTGGTCGCCGCTGCCGCGCCGCCCACCGGCTCAATCAGCGGCGTCCGACCCACGCCAGCCCCGGTCAGAGTCGGCCGCAAGTCCAACGCAACCACGCCAGGAGCGGGACGTGACGTGCCGGAGAATACGGCCGTGAGCCCCCGTCGCCCCTTCCGCGCCGCATGCCCAGCCCGACCTGGCAGGAACTGGCCTCACGCCTCGACCAAACCTGCGCCGAGCGGGGCGACCGGGAGGCGCGCGGCGCGGTCGCGCAACTCAGGGGCACGGCTCCCAACCACACGCACACGCAGGCAACCGGGCAGACGCGGACGGGACGCCGGGCGGCCTCAACAACTCGCACCGACCGGGAGGCCAGCACCCAAAGACCAGACCAGCACCAGTGCCGCCCGGCTCCCGGCCGCGGCTGACCGGCAGGTTCGCCTTCGACGGTCTGGGCGAAACGGTGATCGGACCCTTCGACAAGCTCAGGGAACGGTGGCCAAGTCCACAGACAAGGTCACGTAGATTTCGACACGCTGGCCGACGCTCCGCGCCGTCCACCGGCTCAATCAGCGATCCAGAGAGCGGTGGCCAAGTCCCCAGCAAGGTCACGAAGATTTCGACACGGTGGCCGACGCTCCGCGCCACCCACCGGCTCAATCAGCAGATCCACCGCCCGCTCTCACAGGCTCAATCGGCGAACCCACCGGCTCACTCAGCAGGCCCACAGGCTCAATCAGCAGGCCCACAGGGCCCTATCAAAGGACGCGCAACAGCGACAGGTACATGGCGTCCGTGCCCTGTCTGTGGGTCCAAAGTTGGACGTCCTCTCCCACCCCCGCATCCGGCACCTCCGGCAGCAGGTCGGCAGCGACGATCCTCTCCACCCCCGGCGTCGTGGCAAGCACGTCGTCGACCACCACGGTCGTCTCCGCCCGATGGGGCGAGCACGTCACGTACGCCACGACCCCACCAGACACCGTCGACTCGATCGCCGTCCGCAACAGCCCCCGCTGCAAGTCCCCCAAGGCCCTGACATCCTCAGGTCCCCGCCTCCAGCGCGAGTCCGGGCGACGCCGCAACGCACCCAAACCAGAGCACGGCACGTCAACCATCACCTTCGCGAACGAGCGGCCCCACGCCGGGGTCGTCCCGTCGGCGGTGATCACCTCATACCCGTCCGGGTACGCAGACAACGCCTCGGCCACCAGGCGCGCCCGGTGCTCCTGCGCCTCGCTCGCCAGCAGCCAGGTGCCGTCACGCCGAGCCAGGCCGGCCAGCAGCGCGGCCTTGCCACCGGGGCCTGCGCACATGTCCAACCACGGACCCTGCGGGGCCTCGGCACGGGCCAGCGCCAGGGCGACCAACTGCGAGCCCTCGTCCTGCACGCCAGCAAGCCCCTGGCGCACCGCGGGCTGGTCGGCAGGTGCCCCCTCCGCAGTCGCGCCGAATGGCGACCAACGCGTCGGGGTCGCGTCCCTCAGGTCCGCGACCTCGGCGAGCCCCGGCCGCATGACCAGCGTCGGCTGCGGCGACACATTGTTCGCGGCGAGCGCCTCGGCGATCTCCTCAACCGGCAGCACCTCGGCATAGGCCTCGACGATCCACCGCGGGTGCTTCCCGCGCACCGCGAGCGCGCCCAACGCGTCCTCACCCTCGGCCAACTCGTCCAGCCACGCGTCAAGCGACTTCGCCGAGATCTTGCGCATCACCGCGTTGACCAGGCCCGTGACCCGCTGCCCGACCGTCGCCCGCGCCAGGTCCACAGTCGTCCCGACGGCGGCGTACCGCTTCATGCCCATCCCGAGCACCTGGTGCGCCCCCAGCCTCAGCAGGTCGACCACAGCGGGCTGCATGGTCCCGAGCGCGCGCCCGGAGGCCGCCTCGATGACGAGGTCGTAGGTGCCCATCGAGCGACACGTGCCCGCCACCAGTTCGGTGACCAGCCCGGCGTCTCGTGTGCTGAGCCCCGCGGTCGCGAGACGCTTCGCCAGCGCGAGGTTGGCGTAGGCGTCCTCGCCGGTGACCTGCCGCAGCACGTCGAACGCGATCCGGCGCGGCGCGTCGACGGTGCCCTGCCTGCTCATGCGAGCACCTTGCCTTCGACGCCGGAGCGGGCCCAGTCGATCGCGGGCATCCGTCGCTTGCCCGGCGCCTGGACCTCCAGCAGTTCGAGCGTGCCGTCTCCGGTGCCGACGAAGACCTGACGCTTGGTCGCGCTCAACTGCCCGGGACCGAGCGGGAGCGGGTCGGCGACGCGGGCGCGGTAGACCTTGAACCGCTGACCGTCGAGCTCGCACCACGCACCCGGGTCGGGCGAGCAGCCCATGATCTGGTTGCGCAGCGAGCCCGCATCCCTGCCGAGGTCGAGGCGCGCCTCCTCGACGGTGATCTTCGGTGCGACCGTGATCCCATCGCCGGGCTGGGGCGTGGGTGCGACCCCGGCGGCGATCAGGTCGACGGCGGCGACCAGTTGACGCGCCCCCGACTCGGCGAGGCTGGCGAGCAACTCCCCCGCGGTGGCGTCCGGCATCGGGAACGACTCCATCAGGTACACGTCCCCGGCGTCGAGTTCGCGGACGATGTCGAAGCAGGCGGTGCCGATCTCGGGATCGCCGGCCATGATGGCGCGCTGCACCGGGGCGGCCCCGCGCCAGCGCGGCAGCAGCGAGAAGTGCAGGTTCACCCAGCCGTGGGTCGGGATGTCGAGCGCCGACTGCGGCAGCAGCGCCCCGTAGGCGACCACGGGGCACGCGTCGGGGGCCAGTTCCCGCAGCCGGTCCTGGAACTCCGGGTCGCGTGGATGCGCGGGCTTCAGCACCTCGATGCCCAACTCGGTCGCGCGCTGGGCGACCGGCGAGGCGGTCAGTTTGCGGCCCCGTCCGGCGGGCGCGTCGGGGCGGGTGACGACGGCGACCACCTCGTGCGAGGACGCGACGAGGGCGTCAAGGGACGCGACGGCGGCCTCGGGGGTGCCGGCGAAAACCAGTCTCATCTGTCCTCCAACGATTCGGGGTCGACGGTGATGCTCAGCATTCCACGCTCCTTACGGGCGGAGCGGATCGCCGCGGCCGCCTTGACCCGGCGGGTCAGTTCCTTGCCTCGGTCGACGGGGGCCCGCAGCAGCGCCGCCCAGCGTTCCGGGCCGACCTCCGTCGGGCCCAGGATCTCGATTCCGTCCCAGTCGTCGTTGTCCAGGAAGCCGTGCACCGCGTCGGGTTCGCCGACGATGCGGGCCAACTTCGTTGCGGGCACCAGGCCCGCGTCGGCGCGGTCCGCGAGTTCCCGGGCGACGAAGCCCGCCAGGTCGGAGCGGACCATCGCCTGGATCGCCGGCTGGGTGTCCGTTCCGACGATCAGCACCGAGCCGCCCTCGCGGGGGCCACGGGCGAGCGCCGCGGCGTTCGACCAGCGCCGCACCGCCTCCTCGGCGGCCCGCAGGTCGGCTCGGGCGAGCGTCACGTCTGCATCGAGGATCAACACCCCCGCGTAGCCGCCAGCGGCCTCTGGTTCGGCTCCTGGCGTCGCGACGACGATGGCCGCCTCGTCCGGCACCTCGTCGCGGATCCGGTCCGCCGAGGAGTTGACGGCGAGCACGCCGGGGAAGGCGCGCGCGAGTTCCTCCGCGGTGCGTGCCGCCCCCGCGAGCGGGGTGCGCAGCCCGGAGGTGTGGCAGTGGGGGCACGTCCAGCGGCTGGGCCGGAAGCCGCACAGCGCGCATTCGGGCGTCCCGCGGGACTTCTCGCGCATCGGGCCCTCGCACTTGGGGCAGCGCGCCAGGTTCCCGCACCTGGCGCAGGTCAGCGAGGCGGAGAAGCCGACCATCGGGACCTGGACGAGCACGGGCCCCTTGGCGAGGTGGTCGCGGAGGAACCGGAACGCCACCGACGGGATCCGCAGCCTGGCGGCCGTCGGATCGCGCTCCCGGTCGACCTCGGAGACGGCGCGGACCGGCGTCGACACGCGCCGGGAGTCGCCCGGGTTGAGGGCGAGTTCGCGCAGCCAGCCACGCTCGACGAGTGCCTGCGCGTCGGTGCTGCGCGCATGGCCGGCGATCAGCAGGGCCGCGTTCTCCCGCGAGGCCCGCAGGATCGCGACGGCGCGGGCGTGCGGGTGCGGGGCACGTGGCTCGGCGTAGCCGTCGTGCCCGTCGTCGACGATCACCACGAGGCCGAGATCGTGGACGGGGGCGAACACCGCGCTGCGGGTCCCGACGATGATCCTGGCCTCTCCCCTGGAGGCGGCCAGGTAGGCGCGGTAGCGGGCTGAGCGGCCGAGTTCCGCGGCCAGCGAGGCGACGGCGCCGTGCCCGAAGACGGCCCGGAAGCGGGTCAGCGCCTGGTTGACCTCCCGGACGGTCGGGAACACGACGACCACGGATCGGCCGGAGGCAAGGGTCGCGTCGCAGGCCTCGATGACGCCGCCGAGCAGGTCGCCCGGCCCGTCGTGCACCGCTGCGGCCTGCCACATCACGCGCGGCGAGCGCCCCTCGCGGAGCGCGTCGAGCAGCGAGGCGCCCTCGGGGTAGCTCGGCAGCACGGACGCCGACTCGAGCGGCTTCGGGTCGGGCCATTCCCGCTGCGGGGCCTTCTCCGTGGTGGCGTGCCGGGGCGGGATCGCCAGGCGCGCCACGTCCCACCAGGTGCCCGCGTAGTGGTCGGCCACCGCCCGGATCAGGTCGTTGACGCGCGGCACCGCGATCGGCTCCGGGGAGACGACCTTGCGGAGCTTTGCGAGGGAGTCGAGTTCGCTCTCGTCGGCCAGTTCGATCAGCCAACCGTCGCGCAACTGGCCGGAGAACGGCACCTTGACGCGCGCGCCGACCACGGCGTCGCCCACGAGGGCCTCGGGAATCTCGTAGTCGAACAGCCGGTCCAGATGGGCCAGCGGCACGTCCACGGCGACCCTAGCCACCCGTGGGGCGCTCACGGCTATCCCTTGACGGCGGCCGCCAGCGCGTCGGCGCGGTCGGTCCGCTCCCAGGTGGCGTTGGGCAGGTCACGGCCGAAGTGGCCGTAGACCGTCACGTCGCTGTAGATGGGGCGCAGCAGGTCGAGGTCGCGGATGATCGCGCCGGGGCGCAGGTCGAACGTGGCGAGCACCGCGTCGCGGATCTGCGACTCGGGCACCGCGGAGGTGCCGAACGTGTCGAGGTAGAAGCCGACGGGGTGCGCCTTGCCGATGGCGTAGGCGACCTGCACCTCGCAGCGCTTCGCAAGGCCTGCGGCGACGACGTTCTTGGCGACCCAGCGCATCGCGTAGGCGGCCGAGCGGTCGACCTTGGACGGATCCTTGCCGGAGAAGGCGCCGCCGCCGTGGCGGGCCATGCCGCCGTAGGTGTCGACGATGATCTTGCGGCCGGTCACGCCCGCGTCGCCCATCGGGCCGCCGATGACGAACTTCCCCGTCGGGTTGACCAGGACGCGCTCGGGGACGGCGAAGCCGTACCTGTCGAGCACCGGGGCGATCACCTCGCGGCGGAGGTCGGCGCCGATCTTGTCCTGCGTGACGTCCTCGCCGTGCTGCGAGCTGACCACGATGGTGTCGATCCCCTCGGGGCGACCCTCGTCGTCGTAGCCGACGGTGACCTGGGTCTTGCCGTCGGGCCTCAGGTAGGGCAGCGTCGCGTCCTTGCGGACCTCGGTGAGGCGCTCCGCGAGGCGGTGCGCCAGGTCGATGGGCAGCGGCATCAGCGCGGGGGTCTCGTCGCAGGCGAAGCCGAACATCAGGCCCTGGTCGCCGGCGCCCTGGAGGCTGACGGCGTCCGCCTCGGCGTCGACCCGGTGCTCGTAGGCGTCGTCGACGCCCTGGGCGATGTCGGGAGACTGGTTGCCGATGGCGACGGACACGCCGCAGGAGGCTCCGTCGAAGCCCTTCCTGGACGAGTCGTAGCCGATCTCGAGGATGCGCTCGCGGACGAGGTTGGCGACGTCGACATAGCCGGTCGTCGACACCTCCCCCGCGACGACCACGAGGCCGGTGGTGATCAGCGTCTCGACGGCGACGCGCGCGAGCGGGTCCTGCGTGAGCAGCCCGTCGAGCACGGCGTCGGAGATGGAATCGGCGATCTTGTCGGGGTGACCTTCGGTCACGGACTCCGACGTGAACAAGCGGCTCATGACGAGCTCCTTAGTGCGGCGACAAGCCGCGTCGGGGAGGGTGGATGTGGCGGCAACAAGCCGCCCCCTTGGGTGCGTCGGTCAGGACGCGGAGTTGTCGTCCGAGGCGAACGGATCGACGAAGGTGAAGGCCGGATCGGCGGCCTCGGAGGCGCGGGTGGCCTCTTCCTCGGCGGGGTCGATCTGGGTGTACTGGAGGAGGCCCTCGTTCATCTCGCGCAGCGCGATCGACAGGGGCTTCTCTTCCGGGGCGGCGGGCACCATGGGGCCGACGTTCTCAAGCAGGCCCTCACCGAGCTGCGAGTAGTACGCGTTGATCTGACGGGCACGCTTCGCCGCGAAGAGCACCAGTCGGTACTTCGAGTCGATGTCGTGCAGCAGGTTGTCGATCGGCGGGTTGGTGATGCCTTCAGGCTGAGTGTTCAAGGTGATCCTTCGTTCACGGATTTCGATCACAAGCCCATCAAGCTTACCAAAGTCTTGACGGTGTCCTCGATCTCGATGTTCTTGACGACGTGGTCGGCCTCGGCGATGGCCTCAAGCTCGACCCGTGCGGTGGCGAGGCGTCGCTCCTGGCCCGCCTTGTCCTCGGTGCCGCGCCCCTCGAGGCGCGAGACCAGTTCCTCCCAGGACGGCGGGGTCAGGAAGACCAGCCGCGCCTCGGGAAGGTTGCGCTTTACCTGGCGGGCGCCCTGCAGGTCGATCTCGAGGACGACCTGGTTGCCCACGGCGAGCGCGTCGAGGACGGGCTGTCTGGGGGTGCCGTAGAAGTTGGTGCCGTGCACGACGGCCCATTCGAGGAACTCTCCCCGGTCGATCAGCGACTGGAACTCTTCGATGGAGACGAACCGGTACGACGTCCCGTCGATCTCCCCCGGACGCGGCTCGCGCGTGGTCATGGAGACGGAGTAGAAGAGTTCGGGGTGCAGCTCCTTGAGCCTGGCGCAGACGGTGCCCTTACCAACTGCGCTCGGCCCGGAGATCACCCACACGTGGGAGGTGTTCACCAGGCCGAGCTTAGGTCACGCAGTGGTTAGTTGAACAACTCGTTAAGTCGCTCCACCTGATGGCGGCCGAGGCCGCGGATGCGCCGGTTCGGGGCGATCTGGAGGTTCTCCATGATCTCCGTGGCGCGCGTCACACCCACCCGCGGGATGGAACGCAGCAGGTCGATGACCTTGATGCGCGACAAGGTGTCATCGGCGAGCGCCTTGTCGAGAGCCTTGCTGAAAGTCAGCTCGCCGTTCTTGACCCGGTCCTTGAGTTCCGCACGCGCGCGTCGCGCCTGCGTCGCGGCCTCACGTGCGGCACCGAGCTGCTCGCTGCTCAATTGTGGAATCGTCATTGAAAGTCCCTTCACCTCATGACTATTCGAATCGACACGCCTTGTGTCGAGAAGAATCTACCTTCGTTGTATCCGAAAGTCAGTAGTTTTCACCGTTTTCTGGCAACTTGCGCAACTCGGCGGTTAAACTCCGCGCCCTTTCTCCCAACTTCTCGTGTCCACTACCGATGATGTCACGACTCGCAGTGGGTAGTACGCGCGGGAGAGCGCTCCCAAACACGTCGGCAAGGCCCGAGATCGTGCCCCCCTGTGCACCGATGCCTGGGACCAGAATTGACCCGTTGAAATCGCCGAGATCGCACCCCGCCTCCCGGTGTGTCGCACCCACGACGAGCCCGATGCAGCCGTCTGCGGAGGCATTCATCTCCCTCGCCTCGTCGACGATGTGCTGGGCGACGGTGCCTTGGCCGGTGTCGGCGAGTTGGATGGTCGCACCGTCGGGATTGGAGGTTCGGGCCAACACGTAGACCCCCTGGCCGCCGGCGACCGCCGCGTCGATGGCGGGTCGAAGGGCGCCTACGCCGAGGTAGGGACTGATGGTGATGGCGTCGGCCCACAGCGGCGCGCCCTCCCCCAGATAGGCCGCCGCGTAGCCCGCCATCGACGATCCGATGTCGCCGCGCTTCACGTCGAGAATCGACATGGCGCCCGCCTCGCGGATGTCGGCGAGCACCCGTTCGAGGACGGCGACACCGCGGGAACCGTAGGCCTCAAAGAAGGCTGACTGGGGCTTGAACACCGCGATGCTCGAACCGAGCACCTCGACGATGCCGCGGGCGCAGCGCTCCAGCCCGGCGAGGTCGTGGTCGAGGCCCCAGGCGTCGAGGACGCTTGGCATCGGATCGATGCCGACACACAGCCTCCCCCGTTCAGCGGTCACCTGGGCGAGGCGGTCGGCATAGGTCACTAGCTTCTCCTTGTGTCGTTGATCCCGGCGATCAGGGCCGGCCCTTCGTAGATGAATCCCGTGTACAACTGCACCAGCGCAGCACCCGCGTCGAACATCCGGGCGCCGTCCCTGGGGCTCATGATGCCCCCCACACCCATGACCGGAAGTCTAGTTGAATTCGTCAACCGTTCAACGAAATTCAGCGCCTTGGCGGTCAACGGCGCGCCGCTCAGCCCGCCCGCCTGGTCCGCGAGCGCGGAGTCGGCTGAGTGCAGGCCTTCCCTGGAGAGGGTGGTATTGGTCGCGATCAGGCCGCTGACTGAGGAATCGCGCAGGACCGCGAGCGTTTCGTCCAGATCGGTGCCCTGAAGGTCGGGTGCGAGCTTCACAAAGATCGGCACCGGCGTGTCGGAAAGCTCCCTCGCCTCGGTCGTGAGGGCGGCCACGAGGTGGCCGATCTCGCGGGCCGCCTGCAGGCTGCGCAGGCCGGGAGTGTTCGGGCTGGAGACGTTGACGGCGATGTAGTCGGCCAGCGGAGCGAGCAGGCGAAGCGACATCAGGTAGTCGTCGGTGGCCTGGTCGAGCGGGGTGGCCTTCGTCTTGCCGATCGAGACGCCGAGCGGGATCCCCATCGCCGCGTTGCCGCGCGCCACGCCCTTGGCGCGCAGCGTCTGCGCGAGCGCGGCGGCGCCCGCGTTGTTGAACCCCATCCGGTTCACGATGCCTCGGCTGGTGATCGCGCGGAAGACGCGGGGCTTCGGATTGCCGGGCTGAGCGTGGGCGGTGACGGTGCCGAGTTCGGCGAACCCGAACCCGAACCGCGCCCACGCCTGCGCCGCGACGCCGTCCTTGTCGAGGCCGGCCGCCAGCCCCACCCGGTTGGGGAAGCTGACGCCCGCCAGCGTCACCGGGTCGGCGATCCGGCCGTTGGCGTGACCCGGCACCTTGGAGAGCCAGTGCAGCATGGCCTCGTGGACGCGTTCGGCGTCTCCCCCGGCGTAGCGGAACAGGCCTGCACGGAGCGCACGGTATCCGGCGCGGAGCGCGCGGGTACCGATCTCGCTCATCGGGCAGCCCAGTCCTGGAGGGATCGGACCTCGATGTCGCCGCGCTGCAGCGACTCGATGCCCTGCGTCGCGGCGCCCAGCCCCGGAACGGTCGTCACGAGCGGCACGTCGGCGAGCACCGCCGCGGTGCGGATCTGGTAGCCGTCCTCGCGGGTGCTCTCACCCGAGGACGAGCCCTCCGGGGTGTTGAAGATCAGGTCGATCTTGCCGGAGTTGATCAGCTCGACGATGCTCGGCTGCGTGGCGCCCTCGGTCATCTCGGACAGCTTCAGTACGTCTTCTGCGGCGACGCCGTTGCGGCGCAGCACCGACGCGGTGCCGCGGGTGGCGAGCACCCGGAAGCCCAGGTCGACCAGCCGCTTGATGGGCCAGATCGCGTGGCGCTTGTCGCGGTCGGCGATCGACACGAAGATCGTGCCTGCGGTGGGCAGCGGTCCCCCGCCGCCCGCCTGGGACTTGGCGTAGGCGGTGCCGAAGTTGTCGCTGAGGCCCATCACCTCGCCGGTGGAGCGCATCTCGGGGCCGAGCAGCGTGTCGACGAACGCCCCGGTGGAGGTGCGGAACCGGTTGAAAGGCATCACGGCCTCCTTCACGGCGACAGGGGCGCCGGGCAGCGGCGTGGAGCCGTCGCCCTCGGCGCGCAGCATGCCGGAGGCGCGCAGGTCGGCGATGGAACTGCCGAGCATCACCAGCGCGGCGGCCTTCGCGAGGGAGGTGTCGGTGGCCTTCGACACGAACGGCACGGTCCGCGACGCGCGCGGGTTGGCCTCGAGCACGTACAGCGTGTCGGAGTGCAGCGCGTACTGGATGTTCAGCAGGCCGCGGACGCCGACCCCCTCGGCGATGGCGCGGGTGTCGTTGCGGATCTGCTCGATCACCGCGTCGCCCAGTGTGATGGGAGGCAGCGAGCAGGCGGAGTCGCCGGAGTGGATGCCCGCCTCCTCGATGTGCTCCATGACGCCGCCGATGTAGAGGTCGGTGCCGTCGTACAGGGCGTCGACGTCGATCTCCACGGCGTCGTCGAGGAACCGGTCGACGAGCACCGGCTGGTCCTGGCTGACCTCGGTCGCCTTGGCGATGTAGGTCTCCAGCGCCTCATCGGTGTAGACGATCTGCATGCCGCGGCCGCCGAGCACGTAGCTTGGGCGCACCAGCACCGGGTAGCCGATCTCCTTGGCGATGGCCTTCGCCTCGTCTGCGGAGGCGGCCATGCCGTGCTTCGGCGCGGTCAGGCCCGCGTTGGCGAGCACCCGGCCGAACGCGCCGCGCTCCTCGGCGAGGTTGATCGCCTCGGGCGAGGTGCCGACGATCGGCACGCCCGCGTCCTTCAGCGTCTGCGCGAGCTTCAGCGGCGTCTGCCCGCCGAGCTGGCAGATCACGCCCGCGACGGGGCCAGCCTGCAGTTCGGCGTGGTAGATCTCGAGGACGTCCTCGGCGGTCAGCGGCTCGAAGTAGAGGCGGTCGGCGGTGTCGTAGTCGGTGGAGACCGTCTCGGGGTTGCAGTTGACCATCACGGTCTCGTAGCCGGCCTCGCGCAGCGCCATGGTGGCGTGCACGCACGAGTAGTCGAACTCGATGCCCTGGCCGATTCGGTTCGGGCCGGAGCCGAGGATCAGCACGGCCTCCTTGGTGCGCGCGGGCACCTCGGTCTCCTCGTCATAGGACGAGTAGAGGTACGGCGTGGCGGCAGCGAACTCGGCGGCGCAGGTGTCGACGGCCTTGTACACGGGGCGGATACCGAGCGCCCACCGCACGCCGCGCACCACGTCGGTACTGAGGTTACGCAGCCGGGCGACCTGGGCGTCGGAGAGTCCGTGCCGCTTGGCCATCCGCAGCACCTCGGGGGTCAGCTCGGCGGCGTCGCGAACCTCGCGGGCGGCGTCGAGCATCACGACGAGCTGGTCGAGGAACCAGGGGTCGATCTTGGTGGCGTCGAAGACCTGCTCGACGGTGGCGCCTGCCCGCAGCGCGTTCATGACGAGCTGGATGCGACCGTCGTGGGGTCGGCTGGCGCGCTCGAGCAGATCCTCGACCGATTCGGTGATCGGCTGGCCGAACTCGAACGGCGCCTTCGGGTCCTCCATGGAGCGCAGCGCCTTGCCGAGCGCCTCGGTGAAGTTGCGTCCGATGCCCATCGCCTCGCCGACCGACTTCATGTGCGTGGTCAGGAACGGGTCGGCCGCGGGGAACTTCTCGAACGCGAAGCGGGGCACCTTGACGATCACGTAGTCGAGCGTCGGCTCGAAGCTCGCCGGGGTCTCCTTCGTGATGTCGTTGGGGATCTCGTCGAGGGTGTAGCCGACGGCGACCTTCGCGGCGATCTTGGCGATCGGGAAGCCGGTGGCCTTCGACGCAAGCGCCGAGGAGCGCGACACGCGCGGGTTCATCTCGATGACGATCATCCGGCCGTCGTCCGGGTTGATCGCGAACTGGATGTTGCAGCCGCCGGTGTCGACGCCGACGGCGCGGATGATGCCGATGCCGACGTCGCGCATCCGCTGCAGTTCGCGGTCGGTCAGCGTCATGGCCGGGGCGACGGTGATCGAGTCGCCGGTGTGCACGCCCATCGGGTCGAAGTTCTCGATGGAGCAGATGATCACGACGTTGTCCGCCTTGTCGCGCATCACCTCCAGTTCGAACTCCTTCCAGCCGAGGATGGACTCCTCGATCAGGACTTCGGTGGTCGGCGACGCGGAGAGGCCGGCGCCAGCGATGTTGCGCAGTTCGGCCTCGTCGTGCGCGAAGCCGGAGCCGACGCCGCCCATCGTGAAGCTGGGGCGCACCACGACGGGGTAGCCGAGGTCGCCTGCGGCGTCCAGCACCTCGTCCATGGTGTGACAGATGGCAGAGCGCGCCACCTCGGCCGCGCCGCCCGCGATGTCGGTGAGACCGAGCACGATCTGCTTGAACTGCTCACGGTCCTCGCCGCGCTGGATCGCCTCGATGGAGGCGCCGATCAGCTCGACTCCGTACTTCTCGAGCACCCCGTTCTCGTGCAGCTTGACGGCCGCGTTGAGCGCCGTCTGGCCGCCGAGTGTCGCGAGCACCGCGTCGGGGCGCTCCTTTGCGATCACGCGCTCGACGAACTCGGGCGTGATGGGCTCGACGTAGGTGGCGTCGGCGAAGTCGGGGTCGGTCATGATGGTGGCCGGGTTCGAGTTCACCAGGACGACGCGGTAGCCCTCCTCGCGCAGCACGCGGCAGGCCTGGGTGCCGGAGTAGTCGAACTCGCAGGCCTGGCCGATCACGATCGGGCCAGAGCCGATGACGAGGATCGAGGAGATGTCCGTGCGGCGGGGCATCAGGCTTCCTTCCCGGCCGACAGGACGTCGGCGAAGCGGTCGAACAGGTAGTTGGCGTCGTGGGGTCCCGCGGCGGCCTCGGGGTGGTACTGCACCGAGAAGGCCACCAGGTCGCCGTCGCGGCGAAGCTCGAGGCCCTCCACGACGTCGTCGTTGAGGCACACGTGGCTGACGGTGACGTCGCCGAACTCGGTGCTGGTCGCCCTGTCGAGGGGCGCCTGGACGGCGAAGCCGTGGTTGTGGGCGGTGATCTCGACCTTGCCGGTGGTCCGGTCGACCACGGGCTGGTTGATGCCGCGGTGGCCGAACTTCAGCTTGTAGGTGTCGAGGCCGAGCGCGCGGCCGAAGAGTTGGTTGCCGAAGCAGATGCCGAAGTAGGGCAGGCCTGCGCCGAGCACCTCTCGCAGCACGGAGATGGGGCCGGTGGCCGTCGCGGGGTCGCCCGGGCCGTTGCTGAAGAACACGCCGTCGGGCTGGTACTCCATGAGCTGCTCGAAGGTGGTGTGCGCGGGCACGACGTGCACCTCGAGGCCGCGGGCCGCAAGCTGCGTGGGCGTCATGGACTTGATGCCGAGGTCGACCGCGACGACCGTCGCGCGCTTCTCGCCCTGGGCGGGCACGACGTAGTGCGTCTTGGTGGTGACGTCGCCGACCAGGTCGGCGCCCGCCATCAGCGGCTGCTCGTTGACCTTGGCCAGCAGCGCCTGCGGGTCGAGGGTCTCGGTGGAGATGCCGACGCGCATCACGCCGCGGTCGCGGACGTGGCGGGTCAGCGCCCTGGTGTCGATGTCGGAGATGCCGACGATGCCCTGGTCGCGCAGTTCCTCGTCGAGGGGGCGGCGCGAGCGCCAGTTGGACGGGCGGGGCGCGGGGTCGCGGACGATGAAGCCCTGCACCCAGATGCGGCCGGACTCGCCGTCCTCGTCGTTCCAGCCGGTGTTGCCGATGTGCGGCGCCGTCATGAGGACGACCTGCCCACGGTAGCTGGGGTCGGTCAGGGTCTCCTGGTAGCCGGACATGCCGGTCGAGAAGACCAGCTCACCGAAGGTCTCCCCCTCGGCGCCGAAGGACTGGCCACGAAATACGCGCCCATCCTCCAAAACCAACAATGCAGGACGGGAACTCATGCGTACCTCTTTCGGATCAGTTCGTTGTCGGCTTTGCCGCCAGGGCCTTTGACAGCAGTCCGTTCAGGAATGCCGGGGATTCGTCCGTCGAGAGGTCGCCTGCGAGGCGGACCGCCTCGGAGATGACGGCGGACGGCGGGGTGTCGGTGTAGTCGAGCTCGAAGATCGCGATGCGCGCCAGGTTCCGGTCGACCGAGGGCATGCGTTCGAGCGGCCAGTTGATGGTCGTCGATTCCGCGATGCGCTGGTCGATCTCGAGCTGGTGCTCCGCGACGCCGAGCACGATGTCGGTGGTCAGTTCGCGCACAGTATTACCGGAAAGCGAGCGCTGCTCTGCGAACGTCTCACTGACCGAGGCGTCGCGCTGGTCCGCCATGAACAGGATGTCCAGGGCGGCCTTGCGGGCCTTGGTCTGCGAGCTGTAGTGGGGCTTGACGTCAGCCATTTAGCTGGAGACGCGTCCCAGGTAGGAGCCGCCCTCGCGGGTGTCGACCTTGATGCGCTCGCCCGTGGTGATGAACAGGGGAACCTGGATCTCCTTGCCGGTCTCCAGCGTGGCGGGCTTGGTGCCGCCGGTGGAGCGGTCGCCCTGCAGGCCGGGCTCGGTGTAGGTGACCTCGAGCTCGACCGATGCCGGGAGCTCGATGAACAGCGGGTTGCCCTCGTGGGTCGCGACGATCGCGTTCTGGTTCTCCAGCATGAAGTCCTTGGCATCGCCGACGATGTCCGCAGAGATCAGGAACTGGTCGAAGGTCGTGTTGTCCATGAAGACGTAGTCGTCGCCGTCCATGTACAGGTACTGCATCTCGCGACGGTCGACGGTGGCGGTGTCGACCTTGGTGTCGGAGTTGAACGTCTTGTCGATGATCTTGCCGCTCAGCACGTGCTTGAGCTTGGAGCGCACGACGGTGTTGCCCTTGCCCGGCTTGTGGTGCTGGAACCACAGAACCTGCCAAAGCTGTCCGTCGAGATCGAGAACCATTCCGTTCTTCAGATCGTTGGTTGACGCCATGTTGGGGACTCCTCGTCGCAGACTTGCGGCACTCAAGCGGCCAGCGTTGCACTCTACCGCAACGACCCACGAAACTCCCAAGACGAGGTGCCCTGGTTCACATGGTGGTGCAGGCACCACCGCCGACCCGCCCACGCGCACTACCGACTCTCCGGCGCTGAGGGGGCAGGCTTGCACCATGACTCCCAGCACCGCGACTCCCAGCACCGTGATCGCACACCGACGTGGCTTCGGCGGCTGGCTCGCCCGCTCGGCCGCTTCGCTCCTCGACTCCGCCAGGTTGGCCTGGTGGTCCGCCGCCGAGGCGCTCAGCCTGGCCGGACTGGGCGCCGCTGGCGTGTTCGGCCTGTTCGGGTCCGGCTCAACCCGGTCGGGCTACGCGAGGCTGCGACGCAACGTGGAGCGTCAGGCGCGGATCGCCTCCGAACAGTTAGGCAGGCGCGTGCCCTCCCAGACTCCTGACGAAGACCTCCAGCGCCGGCGTGACCTTCGGTGGCACCTGCTTCATCCCCTGCCGGGGTTGGTCGCCGGGATGCTGCCGCTGGTGGTGCTGGGCGTGGGTCTCTACAGCCTGTCGCTGCCGCTCCTGCTGGGATGGAACTGGCCTCACGGAAGCTTCTCGTTCTTCGGGATGACCTGGTGGTGGGACCCCAATGCGGCGCTCCTGGTCGTCGGCATCGGGCTGGCGGCGACCGCCGCGGCACCCGGCGTCGCCAGGGCCACACAGGAGATCCATGCGTACCTGGTCGCCTCCCGGTTCTCCCGTCCGGCGCATCGCACCCCGCTCGCCGCGTTCCGGGACAGCGCCAGGCAGGCGCGCCTGGGCGCCACCGAGGTCGCGACGCTGACGCGCTTCGTGCCTGCCGCGACGTCGGCCTGGTTCGGTCGGGATGAGAACAATGCCGCCGACGCGTCACTTGAGTCGATGCACCGCAACGTGCTGCGGGAGGCGGACCTCGCCGCGCGCATCACGGGCCAGTCAGTGGTCTCCCCCAGCCCGGCCCGGGCCGTAGGGAGTGGCAAGGCGAGGCTCGATCATCAACTGAGCGACCCCGTCCGACGCCGCGACCTGGCCTGGCATCTCACGACGCCTCTGCTGTCGCTCGGGGCCGTCGGCGCCCAGGCGTTCCTGATCGTGGAGTCGGTGCTGATCCTCGCGCTGCCCGTCCTCCCATGGGGATGGGGCTTCGTGCCCGTCGATCTGCTCGCGGTGTACGCGTCCGGGTTCGCCTACGGCGGCCTGTACACCGTCGTCGCCTCGGCGGCCCACCTGGCACTGGCCTGGCCGGTGGCCGCCATGGGCAGCAGGCTGCTGGCGAGCAGGGCAGCTCAGCGACTCGGAGCGCCCCCGCTCACGAGGGTGCGCCTCCAGGAACGGGTGGAGGAACTGACCGCGACCAGGCGCACCGCCCTGGAGTTGCAGGAGGCCGAGATCCGACGGATCGAACGGGACCTGCACGACGGCGCCCAGGCCCGCATCGTGACGATGGGCATGACGCTGACGCAGGTCTCCCGCCTGATCGATGTCGACCCGGACGGCGCCCGCCAACTCCTCGCCCTGGCCAAGGAGGACTCGTCGGTTGCGCTGCAGGATCTCCGCGGCCTGGTTCGCGGCATCCGGCCGCCGGTCCTCGCCGACCGGGGGCTCACCGCTGCGGTCCGCTCACTCGCTGCCTCGTCGCCCATCGAGATGCGCGTCACCACGGGCCTCTCGGACCGACTGGTCGCGCCGCTCGAGTCGGCGTTGTACTTCACCGTCGCGGAGTTGGTCGCCAACGCCGTCAAACACTCCGCCGCGTCGGAGATCGTGATCGATCTGGAGGATGAGGGCGACTGGGCGGTCGCCCGGGTCACCGACAACGGCATCGGCGGCGTGGTTGAGGGCCCGTTCGGCGGCCTCGCGGGGATCCGCGCCAGGCTCGCCCCGTTCGACGGCCACCTCGACGTCGTCTCCCCTGTCGGCGGCCCGACCGTGGTGACCGCCCGCGTCCCCCGCCCCGTGTAGGGGTGGTCGGGTTAGGCGTTGAGCAGTATTCACTGCTCGAACGGCCCCAGTCCCCAGTCCCGTTGAGCGATGGCTGGGTGGGGCGTTGAGCAGTAGTCACTGGTCGGTTGAGCAGTAGTCACTGATCGATGGACGACGCGCCGAACTCGCGCGTCGAACGGCCATCGAACCCAGAATGCTGCTCAACGACCGTGGTCACGCGCCCGTCGCGCATGGGGTCGCGCACGGATCACTGCCCAACGCCAGAGCCGACCGACGCCCCTCTCCGCTGGGTGGCCCGCTCGCCGGCGCGCACGGCTTCGCGCCCGGAATGCTGCTCAACGCCTGCGCCGGCCGACGAAGCCTGCTCGGCGCGCTGCTCGGCTAGCCGGCACGGAGGAAGGCGAGGACGGCCAGGACGCGGCGGGAGGAGTTCGGCTCCTCGCTCAGCCCCAGCTTCGCGAAGATCGAGTTGATGTGCTTCTGGACGGCCTTCTCTGTGACGACGAGGCGGTCCGCCACTGCGGCGTTGGACTCGCCCCGCGCCATCAGTTCGAGGACCTCGGTCTCGCGCGGCGTCAGCGCCGACAGCCTGTCGGCGAGCACCTTGCGCTGCATCAGGGTGGTGATGACCTCCGGGTCGATCACCGTCCCGCCCGAGGCGACCGTGCGGAGCGCGGAGACGAAGCTGACATCGTCGAAGACGCGGTCCTTCAGCAGGTAGCCGATCGCTCCCGCACCGTCGCCGAGCAGTTCGTCCAGGTAGAGGTGCTCGACATACTGGCTGAGCAGCAGCACCGGGAACCCGCGCCGCGCCTTGCGGAGTTCGAGGGCGGCCCTGATCCCCTCGTCGGTGTTGGTGGGCGGCATCCGGATGTCGAGCAGCGCCACGTCGGGCTTCGACTCCAGCACCCCTGGGACGATCTCCCCCGCCTCGGCGACGCTGCCGACGACGTCGACGCCGTTGGAGGCGAGCAGTCGTTCGAGGCCCTGCCGGAGCAGGAACTGGTCCTCGGCCAGGAATACGCGCATGGCCCAAGTCTGCCCGGACCCTCGGTGCTGGCGGTCGGCTGGGTGGGGATTTGAGCATGGTTGGTAACTCGTTTGGCTGTGAACGCTAACATCTGGCGATTTACGCAACGAGACACCAAACATGCTCAAGGAAGCGCTCACCCGACCGGCGTCGCGGCGGATTCCCCGTTCAGGATCCGGGCGACCGCGTCGCGGGTCGCCTCGGCGTAGGTGCGGCCGTCGTCGAGCGTCGACCGGGTCCCGAAGTAGGCGTTGGCGCCGTCGTGGCGCATCGGGCCGACGCTGATCGTCGAGACGCGGCCCTCCCGCTTCGCCCTGCCCCAGGTCGACAGCGGGGCGGTCGGCCAGCGCCCGGGGAAGGCGATGTCGCCGATCAGGCGGAGCCGGTCGGAGGAGCCCGTCAGGTTCCAGACGTGCCGCATCCGGTCCAGGCCCGGGTCGTCGCCGTAGATGCCGCCGATGCTGATCATCGAGACGGGGATGCCCAGGCCGGACAGGAACCAGCCCGCGCCGAGCGCCATCTGCGCCCCTCCCGAGAAGCCGATCAGCGTGACGGGGTCGCCGCTGCCCGGCCGGTAGCCGTGGCGCTGCAGCGAACGCCAGATCTCCTGCGCGAGCCCGATGCTCTGCGTCGGGCCGTAACGGGGGTCGGCCGAGACGAGGAGCTGAGCGATGTTGCGCAGGTTGATCAGCATCGCCAACGGGTTACTGCGCCACTGGCGGCGCATCCGGTCGAGCCGTCGCCACAGCCACTCTGTGGCGCGCTGCAGCAGTCCCCGGTTGTCGACGGCGTAAGGGAACACGTCATCGACGATCACCACGTCCGGCACCGACTCGCGCAGCAGATCGAGCCAGGCCGTCTCCCGCCTGGAGAGGCCGTCCCCGCCGATCGTCCCGACGCCCGAGAGGTAGACGACGAAGTGGTGCGAGGAGGTCTCGGCGCGGGCGTCAACGGGGATCACGTCGAAGCTGCGGCGCACCTCGACCTCGCCCTTGTCGGCCCACCAGCGCAGCGACTCCAGCGGCGAGAGCAGCACGAAGGCGAACACGATCAGCACCGCGATGCCGAGCAGCCACGTGATCATCGGGTCACCTCCCGACGCTGCGAGACGGGGGTGATCGGGGTGCCGGCGAGGATGTCGCGGGCCGTGACCATCGTGGGTCGGCCGGTCGCGAGCGTCCACAGCCGCGACGTCACCCAGTTCAGCGGGCGCTGCGCGACACGGGAGACGATCTGCATGACGACCCAGCCCGCCGCGGAGAACCCGAGCGACCACAGCAGGCTGACGTCGAAGGCGCTCGCGACGCCGATCACCAGGATCAGGAAACTCCAGCCCTCAAGCACCCTGCCGAGCAGCAGGCCCAGGTGTGGGAGGGCCGTCGCGAAGTTCCACACCAGCGGCGCCGTCGACACCAACCCGACGACGATCAGCGGCAGCAGCGGCATGGGCCCGCGCACCAGGGACGCGACGCCCCACGTGATGGCGGCCTGCAGCACGTGCAGGAAGGCGAGCGAGACCGCGGAGAGCAGGAGGCTGGTCAGCAGGCGCCAGCCGTGGATCTTGTTGAGCAGCAGGATCGCGATGTGGCCGAGCATGGTGGAGGCTGCGGCGAGCAGCGCCACGCCGAGCGCGGGCCACAGCAGCGTCATGGGCGCGTCGTCGACGCGCAGGAACAGCCCGGGGTCGAACCCGAGGGCCGCCCAGAGCACTCGCAGGACCTCCACGCGCTCATCTTGTCACGTCGCGCACGGTCGGCGACGTCACGACTCGTCGTTGACCGCGGGCGCGCGGGCGGCTATCTTGGCTAGTCCGCGTCATCGGACGCGGAACGAGTCCAGGAGCGACGTGCTGAAATTCCAGCGCCAGGAAGCGGAGCAGCCAATGAGCTGCTACCGCCTTCTCGTCGTCCCTGCGGCACGTGGCTGATCGACCCGACGTTCGATCTTTCGGCCCCGTAACCGTTCAGGTTCGGGGCCTCATGTGTATCCGCGGCCGTCACCGCACATGACCCTCCCGACCCTGAGACCCGTCTCATCCAAGGAAGGAATCATGGAACACCTCAGCAGGCG
This sequence comes from Propionibacteriaceae bacterium AM104-82, assembly GCA_027658995.1. GTDB lineage: Bacteria > Actinomycetota > Actinomycetes > Propionibacteriales > Propionibacteriaceae > Arachnia. Next base: position 32,697 of record JAQDQK010000004.1, read on the forward strand.
GCTCGTCTCGTGGGCAAGCATCCTGGACGAGCAGACGCTCGACCAGGCGCGCACCACCTCGACGCTGCCGTTCATCCACCCCCATCTGGCGCTGATGCCCGATGCCCACCTGGGAAAGGGCGCGACCGTCGGATCGGTCATCCCGACGCTCGGGGCGATCATCCCCGCGGCGGTCGGCGTCGACATCGGCTGCGGCATGATCGCCGTGCGGACGCAGTTCAGCAAGCCGCAGGTCGCCGCCGTTGACCTCGCCGCGCTGCGGGTCGGGATCGAGCGCGCGATCCCGCTGTCGGCGGGCCACCACAACGCGCGGGTGCTGCCGAGCGCCGAGCCGCGCATCCAGGAACTGGAGTCGCTGGCTGAGCGCTCGGGCTTCGACCCGGCAAGCTACGCGGGCAACTGGCGCCTCCAGCTCGGCTCGCTCGGCTCCGGCAACCACTTCATCGAGGTGACGGCGGACGAGAACGACGCCGTCTGGCTGTTCCTGCACTCCGGATCCCGCGGCGTAGGCAACAGGATCGCCGGGCATCACATCAAGGTGGCGCAGCGGCTCGCGAAGCAGTGGTGGATCGACCTGCCCGACCCTGACCTGGCCTACCTCGTCGAGGGGACGGCCGAGTTCACCCGCTACATCGCCGAGCTCAGGTGGGCGCAGCACTTCGCCCTGCTGAACCGCGAGGAGATGATGGATCGGGTCGTCGCGCAGGTGGCGGCCGCCATGGGTGCGGACGTCGAGGAGTTGGAGCGGGTCAACTGCCACCACAACTTCACCGAGCGGGAGCGGCACTTCGGCAAGGACGTCTGGGTCTCCAGGAAGGGCGCGATCAAGGCCGACAAGGGTCTCGCCGGGCTGATCCCCGGGTCGATGGGCACCGCAAGCTACGTCGTCAGCGGGCTGGGTAACCCCGTGTCGCTGAACTCGGCGCCGCACGGTGCCGGTCGGGCGTTCTCGAGGTCGCAGGCGCGGCGGACCTTCACCAGGGAGCAGTTGCGCGAGTCGATGCGGGGCATCGAGTACCGCGACACCGACGCGTTCATCGACGAGATCCCGGCGGCCTACAAGCCGATCGACCAGGTGATGGCCGACTCGGAGGGGCTGGTCGAGATCCGTCACACCCTGCACCAGTTGGTCAACGTGAAGGGCGACTGAACGCTAGCCCCGAAAGAAGTGGGGCCCGGTCCTGGTAGGCCGGGCCCCGACCTCGCGCCGCAACCCTCGGGTCGCGGCGCGGGCGCCGTTCACCCGACTTGGCTCATTTAGTGTCGCCCGCGCGCTTGGTGGATCGCGTCGAGCCAGGCTTGTGCGTCGTCGGGTAGGGCGTTCTCGGCGGTGACGATGGTGTCGCCGGCTTGGATGTCGATGGTGCGGTGGCGACGCAGCGTCTTGACGAGGGCCTTGATGCTGACGCCGGTGGTGCTCTCGAGCCAGCGGGCGACGGCGAGGGCGGCGAACACGATGGTGAGGTGGGCTTCGATCGAGTCCTTCAGGTGGTGGTAGACCGGCCGGGCCTTCAGGTCCGACTTGGACATCCGGAAGGACTTCTCGACCTGCCACAGCTGGTGGTAGGCCCCGATCACGTACTCCGGGGTCGGGGTGGCCAGGTTCGTGATGTAGCCCTTCCAGCCCGCCAGGGTGCGGGCCTTGGCCTCCAGTTCCCGGTTCACCGACTTCTGCGCACCGGTGAGGGCGATGAACCGGTTCCGCTTCACCGGCGCCTTCCCCGCGACCGCGCGTTCGGCCTTGCCGACCTGCTCACCGATGCCGCGCAGCGTGCGCCGGGCCCGATCAGCCCGGTACTGGTAGTAGATCGTCTCCTTCACCTGCTGGCCGGCCGGACCCCGTGCCCACGGTTGGGTCAGGATCAGCCCGTCAGGCGGCTGCTCACCGGGGTGGGTGTCCATCCAGTGGCGCACGACGTAGGGGACGTCGGGGATCTTCTGACCCACGATGAACCGCAGCCCCGCCCCGGACAGGGCGCGCAGGTTCCCATCCGACAACATGCCCGCGTCGGCGACCACGGTCACCTCGGGGAGCTGATGGGCGGCCTGGAAGGCCTGGATCGACGGGATGATCGTGGTGGTCTCGGCGCGATTGCCCTCGAACGCTTCGACCATCAGCGGGAACCCGCGCGCGTCGGTCAACAGGCCGATGGTGATCTGCGGCTCCAGGCGGCGTTCCTTGCTGAACCCGGACTCCCGGAACCCGTCCCCCTGATCGGTCTCGAAGTAGAGCGTGCTCACGTCGTAGAGCACCAAGGTGGTCGGCCCCAACCCCACATGCCGGGCACACGCCGCCGCCAACCTGCGCCGCCACGCCTGCTTGGAGTACACGGGCAGGCGCCGCTTCACCGTGGCATACCCCGGGGGCCGGAGGCCGACCTCGGCGAGCACCCGAAGCGTGTCCAGCTTGCTCGTGGGCTCGACCAGCCGGCCCAGCACCAACTGCTTGAACACCTCATCACCGTCACAGGCGGCATCGAACCCCAACTGCTCAAAGCCGGCTGACAACGCGTTCCACAAGTGCTCCGCCCTTGAGGCGAGGATGGTCAACGCTCGGCGCCGCGGGCGTCCATCCCCGAAATCGAGCTCGTCCTGGCCGGCGGCGATCATCCGCTGCCGGGCCACCGCCTTCAACACCTCGACATCCTCGGGCGTGTGGGCGGACCCGATGTGGTCCATAGACCGTGAGCCACGGGAGGAGGACCACACCACCTGGACTGCCGTCGCACCCGACGCGGTCTTCACCGTCCTCACGTATGGGCTCACCCCGACAGGCTAGAACACCCCCACTTAGTGCACACCACAGCGACCAGAAGCCCTAGTCAAGCGCCCCTCAACCCCCAAGAACACGAAACGTGAGCCAAGTCGGGCCGACCTCGCGCCGCAACCCTCGGGTCGCGGCGCGGGCGCCGTTCAGGGCACTACTGGATGCCGAAGGCGATCAGTTCGTCGAAGGCGCTCAGCAGAGCGGCGTCGCCCTCGCGGGTGGTGGTCGCAGGCCGCGACCAGACGAGCAGGTCGAGTTCCTGGGCGGGCCCGGCGATCACGGCGGCGGGCGTGGCGCCCTCCGGTGCCCTGCCGCCGCCGATCTGGTCGACGAAGTCGTTGCCCCAGGCGCTGCCCGTCCACCGGTACAGCTCGACGAGCCGTGGCTCCTCGTCGGTGGGGCGCAGTTCCACGACGCCGAGCGGGGTGCGCGTGGCGTCGCCCGGCACCCAGTTCCACATCACGTCGAGGACGTGGTCGATCCCGCGGCCGGCGACCTCCGGGTCGATCGGCGAGACCGGCAGCCCGGCGGTCAGTTCGGCGTCGACGCGGTGGATGGTGGCCTCGTGGGTCTGCATCCGTTCGGTGAACCCGACGCTCTTGTCGCCCGGGAACCAACTCCACGACGGTGCGTCGAGGGGGCCGGACAGCAGCGCGGCGATCAGGTCCTCGGTGGCGCGCTCGCGACGGTCGAGCAGTTCGGCGCGGGTCGTGGGGCGTGGCGGCTGTGCGGCCTCGAGCCGTTCGACCTCGGCGTCGCTCGTCACGCCGGACGAGACGACCGAGGCCCAGAACAGGTGCACCTCGGTCAGGTGCCACAGCAGGTCATCCGCGTTCCAGCCCGGACAGGTCGGGACCGGCGTCACGGCGTCGATTCCCCGGATCACGTCTGCGAGGCGGCGCGCCTCGGCCCTGATCACATGCGTGGCTTCGTAGCTCATGGGCGACAGCCTAGAGCCAGCCTCAGACAAGTTCGGCGTATGCGCGGGCCAGCACGTCCTCGTCCGGGTCGGCAAGCGCCGTGACCGACCCGACGGCGCGCAGGCCGACGAGCCGCAGCGACGATCCGCGGGCCTTCTTGTCGAGGCTCATGATCGGCCGCAGGTCGGAGAACGGCGCCGGGTAGCTGAGCGGCAGCCCGAGCCCGCCGAGCAGTTCGTCGTGCAGCGCGACGGTGTCGTCGTCGAGGCCGAGCAGGTCGCGGGAGACGCGCGCCATCCAGGCCATTCCGACGCTGATCGCCTGCCCGTGCCGCCAGGTGAAGCCTGCGCGCTTCTCGATGGCGTGCCCAAGGGTGTGGCCGTAGTTGAGGGCCTCACGCCCGACGTTGTCGCCGACGGAGGTGGACTCGGTGAAGTCGGCGGCCACGACCCGCGCCTTGACGGCGATCGCCCGGCGGACCAGTTCGGCGAACCGGTCGCTGGTCACGTCGCGGCTGTCCGCGAGGTCCTCTGAGGTGAGCCGCAGAATCTCGGGGTCGGAGATGAAGCCGCACTTGACGACCTCCGCGAGCCCGGAGGCGACCTCCTCGGGGGCCAGCCCGCCGAGCAGGTCGAGGTCGCACAGCACCGCGCGGGGCTCGTAGAACGCGCCGACCAGATTCTTGCCCGCCGTCAGGTTGATGCCCGTCTTGCCGCCGACCGCCGCGTCGACCATGCCGAGCACCGACGTCGGGACGCTGACGTAGCCGACGCCGCGCAGCCACGACGCCGCGACGAAGCCTGCGAGGTCGGTCGTGGTTCCACCACCGACGCCGATCACCAGGTCGTTGCGGGTGAAGCCGGCGGCCGCGAGGGCGTCCCAGCAGTCGGCCAACACCTGCGGGGTCTTCGCGGCCTCCGCGTCGGGGACTGGGATCAGCGTCGCGGGACGCTCGACCAGCGCGGCGACCCGTTCCGCCAGCGGCGCGAGCGGCGCGGGGTGGATGACGGCGACCCGGCTGGCGTCCTGGACGAGGCCGGGCAGCGCCGCGAGCGCCCCGCCGGAGATGGTCACGTCGTAGGGCCCGAGCGCCGAGTCGACCCGGACGACGGCGCTCACTGCTGCCCGTCCCACCCGCGTTCGCGGGCCAACTGGTCGGCGACCTCGGAGGAGCCGCGGCCGTCGGTCTCGACGATCTGGGTCGCGAGGGCCTCGTAGACTGGGGTGCGTTCGCGCAGCAGTTCGATCAACCGCCCACGCACGTTGCCCAGCAGCAGCGGCCGCGCGGTGTTGAGGCCTACCCGGCGGCTGGCCTGCCCGATGGAGACCTTCAGCCAGACGATGTCGTGGCCGGCGAGCGCGGAGCGGATCTCGGGATTCATCACGGAGCCGCCGCCGAGCGAGAGCACGTCGAAGCTGTCGAGCAGTTCGATGGTGGCCTCCTGTTCGAGGGCGCGGAAGTAGGCCTCGCCCTCGTCGGCGAAGATCTCGGCGATGGGCTTGCCCATCACCTCCTCGATGCGGTGGTCGACGTCGACGTAGGTCTTGCCGAGCTTGCGGGCCAGTCGCTTGCCGACCGACGACTTTCCGGCGCCCGGGGCGCCGATCAGGACGATGCTCATCGGCCGATCTCCAAACCCCGTGCCTTGATGTCTGCCAGGTAGCCCTCGTAGTTGCGGCGGGCCTCGCCGACGGAGTCGCCTCCGAACTTCTCCAGGGCCGCCTCCGCGATCACCAGCGCCACCATCGCCTCCGCGACGACGCCCGCGGCGGGCACCGCGGTGACGTCGGAGCGCTGGTGGTGGGCCTTCGCCTCCTCGCCGGTGGTGGTGTCGATGGTGCGCAGCGCCCGGGGCACCGTCGCGATGGGCTTCATGGCGGCGCGCACGCGCAGCACCTCGCCGGTCGACATGCCTCCCTCGGTGCCTCCGGAGCGGTGCGACGCGCGGGAGACTCCCCCGCCGTCTGCCGGGACGATCTCGTCGTGCGCGAGCGAGCCGCGGGTGCGGGCCAGTTCGAAGCCGTCGCCGACCTCGACGCCCTTGATCGCCTGGATGCCCATCAGCGCGCCCGCGAGCCGCGCGTCAAGGCGCCGGTCGCCCTGCGAGTGCGACCCGAGGCCCGGCGGAAGGCCCCACGCGATCACCTCGACGACGCCACCGAGGGTGTCGCCGTCGCGGTGGCACGCCTCCACCTCGGCCTGCATAGCAAGGGAGGCCTCCGGGTCGAAGCAGCGCGCCGGGTCGGCGTCGATGGCGGGAAGGTCGTCGATCGTGGGCAGGTCGGCACGGGTCGCCCGGATGCTGCCGAACTCGACGACGTGGCTGAGCAGCGTAATGCCGAAGGCCTGCTTGAGGAACGCCTGCGCGACGGTGCCGAGCGCGACTCTGGCGGCCGTCTCGCGGGCTGAGGCGCGCTCCAGGATCGGACGGGCCTCGTCCCAGTCGTACTTCTGCATGCCGGCCAGGTCGGCGTGACCGGGCCGGGGGCGCGTCAGGGGCGCGTTGCGGGCCAGCGCCGCCAGCACCTCTTCGTCGACCTCTCCGGGTGCCATCACCTGCTGCCACTTGGGCCATTCGGTGTTGCCGACCTGGATCGCGATGGGCGATCCGAGGGTTTCGCCGTGCCGGAATCCCGCCAGCAGGGTGACCTCGTCGGCCTCGAACTTCATCCGGGCGCCGCGCCCGACCCCGAGCCTGCGGCGGCGCAGGTTCTCGGCGATCTCCTCGACGCCGACCCGGACGTGGGCGGGGATGCCCTCCATGGTCGCGATGAGGGCTTGGCCGTGAGACTCTCCGGCGGTCAGGTATCGAAGCATGACCGCCATTGTGTCAGAGTGACGCGCGTCGCTTCAGTTCGCGACCGGCAGCCGAACGCGCCTGCTCGAAGGTGATGGCGTGCCCCGTCAGCAGCCGGAACTGGTCGACGGCCTGCCCCGCGAGCAGGTCGAGTCCGTTGAGCACTGTCCGGCCCTCCGCGGCGGCGGCGTCGGTCAGCGGGGTGGGCCACGGGTCGTAGACCACGTCGAAGACGACGTTCGCCGAGCCGGCCAGGTCGACGGCGTGCGGCGCGGCGGCGTCGGCGGGGATGGTGCTGGCGACCAGGTCGACCGGCCCGATGGCCTCGCCGAGCGGCAGCACCTGTGCGTCGACGCCGAGGTCGGCCGCGAGGTTCGTGAGGGATGCGGCGCGTTCGGGGCGGCGGGCGAGCACCACCAGTTCGCGCAGCCCCATCCTGGCAAGCGCCAGGACGATGGAGCGTGCGGTCGCACCGTTGCCGAGCAGCGCCGCGCGGCGCGGGTCCGCGAGGCCGTGGGCGCGCCAGGCGACGTCGAAGCCGGGCACGTCGGTGTTGTAGACGGCGGGCTCGGCGCCGAAGACCAGCGTGTTGCCTCCCCCGACCAGCCGTGACGCCTCGTCAGCGGCTCCGTAGGCGAGGATCGCCTCCTTGTGCGGGGCGGTGACGCTCAGCCCGGCCCAGGCGGGGTCGTCGAGGCGCTCGGTCACGAAGCCGTGCAGGTCGTCAGGGGTGACGGTGTAGGCGTCGTAGCTCCAGTCCAGAGCGTTGCTGCGGTAGCCGTCGCGGTGGATCGCCGGCGACAGCGAGTGCCCCGCGGGGTCGCCGACGACGCCTGCGAGCATCAGCAGGAGCCCTTGTTCTCCGAGCACCACTGCTGGAACAGCTTGACGTTGGCCTGGTGTTCCTCTTCGGTGGCCGCGAAGCGGGTGTCGCCCGTCGACGGGTTCACCGTCACGAAGAACAGCGCGTCGGTGGCCGCGGGCTGCAGCGCGGCGGCCAGCGCCGTCTCACCGGGGTTGCTGATCGGGCCGGGCGGGAAGCCGGTGTGCATGTAGGTGTTGTACGGCGAGGGGTTGGCGCGATCCTCGGCGGTCGTGGTGACCTTGCCGGACTTGCCGACCGCGTAGTGCACGGTCGAGTCCATCTGGAGCATCATGCCCTTCTTGATGCGGTTGTAGATGACGGCGGCGACCATCGGCTGGTCGTCCTTGTCCGGCACCTCAGCCGCGATGATCGAGGCGGTCGTGACGGCCTGCATCGGGGTGATGCCCAGTTCCTTGGCCCGGTTCACCAGGTCGAGCTTGCCCGCGATGTTGCCGTACTGCTTGAGCTGGGTGGTCACGATCGCGACCGGATCGACGGGCTCGGCGACCTGGTACTTGGCGGGGAACAGGAAGCCCTCGAGCTTGCCTCCCGCGTAGTCGGGCAGGTTGGAGTACTTGGTGCCGTCGTAGGCCGCCATCAGGGCGTCCTCCTTGACGTCCAACTTGTCCTTCTTGAGGATGATCTGCTGCTGCTCCGCGAGCGTGGTTCCCTCCTGGAAGAGCACGTCAAGCACGACCAGGTTCTTCGGGTCGAGGATCATGTCGAGTGCCGCCTCAGAGGGCAACTGCTTCTTGACCTTGTAGCGGCCGGCCTTCAGTTCGGACCAGCGGCCGCTCTCGATGGCGACCTTGCGGAACGTCTTGGTCGACTTGACGACGCCTGCCTCGGTGAGGAGGTCACCGATCTGGGTTGGTGTGGGGCCGCCCGGGGGGATCAGGACCTCGACCGCCTCGGTGCCCTCCCCGATGTAGTCGTCCTGGGTGCGCCATTCGATGTAGGCGTCGTTGGCCTTGGTGTAGACGAACCAGCCGCCGCCGCCGAGCACAGCGATCGCGAGCAGCACGGCGAAGGTGCTGCGGGCGTGATACCCGATCTTGCGCCAGTTCAGGCGCCCGTCGTTGTCAATGAACGCTGGGCTCACCGTTCCTCCTCGATCACACTCAACCCCACAGGTGCACCGTCACGCTCCTCGGCGTCCAGGGCGCGCTGCAGGATTTCCACGGCGGCGGCCTGGTCGATGACTTTTCGCTGTTGCTTGGCCTTCCGGCCGGCGCTTCCTAGGCTACGCGATGCCGAAACCGTGCTCATCCGCTCGTCGACCAGACGCACCGGAACCGGCGCGATCAGGGCGGCGAGGGCGGCCGACTTCTCCTCGATGTACTGCGCGGCGATGCCCCGCTCCCCCGCTAGGGTCAGCGGAAGGCCGATGTAGACGACCTCCGCGCGGTACTCCTCGACGAGGGCGACGAGGCGGCGGGCCTCGTCCGGCCCTGCCTGCACGGTCTCGACGGGGTAGGCGAACGTGGTGCCCGCGTTGGCCGCGGCCACGCCGATGCGCGCCTTGCCCCAGTCGATCCCGAGTCGGGGCGCGTCAGCCACGCGTCTCCAGCGCCGAGCGGACGGCCGCGATCGCCTGCGGGGCCGCCGACGCGTCGGTGCCGCCGCCCTGGGCGAGATCGTCCTTGCCGCCGCCCTTGCCGCCGAGGGCGGCGCTGGCGAGCGAGATGAGCTGACCCGCCTTGAGGCCGAGGTCCCGCGCTGCCGCGTTGGTGGCGACCAGCGCGGTGGGCTTGTCCGCCCCGCCGACGAGCGCGACGACGGCGGGCTCGGAGCCGAGCCGGTCGCGCAGGTCCATCGCGAGCGTGCGCAGTTCGCCACCCCCGACGCCGGGGGTCGCGACGCCGAGGTAGCGCACCCCGTTGACGTCGACGGCCTGCTGGACCATCTGGGCCGACCCGGCCAGCAACTTCTCCGCGTTCAGCTTCGCGATCTGCTTCTCGGCGTCCTTGAGTTGGCTGATCAGCCTCTCGACGCGGCCGACGACCTGGTCGGGCTGCACGCGCAGCGTGTCGGTGAGCGCCGTGACCAGCGCCCGCTCCGCCGCGAACTTCGAGAACGCGTCCCCCGCGACGAGCGCCTCGACGCGGCGCACGCCGGAGCCGATGGAGGACTCGCTGAGCAGGTTGAGCATCCCGATCTCGGCGGTGGTGCCGACGTGGGTGCCTCCGCACAGTTCGCGCGACCACGGGCCGGCAAGCTCGACCATCCGCACCAGCGGCGGGTACTTCTCGCCGAACATGGCCATCGCGCCGAGCGCCTTTGCCTCCTCGAGCGGCATCTCCTGCGCGGTGACGGCGTAGTTGGCGGCGATCGCCTCGTTGGAGCGGCCCTCGATCTCGGCCTTCAGGGCCTCGCTGAGGCCGTGCGTGGCGGAGAAGTCGAAGCGCATGTAGCCCGGCTTGTTGTAGGAGCCTGCCTGGGTGGCCGTGGGGCCGACCAGTTCGCGCAGCGCGGCGTGCACGATGTGCGTCGCGGTGTGCGCCTGGCTCGCGCCGTGCCGTGCGGCCGCGTCGACCCTGGCGTCGACGGTCGCGCCGAGGGGCAGTTCGCCGAGTACCTCGACGCGGTGCACGACCAGCCCGGGGACGGGGCGCTGCACGTCGATGACGTTGAGGTTGAAGCCGTCGCCGACGATGACGCCGCGGTCGGCGTCCTGGCCGCCGGACTCGGCGTAGAACGGGGTCTCCCGCAGCACGATCTCGACGGTGGTGCCGTCCAGCGCTCGGTCGACGGAGGCCCCGTCGGCGACGATGCCGCGCACGGTGGTGTTGACGTCGAGGTCGGTGTAGCCGAGGAACGGCACCTCGCCCGCCTCGCGCAGTTCGCGGTAGGCCTCGAGGCTGGCGGCGCCGCCCTTCTTGGCCTTCGCGTCGGCGCGGGCGCGCTCCTTCTGCTCCTTCATGAGCGCGTCGAACTGGGCACGGTCGACGGTGAGGCCCTGCTCGGCCGCCATCTCCATGGTCAGGTCGATCGGGAAGCCGTAGGTGTCGTGCAACTGGAACGCCTTGTCGCCAGACAGCGTCGTGGCGTGCTCGCCCTTCGCGGCGTCGACGGCCGTGTCGAACATGACGGTGCCGGACTGCAGCGTGCGGCGGAAGGACTTCTCCTCCGCCTCGGCCGCCTCCGCGACGCGGGGCCAGTTGGCGTCGATGTCGGGGTAGGACACGCGCATCAGGTCACGCGAGACGGGCAGCAGTTCCAGCAGCACCGGTTCGTTGACGCCGAGCAGGCGCATCGCGCGGATGACGCGGCGCAGCAGGCGGCGCAGCACGTAGCCGCGGGCCTCGTTGCCGGGGGTGACGCCGTCGGTCATCAGCATCAGGCTGGAGCGAACGTGGTCGGCGACGACGCGGAACCGGACGTCGTCCTGCGGGTCGTCGCCGTAGCGCTTGCCCGACAGTTCGGCGGCCTTCGCGATGACGGGGAACACCTCGTCGATCTCGTACATGTTGGCGACGCCCTGCTTGAGCAGCGCGATGCGCTCAAGGCCTGCGCCGGTGTCGATGTTCTTGTGCGGGAGGGGGCGCAGCACGTCGAAGTCGTCCTTGGCGCGCACCGCGGAGAGTTCCTCCTGCTGGAACACGAGGTTCCAGATCTCGAGGAAGCGGTCCTCGTCGGCCTCCGGGCCGCCGTCGGCGCCGAACTCGGGGCCGCGGTCGATGTAGATCTCGGAGCAGGGGCCACCGGGGCCGGGGACGCCCATGTGCCAGTAGTTGTCCTTGAGGCCGCGTTCCTGGATCCGCTCGCGCGGGATGCCGACCTTCAGCCACAGGTCGATGGTCTCCTGGTCGCCGTGCAGCGCCGTGACCCAGACCTTCTCCGGGTCGAAGCCGAGGCCGCCCTCGTCCTCCTTGCCGGTGACGAGATCCCAGGCGAAGCGGATCGCGCCCTCCTTGAAGTAGTCACCAAAGGAGAAGTTGCCGAGCATCTGGAAGAAGGTGCCGTGCCGGGTGGTCTTGCCGACCTCGTCGATGTCGAGTGTGCGCACGCACTTCTGCGCCGAGACGGCGCGGGCGTAGGGGGCTGGCTCGTCGCCGAGGAAGTAGGGCTTGAACGGCACCATGCCCGCGTTGACGAACAGCAGCGTGGGGTCGTTGTACAGCAGCGACGCGCTCGGCACGTCGACGTGGTTCTGCTTCGCGAAGAAGTCGATGAACCGGCTCCGGATCTCGGAGGTCTTCATATGGAAAGTTCCTTGGGATGTTCAGTCGTTGTTGGCGGGGATGTTCAGCTCGTGACGAAGCTCGGCCTCCCGCTGGGCCATCGAGGAGCGGAAGGTGCCCATGAAGTCGCCGAAGCTGGCGGCCGCCTCATGGCCCTTCTTCTCCACCTGCTGCGAGATGCCCTGCGGGGTGAGCCGCTGCATCAGTTCGCGGCCCCGGAGCACCACGAAGACCGCGAGGCCTGCCCCGAGGATGAGCCAGAAGAAGCGGCTCATTTCTTGACCCGCTTCCGGCCCTGGAACGCCTGACGGACGCCGTAGGTGAACGCGGCGGTCTTGACGAGCGGCCCGCCGAGGGTCGCCGCGAACAGCGTGGAGAGCTGGGCGGCGTTCTCGCTGACCACGGTGGCGTGCCCGGAGACGCGCGACGCGTCCTCGGTGACGACCTTGAGCTTGGCGAGTTCGTCGTTGGTGGCCACGACGGTGCCCTTCAACTCCTGCAGGATCGGCACGGAGTTGTTCCCGACGTCACGCACGGCGAGTCGCACCTCGTCGAGGGTTCGGCCGAGCTTGAGCAGGGGCACGGCCGCGAGCGCGACGAAGACGCAGAGCGCCACGGCCGCGATCAGGCCAGCGATTTCACCAACGGTCATGCGCGCAACTCTAGCCGACGGCCCGCCGGTTGAGCAGGCGCCGCCCTCGTCGTCGCACGGCGTGGGGAGGGCCTCAGGGCAGGCCCGGTGGGAGAGCCGGCGCTCCGGGGCTGTGCGTGCCCATCCGCGGGTCTTGGCGCGGCGGGGTCGCGTCAGTCGCGTCCGAGCAGATCCCGCAGCGCCCGGACCCGCTCGGCGATGACGGCCTCCTGGCCGTTGTCGGTCGGCGTGTAGTAGCGGGCCTTCTCGAGGTCCTCGGGCAGGTAGGTCTGCGCGACCACGCCGTGCGGGAAGTCGTGCGGGTAGCGGTAGCCCTCGCCGTGGCCGAGTTTCTTGGCTCCCGAGTAGTGGGCGTCGCGCAGGTGCGCGGGCACCCCGGTCCCCTTGCCCTCGCGGATGTCGGCGATCGCCTTGTCGAGCGCGACGTAGGCCGCGTTCGACTTCGGCGCCGTCGCGGCCGCGACCGTGGCGTGAGCCAGCGTGATCCGCGCCTCCGGCATGCCGAGCAGTTGCACGGCCTGTGCCGCGGCGACGCAGATCGGCAGCACGTTGCTTGCTGCCATCCCGACGTCCTCGGACGCGGAGATCATCAGGCGCCGCGCGATGAATCGCGGGTCCTCCCCCGCCTCCAGCATCCGGGCAAGGTAGTGAAGCGACGCGTCGACGTCGGAACCGCGGATCGACTTGATGAAGGCCGAGATGACGTCGTAGTGCTGGTCGCCGTCCTTGTCGTAGCGCACGGCGGCCCGGTCGGCAGAGGACTCGACGGCGGCCTGGTCGATCAGGGTGCCGCCCAGCGCGTCGGCGGCCGCCGCGGACTCCTCGAGGTAGGTCAGGGCGCGTCGGGCATCGCCGCCGGAAAGTCGCACGATCATGTCGCGGGCGGCGTCGTCGAGGTCGAACGCCTCACCCGAACTCGGCCTCAGCCCCCGCTCGTCGGTGAGTGCCCGCTGCAGCAGCGCGACCAGGTCGTCGTCGGTGAGCGGTTGGAGGCGAAGCAGCAGGGAGCGGGAAAGCAGCGGGGAGATCACCGAGAACGACGGGTTCTCCGTGGTGGCGGCGATCAGCGTGACGAGGCGGTTCTCGACGGCGGGCAGCAGCACGTCCTGCTGCGCCTTGGAGAAGCGGTGCACCTCGTCGACGAACAGCACGGTGGCGCGGCCCCGGGCGAGTTGGCGGCGGGCCTCCTCGATCTCTGCGCGCACCTCCTTGACGCCAGCCGTGACCGCGGAGAGTTCGACGAAGCGGCGCTGGGTCGCCTGCGAGACGACCGAGGCGATGGTCGTCTTGCCGACGCCCGGAGGCCCCCACAGGAACACCGACATCGGTTGCCCGTCGGCGAGCCTGCGCAGCGGCGATCCCGGCGCGAGCAGGTGCTGCTGGCCGACGATCTCGTCGAGGTTCCTGGGGCGGAGCCGGACGGCGAGCGGCGCCTGCGGGTTCGTGGCGTCGCTCAGCGAGCCGCCACGCTGGGGTGGCTCGGGATCGAGGTTTCCGAACAGGTCGACAGACACGCCGTCACTCTACCCGCGCCTGACCTGCTCACGCGTCGAGGTCGAAGGCGATCCCGTCGAGCCACGTCTGCCAGTCCGCGTCGTCGACCAGGCCCTGCTTGACGGTGCCGATCAGGAACCCGTCGCGCTCGGCGTCGACGCGATAGCCGACGGTGCGGGACTGGTAGTCCTCGCACCCGTTGGTGCAGACATAGGTGGGCAGCATCGTGTCGCCGCGCTGCACTCCATCCTGCAGGTCCGTGTAGGAGAGCGTCATCAGGGTGTCCATGTCGGCGCCGGGGATGCCCTGGCCCTCCTGCGCGCCGCCGCGCTTGCCGTCGGCGCAGGTGGTGGGGACGAATCGCCACTGGACGGGGCCGCCGGTTCCGAGCCGGGCCTCACAGCCCCCGGCGTGCGCCGTCTGGGCCTCGTCCGCCTCTGTCACCTGGGTGCCGGTAAAAGTCGGCGGGTCGCCCAGATCCACCTTCGGATCCGCGTTCGCAGCAGGGAGGCCGAGCAGCAGCAGGAGGAACAGTTCGAGCATGGCAACAATTGTCGGCCGCGCCCGGTTCAGGCCGGCCCGCTCGTGCTTCGGCAGCCCCGTTGCAGATAGTTGAATCGCCCCATATCGTTGGTGTTTGTCTCAGCGCGACACTATCTCTAGGCACACCCCATGGAATCGGATCTCGGCAGGCGCTTCTCGCGCCGGCGCCGCATCGCCATCATCATCACCCTTGGCCTCCTCACTGGCCTCGGGCCCTTCACGATCGACCTCTACCTGCCCGCGTTCCCGGCCATCAAGGCCGACTGGTCACTGACCGACGCGCAGGTCCAGGTCACCCTGTCCGCCACGACGATCGGCTTCGCCCTCGGCCAGTTGATCGTCGGGCCCCTCAGCGACCGACTCGGTCGCCGCTGGCCCCTCGTGGTGTGCAGTTGCCTCCACGTCACGTCGTCGGTGCTCGTCGCGATCGCGCCGAACGTCAGTTTCCTGATCGGGATGCGCCTGCTGCAGGGCGTCGGCGCGGCAGGCGGGGCGGTGGTCGCGATGGCGATGGCCCGCGACCTATTCTCCGGCCGCCCGCTCGTGGTGATGCTGTCGCGCCTCGCGCTGATCTCCGGCCTCGCGCCGATCGTCGCCCCCATCGTCGGCTCCTGGATGGTCACGGTGATGCCGTGGCGGGGCATCTTCTGGGGCCTCGCGGGCTACGGCGCGCTGGTGGTGGCGCTGATCATCGTGATGACGGTGGAGACCCGGCCCCCCGCGCAGCGCACCCGCGGCGGCCTCGGAGCGCTAATGACCGGCTTCGGCATCGTGCTGCGCGACCGCGTCTCGCTCGGCGGGATCCTGGTGGCCGCCTGCGCCTTCGGCGGCCTCTTCTCCTACGTGTCCAGTTCCTCGGTGCTGCTGCAGTCGGTCTACGGGCTCAGCGCGCAGGGCTTCGGCGCCGTCTTCGCGATCTGTTCGTGCGGCGTGTTCATCGGCGTCCAGAGCGGAAGCCGCCTCGCACAGCGCTTCGGCCCGCAGTGGGTGCTCGTCGGGTAGACCACGCTGATGGTGCTCTCCTCGCTGGCGGTGCTTGCGATCAACGCCGCAGACGTCGGCTACGTGCCGCTGGTGCCGGCTCTGTTCCTGTTCACCTCCGGGTTCGGCTCCTCGGCTCCGTGCAACCAACTGCTCGTGCTGCAGAACCACCGCGAGCGCTCCGGCACCGCGTCGTCGCTGCTCGGCGCAAGCACCATGTCGGTCGGCTCGGTCGTCGGCCCGCTGATCGGATCGGTGCCCATGACCAGCGCCGTCCCGATGGGCACCGCGATGCTCATCTGCTCCTCCTTGGCAACGGTCGCGCTGTGGGCGGTGCTGCGCCCCCGCTCGCTCCCCCGAGGCCGCCTGATCTAGCGGAACGCCAGGAACTCGGCGTATCTCTCCTCGAGCCTGTCGCGATCCGGACGAAGCGAACGAGCCCTCGGGAGGATCTCCAGAGACGTGTTGTGGACGCCTTGGATGCCTCCCGCGAGCATCCATCCGTCCGTCTCCTGGAGCACGTCATCACGGACGTGCAGGGTGAGATCCGGTCGGATGCCGAGCAGATTGGCATCGAAGGCGGCGTGGTGGATCTTGCACAGGGAGATGCCGTTCGGAACGACCGGTTGCCCGTTCGGCTTCCCGTCCGCCAAGATGTGCGCCGCGTCAAGCAGTTCCAGGTGTTTCAAGCGACAGATCGAACACTTGCCGTCGTAGGCGAGAAGGACCTGTCTGCGGAAGATCGGCTGGTGAAGCCGCTGCTTGGTGAGCCGCAAGGCGTAGGCACGCGCATCAACGGACAGGTCTCCCGTCCCGAGGTGGAGCTGGCCCTCGTCGACGGCGAGGGTGAACTCCAGGTTCGCCGGATCGTCGGCAATCACGTAGACCGGGTAGATCGGCTCGTAGCGGCCCCGGGCGACACCCACGAACCAGACGATCGGGAGCCGGTCATGGAAGGCACGTCGAAGGGCCCGGTTGTCATAGTGGTTCGGATCGTCGCCGCGGTATTTGTAGCGCTGCAGGCCATCAGGCCCGATGGAGTCGGCGTAGGGCGGGGTCTGGGTCGGCTCCGTGTACGCCGTCCTGATCGAGATCGCGGCCTCCAGAGCTTTCGGCTTCATGATGCCCTGTTGGCCCGCGACCGCGATGCGTTGCCCCTGGTACTCGAATCCCTTCAAGAAGAGTTGGTCGACGACAGGCTCGGGCCGCTCATCGAGCCACCGCATCAGCGCCTCGCGCACCGCCAACTCACCGATCATGCCGGCAGCCTAGCCACCTGCCCCAGGGGCCGCGTCGACTGGTCAACAATCAGCGGCGGGAAGTCGTCTCCCCCACCTCGGTGTGGAGGCGACCGGCGTGCAGCGCCAGGTAGGCGACCTCCTCAGCGGTCAGCGACCTGCCGAGCCGTTCCCCGACGACGACGCCCAACCGTTCGGCGGCCTCGGCGGCGCTCGGCTGGGACTGGCGCATCGCGCCCATGATGTCCATCGGGGTGTCGGTCAGTTGGCGATCCTCGGAGACCCGCACCATCAGGTACCGCAGGTGGGTCGCGAAGCGTGCTGCGCCCATGCTCGACCGGTCGACAGGGGTTCCCCAGCGCCGCTCCAGTTCCGTGAAGGCGGCCTCGATCACGTCGCTCAGCCGGGGCGCGCCCTCCAGGTCGGTGCGGGTCCAGCGCTGGTTGATGAAGTGCAGCGCGAAGGCGACCCATTCGTCGGACTGCAACCGGACTCCGAGCGCGTGGTTGGCGATCGCGAGCGCCCTGCGTCCGACGGCGGCCTCCTCCGGGTAGACCTGTGCGACCTCCCACTTCAGCGGGAAGTCGATCTCAAGGCCCGCCTCCGCCCGCCTGACGGCGAAGCTCAGGTGGTCGAGGACCGGCAGCAGGATGGCCTGCGACACGGTGATGCCGAGGCGTTGGTGGGCCAGGTCGACGATCCGCTGCGCGACGCTCGCCTGCTCCCAGGTGGAGCCCGCCAGCATCTCGGCGAGGTGGGTCGCGCGGTAGGTGGCGTCCGAGATGAACCGCTGCCCGGCGGCGCCGTCGACGCTCTCCCCCGGCTTGCGGCCGAAGCCGACGCCCTTGCCGAGGAGGACGATGTCGGTGCCGTCGTCCTCGACCGCGAGGACGACGTTGTTGTTGTACACCTTCTTGACGGTGACCGGCGCCATGGGCTCCATCCTGCCTGTACCTGAGTGTTGTGCGCCGGTTCCGGCGCGAGACCGCGGGCGGAGCATGAGCCCGGCCCGCGGATCGGTGTCGCGCGCCTACTTGGGCGTGACGGTGACGACGGGTTCGCCGTCGGTCGCGCCGAGGTCGACGGCCGAGACCGCGAACTTCTTCGAGTTCGTGACCAGCACCGGGGTCGCCATCGACGGCACCAGCGGGGTCACCGCCGCCATGTCGACCTGGACGATCGGGTCCCCGACCTCGACGCGGTCGCCCTGGTCGCGCAGGCCGATGAAGCCCTCGCCCTTGAGCTTGACCGTGTCGATGCCGATGTGGACGAGTACCTCGGCCCCGTTGTCCGCCTTGATCGCGTAGGCGTGCAGCGTCTTGGCCACCAGCATCAGCTTGCCCGCCACGGGCGCCCGGAAGGTGCCGTCGGTGGGGATCACCGCGAAGCCGTCGCCCATCACCCGGCCGGAGAAGACCGGGTCGGGCACCTCCTCGAGCGTGATGACGTGGCCGAGCACCGGCTTGACAAGCCCGACGGGTTCGCCCTTGGGGGCCGCCGCGGCCGCGGTCGCCTCGGTCGTCTCCTCGACGGCGGTCTCCGTGACGGTCTCGGCGACCGGGGCGCTGGCCGCCGCCGCGAGTTCCGCAGGGGGCGCCGTCGGGTTCGCCGCGAGCGCTGCCTGCATGGAGGCCTTCAGCGAGTCGGCCTGGGTGCCGAAGATCGCCTGGACGTTGTTGCCGACCTCGATGACGCCTGCGGCCCCGAGCGCCTTCAGGCGGGCCTGGTTGACCTTTGCCTTGTCCTCGACCTCGATCCTGAGCCGGGTGATGCAGGCGTCGACGAGGAGCAGGTTCTCGCGGCCGCCGAAGGCTGCGATGAGTTGCTCGGCCTTGGCGGCGTCGCCGATCGGGCCATCGCCCTGAGCCTCGACGTCCTCGATGTCCTCCAGGTCGGCGCGACCGGGCGTCATCATGTTCCACTTCACGATCACGAAGCGGAACAGGAAGTAGTAGAACACCGCGAAGGCGAGGCCCATCACGATCAGCAGCGGGATGTTCTTCGCCGCGGGCGCGGAACCGTAGAGCAACAAGTCGATCAGGCCGGCCGAGAACGAGAAGCCCAGATGGATGTCGAGCAGATACGCGATCGCCATCGAGAGGCCCGTCAGGACGGCGTGCACGACGTACAGCGGGAATGCCACGAACATGAACGCGAACTCGAGGGGCTCGGTGATGCCGGTCAGGAACGCGGTCAGGCCGGCGGCCGTCAGGATGCCCGCGGCGACCTTCTTCTGGCCCGGCTTCGCGACGTGGATCATGGCCAGCGCGGCGGCGGGCAGGCCGAACATCAGGATCGGGTAGAAGCCCGCGGTCAGCGCACCAGCGGTCGGGTCGCCCGCGGCGAAGCGGGTCAGTTCGCCCGTGACGACGCCGTCGGCGGTTGCGTAGTCGCCGTAGATGAACCAGATGTAGCTGTTGACGATGTGGTGCAGGCCCAGCGGGATCAGCATGCGGTTCACGAAGCCGTAGGTGAAGGCCCCGAGGAAGCCGGACGCGGCGATGAACTGGCCGAGGCTGGTGAGGCCCGCGTTGAAGATCGGGTAGAAGTAGCTGAGCGCGAAGCCGGTGATCAGGGTGGCGAGCGACACCACGATCGGGACGAAGCGGCGACCGCCGAAGAAGCCGAGATAGGTCGGCAGTTTGATGTCGTGGTACTTGTCGAACAGCCAGGCCGTGAGCAGGCCGACGATGATGCCCGCGAACACGCCGTAGTTGATCATCGCCTGGTCGCCCGCCTTGTCAACCACGCCCTTGAGGACGACCGGGGACATGGACGTGAACACGCCGTCGATGACGAGGTAGCCGGCGACCGCGGACAGCGCGGTCGACCCGTCAGCCTTCTTGGCGAAGCCGATGGCGACGCCCACGGCGAACAGCAGGGGCAGGTTGGCGAAGATGGCGTTGCCCGCGGCGCTCATGGCGTCGAAGAACGGGCCGATCACCGGGGCGTCGATCCTGCCGAGCAGGTCGTCCTGGCCGAGCCTGAGCAGGATGCCCGCGGCGGGCAGTAGCGCGATGGGCAGCATCAGCGACTTGCCGAGTCGCTGGAGTTGGGCGAAGCCCGGGATGCGTAGCCCGCCCTTCTTGGTGGCTGGTTCCACATTCTTGGTCGTCATCTGGCGTCCTCCTTGAACCGATGGTGGGGACGGGCCTTCCGCGGGTGACGCCGTTGGACGGGGTACGCGGCGGTCAGCACTGTCGTCGTGAGGTTGGTTGCCCGGACCGACATGGGCCGAGCGTTCGCCTCAGGTGTTGCCTTCTTCAGTAACAATCCCGACGACTGGCGCCGCAAGCGCGTTGGCACACGCTAACACGTCGCCTCCGATCACCTTAAGGCCGAGGCCGCATTGCCGCCGGAGACCAGCAAAATGCGCAGAAGTGTTGTTCGCCTCTACCTGATCCGGGTAACTCCCCCGGCGCGGCCTCGACGCATCGCCCCCGGACGCGAACGACGGGCCGGACGCTGCTGCGTCCGGCCCGTCGATGCGGGGTCGATGTCAGTCCTCGGCCTGCTCCTTCTTGGCCTCGGGCTTGGCCTCCGGCTTGAAGTCGACGCCGGCCTCCTTGCGCTGCTGGGCCGAGATCTCCGCGGGGGCCTCGGTCAGCGGGTCGAAGCCGCCGCCGCTCTTGGGGAACGCGATCACGTCGCGGATCGTGTCGAAGCCGCCGAGCAGCATCACGAGGCGGTCCAGCCCGAACGCGATGCCGCCGTGCGGCGGGGCGCCGAACGAGAACGCGTCGAGCAGGAAGCCGAACTTGGCCTGCGCCTCCTCGTCGGTGATGCCCATCACCTTGAACACCCGCTCCTGCACGTCGCGGCGGTGGATACGGATCGAGCCGCCGCCCACCTCGTTGCCGTTGCAGACGAAGTCGTAGCCGTAGCTGAGCGCCGAGCCGGGGTCGGTGTCGAAGGTCTCCATCGACTCGGGCTTGGGTGAGGTGAACGCGTGGTGCACGGCGGTCCACTTGCTGTGTCCGAGCGCGACGTCACCGGAGGCCTCAGCCTCGGCGGTCGACTTGAACATGGGCGCGTCGACGACCCACAGGAAGCTCCACGCGTCCTCGTCGATCAGTCCGGTGCGACGGCCGATCTCGAGGCGGGCCGCGCCGAGCAACTCCTGGGACGACTCGCGGGCGCCCGCGCCGAAGAAGATCGCGTCGCCGGGCTTGGCATCCATCGCCGCGGCGATGCCGTCACGCTCGGCGTCGGAGATGTTCTTGGCGACGGGGCCGCCGAGGGTGCCGTCCTCACCGACGGTGATGTAGGCCAGGCCCTTGGCGCCGCGCTGCTTCGCCCACTCCTGCCACGCGTCGAACTGGCGACGCGGCAGCGAGGCACCGCCCGGCATGACCACGCCACCCACGTAGGGGGCCTGGAACACGCGGAAGGGGGTGTCCTTGAAGTAGTCGGTCAGCTCACGGATCTTGAGGTCGAAGCGCAGGTCAGGCTTGTCGGAGCCGTAGTCGTTCATGGCATCGTGCCAGCTCATCCGCGGCAGCGGCAGGCTCATCTCGACGCCGATCAGCTCCCAGCAGGCGGCCATGATCTGCTCGGCGAGCGCGATCACGTCGTCCTGGTCGACGAAGCTCATCTCAATGTCGAGCTGGGTGAACTCGGGCTGCCGGTCGGCGCGGAAGTCCTCGTCGCGGTAGCAGCGCGCGATCTGGTAGTAGCGCTCCATGCCGCCCACCATCAGCAACTGCTTGAAGAGCTGGGGGCTCTGCGGAAGGGCGTACCACTTGCCGGGGTGCAGCCGGGCCGGGACGATGAAGTCGCGCGCTCCCTCGGGCGTCGAGCGGGTCAGCGTCGGGGTCTCGATGTCGTAGAAGTTGTTGCGGTCGAGCACGTCGCGGATGACGTGGGTCACCTTCGAGCGCAGCACGAGGGCCTCGTGCTGGCGGGGGCGACGCAGGTCGAGGTAGCGGTGCTTGAGGCGGGCCTCCTCGCCGACGGTGGTGCGCTCGTCGATCTGGAACGGCAGCGGCGCTGCGGGGTTCAGCACCTCCAGTTCGCGGATCGCGACCTCGACCTCACCGGTGGGGATGTTGGGGTTCACGTTCTCGGCGGTGCGGGCGTCGACGACGCCGGTGACCTTGATGCAGAACTCGTTGCGCAGATCGTGGATGCCTGCGGACTCGAGGTACTCGTCGCGGACGACGATCTGGCAGATGCCCGACGCGTCGCGCAGGTCGATGAAGGCGACGCCGCCGTGGTCGCGGCGCTTGGCCACCCACCCGGCGAGCGTGACTTCTTGGCCGACGTCGGAGGCGCGCAGCGTGCCAGCTTCGTGAGTGCGGATCACGGTATTCCTTTCAGTTCTGGCCGCATAGACAGTGCGGCTCAGCAGCGGCACAGTCTACCGTCTCCGCCCCTGGTCGCCACCGCCCCGGCTTCCGCCTCGGCGCTGACCGAAGCCGCCGGGAGGACACAGCGGTGGGATCAGGGCGCCGCTCGTCGAACCCGTCCGAAACGTCAGCGCACGCTCGGCGAACGGACACCTCGACAAGCTCGGGGAACACAGCAGTCAGCCTCGGGGACGGTTCACGCGACCGTGTCGACGAGGTCGGACACCGCTCGTCGAGCTTGTCGAGACGTCCGAAACCAGCGGCGAACGCTCGGTGAGCGGACCCCTCGACAGGCTCGGGGAACGAGGGTGGACGCCATTCGTCGAGCTTCTCGAGACGTCCGAAACCAGCGGCGAACGCTCGCCGAATGGACCCCTCGACCAGCTCGGGCAACGAGGGTGGACACCGCTCGTCGAGCTTCTCGAGACGTCCGAAACCAGCGGCGAACGCTCGGCGAACGGACCCCTCGACAGGCTCGGGGAACGAGGACTAACTGCGCTATGTCGCGGGGCGGGCGCCCAGCGCGGCGCGCAACTCGTCGGCGCCGACCGGGATGCCGAAGATCGGCGAGGACGGCTCGATACAGCGCGAGGCGCTCCGATCGGCCTCGACGGCGTCGAAGCCCAGCCTGTCTACCAGGTCCGCCACCTCTGCCCGGGCCTCGGCGTCGTCGGAGACCACCGCGATGGCCCTGCGCAGCGGGTGACCCGACTCGTGGGCATCGGCGATCAGGTCGGAGTAGCCCAGGTGGTTGAGCGACTTCACCAGCCGCATCCGCGGGTTGCGGGCGCGCACCAGGGAACTGGTGGTGCCGTCCCAGGTCGGGTCGGGATGTCCGCCAGCAGCGTCCCAGGCGTTCATGGCGTCGACGACGACCTTCCCGTCGAGCGGCCCGTAGTCGATCGAGTCGGCCTTCCCGAACGGGATCGCCAGGACGACGATGTCGGAGTCGGCGATCACCTCGGCCTCCGGCAGCAGCCTGGCCCCGGGCAGCACGGTCTCGATCACCAGCGCGAGCATCGGCTGGCGTGGCGACCCCGCGATCCGCACCTCGTAGCCGGCCTCGAGCGCGAGGCGGCCGATCGCGGTGCCGAGCTTGCCCGCGCCGATGATGCCGAGCCTGCGAGGCTGGGTCACGCCGGGCCGACCGTCACGGTGAGGTCGGCAACGGGAGGCGTCCACTCGGACGGCGACGCGGCGACCTGCTCGCCGCTGCGGATGTCCTTGACGGAGTCGTCGTAGCCCGCGCCGAACCAGACGAACGGGATCCCGCGGCGCTCGGCGTAGCGGATCTGCTTGCCGAACTTGTCTGCCTTCGGGGCCACCTCGACAGGGATCCCGCGCGAGCGCAACTGGCTGGCCACCGAGATGGCCTGTTCGCGGGCGTCCTCGTTGTCCACCGCGACCAGCACGGCGCTCGGGACGCTGCGCGACGCCGTCAGGGCGCCCTTGCCGATCAGCGGGGCGAGGATCCGGGTGATGCCGAAGGAGTAGCCGACGCCGGGGAACGTCGTCTTACCGTCGCTGGCCAGCGAGTCGTAGCGACCGCCGGAGGCGACGGAGCCGAGCTTCTCGGAGCCCTGCAGCAGGGTCTCGTAGACGGTGCCCGTGTAGTAGTCGAGGCCGCGGGCGATCTTCAGGTCGACCACGACGCGATCGGGTGCTGAGGCGCGGGCGACGCGGATCAGCGCGGCGAGTTCCTCCAGCCCGGTGTCGAGCAGTTCGTGGCTGACGCCCAGCGCACGGACCCGGTCGACGAAGGACTCGTCGGCGGCGGAGATCCCGGCAAGGGCGACGCAGGCGGCGGCCTGCGCGTCGTCGAGGCCCGCCTCGGTGGTCAGCAGTTGCGTGACGGCGTCGGGGCCGATCTTGTCGTACTTGTCGACGCGCTGCAGCACGGCGGACGGGTCCTCGATCCCGAGGCCGCGGTAGAAGCCCTCGGACAGCTTGCGGTTGTTGACGTGCAGCGTGACCGGCGGGACGCCGAGGTCGCGGTGCAGTTTCTCGAACACGTCGATCGCCACGAGGGGGATCTCGACGTCGTGGTGCGCGGCGAGGCTGCCCTGCCCGACGATGTCGATGTCGGCCTGGGTGAACTCGCGGTAGCGGCCCTCCTGAGGGCGTTCGCCGCGCCACACCTTCTGGATCTGGTAGCGGCGGAACGGGAAGGCGAGGTGCCCGGCGTTCTCCAGCACGTAGCGCGCGAAGGGGACGGTCAGGTCGAAGTGCAGGCCGAGTTCGTCCGCGTCGCCGGAGACGGCGTGCAGGCGCCGCACGACGTAGATCTCCTTGTCGATCTCGCCCTTGCGCGCCAACTGGTCGAGGGGCTCGACGGCGCGGGTCTCGATGGGTGCGAACCCGTGCAGTTCGAAGGTCGAGCGGACGACGTCGAGGACGGCCAACTCGGCGATGCGCCCGGCGGGCAGGAACTCGGGGAAGCCGCTGAGCGGCTTGGGGCGTGGCACGGGGGCGTTCCTAGAGGTTGTTCGGCTGCAGATAGGGGTTGGAGGCGATCTCGTTGCCGAGCGTCGTCGGCTGCCCATGCCCGGGAAGGAGGGGCGAGGCTGGCGGGAACTCCTCCACGATGCTCGCGAGGGTGGCTCGCATCTGGTTCATGCTACCGCCGGGCAGATCGGTGCGCCCGATCGTCCCGTTGAAGAGGACGTCTCCTGTGAACACGACGGTGACCTCGCCGTCCGTGACGCTCAGCAGCGTCGAACCAGGGGTGTGGCCCGGCGCCGCGAACGGCGTCACGGTGAGGCCGGCGACCTCGACCGGCGAACCATAACCGCGGACGTCGGCGACCTCGGGCGCGTCGGCGGAGCCGGTGATCTGTTCGACGATCGCGTTGCCGTGCGGCCCGAGCCCGTCCCCCGGCCTCGTGACGAGGTGCTGGTCGTCGGTGGCGAGGTAGAGCGGGATGTCGAAGCGGCTCGCCAGCGCGTGTGCGTCGCCGATGTGGTCGTAGTGGCCGTGCGTCGCAAACAGCGCGACGGGGGTCAGCCCCTCCTCCTCGACGGCGGCGGTGACGGGCTCGGCCGCGGTGACCCCGGGATCGACGATGACGACGTCGGTCGCGTCCTCGGATGCCCGCACGAGGTAGCAGTTGGATTGCCAGGGCGAAACGGTGATGGGCTGAATGAGCACAAGGCCACCCTATCCCGCTAGATTAAGTCCATGAGCGAACCGCAAGCGCCCTCCGACTTCGGCCGTGTTGATCCTGACGGCACGGTCTACGTCATCACGGGTGGCACCGAACGAAGTGTCGGGCAGATCCCCGACTCCACCCCCGAAGAGGCCATGGCGTTCTACGTCCGGCGCTTCGAAAACCTCGCGGCGGAGGTGACCCTCCTCGAGACGCGCGTCGGCGCGCAGGCGATGTCGCCTGAAGAGGCCAAGTCGGCCATCGCCACCGCCAAGTCGAACGTCGCCGAGGCCAACGCCGTCGGCGATCTTGAGTCGCTGACCAAGCGCCTCGACGCGCTGAGCGAGGAGCTTCCGGCGCAGATCGAGGCCCGCAAGGCGGCCCGCGCCGAGCAGAACGCCGCGACCGTCGCCTCGAAGGAGGCCATGGTCGTCGAGGCCGAGACGCTGTCCCAGGGCAACGACTGGCGCGGCGGCGTCGACCGGTTCCGGGTGCTGCTCGACGAGTGGAAGGCGCTCCCCCGCGTGGACCGCGCCACCGACAACGAACTGTGGCACCGGTTCTCCTCTGCCCGCACCCAGTACACCCGCCGCCGCAAGGCGCACTTCTCCGAGCTGAACTCCAAGCGCGACGACGCGAAGGCCCTCAAGGAGGCCATCATCGCCGAGGCCGAGCCGCTCGCCGACTCGACCGACTGGGGCCCGACCTCCGCGGCGTTCCGCGACCTGATGCAGCGCTGGAAGGCCGCGGGCAGCGCCCGACGCGCCGAGGACGACGCGCTGTGGAGCCGGTTCCGCGCGATCCAGGACCAGTTCTTCGACGCCCGCACCTCCGCCCAGAGCGCGGTCGACGGCGAGCAGTCCGAGAACCTGACCGCGAAGCAGGCGCTCGTGGCGCAGGTGACCAAGGACCTGGAGGGCGTGACCGAGGTCGACGCCGCGAAGTCGATCCACCGCGAGTTCCTGGAGAAGTTCAACGAGCTGGGTCACGTGCCCCGCAACGCGATGCGCGAGCTCGACTCGAAGGTCCGCTCGATCGGCGACAAGGTCGCCCAGCTTGAGGCCGACGAGTGGCGTCGCACCGATCCGGAGGCCCGCAAGCGCGCCGAGGACACCGTGGCGATGTTCGAGAACCAGATCGCCAAGCTCCAGGCCGACCTCGACAAGGCCGAGGCGAAGGGCGACGCGCGTGGCGTCAAGGACGCGACCAAGTCGATCGAGACCTACACGAGCTGGCTCGACCAGGCCCGTGAGACGCTGAGCGACTTCCAGGGCTGAGCCCTAAGCGCCGAGAAGGTCGGGACCCGTCAGGGTCTCGACCTTCTTCGCGTTTCTGGCCCGAGTGGTCCGCCGGGGTCAGCCGGAGACGCGGAACACGTCGTAGACCCCGGGGACCCGGCGGACCTGGTTGATGACGTGCTGCAGGTGCGTCGGGTCCGCAGATTCGAACGTGAACTTGCCCGTGAACTGGCGGTGCTTGTTGGTCGAGATGTTCACCGACAGGATGTCCAGGTGCTGCTCGGAGAGCGCCGAGGACACGTCGGAGAGCAGCCTGGCGCGGTCGAGTCCCTCGATCTGGATCGTGACGACGAAGGTGCTGCCGGTCTCTGCGCCGGACCACGACACCGGGACGATCCGGTCGGGTTCCTTCTTCAGCGCTGGCACGTTGGAGCAGTCGGCGCGGTGCACGGAGACGCCGTCGCCGCGGGTCACGAAACCGATGATGTCCTCGCCGGGCAGCGGGTAGCAGCACTTGGCGAACTTCGCGACGACCGAGTCGTCGCCGTCGACCAGGATGTGGGCGCCGTCGCTGACGGGCCTGCGGCGCTGCCGCACCACGACGTCCTCGGTGACGGTGTCGACCGTCTCCTCCTCGCCGCCGTGCAGTTGGACGAGTTTCTCGACGGCGGACTGCGCCCCGATGTGGCCCTCGCCGATCGCGACGTACAGGTTGGGCACGTCCTTGTAGCCGAGTTCGTTGGCGACCGCCGTCAGGTTCTCCAGCGTCAGCAGGCGCTGCATCGGAACGCCCGTGCGACGCAGGTCCCTCGCGAGGGTCTCCTTGCCGTGCTCCATGGCCTCGTCGCGGCGTTCCCGCGAGAAGTGCTGGCGGATCTTCTGCCTGGCGCGCGAGGAGACGACGAAGCCAAGCCAGTCGCGGCTCGGGCCCGCGCCCTCAGCCTTCGACGTCAGGACCTCGACCTTGTCGCCCTGCTGCAGCGGGGTCGACAGCGCGACGAGGCGTCCGTTGACGCGTGCGCCGATGGTGCGATACCCGACCTCGGTGTGGACGGCGAACGCGAAGTCGACCGGGGTCGCACCGACGGGAAGGGCCATCACCTCGCCCTTGGGTGTGAACACGTAGATCTCGTCCGAGTTGATCTCGAAGAGCACGGAGTCGAGGAACTCGCTCGGGTCCTCGGTCTCCTTGCTCATCACGCCGAGTTGGTGCATGGCACGCAGGCCGGCCTCCTCGGCGGTGACGCCGTTGCGGAGGTCCTCCTTGTACTTCCAATGCGCCGCGACACCGTATTCGGCCCGACGGTGCATCTCGTGGGTGCGGATCTGGAACTCGATGGGCTCGTTGTTGGCGCCGAGCACCGTCGTGTGCAGCGACTGGTACATGTTGAACTTCGGCCCGGCGATGTAGTCCTTGAACCGGCCGGGGATCGGCTTCCAGCCTGCGTGCGCGACGCCGAGCACCGCGTAACAGTCCTTGACGTCGTCGACCAGCACCCGTAGCCCGATCAGGTCGTAGATGTCGCGGAAGTCGCGGCCGCGGACCATCATCTTCTGGTAGATCGAGTAGTAGTGCTTCGGCCGGCCGTAGACCGTGGCCTTGATCTTGTTCTCGGCCAACTTCGACTGGAACTCGGCGATCAGTTCGCGCAGGTAGCGCTCGCGGCCGGGGGCCGACTGCGCGACCATGTCGACGATCTCGGCGTACACCTTCGGCTCGATCGTCGCGAACGACAGGTCCTCAAGCTCCCACTTGATGGTGTTCATGCCGAGGCGGTGCGCGAGCGGGGCGAAGATGTTCAGCGTCTCGGTGGCGATCCTGACCCGCTTGTCGGGCCGCAGGTAGCCGAGGGTGCGCATGTTGTGGAGGCGGTCGGCCAGCTTGATGACGAGGACGCGGACCTCTTCGCTGGTGGCCAAGATCATCTTGCGGATGGTCTCGGCCTTCGCGGTCTCGCCGTAGGTCAGCTTGTCCAGCTTGGTGACGCCGTCGACCATGTGGGCGACCTCGTCGCCGAAGTCGGCGCGCAGTTGCTCGAGCGAGTAGTCGGTGTCCTCGACGGTGTCGTGCAGCAGGGCCGCGACGAGCACCGGCTCGGTCATGCCGAGCTCGGCGAGGATGGTGGCGACGGCGAGCGGGTGCGTGATGTACGGGTCGCCGGACTTGCGGGTCTGGCCCTCGTGGTGGTGCTCGGCGGTCCGGTAGGCCCGCTCGATGACGGCCAGGTCGGCCTTCGGATGGTTGGACCGGATGATCCTGAACAGCGGATCGAGGACGGCGGACTTCGACTGGACCGCTCCGAGCCTGGCCAAGCGGTGACGCATCCGCAGGCGCGGCTGTTCGGGCCCGGTCACCAACCGGGAAACGCCCGTCAAGCCCTCGTCTGCCATGCGCAGAGTCTAGTGCCGCCCACAACACGCAGGGCCGTTGACCACGCCGTGACGCATCACCCGAAGCCGAACGCCGATCGCCGATGCCTGTCGCGGTCCCGCTGAGGCCGGTGGTCGACCCGCAGGTACCCCTGCGCCGAGCCGTTCCCCGAGCCGGTCGAGCGTTCCGCGGGCTCGGCGGGAGATGGCATGGTGGGCGTCAGTGCTCCCGGTCACCCTCGTCGCGGCGCTCGTCCTGGGAGCCGAGGTCGTCGGTGCCGAGGGTCTCGTCGCGGAGTTCCTCGCGTCGTTCCTCCTGCGCCTCGTGGTCGTCGCGCAGTTCGTCGAACTTGTCCTTGCCCATTGCGGTCCTCACCTTCGATGTCGCGGTCTGCGTCGTTCATTCTGCCTTCGGACGACCTGACAGGGGCCTGATCAGGGCAGATGAGTGGCGCGACGCGCAGAACCGTCTCTTGAGCCGGCCCGCCGACGAAGTCGCGCGGCGAGTCGAAAAGGTCCGCAACGCCTGACGCTCACCCGACCCGACGCGCCAGTGGCGAAGGACTCTCCTGGGGCACACCGAAGGCGGGGCGACCGGAGCCCTCGACGAGCTCGGGGAGCAGCGCGAGGAACGCGGCGACGGTCCCGGAAGCGGCGGTCAGTCGTCGAAGGAGCGCAGGATGTTCTTGTCCTTGGGCGAGGGCGGCTGGGCCCTTCGCACCACGATCAACTCGTCGCCGATCTCGATCCGGGTGGCCGTCTTGTCGTAGAATCGGCGCAGCGTCCCGTTGCGGATCAGGCCGATGACGCGCTCGCCCTGTACCGCGGACGGCGGCTGGCCGACCTCGTCGGCGGTCGCGAGGCGCTGGTGCACCTCAAGGCCCTCGGCGCCGGTGAGCATGTCCTGCATGATCGTGCCCAACTCAGGCCCGATCGCGGACAGGCCGAGCAGACGGCCGACCGTCTCGGAACTCGTCACCACCGCGGAGGCTCCCGACTGCCGCACCAACGGCACGTTGTCGTGCTCGCGCACCGACACGATCACGCCCGCGGTCGGGTTCAACTGCCGCACCGTCAACGTCGTCAGGATCGACGCGTCGTCGCGGTCGAGCGAGATGATCACCTGCCGCGCCTTGCTGACCTCGGCCCTGCGCAGCAGCGAGCGCCGGGTCGCGTCGCCCTGGAAGGCGGCGTAGCCGTCGAAGTTGGCCTCGTTGACGGCCGCGGTGTTCGCGTCGATCACCACGATCTTGTCCGGCTTCTCCCCCTGGCGACGCAGCGTGTTGACCGCGCTACGGCCCTTGGTGCCGTAGCCGATCACGACGATGTGATTGCGCATCTTCTTCCTCCAGAAAGAGTCCTTGATCGCGCGGCTGCCCTGGTTGGCGAGCACCTCGATGGTCGTGCCGACCAGCACCACCAGGAAGGTGATGCGCAGCGGCGTGATGACAAGGGCGTTGACGAGTCGTGCGTGCGGGGCGATCGGCGTGATGTCGCCGTAGCCGGTGGTCGTGACCGTCACCGTCGCGTAGTACAGCGCGTCGATGAAGGAGACCCCGTCTCCCCCGGTGTTGTCGATATAGGCGCCGCGGTCCAGCCACACCAGCATCGTGGTGAGCATCAGCAGCCCGAGCGCGAGCAGCGCCCGGCGACCCAGTTCCTTGAACGGGCTCGTCGCTATCCGCGGGAGCGAGACAAGGGAGAGGATGCCACCCTTGCTCGCCCCTGACTGGAGCTTTTCCATTGGCTCAGACTGTCACCAGCGCGGTGCACTTGTCGATGCCCATGTCGACGAGGCGCTCGCGGCCGTGCAGGAAGCTCAGTTCCATCACGACGCTGACGTGGACCAGTTCGGCGCCCATCGCCTTGAGCAGCTCGGCGGTCGCTCCGATGGTTCCGCCTGTGGCGAGCACGTCGTCGACGACGAGCACCCGCGCGCCGGGGGTGATGGCGTTACGGTGCATGGTCAGCGTCTCCGAGCCGTACTCCAGCTCGAACGAGTGGCTGATCGTCTCGCCGGGCAGCTTGCCCGGCTTGCGCACCGGGACAAACCCGGCGCCGAGCGCCAGCGCGACGGGGGCGGCGAAGATGAATCCGCGCGCCTCCATGCCGACGACCACGTCGATGCCCTCAGGGGCGGACGCTACCAACTCGTCGACCGCCGTCTGGAAACCCTCCGGAGAGGCGAGCAGCGGCGTGATGTCCTTGAACACGACGCCCGGCTTGGGAAAGTCGGGGACGTCGACGATCAGGGAGCCGATCAGCTCCCGGTTCGTGTCGCTTGTCACTTGCCCTTCTTCCGGTCGGCCCTGCTCACGTTGGTGCGACGCTGCTGCCGGGCGCCCTGCTCGCCGGTCGCCTCGGTGGGCGACTCGGTCAGCGTGACGATGCCAGCGGCCGCGCCGGAGGTGGCCGCGCCTGCGACGGACTCGCGGTGGGCGGCCTTGGCTGCCGAGCGGACCTTGCGGCGCTCGATCTGCTCGCGGTGCTCGATCATCTTCGGCTCCCGCTCACGCAGCCACGCAAGCAGCGGGGCGGCGATGAACAGCGACGAGTAGGCGCCGGCGATCATGCCGACCAGCAGCGCGAGACCCAGGTCGGCGAGCGGGCCGCTCTGCAGCACCGTGCCCGCGATGAACAGCGCGAGCACCGGCAGCACGCCGATCACCGTGGTGTTCAGCGAACGCACCAGGACCTGGTTGATGGCCCGGTTGGCCTGCTCGGAGTACGTGTGCGTGGTGTGTTCAAGGCCCTTGGTGTTCTCGCGGATCTTGTCGAACACCACGACGGTGTCGTACAGCGAGTAGCCGAGGATGGTGAGCACGCCGATCACTGTCGACGGGGTGACGGTGAAGCCGACAGCAGCGTACACGCCGACGGTCACGATCAGGTCGTGGAACACGGCGACGATGGCTGCGATCGACATCTTCCAGTCGCGGAAGTAGGCGGCGATCAGCACCATCACGAGGGCGACGAACACGACGAGCGCGATGACGGCCTTCTGCGTGATCTGCTGACCCCACGACCCGCCGATGGCGTTGTACGTGACGTCATCGGGAGTGACGCCCGCGATCTCGGCGATCTCGGCGCGCGTGGTGGTGGTCTCCTCGGGCGTCAGCGACCGGGTCTGGATCCGGATGCTTGAGTCGCCGAGCGAGAACACCTGCGGGTCGAGTTCGTCGACGGTCAGGTCGTTCATGTGTGCGCGCACGTCGTCGACGGTGGACGAGGTGATCTTCATGGGCGCCTGGAAGTCGGTGCCTCCGCTGAACTCGATGCCGAGCGTGAGTCCGCGGACCAGGAGCACGATCACCGTGAGGGCCACGAGGATCCCGGAGAAGATGAACCAGCCCTTCCGGTTCTTCATGAAGTCGTAGGACAGGTGCCCCGTGTACAGCCGTTCGGCGATGCTGAGTTTCTTCTCGGCCATCATGCCTCCTGCGCGGTCGTCGAGGTGGAGTCCTTGCGGCGGAGCCTGCGTCCGAGCAGGGACTCCTGCGTGACGCCCATGTGGGCGGCGTCGAGGCCGGAGCCGCGACGTCCCTCACCGAAGAACTTGGTGCGGCCGAGCAGTTCGACGAGCGGCCGGGTGAAGAAGAACACCACTGCCAGGTCGAGCAGGGTGGTCAGCCCCAGCGTGAACGCGAAGCCCTTCACCGAGCCGATTGCCAGGATGAACAGCACCACGGCGGAAAGCAGCGACACGGCGTCGGAGATGACGATGGTGCCGCGGGCCTTTTCCCAACCGGACTGCAGCGCCGACTTCAGCGACTTGCCCTCTCGGATCTCGTCGCGGATGCGTTCGAAGTAGATGATGAACGAGTCGGCCGTGACGGCGATGCCGACGATGGCTCCCGCGATGCCGGGCAGGTTCAGCGCGAAGCCGAACACGGAGCCGAGCAGCACCATCATCGCGTAGGTGGCTGCGGCCGCGACGGCAAGCGAGGCCACCACGACGATGCCCATCGCGCGGTAGTACAGGAACGAGTAGAGCGCCACGACCGCGAGGCCGAGGATGCCCGCGATGATGCCGACGCGCAGTTGCTCGCCGCCGAGCGTCGGGGACACGGTCTCAACCTGGCTCGGCTCGAAGCTGAGCGGCAGCGAGCCGAACTTCAGCACGTTGGCAAGGCCCGCGGCCGAGTCGGCGTTGAAGTCGCCCCGGATGATGGCCTCGCCGTTGGCGATCTTCGCCTCGGCGCGGGCGGCGGATTCGACGACACCGTCCAGCACGATCGCGAACATGTTGCGCGGCTGGGCCTGCGAGACGAGCGTCCCGGTCAGGTCGGAGAGGCGGTTGGCGCCCTCAGAGTTGAAGCTCAGCGTGACGGCGTATGCCAGGTCGCCCTGGGGGATGCCGAACGAGGCGGTGTTGAGGTCCTGACCGCGGATCGCGATCGGGCCGAGCAGGTACTTGTAGACGCCCTGGTCGTCGCAGGCGACGAGCGCGCGCTCGGCGTCGTCGTGCGTCGGGTCCCCGCACGTGAAGTCGGCAAGCGCCTGGGTGTCCGCAGCGGTCGGCTGGTAGGCCAGCACGTCGGTCATCGACAGCAACGGCTCCTCGCCCGCCTGCCCGTCGGCGCCGCCGGTGGGCGTCGCCGTGGGGCTCGGGGTGGGAGTCGGGCTGGCCGGCGCGGTCGGCAGACCCGGGACCGGGGTCTCGCCCGGGCTGGGGGTCGCCGTCGGGCCGGTGCCCGCCGCGACATCGAGCACGGGCCGGAACGCCAGTTGTGCGGTCGCCCCGACCAGTTCAGCCAGGTCGTCGCGGTCGACGTTGGGCGCAGAGACCACGATGTTGCGGTCGCCCTGGATCGCGACGGAGGCCTCACCGACGCCGAGACCGTCGACGCGCTGCTGGATGATGTCGCGCGCCAACTCGAGCGATTCCATCGGGACCGACTTGTTGGTCGCCGACAGCGTGATCGTCTGACCACCCTGCAGGTCGAGGCCGAGCTTGGGCGACCACGTCCTGGTGACCGCCATGATGACGAAGAGGCCCGCGATGATGAGCAGGAATACGGTCAAGACGACGGCAGGGCGTCGCCTCTTAGCGGTGGTCGCCACTTACTTGGAGTCCTCCGGGCGGGGCTTCTCCTCGGCGGGGGCCTCGAACGACGGGGCGTCCGTGCGCTCCCACGGCTGGTACGCGGTCGCGTCCTCCTCCGTGACCTCGACGGTCCCGGTCTCGGCGACGGGCTCGTCGTAGGGGCCGGGGACCGTGTCATCGGCGTAGGGGTTCACGGCGTCGTCGGCGGCGTAGGGGTTGGTCTCGGAGACCTCCGAGACCTCCTCCGCGACCGGGGCGTCGAGGTCCGCATCGTAGCCGACGGCCGCCGGGGCGTCCTCGGCGGCGATGTCGTCGGTGAACTCGAACTCCTCGTCCTCGGCGGTCACCTGGCGGGCGACGTTGCCCTTGAGCACGGTGATCTCAACGCCGGGGGCGAGTTCGACGATCATCTGGCGCTCACCGACGTGAGCGATCGTGCCGAAGATGCCGGAGGTCAGCAGCACCCGGTCCCCTTCGCCGAGCTGGGCTCGCATCTCCTGGTCCTGCCGCATCTTCTTCTGCTGCGGGCGGATCATCAGGAAGTACATGATCGCGAACATCGCGACCATCAAAAGGATCAGTTCCATGGTTCACTCCGGTTGAGTTCTGGGCCACCGCTCAGAATAGCGGAGCCGTGTCGATAGTCATTAACCGCGTCATTCGTCTGTGTCGAACAACGCGGGCATCGCCGCTGGGGGGCGGACGCCCAGGTGGGCATAGGCGGCGCGGGTGGCGACCCGACCGCGTGGGGTTCTGATCAGCAGGCCCTCCCGGATGAGGAAGGGCTCGGCGACCTCCGAGACGGTCTCGATCTCCTCCCCCACGCTGAGCGCGAGGGTGGAGAGCCCGACGGGGCCCCCGTCGAACAGCTTGCACAGCGCCTCGAGGACGCCACGGTCGAGCCGGTCGAGGCCACGCTCATCCACCTCGTAGAGTTCGAGCGCCGCCCGGGCGACGTCGCGGTGCGCGGTGGCGTGCCCCCTGACCTGCGCGAAGTCGCGGACCCGGCGCAGCAACCGGTTCGCGATGCGGGGGGTGCCCCTGGATCGGCGGGCGATCTCGCCCTCTGCTGCCTCGTCGATGCGGATGCCCAGCTTCCCTGCCGATGCGGCGACGATGCCCGCCAGGTCGGCCGGGTCGTAGAAGTCCAGTTGCGCGGTGAAGCCGAACCGGTCGCGCAGCGGTCCTGGCAGCATGCCTGCGCGGGTGGTCGCGCCGACCAGCGTGAACGGCGGCAGTTCGATGGGGATGGCGGTGGCGCCCGGGCCCTTGCCGACGATGACGTCGACGCGGAAGTCCTCCATGGCGAGGTAGAGCATCTCCTCGGCGGGCCGCGACAGCCGGTGGATCTCGTCGAGGAACAGCACGTCGCCCTCGTCGAGGCCGGAGAGGATCGCCGCGAGGTCGCCCGCGTGCTGGATCGCTGGCCCGGAAGAGATCCGCAGCGCGGAGCCGAGTTCGGTGGCGATGATCATGGCAAGGGTGGTCTTGCCGAGGCCGGGAGGGCCGGAGAGCAGCACATGATCCGGGGCGGTGCCGCGGTGCATGGCGGCCTCGAGCACGAGGCCGAGTTGCTCGCGCACGCGCGGCTGCCCCTCGAACTCGGAGAGCCGCATGGGACGCAGCGCCGCCTCGTAGTCGCGTTCCTCGCTGAGCGCGTGCGGGTCGACCTCGGAGTGCTCCACTACTTCTTCCTCGCCAGCGAGTTGAGCGCGGCGCGCAGCAGTTGCCCGATGCCGATGTCGGGGTTCTCGTCGACGAGGTGGGCGACGTTGTCGGCGGCGGACTCAGCGTCACGGGCGGACCAGCCGAGGCCGGTGAGGCCCTCCGCGACCTGCGCACGCCACAGTTCGGGCTCGGCGTTGCTGATCGGCTGGGGCGCCTCGTCTCCGCCGTCGGTGAGGACCTGCACCTTGTCCTTCAGCTCGATGACCAGCTTCTGGGCCCCCTTGCGGCCGATGCCCGGCACCGAGCACAGCCGGGCAAGGTCCTCGGCCTGCACCGCGCGGCGGAACTCGCCGGGGGTGAGCACCGAAACGATCGCGAGCGCCAGTTTCGGGCCGACTCCCGAGGCGGTCTGCGCCAGTTCGAAGGCCTCCCGCTCCCCCTCCTCTGCGAAGCCGAACAGCGTCATGGAGTCCTCGCGGACCACCATCGACGTGTGCACGACCGCGGCCTCGCCCGGCCGCAGGGCGGCGGCGGTCGACGGCGTGACATGCACGAGGAAGCCGACTCCCCCGACGTCGAGCACGCAGGAGGTGGCACCGGCCTTCAGCACGGTGCCGCTGAGCTGAGCGATCATCGCTTCCCCTTGGCTGCCGCGACGGCCGCGGCGTATCTGTTTGTTCCGGCGCCGCGCCACACCTGGGTGACGGCGATGGCGAGCGCGTCCGCGGCGTCGGCAGGCTTCGGCGCGGCGGTGAGCTTCAGGATCCGGGTCACCATGGCCGCGACCTGCGCCTTGTCGGCCGACCCGGAGCCCGTCACGGCGGCCTTCACCTCGCTCGGCGTGTGGAACGTGACCCGCAGCCCACGGCGGGCGGCGGTCAGGGCCGCAACGCCGGAGGCCTGCGCGGTGTCCATCACCGAGGCGAGGTTGTGCTGCGCGAAGACCCGCTCAATGCCGACCGCCTCGGGCTGGTACTCGTCGAACCATTCGACGAGGCCTCGTTCCAGGGCAAGCAGTCGCAGCGCAAGGTCGTCGCCGGCGGGGGTCCGCACGACGCCGACCGCGACCAACTGGGGCGGCCGCCCGACCGTCCCCTCGACCACGCCGACGCCGCAGCGGGTGAGGCCGGGGTCGATCCCGATGACGCGCATGAGGGTGTCTTCTCAGTCCTCGTCTTCGAGCGCCTGCGCGACCTCGGGGGTGACGTCGACGTTGGTGAAGACGTTCTGCACGTCGTCGGAGTCCTCGAGCGCGTCGATGATCCGCTCCACCTTCTGCGCGACCTCAACCGAGTCGACCTCCTGGTCGAACGAGGCGACGAACTCCACCTCGGAGGAGTCGTAGTCGAGGCCCGCGGCCTCAATGGCCTTGCGCACCTCGACGAGGTCGTTGGGGTCGGTGTAGGCCTCGAACTCGTCGCCGTTGTCGGAGACCTCCTCGAGGCCCGCCTCGAGCGCGGCCTCGAGCAGCGCGTCCTCGCTCAGTTCGCCGGAGGCCTGCTTCTTCGGCACCACGACGACGCCCTTGCGGGAGAACAGGCGCTGCACGGAGCCGACATCGGCCATGGTGCCGCCGTTGCGGGTGACGGCGACGCGCACGTCGGACGCGGAGCGGTTGCGGTTGTCGGTGAGGCACTCGATCAGGATCGCGACGCCTGCCGGGCCGTAGGCCTCGTACATGATCGTCTCGTAGTCGGCACCGCCGGACTCGGCGCCGGAGCCGCGCTTGACGGCGCGGTCGATGTTGTCGTTGGGAACCGAGGACTTCTTGGCCTTCTGGATGGCGTCGTAGAGCGTGGGGTTGCCCGCGGGGTCACCGCCGCCGATCCGTGCCGCGACCTCGACGTTCTTGATCAGCTTGGCGAAGAGCTTGCCCCGCTTGGCGTCGATGACGGCCTTCTTGTGCTTGGTCGTTGCCCATTTGGAATGGCCGCTCATCCGGTCCCACTTTCTCGTCGCAGAAGTATCTCTCGATAGAGCAGCCTATCCTGTCGGCCCTAAACCACCCTGCTCAGTAGCGCCACCGCGTCCCGTGTCGTGTAGCCGAGTTCGCGGGCGAGCCGCGACAGCCCCAGCCCGTCGGGGGTGTCGATGCCGAGGCCCGCCTCGGTGCAACCGGAGGTGCGCATCGATCGCAGGCACTCTCCGAGCAGCGCCAGCGAGATGCCGCGGCGGCGGTAGTCGGGGTGGACGCCGAAGCGTTCGGTCCATCCGCCGCACGGGTCGCCTTCATCGACGACGCTCATCGCGTAGCCGACGATCCGGTCGCCGTCGCGCGCGACATAGGACCACTCGGGCCGGAAGCCGACGTCGGCGAGGCGCTGGTTCCATTCCTCGACCTGGACCTCTGCGCCGCCGATCGGCCTGAAGCAGAGGTTGTGCAGCACGCGCACCTCCTCCGCGTCCGCCGGGAGGAAGCCCGCGATGGTGATGCCGTCGGCCTCGGGCACCACGAGGGGCTTGCCGAGGTCGCGGTGCAGGTCGTAGTAGTAGCGCTCCGGTTCGAAGCCCTGCCTCCGGGCGACGCCCTCGAGGCCCGGCCGTCCGACCTCCGCGTAGCAGCCGAGCCACAGCGGCGTGCCCGGATGGTTCTCGTCGCGCCAGGTCTTGGCCCGCTCGATCTGCCACTTCAGGAGCGCGGTGCCTACCATCATGTGCCGGTGCACGGGGTGCACGCCGCCCATCAGGTACATCCGCAGCGGGTCGGTGCTGGCGAGGAATCCGGCGCCGAACGCCGAGAGCGAGGAGTAGGCGTCCCAGCCGCCGACGGCAAGGCCGGTGGCCGGGAGCAGGTCCTTGTCGAGGATCGCCGCGGTCATCCCGGACAGGACCGAGTTGTCCAGCGCCTCAAGCTGGGCTCTGAAGTTCTCGATCTCCGGGGCATCGTGACTGCCTAAGAGCCGCCACCTGAGGTGCGGCTCCACATAGGCTTCCATGTTCGTCAGTCTACGCTCACCGCCAGATGCGCGGTCGGGCATCCTTGGTCGGGGCGGCCTGGTCCCACAGGCGGCGCCAGCGGGGCGTGGCCTCCAGCGACGGAACCGACGGCCCCTCGGCGCGGCGACGCTCGACCGCCCACCAGCTCAGGTCGCCCTCGTGGACCAGCTTCTCGACGCGGTGCTGCAGTTCGGCAGTCGCCTCGGCGAGGCCCTGGCCGCGCGGGTAGACGGGGGCGCCGAAGCGGATCGAGACCTTCGGCCGCGCGCGCAGCGGCAGCTTCAGGATGTCCTTCAGCTTGAACGTGCCGACCAGCCCGACGGGGACGACGGCCACGTTGTGCTGGCCTGCGATGCCCGCAGCCACGTCGGAGAACTCCCCCACCTGGCGTCCGGCGGACGGGTCGTCGGTGAACACCACGACGTTGCGGCCCCGCGCGAGGGAGCGTGAGGGCGTGACGTTGGTGGGGCGCAGCCGCGAAGGGAGCGAGAGCCTGAGCAACTGGTAGTCCAGCGCGCCCTGCTCGTTTGCCGCAAGCACGAATGGGCGGCGAAGGCCCGTCAGCGAGTCGTCGCCGACCAGTTCGATGTCGAACCGGAAGCCGAGGAGACGGAGCATCAGGTGCCTGCCCGGGCGCTCGGCGCGGAAGCCCAGTTCGCGGGCGACCACGGGGCGCGGCGGGACGCCCGCGGGGCGACGCCTACGCAGCGCGGAGCCGAACGCGTCGAGCAGGTCCGCGGGCAGCGTCAGCTTCGGCCGCTTCTTCGACCTGCGGCTCTGTGCCCAGGAGGGCAGGTCCCTGCTCATCGCACGTCTCCAAGCGCCAGCCCGGGGCCGCGCAGCATGGTGATGCTCGGGTGCATCCCGACGGTGCCGGAGGCGATCTCGAGGGCGTCGGCGTAGGTGGTGGCCGCGCGGTGCCCGAGCAGCGCCGCGACGCGACGGTCGCCGCCGACCCAGATCACGTCGGAGAACCGCTTCGAGGCCCTGGCCAGCTCGTACCACTGCTGGTAGACGCGCAGCGGATGGTCGGCGAAGTTCTTGCGGTACAGGTCCAGGTACCACTCGTCGTCGACGGAGCGGGGCTGGAAGTCGGCGGCGATCTCCGCGGGGTCGGTCGTGACCGGAAGCACCTTCGCGAAGAAGTCGGCCGCGCTCGACTGGCGCCGGTTGGAGAACCGGTTGCGCAGCGGATGGAACGCGATCAGCACGCCGCCGTCGCGGGCGAGGGGGGCCTCCAGGTGGCTGCCTGCGCGGGTCACCAGCGCGTGGTGGGCGGCGCTGAGCGGCGATCCGATGGAGTCGACCGGGTCGATCGACGGGCCCCAGACGGAGGTGACGAGCACGTCGGCGGAGCCCTTGACCTCGACGGCGTTGGCGGCCTGCCAGACGTCGCGCGAGTCGGTCAGCGCCGAGGAGTAGTCGCCACCGACCACGTCGATGACGGCGTAGTCGGCGCGGGGGTTGCCGTTGACCAGTTGGGCGCCCTGACGCGGAAGCGCCGCGATGATCTGCCGGGACGCGGCAAACGCGAGGCGGTCGCTGAGGCGCCACTCCCATTCGCGGCTGGACAGGAAGCGCAGGCCGGGGGCGAGCAGCGGTTGGCCGAGCACCGCGAGCAGCGCGAAGCCCGGCACCTTGGCCTGGATCAGGTCGCTGACGCCGCGCTCGAAGTCGCGGTCGGGTTCGACGCCGCCGATCCGGTCGATCGTCGTCAGGTCGGTGAGGCCGAGCGCGAGCGGGCAGCGCTCCGAGTCGTCGCCGCGGATCCCGATCACGACGACAAGGTCAGACTCGGCGACCCGCCGGTTGACGCGCACCGTTGTGCCGTCGACCTCTCCGACGGAGACGAGGTCGGGGCTGGTCACGTCGTGGCTGGTGATCAGGCCGTCAGGCAGGAACGACGTGGCGACCCGGTCGCCGAGCACCCGGGTGACCTGCTGGGTGTTCCAGCGCTGCTTGAGGCCGTTGGCGACCACGATCTCGACGTCGTCGACCCCGTTGCGGGCCGCGATCTCCAGCACCCGCTCCGCGAGCGTGCGGCGCGGGTCGAAGTGCGGGCGGGGAAGCGGCGCGTCTGCGTCGACGATCACCAGCGTGAGCCGGGTGTCGGGGCGCAACTGCTCCGAGAGAGGCGCGACACCCGTCGGGGCGCCGACCGCGGCGTCGATCAGGCCGACGGGGTCGGCGGACTCCTCGGCGTCGGCGGTGTAGACCACCTGGGTGCCGATGCCGAAGCGCTCCAGCCGAAGCTGGGCTCCCGACATCGTCATGAGGTGCGGGGTCTTTTCGTCGACCTCCAGCACAAACCCGGGACGAGACATCAGCGGTCCTTTCCGTTCACGACATCTTGAGGCGAGGAAGCGGAGACATCTCCGGCCACTCGACGATTGACCAGCCCTTGGACTTCGCGGCGCGCATCAGCCCGATGTCGGGGCTGACGGCGACCGGGTTGCCAACGGCGTTGAGCATCGGCAGGTCGACGTGGCTGTCGGCATAGCCGAACGAGTTGGCCAGGTTGATGCCGTGCAGTTGGGCGTAGTGGTTCAGCCATGCGGAGCGCGACTCCCCCACCATGGGCGGGCCGCTGAGGAAGCCGGTGCAGACGCCGTTGGCGTCCGTGGCCAGTTCCGCGGCGACGATGGTGTCGAACAGGCCCTCGAACGGCCGGGTGAGCGGCCGGATCACGCCCGTCATCAGGATGGTGGTGTGGCCCGCGTCGCGGTGCTCGCGGATGCGTCGGATCGCGTCGGGCGACATCCGGTCCAGGATCAGCGGCGACAACTTCTCGTCGACGTAGTTCTCCAGGGCCGACAGGTCGGCCCCGGCGTAGCGTCGGTAGATGGATCGCAGGAACACGCCACGGTCGCGGCGCTCGGCGCCCAGGTACATGGGCAACTGCAGCGCGAGGCTCGCGACCTCTCCGATCCGGCGCAGCGGCGACAGTTCGGGAAGTCGCGCCCACAGGTAGGTCTCGACGACGTTGGTCGCCATCACGGTGCCGTCCAGGTCGAAGGCGGCGAGCACGGTGCCCGGCTCGGCGGGCTTGAGGTCGCGGAAGGTGGTGGAGCGTCCCTTGCGGCGCTTGCGGGCCGCCTCGAGTCGGCGCACCGGGTCCGTGATGGCCGGGATGTGCACCTCCTCCATGTAGTGCTTCCACTCGAAGCTCGCCGAGTCGAAGCCGAAGCGGTCCTTGTCGTCGGGGTGCAGCGAGTGGTGCAGCGCGAGGGTGCAGTCGTCGACGAAGTGCAGCTCCGACTGCAGGTACTCGCCGTAGAGGGTCATGTACTTGCCGAGGAAATCGAGCTGCTTGCGGGACTTGTCGAGCGAGGAGGCGAGCTGCCTCGTCTTCTTGCCGCGCGGCGCATAGCTGATCAGCTTGTTGCCAATCTTGACGCCCTTGTCGGCGAGCTTCATGAACATCTCGACAGGCTCGGCGCCGGGGAAGTTCCAGGTCGCGAGCGGGGTGGAGCCCTGCCCGGAGGTGTAGGGGTGCTCGCTGAAGTAGTTGCGGACGTGCTCGTAGACGCCGCGGAACGTCAGCGGATTCCTGGCGCCGGAACTGCAGTGGTAGTACTCGGGCTTGCCGATCTCGGGCGTTGTCGCGCAGACGGCGACGATCGCGTTGACGACGAAGTCGCACGGGATGATGTCGATGACGGCGTCGGGCGAGGCGGGGAACTCGGGCAACTGGCCGCGGCCGTAGGCCAGGATGATCGGGTCGGCCATCTTGAAGCCCTCGATCCAGCCCGGGTACGGGTTGGTCAGCGAGGACTCGACGATGGCGGGCCGCACGATGGAGGCCATGAAGTCGCCGCTGAGGTCGGCGACGACGCGCTCGGCCAGCGCCTTGGCGAAGGTGTAGACGTCGGTCCAGCCGAGCGAACGGGCCCGCTCGGTGCCTGCCGCGACGAGTTCCTGCTTGACCCATTCCTGGCGGCGGCGCTCGGTGTCCTCCGAGGTGGTGAGGTAGCCGGCCTGGCGGTGCAGCGCCTCGGCCTCCTCGCGGAGCTTGGTGAGCTGCTCGGAACTGCGGGAGCGGGCCTCGACGTGCTCCTTCATGGCGAGCGCCGCGCGGGTCTCGGCCTCGTAGTCGATGTCGTGGATATGCGCGGCCTCGGGGATCGCGCCGCGGCGCCTGCCTGCGGTGTAGGCCGTCGAGACGTGCAGGTAGTGCGGGATCTTGACCAGGTTGCCCTCGTCGTCGGAGCAGGCCTCGCGCAGCTTCGTCAGCAGCGCCTTGGTGCCGACGACGTTGGTCATGAACGCCTGGTCGATCGGCGGGTCGAACGACACGTCGCCCGCGCAGTGCAGCAGCACGTCGAGGTCGCGCGGCAGGTCGGGCACCTGAGGCAGGTCGCCCTCGATCACCTCGACGCGGCTGGCCATCAGTTCCTCGACGCCGCCCGCCTCGCGCACCACGTCGGCGAAGATCTTCTTCTTCAGCAGGCTCGCGACCCGCTCCTCCGCGGTCACCGAGCCCTTGCGGCGCACCAGCACCGAGGTGCGGGTGTCGGGGCACTCGGTGAGCACCTTCCACAGGATCTGCTCGCCGATGAAGCCGGTGACGCCGGTCATCACGATCTTCTTGCCCGCGAGGAGGTCGCTGATCCTGCCGTCCAGCAACGGCGGCACGTGCACCGTCCCGGGTGAGCTCACCCCGAACGTGCTTGCGGGTGGTTTGACCATCACAGCTCCCCTTCGGCGACCTGCAGGGCCTCCTCGATCGTGAACCGGCCGACGTAAAGGGCGGTGCCGACGATGGCCCCCTCGACGCCCTGCGGGACGAGGCGGCGCAGGTCGCGCAGGTTCTCCAGCGTCGCGATGCCGCCGGAGGCGATCACCTTCCTGCCGCTGCGGGTGGCGACCGCCGTCAGGAGCTCGGTGTTGGGGCCGGTCAGCATGCCGTCGGCGTTGACGTCGGTGACGACGAAGCGCTCGCAGCCCGCCGCGACGAGCCGGTCGAGGGTCTCCATCCAGGGGCCGCCCTCGGTGGTCCAGCCGCGGGCGGCGAGGTTCTCGCCGCGCACGTCCAGGCCGATCGCGACCCGGTCGCCGTGCTCGGCGACGATCCGGTCGCACCATTCGGGGTTCTCCAGCGCGGCGGTGCCGATGTTGACGCGGCGTGCGCCCGTGGCGAGGGCCCGGTTGAGCGTCTCGTCGTCGCGGATGCCGCCGGAGAGTTCGACCTGGATGTCGAGCTTTCCGACGATGTCGCGCAGCAGGTCGGCGTTGCTGCCGCGACCGAACGCGGCGTCCAGGTCGACCAGGTGCAGCCAGGAGGCGCCGCCGTCCTGCCAGCGCATCGCGGCCTTCAGCGGGTCGCCGAACTCCTTCTGGGTTCCCGCGACTCCCTGCACGAGCTGAACGGCCTGACCGCCCTGCACATCGACGGCCGGCAAAAGCTCCAATGTCTCCACGACGTCACACCCTATCCGAACAGCCTCATCAGAGCTTTCGAAGCCAGGTCGCGATGAGGTGCGCCCCGGCTTCGCCCGACTTCTCGGGGTGGAACTGTGTCGAGGCGAGGTTGCCCCGTTCGACGGCCGCCACGAAACGGCCGTCCTCGTGCTCTGCGGTCGCCGCGAGGGCGTCGTCGGGGGCCGTCAGCGCCGCGTAGGAGTGCACGAAGTAGAACCGCTCCCCCGCCAGGCCGCCGAACAGTGCCATGCCGTCGGTGGGCTGGACGG
This sequence comes from Propionibacteriaceae bacterium AM104-82, assembly GCA_027658995.1. Taxonomy (GTDB): domain Bacteria; phylum Actinomycetota; class Actinomycetes; order Propionibacteriales; family Propionibacteriaceae; genus Arachnia. The sequence continues at coordinate 76,582 of JAQDQK010000004.1, forward strand.
TGTTCCAGCCCATGTGCGGCAACCGCCGGGCGGGAAGGGTCTCGACGCTGCCGCGCAGCACCCCCACGCCCGGGGTGACGGTGCCGTGCTCGGTGCCCTGCTCGAAGAGGATCTGGTGGCCGACGCAGATGCCGAGCAACGGTCGGTCGGCCGCGACCCACTCACGGATCAGGTCGACGCCGCCCGCGTCGGTCAGCCCCTGCATGCAGGCGGCGAAGGCGCCGACGCCCGGAACCACGAGCGCGTCCTGGCGACGCAGTTGCGCAAGGTCGGAGGTGACGGTGACGTCGGCTCCGGCGTTGGCGAACGCCCGGGCCGCCGAGTGCAGGTTGCCCGATCCGTAGTCGAACAGGCCGACGCGCCGGTTCAGAGCGCGCCCTTCGTGCTCGGGATCCCCTGCTGGCGGGGGTCGATCTCGACGGCCTCGCGCAGCGCGCGGGCAAGCGCCTTGAACTCGGCCTCGACGATGTGGTGCGGGTCGCGTCCGGACAGCAGGCGCAGGTGCAGGCAGAGGCCGGCGTTGAGCGCGAGCGCCTCGAAGACGTGGTAGGTCATCGACCCGGCGTACGGGACCCCGGAGCCGCCGATCAGCGCGTAGGGCTGGCCCTCCGGCTCGCCCTGGCAGGTGACGTAGGGGCGGCCCGCGACGTCGACGACCACGTCGGCGACGGCCTCGTCGAGCGGGATGACGGCGTGCCCGTAGCGGCGGATGCCCGCCTTGTCGCCCAGCGCCTCCTTGAGCGCCTGGCCGATGCAGATGGCGGTGTCCTCGACGGTGTGGTGGCCGTCGATGTGCAGGTCGCCCTCCGCCTTGACGGTGAGGTCGATCAGCGAGTGCTTCGACAACGCCGTCAGCATGTGGTCGTAGAACCCGACGCCCGTGGAGATGTCGGACTTACCGGTGCCGTCCAGGTCGAGGGTGACGGTGATCGTCGACTCGCTGGTGGAGCGGCTGATGGTCGCGGTGCGGCTCATGAGGGGTTCCCTTCCAGTGGTGGCGAAAGCTCGTCGAGGGCGCTTCGCAGGATGGCCATCTCGTCGGGGGTGCCCGCCGAGACGCGCAGGAAGCCTGCTGGCCCGGTCTCGCGGATCAGGATGCCGCGATCCAGCAGATCCTGCCAGACGCGGTGCCTGTCGGGGAACCGCCCGAACAGCGAGAAGTTCGCCTCGGAGTCGATCACCTCGTAGCCGCGGCCACGCGCCCAGTCCTCGAACGCGCGGGCCTCGGCCGCGAGAGAGCGGACCTGGGCGAGTAGTTCGGCGGAGTGCGCGAGCGCGACGCGGGCGATGGCCTGCGTCTGGGCGCTGAGGTGGTACGGCAGTCGGACGATCCGGCAGGCGTCGACGATGGCGGGCGCGGCCGCGAGGTAGCCGACCCGGCCGCCCGCGAGCGCGAAGGCCTTCGACATGGTGCGCGACACGATCAGCCTGGGGTGCCTCGCCAACAGTTCGAGCGCGCTCGGCCCGCTGGAGAACTCCTGGTACGCCTCGTCGACGACGAGCAGCGTGTCGCTGCCCTCGAGCACGGCCTCGATGGTGGCCAGGTCGACGGTGGTTCCTGTCGGGTTGTTCGGCGTGGTGATGAGCGTCACCGTCGGGCGGTGCTCGGCGATCGCGCCGAGCACCAGGTCGGCGTCGAGGGTGTAGTCGGGGTTGCGAGGCACCGTCACGTAGTCGGTGCAGGTGTTGCGCGCGTACTCGGGGTACATCGAGTAGGTCGGCGTGAACGTCAGGGCGCGGCGACCGGGGCCACCGAAGGCGGTCAGCAGGTGCGCCATCACCTCGTTGGAGCCGTTGGCGGCCCACACGTTCTCGGCGCTCAAACCGTGGCCGAGGTAGGAGGCCAGGTCGCCGCGCAGATCGAGGGCCTCGCGGTCCGGGTAGCGGTTCAGGGTGCCTGCGGCGGACACGATCGCGGCGGCCATCTCGTGGCGGATCGCCGGGGACGGCGGGTACGGGTTCTCGTTGACGTTGAGCACGATCGGCACGTCGATCTGCGGCGCCCCGTAGGGCTCCTGACCGACGAGGTCGTCGCGCAGCGGCAGGTCGGCGAGGCTGATCACGCGCGCCGCCTCACGGTGACGGCCGCGGCGTGCCCGGGCAACTGCTCGGCGTTGGCGAACCGTTCCACGCCGTCGGCGATCGCCATCAGGCCCTGCTCGTCGTAGTTGATCACGTGCACCGTGCGGACGAAGGATCGCACCGTCAGTCCGGACGAGTGCGCGCCTGCGCCCGCGGTCGGCAGCACGTGCGTCGACCCGGCGGAGTAGTCGCCGAGCGAGACGGGCGAGTAGTCGCCGACGAAGATGGCGCCCGCGTTGCGGATCCTGGCGGCGACCGAATCGGCGTCGGCGGTCTGGATCTCGAGGTGCTCCGCGGCGTAGGCGTCGGCGACCGCGATGGCCTGGTCGAGGTCGCGGACAAGCACGATGGCCGACTGCTCCCCCGTCAGCGCGGTGCGGATCCGGTCGGCGTTGGGCGCGTCGACGACCTGGCGTTCGACCTCGGCCGCGACCTGCTCGGCGAGCGCGGTCGAGGGGGTGATCAGGACGGAGCCCGCGAGCGGGTCGTGCTCGGCCTGCGAGATCAGGTCGGCCGCCACGAAGACGGGGTTGGCGGTGTCGTCGGCGATGATCGCGATCTCGGTGGGGCCAGCCTCCGAGTCGATGCCGACCCGGCCGCGGACGAGGCGCTTCGCGGCGACCACATAGATGTTGCCGGGGCCGGTGATCAGCGACACGGGCTCGACTGTGCCCTCGACACCGTAGGCGAACATCGCAACGGCCTGGGCGCCGCCGACGGCGTAGACCTCGTCGACGCCGAGCAGGTGGCACAGCGCGAGGATGTTGGGGTGCGGAAGGCCGCCGAACTCGCGCTGCGGCGGGGACGCGACGGCGATGGAGCCGACGCCCGCGACCTGGGCGGGGACGACGTTCATGATCACGCTGGAGGCCAGCGGCGCGAGGCCGCCCGGCACGTACAGGCCGACCCGGTCCACGGGGATGTTGCGCAGCGACACGCGCGCGCCCTCGGCGAGGATCGCGGGCGCAGGGTTGGTGTCGACCTCGAGTTCCTCGGCCACCTGGCGGCGGCGCCGGATCGACTCTCCAAAGGCCTCGGCCAGTTCGGGGTCCAGATCGGCGGCGGCCTGAGCAAGCACGTCCGCCGGGACGCGCAGCGATGCGGGCGCGACCCCATCGAAGCGCTCCGAGTACTCCAGGATGGCCTGCTCGCCGCGATGAGCGACGTCGGCGACGATGGGCCGCACGACGTCGAGGGCCGCGTCAACATCGAACTGACCGCGCGGAAGGCGCGTCCGGTAGGCGCCGTCGACGCCCGTGAAATCTAGAGACTGGAGCACGGCCCTGAGTCTAGTGTGTGACGACGATGTCGCTCTCCACCTGCTCAATGCGTGGCTCGGGCCAGAACGCCGAGAGCAGCATGATGGGGGTGACCGCCGCGAACGGCCCGACGATCAGCGCGGAGAGGGCCCGCAGTTGCAGGTCGACCTGCACCACGTCGCCCGCCGACGCGGCGGCAAGCCGCTCGTCGAAGCCGGAGGTGCCGATCACGATGCCGAACCGCCACGCCATCAGGGAGGCGCCAAGCGCGGCGAGCATCGGCACGACGGTGACGACCCAGCCGCGCTTGTGCAGCACCAGCCATCCGGCGATGCCGATCAGCAGGCCGATGCAGCCGGTGATGACGGTGAAGCTGACGTCGGCCCCGACGATGCCCGCCAGGTTCAACTCGGACATGCCCGCCGACAGGTCGTCTCGGACCGCATAGCTCGGCAGCGGCGTCGTCTTGGCCCACAGCAGCCCGCCCACCGCGCCCATCACGACGCAGCCCGCGAAGAACACGGCGACGCGCCAGTAGGTGCGAGACCACAGTTGCGCGAGTTGCCCGCTGGGCGGTGTGGCCGCCAGCGTCGGTTCTGCCATCAGAGTTCCCGTTCCATGCCGACCGAGGACGGCCCGAGCACCGCCTTGAGGTCGGCGAACAGCGCGGAGGTCAGTTCGACGCGGAAGCCGTCGCCGAGCCGGAACGTCTTGACCTGTTCGCCGGTGCGCAGGTTCAGGTGGACCTCTGCTGCGCCCGGGTACTGGGCGAGGATCCGCTTCAGTTCCCCCACCACGCCCGGCGTGCAGCGCACCGCGGGAAGGGTCAGCGCCAGCGGCCCGACGTTGCCCTCGGCGCTCATGTGCGGGACGGTGATGCCCTGCGCCCGAACCCGGCCGCGGTCCTCGCCGGACTCGACGATGCCGTCGACCGAGACGATGGTGTCGGGTGCGAGGTGCTGGGCGACCTGGTCGTAGACGCGCGGGAAGACCGTCACCTCGATGGAGTTGGTCAGGTCCTCAAGCACGACCTGCGCCCAGATGTTGCCCGCCTTGTTGACGCGCCGGTTCACCGAGGTGATCAGACCGCACAGCTTCGCGGGCCCGCGGTAGCCGTCCTCGGCGACCGCGGAGGCGATGCTCCGGTCGCCGTTGCTCTGCAGCACGTGCTCCAGGCCGTTGAGCGGGTGGTCGGAGACGTAGAGGCCGAGCATCTCGCGCTCGAAGGCGAGCTTGGTGCGACGGTCCCATTCGTCGACGTCTGGCACCTGGCCGTGCACGGCCGAGGACGACTCGTCCGCCTCCGCCTCGAAGCCGAAATCGAAGCCGTCCTGGCCATTCTCGGCGTTGCGCTTGAGGTCGATGATCGAGTCGACGGCATTCTCGAAGATGCCCATCAGCGAGCGGCGGGTGTGGCCCAGTTCGTCGAAGGCGCCCGACTTGATCAGCGACTCGATGACGCGCTTGTTGCACATCAGCAGCGGCGCCTTGTCGAGGAAGTCGTAGAAGTCGGACGCGGGCCCGACGGCGTTGCGCTCCTCGATCCACGCCGTCACGACCTTGTCGCCGACGTTGCGCACCGCGCCGAGACCGAAGCGGATGTGCTCCCCGACGGGGGTGAACATGACCTCCGAGGAGTTGACATCGGGAGGCAGCACCTCGATGCCCATGTGCCTGCACTCGGCGAGATACAACGCCGACTTGTCCTTGTCGTCGCGCACCGACTGCAGCAGGGCCGCCATGTACTCGACCGGGTAGTTGGCCTTGAGCCACGCCGTCCAGTAGGAGATGACGCCGTAGGCGGCGGAGTGCGCCTTGTTGAACGCGTAGTCGGAGAACGGAAGCAGGATGTCCCACAGCGTCTTGATGGCGGCCTTCGAGTAGCCGCGCTCGATCATGCCGCCCGAGAAGATCTCGTACTGGGCGTCCAGTTCGGACTTCTTCTTCTTACCCATGGCGCGGCGCAGCATGTCTGCGCCGCCGAGCGTGTACCCGGCGAGGTGCTGCGCGATGGCCATCACCTGCTCCTGGTAGACGATCAGGCCGTAGGTCTCGCCGAGGATCGGCTCGAGCGCCTCCGCCAACTCGGGGTGGATGGGCTCGACGGGCTCGCGGCCGGTCTTGCGGCGGGCGTACTTGTTGTGCGAGTCCGCGCCCATCGGGCCGGGTCGGTAGAGGGCGCCGACGGCGGAGATGTCGTCGAAGCAGTCGGGCTGCATGGAGCGAAGCAGCGAACGCATCGGGCCGCCGTCGAGCTGGAACACCCCGAGGGTGTCGCCGCGCTGCAGCAGGTCGAAGGTCTTGGGGTCGTCGAGCGTGAGGGTCTCGAGGTCGACGTCGAGTTGCTGGTTCAGCTTGATGTTGTTGAGGGCGTCGGCGATCACCGTCAGGTTCCGGAGGCCGAGGAAGTCCATCTTGATCAGGCCGAGGCTCTCGCAGCCCGGGTAGTCGAACTGCGTGATGATGGCGCCGTCGGCCTCGCGCTTCATCAGCGGCACGATGTCGATCAGGGGCGCGCGGCTCATGATGACGCCTGCGGCGTGCACGCCCCACTGGCGCTTCAGGCCCTCGATGCCCTTCGCGGTGTCGACGACGGTGCGCACGTCGGGCGTCGACTGGTACAGCTCGCGGAACTCGGCGCCCTCCGCGTAGCGCTTGTGCTCCTCGTTGAACAGGTCGCTCAGCGGGACGCCCTTGCCCATCACGTCGGGCGGCATCGCCTTGGAGATCTGCTCGCCGATCGCGAACGGCATGTCGAGGACGCGGGCCGAGTCCTTGACGGCGGCCTTGGCCTTGATGGAGCCGTAGGTGATGATCTGGGCGACGTACTCGGAGCCGTACTTGTCTGTGACGTACTGGATGACCTCGCCGCGGCGACGGTCGTCGAAGTCGATGTCGAAGTCGGGCATCGAGACGCGCTCCGGGTTGAGGAAGCGCTCGAAGATCAGGCCGTGCTCGATCGGGTCGAGGTCGGTGATGCGCATCGCGTAGGCGCACATCGAGCCTGCGCCGGAGCCTCGGCCGGGGCCGACCTTCACGCCGTTGCGCTTCGCCCAGTTGATGAAGTCGGCAACCACGAGGAAGTAGCCGGAGAACCCCATCTGGACGATGATGCCGATCTCGAACTCGGCGCGGTCGCGGACGTCCTGGCCGTAGCCGTTCGGGTAGCGGGCGTCGAGGCCGCGCTCGACCTCCTTGCGGAACCAGGAGTCCTCCGTCTCGCCGTCGGGGACGTCGAAGCGGGGCATGTAGGTGCCGATGCCCTCATCGAAGGCCGTCTCGATGCGCTCGGCGATCGCCAGGGTGTTGTCGCACGCCTCGGGCAGCGCCCGGAACAGGTGGCGCATCTCCTCGGGCGACTTCAGGTAGTAGCCGTTGCCGTCGAACTTGAACCGGTCGGTCTGCGCCTTGCGGGAGCCGGACGAGACGCACAGCAGCGTGTCGTGCGAGTCGGCGTCGTCTGCATGCACGTAGTGCAGGTCGTTGGTCGCCACCAGCGGCAGGTTGAGGTCCTTGGCGAGCTTGAGGAGGTCGCTGCGGACGCGGGTCTCGATGTCGAGGCCGTGGTCCATCAGTTCGACGTAGAAGTTGCCTTCGCCGAAGATGTCGCGGAACTCGGCGGCCGCCTCCCGCGCGTTGTCGTACTGGCCGAGCCGCAGGAAAGTCTGCACCTCACCCGAGGGGCAGCCGGTGGTGCCGATCAGCCCCTTGCCGTAGAGGTTGAGCAGTTCCCGGTCGGCGCGCGGCTTGTAGAAGAAGCCCTCGAGCGAGGACCTGGTGCTGAGCCGGAAGAGGTTGTGCATGCCCTCCTGGTTGGCCGCCCACATCGTCATGTGCGTGTAGGCGCCCTTGGAGGCCACGTCGTCGCCGGTGCCGTCGCCGAACTGGACGCGCTTGCGCTCCGAGCGGTGCGTGCGGGGCGTCAGGTAGGCCTCGAGCCCGATGATGGGCTTGACGTCGAAGCTCTTGCTCGCCTTGTAGAACTCGTAGGCGCCGTACAGGTTGCCGTGGTCGGTGATGGCGAGCGCGGGCATCCCCATCTGCTCGGCGCCCTGGAACAGGTCCTTGATTCGCGCCGCGCCGTCGAGCATCGAGAACTCGGTGTGACAGTGCAGGTGCACGAACGATGCGGACAACTTGTTCCTCCTACGACCCGGCGACGCTGGCCCAGCTTACCCAGCGGCACCGACGGTTTCGACATCACGCCGGGCGAGGTCCCGGCCCGGCGCATTTACTGGACGGTTCGGCTCACATGACCGCCGCGATGACCTGCACCGCGACGATCTTCCCGATGATCGCCAACGCGAACAGCGCGGCATAGCCCGACTCGATGCGCTCGTCGCGGCCCTTCTCGACGGCGAAGGCAAGGATGGCTGGCTGGCCGACGAAACCGGCGAACCCGCCCGCGGCGCGCGGCGCGCTGAGGCCGAGCAGCCGGGCCCCTCCGAGCAGCAGCACGGCCGAGACCACCACGAGCACCGCGGCGACGGCGCCGGCCCTCAGCCCTGTTGCCGTCAGGGCCTGCGCGGCGAACGCCGGCCCGGAGGACAGCCCGACGGCAGCCAGGAACAGCAGCAGCCCGAGCTGGCGGATCGTCAGGTTGGCAGAGAGCGGGATGTCCCAGATCAGCGGGCCGGTGCGGTGCACGGCGCCGAGCAGCATGCCCACCACGAGGGGGCCCGCCGCCGGGCCGAGCGAGAACGTCATGCCCCCGGGCATCGCGATGCTGACGGCGCCGAGCAGCAGGCCGAGCACGATGCCGAGGCCGAGCGCGATGGCGTCGACCTCGGAGATCTTGCGCTCCGAGTCGCCGAGATAGTCGCCGAGCGTCGCGAGTTCGCTCTGGGGTGCGACGGCCAGCACCCGGTCGCCCAACTGGAGCACGAGGCCGTCCCTGGCGAGCAGGTCCGAGTCGCCGCGCCGCACGCGCGTGATGACCGCGCCGAAGCGGCCGGGCAGGTTCAGTTGCGACACGCTGCGGCCCGCGACCGACGGCGAGGAGACCACGAAGCGGCGGAAGTCGACGGCCTCCCGGTCGTCGGTGAGTTCCCGGTCGAGCGGGTGGCCGAGGTACTGCGTCGCGGCGCGCACCGCCGACGGCGCGCCGACCACGAGCACCTCGTCGGAGGGCAGCAGTTCCTCTCCCGGCGCGAGCACGCGGGTGCGGCCCTGCCTGGCCAGGTAGCTCATCTTGATCGACTCGTCGGACCAGCCCGGCACCTCGCGCAGCGCGGTGCGCCGGTCGACGAGCACGGATTCGGCGACGAGGCCCTCCGCGGTGGTCGGCACCGGGTCCTTCCCGCCCGGCCAGCGGCGGTGCACGACCAGGGCCACCACGATGATCGACAGCACCACTCCGACGGGGTAGGCGAGCGAGTAGCCGACGCCCGCGTCGGCGCTTCCGGTCGCCTCGGTCGCGGCGGCCAGTGCGGGGGTCGCAGTCAGGGCACCCGCGAGGACCCCCGCCACCATGCCGTCGCCGAGGCCGAACGAGCCGCCCATCGCGACGGCGATGACCGTCACGACGGCGATCACCGCGAGCCCCAGCCCCATCAGGGGCATCTGCTTGCGCAGGTCCGAGAAGAACGTCTCCCCCGCCGCGATGCCGACGGTGTAGACGAACAGCGCGAGCCCCAGGTTGGAGATCAGCCCGAGGCCCTCCCCCAGGCTCGGCTCGAGGGCGCCCAGGGTCAGCCCGACGAAGAGCGCGCCAGCCGCCCCGAAGCGCAGCGGCCCGAACGGGATCACGCCGACGGCGGCACCCAGCGTGACCACCACCATGATGGTCAGAAGGGGCGAGGACGCGAGCAGGTCAAACACAGTGCTGACAGGTTATCCCCACCCCGCCGCGGGGTCGATCCCACGCGTGAACCCGCCCACCGGCCGAAAGTTAGGAGTGCTCGGCGCAACGAAACCGCTCGTCAGGCACTTGTCAGAGGGAGAGAGGAATCCTCAACCCCGGGAGAGATCCATGTCAGCGTTGAAGAGACAGCACGCGATCGCGATCTGCGGAGCGGCGGTGGTGATCGGCTTGGCCGCCGTCAGCGCCACGGCGCTGTTGCCGCGCGACCCGGCCAACGACGCAGGGCCCGCGCCTGGCTCGACGTCAACCGCGTCGTCACCATCCTCGGCAGGAAGCACCGGCCCCACCGCGCCTTCGGCCCCGCAGCCTGACCCGCTCCCCTCGCTCGCCCCCGAGGTCGCAGGCCTCGCGTCCGACCCGACGGCCGACTGGTCCATCGACGCGGAGGCCGGTTTCGTCTACGCCATCGACGACGACCACCTGGCCACCGTCGGCTTCATCGACCCGAACGCGGGCACCGTCGAGATCCGTCTCGTCACGGTGGCCGACGGCAAGGACGTCTGGCGCAGCGAACTCAAGGGAGACGCCTTCCAGGTCAGGATCCGGCCGCTCACGGGCACCGACCTGCTCGTCGTGCACTCCGACACGCTGCTCTACCTCGTCGACCGCACCGACGGGTCGGTGAAGGAGACCTACACCACCGAGTTCGACTCGTGGTACGGCAGCGCCTCCGACGGGAGCCTCTGGTACCTGGCCCGCAAGGATGACGAGCAGTACCCGAGGCTGTCGAAACTCCGGTCGCACGACCCCGCCGACGCCGCCTGGACGACCGAGTTGGCCACCATGCCGTTCATGGTCACCGACACCATGGTCGACGTGCACGGCGGGCACGCGTTCGTCACGGAGGCCTCCACCGACAACGTGTTCCGGCCATCGTCAAACACCCTCCAGAGATCCCCCGAGGCGATCGTCGCGCTTGCGCTGATTGACGGCACGATGCCTGACTGGTCCGACGGCGTCTCCCTGACGTGGTTCGACGACGCGATCGTGACGGCCTCCGAGGGAGGCACCGTCACCGGGCGCGGCGAGGACGGGGCCACCCGCTGGGAGGCGACCGGACAGCGGGCGCTGAACCTCAACGGCGCGCTGATCGTGTCGACGCCGACGAGCGTGTCGCGCCTCGACCCCGCCACCGGTGCCGTGATCTGGGAGGCCGAGGTGCCGCAGGCCGAACAGTTCGCCGTGATCGGGGGCGACCTCGCCGTGGCCGCCTACGTCGAGCAGAGCATGGGCGAGTCCCCCGGCGCCGGACTCGTCACCTTCCTGGACCTGACCACCGGGCAGACACGCTCGGAGGTGGAGGTCGTCCTGCAGACCTTCCCTGCGATCTGGCGCGGCGAGGACCAGTTGCTGCTCTCCACCCGGCAGGGCGAGGCCGAGAAGCTGTGGGCGATCAGCCCAGACGGGAAGGTGAACTACACCTACACCACCGAGGAGGAGATGTTCTTCGCCGACGCGGCTGGCTCCCTCTTCGCCATCTCGAAGGAGACCATCACCCGCCTTCGCTAGGCGCGCCTCGTGGATCGGACACGGTGTGGGTCGGGTCGGCCGGGTCGGGCGTTGAGCAGCATTCGGCGTTCCGGTGCGGGGCGGGTCGGGCGTTGAGCAGCATTCGGTGTTCGTTGGGCCGAGGACCGCGCTTGAACGATCACACCGGACACGAGTTGCGGATGCTGCTCAACGCCGCAGCCAACCGCCGGACAGGCCGCCTCGCGGCGTTCGGGCGCGGCGCGGGTCGGGCGTTGAGCAGCATTCGGTGTTCGTTGGGGCGCAGACCGCGCTTGAACGATCAGACGGGAATCGAGTTGCGGATGCTGCTCAACGCCGCAGCCAGCCACCGGATGGGCGCGGTGCTGCCATCGCGGGACGGCGGAAAGCTATCGTGGGCGTGCGCGCGGGTCCGCGCGCGTCGCGAGCCGAGGGAGTCTGGATGAAGCGGGTGACCATCGTCGACGTCGCCAAGCACGCCGGCGTGGCGATCAGTTCCGTCTCCAGCGCCCTCAACGACCGACCCGGCGTCTCCGAGGCCACGCGGCAGCGGATCATGCAGGCGGCCCAGGAACTCGGCTACGTCGCGTCGCTGCGCGGCAAGGCACTGTCGGGGCGAAAGGCCTATGCCATCGGCCTGGTGGTGCACCGCGACCCGGAGGTCTTTGAACTCGACCCCTTCTTCGGCGCCTTCATCGGCGGCATCGAGGAGATGCTCGACCGCTCCGGCTTCGCCCTGGTGCTGCAGTCGAGCGCGACCCCCGAGGACGACCTGGAGCGCTACCGGCGCCTCTCCGCCGACCGGCGCGTCGACGGCGTGATCCTCAACGAACTCACCATCGACGACCCGCGCGTCGCGCTGGTGCAGGAACTCGGCCTTCCCGCCGTCGGCATCAACCCCGACCCCGGCTTCCCCCTCCCGCACGTGCGCCAGGACCACGAGAGTGGAATCCGCGACCTTCTCGGAGCGCTGACCGCCGCGGGACACCGCACCATCGGGCACCTGGCCGGCCCGGGCGACTACGTGCACTCGCGGCAGCGCGAGCGCGTCTGGCGGGGGTTCCTCGCCGAGCACGACCTGACGCCGGGCCCCGTCATCGACGCGGCCTTCACCTATGAGGGCGGAATCGCCGCTGCCGAGACCCTGCTCTCGCTGCCCGGCGCCCTGCCCACGGCGATGTTCTGCGCCAACGACCTGTCGGCGCTCGGCTTCATCGCCGAGCTCCAGCGCCGCGGCGTCGAGGTCCCTGCCGACCTCTCGGTGGTCGGCTTTGACGGCATCCAACTCGGCGAGTTCGTCCCGCCGCGCCTCACCTCCGTCCGCACCTCCGCCCGGCGGGTCGGCCACGAGGCGGCACGGATCCTGCTTGAGGTGATCGACGGGGACTCCCCCGAACCGGCCGTCGTCGAGGCCGCGACCCCGGTGTGGCGCGACTCGATCGCCCCGGCCCGCGCGCGCCGGCCCTAGCCCGAGAGCCCATTGCACTTCCGTCCGACAGCTGCAACACTCATAACACCGAAACGTTTCGGTAAAGGAGATCCATGCGCGCCATCCCCTACACGCTCGAGCGGCTCGGCACCATCATGTCGCCCGACCCTGGCGACCCGCGCGAGGCCGACGGTGTCCTCAACCCGGCCACCGTGCGCGACCCCTCCGGCGAGTTGTACCTGTATCCGCGGCTCGTCGCCGCCGGGAACGTCTCCCGGGTCGGCCGGGCGCGCGTGGTCTTCGACGGCGACGTCCCCGTCGACGTGGAGCGCCTCGGAGTGGTGCTCGAGGCGGAGCGCGGGTGGGAGCGGGGCGCCGACCACGGCGGCGTGGAGGATCCGCGGATCACGACCATCCCCGCCCTCGGGCTTCACGTCATGACCTATGTCGCGTTCGGGCCGCTGGGCCCGGTGCCCGCGCTTGCGGTCTCGGACGACGGGGTGGCCTGGCGGCGGCTGGGTCCGATCCGCTTCGGCTACGTCGACGACCTCGACACCGACCTCAACCTGTTCCCCAACAAGGACGTCGTCTACTTCCCCGAACCGGTGCCAGGACCAGACGGCGAGCCGTGCTTCGCGCTGCTGCACCGGCCCATGTGGGACTTCAGCTTCACCCGCCCGCAGGAGCCGCCGCCGCTTCCCGCCACCGCGACCGACGAGCGGGCGAGCATCTGGATCTCCTACGTGCCCGTCGCCGCGGTGGAGGCCGACCTGACGGCGCTGACCCGGCCGGTCGGGCACCGCGAGGTGGCGACGCCGCGGTTCGCGTGGGAGGCCCTCAAGATCGGCGCGGGCCCTGCGCCGTTGCGCGTCGAGGAGGGGTGGCTGCTGATCCACCACGGCGTGACCGGGGAGATCGAGGGCGGCGCCTTCGTGCCGCAGGCCAACGTCCACTACGCGGCGGGCGTCATGATCCTCGACGCCGACGACCCGTCCCGCGTCATCGCCAGGACCCCCGAGCCGCTGCTGGTGCCCGAGACGGCGGACGAGACGGACGGGACGGTGGCCAACGTGGTGTTCCCGACCGCGATCGAGCCCGCAGACGACGGCTGGCACGTGTTCTACGGGATGGCCGACTCCAGGATCGGCGTGGCGCGGTTGCGGCGCCTCTGACCCCGGAGCAGCGACCCGACCCCCCGTGGTCGCGCCGCTCCGGTGCACGGCGGGTAACCCGCGCGTGGCGGGGCCCGGTCTCCCCCAGGACCGGGCCCCGCATCTCTTTCCCTGTCGGCTGCTTGTTCCGGGCTAGCGTTGGGCCATGACCATCAGCGATCCGGACCGCCGCTTCCTCACCCGCGCCGTCGACCTCGCGGAGGCCGCCGTCGAGGCGGGCGAGGAGCCGTTCGGCTCGCTGCTCGTCTCCCCCGCGGGCGAGGTGCTGTTGGAGGATCACAACCGCACCAGCGGCGGCGACGCGACGCGGCACCCGGAGTTCGAGATCGCCCGGTGGGCGGCGTCGAACCTGGAGCCGGCGGAGCGGGCGGCGTGCGTCGTCTACACATCCGGGGAGCACTGCCCGATGTGCGCGGCCGCGCACGCCTGGGTGGGGCTTGGCCGGATCGTCTACGCGTCGTCTTCGGCGCAACTGGTCGAGTGGCTGGCCTCGTGGGGCGTTGCGCCTGCCCCGGTCGCGCCGTTGCCGATCGGCGTCGTGGCGCCCGGGATCGCCGTCGACGGGCCGGAACCCTCACTGACCGATCGTGTCAGGTCCCTGCAGCGCCGCCACTGGGTGGGCCCTCAGCAGAGCCCCGGGTCGACCTGATCCTCGACCTCGACGCCGTTCTGCAGCGCCATGATCTGGTTGACGCGGCGCTGGTGGCGCTCGCCGCCCTCGAAGCCTGCCTCCAGCCACATGCTGGCGATCATCTTGCCCATCTCGACGCCGATCACGCGGGCACCCATCGCCAGCACGTTGGTGTCGTTGTGGTTGCGTGACAGCACGGCGGAGAAGGGCTCGGAGCACACGACGCACCGCACGCCGTCCACCTTGTTTGCCGCGATCGAGATGCCGACGCCGGTGCCACACACGAGGATCCCGCGGTCGAACTCGCCCGCCGCGACGCCCTCGGCGACGACCCGCGCGAAGTACGGGTAGTCGGCCTTCGTCGGGTCGTTGGTGCCGAAGTCGGTCACCTCGTGACCGGCGCCTCGCACCGAGTCGGCGAGATCCTTGCGGAACTCGATGGCTGCGTGGTCGCTCGCGATGGCAATGCGCACGGTGAATGTCCCTTCGGCGATGTTGGCGCCAGCCTAAGGCCTGGCGTCGGCCGGCTCAACGCGCACCCCGACCTGTCATCCGTCGGGGCGAGCGGTGCGCGCGTCGCGCGAACCGTCGACACCCCTCCGGGCGAGTGGTGCGGGCGCTACGCCAGCAGTTGGCGCACCTCCGGGCCGATCGGGCGGGGCAGCTTCGACGATCCGCTGAGGAACGCGTCGACGCCCTGAGCGCAGCTCCGCCCCTCGGCGATGGCCCACACGATCAGCGACTGGCCGCGGCCCGCGTCTCCGCAGGCGTAGACGCCGGGCACGCTCGTCGCGTAGTCCTCGTCGCGCGAGATGTTGCCCCGCGCGTCCAGTTCGACGCCGAGTTCCTCGACGAGACCCGCCTGCTGCGGCCCGGAGAAGCCCATCGCGAGCAGCACGAGCTGAGCCGGGATGTGCCGCTCGGTGCCCTCGACCGGGACGAACCGACCGGCCTCGAAGCGCACCTCGACGATGTCGAGACCCGCCACGTTGCCCTCGTCGTCGCCGACGAACCGGTTGGTCGACACCGCGTAGACGCGGTCGCCGCCCTCCTCGTGGGCCGAGGTGATCTTGAATGTCATCGGGTACGTCGGCCACGGTTGGTTGCCCGGCCGGGTCTCCGGCGGCATCGGCATGATCTCGAGCTGAGTGATGGTGCGCGCGCCCTGCCGGATCGACGTGCCGAGGCAGTCCGCGCCGGTGTCGCCGCCGCCGATGATGACGACGTCCTTGCCCTCTGCCGTGACCTGGTTCTCCACGCTCTGTCCGACCGCGGCACGGTTGGCCTGGGGCAGGAACTCCATGGCCTGCAGGATGCCCCCGAACTCGCGTCCGGGCACCGGCAGGTCGCGGGGCAGGGTCGCGCCGATGGCCAGCACCACGGCCTCGTACTGCTCCAGCAGTTCGGCGCCGGTGATGTCGACGCCGACGTTGACGCTCGTCTTGAACTGGGTCCCCTCGAGCACCATCTGCTTGAGGCGCCGGTTCAGCACCGACTTCTCCATCTTGAACTCGGGGATGCCGTAGCGAAGCAACCCTCCGATGGCGTCGGCGCGCTCATAGACCACCACCGTGTGCCCGGCCCGGGTCAACTGCTGCGCGGCGGCAAGCCCCGCGGGGCCCGAGCCGACGACCGCGACCGTCTTGGCGGTGTGCCAGGCGGGCTGCTGCGGCGTGACGCGAGAGTCGTCCCACGCCTTGTCGATGATGGCGACCTCGACGTTCTTGATCGTCACCGCGTCCCGGTTGATGCCGACGACGCACGCAGTCTCGCACGGCGCCGGGCACAGCCGTCCGGTGAACTCGGGGAAGTTGTTGGTCGCATGCAGGCGCTCGAGCGCGGGCTGCCACTCCCCCCGCCACACGAGGTCGTTCCACTCCGGGATCAGGTTGCCGAGCGGGCAGCCGTTGTTGCAGAACGGGATGCCGCAGTCCATGCAGCGGCCCGCCTGCTTGGAGATGATCGGCAGCAGCGCCCGGCCGGGGCTGCCCGGGTAGACCTCCTGCCAGTCGTGGACGCGCTCCTCGACGGGCCGGCGGGCCGCAACCTCGCGCGGCGTGGTCATGAATCCCCTGGGATCAGCCATGAGCGGCCTCCATCATCAGCTTGGTGGTTTCGTTCTCGTCGAGCCCGTCTGCGGCCGACATCTCCTTGACGGCCATGATCCGGGCGTAGTCGCGCGGCAGCACCTTGGTGAAGCGCCCCGCCAGGTCGTCGTCGCTCAGCGCGAGCAGCCCATCGGCCACCAGCGAACCTGTCTCGGCGCGGTGCTGCTCCATCAACTGCCGGACGCGGGCCAGGTCGCCCTCCGTCATCTCGACGGGATCGGCCAGCTCGTTGTTGAGCCGCAGCGGGTTGAGGTCGAGCACCCACGCGACGCCTCCGGACATGCCGGCCGCGAAGTTGCGTCCGGTCGGGCCCAACACGAGGACCTCCCCGCCTGTCATGTACTCGGCGCCGTGATCTCCGACGCCCTCCACGACGGCGGTGGCGCCCGAGTTACGCACGCAGAAGCGTTCTCCGACGACGCCGCGCAGGAACAGTTCACCCGACGTGGCGCCGTAGCCGATCACGTTGCCCGCCACGATCTGCGTGGCCGGGTCGAAGCCCGCCTCCGCCTGCGGGGTCACGACGATCCGGCCGCCGGAGAGCCCCTTTCCGACGTAGTCGTTGGAGTCCCCCACCAGCCGCAGGGTGACGCCGCGGGGCAGGAAGGCGCCGAAGCTCTGGCCGCCGGTTCCGGTGAAGGTGAACTCGATCGTGCCCGGCTCCAGGCCCTTGCCGTCGGTGGCCTTTGTCACCTCGTGGCCGAGCATGGTGCCGACCGTCCGGTCGACGTTTCGCACCGGCAGGCTGTGGCGCACCTGCTCGCCCCGTGCCAGGGCGGGCTCGGCGAGCCGGATCAGTTCGACGTCGAGCTTGTCGCCGAGGCCGTGGTCCTGCGTCGTGGTGCGGTACAGCTTGGTGCCCTCCGGCACGTCGATCCTGGTCAGGATCGGCTGCAGGTCGAGGCCCTGGGTCTTCCAGTGCCCGACGGCCTCGCTCACGTCTAGCAGTTCGACGTGCCCGATCGCCTCCTCGAGGCTCCGGAAGCCCAGTTGGGCGAGCAGTTCGCGGACCTCCTCGGCGATGAACATGAAGAAGTTGACGACGTGGTCGGGGTCGCCGTGGAACTTGCCGCGCAGCTCGGGGTTCTGGGTGGCGACGCCGACCGGGCAGGTGTCCTTGTGGCAGACGCGCATCATGATGCAGCCCGACACCACCAGCGGGGCGGTCGCGAACCCGAACTCCTCGGCGCCGAGCAGGGCTGCGACGATCACGTCGCGTCCGGTCTTGAGCTGTCCGTCGCACTGCACGACGATCCGGTCGCGCAGGCCGTTGAGCAGCAGCGTCTGCTGCGTCTCCGCAAGGCCGAGCTCCCAGGGGGCGCCCGCGTGCTTGATGGACGTCAGCGGCGCGGCACCCGTGCCGCCGTCGTGTCCGGAGATCAGCACTACGTCGGCCTTCGCCTTGCTGACGCCTGCCGCGACCGTTCCGACGCCGATCTCGGAGACCAGCTTGACGTGCACGCGCGCGGAGGTGTTGGCGCACTTGAGGTCGTGGATGAGCTGCTTCAGGTCCTCGATGGAGTAGATGTCGTGGTGCGGGGGCGGCGAGATCAGCCCGACGCCCGGCGTCGAGTGCCGCGTCCGGGCGACCCACGGGTACACCTTCGGGCCGGGCAACTGGCCGCCCTCGCCTGGCTTGGCGCCCTGGGCCATCTTGATCTGGATGTCGTCGGCGTAGGTCAGGTACTCCGAGGTGACGCCGAAGCGCCCCGAGGCGACCTGCTTGATGGCGGAGCGGCGCGACGGGTCGTGCAGCCGCTCCGGGTCCTCGCCGCCCTCGCCGGTGTTCGACTTGCCGCCGATCCGGTTCATCGCCACGGCGAGCGTCTGGTGCGCCTCCATCGAGATCGAGCCGTAGCTCATCGCGCCCGTGGAGAAGCGCTTGACGATCTCGCTGGCGGGTTCGACCTCGTCGATGCTGATCGGTTCGCGGTCCACGAAGCGCATCAGCGAGCGCAGCGTCATGATGCGCCGCGAGTTGTCGTTGACGAGCGCCGAGTACTTCTTGAACGCCGCGTAGTCGCCGGTCTGCGTCGAGTGCTGCAGCCGGAAAACCGTCTCGGGGTCGAACAGGTGCTGCTCGCCCTCACGGCGCCACTGGTACTCACCGCCCACCAGCAGGTCGCGGTGCGCGAGCGGGATGCCGTCTGCCGGGTAGGCGTTGAGGTGGCGGGCCGTGATCTCCTCGGCCAGTTGGTCGAGGGTCAGGCCGCCGAGCCTGCTGGAGGTGCCGGTGAAGTAGGCGTCGACGACGTCCTGGCTGAGCCCGATGCACTCGAAGATCTGCGCGCCGGTGTAGGAGGCGACCGTCGAAACGCCCATCTTGCTCATCACTTTGAGCACGCCCTTGTTGAACGCCTTCGCGACGTTGGCGATGGCCTTCTCCGGGGTGACGTCGACGTACATCTCGCGGCGGGCGAGGTCCTCGGCCGATTCGAACACCAGGTAGGGGTTGACGGCGGCCGCGCCGTAGCCGAGCAGCAGCGCGACGTGGTGCACCTCGCGCACGTCGCCAGCCTCGACGACGAGCCCGACCTGCGTGCGGGTCTTCTCGCGCACCAGGTGATGGTGGATGGCGGCGGTCAGCAGCAGCGACGGGATCGGCGCCAACTCGGTGGTGGAGTGCCGGTCGGACAGCACGATGGCCCGCGCCCCGCCACGGATGGCGGCGGAGACCTCGCGGCTGAGCTCCTCCAGCTTCGCGGCCAGCGCCCGGCCCCCGCCCGCGACCTTGTAGAGGCCCTTGACGACGTGCGTCGAGTAGCCGGGGACGGTGCCCTCCTTGAGTCGCACGATCTTGGCGAGCTGCTCGGAGTCGAGGATCGGGCCGCTCATGGTGATGATCCGGGCGGCCTCGGGGGTGGGCTCGAGCAGGTTGCGCTCGGGGCCGATCTTGGCGGTCAGGCTGGTGACGAGCTGCTCGCGGATCGCGTCGAGCGGCGGGTTGGTCACCTGCGCGAAGAGCTGCTTGAAGTAGTCGAAGATCAGCCGGGGCCGCGACGACAGGATCGCGACGGGGGTGTCGGTGCCCATCGAGCCGATCGCCTCGGCGCCGCCGTTGGCCATCGGCGCGACGAGCAGGCGCAGCTCCTCATGCGTGTAGCCGAACGTCTGCTGACGGCGGGTGACGGAGCTGTGCGAGTGGACGATGTGCGCGCGGCTCGGCAGGTTGTCGAGCTCGATCTTGTGCTCGGCGACCCACTTCTCGTAAGGCTGCTCTGCGGCGAGCGCGCCCTTCACGTCGTCGTCGGAGAGGATCCGGTGCTTGTCGAGGTCGAGCAGCAGCATCCTGCCCGGCTGGAGCCTGCCCTTCGCGACGATGTCCTCGGTCGGGATCGGCAGCACGCCCGCCTCGGAGGCGAACACGACGAGCCCGTCACGGGTCTCCCAGTAGCGGCCGGGGCGAAGTCCGTTGCGGTCGAGGCAGGCGCCGATGATGGAGCCGTCGGTGAACGTCATGCAGGCGGGGCCGTCCCACGGCTCCATGATCATGGAGTGGAACTCGTAGAACGCGCGTCGGGCCGGGTCCATCTCCGCGTGGCCCTCCCAGGCCTCGGGGATCATCATCAGGACGGCGTGCGGGAGCGAGCGGCCGCCGAGGTGCAGCAGTTCGAGGACCTCGTCGAAGGATGCCGAGTCGGAGCCGTCGGGGCTGCAGATCGGGAACAGCTTCTCCAGCGAGCCGGGGAACGCGTCGGAGGTGAGCAGCGCCTCGCGGGCCCGCATCCAGTTGCGGTTGCCGCGCACGGTGTTGATCTCTCCGTTGTGGGCGATCATCCGGTACGGATGCGCCAGCTCCCACGCCGGGAAGGTGTTGGTGGAGAAGCGGGAGTGGACCAGCGCAAGGGCGGAGGCGACCCGCTCGTCGTGGAGTTCGGGGAAGACCTCCTCGAGTTGATCGGTGGTCAGCATCCCCTTGTAGACCAGCGTGCGCGACGAGAGCGAGGCGAAGTAGACGCCCGCCTCGTGCTGGGCGCGGCGGCGCAGCACGAAGGTGAAGCGGTCGAGGTCGATGCCTGACTGGCCGCGGCGGCCCGCCACGATCAGGTGCTCGAAGCGGGGCATGGCGCCGATCGAGATCGGCGAGAGGGTCTCGGTCTGGACGGGCACCTCGCGCCAGGCGAGCACGTCGAGTTCCGCCTCGTCCGCGAGTTCCTCGATCCGGGCCTTCGCCTCGGCGCGGGCCTCGTCGTCGACGGGCAGGAAGGCCATCCCGACGGCGTATTCGCCCGCGTCGGGAAGCTTGGCCTCGACGACGCCGCGGAGGAACGCGTCGGGGACCTGGATCAGGATGCCCGCGCCGTCGCCCGCCGCCTCGTCGGCGCCGGTCGCGCCGCGGTGGTCGAGGTTGCGCAGCGCCTCGAGGCCCTTCTCGACGATGTCGTGCCTGGCCTCACCGTCGAGGTGTGCGACGAAGGCGACGCCGCAGGCATCGTGCTCGTAGGCGGGGTCGTAGAGCCCCACCTTCTCGCGATGCGGAAAGACGCTCTGGGCCATCGAAGGACCTCCTCAGTTCGGGTGGGCACGCTGGCGCAGTGCACCAGCGGAAAAACAGTAAGGGCGCCGTTTTGCCTCAACCAACCCAGATCAGGTCCGTGCGAAATCTCTTCGCATAATTGTTACGCGGCCGAAACATGAGCCCACCCGATGGTTTTTCTGCGCGGTCAGGCTCGCCAAAATGCAGGGGAAGCGTGTGGTGACAACGCCGGGTCGACCGGCACGCCGAGCCTTCACCCAAGAGCGTGGGCTGGGTGGGTCCTTGAGCATGTTTGGTTGCTCGTTGCCGATTTCGGCACGTTTGAACGTTCAGATCACCAACGAGTTACCAAACATGCTCAACCAACTGCCCGCACCGCGACAGCCCTGAGGGCGGGCGGGGTCACTTCCCGACGGTGAAGGTCGCCAGGATCTCGCGCTCGGTGGCCAGCGGCAGCGACTGCGCGTCGCCGATGTTGGTGATGGCCAGCATCTGGTAGGCCCGACCCTCGTGGCTCCGCGTGACGGCGCTGATCCGGATGGCGGGGGTGTTGCAGCTGTACTTGTCCTGGTACATCGGCACGAAGCTGACGCTGCCGATGAAGCCCTCTCCGCCGTCGTCGAAGGTGAACGGCTCGACCTTCGCGGCGGGGATCTCGTAGTAGTCGCCCTCGTATTCGGTGTTGCGCATCTGCGCGAAGTCCATCACCAGGAGCCGCGTGAAGCGTTCAAGGTCCGGTTGGTCGGGTGCGCCCTTCCTCAGCATCACGGCGCTCCAGTAGTCGTCCTGGCACTGGTCCTCACGGTCGAAGGAGACGATGTTGCCGGCGACGACGCGGTGCATCGTCTCGTAGCCCATCATCATCCCGTCCTTGTACGTCCAGCCGGTCGACGGGATCCGGTACGACCCGCGCTCGGGACCGCCGTCGACGGTGGTCCACGCTGTGACCGGGGCGACCGGCCCCTCGAGGTCCGGCCACTCCTGCTTGGGGGTCGCGGTCGGCGGCTGAACCGGAGGCCGGGACTCCCGCGGCTCGGAGAACGGGCCGCTGCCGTTGGACGGCTCATACCCGGGGTTGATCCCCGAATAGGGGCTCGGCGTGAACGTTGGAACGGGCGTGCCTGGCGGCGTCGGCCCCGGGTCCGTGTCGACGGGGCCGGAGGGTGAGGCGAAGTACCACGCGATCCCGAGCACCGGGATCAGGACCGCAAGCACCACGACCCAGGTCAGCACCGATCGACGCGGCGCCACCGGCGCGGGTTGCGTCGATGCCTGCCGAGGGGGCGGGATGGCGCGGGCGGACCAGTCCGGTCCGGTCGGCGTGGGCCTGGGCGGCGGTCCTTGTTGAGGAGCCGGCGAGCCGGGCGGACCCTGCGGCGCCCGCCAGTTCGGACCGGGCGCGGGCGCCGGGGGCCGCTGTTGCGCCCCGGGCGGCAGGAAGTCCGGGCGATCCGGGGGCGACTGGCTCATCCGAGACAGGCTAGTGCGCAGGTGGACCAGCCCGAGCGCGTTGCGTCGCCCGGGGGCGCCGCGGCTAGGCTTGCCGTTCTGCCTACTCGAAGGACGCCGCGTGTACGCACTGCTCCTGGCGATCATCTACGTCGCATTCATCAGCCTCGGCCTGCCCGACTCCCTCGTCGGCGCGGGTTGGCCCGTCATGCACACGGACCTGGGCGTCCCGCTGTCGTTCGCGGGCATCCTGACCATGGTGATCGCGGTCGGCACGATCGTCTCGAGCCTGCTCTCCGACCGGCTGACGCGCCGCTTCGGCGCCGCGGTGGTGACGACGGTGAGCGTCGCGATGACGGCGACCGCCCTGCTCGGGTTCTCCATGTCGACGTCGTTCTGGGCGCTGTGCCTCTGGGCGGTGCCCTACGGTCTGGGTGCCGGCGCCGTCGACGCGGCCCTGAACAACTACGTGGCGCTGCACTACTCGTCGCGGCACATGAACTGGCTGCACTCGTTCTGGGGCGTCGGCGCCTCAATCAGCCCGTTCATCATGAGCTTCGCGCTGACCCGCAACGGCGACTGGTCGGCTGGCTACCGCACCGTCGGCATCATCCAGGTGGCGCTCACCGTCATCCTGATCCTGACGCTTCCCGTATGGCGGAAGGTGCACCCTGAGAAGGAACCCGAACACGAGGACGCCGCACCGGCCGCCAAGCCGCTCGGCCTGGTCGGCACGCTGCGTCTGCCGGGCGCCGCGCAGATCCTGATCGCCTTCTTCGCCTACTGCGCCCTCGAGTCGACGACGATGCTGTGGGCCGCGACGTACCTGGTGGAGGACCGCGGCGTCGCCCCCGCCACCGCCGCCGCGTTCGCGTCGCTCTACCTGTTGGGCATCACCGGCGGCCGGTTCCTCGGCGGCTTCGTGGCCGACCGGGTGGGCGACCGGAGGCTGATCCGCTTCGGCGGCCTGCTGGTGGCCCTCGGCATCGCGATGATCGCCCTTCCGCTCGCCACGCCGGTCGTCGCGCTGGCGGGGCTGGTGGTGGCGGGCTTCGGCAGCGCGCCGGTCTACCCGGCGATCATCCACTCGACGCCGAGCAACTTCGGCCGCGAGAACTCGCAGTCGGTGATCGGCATCCAGATGGCGAGCGCCTACCTCGGCGTCACGCTGATGCCGCCGCTGTTCGGGGCGCTGTCCGGCTTGGTCGGCCTCGGCATCCTGCCGCTGTTCCTGGGCGCGCTCGTCGTCCTGATGCTCGCGATGTCGGAGATGGTCAACCGGATCGTCGACCGCAGGGGTGCGGCCGGCTGAGGGGTCAGCGGCGCGAGCGCTCGACTCCCCCGGCCAGGTCGGCCGCGAGCGCACGCAGTCGCGCGAGGTCGCCGGCCATGTCTGCGCCGTCGGAGTCGAGGCACTTCAGCAGCGCGGACCCGACGATCACCAGGTCGGCGAACTCGCCGATCTCGGCGGCCTGGTCGGCGTTGCTGACGCCGAGGCCGATGCCGACCGGGAGGCTCGGGTCGATGGCGCGGGCCCGGTCGACGATCACCGGCGCGGCGTCGGAGGTGGCCGCCCGCGTTCCGGTGACGCCCATCACGCTCGACGCGTACACCCAGCCGCGGCACGAGGCCATGGTCATGGCGATGCGCTCGTCCCTGGAGCTCGGGGCGATCAGGAACACGCGGTCGAGGCCGTGCGCGTCGGTCGCGGCGAACCATTCGGGGCAGTCGTCCGGGGGAAGGTCGGGCGTGATGACTCCCGCTCCGCCTGCGGCGGCCAGGTCGCGCGCGAACGCGTCGGCGCCGTAGGCCTCGATGAGGTTCCAGTACGTCATCACCATCGGGGTGGCCCCTGCGGAGGCGACGGTCTCGACGGCGGTGAACGCGTCGCGGGTGCGGACGCCCCGCTCGCGGGCGCGGGTGGTGGCGTGCTGGATGACGAGGCCGTCCATCAGCGGGTCGGAGTACGGGATGCCGATCTCGACGATGTCGACGCCGCGGCCCTCGGTGCCCTCGACGATGGCGCGGACCGCGTCGAGCGAGTCGGCGACGCTCGGGTAGCCGACGGGCAGGTAGCCCACCAGCGCGGGGCGGCCCGCGTCGAGGCAGTCGGCCACGACGCGTCCCGAGACGCCGAGGCGCTGCTGGTCGGTGAACTGGCTCATTCGAGGCCCCCAACGGTCTTGTCCGGCTCTCCCGAGAGGCCGAAGTATTCGAAGGCGGTGGCGACGTCCTTGTCCCCGCGGCCCGACAGGCACACCAGGATGGTCGGGGTCGCGTCGGGATCGGCCTCGGCGATCTGGCGTCCGAGGCGCTGGGCACCGGCGAGCGCGTGGGCCGACTCGATGGCCGGGATGATGCCCTCGGTGCGGGTGAGCAACTGGAACGCGTCCATCGCCTCCGCGTCGGTGACCGGCTCGTAGTGGGCGCGGCCGGTGTCGGCGAGCCACGCGTGCTCGGGCCCGACGCCCGGGTAGTCGAGCCCTGCGGAGATCGAGTGCGACTCGATGGTCTGGCCGTCCTCGTCCTGCAGGACGAAGGTGCGGGCGCCGTGCAGCACACCGGGGGTGCCCGCGGTGATGGTGGCGGCGTGCCTGCCGGTCTCGACGCCGTCGCCCGCCGCCTCGAAGCCGTAGAGCTTGACGTCGGCGTCTGGGATGAAGTCGGCGAACATGCCGATGGCGTTGGAGCCGCCGCCGACGCAGGCCGCGACGTAGTCGGGAAGCGCGCCGTAGGCGTCGAGCATCTGCTGGCGGGCCTCGGTGGAGATGACCCGCTGCAGTTCGCGCACCAGGTACGGGAACGGGTGGGGGCCGCCGACGGTGCCGATCAGGTAGTGCGTGGAGTCGACGGTGGTGACCCAGTCGCGCATGGCCTCGTTCATCGCGTCCTTGAGGGTGCGCGACCCGGCGGCGACTGCGTAGACCTCGGCGCCGAGCAGTTGCATCCGAGCGACGTTGAGGGCCTGGCGCTTGGTGTCGACCTCGCCCATGTAGACGCGGCACTCCAGCCCGAGCAGGGCGGCGGCGGTCGCGGTCGCGACGCCGTGCTGGCCCGCGCCGGTCTCGGCGATCACGCGCGACTTGCCCATCCGCTTGGTGAGCAGCGCCTGGCCGAGCACGTTGTTGATCTTGTGCGCGCCGGTGTGGTTGAGGTCCTCGCGCTTGAGCAGGATCCGGGCGTTGCCCGCGTGCTTGGAGAAGTTGGCCGCCTCGGTGATCGGGGTCGGCCTGCCCGCGTAGTCGCGCTGCAGTTTCTCCAGGTCGGCGTGGAAGCTCGGGTCGCCCATCGCCTGGTCGAAGGCCTGCGTCAGTTCGTCGAGGGCTGCCTGCAGCGCCTCGGGGACGAACCTGCCTCCGAAGCGTCCGAAGTGTCCGGTGGTGTCAGGCTGGCTCATGCCTTGGCCCTTTCTGCAGCGGCCATGAAGTCGCGGATCGCGGTGGTGGGGTCGCCGTGCTTGACGAGCGCCTCTCCGACGAGGATCACGTCGGCCCCCTGCGCGGCGACCTGTGCCACGTCGTCGGTGCCCGCGATGCCTGACTCGGCGACCTTGACGGCGCGCTCACCGATCCGGTCGGCCAGCCCTCCGAAGGTGTCGATGTCGACGTCGAGGGTCTTGAGGTTGCGGTTGTTGACGCCGATCAGTTCGGCGCCAACGGCCAGCGCCCTGTCGACCTCTTCCGCGGTGTGGGTCTCCACGAGCGCGGTCATGCCGAGTTCGCCGGTGAGGTCGAGGAATCGGGACAGGTCGGCGTCGTCGAGGGCGGCGACGATCAGCAGCACCAGGTCGGCGCCGTGTGCGCGCGCCTCGTAGAACTGGTACTCCTCGACCATGAAGTCCTTGCGCAGCACCGGGATGTCGACGGCGGCGCGGACGGCGTCAAGGTCGGCGAGCGTCCCGTTGAAGCGGCGCTGTTCGGTGAGCACGGAGATCGCGGCCGCGCCGCCCGCCGCGTAGGAGGCGGCGAGCTGGGCCGGGTCGGTGATCTCGGCGAGGTGGCCCTTCGACGGGGACTTGCGCTTGACCTCGGAGATGACGGCAAGTTCCGGGGCCCGGAAGCGTGGCATCGGGTCGAGCGCGGGCGCCACGGAGGCCGCCTGCTGCTTCAGCGAGGCGAGCGAGCGGGTGGCCTTGCGGTCCTCGAGGTCGAGTCGGACTCCGTCGATGATGTCGTCGAGGACGCTCACGGCTGCCCGTAGCCCATGGCCTTCATCACCATGGTCACGAGTCCTCCGACGAGCACGATCGCGCCTCCGACGATGGCGAGGGTCCAGTTCGGTCCGGCGACGGCCGCGATGGCCGCGATCACGAAACCGATGGCCGCCACGACCACGCCTGCCCAAGCGGCAGGGCTTTTCCCGTGGTGGTAGAACTTCGGGGTTTGCGCCATGAGACCGGCCTTTCGGGAGGAAACGTCGTGGCTGAGCCTACCCTCAATCGCTCCCGGGAGGCGAGCTCTGTTCATCGGTCGGATCGACTCCCTCGTCCATCGTCTTCCACAGGTCGGCGGGCGCATCCGTGCGGGTGCGCTGCCGGTGCCGCCACGAGGGGCCCCAGATCACGAAGCCCGCGGAAGCGACCAGGCTGAGGACGAATCCGGCGAGCGGGATCCATTGGGAGGCCTGCGCGGACCAGGCGATGCCGCCGATCGAGACGACCGCCAGCAGGATCCCGACGACTCTGAGCCCGAAGCCGCGCAGCATCAGCGACAGGCCGACGCCCGCGGCGACCGCCCACCCGACCGAGGCGAGCGTCGAGCCGGCGGCCTGTGCGGAGACGCCCGCGAGCAGCGCGCCGACGACGGCGAGCAGCGTGACGGGCCAGCGGCCGGTCACGGTCGGGCCATCGCTTCCGCGCGGCCGATCGCGGTGACGACGGCGCGCGCCTTGTGCGAACACTCGGCGTCCTCCAGCTCGGCGACCGAGTCGGCGACGATGCCCGCCCCCGCCTGGACGTGCGCGACGCCGTCCTTGATCAGCGCGGTGCGGATCGCGATGGCGACGTCGGCGTTGCCCGCGAAGTCGAAGTAGCCGACGACCCCGCCGTACAGCCCGCGCCTGCTCGCCTCGAGGCGGTCGATGATCTCCATGGCCCGGACCTTCGGCGCGCCCGACAGGGTGCCCGCGGGGAAGCACGACAGCACCGCGTCGAGCGCGCTGTGCTCGGGGTCGATGCGGCCGGAGACCTCCGCTTCCAGGTGCATGATGTGCGAGTAGCGGTGCACCTTTGCGAACTCGTGCACCGTGACGCTGCCCGGCTGGCTGATCCGGCCGAGGTCGTTGCGGCCGAGGTCGACGAGCATCAGGTGCTCTGCCTTCTCCTTCGGGTCGGCGACGAGCTCCTCGGCGAGCCTATGGTCCTCCTCCGGCGTCCTGCCGCGAGGGCGGGACCCCGCGATGGGCCGCGTGGTCGCGACGCCGTCGCTGACGGTGACCAGTGCCTCCGGGCTTGAGCCGACCACGGCGAAGCCGGGCAGCCGCAGCAGGTACAGGTAGGGGCTCGGGTTGGTGAGCCGCAACGCCCGGTAGACCTCAAGCGCGTCGGCGTCGGTGCGGATGTCGAAGCGTTGAGACACGACGATCTGGAAGGCCTCGCCCGCGCGGATCTCCTCCTTGGCCTCCTCGACGAGCGCCATGTACTCCTCGGAGGTGCGCTGCCGGTCGATCTGCGGGGTGCGTGGCTCGCCCTCCTGGCACGCGAGGCTGGCGCGCGGCTGGCGGAGTTGGTCGGCCATCGCCTCGATGGCGGCGACCGCCCCGTAGTAGGCACGCTCGACACCCTCGTCAGTGCTGTCGAAGTTGATGGCGTTGGCGATCAGCCACAGCTCGCCCTTGTGGTGGTCGAACACCGCCAGTTCGCTGGTGAGCATCATGACCAGTTCGGGGATCTGGAGGTCATCGACGGTGGTGTTGGGGAGCCGTTCGAGGCGCCGCACCACGTCGTAGCCGAGGTAGCCGACCATGCCCGCGTGGAAGGGAGGCAGCCCGTCGATCTGCTGGGTGGCCAGCTCGGTGAGGCTCTGGCGCAGCACCTGCAGGGGGTCGCCGTCGTCGGGGATGCCGACCAGTTCCCTGCCGAGCCAGTGCGCGCGGCCGCCGGTCTCGGTGAGCGTCGAGGCGGTGCGGACGCCGATGAAGCTCCAGCGCGACCACACCCCGGCGTCGGCGGACTCGAACAGGAACGTCGACTCGCGGGCGCCGCAGAGCGCCTGGTAGACGCTGACGGGGGTCAGGTCGTCGGCGAGCAGCTTGGCGTAGACGCTGATGACGCGGCGACCCTTCGCAAGGTCGGTGAACTCGGAGAGCGTTGGGGCGACGATCACGGGAGGTCCTGCGCGGTCAGGTCGGTGAAGAAGCAGGTGCGGTTGCCGGTGTGGCAGGCGGCCCCGGTCTGGCGGACGGTCAGCAGGATCGCGTCGCCGTCGCAGTCGAGCGCCACATTGACGACGGCCTGGTGGTGCCCGGACGTCTCGCCCTTGACCCAGTACTCCTGCCTCGAGCGCGACCAGTACGTCGCCTTGCCGGTGGCAAACGTGCGACGAAGGGCCTCCTCGTTCATCCAGGCGAGCATCAGCACCTCGCGGGTGTCCTCGTCCTGGGCGATGGCGGGCACGAGCCCGTCGGAGTTGTAGCGGATCTCCAGCATGGGCCCCATTGTGCCAACTCGTCCGTCCCGCGTGCTCAGCCGTCCGTTGGGGTGGGCAGGTCGCGACGCCGGGGACACGCCTCGACGTTGCCCGCTCAGTTCCAGGGGAAGAGTGCGCCGCAGCGCGACTGACTCGTGTCCGCGCACATCTCTGGGCCAAGACCGCAGACACCTCGCGGACGTTTCGACGCGGACGCGCGACTTCGTCGGCCGTCCGGCTCAACGAGCGGAGGCCATCCCGCTCAACGTACGGTCACCGATCCCCGAGCCTGTCGAGGACTCCGAACGCCCAGCGCAACGTGACCAGTCCGCAGACCGCTCCCCCGTCAGTCTCCGTCGCCGCGCCTCGACGTTCCCACGGTCAGTCACCAGGCCACCAGGCGCCGGCCACGGCCAAGGAATCCGCGCCTGCACGTCGGCGGGTACCGCGCTCAGCCCTCCGTGGGGCCGAGCAGCCTCGCGGCCTCGCTGTCCGGGCGACCGGCGAGTCGGCGCTCCAACTTGGTGACCCAGCGGGCGGGCAGTCCCGGCGCGTCGATCAGGCGGCGCGCGCCGTCGAGGTCGTCCTTGTCCCGCTCCATCACCCGGGAGATCTCGGCCATGGTCGGCGCTCCCGCCGGCCGGTCGAGAAGTGTCACGGGGTCGCCCGGGCCGACGTCGCCCTCCTCGACCACCGCGAGGTACCAGCCGGACCAGCCGGTCTGCTGGACGCGGAGCACCAGGTCGTCGATGCCCCACCGCTTGGCGAGCTTGTAGCAGGGGCTGCGCGGTTGGGTGACGCGCACCGTCGCGTTCCCGATCCGCCACGTCTCGCCCAGCACGACCGTGCCGTCATCGGTCCCCGGAGAGTCGAGGGTCAGATTCTCGAAGAAGCCGCCGTCGGGCAGGTCGAGGCCGATGCCGCGCCAGTCGTCGTAGCGGTGCCGCGCGTAGGCAAGCGCGGCCTTGCCCTGGCCCCCGTGGTTGACGGTGTCGCCGTGCTCGTCGCCGTCGAAGCCGAGGACGCCGAGCCGCAGCGGCCCGTCGACCGCCGTCTTCACCGCGGCGCTCGGCACCCCCTTCGGCCCCCAGGGTTGGTTGACGACCCTCCCGACGCGCAGCGCCGCGACCGTGCCGATCCGGTTGTCCATGCCCCCAACCCTAGAGCGTGGGTTGGGTGGCTCCTTGAGCATGTCTGGTTGCTCGTTGCCGATTTCGGCACGTTTGAACGTTCAGATCGCAAACGAGTTACCAAACATGCTCAAACAACTCCCCCGCCCCGAGCCCAGACCGGGCGACGGTTCGTCGCCCGGTCGGCCGCCACGCGTCTAGGCTGGGCGTCATGAGTTTCGCCTCGCGCCAGCGCGCCGCCCTCGCCGATCTCCTGGACGAACTGGGCCCGTTCGCCCCGACCGAGTGCGAGGGGTGGCAGACGCAGGACCTCGCCGCGCACCTCTACGTCAGGGAACACAAGCTGAGCGCGCTGCCCGGGATCGGCCTCGACCGGTTCGCAGAGAAGACCTCGCAGGTGCAGAACCAGGTGCTGCACTCGATGGACTACCCGGACCTCGTCGAGGAGATCCGCACGGTCGGCTGGATCATGCGACCACTCGACGCGCTGGTCAACACCAGCGAGTTCTTCATCCACCACGAGGACGTGCTGCGCGCCAACGGCCGCTCCCAGACGCTGACCGCCAAGGAGCAGCAGGAACTGTGGCCGCTCGTCACGGTGATGGCCCGCAGGGTCCAGACCAAGGCCGGCGACCAACTGCGCATCACGCGAAGCGACACGGGCCTCGAGAAGCAGATCGGCACCGGGGAGCGGATCATCCACCTTCGCGGGCTGCCCTCCGAACTTCTCCTGCACCTCACGGGCCGCGACTCGAACGTCGAACTCATCGCCGACCCGCCTGTGCTGGACAACTGGTTGCGCTCGCTGCTGTCGCTGTAGCCGACGATCACCATGTCGCCCGGTGGCGACCTGTAACGCGCGGGTCGCGTCGGGATCCGGGCACCCCCTGGATCGCGCGGGCCGCTGCACCAATGGGTGAACCGAGCCTCCGGGCCCGGGCGACAACCAGTACCATCCGGCCATGACATCGCTTACGCAAGCCGACGAGGCCGGTTTCTTCGGAGCTCATGGCGGACGCTTCCTCCCCCCGCACCTCGAGGCACCGATCGCCGAGGTCGCAGCAGCCTACGCCGAGGCCAAGGACGACCCGGCATTCCAGGCCGAGTACGAGGCGCTGCTCGCCGACTACGTCGGTCGCCCCTCTCCCCTGTTCCTCGCCAAGAACCTCAGCGCCGAGTTGGGCGGGGCCAAGATCTACCTCAAGCGCGAGGACCTGAACCACACGGGCGCGCACAAGATCAACCACACGCTCGGCGAGGTCCTGCTCGCCAAGCGGATGGGCAAGAAGAAGGTCATCGCGGAGACCGGCGCGGGCCAGCACGGGGTCGCGCTCGCGACCGCCGCGGCGCTCCTCGGCCTCGAGTGCGAGATCCACATGGGCGCCATCGACGTCGCCAAGCAGCACCCGAACGTGGTGCGGATGCGCCTCCTCGGCGCGACCGTGGTGCCCGTCGAGGACGGGGGACGATGCCTCAAGGACGCCGTCGACTCCGCGTTCGGCGTGTGGGCCGCCGACTTCGGCGAGACGATGTTCGCGATCGGCTCTGTCGTCGGGCCCGATCCGTTCCCGACCATGGTGCGCGACTTCCAGTCGATCGTCGGACGTGAGGCCCGCCGCCAGGTGATGGAGAAGGAGGGCAAGCTGCCCACCGCCATCGTCGCGGCCGTCGGCGGAGGCTCGAACGCCATGGGCCTGTTCCATGCCTTCCTCGAGGACGCCGACGTGGCGATCTACGGCGTCGAGCCCTCGGGGCGCAGCCTCGAAGCTCCCGGCGAGCACGCTGCGACCATGACGCTCGGCTCCCCCGGCGTCATCCACGGCATGAAGACCATCGTGCTGCAGGACGAAGCAGGCGAGCCTTGGCCGGTGCACTCCATCGCCTCCGGCATGGACTACCCGGGCGTCGGGCCGCAGCACGCCCACCTCAAGGATCTCGGCCGCGCCACCTACGTGACGGCCTCCGACGACGAGTCGCTCGACGCGTTCCAGGCGCTCTGCCGCACCGAGGGCATCATCCCCGCGATCGAGTCGAGCCACGCGCTCGCCTACGCCATGAAGCTGGCCCCGACGCTGAGCCCCGACGACGTGATCATCGTCAACCTGTCGGGCCGCGGTGACAAGGACATCGACTTCGTCGCCGAACGACTCGGCATGGAGTAGGCCGAACCACTCGGCCTGGAGTAGCAAAGCCGTTGAGGGGCAGCGATCGAGTCGATCGCTGCCCCTCGCTCGTATGCAATACCTTCCGCTTAAGGTAAGGTATTGCATATTGGAGGAACGATGCGCACCAGCCTGCCCCGAGCGGTGACCGCTGCGCCGCTGCGCACGGTTCGCCCCTCGATGCTCAGGGGCGTCTACGCCCAGCCCGAAAAGGAGTTACTGAGGCTGGCCGCCAGCGGCCGCGTGACCCGAATCGCACCGGGCACCTACACGGCAAAACCCGACACCATCGCGTTCGACCTGGATTGGCGGCCGACACCCGAGGAAGCGGCGATGGCGTTTGCGACCACACACTTCGGCCAACGGGTTCCGGTCCTCTACGGGCTGGGGGCTGCGCGGTTCCGCCACTGCATCCCACGTGCCATCGGAAGCACGGTTGTCGCAGTGCCGCGCCAAAGGCGCCCCATCGCACTCGCCGACGGTACCCGGGTCACGTTCACCACCGTTGACGTCGCAGCCCTTGACGCGACCCTCGAGGATTCCGCCATCGGTGCGTTCCTGGTGACAAGCCCTGAGCAGACGCTCCTCGATCTCCTCGATCGCCCCGACTTGGGCGGCATGCCCGGCGAGGCGCGCTCGGCGCTGCCCGCCCTGCTCTCTCAATCCAGCGTCACGACGCTCGAGGACCTGGCCGAGGGCCGTTCGGCCGCGAGTCGTGAACGGCTCATGCGACTGCTTGACCAGCAAAACTCTGCCAACGGAAGCAGCCGTGCCTGACGCGGCCCCGTGGCTCCTGCCAGCCGCATCGTCGACGACCGGGGCGCGCCCCGACGTCCTTTCCGAGCAGGACGTTCGCAGAATGCAGGAACACTTCGGTGTGGCGCGGGACCAGATCGAGCATGACTTCGTGATCTCACACCTATTGCTCGCACTCTCCGAGCTTCGGGAGAGTTTCGTCTTCTTCGGCGGCACGGCGCTGAGCCGAACCTTTCTCAACGGCCTGCGCCTGAGTGAGGACATTGACCTGTTGTCGATCGGGGCACGCCGCGCCGCAGCAAACAGCATCGACGTCGTCGCCCGAAGCCGACTCCGCAGGGCATTTGGGGAGGTGGGTGCCCTGCCGTGGCTTGCGGACACCAAGCGCGACACCCAGCCTGCACGCTTCACGATCGGGGGGAAGCAGGTGCAGGTGCAACTCCTGGACGGGCGCAACCTCGTACCTTGGCCGACTCAGGAGACGCGCGTCTCGCTCCGATACAACGGCATGGACGACGTGCTGTTCACGACCCTGTCGCCCACCGGCTTCGTTTGCGCCAAGACGGACGCCTGGAGCGATAACACCCGAAACGCCCCGCGTGACCTCTACGACCTCTGGGCACTGTGGCAGGCAGGTCATTTCTCAGCCGAGGCAGCCGAGACATACAGGCGTCTCGGCCCCCATGGGCGGTACCCATCTGCGGCGACACTCCCCTCTCGGCCTCCAGAGCAGGCCGCCTGGCAGTTGGCTCTCGGCCATCAGTGCGTCCCGATCGTCACCGCTGAGGAGGCCTTTGAGGCGGTTCACAGTGGGTGGCGCGAAGCCGTCACTCGGGCTCGGGCGCAGTCGGGCGACCAGGGCCGATGATCCTCTTGAACAGGCGGCCCAGCCCTCCGACACCCAGCATCAGGAACAACGGGAAGTAGGACAGGCCAGGGAAGACGACGGCGACCACGAGGCTGAGCGCGAACAGCACCAGCATCGCCGTCGCCATGGCGAGGGTGCCGTTCATCGTCACGGGATCCATCTCGTGCAGCGCCGGGTGCGCACGCAGCCACAGCAACTGCAGCAGCGAGAGCAGCGCCACCAGCGTCATGCTTCCGATGTAGACCGCCTTGACGGCCGGGTCGTCGGCCTCGAGGTGGCCGGAGAGTGCCGTGGCAACCGGGAGCCAGACGATGCCGAGCAGCCAAGCCATCGTGCACCACAGCAGTCCGCTGTCCACCTGCCTGACGCGCTGAAACGTGCGGTGGTGGTTGACCCAGAACATCGCGATGATGCCGAAGCTGAGCACGAAACTGAACAGTTGGCTGCCGTGTTCGTCGAGCCAGACGGGCACCGAGGTCGCCCTGCTGACGTCGGCCGCTGACTCCATCAGGGGGAGGATCAGCAGCGTCATCGCGATCGCGACGACCGCGTCCGCGAAGGCCCGTGCCCGTTCCGCCGGGAAGCGCTGCGCCGTGCGTTGGGGAGTGGTCATGATGAACGTCCTTTCCGCCGTCAGGCACACTACTCCGGCGGCAAGCCACTCTCAGTACGGTTTACGTCGGCCAATCAGGACGGCGATCCGGTCGTAGGCGGCCGTGACCTCCTCCGCGACCCAGACCCGGTTCCTGCTTCCGGTGGAGGCCTGCCGCAGGATGCCCGCCTCGACCAGAGCGAGGATCGCGGTGCGGGCCGCCGCGGGAGTGACGCCGAACCGCTCCGCCGCGACGCGTCCATTGATCGCGGGCCTGCCGATCAGGGCGTCGGCGATCCGCCAGGCGACCGAGTCGACGCGCACCGTCAGCCTGTCGTCCCAGGACTTACGCAGGTCGCGCAGATCGGCGACCAGTTCCCGACCGATGGCTGCGGCGTCGCGGGTCGCCCGAGTGAACTCGCCGACGATGGGGGCGGGGTCGCCGCCGCGCAGCGCGGTGAGGGCCGCGACGTAGCCGCCCGGGTTGGCGAGCAGCCCTGCCGAGATGGGGACGGTCACCGCGCTCGTCAGGCCGGCGCGGCGCAGGTAGCGGTGCACGAGGGCCCTTCCGACGCGCCCGTTACCGTCGACGTAGGGGTGGATGTTCTCGAACTGGGCGTGGCCGACCGCGATCTGGGCAAGGGGCAGCGACGTCGGCCGGTCGAGGAAGCGCCAGAGGTCCTGGAGTGAGGCGGCGACCCGGGTGTGGTGCGGTGCGACGTAGTCGGCGCCGACCGGGGTCGAGCCTGTGGTGCCGATCCACACCGGTTCGTTCCTGATTCCCAGGTGCAGGCCCGTCTCCCCCAGCAGTTCGGCCTGCATCCGGTCGGCGAGCGCCGTGTCGAGCGGCGCGTCGTCGCCGAGCGCGTCGGCCATCGCGACGGCGTTGGCGTGCACCAGGTGGGCGTTGCCGCTGCGGGAAGCGCCGAACTCGGCCAGCGCCAGTTGCTTCGACGACACCGTCAGATGCTCGATCTGCGACGAGGACGCCGCCTCGGAGCGCACCAGCACCGTGTCGACCGTCTCGATGGCCATGCCACCCAACTCGCGGGCGAACAGCGCGTCGAACTCGACGATCGACTGCTGCGCCGCGCCGACCTCTCCGACCAGCGCCAGCGGGAGCGCGTCGGCGACCTCAAGCCCGTCGATGTCGGGCAGAACCGCGCCGGGATAGCTGCGCCAGTGGTTCCACTGCAGCGTCTCGCTCGAGGCGGCGGGCCATGCCATGGCCGATCCTTTCGTAAGCCAGTTCATACGATAGTTATACGCAGTATCCTATCGTATGGAAGGTCTTGCGCAAGGATCAGCGAGACGCGGTGATCCGCACCTGGATCGACTTCATCAGCGGTTGGTCGCTCAGTTCGCTGTAGTCCTTCGGCCCGATCAGTACGTTCAACTCGGGCATGTACCCGGCCGCACTCCCCCGCGGTAGGTCGTAGGACACGGCACGGAACCCGCGGGCGGTGCGTTGGCTGCCGTCCTTCGACGTCGACACCAGGTCGATGGCGCCGCCCCAGGGGATGCCGCGCTCGGCCATGTCGTCGGCGTGCATGAAGACGATCTCGCGGATGTTCTTTACGCCCCGGTAGCGGTCGTCGTTGGTGTAGATGGTCGTGTTCCACTGGTCGTGCGACCTGATCGTCTGCAGCACGATCGTCCGGTCGTCGTCGGGGACGACGTTGGGCAGGTCGGCCAGGCAGAACTCCGCCCGCCCCGACGGGGTGCGGAAGTCGCGCTCGCGCGCCGGTTGCGGGATCCGGAACCCGTACTTGCCACGCACGACCGTGTTGAAGCCCTCGAACCCGGGCAGCACCTTGGCCATCACGTCGCGGATCGCGTCGTAGTCGACGGCGTAGCGCTCCCACGGCGTCGCGCTGTCTGGCATCGTGGCGCGCGCGATGCCGGCGAGGATGGCGGGCTCGGACAGCAACTGGTCCGACGCGGGGCGCCGCTTGCCGAGCGAGAGTTGCACGTTGCTCATGGCGTCCTCGCAGGACTGCCGCTGCAGGCCGTAGCCGGTCTCGTCGCGCTCCGTGCGGGCGAGGCAGGGCAGGATCAGCGCCTTCGCGCCGTGCGTCAGGTGCGACCTGTTCAGCTTCGTCGAGACGTGCACCGTCAGGGAGCATTGCGCCATGCCCTCGGCGGTGTAGGCCGGGTCGGGCACGGCGCGCACGAAGTTGCCGCCCATCCCGATGAACACCTTCACGTCGCCGTCGTGGAGGGCCTTCATGGTGGTGACGGTGGTGAGGCCGTGTTCGCGGGGGCTGGTGATGCCGCACACGGCGTCGAGCTTGGTGAGGAACTCCTCTGTCGGTCGGTGGTCGATGCCGCAGGTGCGGTTGCCCTGCACGTTGCTGTGGCCGCGCACCGGGGCCGGCCCTGCGCCGGGGCGGCCGATGTTGCCGCGCAGTAGCAGCACGTTGACGATCTCGCGGATCGCAGAGACGCCGAACTCGTGCTGGCTGAGCCCGAGGCACCAACTGATGATGGTCGCCTCGGAGGCGAGGTAGATGACGGCGGCGCCGCGGATCTCCGACTCCGTCAGGCCGGACTGTGTGACGATGTCGGCCCACGGGGTCGCCCGGACGATGTCCCGGTAGGTCTCCCAGCCTTCGGTGTGGGCGTCGAGGAACTCGCGGTCGATCGCCTTGGGGTCGTGCTCGGCCTCCTCGAAGACGACCTTTGCGATGCCGCGCATCAGGGCGAAGTCGCCGCCGGGGCGGACCTGGAGGTTCATGGTGCTGGTTGGCGTCGACTTGTTCAGCGCCATGTCGACCAGGTCGTGCGGCACGATCGCCTTCCTGGCACCCGCCTCGATCAGTGGGTTGATGTGGACGATCTGGGCGCCACGCGCGTACGCCTCGGTGAGCAGTGTCAGCATCCGGGGAGCGTTGGTGGCGGCGTTGACGCCCATGATGAACAGCGTGTCGGCGACCTCCCAGTCGTCGACATCCGTGGTGCCCTTGCCGGTCGCGAGCGAGGCGCGAAGCGCACGGCCCGACGCCTCGTGGCACATATTGGAGCAGTCGGGCAGGTTGTTGGTGCCGAACTCGCGGGCCATCAACTGGTACAGGAACGACGCCTCGTTGCTGAGCCGTCCCGAGGTGTAGAACGCGGCCCGGTTCGGGTCGCCAAGCGCGTTGAGCTCGTCGCCGATGATGGCGAACGCCTCTTCCCAGGGGACCGGGACGTAGGTGTCGGTCCCGGCGTCGTAGCTCATGGGATGCGTGAGCCGTCCGACGTCCTCGAGGGCGAAGTCGGTCCACTCGGCCAACTCCGTGACGGTGTGCTCGGCGAAGAACTCAGGGGTGGCGCGGTCGTCGGTCATCTCCCAGGTGCTGTGCTTGACGCCGTTCTCGCACACGTCGAGCGGGAGGAAGTGCTTGGCGTCCGGCCAGGCGCAGCCGGGGCAGTCGAAGCCCTTGTCCGGGTGGTTGATGGTGAACATCGCCTTGGTACCGCGGATCACCTGGCGCTCCCCGGTGAGGATCTTGCCGACCGAGACCGTCGCTCCCCAGCCGGCGGCCGGGTGCGTGTAGGCCTTCTGGTACCACTTGTCGGTGGTGGCGGGGCCGTAGCCGCCCTGACGTGGCACGTCGGGCATCAGCCCGACGACCTTCTCCAGTTCATCGTGTGACATATCGATCGTCCTTCGCTGGGGCGTGCGCAGGTTCCTGCGTGATGCGGTCTGCTCGGGTGTAGATGTTCATGGAGGTGCCGCGCAGGAACCCGACGAGGGTCAGCCCCGCGGAATGCGCGAGTTCGACGGCCAGCGATGACGGCGCGGACACGGCCGCCAGCACAGGGACGCCCGCCATGGTCGCCTTCTGGACGAGTTCGAAGCTGGCCCGGCCGCTGACCTGTAGCACGGTGCCCCGCAGCGGAAGCCGGTCGTGCAGGACGGCCCAGCCGATCACCTTGTCGACGGCGTTGTGCCTGCCGACGTCCTCGCGCGAGACGAGCAGTTCGCCCGTCGCGGCGTCGAAGAGGGCCGCGGCGTGCAGCCCGCCGGTCTTGTCGAAGACGGCCTGCTCGGCGCGGAGCCGGTCGGGGAAGGTGACCAGCCGCTCGGCGGCCACGGCCACGTCGTCGGAGGCCACGTCGTAGACCGAAACGGTCTCGACCGCCTCGATGCTGGCCTTGCCGCACATGCCGCAGGAACTGGTCGTGTAGAAGGCCCGCGCGATGTCGGTCGACGGGGGTTCGACGCCGGCCGCGAGCGCGACGTCGAGCACGTTGTAGGTGTTCTCCTCGCCGCCCGCGCCCGGCCCGCCGCAGTGGATGGCGGTGCGGAACTGGTCGCCCCGGGAGATGACGGCCTCCGAGACGAGGAAGCCTGCGGCGAGTTCGACGTCGTGGCCGGGGGTGCGCATCGTGACGGTCAGCGGTCGCCCGGCGATCCTGATCTCGAGGGGCTCCTCGACTGCAAGCGTGTCGACGCGTGTGTTCGGCGGCTCACCGAGGGTGAGTCGCGTCACGGGTCTCCGCGTCGTTATCCGCCCCATGCGGCCACTGTAACTGCGCTTGTCGCGTGGGGAGCACCATTCCACGACCCGGTTGAACAAACCCGTTGCCTGAGTCTGTCCGTTCCCTGAGCCCGTCGAAGGGTCCGCGACCACGTCCAATCGGAAACGTGCAGCGATCGGACGTCTCGACCAGCTCGACGAACGACAACACCAGCTCCGGCGCTCGCCGTTCCCTGAGCCCGTCGAAGGGTCCGCAACCACGGCCAATCGGAAACCTGCAGCGATCGGACGTCTCGACAAGCTCGACGAACGATGGGCAAGCTCGACGAACGGCGCTCCTCTCGGGGAGAGCGTCAGGACAGCTTGGCGAGGATCAGTTCGCGGACCTTTGCCGCGTCGGCCTGACCCCGCATGGCCTTCATGACCTGGCCGATCAGGGCGCCTGCGGCCTGAACCTTGCCGTCGCGGATCTTGTCTGCGACGTCCGGGTTGGCGGCGATCACCTCGTCGACGGCGGCGCTCAGCGCGCCCTCGTCGGAGACGACCACGAGTCCGCGCTTCTCGACGACCTCGGCCGGTTCACCCTCGCCTGCGAGCACGCCGTCGATGACCTGGCGGGCCAACTTGTCGTTGACCTTGCCCTCGTCGACGAGCGCCTGAACGCCCGCGACCTGCGTCGGGGTGATGGCCAACTCGTCCAGTTCGAGGCCCGCCTCGTTGGCGCGGCGCGACAGTTCGCTGACCCACCACTTGCGCGCGGCGGCCGGGCTGGCGCCCGCGGCGACCGTCTCCTCGACCAGTCCGAGGGCGTTGGAGTTGACCACGGCCGCGAAGTCGATGTCGCTGAAGCCCCAGTCGGCCTGCAGACGGGCGCGACGCTCCGCAGGCGGCTCGGGAAGCGTGGCGCGCAACTCCTCGACCCACTCGCGGCTCGGCGCGATCGGCATCAGGTCGGGCTCCGCGAAGTAGCGGTAGTCCTCCGCCTCCTCCTTCGAGCGGCCCGAGGACGTCGTCCCATCGGCCTCGTGGAAGTGGCGGGTCTCCTGCTTCACCTTGCCGCCGTCGTCGAGGATCGCGGCCTGGCGCGTCATCTCGTAGCGGATCGCCCGCTCGACGGAGCGAAGCGAGTTCACGTTCTTGGTCTCGGTGCGGGTGCCCAGTTCCTCGTCGCCGATCGGCGCGAGGGAGACGTTGGCGTCGCAGCGCAGCGACCCCTGCTCCATCCGGACGTCCGAGACGCCGAGCGCCTTCATCAGTTCGCGCAGGTGTGCCACGTAGGCCTTTGCGACCTCGGGTGCCTTGGCGCCCGTGCCGCGGATCGGCTTGGTGACGATCTCGATCAGCGGCACGCCGGCACGGTTGTAGTCGATCAGCGAGTAGTCGGCTCCCTGGATGCGGCCGGAGCCGCCGACGTGGGTCGCCTTGCCCGCGTCCTCCTCCATGTGCGCGCGCTCCACCTCGACGCGGTACGTCTCGCCGTCAACCTCGAGGTCGACGTAGCCGTCGAAGGCGATCGGCTCGTCGTACTGCGAGGTCTGGAAGTTCTTCGTCATGTCGGGGTAGAAGTAGTTCTTCCGCGCCATCCGGCACCACGACGCGATCTCGCAGTTCAGCGCAAGGCCGATCCGGATCGCCGACTCGACGGCCTTGCCGTTGATCACCGGCAGCGACCCGGGCAGGCCGAGGCACACCGGGCAGACGTGCGTGTTGGGCTCGCCGCCGAACTCGTTGGTGCAACCGCAGAACATCTTGGTGTTCGTGTTCAGTTCGACGTGCACCTCGAGGCCGAGCGCGGGCTCGTAGCGGGTGAGCAGTTCGTCGTAGTCCACCGTCTCGCTCATGCGTCGACCGCCTTCGATCCCTCGATCTGTGTCATCTGGTCCAGCAGCGGGCCGCCCCAGCGGCCCTCCAGCGCGCGTTCGAGCACGCCTCCGACCCGGTACAGCCGGGCGTCCTCCATCGGCGGGGCCATCACCTGCAGCCCGACGGGGAGGTCCTCGCTGAGCCCGACCGGGAACGACGCGGACGCGTTGCCCGCCATGTTCGACGGGATGGTGCACAGGTCTGCCAGGTACATGCTCATCGGGTCGGCGGTGCGCTCCCCCACCTTGAACGCGACGGTCGGTGTGGTCGGCGAGATCAGCACGTCGACCTGCCCGAAGGCCTTGTCGAAGTCCTGCATGATCAGGCTGCGGACCTTCTGTGCCGAGCCGTAGTAGGCGTCGTAGTAGCCAGCAGAAAGCGCGTAGGTGCCGATGATGATGCGGCGCTTCGCCTCGCGGCCGAAGCCCTCCTCGCGGGTCAGGTTCATCACCTGCTCGGCAGAGGCGCCGCCGTCGTCGCCTGCGCGCAGGCCGTAGCGCATGCCGTCGAAGCGGGCCAGGTTGGAGCTGAGCTCGGCGGGCTGGATCAGGTAGTAGGCGGGCAGCGCGTAGCTGAACGCCGGGCATGAGACCTCGACGATCTCGGCGCCCGCCTCGCGCAGCACCTCGACGGCCTCGCGGAACCGGTCGAGCACGCCCGGCTCGTAGCCCTCGCCCTGGAACTCGGTGACGACGCCGATCCGCACGCCCGTGAGGTCCTCGGAGGCCGCCGCGGCGACCAGGTCAGGGACGGGCTGGTTGATGGAGGCCGAGTCGTGCGGGTCGTAGCCGCCGATGATCTGCTGCAGCAGCGCCGCGTCCTCCGCGGAGCGCGCGACGGGGCCCGGCTGGTCGAGGCTGGAGGCCATCGCGACGAGGCCGTAGCGCGAGACGCCGCCGTAGGTCGGCTTGACGCCGATGGTTCCGGTGACCGAGCCGGGCTGCCGGATGGAGCCGCCCGTGTCGGAGCCGACGGCGATCGGCACCATGAACGACGACACCGCGGCGGACGAGCCGCCTCCGGAGCCGCCGGGGATGCGCTCGGTGTCCCACGGGTTGCGGGTCGGGCCGAAGTACGAGGTCTCCGTCGAGGAGCCCATCGCGAACTCGTCCATGTTCGTCTTGCCGACGATGATCAGCCCCGCGTCGCGGAGCTTGGAGATCACGGTGGCGTCGTAGGGAGGCACCCAGCCGTCGAGGATCTTCGACCCGCAGGTGGTCGGGAAGTCGGTGGTGCAGAAGTTGTCCTTGACGCCGATCGGGACGCCCGCGAGCGGGCCCAGTTCCTCGCCTGCCGCGCGGCGCGCGTCGATGGCTCGGGCCTGCTCCAGCGCGGAGTCGGCGTCGACCGACAGGAAGACGTTCAGCGTCGGGTTGAGGGCGTCGATCTGGTCGAGGCAGGCCTGGGTGAGGGCCTCGGATGTCAGCTCGCCGGCGGCCATGGCGCGGCCCAGGTCGGCGGCGGTGCGCTTGAGGATGTTCATCAGTCCTCGCTCAGGATCTGGGGGACGCGGAATCGACCGTCCTCATCCTCAGGGGCGCCCGAGAGGGCCTGCTCCTGGGTGAGGGACGGGGTCACGACGTCGGCGCGGAACACGTTGACCACGGGCATCGCATGGGTCGCGAGCGGCACGTCCGGCCCGGCGACCTCAGAGACGCTTGCGACGGATTCCAGGATGACGTCCAACTCGGGGGCGAGTTCGCTGCATTCCTGCTCGGTGAGCTGGATGCGGGCGAGCCCTGCCAGTCGAGCCACGTCGTCGGCGGTGAGACCCACTGTGTTCGCTCCTCAGTTCGTGCGCTGCCGCGATGGCGGCGACGACCATCTTAGGGCCCAGCGCCACCCGGCAGGTGCGCCGTCCCTTCCCACGCAGGCCCCTGCCGACGGGCGCTGCCGTGGGCCGAGCCGACGCGCCGCCCACGGCGGCGGTAAACCCGGATCGGCCCCGCGGAGTCTTCTGCGCCCCTAGCCTCGGGGAAACGCTGTTTCACCGCCGAACGCTTGTGCCCGGAACGAGAGGCTGCAGAGGATGCCACGCGACGCCCAGGATCTGTCGACCGTCGACCTCCCGGCAGGAGCGGTCGACTACCTCGACAGCGGCGGGGGCGGCCCGGTGATCGTCGCCGCCCACGGGGTGCCGATGGATCACCGTCAATGGCGCAAGGTGATCCCGCTGCTCGGGGACTTCCGGGTGGTCGCACCGATCCTCCCGATGGGCGGCCACCGGCGGCCGATGCGCCCCGAGGCCGACCTCAGCCAGCGAGGCATGGCCCGGGTCCTCGCCGACCTGCTCGACGCCCTCGACCTGGACGATGTCACCCTTGTCCTCAACGACTGGGGCGGCGGCCAGTTCCTGGTGAACGAGGGGCGCACCGAGCGGGTCGGCAGGCTCGCGTTGGTGGCCTGCGAGGCGTTCGACAACTTCCCGCCCGGCCCAGGCAAGGCCCTGGAAATGGTCGCGAAGACACCGGGCGGCATGTGGCTGCTGGTGGCCATGATGCGGCTGCGGGCCTTCCGCAGGATGCCTGGCGGGTACGCGTCGATGAGCGTGAAGGGCATCCCGGACGACCTGCTTCTCGACTGGTTCACTCCGGCGTGGCTGGACCGTGAGATCCGACGCGACTTCCGCAAGTTCGCCATCGGGGCGCCGGACAAGGAGACGCTGCTTGCATGGTCGGCCGAACTGGCGGGCTTCGAACGGCCCGTGCTGGTGGTGTGGGCCGACCGGGATCCGATGATGCCGCCCGAGCACGGCCCACGGCTGGCCGAGTTGTATCCCGACGCGCGTCTCGAGATCGTGCGGGACAGTTCGACGCTTGTTCCCGAGGATCAGCCGGAGGCGCTTGCCGCACTGCTGGCCGAGTTCGCGTCGCGTCGATGACCCCTGCATCAGCAGCGGGCCCCGGAGGCGGACGACCGCGCTCCGTGGGTGCCGGTGACGGCTCAGGAGCCGGTGAGCAGCAGGTAGAACATCCGCCCGAGGAAGAACAGTGCGACGGCGATGCCGACGACGATGATCGGCACGATGATCCGCTGGATCTTCTTCCACCTGGTGGTTGGCACGCCCGTCGGGCCCCAGGAGCCGCGGCCCGCCTGCGCGCGGGTCGGCGTC
Source organism: Propionibacteriaceae bacterium AM104-82 (assembly GCA_027658995.1). Classification (GTDB taxonomy): domain Bacteria; phylum Actinomycetota; class Actinomycetes; order Propionibacteriales; family Propionibacteriaceae; genus Arachnia. The sequence goes on from JAQDQK010000004.1 coordinate 120,115, forward strand.
TGGCCGTTGAGGTTCAGGTCGGAGAAGACGCGCATGGGGCCAAGCTTAGGTCACCGACCGGGCGACCGTCCGGGACGTGTTCCGCCGGAGCCCGATCGCCGGGCGGAGGACCGGCAACGGGGGATCCCCACGGATGGCGGCCGGCTAGCCGCGGGCGAGAGACTCCTCGACCAGGGAGGCCGCGCGGGTCAGCGCGTCGAGTTGGCCCATCACGTCGCGCTGCTGCCAGCCGGCCAACCCGCAGGCGGTGCCGAGCAGCAGACCCGGGTACAGGTCGGCCTGGACGGCGCGCAGCACCCGCAGCGACTCGCGGACCAGGTCGTCGACGCCCTGCGGGACCGCCAGGTCCGTACGCACCACGCCGAGGCACAGTTCGCGCGCCTCGTCGATCCAGCGGGCCAGGTCGTCGAGGTCGGAGAGTCGCGAGTCGACGGCGACGCCCGCGAAGCCCGCCCGCCTGGCCACGTTGAGCCAGCGGCCGGGGGCGCAGCAGTGCAGCCATCCGCCCTCCCCGAAGGGCTGCAGCGCCGCCACCAGTTCGGGTTCGTCGACGCGGCGGTGCTTGGAGAATCCGGAGGCGGTGGGGATCGAGCCGTTGGTCACGGCGATCAGCGAGGGCTCGTCGACCTGGACAAGCACGGAGGCGCCCGGCACCCGGCGAGCCAGTTCGGCCCGCAGCCAGCCGACGCCCTCCAGCAGCGCCTGTGCGACCTCGCGTCGCGCGCCGTGGTCGGCCAGCAGCCGATCCCCCATCGGCCGCTCCACGCAGGCGGCCAGAGTCCATGGCCCCGCGACGCCGACCTTCAGCGTCTGGTCGAAGCCCTGCAGCAGTTCCTCGGTGTCGTCGAGGTCGCTTCGCCACTGGGCGCGGGCGCGCCGCTGTTCCGCCGTCGAATGGGGCGTCAACCGCCACCCTGCGGGCTGCAGGTCGAAGCCGAGGCCGTCGATCAGCCCGAGCGCGCGACCGACCAGGTGCGACGCGACGCCGCGGGCGGGCAGTTCCGGCAACGGGAGCACCTCGGGCAGCGCCTCGGTCATCGCGGTCAGGGCGCCGCGGAAGTCGGTCCCCGGCAGGGAACCGGCGGCGGTGACGCGCATCAGGCGGCCTCGGCGATCACGGCGCTGCCGACCACCCGGTCACCGGAGTAGACGACCACCGTCTGGCCGGGCGCGACGCCGGATGCCGGCTCGTCGAGTTCGACGCTCAGGCCGGACCCGGTCGCCACGACGGTGGCCTCCTGCGCGATCCCGTGCGCCCGGTACTGCGCCCTGCCACGGAAGGCCCCCTCGACGGGACCCTCGGTCCAGGTCGGCCGGATTCCCGTCAGGCGCCGGACACCCAACTCGGCGCGCTCCCCCACCACGACGGTGCGGGAGACGGGCTCGATGCTGAGCACGTAGCGCGGGTCGCCCGACGGCGAGGGGACCCGCAGGTCGAGGCCCTTGCGCTGGCCGACGGTGTAGCGGTGCGTGCCGCGATGGGTCCCCAGCACCGTGCCGTCCGCGTCGACGATGTCGCCGGGGGCGTCGTCGATGTAGCGGGCGAGGAAGCCCTGGGTGTCGCCGTCGGCGATGAAGCAGATGTCGTGGCTGTCTGGCTTCTTCGCGACCCCGAAGCCGAGCGCCCGCGCCTCCTCGCGCACCACCGGCTTCTCCACGTCGAACAGCGGGAACAGGCAGCGCGAGAGTTGCTGCTGGTTGAGCATGCCGAGCACGTAGGACTGGTCCTTCGCGTCGTCTGCGGCCCGGTGCAGCGACACCGTCGCGTCGGGGTTGCGGCGCAGGTCGGCGTAGTGGCCGGTGGCGACCGCGTCGAAACCAAGCCCGATGCCCCGGTCGAGGACCGCGGCGAACTTGATCTTCTCGTTGCAGCGCAGGCACGGGTTCGGGGTGCGACCGGCGCGGTACTCGGCGACGAAGTCCTCGACGACCGCCTCGTGGAACTCCTCTGCGAAGTCCCAGACGTAGAACGGGATGTCGAGCTTGTCCGCGACCCGCCGCGCGTCGTGGGAGTCCTCAAGCGAGCAGCAACCGCGGGCACCCGAGCGGTACGACGCGGGGTTCTTCGACAGCGCAAGGTGCACGCCCGTCACGTCGTGACCCTCGGCCACCAGACGCGCGGCGGCGACGGCGGAGTCGACCCCGCCTGACATCGCGACAAGAACCCGCACCGTTTCTCTCTTCCCGTTGGATCGGCCGTGACAGTCTACGCGCCGAAGGCGGAGCGGCCCTGCTCGACGGCCAGCGGAAGGACCTCCTCCAAGCGGGCGATGTCGGCGTCGGTGGTGGTGCGACCCAGCGAGAAGCGCAGCGACTGGCTCGCCTCGTCGACAGTGCGCCCCATCGCGAGCAGCACCTCGCTCGGCTGGTGCACCCCCGCACGGCACGCGGACCCGACGGAGGCGTGCACCCCTCGCTGGTCGAGCAGGAACAGCAGGTCGTCCGCCCCGATCCCGTCGAAGGTGGCGTTGACGATGTGCGGCGCCCCGTCGGGAAGCGAGTTGAGCCGCCCCCCGACGGCGACCGCGGCGGCGGCGACGCGATCCCGCAGGCCTGCGAGCCGGACGCCCTCCGCATCGAGTTCCAGGACGGCGAGGCTGGCGGCGCGTGCGAAGGCCGCGGCGAGCGGGACGGAGTTGGTGCCCGAGCGCACGCCCCTCTCCTGCCCTCCGCCGAGGCCGACGGCGGCAGGCACGATCGAGCGTCCTGCGAGCAGCGCGCCGACGCCGACGGGGCCGCCGATCTTGTGCGCGGACAGCGTCATCAGGTCGAGCGAACTGGCGTGGAAGTCGACGGGCACGTGGCCGAGCGCCTGCACCGCGTCGCTGTGCATCCAGGCCCCGGAGCGGACGGCCGCGCGGCGCACCGTCTCGACGGGTTGGATGGCGCCGGTCTCGTTGTTGACCCACATCACCGACACGACGGCCACCGACTCGTCGATCGCGGCGACTGCGGCGTCCACGTCGAGGATCCCGTCCCTGTCGACGGGCAGCGCCTCCGCCCCCCGGTCCAGAGCGCCAGCCACGGCCGGGTGTTCGACGGCGGAGATCAGCGCCCGAGTGCGCCCCTCCGGTTCGCGCGCTGCCCAGCCGCCCAGCACCGCGATGGTGTCGGCCTCGGAACCGCCGGAGGTGAAGATCACCTCGGTCGGATGCGCGCCGACGGCGTCGGCCAGTTCCTCCCGCGCCTCCTCCAGCGCGGCGGCGGCCCGCTGCCCCAGCCGGTGCAGCGACGCCGGGTTGCCGACCAGTTCCGCGGCCGACACGAAGGCCTCGACCGCCTCGGGGCGCATCGGGCTGGTCGCCGCGTGATCGAGGTAGACAGACATGGTCTCCACTGTAGTGAAGCGCGCCTCCGAGGGTTTTCTCCACGGCGTGGCAGAATTACCGCGCCCAACCAGACAGAAAGCGTGAAGCGAGTAGCCATGCAGATCCCAGACACCTCCCGACTCGGCGCCCACGTCACCGATACCGGGGTTGCCTTCGGGCTGTGGGCACCCCGCGCTGACAAGGTCGAACTCGCGCTGATCGACGCACGAAACCACCAGCACAACCACCACATGCACCGCGACGCGGACGGCATCTGGACCCTCGAGGTGCCGGGGATCGGCGCGGGCCAGCAGTACGGCTTCCGGGTGCACGGCGACTGGGATCCCTCTGACGGTTCCCGGTTCAACCCCGCGCGGCTGCTGCTCGACCCGTACGCCCGCGCGATCGTCGGGGGCATCGACTTCCGCGGCCCGATCCTCGACCACGTCGCTGGCAACCCCGACACCATGTCGACGGAGGACTCCTTCGGGGCGGTTCCCGTCTCGGTCGTGGTCGCCGACACCGCTCCCCCGACGCCGATCGCGCGCCGCAGGCCGATGGCCGAGTCCGTGATCTACGAGACGCACCTGCGCGGCTACACCAAACTGCATCCCGACGTGCCAGAGCACCTGCGCGGCTCCTACCTCGGCATGGCCGACCCCGCCGTGATCGAGCACCTCGTGAGCCTCGGCGTCACCGCCGTCGAGTTCCTCCCCCTGCAGCACTTCGTCAGCGAACCGTTCATCGCGCACAAGGGGCTGCGCAACTACTGGGGCTACAACACGCTCGGCTTCTTCGCGCCGCACGCCGCATACGCGCCCCGCGGAACCGTCGGCAACCAGGTCACCGACTTCAAGCAGATGGTCTCCGCACTGCACGAGGCGGGTATCGAGGTGCTCCTCGACGTCGTCTACAACCACACTGGAGAGGGCGGCCACGAGGGCCCGACGCTCTCGATGCGCGGCATCGACCATCACGCCTACTACCGGCTCACCAACGACCGGCGCGACGACTACGACGTGACGGGCTGCGGCAACTCGGTCAACACGGCGCACCCGATGGTGCTGCAGTTGGTGCTCGACTCGCTGCGCTACTGGGTCACCGAGATGGGCGTCGACGGCTTCCGCTTCGACCTGGCCACCACCCTGATCCGCGACTGGCACCAGCACGTCGACCACGACCACCCCTTCAAGCGGGCCATCGCCTCCGATCCCGCGTTCGAGGGCATCAAGATGATCGCCGAGCCGTGGGACATCGGCCCCTACGGCTACCAGGTCGGCGCCTGGGGGCCCGGGTGGAGCGAATGGAACGACCGGTTCCGCGACCACGTCCGCGACTACTGGCGCGGTTCGGTGCACGGCGTGCAGGAGTTGGCGACCCGGCTGGCGGGCTCCCCGGACCTGTTCGACCGGCCCGGTCGCTCCCCGCAGGCGAGCATCAACTTCGTGACGGCCCACGACGGCTTCACGATGCGCGACCTGGTCAGCTACGACGTCAAGCACAACCTGGCAAACGGCGAGGCCAACCGCGACGGCACCGACAACAACCACTCCTGGAACCACGGCTGGGAGGGCGACACCCCCGACCCGGCGCTCAACGCGTTGCGCCGCCGTCAGGTGCTGAACCTGATGGCGACGCAGATCCTCGCGGCGGGCACCCCGATGATCACCGCGGGCGACGAGTTCGGCCGCACCCAGAAGGGCAACAACAACGCCTACTGCCAGGACTCGCCGCTGTCGTGGGTCGACTGGGGCTACCCGGACGTGTGGCGCGACGTGCAGGACAGGATCGCGGCCCTGCTGAGGCTGCGCGCCGAGCACGAGTCGCTGCGGATGGACCAGTTCGCCTACCACACCGAGGTGCTCGGCGAGAACGGCGAGAACCTGCAGCGCGTCGACCTGACCTGGATGGACGGCACCAACGGTCAGATGGGCGAGGACGCCTGGCACGACGGCTCGAGGCGCCTGCTCGGCATGTACGTCTCCAACGAGCGCGAGGCGTTCCTGACGTGGTTCAACTCCGCCGCCGACCCGATCGGCGTCGTGCTCCCCGGCCTGCCGTGGGGCTCGGGCTTCGAGGTCGTGTGGCACAGCGGCGACGAGGGAGAACTGCCCACCGGCGAGACCCTCGAGCCAAGGTCCACGATGGAGGTGCCCGGCCGAAGCGTCACGGTGATGCGCGTCGAGGTGCCGCTCAGTTCGCGCGAACTGCTCGAACTGCAGGCCGAGGCCGACACCACCCCCAAGGCCTGATCCCGCACCCCCGGCGGGGCAAGCGCCGACCGGCGGGGGTCGCGCCCGCTAGGCTTGCCATGTGACCGAGCAGTTCCCAGCCCGTAGCAGCAAGCGCATCGTCCGGACCGAGGGCGGCTTCGGCCGCATCCCGGTCACCGGAGTGTCCCCCGTTCTCGAGGGCGGCGCCTATCCCGTCAAGGCGGTGACCCACGAGCGGTTGCTCGTGCAGGCCAATGTCTTCCGTGAGGGACACGACGCCGTCAACGCGTCGGTGATCCTCACCTCACCCCACGGCACCCAGCGCCGCATCGACATGACGCAGGTCGAGCCGATGGGCCTCGACATCTGGCAGGCCCACATCAGGATGGCGGCGCCCGGCGACTGGACGTTCCGCGTCGAGGGCTGGTCCGATCCGTGGGGTACCTGGACGCACACCGCCGAGAAGAAACTGCCCGCCGGGGTCGACGTCGCGCTCGTCCACATGGAGGGCCGCGAACTCCTCGAGAAGGCGGCCAGGCAGGCCGAGGCGATGCGGACGCCGGGAGCGGCGAGCCTGCTGCGCGGCGCCGCCGCCGGCCTCACCGTCGACACCGAGATCGACGAGGTGCTGGAACTGATCTCGTCCGCGCCGATCACCCGCGCGATGGCCCGCTTCGGCGCCCGCGAACTGGTCTCCCCGACGCCGGACTACCCGATCCGCGTCGAGCGCAGGCGCGCGCTGTACTCCTCGTGGTACGAGTTCTTCCCGCGGTCGCAGGGCGCCTGGGTCGACGACGAGGGGCATTGGCATTCCGGCACCTTCCAGTCGTCGATGGAGCGCCTCGAGGCCGCGGCCGCGATGGGCTTCAACGTCGTCTACGTGCCGCCGATCCACCCGATCGGCACCTCGTTCCGCAAGGGCCCCAACAACACACTGACCCCCGGCCCGGAGGACCCCGGGTCGCCGTGGGCCATCGGCGCCCCCGAGGGCGGCCACGACGCCGTGCATCCCGATCTGGGCACCATCGAGGACTTCGACGCGTTCGTCGCTAAGGCCCGCTCGCTCGACATCGAGATCGCGCTCGACTTCGCGCTGCAGGCCTCGCCCGATCACCCGTGGGTCACGGAGCACCCCGAGTGGTTCACCACCCGCCTCGACGGCACCATCGCCTACGCGGAGAACCCGCCGAAGAAGTACCAGGACATCTACCCGATCAACTTCGACAACGACCCGGTCGGCATCTACCACGAGGTGCTGCGGATCATCGAGTTCTGGATCGACCACGGCGTCACGATCTTCCGCGTCGACAACCCGCACACCAAGCCCGTCGAGTTCTGGGACTGGCTGATCGGGCGCGTCAACGAGCGCCACCCCGAGGTGATCTTCCTGGCGGAGGCGTTCACGAAGCCGCAGATGATGGCGGCGCTCGGCAAGATCGGCTTCCAGCAGAGCTACACCTACTTCACGTGGCGCAACGTGAAGTGGGAACTGACCGAATACCTGACGGAACTCTCGCAGGAGATGGCCAACTACTACCGGCCCAACTTCTTCGTCAACACCCCCGACATCAACCCGTTCTTCCTGCAGTCGGGCAACCAGGCCTCGTTCGCGATCCGGGCGATCCTCGCGGCCACCATGTCTCCGTCGTGGGGCGTCTACTCGGGCTTCGAACTGTTCGAGCACGAGGCGCTCGCCCCCGGCAAGGAGGAGTACCTGGACTCGGAGAAGTTCCAGTTCCGCCCTCGCGACTACAACGCGCAGCCCAACCTCAACATGCTGCTCGGCCGGCTCAACGAGATCCGCGACGCGCACCCGGCGCTGCAGCAGTTGCGCGACGTGCACTTCCACCACGCGCCCAACGACGCCGTCATCGTCTTCTCCAAGCGCGACGGCGACGACACCGTCCTCGTGGTGTGCTCGCTCGACCCCGACAACACCGTCGAGTCGCAACTGAACCTCGACTTCGACGCCCTCGGCTTCCCGGCCGCGAACAAGGTCAGCGTGCACGACGAACTGACGGGCGAGGAGTACCTGTGGGAGCGGCAGGCCTTCGTGCGGCTGTACCCGGGTAAGCCCGCCCACGTCATGCACGTCACGGTGTCATGAGCGACGCCGACCTGACAGCGACGCTGTGGGACCTGGCGCTCGGGCAGCGCTGGTTCTCCGGGCGCGCTGGCCGTCCGGTCGGCGTCGAACTGGGCGACTGGGCACAGGTTCCGGCGCCGGGTCGGCCGGGGTTGCGGCCCGCGTTCCTCAACGTCGACTTCGACGACGGACACCGGGAGAGCTACCTGATCCCGCTGCTGTACCGCGAGGGCGAGGCGCCGATCGACGCGTGCGACGACGCCGGGACCCTGCTCGACCTGCTGCGCGAGGACGCCCCCGGCTTCGAGCGGTTACTTCCGATCCCCGAGGGTCTTCCCGCGCGTCGCTACACCGGCGAGCAGTCCAACACGAGCATCTTCTACGGCGACCGACTGCTCGCGAAGGTGTTCCGCCGCATCGAGCCGGGCAGCAACGTCGACGTCGAACTGCACCGCGAACTGCGCGGCAGCGGCGTGGTCGCCGAGTTGTACGGCTCCTGGCACGTCGACGGCACGGACCTCGCCGTCTTCCTCGAGTCGCTTCCCGACCCGACCGACGGGTACGTGCTCGCCTGCGAGTACGCATCTGAGGGCCGCGACTTCACGGCTCACGCCGCCGCGCTGGGGACGGCGTTGGCGACGGTGCACCGGGTGCTGGCCGAACGCCTCGGGACGGGAACCCGCCCGGGCGCGGGGCTTGCCGCGGACTTCCGGACCCGGTTCGAGGGGATCGCGGCCGAGCATCCCGAGGCCTGCGACTTCCTTCCCCGGGCCGAGGCAGTCTTCGACCAGGTCGCCGACGAGGAGATCGTCGTGCACCGCGTGCACGGCGACTGCCACCTTGGCCAGGTGCTGCTGACCGGCGGCCGGTGGATCTACGTCGACTTCGAGGGCGAGCCGCTGAAAAGCCTCGCCGAGCGCCGCGAGCCCGACTCGCCGCTGCGGGACGTGGCCGGGATGCTGCGCTCCTTCGGCTACGCGGAGGCCGCCGGTTCCGCCGGCGCGGGATGGCTCGCCGCCACCCGCAATGCGTTCCTGACAGGCTACGGGATCGACCCGGGTCGCCCGGATCCGCTGCTTGCCGCCTACGAGACAGACAAGGCCGGCTACGAGGTCGCCTACGAGGCCCGCTACCGCCCCCAACTCATCCGCGTACCGCTAGATTTCCTTTCAACACTTCCTGAAGGAGCATGAGCCATGGCACACGACACGTTCGGTGAACTCACGGGCTGGGACCTCGAAGGGTTCCACAACGGGGGTGACACCGAACTGTGGAAACGGCTCGGCTCCCATGTGATCTCGGAGAGCGACGACGAGCGCGGCGACGTCTCGGGCGTCCGGTTTGCGGTCTGGGCCCCCAACGCGCGGTCGGTGCAGGTGATCGGCGACTTCAACTGGTGGACCGGCGACCAGATGGAACTGGTCCCCGGCAGCGGCGTGTGGGCCACCTTCATCGAGGGCCTCGGCGAGGGAACGCTGTACAAGTACCGGATCGAGACTGAGGACGGCCGCTGGATCGAGAAGGTCGACCCGATGGCCCGCTTCAGCGAGCAGGCCCCCGCGAACGCGTCGATCGTCTACGAGTCGAAGTACGTCTGGTCCGACGACGACTGGATGCAGCGCCGCCGCGAAGCCAAGGCGCACGCCGAGCCGATGAGCGTCTACGAGGTGCACCTCGGCGGCTGGCGTCAGGGCAAGAGCTACCTCGACCTTGCCGAGGAACTGGTCAGCTACGTCAAGTGGCAGGGCTACACGCACGTCGAGTTCATGCCGGTGGCCGAGCACCCGTTCGCGCCGAGCTGGGGCTACCAGGTCACCGGCTACTTCTCCCCCACGTCGCGCTTCGGCAAGCCTGACGACCTGCGCTACCTGATCGACCGGCTGCACCAGGCGGGCATCGGCGTCATCATGGACTGGGTGCCGGGGCACTTCCCCAAGGATGAGTGGGCGCTCGGGCGCTTCGACGGCACCGCGCTCTACGAGCACGCCGACCCGCGCCAGGGCGAGCACATGGACTGGGGCACCTACATCTTCAACTACGGCCGCAACGAGGTGAAGAGCTTCCTGGTCAGCAACGCGCTGTACTGGATCCAGGAGTTCCACATCGACGGCCTGCGCGTCGACGCCGTCGCCTCGATGCTGTACCTCGACTACTCCCGCGAGGAGGGCGAGTGGGTGCCCAACGAGTTCGGAGGCCGCGAGAACCTCGAGGCCATCGACTTCCTGCGCTACGTCAACCGTCACCTGTACGAGCGTGAGCCCGGCGTCGTGATGATCGCCGAGGAGTCGACCAGCTTCGCCGGCGTCACCAAGCCCGTCCACGAGGGCGGCCTCGGGTTCGGCTTCAAGTGGAACATGGGCTGGATGAACGACTCGCTGCGCTACCTGCAGCTCGACCCGATCTACCGCCAGTACGAGCACAACCTGCTGACCTTTGCGATGGTCTACCAGTACTCGGAGAACTTCGTGCTGCCGATCAGCCACGACGAGGTCGTGCACGGCAAGGGCTCGATGATCAACAAGGTGCCGCAGGACGACTGGCGCAAGTTCGCGACGCTTCGCGCCTTCTACTCCTACATGTGGAGCTTCCCCGGCAAGCAGTTGGTCTTCATGGGCTGCGAGTTCGGCCAGCGCCCCGAGTTCAACGAGGCCGCGAGCCTCGAGTGGTGGGTCTCGGAGCTGTGGGGCCACGGCGGCCTGCAGCGCCTGTTCCGCGACCTGAACCACATCTACCGGGACAACTCGGCCCTGTACGAACTCGACAACGACCCGGCGGGCTTCACCTGGATCAACGCTGACGACGCCGCCCACAACACGCTGTCGTGGGTGCGCAACGACTCGCGGGGCAACCATGTCGCGTGCGTGACCAACTTCTCCCCCGAGCCGCTGACCGACTACGAGATCGGCCTTCCCGAGGAGGGCGCGTGGGAGGAGATCCTCAACACCGACGCCCCGATCTACGACGGCTCCGGCGAGTTCGGCAACCTCGGCGAGGTCACCGCGACCCCCGAGCCGTGGGGTCACTTCCCGGCCCGCGCCCGCGTCACGGTGCCGCCGCTCGGCTCCATCTGGCTGCGCCGCAGCGTGGTGTCGTGACCGAGTTCCAGGTCCACGTCGACGTCAACGGCTCCACCGGCAATCTGCGCTGGGACGAGCAACGCGTCGACGTGGAGACCCTGCAGCGCGCCGTCTCGCTCGCCGCTGACGATGTCCTGGTGGGCCGCGGGCTGCGCCGGTTGCAGGTCGAGATCCCCGAATGGGACACCGCCGCGCGCACCGCGCTGCACCGCGCGGGCTTCCGCCTGGAGGGAAGGCTTCGCGCGTCGCTCGAGCGCGAGCCGGGCGACTACCGCGACTCGCTGATCTACGCCCGGCTGGCGGTCGACCCCGTCTACGGCGTGCACGGCCACTCGGGGGTGCTGAACTCGATCCTGCCGACCAAGCGGGTGATCGCGCACGCGCTGCTGCGCGACGAGGCGGGCCGGGTGCTGCTGCTGGAGACGACCTACAAGTCGGACTGGGAGTTGCCGGGCGGCGTCGCAGAGGTCGGCGAGCCACCCAAGGCGGCCGCCGAGCGCGAGATCCTCGAGGAGATCGGCCTGGAGGTCCGGTTGGGTCAGCCGCTGCTGGCGGACTGGATGCCGCCCTACCTCGGCTGGTCGGACGCCGTCGAGTTCATCTTCGACGCCGGAGTGGTGGACGCGGCGACGGTCGCGACGCTCGCCCCTTCCGACCGGGAGATCAAGGCACTGCACTGGGTCGCGCCCGCGATGGTCACCGACCACGTGACGGAACTGTCCGCTCGCAGGATCGCCCTGATGCTGGAGGGCAGGCAGGGCTACACGGAGGCCGGCTACCTCGACGCGACGTGAGGCCGGTGGTCGGGACCTGCGTTGAGCAGTAATCCACGTTCGACGCCCAACCCGAGCCGTTTTCACGTTACAACCGACAACGAACCCCGATTGCTGCTCAACGCCAAGCAACAGCCGACCGCGCAGCCATCGGCACATCTCGCGCCGGCGGTCGGGACCTGCGTTGAGCAGTAATCCACGTTCGATGCCCAACCCGAGCCGTTTTCACGTTACAACCGACAACGAACCCCGATTGCTGCTCAACGCCAAGCCAATCCCAGGCGACCCGTCGAACAGCCCCAGACCGCCGACTCCAATAGAGTGGCGGCGTGCAGCAACGATCAGATCTCGCCCTGCCCACGTCGACCTACCGGCTCCAGCTCAACGAGGGATTCACCTTCGACGACGCGGTCGCCCAGGTCCCCTACCTGGCCGACCTCGGCGTCACGCACATCTTCTGTTCCCCCATCCTGCAGGCCGCCCCTGGCTCGATGCACGGCTATGACGTCGTCGACCACACCAGTATCTCCGCCGACTGCGGCGGCGAGGCGGGCTTCCGGCGGCTCGCAGACGCCGCGCACGCGGCGGGCCTCGGCATCGTCGTGGACGTGGTGCCCAACCACATGGCGGTCCCGACGCCGATCTGGAAGAACGCCGCCCTGTGGGACGTGCTGGGCAACGGCGCCGCGTCGGCCTACGCCGCCTGGTTCGACGTCGACCTGAGCTCGTCTCGCGCGGTCCTGATGCCGGTGCTCGGCCGTCGGATCGGTGACGAACTGGCCGACGGCAACATCCGCGTCGAGACGCGCGACGTCGGGGGGCACGAGGAGCCGGTGGTCGCCTACTTCGACCACGTCTTCCCGATCCGGCCCGGCACCGAGGACCTTCCGCTGGACGAACTGCTGGAGCGCCAGTGGTACCGGCTGGCCTACTGGAAGGTCGCCAACGAGGAACTCAACTACCGCCGCTTCTTCGACGTCGACACCCTGGCCGCGCTGCGCGTCGAGGACGACGACGTGTTCGACGCCACCCACAAACTGCTGCTCGAGTTGTTCCGCGAGGGGCTGATCGACGGGTTCCGGATCGACCACCCCGACGGCCTTGCCACCCCGCGCGGCTACCTGCAGAGGCTGCACCGTGCAACGGGCGGCGCCTGGGTCGTCGTCGAGAAGATCCTGGAACCGCACGAGCAGCTGCCCCCCGGTTCGCGCTGCGCGGGCACCACGGGCTACGACTCGCTGCTGCGCGTCGAGGGCCTGTTCAACGACCCCAACCAGCTTCCGAAGCTCGACGAGATCTGGGAGCGGCTGGGCGGCGCCGGTGAGGGAGGCTTCTCGCAGGTGCTGCTCGCCGCCAAGCGCGAGGTCGTGCGCACCATGCTGTTCACGGAGGTCAACCGGCTGACGTCGATCGCGGTGGCGATCTGCGAGTCCGACCTGGCGCTCTACGACCACACCAGGCGCGAGATCGGCCGCACCATCGCGGAGCTGCTCGTCCAGATGGACCGCTACCGCGCCTATGTCGAGCCGGGCATCGCCGCGCCAGAGGCGGAGCGTCAGGTGATCGCGGAGGCCGCCGACCGGGTGCGTCCCGAACTGGTCGAAGACGAGTCCTCGACGCTCGACCTGATCGTGCGACTCGTGCTTGGCGACGCCCCCGCGGGTAAGGGAGGCGGCGCCGAGACGCTTCCGAGCATCTCGCACCGCTCCGAGTCCGGCGACGATCCCGTCGAGGCGCTGCGGGCGGAGTTCATGATCCGTTTCGCGCAGACCTGCGGCCCCGTGATGGCCAAGTCGAAGGAGGACACGGCCTTCTACCGTTGGACGCGCTTCCTGGCCGTCAACGAGGTGGGAAGCGAGCCGACCATCGTCGGCATCTCAGCCGATGCCTTCCACGACTTCTGCTCCCAACTCGGCGCCGAGTGGCCCGCCACGATGACGACTCTGTCGACTCACGACACGAAGCGCTCCGAGGACGTCCGGGCCCGGATGTCGGCGATGCTCGAGCACGCGAAGGAGTGGGACGCGTGCCTCACCGAGCTGAGGTCGGCGACCGAGGACGCCAGGTCACCGCTGGTCGACGGGCCGACCGAACTGTTGCTGTGGCAGACCCTCGCCGCGACCTGGCGGCTGCCGGGCACGGCCGCAGGCGCCGCGCCGATCAGCGGCGAGCGGCTCTCCGGTTACCTCACCAAGGCGATGCGGGAGGCCAAGGCGCACACCACCTGGACCGCCCCCGACGCGGCCTACGAGGACGCCGTCCAGTCTTTCGCCACGGTGGCCCTCGCCGACGAGCGGGTCGCGGCGGCGCTCGACGCGTTCGTCGAGGCAAGCTACGAGACGACCCGCGGCATCATCCTTGGCTCCAAGCTGATCCAACTGACCATGCCCGGCGTGCCCGACCTGTACCAGGGCAACGAGATCGTCGACCTGTCGCTGGTCGACCCCGACAACCGTCGCCCCGTCGACTACGGCGCGCGCCGCGCGCTGCTTGCCGACACCGACGCCATCTCCCTGGACGCGGAGAAGATGCTGGTGGTCAGGGAGGCGCTGCGGCTGCGCCGGGACCACCCCGATGCCTTCCGGGGAGCCACCTCGTCCTACTCGCCGGTGGCCACCACGTCGGGGCAGGCGGTCGCGTTCGCGCGCGGCGTCGCGGGCGAGGAGCGACTCACCGCGATCACCGTCGCGGCGCGGTTCAACTCCCAACTGACGGAGCGCGGCGGCTGGGGCGAGCACCAGATCATCCTGCCCGAGGGCCGCTGGCGCGACGCGCTGTCGGGCCGCGAGTTCGACGGCGGGCAGGTGCCGCTCGCCGAGGTGCTGCAGCAGCGTCCCGTCGCCCTGCTGACGGTGGCCCCGTGACGGCGGGGACAATCTGGGCGCCGTCCGCCGGTTCGCTGTCGCTGCGACTGGGCGACGGAAGCGACCTCGCGATGCTGCCGGGATCCGACGGCTGGTACGAGCCGGAGCGGGCCCTCCTGCCTGGCGAGCGGTACGGGTTCATGGTCGACGGCGACGGGCCGTTCCCCGACCCGCGCTCGCTCAGCCTTCCCGACGGCGTGCACGGCCTGAGCCGCGTCGTCGACCCGGCGGTCTTCGGCAGGGCGACGAACTGGCCCGGTCGGAAGGTGCTGGGCGGCGTCCTGTACGAGATGCACGTTGGCACCTTCACGGCGGCGGGCACCCTCGACGCCGCGGTCGCCCGGCTGGACGACCTCGTCGCGCTCGGCGTCGACGCCGTCGAACTGCTGCCGCTGGCCGCGTTCGCCGGCGAGCGGGGCTGGGGCTACGACGGGGTCGCGCCGTGGTCGGTGCACGAGGCCTACGGCGGCCAGGAGGCGCTGGTGCGCTTCGTCGACGCCGCGCACGACAAGGGGCTCGGCGTGATCCTCGACGTGGTGCACAACCACCTCGGCCCGGAGGGCGCCTACGTGTCGCGTTTCGGTCCGTACTTCAGCCCGCGGCACCAGACGCCGTGGGGCGACGGGATCAACCTCGACGACGTCGGATCGGCCCAGGTGCGCGACTATCTGATCGGCTCGGCACGCCACTTCCTGGTCGACGTCGGCGTCGACGGGCTCCGCCTCGACGCGGTGCACGCGCTGGCCGACGACTCCCCCACGCACTTCCTGGCGGAGTTGGCGCTGCGAAAGGCCGACTGGGAGGCCGAGACGGGCCGGGCCATGACGCTGATCGCCGAGTCGGACCTGAACCGGCCGACCATGGTGATGCCGGTGGGCACCGAACCGGAGGCGCGGGGCATGGACGCGCAGTGGGCCGACGACGTCCACCACGCGCTGCACGCCTTCTTCGGCCGCGAGCAGTCGGGCTACTACGTCGACTTCGGCGACGCGCAGGAACTCGCGAAGGCACTGACACGCGTGTTCATCCACGACGGCGGCTACTCCCGGTTCCGCGGCCAGGACTGGGGCGCCCCGGTCGACCCGACCAGCCCATACTACGACGGCCACTCGTTCGTGGTGTTCCTGCAGGACCACGACCAGGTCGGCAACCGCGCCGTCGGCGACCGGTTCGCCCAGCACGCCGGCCCCGACGACCAGGCGGCAGCGGCCGCCCTCTACCTGCTGTCTGCCTTCACGCCGATGCTGTTCATGGGCGAGGAGTGGGCGGCCAGCGCGCCGTTCCCGTTCTTCAGCCACCTCGGCCCTGAGCTCGGCCCCCTGGTGACGCAGGGCCGCGCCCGCGAGTTCGCCGCGATGGGCTGGGACGCCGCCACCCCCGACCCGCAGGCGACGTCGACGTTCGACTCGGCAAAGCTCGACTGGGACGAGAGGTCGGAGGCAGGCCACGCCCGGATGCTCGCCTGGTACGAGACGCTGATCGGGCTGCGCCGCGCCCACGAGGATCTGCGCGACCCGCACCTGAGCGAGGTCCGCGTCGACGTCGTCGACCCGAACACGGTAGCGATGCGTCGAGGCGACTTCCTGGTGGTCGCGACGCGCTCGGAGTCCAGGGTCAGGATCGATGAGCGCGACGAGGTCGTGGCGAGGTGGAGCGAGGTCGCCCGGCCGAACCCGACCGAACTGGTCCTCTCCTGCCCCGGCGCCGCCGTCCTGCGGCTCGGCTAGGCCCGCTCGACTGGTCGGGTGTCGATCGGGCTGAGTGGCGCGGTACTGGAACGCAGCACCATCTCAGGGGCCACCCGCACCGACTCCACCGCAACCCCCGGGTCCTCGATCTGGCGGATCAACAGCCCAATGCTCGCGTGCCCGATGCTGAAGAACTCCTGCCGGACCGTTGTCAGGGGCGGGAACGAATGGGCGGCCTCCGGAAGGTCGTCGAAGCCCACCACACTGACCTCTGACGGGATGGACCG
This sequence comes from Propionibacteriaceae bacterium AM104-82, assembly GCA_027658995.1. Taxonomy (GTDB): domain Bacteria; phylum Actinomycetota; class Actinomycetes; order Propionibacteriales; family Propionibacteriaceae; genus Arachnia. Next base: position 136,411 of record JAQDQK010000004.1, read on the forward strand.
GCCGGCGTCGTGGAGGGCGTGCATGATGCCGAGCGCCATCGAGTCGTTGGCGGCGAAGACGGCTGTCACTGCCCGGATCCCGGCAAGGACCCGCCCGGCCTCGTAACCGGACTGGTGATGCCAGTCACCGAACAGGAGCGGCGGGATCTCCCGTCCGCGCGCCTCGAGCGCCTCCCGCCAGCCGCGCTGCCGTTCCACGGAGTCGAACCAGTCGGCCGGCCCGGACACGTGCCAGACGCTCTCATGCCCGAGGTCGAGAAGGTGCTCGGTCGCGGCCCTTGCCCCGTCGGCCTGATTGAGCGCCACGCCGACCGCCTCGCTGTCGGGGTCTCCCTCCACCATCACAACGGGGAGCCCCTCCGGAAGAGGAAGGGCGGCCACGTCGGTGGTCGTCTGCGGGGCCATCAGGATGATTCCATCGACGCGCTGATCCACCAGGACGTCGACCACCCGCTTCACGTCGGCGGCCTTCCGTGAGCGCGTGCTCGCGAAGGTCACCGCGTAACCGGCCTCTGTGGCGGCGTTCTCGATGCCCTCCATGGTCGAGGGCGTCTCGAATGCGCCGGTGCCGATGCACAGGACGCCGAGCAATCGAGTGCGCCCCACCTTCAGTGCCCGCGCGGCCAGGTTCGGGCGGTACCCGACGTGCTCGACGGCCGCAAGCACCCGGGCGCGGGTCTCCGGCAGCACGTTGGGGCTTGCGTTGATCACCCGGGAGACGGTCTGGTAAGTGACGCCTGCGATGCGCGCCACATCCTTCAGCGATGGGGGCCGTTGATCGTTCACATGCTCCCTCTCTCCTCGCGGCTCGACACGGGCGACGATGCCTGATCCTCTGGAAGCCTAGCGCACTTCCATGCGAACCATCACATTTCCCCAACACCCTTGACGCGGTGCCGCTGCGAGAGTTACCGTCGTGTGAACGTTCGCATGGAACGACCAAGTTCCCAGTCAAGGAGGACTGTCAATGAAGAAGCGCCTGTTGGTGCCGACGGCCGCGATGGCCGCGCTCTGCACCCTGCTGGCGGGATGCTCAGGCTCGGGGCAGGGCACCCAGCCGAGCGAGACCCCCAATGCCAGCCAAGCCGCCGGGTTGTCGGGCGATCTCGAGTTCATGACGGGGGCCGCGGTCGACTCGGACCTCTACCTGAAGTACGAGGAGCTCACCGACGCCTTCCTCGCCGCCAACCCCGATGTCACCATCGAACTGGTCCCCTCGAGCACAGACCACGAGGGCGAGGTCAAGACCCGCCTCGCCTCCGGCAATATTCCCGACATCTGGATGACGCACGGCTGGTCGCTGCTGCGCTACTCCGAGTTCCTCACCCCGCTCCAGGACGAGAAGTGGGCCGCCGACCTGTCCCCTGCCCTGAAGCCCGCCATGGTCTCGCCTGAGGGCGCGCTCTACGCCCTGCCGATCGACGTCGACATCGCGGGCATCCTCTACAACGAGGACGTGCTGAAGGCGGCCGGCTGGCAGGCCAAGGACATCACGACCTGGGAGGCCTTCGACAAGGCGGCCGCCGACATCGCCGCCTCCGGGACCACGGCCATCTACACGGCGGGCAAGGACCGCTGGCCGACCGGCCTGTTCGTCGACTGGATCGCCCCCGGCGCCTTCAGCGAGGAGCAGTTGAAGGCGATGTCGGAGCACAAGTTCCAGCGCGAGCCGTACCAGGTGGCGCTCGACAAGGTGGCTCAGTGGCGCGACGCGGGCTACTACAACCCCGACTACAGTTCGGCGACCACCGACGACATCTCTGCGGCGCTGGCCGAGGGCAAGGCCGGGTTCTCCTTCCTGATGAACTTCGTGGCGGTGGGCGCCTACACCTACAACCCGGACGCAAAGGTCGGCTTCATGCCGATCCCCTCGGCCTCCGGCGGCGACCCCTACCTGGTCGGCGGCGAGAAGAACGCGCTGGGGATCTGGAAGGACACGAAGAGCCCGGAGGCTGCGAAGGCCTACCTGGCCTTCCTGGCCCAGCCCGAGAACCTCGGGGCCCTGGCCAAGACCGCGGGCTCCGCACCGGGGCTGACCACCGCAACCGCCGACCTGGGCGGACTTCAGGCGAGCTTCGACACCTACGTCGGCAAGGTCGAGACGGTCCCCTACTTCGACAGGGTCTACATGCCCAACGGCGCGTGGGACAGCATCGTGTCGACCACTGAGAGCGTGCTGACCAAGCAGGCATCGGTGAGCGATGCCCTCGACAAGGTTGCTGCCGACTTCGAGCAACTGTCCGCCGGAAACTGAGCGAGCCGGCCGCCCGACGGCGGCCGGCCCACCACCTAGCCAGGAGTCGTCGTGACCGACCGACCCAGCGCCAGCCGCCGGTCCCGGAGCGGTTGGCAGATCAACCTCTTCTACCTGCCCGCCCTGCTGATCTTCGCCGTCTTCACCGTCTACCCGCTGCTGAGCGGGGTCCAGATCTCCCTCACCGACTGGGACGGGTTCAGCGCGGCGCGCAGCTTCGTCGGCCTCGACAACTACCTGCGGCTTGCTGGCGACCCCACCTTCCGCGTAGTCCTGGTCAACACCCTGATCTACGGCTTCGGCAGCACCATCGTGCAGCAGGTGCTCGGGCTCGGGCTTGCGCTGGCCCTCGACCGACCCACCAGGCGCAACACGGTGCTGCGCGCCGTCATCTACCTTCCCGTGCTGGTCTCGCCCGTGATCATGGGCACGATGTACTACCTGCTGTTGCAGTACAACCGGGGCGCGCTCAACGACGTCGTGGTTGCCCTGGGCGGTGACAGGATCGCCTGGCTGGCGACCCCCGAGGCGTCGATCGCGATCATCGTGCTGGTCAACTCGCTCCAGTTCGTCGGCCTCTCGATGATCATCTACCTGGCGGGGTTGCAGGGCATCGGGCAGGTCTACTACGAGGCCTCGGCCCTCGACGGGGCGAGTCCCGCCCGTCAGTTCCGCCACATCACGCTGCCGATGCTGCGCCCCGCGATCGCCACCAGCGTCGTGCTGAACCTGATCGGCGGGCTGAAGCTCTTCGACATCATCAAGGTGCTCACCAACGGCGGACCCGGCTACTCGACGAACTCGGTCTCCACCTTCCTCGGAGTGACCTACTTCGACGCGCAGAGCGCGGGCTACGCCTCCTCGATGGGCGTGACGCTCTTCCTGCTCATCATGACCGTGACGGTCGTCCTCAACGGCCTGTTCAATCGCAACCGATCGGACGTGTGACATGTCAGTCCTCCGCAGGGGCGCCGTGTTCGCGGCCGGGATCGTGGTGGTACTGATCGCCCTGGCGCAACTGGTCCCCTTCTATGTCGCGGCGACGGTCGCCCTCAAGCCGCGCACCGATCTGTCCACCCGCTGGCTCCCGCCGACGGGGCTCTACCTCGGCAACTTCGTCACCGCCATCGAGCGCGGCGGGATGCTGACCGCCGTCGGCAACAGCGTCATCGTCACCGTGGCCGCCACGGCCCTCGTCGTCGTCGCGGGGGCGCTGGCCGGATACCCGCTTGCCCGCCGGACGAGCCGCTGGAACACCGTCGTGCTGATGGCGTTCGTCGGCTCACTGATGATCCCGCCGCTGAGCATCCTGGTGCCGATCTACTCCCTGATGAACTCGCTGGGCGGGGTGAACACCTATTGGGGGATCGTGCTGATCATGGTCAGCGGTCAGTTGCCGCTCAGCATCTTCCTCTACGCCTCGTTCATCAAGGCGATCCCCGCGTCGCTGGAGGAGGCCGCCCTGCTCGACGGGGCGAACCGCTTCCAGATCTTCGTCCACGTCATCATGCCGCTGCTGAAGCCGGTCACCGCGACCGTCGTGATCATCACAGGGGTGTTCATCTGGAACGACTACCAGATGTCGCTCTACATGCTCACCACGAAGCAGATGCGCACCATCGCCCCGGCGATCGGTTCCTTCTTCTCCCAGCAGGGCAACAACCTGGGGGCCGCCGCCGCGGCCTCGCTGATCGGCGTGATCCCAGTGGTGATCGCCTACCTCCTCCTCCAGAAGCAGTTTATGAAGGGAATGCTGGCCGGTGCAGAAAAGGGATGATACCGACGACCCGACCCTCGAGCCTCAGGACGCGTCGGGAACCGTGGTAGCCGACATCGACCCCGACGGTGGAAGGCTGACGGTGCGCAGCGCCACGACGGGGCGACTGCTGCTCGACGTGCCACTCGACCCGCAGATCGATGTCCTCGGCTCCCGGGACGACGCGACCGTCGTGCAGTCGGTCGAGGTGACCCGCGGCACGGACGAGATCCGGGCGACGCTCAGCTACTCGTCGGCGGTGTGGGCCGCGAAGGTCGTGCACCTGAGCATCACCGCGAACAGGGTCACCTACCGCGTCGAGGTGACCGGCAACGACCTGCGCATCACCGACGCCAGGCTGCTTGCGTCGACGACCGCGCCCGGAAGGACCCTGGCCGAGGACGTCTACGTGCCGCGCTTCGACTGGTTCGAGGCGCAGGTGCAGATCCCGACCGATGCCGACGACACGTTGGCGGCCCAGCAGTGGCTGAGCCCGCCGCCGCTGGTCTATGTCTTCGGCTCCGGAGCCGAGTCGTTCTGGGTCGCCGCGGCGCCACGACCGGGGGCCTTCACGATGCACAGCTTCGACTACACCGGCTCCCAGGGCGTCAGCTTCAGGCTGACCTACGAGGGGCACACCAGGGTGGACGGGACCTACTCGCTTCCCGAGGTGGTGATCGGGTTCGGCGACGGCGACGGCAACGCTGGAGTCGCGGCCGCAGTGAGCCACCTCCGGGCCACCGGCAGGCTGCCCGAGCCGTCTCCCCGCCCGACCCCTGCGTGGTGGCGGGAGCCGATCTTCTGCGGATGGGGGCAGATGCGCTTCGACTACCGGCGCGACCACGCCGGCCACGAGAACGGCACCTTCATCAACGTCACCTCGTACTGCACCGAACTGCGCTACCGCAACTACCTCGCCGCCCTCGACGAGGCCGGGATCGATCCGGGCACGATCGTCATCGACATGGGCTGGGCAAAGGACCCTGCGCTGGGGGTCCCCGACCCCGACCGCTGGGGCGACATGCGCGCCTTCATCGACGAGCAGCACGCCCACGGTCGCCGGGTACTGCTCTGGCACGCGCCGGTCGTCCACCAGGGCCTCCCGGCGGAGGCCTGCATGACGCTCGACGGTGTGCCCGTGGCGCCCGACCCTACCTCCGCGGCCTACGCGTCGATCCTCGCAGAGCAGGTGCGGCTCATGATCTCCCCGGACCCCGGCTGCCTGGACGCGGACGGGTTCAAGATCGACTTCACCCAGTGTGTGGCCTCCGAGAGCGGCCGGTTCGTGAGCCGGATCCCCCACTTCGGTGGGCTGATCAACGAGACGGACGAGTCGCTGCTCTACCCCCGCCTCGGTGAGGGCCGCGACACCCTGATCTCGACGAGCGGCGAGGCCTGGGGCATCGAACTGATTCGGCTGCACCTCGAGTTGCTGCACGGCGCCGCTCACCGGATCAAGCCGGACGCGATGATCATGTCGCATGCCGCCAACCCCTATCTGGAGGACGTGATCGACGTGCTGCGGCTCAACGACCTCGACGGCGACTGCGGCGACGTGCTCGGCGTGATGGGCAACCGGGCCGAGTTGGCCCGCATCTGCTCGCCGAACTGGCTGATCGACACCGACGATGACCTGATGATCGACCGTCGGCGCTGGCTGGCCTATGCCGAGTTGCAGCCCCTGCTGGGGATTCCGGACACCTACTACGCGACGGGGATCGCCCACTCGCAGGAACGGTTGACCGGCGAGGATCATGCCCGGCTGCGCCAGATCTGGGACCGCTACCGACGCGGCCTTGAAGGGGAGCCGACCACCTCGCCCTGAGCGGGGCTAGGAGCATGCCGGCCCCGGCTCCACTCTCAAGGGCGGAGCCGGGGCCCGTGGCGCATCAGAACAGGACGGTCGCCAAGCGACGCCCGAACCGGGCGACCGGGGTCTGCTGAAGTGACAGAAGACGGGTTGGTTAGCCCGCCAGGGCACTGTTCTGGTTCTGGTTGTCTCGACTCGACGGGCGTCGTCCGGTCAGGCGCGCCTGGTGGAGCCGATCGCAAGCCCCAACGCAACCACGCCAGGAGCGGAACGTGACGGGCCGGGAAGATACGGCCGTGAGCCCCCGTCGCCCCTTCTGCGCCGCATGCCCAGCCCGACCAGGCAGGAACTGGCCTCACGCCTCGACCAAACGCGCGCCGAGCGGGGCGACCGGGAGGCGCGCGCCGCGGTCGCGTACTCCAGGGCACCGCATCCAACCATCAACAGAACGCTGGCAACCGTGCAGGCGCGGACGGAACGCCGGGCGGCCTCAACCACCCGACCACAAGCACACCGAGCAAGCCAGCGAAACCGACCATGGCGCCGCCCGGCTCCCGGCCGCGGCTGACCGGCACGACTGTCCGGGGTGGCGATGCAGACGTCGGCATTGAACGGCGACCGGACCCTTCGACAAGCTCAGGGAACGGTGCTCAAGTCCTCACACAACGTCACGAGGATTTCGACACGCTGGTCGCCGCTCCGCGCCGCCCACCGGCTCAATCAGCAGCGACCGGCCACAGGCCCACCCAAGGCTGCAGCGACATTCGGCCCCTCCAACAGACTCCGGCAACGACGAAGCGAGGCACGCTCCTTCTCAGAGACGCAACCACGCCACGAGCCAGACGCGAGGCGCCGAGAATACGGCCGTGAGCCTCCGTCGCCCCTTCCGCGCCGCATGCCCAGCCCAACCAGGCAGGAACCGGCCTCACGCCTCGACCAAACCCGACCCGGACGGGGCGACCGGGAGGCGCGCGCCGCGGTCGCGTACTCCAGGGCACGGCACCCAACCACAAACAGACGCAAGCGACCGGGCAGACGCGGACGGGACGCCGGGCGGCCTCAACAAACTGCACCGCGCCAGAACCAGGCTCCCAAGGAGACCAGCAGCAACGCCGCCCGGCTCCCGGCCGCGGCTGACCGGCACTGCTGTCCGGGGGTGGGCGATGAAGACGTCGGCATTGAACGGCGATCGGACCCCTCGACGAGCTCGGGGAACGGGTGGCCAAGTCCTCACGCAAGGTCCCGAAGATTTCGACAAGCTGGTCCCGGTCCGCGCCGCCCACCGGGTCAATCAGCAGCGAGAGGCTCAGAACAGGACGGTCGCCAAGCGACGGCGGGCCTTCAGCACCACGGGCTCGGTGCGACCTGCGATCTCGAACAGGTCGAGGATCCGCAGCCGGATCCGATCGCGGTCCTCGGGCGTGCTCTCAGCCGCCAATCCCAGAAGGCGGTCGAAGGCCTCCTCGTACCGGCCGTTGATGACCTCCAGGTCGGCCGCATCGAACTGGGCGTCGATGTCGTCGGGCTTAGCCGCCGCATCGGCGACGATGGCAGCCCCGTCGAAGCTGGACGAGCGCTGCAGCAGCGCGGCTTGGGCTCGGCCGGCAAGCACCTCCGGATCGTGCGGCGTCTCCTTCAGCAGAGCGTCGAACTCCTCGACGGCCTTCGCGAAGTCGCCCGCCTCCAGGGCGGCGTCCGCCTTGTCGAACCGCGGGTTCACCGGCGCGGCGCCGGCCGCGTCATCGCCCTCAGGCGCGGGACCGGCAACCGGCTGGGCCCGACCCGTCAGGCCGTTCGCAACGGCCAACTGGGCCACCTGGTCCAGCAGAGCGGAGATCTCGTCCGAGGCCATCGTGCCCTGGAACAGCGGGGCCATTTGGCCGCCGATCAGCGCAACCACCGTCGGCACCGCCTGCACGCCGAGCGCCTGCGCGAGCCTCGGCTCCGCGTCGACGTCGATCCGGCCAAGCAGGAAGCGCCCGCCCCCGGCATTGACGAGGCCGGCCAGCGTCGTCGACACCTCCTGGCCCGCGGGGTCGCGCTGCGAGAAGAACTCGAGGATGACCGGGTACTGCATCGACTGGTTCGCCAGGGTCTGGAAGTCCGCCTCGGTGACGCTCGTCACGAAGCCTCCGGCCGCCGGAGCGGCACCCCCCGACAGGCTTGAGAGGTCGACGGCGCCAGGACGGTTGAAGTTCGCATCGGTCATGGGTTCTATCTTGGCGGGGAAGGGGCCCGCCTTCAACCAACGGCCATAGGATGTTGAGCATGGCACACGAGCGCGCAGGGCTGCCTGCCCAAGAATCTGATCTGATCAACGTCGACGAGGTCATCGCGGCCTACTACGACCTGATTCCCGACCCGGACAACCCGGACCAGCAGGTCGTCTTCGGTACCTCCGGTCACCGTGGTTCCAGCCTCGACACCGCATTCAACGAGGCCCACATCGCCGCCACCACGCAGGCGATCGTCGAGTACCGGGCCGCGCAGGGCACCACCGGCCCGCTGTTCATCGGCAAGGACACCCACGCGCTGTCCTCCCCCGCCTGGAAGACGGCGATCGAGGTGCTGCACGCCAACGGCGTCGAGGTGCTCGCCGAGCGCGAGGACGAGTACACCCCGACCCCTGCCGTGTCGCGCGCCATCATCCGTTACAACCTGGACCGACGCGACGGCCTGGCCGACGGCATCGTGGTGACCCCCTCGCACAACCCGCCCCGCGACGGCGGCTTCAAGTACAACCCGCCCAACGGTGGCCCCGCAGACACCGACGCGACCAAGGTGATCGCGGCCCGCGCGAACGAACTGCTCGGCGACTACCGCTCCATCAAGCGTCACCCGTACGAGCAGATCGCGGGCGAGGTCACGCGCTACGACTACAAGACCCCCTACTGCAGCGAGTTGACGCAGGTCCTCAACCTCGACGCGATCCGCAACTCCGGCCTGCGGCACGGTGCCGACCCGATGGGCGGCGCATCGGTGCAGTACTGGCAGTTCCTCGCGGAGCAGGGCCTCCCCATCGAGGTGGTCAACCCCGTCGTCGACCCGACGTGGCGCTTCATGACGCTCGACACCGACGGCAAGATCCGGATGGACTGCTCCTCCCCCAACGCGATGGCCTCCCTCGTGCAGCAGCGCGGCGCCTACTCGCTCGCCACGGGCAACGACGCCGACTCCGACCGGCACGGCATCGTGACACCCGACGCGGGCCTGATGAACCCCAACGCCTACCTGGCCGTTGCCATCAACTACCTGTTCGCGAACCGTCCCGGGTGGTCGCCCGAGGCGGGCGTCGGCAAGACGCTCGTGTCGAGTTCGCTGATCGACAAGGTGGCCGCGAAGCTGGGTCGACGCCTCGTCGAGGTCCCCGTCGGGTTCAAGTGGTTCGTGCCCGGCCTGACGGACGGGTCGATCGGGTTCGGCGGCGAGGAGTCGGCTGGCGCCTCCTTCCTGACGATGGCAGGCACCACCTGGACCACCGACAAGGACGGCATCCTGCTCGCCCTGCTCGCCTCCGAGATCCTCGCCGTCACCGGCAAGACCCCGAGCCAGCACTACGCGGAGTTGGAGGCCGAGTTCGGCAGGTCCTACTACGCCCGCGTCGACGCCGACGCCAACCGCGATCAGAAGGCCCGCCTGTCGAAGCTGAGCGCCGAGGACGTCACCGTCACGGAACTGGCCGGCGAGCCGATCACTGCGGTCCTGTCGCACGCGCCGGGCAATGGCGCGGCGATCGGCGGCATCAAGGTGACCACCGACAACGCCTGGTTCGCCGCGCGCCCCTCCGGCACCGAGGACAAGTACAAGATCTACGCCGAGTCCCTGAAGAGCGCGGAGCATCTCGCCGAGGTGCAGGCCGCGGCCAAGACGCTCGTCGACGCGGCCCTGAACGCCTGACGAGGGCCACCAGACAGAGCGCAAGACAAGACAGGCAGCGAGGCGGCGGTCCCCTTCGGGGGCCGCCGCCTTCGTGTGTTGAGGCTCAAGCGCACGCGGGAGGCCGCGGAGACTAGGTGCCGTCCTCCTCGGTGCCGTCCTCGTCGACGGCCCACCGCTCGACCTGCATGGTCTGGCGCAGGCCGGAGAGTTGGATGACCCGCTGGATGGTCAGGTCGCGCTGCTCGGGGTGCCCGACGTAGCGGATGTCGCGCAGGCCCTGGTCCTGGGCCGCCGACTCGAAGACGAAGTGGCCATACCCGCACAACTGCCCCATCAGGGGTCGCATCATCGAGATGTCGAGGATCCGGCTCATCGGCATGGTGGCCAGGTGCGTGTTGAACACCCCGTGCACCCGGAACACGCGCATGTTGGTGATCACGAAGCGGTCCATGAACGCGACGTGCACCTTCCAGATGCCGAGCGCCAGGCAGCAGAGCCCAAGCGTCATGGGCACCCAGAACAGCCCCTTGAGCGGGATCATGGCGATGAAAAGCGGGATGCTGAGCGCGATCAGGCAGTGCCACCCGAACGTCGCCGCCCAGTGTTTGCGGACCTCGTCGATGACGACCTCGCCCTCGACGGTGAGCAGGTGTGCCTCAATGTCGGGCTCCAGGAGTCGCCCCAGGAGGCTCACGGCGCGTTACCCCGCGAGGCTGGTGAAGAAGCGCCCGATCGATTCGAAGGCGCCCAGGAAGGTACGCACGGCCTCCGCCGCTGCCTCCGGTCGCGTGAACAGATAGAACAACACGAACGCGACAACGAGCACAAGCAGGATCTTCTTGATCCAATTACCCACGGCGGTCCTCCTCGCGTAGTTCGTCAACAAGTGTGCACGACGCCGCAACCGCGCGTGGGTGCGACGCGCCGTAACGGGCCGATCGGTCCCCCATCTCACCGGCCTCGATTTCCGCCACCCCGCCGCATGCCGCGAAAGGCGGTGTGGGAAGCTTGGAGACATGGAGAATTCAGATCTTTTCATCTGCATCGATCACGTCGGCCTGGCCGTCCCCGACCTGGACGAGGCCGTCAAGTTCCATAGCGAGGTCTTCGGTTGGCGCGAGCTGCACCGCGAGATCAACGAGGAGCAGGGCGTGGCCGAGGCCATGATCGGCACCGGCGAGCAGGGCGAGGAGAACGCCAAGATCCAGCTGCTCGCGCCGCTCAACGAGAACTCGACGATCGCCAAGTTCCTCGACCGCAACGGCCCCGGCATGCAGCAGCTCGCCTACCGCGTCGCCGACCTGGATCACGTCTCCGAGGTGCTGCGCGAGCGCGGCATGCGCCTGCTGTTCCCCGAGGCCAAGCGCGGCACCGGCGGTTCGCGCATCAACTTCGTGCACCCGAAGGACGCCCGCGGCGTGCTTCTCGAGCTCGTCGAGCTCCCCAAGGAGCCCGCGGAGCACTGATCCGCGACCTCTGACGACGACCGGGGCGGGATGGCACGAGGCCGTCCCGCCCCGGCCGTGTTTCCAGCGTCAATCTGGCAGACGGAGCGACTAGGCTCGGCTGCAGGAGACCGAAAGGACCGCTCGTGACTGAATCGAATCGCGATCTCGACACGGAAGAGACCGGCCTGAACCTCTTTGAGGACAGCGCTTCCGCGGCTGGGAACTTCCCCCACGCGATGCTCGGCTACGACAGACACTCGGTGGACAGCTACGTCCGCGAGGTCGAGGCCAAGGTGACGCAACTGAAGATGCAGTTGCGGGAGTCCTCGCGCGAGGTCGAGTACGTGCGCAGCGAGGTCGGCACCACCGACTTCACCCGGCTCGGCGCGCACGCCACCGGCCTGCTGAAGGCGGCGGAGGCACAGGCGGGCGACCTGATCGACAAGGCCCAGCACGAGTCCGAGCGGATCAAGACCGAGGCACGACGCACCGCGGCCGCGCTGCGCGAGGCGGCCCAGCAGGAGGCCGACGATGTCCGGCTGACCGGCCTGTCCGGGCTCCGGCAACTGCGCCAGGAGCAGGCCGAGGCCGGCGCCGCCGCGTTGGAGAAGGCGCGCCGCGATGCCGACATGATGATCGCCGACGCAAAGCAGCGCGCCAGGTCCATCGTCGACGCCGCCAATCAGAAGAGCGACGCGCTGCTGGAGACCGCGAAGGTCGAGGGCCTGCGCCGCGAGCAGGAGGCCGAGCGCAAGGCCACCGAGATCATCGCCACCGCGCAGAAGGCCTCCGAGGATTCCCTGGCCAAGACGCTCGCCACCGCAAAGGCCGCCGAGGACTCCATCACGGAGCGCCTCGCGCAGGCCGAGAAGGAGGTCGAGGCCGCCGCGGCGCGCGTGAAGGAGTCGACAGACGAGGCCGCCACGATCCGCACCGACGCCGTCAAGCAGGCCGAGGAGATCAGGCTCGCGGCGACCCGCCAGTCCGAGGACACCCTGACGGCGATGCGCGAGCGCGCCCGCGACCAGGAGACCGACCTTGAGGAGCGCGTCGCCTGGCGCAAGGAGCAGTTGACCCGCGAGATCGCCTCGCTTGAGGCCCGCCGCTCCAACGCGCTCGGCCAACTCAACAACCTGCGCGCCCTCGCTGAGGAGTCCGGCGCCCAGTTCAGCGAAGACCCGACAACGGTGATCACCCGCGACGAGGAAAAGTGAGCGAAGAGGAACCTGGCACGGACTCCCCGGCGGAGTCCCTCCCGGAAAAGGCGCCCAAGAAGCGGCCCCGCTTTCGTAGCGGGGCCGCTCGGGTACTCGGGGGCGCCGCACGCAGGGCCGGAAAGTTGCTCGCGCCCGAACCGGAGGTCCGGATCGAGCCGGTGCCGCCTGCCGAACCGCTGCCCCCCGAGCAGAAGCAGCGCTCGCCCTTCGCCGTAGGCTTCCTCGGCGCGGTCGGGGTGCTGGTGGCGCTGGCGCTCGCGCAGGCGGTGCTCACGGTCCAGAGCGTCCTGATCCTCGTCGTGCTCGCGATGTTCCTGGCGCTCGGGCTGAACCCCGCCGTCGAGTTCTTCACCAGGCGACGGGTCCCCCGGGGCTTCGCCGTCACGATCGTGACGCTCACACTGCTCGGCGTGATCGCCCTCGGGCTGACCGCGCTCGTGCCGGTGCTGACCGAGCAGACCACCCAGTTGACCCGCAACCTGCCGGGCCTGCTGCAGAACCTCGCCGACCACCCACAACTGCGCGAGTTCGAGGAGCGCTACCAGGTCGTCGAGAAGATCGAGTCGTTCATCACCTCGGGCAGCCGGATCAACAACCTCTTCGGCGGGCTGATGGGTGCGGGCAAACTGGTCGCGAACCTGGTGTTCTCCGTCATCGTCACGCTGGTGCTGACCATCTACTTCCTGGCGTCGCTCCCCACCATCAAGGAGACGATCTACGCCTTCGCCCCCGCAAGCAAGCGGCCACGCGCCCGCTACCTGGCCGACGAGATCTTCCGCGGCGTGTCCGGCTACATCACCGGCATGTTCGTGATCGTCGCCGTCGCCTCGCTGTGCGCGTTCGTGTTCATGAACATCGCGGGCCTCGGCTCCTACTCCCTCGCGCTGGCCTTCGTGGTGGCGATGTTCTGCTTCATCCCGCTTGTCGGCTCATCGCTTGCGATGGTCTCGGTCGCGATCGTCGGGTTCGCCGTCGACCCCAACATCGGCATCGCCACTATCATCTACTTCCTGATCTACCAGCAGTTCGACGCCTACGTGCTCTACCCCAACGTGATGAAGCGCACCGTGAAGGTGCCGGGCGCCCTCGTGGTGCTTTCTGCCATCATCGGCGGCATGCTGTTCGGCGTCATCGGGGCCGTGATCGCGATCCCGACGACCGCCGCGGTGCTGCTGCTCTACCGGGAGATGGTGCGTCCCGCGTTGGACGCGTCCTAACCGCGAAGGTAGGTTGTTCGGGTGCGTTTGGTGATTGCTCGGTGCCAGGTCGACTACGTGGGTCGGCTGACCGCCCATCTCCCCATGGCCACGCGGTTGATCCTCGTGAAGGCCGACGGGTCGGTGTCGGTGCATGCCGATGACCGCGCCTACAAGCCCCTGAACTGGATGAGCCCGCCCTGCACGCTCAGCGTCACCGAGCCCGAGGCTGACGCCGTCGAGGCCCTCGGCGTCACCGAGGTGTGGCAGGTGAAGTCGAAGGACGGCGACACGCTGCGGATCTCGCTTGCCGAGGTGCTGCACGACACCGCCCACGAACTCGGCATCGACCCCGGCCTCCAGAAGGACGGCGTCGAGGCCCACCTGCAGGTGCTGCTCGCCGAACACCCGGCGACGCTCGGCGACGGCCTCGCCCTCGTCCAGCGCGAGTACCTGACGCCGATCGGCCCGGTCGACCTGCTGCTGCGCGACACGGACGGCCGCTATGTCGCCGTCGAGGTCAAGCGCCGCGGCGAGATCGACGGCGTCGAGCAGTTGACGCGCTACCTGGAACTGATGAACCGGGACCCGGCCCTCTCCCCCGTCCGCGGCATCTTCGCGGGCCAGCAGATCAAGCCCCAGGCGCGCACGCTTGCCGTCGATCGGGGCATCGAATGCCGCCTCATCGACTACGACGCGCTGCGCGGCATGGACAACGCGGACGAGCGGCTGTTCTGATGGCCAAGCGCCCCTCCAAACACCTGCGGGCCCCTCGGCCGCTGCTGGCGGGCGGCTCGCAGCGACGCGTCCGCAAGGGCGGCGTCGACTACATCGTGCGCGACGTGCCAGCGCAGCGCTCCGAGAAGGAGTACCGCTGCCCCGGTTGCTCGCAGCGCGTCGCCCCAGGCACTGCCCACGTGGTGGTGTGGCCCGCGACGCCGCCGCTTGGCAACGACTCCGGCCTCGAGGTGCGCAGGCACTGGCACTCGCACTGCTGGAGCGTCGCGTCGTGAACCTGTACGAGGTCGTCATCGGCTCGGGGCCGCGCCAGGTCGTCTTCCTGCACGGCCTGTTCGGGCAGGGCAAGAACTTCTCCTCCGTCGCGACTGCGCTTGCCGATGTCGCGACGTCGCACCTGGTCGACCTGCCCAACCACGGCCGCTCGCCGTGGACCGAGGAGTTCGACCTCGACGCCCAGGCCGATCTGGTCGCCGACTGGATCGCCGGACGCTTCGACGCCCCGGTCGCGCTGATCGGGCACTCGCTCGGCGGCAAGATCGCGATGCGGGTCGCGCTGCGTCGCCCCGAACTGATCGACCGGCTCATGGTGGTCGACATCTCCCCCGCGCGCAACGAGGCGGCGCAGTCGTTCGCCGCGTTGGTCGCCGCGCTGCGGCACCTCGACATCGACCACATCAAGAGCCGCACCGAGGCCGAACTGCTGCTCACCGACGAGATCCCCGACGCTGTGGTGCGGCGCTTCCTGCTGCAGAACCTGAGGCACAAGGGCCAGCACTGGTCCTGGGCCGCGAACCTCGACCTGCTGGGCGACTCGCTGCACGAGGTCGGCGGGTGGCGCACGATCGACGCAAGCTACGAGGGCCCCGTCTTCTGGGTCACCGGCGGGCTCTCACCCTACGTGCAGCCCGAGCACGTCCCGATCATGCGGGAACTGTTCCCGCGGATGTTCCAGATCACGCTGAAGCGCGCGGGCCACTGGGTGCACGCCGACGACCCGGAGGCGTTCCTGGTGGTCTGCAGGCGCTTCCTCACCGACACCCGCTAGCCGGGCCAGCGCAGGTCAGCCGAGGGACACCGACTCGATCTTGGCCTCGGCGATCGGGGAGGTCCCGTCGCCTGCGTCGACGCCCTGAGCGCCGATCCCGCCGACGACGTCGATGCCCGCCTGGTCCATCGTCCCGAAGACCGTATAGTCCGGGTCGAGTTGGCTGTCGGCGTAGACGAGGAAGAACTGCGAGCCGCCGGTGTCCTTCGAGCCGCGGTTGGCCATCGCCACCGTGCCCGCCGGGTAGGTCAGCGACGGGTTGACCTCGTCGGGGATCGTATAGCCGGGGCCGCCCGTGCCGGTGGCGCTCGGGTCGCCGCACTGCAGCACGAAGATGCCGTAGTCGGTCAGCCGGTGGCAGACGGTGTCGTCGAAGTAGCCCTGCTCGGCGAGCGAGACGAACGAGTTGACGGTGCACGGCGCCTTCGCCCGGTCCATGGTGATGGGGATCTCGCCCGCGGTGAGCTTCAGGGTCACCGTCACGACGCCCTCCTTGGGCGCGGTGGCCGAGGGCGGGTCGACGGCGCGGGCGGGCGATCCCTCCGACGGGTAGGAGCATTCGACCATCCCTGCGGGCACCTCGCCTCCGGCGGCGGACTTGTTCGCGTCGCTGCACGCGCTGAGGCCGAGCACGGTGACTGCGGCAAGGAGGAGGGGGAAGGCTCGTTTCTGCACGCCCCAACTCTGTCACATCGCGGGCCGGCCACCGGTACGGGACTCGCCAGCCCGGCGGCATCGCAGCCACTAGATTGGGGGTCATGGTCACTCTCTCCAAGATCTACACCCGCACCGGCGACGCAGGTACCACCCGGCTCTCCGACAACTCGGAGGTCGCCAAGACCGACCTGCGCGTCGAGGCCTACGGCCACACGGACGAGGCGAACGCGGCGATCGGGGTCGCGGTCGCGCTCGGCGGCCTGCCCGACCGGATCGTCGAGATGCTCGCGCTGATCCGCAACGAGATCTTCGACGTCGGCGCCGACCTGTCGACGCCCAAGGACCCCGCGCCCAAGTGGCCGCCGCTGCGCATCGAGCAGCACTGCATCGACCGCCTGGAGGGCTACTGCGACGAGTTGCAGGAGGACCTGCCGGTGCTGCGGAGCTTCATCCTCCCCGGAGGCACCCCCGCGGGCGCGCAACTGCACGTCGCCCGGACCATCACGCGCAGGGCGGAGCGGGCAGCGTGGCGCTGCTACGAGGAGTTCGGCACCGACGAGGACGGCGGCATCAACCTGCTGGCAATCACCTACCTCAACCGCCTCTCCGACCTGCTGTTCATCATGAGCCGCGTCGCCAACGGCACCGAGTCGGAGGTGCTGTGGGTGCAGGGCACCGACCGCGAGAGGCCGGCCAAGCGGTCCAGCGCCGCAGAGTGAGGGCGCCGCGCCTCAGCGGGCAGCGGTGATCAGCGAGTCGACCCGATCGGCCACCTCTGCGGGGCTGAGGCGCGTGGTGTCGATGACGTCGGCCTCCGCGTCGAGCCAGGCGCGGGCAGCCTCGTAGCGGTCGATCGCGTCGAGCCTCCAGGGTGCGGCCTCGGACTCACCCTGATCCTCCCGGATCCGGCGCTCCAGTTCGGTGCGGTCGGCGTGCAGCACGAGGTGCCGCTGCGCGATGCCCGCGAGTGAGACCCCCGCGAAGATCTCGCCTGCCCACTCCCGGTTCAGCAGGCTCATGGGGCACACCAGGTCGCAGCCGTAGTGCTCGACGAGTTGGATGGCGGTCTCGGCGACCAGCGCCCGCCACGGCCGCAGCGACTGGTAGTCGCGGACCGGTTCCGGGATCACCCGACGCACCAGGTTGCCGACCAGTTCGGGGTCGAAGACCCGACGGTCCCGGCGCGCGAGCGCCGCAGCGAGCGTCGTCTTCCCGACGCCGAAGGGCCCGTTGAGCCACCAGATGACCGGGCCGACGCCCGCGGGAGCGGGTCCCGTTGCGGGGGCCGACGGCGCCGAGGCGGGCTCCGGCGGGGCCGACTGCAACTGCAGCGGGGTGCGACCGGTGGACCCGGACAACTGCAGGCCCGCCTGCTTGGCGATCTCCACGCCGAGGCCGTCGAGCGTGTTGGCGAGCACATAGCCGTCGACGTCGGCCGAGAGCGCGTCGTGGATCGGCCCGCGGTGGTCGAGGCCCGCGTCGAGGTCGAACACCTCGGAGACGACGATCCGGGCGTTGGGGAACATCAGCCGGAACTGCCCGAGCGCCAGGTCGCTCACGCGTGGCGTGAGCACGACGTTGGCCGATTCCGGCGCGACCCGGACGTCCAGCACCACGAAGTCCGACCCGAGCAGCGCGCCGAGCCGGGCACGCATCGACTCGTCGAGTTTGATGGCGGAGGCGACGACGACGGGTCCGGGATGGGCTTGCACCGTCCCATCGAACCATCGACCAAGGTCCCTGCCGCGCCACCACGCCCATCCCGGATGCGCGAGGATGGCTGTCATGGACTCCCCCGTCGCCCTGCGGTTCCCGTTCACGGGGCGGTGGCGCGTCGAGAACAGCCCAGCCCGGCGGGTGCCGAGCCACGGGACCCGACTGTTCGGCACCGCCTACGCGATCGACTTCGTCCGCGTCGACGACCGCGGCAGGTCCGCGCCCTGGACGCTGCGTTCCCTCCTGGCGACCGAGCCACCCGACCGGTTCGTCGGCTTCGGATCCCCGATCCTTGCGCCGCTGTCGGGCGAGGTGGTGCTCACCCACGACGGCGAGCCGGATCACGACGCCTACCGCTCGTTCCGCGCCCAACTCGGCTACGCCGCGACGCAGGCCGCGCGGGTCAGGAGGGGCGCCGCGGCCATCGCGGGCAACCACGTGGTGATCCGTTCCGGAGACGTGTACGTGCTGCTGGCACACCTGAGGCGCGGCTCGCTCGCCGTGGAGGAGGGCCAGATCGTGGCGACCGGCGAGCGGCTCGGCGAGTGCGGCAACTCGGGCAACAGCACCGAACCGCACGTGCACGTCCAGGCCACCGACGGCCTCTACTGGGACACCTGCCGCGCGCTGCCCATCGCGTTCCAGCGGCGGGACGAGCCGCCGTGGCTGCCCGCAGAAAAAGAGGTCGTCGAGGCGTAGCTCAGTTGGGGTTCGGCGAGTCGGCGCTGCCGGGCAGGTAGTGGCTGCCGGGAGGGGCGGACTCGAGCCAACTCATCAGCGCGAGGGCCTCGTCGCTCGCCATCGACAGCGCGCTCGTCGAGCCGGTCGCCTTGTCGCGCAGCGTCACGATGACCGACCCCTCGAACAGCGCGATCGCCTCGAGCCCCTGGGGTGTGCGCTGATGCACGTACGTCGTCCCGACGCGGGGGAAGACGTGCCGGGGCCGCAGGCTGAGCGAGAAGGCGCGGAACCACTCCAACTGCTCGCGGCGGTACCTGGCGACACCCAGCACCCACGCAGGGCCCGGGACGTCTGGCACCTGGTAGGCGCAATCAAAAAGGCCGCCCTGGCCAGTGAGCCAGCGGCGGCGGAGATAGAGGGCGACGAAGGGCAGCATCACGACGGCGACGACGATGATCGTCACGGTCACGATCTGCCACGGCATGTTCCCTCACACCTCCCTTGCATATGATGCGCTCAGGGCAGCCCCCGAAGGGACCGCCCTGAGCAAAATGAGATCAGCTTGTGTTCTTGACGGACTCTGCCGCCCTGATCTGTGCCTGCAGGATCCGCAGATGATGCAGCTCGTCGTCGTTCGCCTCGCCCTTGAGCGCCTTGTCCTCGAGGGTCGACGCGTGCTTGCGCGCCTCCTCGAGTCCGACCTCGTGACCGGGCTGGGCCATCTGGCTCAGCACCGACACGTGCCCGTGGGCGACGGAGATGAAGCCACCGTCGATCGCGATCGACTCGCTGCGACCGTCCGCCGTCACGACCTCGACGACGCCAGGCACGAGCAGCGCAAGCAGCGGCTCGTGACCCGGCAGGATGCCGATGTCGCCCTCGACGGTGCGCGCGATGACGTTGATGGCGTCGCCCGACCAGACCACACGGTCGGCCGAGACCACCTCAACTTCCAGCGGGGGACGCTCCATGGATCAGAGTTCCTTCTGGATCTTGTCCCAGGCCTTCATGACGTCTTCCATGCTGCCGACGTTGAAGAACGCCTGCTCCGCGATGTGGTCGACGTCGCCGCGGGTGATCATCTTGAAGCCCTCGATGGTGTCGGCAAGCGGCACCGTCGAACCGGGAACGTTGGTGAACTTCTCCGCGGTGTAGGTGTTCTGCGACAGGAACTGCTGGATGCGGCGCGCCCGGTTGACGACGATCTTGTCCTCTTCGGGAAGCTCGTCGATGCCGAGGATCGCGATGATGTCCTGGAGTTCCTTGTTGCGCTGCAGGATCTGCTTGACGCGCACCGCAACGTCGTAGTGGTCCTGACCGATGTACTGCGGGTCGAGGATGCGGCTGGACGAGGTCAGCGGGTCCACTGCCGGGTACAGGCCACGCGAGGCGATCTCACGCGACAGTTCGGTGGTCGCGTCGAGGTGGGCGAAGGTGGTGGCAGGAGCCGGGTCGGTGTAGTCGTCCGCGGGCACGTAGATCGCCTGCAGCGAGGTGATGGCGTGACCCTTGGTCGAGGTGATCCGCTCCTGGAGCTGACCCATCTCGTCGGCCAGGTTGGGCTGGTAACCCACGGCCGAAGGCATCCGGCCGAGCAGGGTCGAGACCTCGGAGCCGGCCTGCGTGAACCGGAAGATGTTGTCGATGAACAGGAGCACGTCCTGGTTCTCGACGTCGCGGAAGTACTCCGCCATCGTCAGGGCAGACAGGGCGACGCGCAGACGGGTGCCCGGGGGCTCGTCCATCTGGCCGAAGACGAGCGCGGTGTCCTTGAGGACGCCCGCCTCCTCCATCTCGTTGATGAGGTCGTTGCCCTCACGGGTGCGCTCCCCCACGCCGGCGAACACCGAGGTGCCGCCGAAGTTGTGGGCGATGCGGTAGATCATCTCCTGGATGAGCACCGTCTTGCCGACGCCCGCGCCGCCGAAGAGGCCGATCTTGCCGCCCTTCACGTAGGGGGTCAGCAGGTCGAGCACCTTGATGCCGGTCTCCAGCATCTCGGTGCGGGGCTCGAGCGCGTCGAACTTGGGGGCGGGACGGTGGATCGGCCAGCGCTCGGTGATCTCGATCGTCGACGGATCGACGTTGAGCACATCGCCGGTCACGTTCCAGACGTGGCCCTTGGTCACGTTGCCGACGGGCACCGTGATCGGCGCGCCGGTGTCGCGCACCTCGGAGCCGCGGCGCATGCCGTCGGTCGGCTTGAGCGCGATCGAACGCACGATGTTGTCGCCGACCTGCAGGGCGACCTCGAGCGTCATGGTCTTCTTCTCGCCCATGATCTCGGTCTCGACGGTCAGGGCGTTGCCGATCTCGGGCAGCTGGTCTGCCGCGAACTCGACGTCCACGACAGGGCCGATGACGCGGGCAACGCGGCCGACACCACCGGTGGTGGCAGGCTGCGTCTCGCTCAGAGTGGCAGTCATTTGTTACCTCATTCGTTTCCGGCAGATTCGGCCAGCGCCGAGGCGCCACCGACGATTTCAGTGATTTCTTGGGTGATCTCGGCCTGACGCGCCTGGTTGGCCTCGCGGGTCAGATCCTCGATCAGGGACTCCGCGTTGTCGGTCGCGGACTTCATCGCGCGCTGGCGGCTGGCCAGCTCCGAGGCCGCCGCCTGCAGCAGCGCCGTGTGGATGCGGTTCGCCACGAACATCGGGAGCAGCTGGTCGAGGACCGTCGCCGCGTCCGGCTCGAAGTCGTAGTACGGAAGCGACTCGATGCCATTGCCGTTCCCGTTGCCGTTGCCGCCGCCGGCGGGCGCGTCCTCCACGACCAGCGGAAGCAGCCGCACCGCGGTGGCCGTCTGCGTCAGCATGGACACGAAGCGGGTGCCGACGATGTGCAACTGGTCGACGCCGCCCTCCTCGGTGGGAAGCAGGAACTTCTCCAGCAGCACGTCCGCGATCTCCTTGGCGTGCTGAGAGGTGGGACGGTCCGAGAACCCGGTCCAGCGGTCCTCGATCGGGCGCTTACGGAAGTCGAGGTAGGCGACACCCTTCTGCCCGGTGACGTACTGGACGACCTCCTGACCCTCGGCGGCGAGCTTGGCATGCAACTGCTCCCCCGCCTTGATCACGTTGGTCGAGTACGCACCGGCGAGACCACGGTCCGAGGTGATCAGCAGGATCGCCGAACGCTTCGGGTTCTCGACGTCGGTGAGCAGCGGGTGCTCGAGGTCGTGCACGCTGGCCAGCGCCGAGACGGCCTTGGTCAGCTCACGGGTGTACGGGGTCGCGGCCCGGACGGCCGACTGGGCCTTCAGGATCCGCGACGCCGCCACCAGTTCCATGGCGCGGGTGATCTTCTTGGTCGTCGAAACGGAGTTTCGACGCTGCCGAAGCTCGCGCAGACTGCTTGCCATGTGGCTTAACCCCGCTTCTGGCGGACGATCGTCTCCTGGCCGATCTCCTCGTCCTCAAGCGGCTCGTGCTCTTCGCGGCCGACGAGGAGCTTGCCCTCGGAGGTGCGGAAGATCTTCTTGAACTCGCCCATGGCGGACACGGCGGCCGACTTGCGGTCGTCACCGAAGAGGAAGTCACCGGCGATGCCCTGAAGCACGTCGGAGTTGTGGCGCAGGTAGTCGAGGAACTCCTGCTCGAAGCGGAGCACGTCGTCGACCGGAACGTCGTCGAAGTGTCCCTCGAGGCCCGACCAGACGCTGACGATCTGATCCTCGATCGCGTAGGGCGCGTACTGGCCTTGGCGCAGCAGCTCGGTCAGGCGCGAACCGCGCTCGAGCTGACGACGGCTTGCGGCGTCGAGGTCGGAGGCGAACATCGCGAAGGCCTGCATGTCGCGGTACTGAGCGAGGCTCAGCTTCAGCGAACCCGAGACCTGCTTCATGGCCTTGACCTGGGCTGCGCCGCCGACTCGCGACACCGAGACGCCGACGTCGACCGCCGGGCGCTGGTTGGCGTTGAACAGGTCGGACTGCAGGAAGATCTGGCCGTCGGTGATGGAGATCACGTTGGTCGGGATGTAGGCCGAGACGTCGTTGGCCTTGGTCTCGATGATCGGAAGACCGGTCATCGAGCCGCCGCCGAGCTCGTCGGAGAGCTTCGCGCAGCGCTCCAGCAGGCGGGAGTGGAGGTAGAAGACGTCGCCGGGGTAGGCCTCACGGCCCGGGGGACGACGCAGCAGCAGCGACATGGCACGGTAGGCCTCGGCCTGCTTGGTCAGGTCGTCGAACACGATCAGGACGTGCTTGCCCTGGTACATCCAGTGCTGACCGATGGCCGAGCCCGAGTAGGGCGCGATGTACTTGAAGCCCGCGGGGTCGGAGGCGGGGGCGTGCACGATGGTCGTGTACTCCAGCGCTCCGGCGTCCTCGAGGGTGCTTCGCACCTCTGCGATGGTCGAGCCCTTCTGGCCGACGGCGACGTAGATGCAGCGCACCTGCTTCTTGGGGTCGCCCGAGGCCCAGTTGGCCTTCTGGTTGATGATCGTGTCGATCGCGATGGCGGTCTTGCCGGTCTTGCGGTCGCCGATGATGAGCTGGCGCTGGCCGCGGCCGATCGGGATCATGGCGTCGATCGCCTTGAGACCGGTCTGCAGCGGCTCGCGGACCTCCTGGCGGTCCATGACACCCGCGGCCTGCAGTTCGAGCGCGCGACGTCCCTCGATGCCGCTGATCTCGCCGAGGCCGTCGATCGGGTTGCCCATGGCGTCCACCACGCGGCCGAGGTAGCCCTCGCCGA
Organism: Propionibacteriaceae bacterium AM104-82; assembly: GCA_027658995.1. Classification (GTDB taxonomy): domain Bacteria; phylum Actinomycetota; class Actinomycetes; order Propionibacteriales; family Propionibacteriaceae; genus Arachnia. Next base: position 159,511 of record JAQDQK010000004.1, read on the forward strand.
CCGGAACCGACAGGACGTCGCCGGTGCCGTGCACGGTCGAGCCCTCATCGATGCCTTCGGAATCGCCGAGGACGACGACGCCGATCTCACGCTCGTCCAGGTTGAGGGCGATGCCCTGGGTGCCGTTCTCGAAGCGGAGCAGTTCGTTCGCCATCGCCGAGGGCAGGCCCTCGACGCGGGCGATGCCGTCGCCCGAGCTGACGACCGTGCCGACCTCGGTGCGCTCGGCGCCCTGCGGTTCGTAGGTCTGGACGAATTCGTCCAGAGCGCTGCGGATCTCGTCTGGACTGATGGTGAGTTCAGCCATTGCGTCCTACTTTCTGATTCTCACAAGTTGATGAGTTGCCGGCGGGCGTCTTCGAGCCGGGCAGCAACGGTTGATTCGTACACGTCGTCATCGATGGCCACGCTGATGCCGCCGATCACCTTGGGGTCCACGTGGACCTGCAGGGTGACGGCGCCGCCCGTCTGGGCCACGAGGGCGGCCTTGAGCCGGGCCTCCTGAGCCTCGTCGAGGGGCTGCGCGACGGTGATGCGGGCGATCTTCTGACCCGCCATGTCGGCGGCCATCTGGAGGTAGCTCTCGACCGTCAACGGGAAGGTGCGCTTCCTGGCACGCACCGCACGCGAGGCGAGCTGTGCGGTGACCGGGTCGACCTTTCCCGAGATCAGCCGCGCGACCAGGTCACGCTTACCCTCGAGGGGGTAGGCGAAGCTGCGCAGCGCGGCCGCGAGCTCCGGATCCGAGTCGACGGTGCGGGCCAGGGAGTACAACTCCTCCTCGACCCGCTCGAGCCCACCGCTGGTGCGGGAGGCGCTCAGCGCCACCCGGATGCCCTGCCGTTCCAGGCCGGCCACCAGTGCGTTGGCGCTCGACCAGGGCGAGCTGACGACCGCGGCAACGACCTCGAGGGTCGTCGCCGAGACCTTGCCTGTCAGGAGGCGCTTGGCCAACCCGGCACGGGCCACGTCGGTCGACGACGGGTCCGACAGCGACCGACGCAGCATCGGCTGGCCGTCGAGCAGATCGACGACGGCGAACAGCTCGGCTGCCGTGGTGGCATCGGTGGCGATGCCCTCCACGGTGGTGTCGAGCGCAGCATTTGCGGCGTCGCGGGCCGTCATCGCGTCTGACCTGCGGACTCGAGATCGGCCAGGAAGCGGTCGACGGTGCGCTTGGCGCGTTCGTCATCCGAAAGGGACTCGCCGACGATCTTGCCCGCGAGCTCGGTGGCCATGCCACCGACCTGGCCGCGCAGTTCGTGCACGAGCTGGGTGCGTTCTGCCTCAAGCTGCACGCGACCGGACTCGAGGATGCGCGAGGCGTCCTTCTGAGCCTTGTCGCGGGCCTCTGCCAGGATCGTCGCGGACTGGTTCTTCGCGTCCTCGCGGATCCGGGCTGCCTCTTCACGCGCCGCGTCGAGCTGGTCGTTGTAGTCGGCGAGCGCCGCCTCGGCCTTTGCCTCGGCTGCGGCCGCGCGCTGCATGCCACCCTCGATCTTGTCGGAGCGTTCCGCATACATCTTCTCGAAGGCGGGGACGACGACCTTCCACATGATGACGAAGACGATCAGCATCAAGACGATGCCGATCACAAACTCCGACATCTTGTGGGGCAGCAGCGGCCCCAGGTCGATTTCCTGGAGCACCCCGATAGTGGGGACCATGACGCGGCTCAGTTGAGGACGAAGGCGAGGGCGATGGCGATGATGGCGAGGGCCTCAACCACGGCGAAGCCGATGAAGGCGGTGCTCATCATGGCGCCACGAGCCTCAGGCTGGCGGGCGGTGCCGTTGATGACCGAGGCGAAGATCCAGGCAACGCCCAGCGCCGGCGCGATCGTGGCGATCGCGTAGCCGATCATGTTCAGCGAGCCGTTGATTTCGAGGAGGGACATGCGTTTTCCTTTCGGATGGCTTGCTCGGCTCTTCCTGGCCGAGAAGTCGGGGTGGTGTTTAGTGCGCCTCTGCGATGGAGGTCGACACGTACTGGGCGGTGAGAACCGTGAAGATGTATGCCTGCAGCGCGCCGATGAACAGCTCGAGCAGGAGGATCACCAGGCTGAAGGCCATCGAGACGCCGCCTGCGACGTTGAAGAACGCGTTGTTGGCGTAGGTGATCAGGAAGCCGCCGCCGACCACGAACACCAGCACGACGAGGTGCCCGGCGAACAGGTTGGCGAACAGACGAAGCGCCAGCGTGATGGGGCGCGTGATGAAGGTCGCGAGGAACTCCAGCGGGATGACGATCGGCAGCAGGTAGCCGGGGACGCCCTCAGGGATCAGCGCCTTCTTCAGGAAGCCGCCGAAGCCCCACTTCTGGAAGCCCGCCCCGACGTAGATCAGCCAGGAGAGGATCGCGAGTCCGTAGGCGTAGCCGACGTTGGAGAACGTCGGGTACATGAACAGGAAGAACTCGCCGAACCAGTTGTTGACAAGCAGGAAGCTGAACAGGCCGAGCAGGTAGGGCAGGAACTTGCGGAAGTCGGAGTGCAGGATGTCGCGGGCGATGCCGTTGCGCACGAACTCGTAGATGTATTCGGCGGCGAACTGGCGCTTGTTCGGCTTGATCTTGAGGTTCCTGGAGGCCAGCCACCACAAGATGATGACAACTGCCGCACCGATGATCGCTTGAGCCGCCGGCTTGTTCAGCCATTCGAGCCCCGGGACACCCGGAAACATGGACTCGAACTCGAAGTCGTGGGTACCGGGCGGGGTGTACCCGCCGCCGGATTCCATCGGAAGTAGCCCTAGTGTCACGTACCGCTCCCGTATCGCTTGATGATCAGATACAAGCTGAAGACCAGGCCCAGGATCAGACCGAGCGGCAACAGCCATGAGGTTTTGAAGAAATAGTCACCAACCCAGCCCAGGCCCCCGTAGAAAAGCAATCCCGCGAGGATGTAACTAAGCACGACCATGCCGTCCTCGGTACCCGTTGGACCCTTGTGTTCGTTGTCCTCGGGTGGCGTAGGTGTGGTGCCCATGTCGGGGTCGAGCCTAGCGGAAACTCGGCCTCGTTTCATCTTGGGCCCACGGCGTCCATACCACCGGGTGAGTCAGGACTGGCCCGGGGGGTGGTATTCGGTGTCGTAGACGGGGACCCGTTGCCTTGATGCCACCAGGACAACGCCGGTCACCCAGGCGAACACCGTGCCCGCAATGCTCAGCAGCAGCCAACCGCCCTCCACGCGGGGCGCGACCGCGGGCAGCCGGAGGATGGCCCACAGCCCCGCCGCGATGCCGATCACCCGGACCGCGTAGCTGACGAGAACAAGCGCCATGCCCTGCATGGGCTCCAGTTCGGAGGCGACGACCTCGAGCGCCTGCCCGATGCTGTAGAAGATCACGACCGCCGCGAAGCCGAGCGCCGCGGTCAGCGCCGCGTTGACGCCGCCGATCGCAAGGCCGAGGCCGATGATCGTGATCCCCACCACGTGACCGAGGGCCAGTCCCCCGAACATCATCTGGCGGGCCCTTCTGGTGGCCGCCGTCACCACCTTGCGTTCACTCATGATTGGGCACCTGATCGACGACGTCGGACTCCTCGCCCCCGATGAGCGGCGGCGCGGTGCGCACCGGCCACAGCGTCAGCACGAGAAGGATCACGAGGGCGGCCGCCACGATCCAGATGGACGCGGACGCCGGGGAAAGCGCCATCACCACCAGCCCGACGGCCACCACGGCCGTCCAGCCATACATCAGCAGCACCGCGCCCCAGTGCGAGTGGCCGCGCGCGAGGAGGCGGTGGTGCAGGTGCTGCTTGTCAGCGGAGAACGGGTGCTGACCGTTCCAGGCGCGCCGCACCCACGCCGTCACGAGGTCGACGAGCGGCAGCGCGAGCGCAGCCACCGGGATCAGGATCGGGAGCAGGGTCGGCAGGAAGTCGGAGGTCTGCTGCGGCAGCGCGCTCGAGTCGAACTGTCCGGTGTAGGAGATCGCGCTCATCGCCATCAGCAGGCCGAGCAGCATCGCGCCGGAGTCGCCCATGAACATCTTGGCGGGGTGCCAGTTGTGGAACAGGAAGCCCGCCGCGATGCCGCAGGTGGCCACCGTGATGAGGCTCGCGGTGGTGGCCCGCTCGAGGCCGTGCTGGTAGGCGAGCACATAGGTGTAGCTGAAGAAGGCGCCCGACCCGATCGCCACCACACCCGCGGCGAGGCCGTCGAGGCCGTCGACGAAGTTGACGGCGTTGACGCACACCAGGATCACCAGCACGGTCAGGACGATGTTGGTCGCGTCATCGAGCGCGATGATCCGGTTGGGAAGCGGGATCCAGAACAGCCGTACGCCCTGCATGACCGCGACACCGGCAGCGAGCGTCTGCCCGCCCAGTTTCACGATCGGGTTGAGGTCGTACTTGTCGTCGAGGACCCCGACGATGGTGATGATCAGCCCGGCCCACAGCACCGCTGAGGCGTCGTGGGCGACCAGCGCGTACTTGCCGAGGAAGGGCATCTGCAGTGCGACGGCGAAGGCGACGGCCAGCCCGCCGAGCATCGCGACGCCGCCCAGGTAGGGAATCGGGTGCGTGTGCACGTCGCGGGCCCGGACGGGGGCCATGATGCCGGTGCGCACGGCGAGGTTCCGGCACAACCCCGCAAGGACGTAGGTCGCGCCGGCCGCGATGAGCAGGACCAGCAGGTACTCGCGCACTACGCCCCGTCGATCCGATCGGTGGTGGCGTCCGCCGCCTCGGCCTCGGTCGCCTCGGTATCGGTTGCCTCGGCCACGGGGGTGTCGGCCTCGGAGGTCTCAGCGACGTCAGGGGCCGGGGCGGCGACCTTCTCCTCTTCCGACTGGTTCTCGGCCGTGCTCTCGGTGCCTTCGCCCTGCTCGACGGCGACCGTCTCGGCGTCTGCGTCGGAGGTCTCCTCCGGCTCGTCCTTCGGCTCGTCGAGCCCGACGACCGACGGCGCGTGTTCGCGCAGCGTCTCGAGCGGGATCGCGCCGAGGCGCAGCACCTTTCCCTCGTCGGTGGCGGCGAAGTCGACGATCGTGGAGGCAACTCCCCCACCGACGGGCCCGCCGTCGAGGTAGACGGCGACCCGGTCGCCGAGTTGGGCGAGCGTCTCCTCGCAGGTGAGCCCGGCGGGCTGCCCGGAGACGTTGGCCGAGCTCACGGCCAGCGGCCCGGTGCGGCGCAGCAGCGTGCGGGCGCCCTCGTGGTCGGGGACGCGCACCGCGATGGTGCCTTGCGTCTCGCCAAGGTCCATGCCGCTCTTCGCCTGCGCCTTGAGCACGAGCGTCAGCGCCCCCGGCCACAGCGCCTTCGCAAGCGCCGCGGCGCCCTCCGGCACCTCGTCGGCGATCGCGCGCAGCATCGACGGCTCGGCGATCAGCACGGGCGGCGGCATGTCGCGGCCGCGTTCCTTCGCGTCCAGCAGGCCCTGAACGGCTGCGGTGTCGAACGCATTGGCCCCGATCCCGTAGACGGTGTCGGTCGGCAGCACGATGCAGGACCCGGCGCGCACCGCCGCGACGGCCTCGGTGAGTCCGGCCTCCTCGTCGATGGACAGGTTGAAGACGCGGGCAGGTTCAGTCACAGGCTCATCCTAGAGGCTTGACGGCGGTGACGAATCGGGCTCGTCCCGTGAGGTCGGCGTGCGGCGTCACGTCGGAGAATCCGGCGGCGACGAACAACTCGACGACCCGGTCCTGGTGCGACTCGTCGTGCTCGGTGGCCACGAGGCCGCCCGGCACCAGCAGCCGGTCGGCGACCCCGACCAGCACGCGCAGCGCGTCGAGGCCGTCCTGCCCAGAGAACAGGGCGATCGAGGGGTCATGGTCGACGACATCGCTCGGCAGGAACGGGCGCATCGTCTCGGGCACGTATGGCGGATTGGCGATGACGAGGTCGACGGTGCCGTCCAGGTCATGGAAGGCGTCGGCCATGTCGCCGAGCCGCAGGTCGGCGTCGAGGTCCTCGAGGTTCGAGGCGAGGTAGCGGTACGCGGCGGGGTCGACCTCCACCGCGTGCAGGCTCACTCCCCCGATCTCCGCGCCGATCGCCGCCGAGATAGCCCCGGAGCCCGCGCACAGTTCGACGACCACGCGGGAGTCGCGCTCTGCGAGGCGGTCGAGCGCCCAGCCGACCATCACCTCGGTCTCGGGGCGCGGGATGAACACGCCCGGCCCGACGCTGAGGATCTCGTGGCGGAAGTAGGCGGTGCCCGTCAGGTGCTGCACCGGAACGCCCGTCGCGCGGCGCTCGCCCAGGTCGTTGATGAGGCGCTGCTGCTCCGGGGTGACGCCGTCGACGGTGATGAGCCGCGACACCTCGACGCCCAGCACGTGCGCCACGATGGTGCGCGCCTCGGGACCCGGGCTCGGGGAGCCCGTCTTGGCCAGGCGCACCGCGAGCTGGTAGGCCGCCTCGCTCACCCGGAGACCTCCGCGAGCCGCTCGGCGAGATCCTGCTCGGCGAGCGCGTCGAGCACCGGGGTCAGTGCGCCCTCCAGGACCTGGTCGAGGTTGTGGGCCTTGTAGCCGATCCGGTGGTCGGTGATCCGGTTCTCGGGGAAGTTGTAGGTGCGGATCCGCTCGGAGCGGTCGACGGTGCGGACCTGCGACTTGCGGGCATCGGACGCGGCGGCCGCGGCCTGCGCCTCGGCCAGTTGGGTCAGGCGGGCGCGCAGCATCCGCATGGCCGACTCGCGGTTCTGCAACTGCGATCGCTCGTTCTGGCAGCTCACCACCACGCCGGTCGGCAGGTGCGTGATGCGCACGGCCGAGTCGGTGGTGTTGACGCCCTGACCGCCGGGCCCCGACGAGCGGTACACGTCGATACGCAGGTCGTCGTCGTTGATCTCGACCTCGTCAGCCTCGACGTCCGGCATCACCAGCACGCCCGCAGCGGAGGTGTGGATGCGGCCCTGGGACTCGGTGACGGGGACCCGCTGGACGCGGTGCACGCCGCCCTCGAACTTGAGCCGGCCGTATGGCCCGAACTCCTGGTGGCTTGTGGTCTTGACGGCGACCGTCACGGACTTGTAGCCGCCCAGGTCGGTCTCCTGCGAGTCGAGCACCTCGATCTTCCAGCCGACCTGCTCCGCGTAGCGGGTGTACATCTTCAGCAGGTCGCCAGCGAAGAGCGCCGACTCGTCGCCGCCCTCACCGGACTTGATCTCGAGCAGCGCGTCTGCGTCGTCGTTCGGGTCGCGGGGCGCGAGCAGCTTCGTCAGCTTCTCGGTGGCGACCTCGAGTTGGGCGTCGAGGTCGGCGACCTCGTCGGCGAAGGACGAGTCGTCGGCTGCCAGTTCCGCGGCGGCCTCCCGGTCGTCGCTCAGGCGCCGGAACTCCTCGATGCCCTCGACGATCGGCCGCAGCGAGGCGTAGCGGCGGCCGACCTTGCGGGAGCGCGCCACGTCGGCGTGCAGTTCCGGATCTGCCAACTGCTGCTCCAGGTCGTGGAACTCATCGATGAGGGGCTGGGCGTTGTCGAACATGTGGCTCTTCCAGGCGGGACGGTCGGGCAAAAAGAAACGAACGCCTGCTGGAACCAGGTCCAACGAGGCGTTCGTTGTCAAGAGCTACTTCTTGGCGTAGCGCTTCTCGAAGCGGGCGACGCGGCCGCCGGTGTCGAGGATCTTCTGCTTGCCGGTGTAGAACGGGTGGCACTCGGCGCACACGTCGGCGTTCATGCTGCCCTTGGTGAGGGTGCTACGCGTGGTGAACGTGTTGCCACAGGTGCAGGTCACCGTGGTCTCCACGTAATCAGGGTGGATTCCCTGCTTCATGTGTTTCTCCTTCGATTTGGCCGGGTCGCCTGCCCATGGTCGGGACAGTGAGAGTGCGTGAACCGGCACAACTATTCATTTTGCCTCGCGGGTGCGAGATTTCCAAGTCGGGTCTCAACCGTCCTGCGCAGGCGTCGTCTTGAGGACGCTGAGCATGAAGTCGTGGTTGTTCGCCGTCTTGGTCATGCGCGACTTGAGCGTCTCGAGCGCCGCCTGGTCGTCGAGGCCGGAAAGGGCCCTGCGCAGCTTCCAGATGATGTTCAGCTCGTCGCGGCCGAGCAGCAGGTCCTCGCGACGGGTGCCGGAGGCGTCCACATCGATCGCGGGGAAGATGCGCTTGTCCGCGAGCTCGCGGCGGAGCCTGAGCTCCATGTTGCCGGTGCCCTTGAACTCCTCGAAGATGACCTCGTCCATCTTGGATCCGGTCTCGATCAGCGCGGTGGCCAGGATGGTCAGCGAGCCGCCGTTTTCGATGTTGCGGGCTGCGCCGAAGAACTTCTTCGGCGGGTACAGCGCCGCGGAGTCGACACCACCGGAGAGGATGCGGCCAGACGCCGGCGCGGCCAGGTTGTAGGCGCGGCCGAGGCGGGTGATGCCGTCGAGCAGCACGACGACGTCGTGGCCGAGTTCGACGAGGCGCTTGGCGCGCTCGATGGCAAGCTCCGAGATCATGGTGTGATCCTCGGCAGGACGGTCGAACGTCGAGGCGATGACCTCGCCGGAGACGGTGCGCTGGAAGTCGGTGACCTCCTCGGGACGCTCGTCGACGAGGACGACCATCAGGTGCACTTCGGGGTTGTTCGCGGCGATCGCGTTGGCGATGGCCTGCATCACCATGGTCTTGCCCGCCTTCGGGGGCGAGACGATCAGGCCGCGCTGGCCCTTACCGATCGGCGAGACGAGGTCGATGATGCGCCCGGTGAGCTGGTTCTGCACCGTCTCGAGGCGCAGCCGCTCCTGCGGGTACAGCGGGGTCAGCTTGGCGAACTCTGGTCGGCCCTTCGCCTTCTCGGGGTCGTCACCGTTGACGGTGTCGAGGCGCACGAGCGGGTTGAACTTCTCCTTGCGCTCGCCCTCGCGGGGCGTGCGGATGGCGCCGGTGATGACGTCGCCGCGGCGCAGGCCGTAGCGGCGCACCGACGACATCGGCAGGTAGGCGTCGGCGGAGCCTGGCAGGTAGCCGGTGGTGCGGACGAAGGCGTAGTTGTCGAGAATGTCGACGATGCCCGAGATATTGGCGAGGACGTCGTCCTCGGTGACGGTGGGCTCCGCCTCCATGCGCTCGAGGCCCTGGGAGCCTCGGCCCTGGCGACGGTTGTTGTTGCGCTCGCGGTTGCGGCGACGGCGGCTGCGCCGCGAGTTGCCGGAGTCGTCGTCGTATCCGCCGCCCGAGGGGGCCGACTCGACTGGAACCGACTTCGCGGCGGCGGGGGCGGGCGACTGGCCCATGGCGGCGTCGAGCAGTTCGCCGACCTCCGCGATGGTGTCCTGGCCCGCACGGTCGCGGGAGCGACGGCGGTTGCGGTTGCGGTTGCCGCCGTCCTGGTCGGACTGGCCCGAGTCCTGGGAGACCAGTTCGGGCTGCTGGTCCTGCTTCTCGCGCTGCTGGTTGCCGTCGCGGCGCTCGGTGCGCTCGACGCGGGGGGCGCGCTCGTCTCGCTCGGCCTTGGGGGCCTGCTCGGTGCGCTCGGCCTTCGGGGCCTGCTCGGTGCGCTCCGCCTTCGCGGGACGCTGCTGGGACGCGTCGCGCCCCTGCTCTGCCTGGGCCGGTGCGGCCTCGGCGGTCGTCGCGCCTGCCGGGCGGGTCGCACGGCGGCTCTGGGTCTTGGCCTCGCCGCCCTTCGAGGACGACCCTGCGCCCTGGATGGCGGCGATCAGGTCACCCTTACGCATGGCGGAGATGCCCTTGATGCCGAGGCCGGAGGCCACAGACTTGAGTTCGGGCAGCTTCATGCTGGCGAGGTGGGAACCGTTTTCGGTCACGGATTTCCTTCCACAAATGAACCGAAAGGCAACTAGATAAGGCCTCATCGGCTGACAAGTTGAGATTCACTTCAGCGCTGCACAGGCTTATCGCAAGAATCTCGCAGCTGGGCGCCATCGATCAGTGAACGTGCCAAGGCTAGCACTGCACCCGTCAGGGGCAAAGCCGCTACCCGGAGGCCGGTTGCCCACCGCATCCTCGACCGCCCCACCAATCGCCTCGTCAACCGCGCGTGACGAGGCAGTTCAGCCATCGACCGCTGGCGCGCCGATCAGGGCTCGACGGTCAGTTCGACGCCCGGCCCGATGGCGAGGTCGTGGCGCACGAAGCCCTCATGCGCGGTGGCATCGGCAGCCGCCAACTGGTCCGCGGTGCCGATCGCGAAGACCGCTGGCCCCGCGCCGGAGATCGCCGCGGGCACGCCCGCATCGCGGAGCCGGTTCATCAGTTCCCAGGACTCGGGCATCAGCGAGGCCCGGTAGCTCTGGTGCAGCCTGTCCCCCGTCGCCTTGAGCAGCAGGTCGTGGCGGCGCTCAAGCGCCAGCGGAAGCGCGGCCGACGCGATGGCCTGCCAGACGGCGTCGTGGCGCGCCACCTCGTCGGGAAGCACCGAGCGCGCCCCGGCCGTCGCGACCTCGAAGTCGGGCACCCACACGCGGGTGCCGAGCGCGTCGGGGACGGCCAGGTTGACAAGGCGGACGTCGTCGTCGGCGAACCACGCCAGGATCGCGCCGCCCCACACGGCGGCCCCCGCGTTATCGGGGTGCCCCTCGAGCCGGCTCGAGATGCGCGTCAGTTCGGGGAGATCGAGCGGGACGCCGGGGCGTGCGATGCCCCAGGCCAGCGCAAGGCCCGCGACGATCGCGGCGGCCGAGGAGCCGAGGCCCCGCGAGTGCGGGATCCGGTTGTGGCAGGTCAGCGCGAGGCCGGGACGCTCGACGCCCCACGCGTCGAGGCCGTGCTGCAGCGACGAGACAACAAGGTGGCGCGCGTCGAGCGGGACGGCACCCTCGCCCTGGCCGGTGACGGCGACCCGCAGGTCGCCCGGATCGTCCAGGAGTTCCAGTTCGAGGTCGTCGTACAGGTCGAGCGCGATGCCGATGCAGTCGAACCCGGAGCCGACGTTCGCCGTGGTGGCTGGCACCCGGACGCGGAGCCTCCGCCCCACGTCAGAAGCCCTCGACGCGCATCACGCGCACGGTGGACCCGACGAAGTCCGCCTCGTTGAGTTCCTCGATCACCTTGCTGAGGCTGCCCTCGAGCGTCAGGTGCGTCATCACGCCGAGGCGCGCCGGGAAGCCGTCGGAGGGGCGGCCGTCGTCGGCGTAGCTCTGCTGGACGACGCGCAGCGACACGTTGTGCCTTCCGAACACCGCGGCGCACTTGGCGAGGATGCCCGGCCGGTCGACCACGTCGAAGCTGACGTAGAACTGGGCCGACGACTCGCCGATCGGGGCGACCGCGCGTCGCGTGTAGCCGGAGGAGAGGTGCGACGCCGTGCCGCGGGCCCGGTTGCGGGCCACCGTCACCACGTCGCCCATCACAGCAGAGGCCGTCGGGTTGCCGCCGGCGCCCTGGCCGAGGAACATCAGTTCGCCCGCCTCGCGGGAGTTCACGAAGATGGCGTTGTAGGCGCCCGAGACGCTCGCCAAGGGGTGCTTGTTGGCGACCATCGCCGGGTGCACCTTCACGATGATCCGGTCGTCGTCGGTGAGCTTCGCGATCGCGAGAAGCTTGATGGTGCAGCCCATCTGCTCCGCGGCCGCGATGTCGGCGGGCGTGACGCCGGTGATGCCCTCGCAGAACACCTCGGCGCTGCGGACCTCGGTGTGGAACGCGAGGCCGGCAAGGATCGCGGCCTTCGCGGCCGCGTCGTGGCCCTCGATGTCGGCGGTCGGGTCGGCCTCGGCGTAGCCCAGTTCCTGAGCCTCGCGCAGCGCCTCCTCGAAGCTGACCTCGTCGGTGACCATCTTGTCGAGGATGAAGTTGGTGGTGCCGTTGACGATGCCCATCACCTCGGCGATCTCGTCGCCGACCAGCGACTCGCGCAGCGGCCGGATGATCGGGATCGCGCCAGCGACGGCGGCCTCGTAGTACAGGTCGACGCCCTTGTCGACGGCGGCGCGCGACAGGGAGCCGAGGTCGTCGGCGAGCATCGCCTTGTTGGCGGTCACGATCGAGGCACCGTTCTCGATGGCCTTGAGGACCAGCCCGCGGGCGGGCTCGATGCCGCCGATCAGTTCGATCACGACGTCGAGGTCGCCGCGGTTGACGAGGCCCTCCAGGTCGTCGGTGATCAGCGCCGGGTCGATGCCCGGGCGCGGGGTCTCGAGGTTGCGCACCCCGACACCCACCAGTTCGAGGCGGCGGCCGATCCGCGACTCCAGGGTGGCCGACTCCTGCACCAGGATGCGTGCCACCTGCGAGCCCACGACGCCTGCGCCCAGCAGGGCGACCTTCAGCGGTTTGGTCACTGTCCCACGTCCAATCTCATCAAGTCCTCCAGCGTCTCGCGGCGCAGCATCACGGACGTGTCGCCGTCCTTGGCGCTCACCACAGGAGGCTTCGGGATCTGATTGTAGTTACTGGCCATGCTCCTGGCGTATGCGCCGGAGCCGGGCACGGCGATCAGGTCGCCGATGGCGACGTCGGAGGGGAGGAAAACGTCGCGGATCAGGATGTCGCCGCCCTCGCAGTGCTTGCCGACGACGCGGCTCAGCACCGCCTCCGCCGTCGAGGTCCGGTTCGCGACGGCGGCCGAGTACTCGGCCGCGTACAGCGCGGGGCGGATGTTGTCGCTCATGCCGCCGTCGACGGAGACGTAGACGCGGGAGCGGCCGCCCTCGAGTTCGACGGTCTTGACGGTGCCGACGCGGTACACGGCGACGCCGGAGGGCCCGCAGATCGCACGGCCGGGTTCGATGCTGAGCTCGGGCCGGTTGAGGCCGAGCGCCCTGCACTCGTGGTCGACCATCTCCTCGAAGGCCGCGGCCAGTTCGGTGGTCGCACGGGGCGTGTCGGCGGCGGTGTAGGCGATACCGAAGCCGCCGCCCAGGTCCAACTCGGGCAGTTCGACGCCGGTGGCGGTGCGGAACTGGCTCGCCAGTTTCATGGTGCGCCGGATCGCGACCTCGAAGCCGAGGGTCTCGAAGATCTGGGAGCCGATGTGGCTGTGGATGCCGCGCAGGTCGAGGTACGGCGACGAGTAGCAGCGCACCAGCGCCGTCAACGCCTGCCCGCCCATGATGCTGAGGCCGAACTTCTGGTCCTCGTGCGCCGTGGCGATGTACTCGTGCGTGTGCGCCTCGACGCCGGTGGTGACGCGGACGAGCACGTTGGCGCGGTGGCCGCCCTCGGAGCAGGCCCGCTCGAGGCGCTGAATCTCGTCAAAAGAGTCCACGATGATCCGTCCGACGCCCTGCTCCAGCGCGAAGGCGATCTCCTCGTCGGACTTGTTGTTGCCGTGGAAGCCGAGCCGGGCGGCGGGCATGCCACCCGCGAGCGCGATCCTCATCTCGCCCATGGTGGTGACGTCGAGGTTGAGTCCCTCCTCCGCGGCCCAACGGGCGACGGTCCTGGTCAGCAGCGCCTTGCCCGCGTAGTAGATCTCCCAGCCGGGGAAGCCCTCCTTGAAGTCGCGGGCACGCGAGCGGAAGTCGTCCTCGTCGATCACATAGGTGGGGGTGCCGTGCTGCTCGGCGACGTCGGTCAGCGCGACGCCGGCCACGACGATCCGCCCGGACTCGTCGCGGTGCGTGCCGCGCGGCCAGAGCTTCAGGTCCAGTTCGTTCAGGTCGTCGGGCACGCGCAGCCACGTGGGGCCGCCCTGTGCCGCGTCGGCGTGGATCGACCCGGCGATGTGCATGTGCGTCATGTCGGCAAGCCTGCCAGAGCGCCGCCGATCGGCGCCATCCATGACCGATCTGTCCACGGTGGCGCACGTAGCCCGCGCGGAGCCCGGGTCACCGTCGCCCGCGGCCGGGTCGCGGTGCGACAGCAGGGTCTGAGGGGTGCTAACCTTGCCGAGGTCGCGCACCAGGGTGCGCGTCGGCCCCCGTAGCTCAGGGGATAGAGCACCGCCCTCCGGAGGCGGGAGCCGAGGTTCGAATCCTCGCGGGGGCGCCGACCAGCAGTGTCGGAGAATTTCGACCGACGATGAGGAGGCCGAGGTTGTCACAGGCTGGAACCGCGCCGAAGGCCGGCACCTCCCTGCGCAGCCTCGAAGCTATCGCGTCGCTGATCCTCGTCTTCCTCGTCACCCGGCTCTTCACCGTCCTCACCCTTCGCCTCGAGTCCGTGAAGTTTGTCATCAACGACATCTCCTACTACGGCGCCAACCTGTACGCCCTCCGCGAGGGCCAACCCGACGTGATGGCCGAGTACCCGATCCCAGCGGTATGGATCCTGCAGGCGCTGTACGAACTCTTTGGCGGCTACTACGAGTGGACGCCGTACTTCATGGTCACCTTCGTGCTGCTCGACGCGTTGGTGGCGATCTCCTTCTACCGGCACGGCAACCCTTGGGGCTGCCTGTTCTGGATCCTGTTCACCGGCGTCCAGGGCGCCGTCGTGTGGTCGCGATTCGACCTGATCCCCGCCGCTCTGGTGGCGTGGGCCTGCATGCTCGTGATGACGCACCCGAGGATCGCGGGAGGGCTCGTCGGGCTCGGCGCGGCCATCAAACTGTGGCCCGCGCTGCTGATCGGCCCGATGCTCGCCCCCAACCCGCTGCGCGACAAGACCTCCCGAGGCCGCCTGATCGGCTTCGTCGTCGTCGGCTTCGGCCTTGCCGCCGCGTCGCTGCTGACGCACGGCTGGTCCCGCTCCGCCTCCCCCATCACCTGGCAGGGCAACCGCGGCCTGCAGGTCGAGTCGGTGCCCGCGAGCCCCCTGATGTTCCTGCGCACCTTCACCAACCAGCCGCTCTGGGAGACCTATCTCTCGGAGTTCAACGCCATCGAGATCCGCGGCGAGGCTCCCGGCGTGCAGTTCATGCTGCAGGTCTCGACCGTGCTGACGGCGCTGAGCATCCTGCTCGCGGCCTACCTCAGCTACCGGCTGATCCGGAACCTGCGGATCGGCGACGCCCGGCTTCCGCAGGCGATCCTGCTCGCCATCCTGACGATCATCCTTGCGACCATCGTGGTGAACAAGACGCTCTCGCCGCAGTACATCCTGTGGCTCGGCGGCCCCGTCGCCGCGCTGTACATCCACCAGGGCACTGGGTGGCTGCGCAGGCACGTCAACGTGCTCGCGGTCGCCCTGGTTCTCGTCGGCGCGTTGACGCAGTTCACCTACCCGTGGGGCACCTACGGGATCATGGGCAACCCGCTCGGATCCGGCCCCGAGACGTCGGTCCTGCTGCTCAGGAACCTGACGCTCGTGGTGCTGACCGGGTACGCGTTGTATCTGACACTGAGGTCCAGCCGTCGTCGTGGCGACACGGCGTCGGTTTGATTGGGTAAGCTTCCTTTTCAGCAGCCGCAGGCGCCTGCGGTCGTAGTCCACACAGAGGGGATCGTGGCCACCGCCACAAGGCATATGTCAGCACCTGACTCCATTGACGCATTCGGGGCCAACTCCTGGCTGATCGACGAGATGCGGGAGGCCTACGAGGCCGACCCAGAGTCCGTCGATCCGTCCTGGCGAGAGTTCTTCGCCGCAGAGAAGGCCGACCCTGGCGACCGGACCGAGGCTCAGCCCCGGGTCGCCGCCCAGACCGAGCCGAAGAGGCCCGAGGCCCCCGCGGCCACGACCGAAGCGACCCCTCCCCCGCAGCCAGCGGCCAAGCCCGCGACCCCCGCGCCCGCGGCGAAGCCGGCAG
Source organism: Propionibacteriaceae bacterium AM104-82 (assembly GCA_027658995.1). Lineage (GTDB taxonomy): Bacteria > Actinomycetota > Actinomycetes > Propionibacteriales > Propionibacteriaceae > Arachnia. The sequence goes on from JAQDQK010000004.1 coordinate 175,057, forward strand.
CGCAGCCCACACCTCAGCCCGAGCCGAAGGCCGAGGAGAAGCCCGCCAGCAAGCCGCAGGTGGAGCCCGTCCGCAAGGGCGCTGGCGCCCCCGCCAACCCCGGTAGCGGCGCGGGCCTTTCCGCCAACGCGCCGAACCCGTCGCTGCGCCCCGAGCCGAGCGCCGCCGAGCCCACCTATGTGGTGATGCGCGGCGCCCCGATGCGCACCGCCAAGAACATGGACGCCTCGCTGACGGTGCCCACCGCGACCTCGGTGCGTTCGGTCCCCATGAAACTGGTCATCGACCAGCGCACGGTGATCAACAACTTCCTGCGCACCTCCAAGGGCGGCAAGGTCTCGTTCACCCACATCGTCGGCTACGCGATGGTGCAGGCCCTCAAGGCGCTCCCCGACATGAACAACGCCTACACGGTGGTCGAGGGCAAGCCGAACCTGGTGCAGAACCCGAGCATCAACCTCGGCATCGCCATCGATCTGAAGAAGGGCGACACCCGCCAACTGCTGGTGCCCAACATCAAGGGCTGCGAGAACCTCGACTTCTTCCAGTTCTGGTCCGCCTACGAGCAGGTGATCGCCAAGGCGCGCGCCGGCGAACTGCAGGTCAGCGACTTCGCGGGCACCACCGCCTCGCTCACCAACCCGGGCGGCATCGGCACCAACCACTCGGTGCCGCGCCTGATGACCGGCCAGGGCATGATCCTCGGCGTCGGCAACATCGACTACCCGGCCGAGTTCCAGGGCATGAGCCCCTCGCGCATCACCGACCTCGCCGTCAGCAAGATCACGACGCTGACCAGCACGTATGACCACCGCGTCATCCAGGGCGCCACGTCGGGCGAGTTCCTGAAGAAGATGCACTCGCGACTGCTCGGCGAGGAGGGCTTCTACGACAAGATCTTCGAGGCGCTCCGCATCCCCTACGAGCCGCTGCGCTGGTCCCCCGACATCTCGGCGCACCGCGACCAGCAGGTCTCCAAGACCGCCCGCGTGCTCGAACTGGTCAACGCGTACCGCACCTTCGGCCACCTTGTCGCCGACACCGACCCGCTCGAGTACCGGCAGCGCTCGCAGGAGGACCTGCGCCTCGAGAGCCACGGCCTGAGCATCTGGGACCTCGACCGCGAGTTCGCCGTCGGGACCCTCAGCGGCAACGAGCGCGTCTACCTGACGCTGCGCGAGATCATCTCGATCCTGCAGGACTCCTACACCCGCACCGTCGGCGTCGAGTACATGCACATCGCAGACATCCGGCAGCGCGAGTGGTTCCAGCAGCGCATGGAGGTCCCGCACCAGCCCCTCACGCACGAGGAGCACATGCACGCGCTCGACAAGCTCAACGAGGCGGAGGTCTTCGAGACCTTCCTGCAGACGAAGTTCGTCGGCCAGAAGCGGTTCTCGCTCGAGGGCGGCGAGTCGCTGATCGTGCTGCTCGACGAGATCGCGCAGCAGGCGGCAAACGACTCCCTCGACGAGGTCTGCATCGGCATGCCGCACCGCGGCCGCCTCAACGTGCTCGCCAACATCGTCGGCAAGAAGTACGCGCAGATCTTCAAGGAGTTCGACGGCGTCCTCGACACCACCGGCACCGGCGACGTGAAGTACCACCTGGGCGCCGAGGGCACCTTCGTGGCGGCGAACGGCGCCACCATCAAGGCATCCGTGGCGGCGAACCCGTCGCACCTCGAGGCCGTCAACCCGGTGCTGCAGGGCATCACGCGCGCCAAGCAGGACACGCTGAAGGCCACCGACCACCCGGTGCTCGCCCTCACGCTGCACGGCGACGCGTCCTTCGCAGGCCAGGGCGTCGTGTTCGAGACCCTGCAGATGAGCCAGTTGCGCGGCTACAAGACCGGCGGCACCATCCACGTGGTCGTCAACAACCAGGTCGGCTTCACCACCGCTCCCACCGAGTCGCGCAGTTCGACCTACTCCACCGACGTCGCGAAGGCCATCTCGGCCCCCGTGCTGCACGTCAACGGGGACGACCCCGACTCCTGCATCCGGGCGGCGCGCATCGCGTTCGACTACCGGCAGAAGTTCCACCGCGACGTCGTCATCGACCTGGTCTGCTACCGCAGGCGTGGTCACAACGAGGGCGACGACCCGAGCTTCACGCAGCCCAACATGTACGACCTGATCGAGCAGAAGCGCTCGACGCGGCGCCTCTACACCGAGTCGCTGATCGGCCGTGGCGACATCTCGATGTCGGACGCCGAGGACGTCATGAACCGGTTCCGCAGCCGGCTCGAGAACGTGTTCCGCGAGGTCCGCGACAGCGCTGCGGCAGACGACGACTACACGCGCGTGCCGTACTACCCGACAAAGCCCGACGAGCGTCTCACGGAGATCACGCCGGAGATGATGCAGGCCATCGCGAACGTGCACACGCAGTTCCCGGAGGGCTTCACGCCGCACCCGAAGGTCAAGCCCCAGCTTGAGCGCCGCGCACACGCGATCCTGGAGGGCCCCATCGACTGGGCGACCGCCGAGATCATCGCGTTCGGCTCGCTGCTGATGGAGCGTCGCCCCGTCCGGCTCGCCGGTCAGGACTCGCGCCGCGGCACCTTCTCGCAGCGCTTCGCCGCCATCGTCGACCGGGTCACCAACGAGGCGTGGGTGCCTCTGAAGCACCTCACCGACGACCAGGCATCCTTCGACGTGTTCGACTCGCTGCTCAGCGAGTACGCCGCCCTCGGCTTCGAGTACGGCTACTCCGTGGCGCGCCCCGACGCGCTGGTGCTGTGGGAGGCGCAGTTCGGCGACTTCGTCAACGGCGCCCAGACCATCTCGGACGAGTTCGTCGCGGCCGGCAACGCCAAGTGGGGCCAGAAGTCCGGCGTCGTGCTGCTCCTGCCGCACGGCTACGAGGGCCAGGGCCCCGACCACAGCTCGGCCCGCATCGAGCGGTGGCTGCAGTTGTGCGCCGAGAACGCGCTGGCCGTGTGCCAGCCGTCGACGCCTGCCAGCTACTTCCACCTGCTGCGCCAGCACGCCTACGTCAACTACCACCGCCCCGTGGTGATCGCGACGCCCAAGTCGATGCTGCGCAACAAGCTGGCGACCTCCGACCCGAGCGACTTCACCTCGGGCAAGTGGCAGCCCGTGCTCGACGATCCGACCATCGAGGATCCGAGCAAGGTGAAGCGCCTGGTGCTGTGCTCCGGAAAGGTCCGCTGGGACCTGGTGGCGGCCCGCGAGAAGGCCGGTCACGACGGCAGCGTCGCGATCATCGCCCTCGAACGGCTGTACCCGCTTCCCGACGAGGAACTGGCAGAGGTGCTGCGCCGCTACGCGCACGTCACCGACGTCCGCTTCGTGCAGGACGAGCCGGAGAACCAGGGCGCCTGGCCGTTCCTGTCCGCGCACCTGCCCGCCGCCGTCGCCAAGCACTTCCCGGAGTTCAACCTCGACATGCAGTTGGTGGCGCGTCCGTGGTCCTCTGCCCCATCCGTCGGATCGCTCAAGGTCCACAAGGCCCAGGAGGAAGAACTCCTCGACGCCGCGCTAGGGTGACGCCATGTATTTCACCGACCGCGGGCTCGAGGAGCTCGTCGATCGGCGCGGCCACGAGGAGATCACCTTCGAGTGGCTCGCCGATCAGTTGCGCACCTTTGTTGACCTGAACCCGGAGTTCGAGACTCCGGTCGAGCGGCTGGCCTCCTGGCTGGCCCGGCTCGACGATGAGGAGGACTGAATGCTCGACCTCGACGCACTGCGTCAGCGCTACCAGGAGGTGGCGGATGCCGCGCCCGAGGGTCTGTGGTTCTCGCCCGGCCGGGTCAACCTGATCGGCGAACACACCGACTACAACGACGGCTTCGTGCTGCCGTTCGCGCTCGACAGGAAGGCGGTGCTCGCCGCGGGTCGTCGCGACGACGACACCCTGGTGATCGTCTCCCTGGAACTCGGCGAGCAGGTCACCCTGCCGCTGGCCGACCTGGCCCCGGGCCAGGAAGGCTGGTCCGCGTACCTGGCGGGCGTCGTGTGGGCGCTGCGCGAGGCGGGCCACGACGTCGGGGGCGCCACGCTGGTGCTGACCTCCGACGTGCCGCTCGGCGCCGGGCTGTCCAGTTCGGCAGCGATCGAGTGTGCGACGGTGGCCGCGATGGCCGACCTGTACGGCCTCGACATCGCCCCGATGGACCGGGCGAAGCTGGCCCGGGTCGCCGAGAACGCCTATGTCGGCGCCCCGACGGGGCTGCTCGACCAGGCCGCGAGCACGCTGTGCGAGAAGGACGCGGGCCTGTTCCTGGACTGCCGCTCGCTGGAGGCCGAGCAGGTCCCGCTTCCGCTCGCGGAGCAGGGCCTCGAGATCCTGGTGCTCGACACCAGGACCCCGCACAGCCACGTCGACGGCGAGTACGGCGCGCGCCGCGCATCCTGCGAGGAGGCCGCCGCGCTGCTGGGGGTCCCCGCGCTGCGCGACGTCACCGACCTGGACGCGGCGCTGTCCCAACTGGACGACGAGACGATGCGGCGCCGGGTGCGCCACATCGTCACGGAGAACGCGCGCGTGCTCGACGCCTTCGACGTCGCCAAGAGCGGCCACCTGGCCGACCTTGCGCCCCTCTTGGACGCCTCGCACGCGTCGATGCGCGACGACTACGAGATCACCGTCCCGACCGTCGACCTCGCCGTCGAGCAGGCCCGACGCTCCGGCGCGCTCGGCGCCCGGATGACGGGCGGCGGGTTCGGTGGCTGCATCATCGCGCTTGCCCCGTCGGGTCAGGGTGAGCGGATCGGCTCGGAGGTCGCGGCCGCCTTCGCGGAGGCCGGCTACGCGGCACCCGAATGGTTCACGGTGCTCCCCGCGCCGGGAGCAGGCCGACTGGCCTAGGACGCGGTGCCGTCGGTCGCGCGCTGCAACTCGCCGCGACCGACGGCAAGCACCGACGCCACCAGCGTGGCGAGCACGAACGGCGCGATCACCAGCATCAGCACGAACTGCGTCCGGTCCTCACTTGTCAGGAAACTGCCGACCGCCAACGCGTGCAGCAGCGACGACGCGACGATCAGGCCGAGCGCCCACGAGCGGCCGCGCAGCACCAGCCAAGCGATCAGGATCAGCAGCGCGCCGTAGCCGATCAGCATGGCCCCGACGCCGAGACCGAACGTGCGCGAGTTGGCCACCAGCGCCGCGATTCCGCTCACCACGAAGGCGAGCCCCGTCAAGGCCGTCAGGATGATGGCGACCGCGAGCAGGGGTCGGCGCAGCAGGCTAAGGTTCACGCAACGAAGCCTGCCAAGGCCGCCGCCGTCGATCAAGCCGACCGACATATTTGTTAAGAACAACCCTCCCCCGGCGAGCATCTATTGCCTATCGTTGGTCCCGGGGGTAACCTGCATAAGCTTGCGGAGCCTTCCGCAGCACATTGACCCTGCCACAGAAGGAGCACAACTATGGATTGGCGCCACAAGGCTGCCTGCCTCACTGAGGATCCGGAGTTGTTCTTTCCCGTTGGCAACACTGGTCCGGCGCTGCAGCAGATCGAAGAGGCCAAGAAGATCTGCGCCCGTTGCGTCGTTCGTGAACAGTGCCTCGCGTGGGCCCTTGAGGCCGGCCAGGACCACGGCGTGTGGGGTGGCCTGAGCGAGGACGAGCGCCGCGCCATCAAGCGCCGCGCCGCGCGCTCCCGCCTGCGCAACTCCTGAGGCTAGGCCCTCGGCACCGGCAGTTCGATCCGGGCGACCGTCCCCTGCGCGTCCGTGCGGTTGGCGATGGACAGGGTGCCGTGCAGGTCGTGCATGAGCGTCGAGATGATCGACAGCCCCAACGACTTCTGGTTGCCCAACCTGAAGTCCTCCGGCAGCCCCTGGCCGCCGTCGAGGATCGAGACGGCCAACTGCTGGCCCTTCCGCTCCGGGAGCACCTCGACCAGGCCTGACGAACTGTTCAGGCCGTGCTCGATGGCGTTCTGGCACAACTCGGTGATGATCATCGACAGCGACGTCGCCATGTCGGCGGGAACCACCCCGAAGGTGCCGCGGCGCACCGCGCGGACCGTGCCGTTCGACGCGGCGAGGTCGCCGACCATGTCGAGGATCTTGTCGCACACCTCGTCGAAGGAGACCTCCTCCACCAGCGAGTAGGACAGCGTCTCGTGCACCATCGCGATCGAGGAGACGCGCCGCATCGCGTCCCGGAGCGCCTCCTTGCCCTCCGGCGACTCCAGCCTGCGCGACTGCATCCGCAGCAGCGCGGCCACCGTCTGCAGGTTGTTCTTGACGCGGTGGTGGATCTCGCGGATGGTGGCGTCCTTGGTGACGAGCATCCGGTCGCGGCGCCGCAGGTCGGTCGTGTCGCGGCAGAGCACCAGCATCCCGGCGGAGGTCGTCTCGAACCAGAGCGGCAGCACCACGAAGCGCATCGACGCGCTGTGGGTCTCAACATCGAACTCAAGCGTCAGGCGCCCGTCGATGTCGGCGTTGACCGTCTGCCCGACCGACTCGACGCCGCGGCGCAGCGTGCGCGTCAGGTCGCGGAAGTGCTCGCCCTCGATGTCGCCCTGCGCCCCGAGCCTGCGGTAGCCGGTGATCGCGTTGGGGCTGGCGTAGGAGATGATCCCGTCTGGCTGGACCCGCAGCACGCCGTCGGCGGGTCGCGGCGCGAGCGCCTTGTCCGACGGCGGCACGAGCGGGAACTCGCCGCGCATCAGCATCTGGGTGAGGATCTCGGCGGCCTCCAGGAAGTTCTCCTCGAGCGCCCCGGTTGCCCGCATGCCCATCTGGTTGGTGTGCCGCTCGATGACGGCGATCGGGTGGCCGTTGCGGATCACGGGGATCGCCCACACGTCGACAGGGATGCCAGCGCTGATCGCGTTGTTGCTCGTCTCGGAGATCTCGTGGGTCATGTAGGCGACCGTGACCTGATGCTCGGGGTCGTACTCGATGCGCTCCCCCACGATGTCGTCCTCGAGGGCCGTGGGGCCCGTCACGGGACGGATCTGCGCGGTGCACTCGAACGTGTCGCCCTCGTCGAGTGCCCTCCACAGAACCAGATCCGAGAAGCTCAGATCCGCGAGGAGGTGCCACTGGGAGACGAAGGCGTCGAGCCACTCGTCGTCGGTCATCCGGTCTACTGCTCGTGCCACGATGCCAACTCTGCCATGCCGGGCTTTTTCATGACGACCCGGTTCTGGCACAATGTGGTGTCCGCAGATTCAGCCACGAGGAGTCCCGATATGGGTAAGACCGGTCGCAAGCGCCGCGCGCGTCGCAAGAACAAGGCCAACCACGGCAAGCGTCCCAACGCCTGAGCCGTCGCCTCGACGAGGCAGATAAGCCCCCGCTGTGTGCGGGGGCTTCTTCATGTCCTGGGTCACCGACGGGTGATGCGCATCGTCTGGATCCGCGCAGCCAGCGTTGCAGGGGCCTTGTCGACCGGCTGGCTGCGCACGATCATCTCGGTGATCGTCGATTCGATCTCGAAGTTCTCCATACATCGCTCGCACGCGTGCAGGTGGATCCGGATGGCGTCGGCGTCGGCCTCGACCAGTTCGTCGTGGAGGAAGGCGTGGACGCGGGCGAGGGCCTGCACGCACTCGTCCATCTCGTCATGTTCCTGGGACATACCCATGGCGCTCATCAGCGTCCTCCCTCCCGTGTGTCGTTTCGTCCGATGCCCAGTTCCTTGGCGTGGTCGGCGAGTAACTCGCGCAGTTGGGCACGGCCCCGGTTCAGCCGACTCATCACGGTGCCGATCGGGGTGCCCATGATCTCGGCGATCTCCTTGTAGGAGAACCCGTCGACGTCGCTGAGCAGCACCGCGGTGCGGAAGTTCTCGGGCAACTGCGCGATGGCCTGTGCGACCACGGCGTCGGGCGTCTGGTCGAGCGCCTCCATCTCGGCGCTACGCAGGCCGGTGGAGTCGTGCGAGGCGGCCCGGGCCAACTGCCAGTCGGTGACGGAGTCGTCGCCGGTGCTCTTGGGGGTGCGCTGCGCCTTGCGGTAGGCGTTGATGTAGGTGTTGGTCAGGATCCGGTACAGCCAGGCGCGCAGATTGGTCCCTGGCGTGAACGTGTGGCGCGAGGCGAAGGCCTTCGCGTAGGTGTCCTGCACCACGTCCTCGGCGTCGGCCGGGTTGCGCGTCATCCGCAGCGCGGCCGCGTACAGCTTGTCGAGATGGCTCAGCGCTTCCTCCTCGAAGGCTGCCGCTGCGGCCTCTTCGAGGGTGGCGTCTGCCGACGCTGCCACCAGATCCTGATCTTCCATCAGGTACGACAATAGCGCCGAGTCCACGATCGACTCGGCGATGGTCACCACCGGTGGCACCTTCGTGAGCGTCATGTGTGGGACAACGTCAACTGTCGCCGCGATATTCCCGGGCGACCTGACGGCGAGGCCGCCGCTCAGCCCGCCGGGGCGATCAGGTCGGGGCCGTCGTTCCCGACGAAGCTGACGGCGCGCGACACCTTGCGGTGCGCGAGCGTCAGCGGGGTCTCGAGCAGCGCGACCGCCGCCCGCGCGTCGGTGAGGCTCGGGTCGAGCCAGTCGTCGTAGGAGTCGGCAGGCACGATCATCGGCATCCGGTCGTGCACCCAGCCGAGTTCGTCGGTGGCCTCCGTCGTGATGATGGTGGTCGACGCGACCCAGCCGTCGGGCCCCTTCCAGAACTCGTACAGCCCCGCCATCACGAACGGTTCGGCCTGCGGGTAGAGGAAGTAGGGCTGCTTGACGGGCTTCGCGGCTCCCGCGACCTGCTCGGGGCGCCACTCGTAGTAGCCGATCGACGGAAGCAGGCAGCGCCTGGCGGAGGCGGCCTTCCTGAAGGAGGGCTTCTCGGTGACGGTCTCGACGCGCGCGTTGATCATCGTGGCGGTGGGCGCCTTGGCCCAACTGGGCACGAGGCCCCAGCGCAGCCCCACGAGCTTGCGGGTCTGCTCGCCGTCCTTGGCCCGTTCGACCACGGCGGGAACGGTGTCGGTGGGAGCGATGTTGTAGCGGGGCTCGCACACCTCGTCCATGCCCTCGTCGACGAAGGAGATCTCGAACTCCTCGACGAGTTCGTCTGGGTTGGCAGTGGCCGCATACCGTCCGCACATGTCGCCAGCCTAGTAGGGTGGCGACATGAGTCTCTTGCGATTTGTTGCCCGGAGCATGTTCGCCGGCTACTTCATCACGGAAGGCGTCAAGGCGGTCACCAAGCCCGCCGAGATCGCCCCTGATGCTGAAGCCTTCGCCTCGACCGTCACGCCACTGCTGCAGCGCGTCGTGCCCGCGGACGTGTCGTCCTACGTTCCCGAGAAGGCGGAGACGTGGGTGCGGATCTCCGGGGTCGCCCAGATCGCGGGCGGAGCCATGTTCGCCACCGGCATCGGCAGGCGGATCGGTGCGCTGCTGCTCGCCAAGGCCAGCGTGCTCAACGTCGCCATGGCGCTGCCAGGCAAGGACGCCCCCAAGACCGCCAAGGATTCCGCGCGTCCCGAGGTGCTGCGCAACGTGGCGCTGCTCGGCGCCTCGATCCTCGCGATGCAGGACACCCAGGGCAAGCCGAGCCTCGCCTGGCGCGCCGACCATGCCGCGAAGGTGACGGAGAAGAAGGCCGCCGCGCTCGGCGAGGACATCTCCAAGTCGACGAAGGCTGCCGCCGCGAAGGCCGAGAAGAAGGCCAAGAAGCTTGCCCGCAAGGCACGCAAGCAGGCCAAGCAGCTCAGTAAGAAGATCGACGCCGTCACCTCGTGATGCAGCGACCCCTTCCCCACGCATCCGCCCCCGTCCGCGGTGAGGTGATCGTCCCCGGGTCGAAGTCGGAAACCAACCGCGCCCTGGTGCTCGCCGCGCTCGCGACCGGCCCCAGCCTGCTCGACGGGGTCCTCGAGTCGCGCGACTCCGCGCTGATGATCGACGCCCTTCGAGCACTCGGCGTCTCCATCGAGACCGACGGCACCCGCGCCCGCGTCTCGCCCCCCGTCCGGTTCACCGGGGCCAGGGACATCGACTGCGGCCTCGCGGGCACCGTGATGCGTTTCGCCCCGCCCGTGGCGATGCTGGCCGACGGGCCCTCCGGCTTCGTGGGCGACCCGCACGCCTCGGAGCGCCCGATGGGGCCGCTGCTGGAGGGGCTTCGACAGTTGGGCGCCATCGTCACCGGCGACCGGTTGCCGTTCAGGATCAGCCCTCCCGCGCAGTACGGCGCGACGGTGTCCATCGACGCGTCCGACTCCAGCCAGTTCGTCTCCGGCCTGCTGCTGATCGGAGCGCGGCTCCCCGAGGGCCTGACGCTGCGCCACACCGGCGACGTGCTGCCCTCGCGTCCGCACATCGACATGACGGCCGCGATGCTGCGCGACCGGGGCGTCAGCGTCGCGGAGCCGGATGGTCGCACCTGGCGGGTCGCGCACGGGCCGATCGCGGCCAAGGACGCCACCATCGAGCCCGACCTGACCAACGCGTCGGTGTTCCTTGCCGCGGCCGCCATCACGGGCGGCGAGGTCTCGGTCGCCGGCTGGCCGCGCCGCTCGCTGCAGCCAGGCGCGCTGTTCCTCGACGTGGTCGAGTCGATGGGCGCCAAGGTGACCCGCTCGGCGGGGAAGGTCACGGTACACGGCACCGGGACGCTGCACGGGATCGACGTCGACCTCGGCGCCGCGTCCGAACTGACGCCCGTGGTGGCGGCGCTCGGCGCCCTCGCCGAGGGGACGACCACGATCTCCGGGGTCGCGCACATCCGCGGCCACGAGACGGACCGGCTCGCCGCGCTCGTCACCGAGCTGCGGCGGATCGGCGTCGACGCGTCAGAGACCGAGGACGGGCTGCGTATCGTCGGGGGCGGAGACCTTCGCCCCGCGGTGCTGCACGCCTACGCCGACCACAGGATGGTGCACTTCGCCGCCCTGCTCGCGCTGCGGGTCAGCGGCATCGGGATCGACGACATCGAGTGTGTGTCCAAGACCATGCCGCGTTTCCCGACCGAATGGGCCGGCCTCATCGGATGAGCATCCACGAGGACGACCACACCGGATTCGACCGGCCGCGCAAGCGCAGCCGCCCCCGCACCAAGGACAGGCCCAACTACTCCGCGCTTCCGGTCGCCCGGGTCGTGTCGATCGACCGTGGCCGCTACCGCTGCCTGATCGAGGACCGGATCGTCTCGGCGGTGCGCGGCAGGCTGATCGCGCGCAAGGGAATCATCGTCGGCGACGAGGTGCGCCTGGACGGCGACACGAGCGGCGACGAGGGCACCCTCGCCCGCGTCGTCGAGGTGCTGGAGCGTTCCACGATGCTGCGCCGCAGCGCCGACGACGCGGACACCTTCGAGCGGCCGATCGTAGCCAACGCCGACCAGCTGTTCATCGTCACGGCCTTGGCGGACCCGCCGCCGCGGATGGGCATGATCGACCGGATCCTGGTGGCGGCCTACGACGCCGGGATCGCACCGATGCTGTGCCTGACGAAGGCCGACCTCGCAAGCCCCGACGAGCTTCGCGCCGCCTACGAACCGCTCGGCGTCCCGATCCTGGTCACCGACCCGGAGGCAGACCTGACGCCAGTGCGCGAGGCGCTGACGGATCACGTGACGGTGTTCGTCGGCCACTCCGGTGTCGGCAAGTCGACTCTGGTGAACCGGCTCATCCCCGACGCGCACCGCGCCACCGGAGAGGTCTCCGAACTGACGGGCAAGGGCAGGCACACGTCGACGTCGGCCGTCGCCATGGAACTGCCCGAGGGCGGCTGGATCATCGACACCCCCGGCGTCCGCTCGTTCGGGATCAGCCACGTGCGGCCCGACTCGATCCTCGGCGCCTTCCCCGACCTGGCCGAGTACGCCGAGGACTGCCCGCGCGGGTGTCGCCATGAGACCGATGCACCGGAGTGCGCGCTCGACGACGCCGTCGCCGACGGCCGGCTCGCGCCGGAGCGGCTCGCCTCGTTCCGCCGGATGGAACGGGCCTTCGTCTAGGCCGACGCCCATGCCAGTGCGTCGCGCGACGAATGGTGGCTGGCTTCGGTAAGTTGGGAGCATGTCTCGACCCAAGGACCTCACCGACGATGTGCGCCTTGCGCACCTGATGGCAGACGACGCCGACTCCCTCTCCATGAGCCGGTTCAAGGCCTTGGATCTGCAGTTCTCTGCGAAGCCGGACAACACGCCCGTCACGGAGGCGGACACCGCCGTCGAGGAGTCCATCCGTCGAACCCTCGCCAGGACCCGTCCCCGCGACGCGGTGCACGGCGAGGAGTTCAGCGACACGGGCGAGTCGTCGCGCCGCTGGATCATCGACCCGATCGACGGGACCAAGAACTACCTGCGGGGCGTCCCCGTCTGGGCGACGCTGATCGCGCTGGAGGTCGAAGGCAAGATCGTCGCGTCGGTCGTCTCGGCGCCAGCGCTCGGTCGCCGCTGGTGGGCCTCTGAGGGCGGCGGCGCCTTCACGGGCCGCTCGATCCTGAACGCCACCGAACTGCGGGCGAGCCGGGTCGCAGAGATCGCCGACGCGTCGCTGTCGTACTCGGAGATCTCCGAGTGGGTCGAGTCGGGTCGCGGGCAGGGCTTCATCGACCTGATGCGGGACTGCTGGCGCAGCCGCGCCTACGGCGACTTCTGGAGTTACATGCTGGTGGCCGAGGGCTCCGTCGACATCGCGTGCGAGCCCGACCTCGCGCTCTACGACATGGCGGCCCTCGACATCATCGTCCGCGAGGCGGGCGGCAAGTTCACCAACCTGTCCGGCGAGGACGGGGTCGCCGGCCCCGGCGCCCTCGCCACGAACGGTCTGATCCACGAGGCCGTCCTGGCCTACCTGAACGACTCGGCCCCCGCCGAGGCAGAGGCTGCCGCCGAGGTGCCCGCCGAATAGGTTCCTCGGCGCTGGGGTCGGCTCATTCCTTGAGCATGTTTGGTAACTCGTTTGCGATTCGAACGTTCAAACGTGCCGAAATCGGCAACGAGCAACCAAACATGCTCAAACTCCCGACCCAGCCGACGGCGAAGGGCGCCGCGGATTGCTCCGACGGCGCCCCTCCCCCCACGCTGGTGTCTCAGAGGACGCGGACCTGGATGGTCTCCTCCAGGCCGTCCAGCTTGGCGAGCAGGCCCTCGTAGCCCTCGCCGCTGACGTCGGTGACCGCGTAGCCCTGGTGGCCCTTGGTGGCAAGGGTCTGCCATCCGATGTTCATGTTGCACTCCGCGAGCACCGAGTTCAGGCGGGCCATCACGCCGGGCACGTTGCGGTGCAGGGCGACCACGCGCGCGTCGGAGGTCTTCGGGCCGGTGGCGACCTCGGGGATGTTGACGCACATCGCGGTGCCGCCGAGTTCGTGGTAGTCGGCGAGCTTGCCCGCGACGTAGCGGCCGATGTCGACCTGCGCCTCCAGCGTCGAGCCGCCGACGTGCGGGGTCAGGATCACGTTGGGCACGTTCTGCAGGTTCGACACGAAGGGCTCGTCCTTCGACTTCGGCTCCGACGGGTAGACGTCGATCGCCGCGCCCGCGATGTGGCCGCTCACCAGGTTCTCGTGCAGCGCGTCCAGGTCGACGACCGAGCCGCGGCACAGGTTCAGGAACAGCGCGCGGGGGCGCATCTTGGCGAACTCGGCGGCGCCGAACAGGTTCTTGTTGCTCGCGCGGCCGTCGACGTGCAGCGAGATGGTCTCGGCCTGCTCCAACAGTTCGTCGAGCGAGTCGACGCGGCGGGCGTTGCCGAGGGCGAGCCGGTCGACCACGTCGTAGAAGATCACCCGCATGCCGAGCGCCTCGGCGACCACGGAAAGCTGCGAGCCGATGTTGCCGTAGCCGACGATGCCGAGCGTGCGGCCGCGGACCTCGTGCGAGCCGATCGCCGACTTGTCCCAGCGCCCCTCGTGCATGTCGCGGTTCCGGTCGGTCAGGCGGCGGGCCATGGAGATGATCTCGCCGATGGCCAGTTCGACGACCGAGCGGGTGTTGGAGTACGGCGCGTTGAAGACGGCGACGCCCGCCTCGGTGGCGGCGTCCAGGTCGATCTGGTTGGTTCCGATGCAGAACGCGCCGATCGCCCGCAGGTGCGGGGCGGCCTCGATGACGCGGCGGGTCACGTAGGTGCGCGATCGGATGCCGAGGTAGTCGACGCCCTCCAGCGCGGCGATCAGGTCGTCCTCGTTGAGGGCGCCGGGCAGGGTCTCCACCTCGAAGCCGCGGTTTCGCAGCGACTTTTCGGCGTCGGCGTGGATGTTCTCGAGTAGCAGTGCCTTCACGGGTGAGGAGTCTACTTCGATTGGGACGCGGCTCCGTGCACGTTCCACTGCGCCGGCAGCGAACCTCAGATGGTCAGCGTCGCGTCGATCAGCGCCCGCGTGTAGGGGTGCTCCGGGGAGGTCAGGACGGCGTCGACGGGGCCCTCCTCGACGACGCGGCCACGCTCGACGACCACCACCCGGTCGCACAGTCGCGCCACGACCGACAGGTCGTGCGACACCAGCACCAGCGCGAGGTCGCGCTCCCGCACCTCGGCGGTGAGCAGGTTGAGCACCTGCGCCCGCACGGACACGTCGAGTGCCGAGACGGGTTCGTCCGCGACCAGCAGCGCGGGGTCGCTGATCAGGGCGCGCGCGATCGCGGTGCGCTGCCGCTGCCCCCCGGAGAGTTGATGCGGGTAGCGCTCCAGCATCTCGACGTCGAGGCCGACGCCCTCCATGGCGGCCGCCAGCACCTCCTCGCTGAGCGGCGGCACGTCGGGGCGCTTCCGCAGCACCGGGGAGCGCAGCGGTTCGCCGATGATGTCGCGCAGTTTCATGCGCGGATCGAGCGATGAGTTGGGGTCCTGGAACACCATCGACGCGGCCGCCCGCAGCCAGCCGAGCCGCCGCTCCGGCAGCCCGACGATCGAGCGGTCCTGGAAGGTGATCTCCCCCGCCGAAGGCTTCAGGAGGCCGAGCATCAGGCGGGCGAGCGTCGTCTTGCCGGACCCGGAGCCGCCGACGATGCCGATCCGCTCCCCCGGCTCGATGGTGAGGGTGACGTCGCTGAGCGCGACGAACTGTTTGCCCGCGCGGCGGTAGGTGGCGGTGGCTCCGCGGAGTTCGACGAGGCTCATACCGGTGCCTCCCCCGTGTAGAAGTCCGCGACGCTCGGCAGCGGTTGGTCGCGCGGCACCCGGTCGATCCTGGCGGAGGCGATCAGGCCCTTGGTGTACGGGTGCTGCGGGTCGGAGATGATCTGCTCGACCTCGCCCTCCTCGACGATCCGGCCCTCCAGCATGACGGCGACACGCGGGCACACCTCCCGGACGACGGCCAGGTCGTGCGAGACGAACACGGACGCACGGTCGCGCAGTTGCTCGTCGAGGAGTCGCAGGATCTGGCGCTGCACGAGCACGTCGAGCGCGGTGGTCGGCTCGTCGCACAGCACCAGTTCGGGCTCGTTGGCCAGCGCCATCGCGATCAGCGCCCGCTGCCGCTGCCCGCCGGAGAGTTCGTGCGGGTAGGAGTCGGCGATCCGTTCCGACTCCGCGATGCCGACCTTTCCCAGCCACTCGAGGACCTCGCCGTGGATGGAGCCCTTCTGCTCGCCGTGGTGCAGCGCGACGACCTCGCCGATCTGGCGCCCGACGCGCATCGTCGGGTCGAGCGCCGTCATGGGCTCCTGGAAGATCATCGAGATCTCGTCGCCGCGCAGCCCGCGGTACTGGCGCTCGGGCAGCCCCACCAGTTCGCGCCCGTTGAACCTGATCGACCCGGTGACCTCGGCGTGGTCCGGAAGCAGCCCCATGATCGCGAGCGAGGTGACCGACTTGCCGGATCCGGACTGCCCGATGATGCCGAGCCGGTCGTGCTCGCCGACGCTGAACGAGATGCCGTCGACGGCGGGGGCGCGTCGCCCGAACCGGATGGTCAGGTCCCTGACCTCAAGCACGTTCACGACACCTCCCTGAGCCGCGGGTCGAGCAGGTCGCGCAGACCGTCGCCGAGCAGGTTGAAGCCCATGGTCGCGACCGCAATCGCCAGGCCGGGCCACAGCGCCAGGATGGGCGCGTTGAACAGGTTGCTCTGCGCCTCGCGCAGCATCCGCCCCCACGTCGGCGTGTCCGGCCCGGAGCCGAGGCCGAGGTAGCTGAGGCCCGCCTCCGCGAGGATCGCGATGCCGAAGCTGACGGAGGCCTGCACGCCGAGCACCGGGGCGATGTTGGGCAGCACGTGACGGGTGGCGATCGCAAGCGTCGGGGTGCCGCTGACGCGCGCCGCCTCGATGTAGCCCAGGCTCATCACCTGGTAGGTAGCGGCCCTGGAGAGCCGCACGAAGGCCGGGATGGTCGCCACGGCGATCGCCGCCATCGCCGTCCACGTCGACCCGCCGACGGCCGCGGCGAGCAGGATCGCCAGCAGCAGCGCCGGGAAGCCGTAGAGGATGTCGGAGAGGCGTGCCGGCAGGTCGCTGACCCAGCCGCGGGTCATGCCCGAGAAGATCCCGATCGGCACGCCGATCAGCGCCGCTCCGGCGACGGAGACGATGCCGACGAGCAGGCAGATCTTGGCCCCGCTCATCAGCATCGACAGCACGTCCGCGCCGATCGCGTCGGTGCCGAGCACGTGCGGCCAGCCGGGTGACTCCAGGCTGCCTCCGGAGATGTCGGTCGGCCCGAAGGGGGTCCAGAACAGTCCGACCGCCGCGAGCGCGACGACGATGCCGATCAGCACGAGGCTGAGGATCAGGGTGCCGCGCCTCATGCCGCCTCCGCCCTTCGCCTCAGCCGCGGGTCGACGATCTGGTAGGTGATGTCGACGAGGAAGTTGATCAGCAGCACCGACCACACCAGCAGCAGCACGATGGCCTGCACGATGCCGAGGTCGCGTCCGGAGACGGCCGTCAGCAGCGCCGACCCGAGCCCCGGCAGCGCGAACACCTGCTCGATGATGATGGCGCCGACCAGCAGCGTCGCCAACTGCAGGCCGATCACCGTCAGCAGCGAGATGCCGATGTTGCGCAGGCCGTGACGCCAGAGCGCGCCGATCCGGGACCAGCCGACGGCGCGGGCGGTGCGGAAGAAGTCCTCGTGGAGCACGTCGATGACCGAACTGCGCACGTAGCGGGAGATGACGGAGGCCTGCACGAGCGCCAGCGAGGTGACGGGCAGGATCAGGTGCCTGATCCAGTCGGGCGGGCTGTCCCAGTAGGAGACGTAGCCGCCTGCCGGCAGCCAGCCGAGCCGCACCGCGAACACGATCACCAGCCAGATGCCCGCCCAGAACGCCGGGATCGCGAGGCCCACCTGGGACAGCGCAGAGACGGCGACCCCGTCGAGGTGACGGCGGCGCACCGCGGCGTAGGAGCCGACGGGGATGGCGATCAGGATCGCGAAGATCATCCCGAAGGCGATCACCCAGGCGGATACCTCGAAGCGCGACGCGATCAGGGGGCTGACGGGGGCCCCTGTGTAGTAGGACTGGCCGAAGTCGAAGCGGGTGACGATGCCGCCGAGCCACTCGATGTAGCGCAGCAGGAACGGCCGGTTCAGGCCGAGGCGTTCCTCGAGCGCGGCGACCTCGCCTGGCCCGGCGTTGGTGCCGAGGGTGACCTGGGCGATGTTGCCCGGCAGTTTGTTGGTCGCGAGGAAGATCAGGAAGCTGGCGAGCAGGAGGCTACCCAGCAGCCAGGCGACCCGCACCCCGACCCTGCGCAGGACGGTCATGGATCAGCTCCGTGCCGCCAGCAGGGTGAGGTCGAAGGACAGGCTGACCTGGTTCTCCTGGATGCCCGAGATCTGGGGCGTCGCGATGATGATGTTGGGCAGCAGGAACAGCCAGTCGGCGGCGGCCTGGTCGGAGAGCAGCTTGGCGGCCTGCTTCAGGTCCTCGGTCTGGACGGCCTCGGTGCCCTCGTCAGCGGAGGCGAGCAGCGCGTTGAACTCCTCGTTGTGGAAGTTCCAGTAGTTGTTCGGCGCCGCGAATGCCGACAGGTCGTGCGGCTCGACGTGCGCGACGATCGTCATGTCGTAGTCGTGCTTGCCGTAGACCTGGTCGAGCCAGCGCGGCCAGTCCAGTTCCTCCAGCGTCACGTTGATGCCGACCTCTTTGAGTTGGGCGGCGATGTAGCGCCCGGCCGTGGGACCGTACGGCAGGTTCGGGACGCGCAACCGCAGCGTCAGCCCGCTCGCGACGCCGGCCTCGGTCAGCAGTTCCTTCGCCTTGGTCGGATCGTACGGGTAGGCCTGCGACAGGTCCTCGTACCAGGGGTCGGTCGGGGGCACCATGGAACCGATCAGCGACCCCTTGCCTCCCCACACCGAGTTGATCAGGCCCTTGCGGTCGATGGCGTGGTTGATCGCCTGGCGCACCCGCACGTCGGAGAGTGCCTTGGTCTCGTGGTTGAAGCCGAGCACGACCTCGCCCTCGGTGGTGCCCTCGTAGGTGGTGTACTTCGACGCGTCGGCGAACTGGCCGATCGACTGCGGCACCGTCAGGTTGGAGATGATGTCCAACTGACCGGCCAGCATCGCGGTGTTCATGGCGTTCGGGTCGGCGTAGTAGCGGAAGTTGACGGGGTCGAAGCGCGCGGGCGTGCCCCAGTAGGACGGGTTGGCAGCCAACTGCAGCAGCGAGCCCTGGTCCCACTTGACGAAGGTGTAGGGCCCCGAACCGGCCGGGGTGGTGTTCAGGTCGGCGACGGCGCTCGGGTCCGAGATGATGCCAGCGGGGCCGGTCATGTCGTAGAGCCACTCGTTCGACGGGCGCGACATCGTCACCTTGACGGTGTGTGCGTTGACGGCCTCCACGTCGGCGACCGCAGCCCACTTGACCTTGATCGAGTCGGCGGCGGAGTCGGCCCGCGCCCTGTCGAAGCTCTTGACGACGGCGTCGGCGTCGACGGGAGCGCCAGAGGCGAACTTCGCCTGGTTCTGCAGGGAGAACGTGTAGGTGAGCCGGTCGTCGGAAAGCGTCCAGTCGGAGGCGAGCAGCGGCTTGATGGTGCCCTCGCTGTCGAGCTTCACCAGCGTCTCGTAGACGTTGTAGAGCAGCACGAACGGCGTGCCCGCGCCGGGGACGGTGATCATGTCCAGCCCCGTCGGCTCGGCCGTGGCCCCGATGTTGAGTTCGCGGCCCGTGT
Organism: Propionibacteriaceae bacterium AM104-82; assembly: GCA_027658995.1. Taxonomy (GTDB): domain Bacteria; phylum Actinomycetota; class Actinomycetes; order Propionibacteriales; family Propionibacteriaceae; genus Arachnia. Next base: position 194,077 of record JAQDQK010000004.1, read on the forward strand.
CGTCCTTTGGCTCGGGTCGGGTACAGGCGCTGAGCGTGACGGCGAGCGCCAGGGCAAGGAGCATGCCCACGAATGAGCGGCTTCGACGCATATTCGGATGTTCCCTTCGAGGGGTTGAACGGCGAGCACAGTCTAACCGTTCGGGCGTCGTGGAGCCTGGACGCGCTGTCAGGCGGCGGGGCCGATTCCGCGTAGAGCGCAATCGCAGCGGCGACGCGGCAGGATAGGGGCCATGGGTGAAGGCACATCGCGGCGTGGCATCTCGTGGTCGTCGACCGGGCGCACCCTGCAACGGGCAAGGCTGCGGGCGTTCGACCTGTCGGAGCGCACCGCCCGCGCCGGATGGCGCTCACAACGGCGTCGCGTGAACCGCTGGCGCTCGCGGCTGTTCATGATCCTGCAGATCTCGGTCGCGGCGGGCGTCTCGTGGGGCCTTGCGCACCACCTGCTTCGCCATCCCGCCCCGTTCCTGGCGACCGTCGCCGCGATCATCTGCCTCGGCTTCTCGTTCGGTCAGCGCCTTTGGCGGGTCGTGGAGGTCGCCGTCGGCGTCACGGTCGGCGTGCTGATCGGCGACATCTTCGTCCACTTCTTCGGAACGGGCGTGTGGCAGATCATGCTGGTAATCGCGCTCGCGATGTCGGTGACGACCTGGCTCGGCGCGAGGACGCTGATGGTGACGCAGTCTGCGGTCCAGGCCGCGACGGTGCTGACGGTGTTCCCCGGCTTCGACCAGGGCGTCTCCCGCTGGCAGGACGCGCTGGTCGGCTGTTCGGTCGCGCTGCTGTTCGCGACGGTCGCACCGACGACGCCCATCAACCGGCCCCGGATGCTCGCCGCGAAGGTGCTCGGCGAGGCCGCCGCCACCGTGCGGGCGATGGTCGAGGCTCTCAAGGCCGAGGACCTGGACGCCGCCGAGCAGATCCTGGAGCGGGCCCGGGCGACCGAGTCGGAACTGTCCGCGCTGCTGACGGCGTCCAATGAGGGCATGGCGGTGGTGCGCACCTCGCCGTTCCTGCGCAGGCACCGCGAGTCGGTGCTGCAGGTCTCCGACCTGGTGGTGCCGCTCGACCGGTTCATCCGCAACCTGCGCGTGCTCGCGCGGCGCGGCGCGATCGCCACGTACCGGCATGAGGAGGTCTCCCCGGAACTGCTCGGGGTGTTGAGCGAGATGGCCCAGATCATCGACGACTGCGCGAGCGAACTGTTCGCGCGCAGGCTTCCCGACTCGAGGCTGCCGGAGATCCGGGCTCTCGCGGAGAAGACCTCGACGCTTCCCATGGAGGGCCAGTTGAGTTCCATGGTGCTGCTCGCGCAACTGCGCTCGATGCTTGTCGACCTGATGGAACTGTGCGGCGTCGACTACACCGACGCCCGGGAGGCGGTCCCGGACATGGACGAGGCGGGCCAGGCGACCTAGTTGTACTGACCGGGGACGTTGGTCAATCGTGAGAAGGGCGGCTGGTTGCCGCAGGCGGTGTGCGGGCGGTGGTGGTTGTAGTAGTGCAGCCAGCCGTCGAGCTCGCCCCGGCGTTCGGCCTCGGAGGTGTAGCAGCGGGCGTAGGCCCAGCCATCAGCCAGGGTGCGGTGGAATCTCTCGATCTTGCCGTTGGTCTGAGGCCGATATGGCCTGGTGCGCTTGTGCTTGATGCCGAGCTCGTGGCAGGCATCCCGCCAAAGGTGTGAGCGATAGGCGCCGCCGTTGTCGGACAGAACCCGCTCGACGGTCACCCCGCGAGCGTTGAACCACTCGACCGCACGTTCCAGGACAGCGGTGGCGGTGAGGGCTGTTTCGTCGTCGTGGATCTCGGCGTAAGCAACGCGGGAGTGGTCGTCGATGACTGTGTGGACGTAGGCCTTGCCCATCAACGGGTCGTAGTGCTTGTTCTTGGGCTTCCCGGGGGTGGCAGCGCGGTTCTTCTCGCCTTGTTGTGGGCCGACGTAGCGCCAGCCTCCGCCGTCGGGGATGTTGCCGAGCTTCTTCACGTCGACGTGGAGCATCGCCCCGGGGTGGTCGTGCTCGTAGCGGCGGACGGGTTCGCCGGTGGCGCGGTCGACGTGGGAGAGTCGGTTCAGGTGCGCGTCGGCCAGGATCCGGTGGACCGTCGACGGCGCGATGCCGAGCCGGCAAGCGAGCTGCACGGGTCCTTCTCGAAGACGGAGACGGAGCTGGATGCAGCGCTTCGTCGTCTTCGCGTTGGTCTTGTTCGGAGAGTGGTGGGGCCGCGACGAGCGGTCCTGCATGGACTCACCGCTACGGTATCGGTCGGCCCAGCGCTTCACGGTCGGCCAGGAGACCTGGAAGCGGGCGGCGACTTCGCTGACCGGCCAGCCGTCGTCGACGACCAGGCGGCCGACGATCAGGCGATGACGCGGGGTGAGAGCTGCGTTGGCATGAGCCATGGCATTCCTTCGGGGTGCGGCTACCATCCCGAAGAGTGCTGATCAGAGGTTCTGGGCGTAGTGGCGCAGTGCTTGGCCAGCGAAGCCGGCGGCTTCAGCTCCTCCGAAAGCGGGATGGAAGTCTGGGTTGGTGGCGTAGAGGTTGGCCATGCCGTTGAGCATGGCGCGGGTCTGGTAGAGGTCGCCGGCGTGTCCAGGGGTTCCCGGGATCTGGGCGAACCACGCGGCGTGGCCGGCTGCGTACTGTTGGGCTTGGTTGCTGAATGGGGAGACGCCGGACAGGTGGAGTTCGCCCCACTTGGCCAGGAGCCGCTCGGCATCGGCTTGGAACTGGCGTTGCTGGGTGAGGGGCTTGGCATGCCACCACCGGTTGGACTGCTCGAAGACTTCGCGTCCCCACCGCTGGGTGACCTCGGCCTCGTAGCGGTCGTTGAAGCCTTCGAGCATCATGTCCATCCGCGGTTGCCGTCCCTCGCGCCTCATCGCCAGAGTGTGCTCGACAGAAGCGATGCGACGTCCCAGCACTTCCTGCTCATACTCGAGGTGCGCCAGGTGCTCCTCGAGTGCGGCGATCTCGTCGTCCGGGCTCGCGTCGGCTGCCAGTGCCTCGCTGATGGCGGCCAGGCTCAGCCCCGCGTCACGCAGGAGAAGGATCCGTTGCAGACGTGCCACCGCGGTGGGCCCGTAGTAGCGATAGCCATTCGCGCCGATCCGGTCCGGGGCCAGCAAACCGATCTGGTGATAGTGGCGCAGCGTCCGGCCGCTCACGCCAGCGCGGTCAGCGAGTTCTTGGACAGTCCACTCCACGAGCACGGCCCTCCTGTCAGCGAGTTGGCATCCCCAGACCCAACTGTGGCAGGGCCACGGTCAGGATCTCGGCGGCAGGCGTGGTCACCGCCGCCGCGGCCGTCTGCCCGGTGGCCTCCAGATAGGCCGTGACGATCCGAGCCCCCGCCGCGTACCCGGCACCGGTGGGAAGACCGACCGGTGTCGCGCCGAACATCCGAGCGCTCGCGTCGCCCAACACCCACGCTGCGAAGTCCTGCATCCCGGTCACGCCGAGTCCCTCACCGACGCGGTGCAGGACCTCGTCACTGGTGCGGGTTTCCTGACTGACGAAGTGTGTGAACCCCTGCTCGCCCACAAGGCCAACCGCGAAGAGGTCTGCGAGACCTTCAGCGACCACGTGTTCCCCGACCGTGACAGTCTGTGGATTCCACTCCACACCGCCTGGCGAGTAGCGCACATTGTGGTGCAACTCGTGCAAGGCAATGCCTTCCAGGCGATTCAGGACTTCGTCGGTCGGCCAGATCGTGATGGCGATGTAGCCACTGATCCCACCGAACGCGGACAAGCCGCGGATCTCATCCATGAAGTGCCGGTTCGCGGGATCGCCCAGCACGAGCAACACCGTGAGATCGGGCAGCGTCAGGGCTGGATTCGTCGAGCCTAGATTCCGCAGACCCGCCTCGAGCGCTCGCTGGATACGGCCCCAGGCATCGGCTCGCTCTAGCGCCTCGATCGCCCCCAGGATCTCGTCCTTCGAGGCATCGGGTCCGAATCCGAAATTCTGGGTGTGGACCGCGGCCAGATCAGGGCCCCCAGGGATGAAGAAGTACATCCCAGCCATCGGCCCCCACAGGTTGCGAGCCGCACCGGGCCACTGCTCCTGAGAACTGCTCACCATCGCCCGCATGTGCGCTGCACTGTCGATCATCGTCATCGTCATGCCAGCGACGCTAAACATTGCCGTTGCGTCAAGGTCAACCCCGAACGTCAATCAACGTCTCCGGTCAGTACACCTAGTGGGTCAGGAAGTCCGGGCTCTCGTGCGTGACGAGGTTCGGCTGCACCAGGGTGCCGCTGAGCGAGACCTCCGGGTCGGCCAACTGCGCCAGCACCATGTCGAGGACGATCTTGGCGACCTCGTCCACCGGTTGGCTGATGCTGGGCAGCCCGAGCGTCCGTGCGACCGGGGTGTCGTCGAAGCCCACCAGGTTCACGCCGTGCCTGTTGTGGCGTCGCGCCTCGGTGAACGCGCCGAGCGAGAGCGAGTCGCTTGCGCAGACGGCCGCGTCGGCTCCGCGTTCCAGTAGTTCGGCCATCGCCTCGGCGCCCGCGAGGATGGTGTCCTCGCCCTCGACGGTGAGGTCGTCGGCCTCGCTGCTCGACAGTCCGAGCGACTCGGACCAGCCGGCCCGCCTGTCCTTGCCGACGGGCGACCCGTCGTCCCAGCCGATGAACCCGATCCGCTCATGCCCGAGGCCGCGCAGGTAGCTTGCGGCCTCGACGGCGCCGAACCGGCCGTCGACGTCGGCCCACCTGCCGTGGTCGTGCCCGTCCCATGGGCGACCGAAGGACGCGAACGGCACCTCCTCGGCGGCCAACTCGGCCGGCCGGGTGTCGCCGTACCAGGTGTCGGTGAGGATGCAGGCGTCGATGGCGAGGCTGCGACGCAGTTCGACGAGCTTGTCGACCTCCTCGCCGTTGGTGGTGGCGGGGAACAGGACGATGCGGTAGCCGCGCTGGTCGGCGCGGGTCACCAGCGCGCGGGTGAACCCGTCGACGATGGTGCCGGAGATGCCGTTGCGGTGCTGCCCGAGCCTCAGCCCGAGCGCCATCGAGCGCTGGTTGCGCAGCGCGCGGGCGGCTGCGGACGGCCGGTATCCGGAGCGTTCGATGGCCGCGAGAACCCTTGCCCGCGTCTCGGGACGGACCCGGTCGGGGAAGTTCAGCACGTTGGAGACGGTCTGCCGGGACACCTTGAGTTCAGCCGCGAGGCTGGCCAGCGTCGGCTGATTCATCGCACCCCCTGGATGGATCGTTCAAAAGTAGTGGCCCTACCCAATCCGGTTCCTCTCGATGCTGTCAACCATCCCCGCATAGTTTTCGGGGATTGTTATCGTTCCGTCACGCTCCGGCCTCACGCCGGCCGGAAAGTCGAGGCGAGCAGGACGTGCGCGGCGTCGATGTCGAGTCCCGCTGACGGGGTGCGTCCGATCAGCTTGAACACGGCCTTCGGCCACAGCACGTGGATCCGGGACTGCCGAAGGTTTGGTTGACTCCAAGACCGCATGATTCCTGAGAGGGCGTCGTG
>JAQDQK010000040.1 GCA_027658995.1 Propionibacteriaceae bacterium AM104-82
CCATCAAATGGAAACCGACGACTCACAGAACGTCCGGACCGAATGAAGGGGGCGGCTCAAGGATGCGAGCACATCCGAGGTAGGAGGGAACATGGCGGCGACGCAGGCAGGCTGGTACGACGACGGGTCCGGCACGCAGCGATGGTGGGACGGAAAGCAGTGGACGGAGCGGGTGCAGGCTGCTGCGCCGTCCGCCCCTGGGCTCGGCGGGATGATCGACAGGATCCAGGCCGACGCCGTCTCAGGGGCGCAGCCGCGACCGGCTCCGCGCGGCATGAGTTACGTCGTGCTGCAGGTGATCCTGAAGGAGAAGATGTGGGGAACAGGATCGGGCAACCTGACCGAACTTGAGGGTGTGATCAACAAGCAGGCCGCGCTCGGGTACCGGCTCCACACCATCACCACGGCCTCCTCGGGAAGCAAGGGCTTCGCGGGAGGCGACCGCATCCAGGCGACCATGGTCTTCGAGAGGCTCTGAGCCGGGCCGCCCGGTAGCGTGGCCGCATGAAGAACGCGCCCGACGGGGCAGGCCCCGGGGCCGACCCGCGGTTCCTTGGCGCGGTGGCGACCGCGGAGGCGATCGAACGTGGCGTGACGTCGCCGCGCTGGCCGCAGTTGGGGCTGCCCGTGGTCGAACGCGGCCCGTTGAGCATCTTTCCACTCGCGCGCGCGGCGAACACCGATCCGGAGGAGGGGCTTGCGCGGCTCTGGCGCCAACTGAGCATGGAGTTGAGCTTCATCTACGGAGGCTACGACCTCCGCGTCAACTTGGTTCGCCGTGAGGATCCGTACGGCGTCCTCCTCGCGGATGCCGGGTCGGTTGGGGCCTGGTCGATCTGGTGGCGGGTCAAGGAGAGCGCCGTGGTCTTCGTCCGGTCGATCGACCTGGAGCGTGAGGTGGACACCCTTGCGTTCCACGTCGTCCCGAGGCTGTGGGTCTGGGAACCGCGCGGCCTCCCAACCGGGGACCCAGAGCCGCACGATCGGCAACTCATCCACGCACGTGACGCCGCCGACGTCGCCTGGGTCTGGCCAGACTGACGCGCCCTGAACAGGCGGCTCACTAGGATCGCAGCCGACAAGGATTGGGGTGACCATGGCGAAGACCTCGACGGCGTGGCAGGACGGCTTGAAGGCCGCGTCGACGGCGCGCGGGATGCGGTTCGTCAGCGGCACGCCCTATCTGATCGACGACGTCTACATCACCACCCTGACGGCGTGGTTCCTCGGCCCGACGCAGGACGGCCTCGGGCACAGGGTCGAGTGGAGGGTCGAGATCAAGCCGCTGCGCGTCGACGCGCTGCTGTGGGAGGCGTTCATGCCCGACACCACTATGGGGCCGCGGATGCAACTGAATCGTCGCATCAATGGGGCCTTCCGGGTCCGGCCCCTGGTGATTGCGGAGGGCATCACGCCGGTCGAGCCCGGCGCGGAGTCGGACATGGCGGGAGCGCTCGACGCGTTCGAGGCGGCCAGGAATGACTTCATCGCCGCGCATCCCGACGAGGCCAGCTTCGCGAGCGCCATCGAGGACCGGCCGGGGGCCGGCCAATCTCGGGAACTGGTACTGCTGATCACCGCGCTGCTCGCAGCCGATCGTCCCGCCGACGCAGCACGTGTCGCCGACGAGGCGATCGCCCGAGGCGAGACCGGTTCGATGGGCCGCGTCGTCGACGTGCTGAAGTACCTGGCCGCCTATGCCAAAGGGCCGGAGGCCTACGCCGCGTTTGAGGCGAGCCTCGTGCCGACACACACCATGCAGATCCTGCGTGAGACGACGCCGAGCAGCGCGCACGAACTGCGTAGCGAGCACTACGTCGGACGGTTCGGGCATCACCTGTCGAGCATGGACGGCAGCGACCCGTGGGCGGTGATCCTCGACGAGATCCCGCCCGCCGGAGCCGACGGCTACTCCGGACTGAGATACCTGCAGGCCGCGGGCACCGCCGAACGGATGATCGTCGAGGTCTGCCGGCCGGACACGGAGGTGCCAGGTTCGGCAGTGCGATCCGTCGTCGGGCGCGGAGGGAAAGGCGAAGGAACGGTCGAGTTCGTGCTTCCGCGCAGCACCGAGGTCGTCGGGACGCACGAGGTCTTCGACGCTGACGAGGCGGCAGCGATGTTCGAGAGGTTCTACCGGGCGGGCGACATCGGGGACGGGTACACGCTTCGCGCCGTCGAGCGCTTCGACCCGTCGTGATCGTGTTGGCTGAGCCAGTCGCCGCGACGTAGTGGTGGACGGAGTGGAGGTTCAACTCCTCTCGCGATGACGTTCGGCTGGATCGGCCTGCGAGTGAGTTACAAAACATGCTCAAGGTCGGAACCCGCACCGCGCCCCGATCGAGGAAGGTCGCGGTGTTCGGGTCTCTGCGCGGGCTCCTGTTGGTTTCGACGCGCGTTGCGGCGCTTCGCGCCTTGGCGCGGCTCAACCGGCGGTAGCGCGGCTCAACCGGCAGTGACGCGGCTCAACCGGCGGGACCGCTGGTTGAGCCATGTCGGGCGCGGAGCGGTCGACATCGGTCGAAACCCTCGCGAGGTTCGCAGGGAGCCCGTTCCCCGAGCTCGTCGAGGGGTCCGATTGCGGTCGGGTGTGCTCGTGGGTGCGGGTTGGTTCGACGCGCGTCGCGTCGCTTCGCGCCTTGGCGCGGCTCAACCCATGGTCGGCGGGCGTTGTGGCGCTTCGCGCCTTGGCGCGGCTCAACCGGCGGGAGCGCGGCTCAACCCGCGGTCGGCGGGCGTTGCGGCGCTTCGCGCCTTGGCGCGGCTCAACCGGCGGGGTGCAGGGATAGGCTCGCCGCATGTCCCTGTCGCGTGAACAACTCATCGAGATTCTTGCCGAGGCCGACCCCGTCGGCCTGATCGAGGAAGGCGCGCCGCGCGACGAGTACGCCCGAGAGGCCGACGCGATCCTCGAGCTCACCGGGGTGCCGAAGTTGTCCGAGATCACCGGCGTCTTCGCCGTCAGCTTCGCCGATCCCGGCGCATGCCAGCGCGAGACCGCGCGATGGATCGTCGATGAGATGATCGCCCGCGGCGCGGAGTTCTCGGGTTCCTAGCCCGCGCTCTTGTTGGGCCGGTCCCTTGCTGAACGTCGGCGGGGAGCGCCGCGAGGAACTGCACGCGACCAGTCCGAGCGGGGGTTCGACCATCCGCTTGGCGCGGGCGGTCTGAACGGCGAGCCAGAAAGCTCCGGGTCCGTCCCGTCCAGTTCTCTTGCGGCGACTTGGGGCCCACCGCCGAGGACGTCGCCGATGTCTGACCGCTCGGCACGAAGAATCGGGCAGCTTCATCCCGGCGCGCCACGTCGTGAGCAGCCTCATCGGGCTGAACCGGCGCATTGGTGCGTTGCCCGCGCCCTGTGTTCCAGGGGACGGGGACTCTTGAGTGGTCGCCTGGATCAGATAGTCCGGGGCTGACGCCTGCGCGCTCGCCCGGGCCAGGTGGCCCGGGGAGGGACTGCCACTGGCATGCTGAGCACAACGATCAGTCCCACCGAGGCGTTGAGGCCAAGGGCGGCGTGCGGGTCGTGAGTCACTGTCAGGCGGCATGGCGGGCAGATGGGGAGAGGTGGCGTGCAGATGAGTCGATGGTGGGTGGCCCTGACGGCCTTGGCCGGGGTGTTCCTGATGGCCTTCGGGGCCTTCGTGGTGCTCGCGGGCGAGGCCGACGACTCGCCGGGACTCGGCGGTCTCGGGCTCATCACCGGCCTGATCGGTCTGGTGATGCTTCTCAGGACGGTGCTGAGTCTGCGGCGTGCCACGCACTCCAGGGACTCGACCCCGGGCGCTCCAGGGCGGTAGACGAGCGGAGGTCGGCACCGCTCCTGAGGCGACCGCGATCCTCGCCGCGGGGTTCCGCCCAGACGCTGGCCTGGGCGCCACCAATCCGTCTGAGACTCTGGGCGTCGACCCGAGACGGCTCTGTGCGATCGCCGTGGACAGGTCGGCCACCTGGTTGGATCGGGGGCATGGTCCTTCACTCGTTCCACCTCGTGCACCTGGCACCCCACCAAGGGGTCGGCGCGCTGCTCAGCCCGCCGTCGGCGCCCGGGCTTGTGCACGCGGAGGTGCTGGCCGGGATGGACCTCGGGGCGCCGATCGTGACGCCCCGCCGGATGCAGGTCGGCAGGCTCGCAGTGTTCGCCGAGTGGGCAGAGGAGGCGGCCCTCGAGCAATTCCTCGCCGACGATCCGCTGGGCCGACAACTGGCGACGGGATGGCACGTGCGTCTCGCCTATCAACGGCGCTGGGGGAGCGTCCGCGAGATGGCCCACCTACCTGAGCAGGCCGAGAAGACCGACCTCGACGCCCCCAGCGTCGCGGTCACCCTCGCCAGGATGCGGTTGCCGGAGTTGCCACGGTTCCTCCGCTGGGGCCGACCCGTCGAGCGGCAGGTCCGCGACCATCCCGAGACGACCCTCGCCGTGGCGGCGATGCGCCCGCCCAATACCGTGGCGACCTTCTCGGTCTGGACCAGTGCGCGGGCGATGACCGGGATGGTCTGGGGCCGCGACAAGGGCCCGACCGCCAGGCTCCACAACGAGGCGATGGCGGAGCGGGAGCGCCGCGACTTCCACCACGAGTTCACGACGCTGCGGTTCCGGCCGCTCAGCGAGCACGGATCCTGGAAGGGACGATCGGGCTACGTCCCGGTAGCGGGTTGAAGCCGCTCTCCATCGGGCTGGACCGCCGCCCCGGCAGGCCCGTAACGACGCGAGCCTCACCGTCAGCGGCGTGTTCGAGGCCGCCGGCCGACCTGTCCGTCAGCCGAGGGAATGGCCCTCCACGATGCCACGATGAGGCGATGGAGACCATGCTGGAGGCATTCCTCGAGATCAACGACCGCATCGCGGGCCTCGTCCCCGAGGACTTCGCCCCGTTCGACGTCCCCGTCGAGGGAGCGACCTGGCGGTTCACCGGCATCTCGGGCACGCCGGGGCCCGATCGACTGCTGGTGGTCACTCTCGACGCGACCGTCACGCCCACGGCGGCTCCCGCGCTCCCGATCGAGGTTCAGGTGCACGTCGACCAGGTGAGTTCACCCGACGCGCTGCAGGCCCGCATCTCGCTCGGCGGCCAGATCCACTACCACTGGGGTCACCACTACGACGCCGGAACCTGGATCGCCGTCTCTGCCTCGTCCGATCCGCTGGCGCTCCCGCACGCCGTCGCCGGGCAGGGGACCTTCGCGGCCTTCCTGGACCTCGTGCCAAGGCCGGTCGTCAACGCCGACCTGTTCTGGCGGATCGCCGAGGGCATGCGGGTCTCGGACCGGATGGGCTGACCGCCCTCCCGCGGGCCAGTTGGCTCAGGATCGCGTCAGGTCCTCGGCGAGCATCACCAGGATGCCGCTCGGCCCACGCAGGTACGTCAGCCGGTACACGTCGCGGTAGTTGGCCACGCCCCGCAACGGATGACAGCCGTGCCTCGCCGCGATCGCCAGTGACTCCTCCAGGTCATCGACCGAGAACGCGACCCGGTGCATGCCGATCTCGTTCGGCAGCGTCGGCTCCGTCTCGATCGCGTCGGGATGGAGGTACTCGAACAGTTCGAGCCTGCCATCGCCGTCAGGGGTCTGGAGCATCGCGATCTTCGCGTGGTTCCCATCGAGGCCGACGGCGGTGTCGGCCCACTCGCCGCTGACGGTGTCGCGCCCGACCTCGGTCAAGCCGAGGTCAGTGAAGAAGGCGACCGCCTCATCGAGGTCCCGCACCGCGATGCCGACGTTCTCCAAGTGGATGGCCATCGTGCCGTTCCTCCCCGGGTCCGCCCGGTTGAGGACCCGTCCCTAGTCTTGCCTCAGATAGAGCACATTGGTCTGCCCGTTCCAGATGCGTTCGACCTCCGGCATGTCGCCGCCGTTGTAGTAGTCCGGCAGTTCGAGCGCGACGCCTGCCGGCGCGTAGACGCCGAACGGGGCGCCCTCCGCGGAGTAGGTGAAGCTGCCCTGTTCCTCGCCGACGAGTCGGATGGGCTCGGTGATGCCGCGGGTCTCCCAGGTCGCATTGGGGAGCGCGACGGTGACGCATTCGGTGTCGGCGCTCTCGGGGGTGGGACACCAGCGCCCGTTGATGTCCTCGGCTTTCGGCTCCGGGGCGGACGAAGTCGCCGTGGCGCTGCTCGGTACGGGCGGGCTCGTCGGCGCCTCGGGGCTCGCGGTGCTGGTTGGCGAGGCGGGCGTGCTCGCCTCCGGGGCGCTCGACGGGGAGGCGACGACCTGGGTGGTGCTTGCGCTCGGAGCGCCTGAGTCCGCTCCAGGAGCGGCGCCGGCCTGGCACCCGACGAGGGTCGCGGCAGACAGGGCGGTAAGGCCGAGGAGGAGCGAGGTTGGCAGCTTGGTGCTGTGGCTAGGCATGACGCCGATCGTAGGGGGCGTGCGGTTCGTTCTCCGACGACCGGGTGCGGGTGTGGACAGGGCCATGGATGTGACCACGCTTCCGCTCGGCGCGCGGACGTTTCGACAGGCTCGACGAACCGGCCGCCTGTCGGGCAGCCCGACCAACGGTGCTGAGTGGCGCGGGTGGGATCCCGTTAGGTCAGTTAGCGCTGTATAGTCAGCGTATGCTGACCATTGCGACACGGGTCGACGTCATGAACCGGCTCGGCAGGGCCATGGCCGATCCCACCCGGTCGAGGATCCTGCTGCGACTCCTCGAGGGCCCCGGGTACCCGGCCCAACTCGCACGCCAACTTGAACTGACCAGGACCAACGTGTCGAATCACCTCGCCTGTCTGCGTGGCTGCGGCATCGTTATCGCCGAGCCGGAAGGGCGGCAGACGCGCTACGAGATCGCCGACCCGCACCTCGCCGCGGCCCTGGGTGCGCTGCTCTCGGTGACCCTTGCGGTAGACGAGAGCGTGCCCTGCCTCGATCCTGCCTGTCAGGTCGCAGGCTGTGGTGGGGAGCCGGTCTGATGAGCGCGCCACTGCTGAGCCTCGAAAGGACCCACGTCCTCCAGCGGCGCATCCGCGCAGTGGTCGCGATCACGATCACCTGGAACGTCATCGAGGCGATCGTCGCGCTCACGGCAGGGGGAATCGCGTCGTCAGCCGCCTTGATCGGATTCGGGCTCGACTCCATTGTCGAGGTGCTGTCCGCGGCGGCCGTCGCCTGGCAGTTCGCCTCGCCGCAGCCCGAACGACGCGAGAAGGTCGCCCTTCGCGTCATCGCGGTGTCGTTCTTCGGGCTGGCCGCCTACGTGAGCGTGGACGCCGCGCTGTCGCTGTTCGGCGTGCGCGAGGCCGAACACTCCCCTGTGGGGATCGCTCTCGCCGCGCTCAGCCTGGCCGTGATGCCGTTCCTCAGTTGGTTCGAGCGACGCACCGGCCGCGAACTTGGCTCGGCCTCGGCCGTCGCCGACTCGAAGCAGACGCTGATCTGCACGTATCTCAGCGCGGCGGTGCTGGTGGGGTTGCTGCTCAACAGCCTGCTCGGCTGGGGGTGGGCGGACTCGGTCGCCGCGTTGGTGATCGCCGTCGTGGCGGTTCGCGAGGGCGTCGAGGCCTGGCGGGGCGACCCCTGCTGCGCGACGCCCGTGTCGGTGCTCACCGGGGAGCGGGAGGCCGACGCCTGCGAGGACGACTGCTGCTCGCACTGACGGCGCGGTGGCGGTGGACCGCTTCCCAAGCTCGCATGGGGTCGACGGTTCCTGAGCTTGTCGTGGGGGACCGGGACCGGCGTGATGGCGTGGTAGGCGGGCTTCTCCCGGCTGGCGGGGGACTGGTCCGGTGTCTGGTGTGTGGGTAGCCGCGGGTGGGTTTCGACGCGCGCTGCGCCGCTTCGCGTCTTTGCGCGGCTCAACCAGCGGTGCTCGTGTCTTTGCGCGGCTCAACCGGCGGCGGCCGCCCCTTGTGCGGCTCAACCAGTGGCGCCTGCTTCCGAGGGTGGCTCGGCCGGCGCCGCGGGCTTCCGCTCGGTGCGCGGACGTCTCGACGGGCTCGACGAACGGTGGCCGAGCTGGTCGAGGGGTCAAGGGTCGCGCCCGCCGTTCCCCGAGCTGGTCGAGGGGTCCGAAACCTGCGCCATGGCGATCTATTCAGCCAACTTGCGTCGCGACTGGGGGGGCTCCCGGTCGATCGGGGTAAGTCCCTTAGTTTGGTGGCATTTCCTGGTGGTGGTGTTGCGGAGTCAGTGACCGGCCATCGGGGAGAGCTTGTCAAGTTGTTTGTGTAAGTGGTGGTCTCCGGGGGTGGTTTAGAGGTAGGGG
>JAQDQK010000041.1 GCA_027658995.1 Propionibacteriaceae bacterium AM104-82
ATGAGAGGGGTCAATTTTCGATCGGCAACAGGGGGTCAGTTTTCGTCCGGCGTTGACAGAGATTGCTCCCTGAAGCCAGAAGAGCGGCCGTGTTGGTCCAAAGGCCGGAAAGTCGACGCATTCCATCGTGAACCAGCCGGACTCGTGCTCTGACGCGTCGGGTGCGTTCGGCACGCTGAACCAGGCTGTTCGACCCATAGCAACGGTCATGTTGCCCTTCAGCTTTCCGGCCACGATTCGCCCTGCCATTGCGCGGTTCCTTGGGTCGACAGCGAACTGCTGGATTATCGGGTCGCCACTGGCCTTCTTGGAGCTATGGGAGCCGAGAATGCAGGGGGTCTTGAGACTCAACCGCGCAGCACCCACGATGGCACGCACTGAAGCCTCTGGTGTCATCACAACGTCCCCTCGTGGCCGATCCTCATTCGGGGGCTCCCGTGCTCCCAAAGCGGTCTGACAAGCACGTTAGTTTCGGCCTTCGAAGTGTGTCAAGACGCTTGAGGCTTCCTGCAAGTCGATCGGCGTGACGCGGCCCTCGGGTGGGTCGAGGCCCAACAGGCGAACCACACAGGTCCTGCCTGAGGGACTCCGCCGCGGTCATGGACGTCTGATGGCCAAGCCGTCGGCGCCGAAAGACCCAGGGAAGTTGACCCGGATCGGAGTCGATCCGCTCGTCGTTGCGTTCAGGCCGTCCACAGGTCGCGCGAACGGTGGGAAGGAAGCGGCGCCGCGGCGAAGAACAGAGCATGGAACGCTTCTCCGAGGTCGCGCGGGCGCGGTTGGCCTACATCAGCGCAGGCCAGCCGACGCTCGGTGGCGCGCGCAGGGCCGCCCGGCAGCCCGAGCAAGCCGGGCAGTCTGGGAAGGCGGAACAGAGCGAACGAGCCGGGGGTGTCGAGCACATCGAGCGCGCCGACGGACTCTCGGAGGCTGATGCTCCGGCCCCGGAAGGAGTCGGTGGCTCGCCATTCAAGCTTGGCATAGCGCGACCGGTGGTGACCGGCAAGCACCTGATCGTGGTCGCACTTCTGTTGGTCGCCGCCGTGGCCGTGACGCTCATCGCGCTCGGCGGGAGCGCCGCGACCGAGGTGCCGCTGCTGCCCAGCGTCCCGGCCGCACCGACGCCACCTCCCAGCGCCGCGCCCGAGTCGACACCGAGCCCGACGCCCGCGGTGCTGCGGGTGCACGTCGCAGGGGCCGTCGCCAGCCCCGGCGTGGTGAGGGTGCGCGACGGGACCATCGTGCAGGACGCGATCGCCGCGGCGGGCGGCCTCACCGCCGACGCGGACCCGGCCGACCTGAACCTCGCGGCACCGGTCACCGACGGGATGCAGATCAGGATCGGCACGACCGGCCACCCCCTCGGAGAGGTCAACGGCACTGCGCCGACCGGAGGCGCCGGCTCGTCGGCGACACCGGGAGGCCCGCTCGACCTGAACACCGCATCGCAGGCGCAACTCGAGGACCTGCCGGGCGTCGGGCCGGTGATGGCGTCGGCGATCATCGCCTGGCGAGAGGAGCACGGCAGGTTCACGGCGGTCGAGGAGTTGCAGGAGATCGACGGCGTCGGCCCGAAGACCTTTCAGCGGTTGGCGCCGTTGGTGACGACATGAAAAACGACTGGCGCCTGCTTCCCGTCGCCGTGGCGGTGTGGGGCTCCAGCCTGATCGTGACCTCCGGGTGGGAGCCGGGCGCGCAGGCGGGCCTCGCGCTGCTTGCGGGGCTGGGCCTCGTCGCCCTGCTGTGTGTCCGCGCCGGCCGCGGTTGGGCCGCGGTCGTCGTGCTGGTCGTCGTGGTGACGGCGCTGACGGCCGGGGCGCGCGTCTGGCAGCGGAACCACTCCGCCGTCGCCGAGGTGGCGGCCGAGCGTGCTGCGGGCACGGCGGAGGTGCGCCTGACCTCCGAGCCGCTGCGTCGCGCAGAGGTCGTGGTCGCCTCGGCCGACCTCCTGAGCCTGCGGGCCCGGTCCCGGGAGGTGACGACGTCGGTGCCGGTGGTGCTGTTCGCCACGGGTGAGGTGGGCGAGGCGCTGCTGCGAGCCGAGCCTGGGGCAGTGCATTCCGGCCGGGTCCGGCTGGCGCCAGCCGAGCCGGACGACCCGGCCGCCGCGCTGCTGAGCGTCCGTGAACTTGGCCCGCGCATCGAGGCGCCGGGGCCGCTCGAGGCGGTCGCCAACGCGATGCGCGCCGGGCTGCGTGAGGCCGTGTCGCACTCGCTGCCCGATCAGGCCGCTCTGGTTCCCTCGCTCGTGGTGGGTGACACCTCGCGGGTCACCGACCGGATGCGCGAGGACTTCCGCGCCACCGGGCTCACCCACCTGATGGCGGTCTCCGGGGCGAACCTGTCGCTCCTGGTGGGAGTCCTGGTTCCCACGGTGCGGGTCATCGGGGTGCGCGGTTGGTGGGTGCGGGGCTGCGCCGTCGCGGGGGTCGGCTTCTTCATCCTGGTCTGCGGGCAGGAGCCCTCGGTGCTTCGGGCCGCCGCGATGGGCCTCGTCGCGCTGGCCTCCATCGGGTCGGGGCGTGGCAGGCGAAGCATCCGGGCGCTGTGCCTCGCGGTGGCGGTGCTGATCTGGCTCGATCCGTGGCTGTCGCGGTCGGTCGGCTTCGCGCTGTCGGTGGCCGCCTGCGCAGGGATCGTGCTGCTCGGCCCCCGGTTCCGCGACGCGCTGCTGCGCTGGTGCCCGCGGTGGGTCGCCGAGGCGGTCGCCGTTTCACTCGCCGCCCAGTTGGCGACCCAGCCGATCGTGACGGCGATCAGCGAACAGGTCTCCGTCGTGGCGGTCGCGACCAACGTGCTGGCGGCCCCGTTCGTCGGGCCGACCACGGTGCTCGGGCTCCTCGCCGCGGTGCTCAGCCCACTCGGCGCGGTTGCGGCCCCGCCCGGCTGGGCCGCGGGATGGTGCAGTCAGCCGATCCTGTGGATCGCCTCGGCCGGCGCGGCGCTTCCGTCGGCCACCTGGGAGTGGAGTTCGACACTCCCCGGCGTCGCCCTTGTGGCGCTGGCCTCAGGGGCCGTGGCCGTCGTGATGGTCAGGCTGCTCCGTTCTCCGTGGGGCGGGGTCGTCTTCGCGGTGGTCCTGGTGGTCGCCAGCGCGGTCCGTCCGGTGCCGCTCGGCTGGCCAGGGCAGTGGAGCGTCGCGTTCTGCGACGTGGGGCAGGGGGACGCGACGGCGATCCGCGCCGGTCCGGGTGCCGCGGTGCTCGTCGACGCCGGTCCTGAGCCTGGCCAGACCTTGGCGTGCCTGGACTCGCTCGGTGTCGACCGGGTGCCGCTGCTGGTCCTCACGCATTATCACGCCGACCATGTGGGCGGCGCAGAGGAGGTGATCCGACGATTCAAGCCCGCGTTGGTGCTGGTGCGCGATGGAACGGCTCCGGCCTGGCTGGCCGGTGCCGTCCGACGCTCGGGCGGGCAGGTCCGCACCGCGTTGGAGGGGGAACGGATCGCGCTGGGGGAGGCGCACTGGCTGAGTGCGTCGGTGCCTGCAGCGCCCGTCGTGTCCGACCCGGAGGGCGAGGGATCGGCGGAGAACGACGCGTCCGTCGTCGGCATTGCCGCCTCAGGCGGGGTCCGGGTGTTGCTGCCGGGCGATGCGGAGCCCGCAGGCCAGCGCGAGGCGCTGCGCTCGGCCCGCGCCTCGGGGCTGCCCCTGGCGGTCGACGTCCTGAAACTGCCGCACCACGGTTCGGCCAGACAGGAGCCTCGCTTCTTCGAGGCCTCCAGTGCCCGGTTGGCCGTCGCCAGCGCGGGGGAGGACAACGACTACGGTCACCCGGCGAAGGCGGCCCTTGACCTGGCGACCGGCTTGGGAATGTCTGTCGCCCGCACCGACACGCAGGGCACCATCGCGCTCGGCCGCAGAGGGGACTCGTTGACGATTGCCCCGATCGTGATCCCCCGATGACTAGTGAAGACGCCGCGCCGCGCCACACCGTGCGCAGCGTGACAAGAGTCCGTCAACGACCGCGATCTCGGCCTCGACGAGGATGATGGCTGGATCGCACCAAGCGAGCTATGAGCCCCTGAGACGTTCGCATAGCCCCAGATGCTTTGTCCGTCGACGGCCTGGCACTGAATGTGTTCTCTGATGACGTGGGTGGACCCGTCAGTGGGGCGCGAGGCTTTTGAGCTTTTCGGCACCAGTTGATTCAACCCATCCACAATCACTCCAAGCAAGACTTGGTGAGATTGCCGTGTTGTCAGTCCCCCTTGCGAAGTTTGTGGGCTCTGTTTGCCCACTTTTCTGCACTCTCATGATCTTCCAAGTCGAGATATATCTCTCCAAGGAAATCGGCGAACTCAGGGGTCATCTGACTGCCTGCGGCAGTGGCCCCCATTTCGGCCCAGTGGCGCGCCAAACTGGGACGCTCACGGCCCAAAGTACGAGCGAGATTGAGCATGCTTTGAGGGTCTCCGGCGTTGGCGGCTCTGAGGTACCAGTCCTGGGCCTCGTCTGTGTTGCCTTGCTCTGAGGCGAGCATTCCTAGCCGGAAGTATGCCTCGCGATCAAAGCATTTGGCCGCCTCGATCCACAGGTCCTTGGCCTCTTCAAACTCCTGTCGGAGGTACTGTCCAAGGGCGACTGCGGTCATTGCCTTGGGTATTCCATGGGCCGCAGATGAGGCGAGCAAACGCCGCGACTCAGTGGGATCACTGTGTTGCTTGACGATACCGAGCATACACATGGCCTGCGGGTCTTCGAGATCCGCGGCAGCAGAGGTCCAGTGCATCCACCCCGCTTCATCCCCACGCTGCGCCGACAGCTGGGCCAGCATGAGCATGGCATCTGGTTGACCCTGTTGGGCAGCACGACTCAGCCAATCTTCGGCTTCGACCAGGCGTCCCTCGTGGAAGTAGTAGGCACCGCGCTCAAATTGGCGCTGGGGCGTTACCGTATCGTCAAGTTGTGTTCGCAACTCATTCGAGGCTAGCAAGTCGCCTCGCTGCTCAAGATGATGGATTGCGCATCGGAGAGCTGCCACGTGTCCGAACTTCGCAGCACCAACGACCTGTTCCTCGTGGGTCGCAAACTCATCGGCCGGTAGCTCTTGAAGCCCTGCTACTGCGATCTTGGCTAGTGTGGCCGTGGCCAGTCCTTCGCGAACGCAGAGCCTGTGCCATCGTCCACCCGGATCTAGGGCTCCCCGCCTTGACAAAACACCGATCAGTGCGTTGGCGCACACTGCCGAACCCGCCCGAGCCCCGAGCGTCAACCAGTGCTCCGCCTCATCAGGTCGCCCCGAATCGATGAGCAGCGGAGCCGCACTCACCAGAGCCCCGAGCAGTCCATGTTCGGCTGCCTTCAGTAGCCAGGCGATCTGCTTTTCGGGCTGGTGTCTGTCTCCGAAGAGGATGCTCAGCGAGACTGGACCGTGGGCCTCTCCAGCCAAGAGGGCCTGCTTGGTCAGCTCTACAGCTTCTTGTTCCTCAAGGCCGCGAAATCTTGGTGAAAGTGCGACTTCGAAAGCTGCGGCTGGCTCACCAAGGGTAAGCGCGCGCCGCAACCATGTGAACTTTACGGAGGACTCCGGAGTGGAGCGGGCGAGAGCGAGGCATGCATGTCCCCCCAATTGGTTGGCATGCGTCAGCAGGTGCCTTGAGTCCCAGATCTGATCAGACAGTTTCTCGATGGCAGCATCAAACATTGCAAAGGTTTCTGGTGACGTGCGAGCTCGCTCCAGGATGGCATGCAGTGACCCGTGTCCTCCAATAGGATCGGTCGCCCAATCAAATGCAGGAGGGAAGAGGTGATCATGCCACAATTTGGTGGGATGTAGGAATGTGAAGGCCAACTGCATCAGTTCAAGAAGCTGTAGTTGTGATGCGCCCTCGCGGTAGATGTGGTGAGCATCGATTGCGGCAATAACTAGGGCTGCCCGCTCAGGGTGCTGCTCGTCGTGGAAGCCCTGAAGGGTGCGGGCAATGAGCGCATCAACAGCCGCCAAGAGTTCTGGCAGTCGAGCGAACTTCCCGTCCGGAATCCCATGGATGACAGCTTGGAGTGCTAGATCCATTGGGAGAGAGAGCCTCTCTTCTTCGTTCAACTCGGGTTCGAGGCGAATGGTTGATTCATCAAGCAACTCGAGCAAATGGAGGTTCGCGCCGAGCCGGGATCCGTCCGGGAACGTGAAGCCCTCGAGTTCAGAGCGCATATTGGCGAGGGTGCTGTCGTGAAGAGTTGCGACGACAAGAAGGCCTGCGCGGACCGCGTCCGAAAGAGCTTTTGCAGTGAGTTCGACACGAAAATCATGGCGCTGCATATCGTCTATCAAGAGAGTGATGTCCTCTGGCCGGTGGAGGCCCTCACGCCCACCGTCTGTCTCCACCGATTTCATGACGGCCGCCAACGCGCCCTCGACCGGACGCAACTGCCACAACAGCCTGTGCGGTACATTCCGTCGCAGAGCCTCGAGCAGGGTGCGTGTCTTGCCCGCCTTTGGGGGCCCCACAATCACGACGAACGCTCCGCCGGAAGAGACACTGAGCCGTTCATCCAGATACGCATCGACGTCCCTGGGCGCGTACTCGGGCGTCTTGCCGCCAGTTAGCCATGAGCCTTGCCGAAACCCCTCCCTGAGTCCGTCGGGGGTAGATGCATCGTCCACCAACTGGTTGACGGGCCCGCTCAAAACCTCCTCAAGACGGCTCGCCTTTCGGATGTTTGCCTCTGCAGCGCGTGGACTCGCTGCACTAGCTCTGCGGTCTTTGGCCATCTGCCATGAGTGGTAGAGGCGGTCAACGTCATTCCACTCACCAGCGGCCTCGGGGGCCCCTTGCGCCTGCGCCATCTCGTTCATCATGTGGCGGGCCGCTGCCTGGAGGTACTGACTCGAAGGGGGAAAGGTGCCCCTCTTCTGCCAGTTCCCGACATGGTTGCGCTCCACTTTGGGCACCTCAGAAGCACCGAGGCGCCACGCCTGTGCCTCCAGTTTCTCGGCAAGCCCCTGAAGGCTTGGACCTTCGTGGGCTAGAAGTGCCGTCCACCACGCTGAGATAGCACTCTTCTGATCCATAGCCATGTGACCTTTCCGACAGAGCATCGCATCGACACATACCCGCCACGCCGACCTCAGGATAAGGGGCTCTTCATACCTGCGGTGGGTCGAGGTTGAGTCCGCCGCCGATGAGGAGCATG
>JAQDQK010000042.1 GCA_027658995.1 Propionibacteriaceae bacterium AM104-82
AGACCTCACACCAGAGTTCTCTCCCCGCATAGAAGCGGCAGAGAACCTGAGGCGGTTCAGCCCTGTGGCATCTGGTGTGGCGCGGTGATGTTGTGGCCGATCTCGATGTCGTGTTGACCGACGAGACGTCATTGGCGGTGAGGCCGGAATGAGCCCTCAGCATAGGCGGGTGCGTCTTGAGGTCGGCGCTACGGTGTT
Source organism: Propionibacteriaceae bacterium AM104-82 (assembly GCA_027658995.1). Taxonomy (GTDB): domain Bacteria; phylum Actinomycetota; class Actinomycetes; order Propionibacteriales; family Propionibacteriaceae; genus Arachnia. The sequence goes on from JAQDQK010000042.1 coordinate 199, forward strand.
GACGAATCGGGGCCGTGTGATCGTGTCGGCGGTGCAGCCGCATGGGGTGCTTGTTTCGTCCGGCGAAGACAAGCCGAGCTATCTGTCGTTTGCGGAGTTGGTGGTCCAGGAGCCGGCGGAGGGCGGTGGGGCTGTTCATCGGTCGCTGTATCCGTGGTGGGACGGGATTGGTGCCGAGGCGCGGAAGGAGTCGTTATGGCGCCAAGAGGTGGTGTTGGAGATCCTCACGGGGTTCCGGTCTGGCACTGCCGCGCTACGGCGTGAGGGGGAACCGTTTCGGCCTTTCGGTACATCGTTTGGGGTGTCGGAGGCGCAGCGCCGACTTGCGATGATGGCGCGGATTCAGGGTGAGGGGCGACCCGTTTCGTCGGTTACTTTGCACAACTGGATCCGGGCGTGGGAGGCGGACGGTCTCCGTGGTTTGGTTGACGGTCGCAAGACGAAGTCCGTCCAAGACTTCGACCAGCTCGACGTACGGTTCAGGACGATGGTGGAGCAGGAGTTGTCGCGTTTCGACGGGAACGTGTCCGCCGTGAGCGTGAGTGAGAACCGTCGGCGGATCTGGGCCCGGATGGCGGAAGAGGGGGTCCCTCGCTCGGTTGTGCCGCAGCGGTTGGGGGATGAGTACATCAAGTTCATGCAGCAGAAGCTGGGGCGCACTCCGCGTGCCCATAAGAGTGCTCTGGTGCGGCGGCGTTCGGGGCACGGCTCGTCGGAGCTGCTTCATCCGTCGCATGTGTGTATGGATGTGACTCGTGCCGATGTGTTGGTGATGGATGAGCATGGCCAGCGGGCTACGTCGGTGGAGATCATCACTGTGCTGAGTGTCTCAACGCGTGTGGTGTTGGCGTTGAGGGTGGTGCCGCGGTCAGCGACGGCGGTGGAGGCGGCGTTGGCGATGTATGACGTGATGCGCCCGTTCTCGATGAAGGTCGAGGGCACCAGTGTGGATGACTGGCGTTGGGCGGGGTTGCCGAGTTCGTTGCGTCTTCCGCCGCAGTATTCGAATCAGGCATCGGATCTGCAGGGCGAGCATTGGGTGCCGGGGTTACGTCCGACGTCGGTGCGCACCGATCACGGCGCGAACTTCATGTCGGGTCAATTCCTCTCGGTGCTGCACGAGTTCGGGGTGGGTCTGTTGCCGTCGCGTGTGGGAGCCCCGACCGACAACGCGTTGGTGGAGCGGTGGCACGAGACGCTGCAACGCGGGCTGCAGCAGTTGCCCGGTTACAAGGGCCGCAACGCTCAGCAGCGCGGAATCTCGGTGGCCAGCGAGAAGCTGTTGAGCCCGCGACAGCTGGAACAGTTCCTGCAACGATTCATCGCCCTGGACTACCACCGTTCGTACCACGAGGGTCTGGTGATGCCGGGGCTGGAGCGGGGCAGGTTCACCCCGTTGGAGTTCTTCGACGCGATGATGGAGATCACCGGGGTGATCGAGGTTCCCCAGCATCCGGACCTGATCTACCAGTTCCTGCCGAAGGTGTGGTTGACGCCGAACGGGGCCGGTGTTGAGTACCGCAACCTCTCCTACGACGGGCCCGCGCTGCGGGGGTTTCGTCGAGTGGAGCCTGGCCGGTTCGAGAAGGACACCTCGAGGATGCCGTTCCACTACGACTCCCGGGATATGTCGCGTCTCTGGTTCCGTGACCCCGATACCGATCGGATCAAGGAGATCAGGTGGCGTGGCGCGGCGTTGCTGGACATGCCGCTGACTGACCGATCGCTGGGCCGGGCACTGCAGCTGTTGAACTCTCGCGGGGGAAACCGTGCGTTGAATCGGCACTCGGCCACGACGCAGATCCTGGATGCGCTGGGCGAATTGGCAGCCACGGTTCCATCGGAAACCGCGGCGGACCGGATGCGGTGGGCGAGCGCGCAGCGTGACCACGGTGAGGTCCGTGAGGCGCAGCCTTGGCCAGACAGTGTGCAGAAGGCCCCAGCCTTCGAACTTGACCTCGATGAGGTCTGGCCCGACTACACGGGTGGCTGATCAGTCGTGGATGCGACGCTGTGGCACCAGTTGGCCACCGCAGCACGGCCGCTTCTGCCTCCCTGCCCAGAAGGGCTGCGCTCAAAGGATCCAGCTTTGCGGGAGGCCGCTATCGACCAACTCGAGAACGGCCTCCCCGCGGCGGTGCTGCCGCACCACGCCGCCGCCGTCTTGCGCCAAAGGCTCGATTCGTTGGTGCGCACCAACTCTGTTCGCCCGGCAGGGTCGAAAACGATCGGGGGCGTCACGGCACCCTTCGGGGCTGGCAAGAGCACGTGTGTGACCAACTGGGCCTACGCGTTCTATCGCAACGGGATCGCCGCCGTGGCTGATCCTGTCTATCCACAATGGGAACCTGAGGCGGGGCTCACGGCACGGCTCGTGCCGGTGGTCTACCTTTCCCTGATCAGCGCTGCGGGGCGCAAGGAACTCAACGCCCAGATCCTGACTTTCTTGGGCTACCCAGGAGAAGGCACCACCCGCGTCACAACCGGACGAGTCGCGACAGCGCTGCGGAGGCATGGCGTACAGGTCTTGATCGTCGACGACGTCCACATGCTCCGCCTCACGGAGAAATCATCACGCGAGGTGCTCGACTCTCTCAAGACCCTCAACGCTGAGCTCGGATTCGTCCACGGAACCGTCCTCCTGGTGGGCCCCACTCCGGAATCGTCCCCCGTTTTCGATGACCCCCAGATCCGGGCCCGGTTGCGTCTGTTCGACATCGATCCCTTCGAGATCACCTCGGTCGATGGCCGCCGCGAGTGGCAAGAGTTCCTCAAGGACTGCGAGCGCCTTCTGGCCAAGTACCTCCCCAACATCACCCCTGGCGTACTCAGTTCGCAGCAGTCCACGTTCATCTGGTTTCGCTGCCAAGGGTTCATCGGAGATGCAGCCACCCTGTTGTCCGGCGCGCTGGTCTCAGCCCTGCGGAGAGGAGGGCGCAGCATCACCAGAGAGGACCTCATAGGGGTTCCACTGTCGGCCAGAGCCGATGACGCCCAAGCCGAGATAGAACGACGAGGAAGGCGCAAGAGCACATGACGCAGCTCCCGATCGTCGTCCACCCCGTCGCCGGCGAAGCGCTCTGGTCATACGTGGCCCGCACCGAATCAATAAACCTGTTGCGACGCGGGACGCTATCCGTTCCTGTCCTGCCCACGACGCCGGACTGGCGCGACCTGTCCGCAGCAACAACACAAACCATTTCCACCCTGCAAGCCATGAGCTGGTCCGGGTACCCCGCCAGCATCGTCGGCCAAGGCAGATCGACCGGCTGGCGGCTCCGCAACGCCCGCTGGGGATGCCCCTGCTGTCTCGCGCCACAAGGAGTATGGCAACGCACGTGGGAACTGGCCTGCCTGCCGGTGTGCTTCACCTGCGGCACCGTGCTCGATGAACATCCGAGCCATCCCGCCCCACCACAACGCTCAGCTCACCTCAGACAGTTTCAATACATCCGGGGCATGACCGAGGCCTCCAGAACCAGCGCCAAAGCCCGAGCCCGACTCGCCCGAATGCTGCGCGTGGCACGTCTCCTGGCAGTGACCAGCGAGCCCGATTGGCCGCTCGACACCTCGACGGCAATCGCGCAGCAACTCAACCAATGGGACTATCACCCGCCCAGCCAACCCGACGCGCTCGCCCACCTCATCCCGTACGTCGTCGAACTGGTCAGCGACCCCACGCGGGAGCGCGTCGTGGTGACCGAAGCGTGGCAACGGCTCGACCACCAGGAACACCCCATCGCTCGAAGCCTGCTGCCCAAACGCCCCTCCACTCGGCGCCGCTCAACGGTGAGAGCGCGACCCTCTGCCCCACAGCGAACCCCGCGTGGCAAGGGACAACCCGCCGCAGGACTTCTCAAGCAACTGTGGGGATTCGACGCCGACCTCGTACCAGCTCTGGCTCCTGCCGGACATGGACGGCTCCTTCCCGATCAGCCTGAATGGGCGGCCGCGCAAGAGCGTGCTCTGGCGCTTCACATGCTGACCAATCCCCGCCTCGGAGGACTCCCCGGGTGGATTAGCCAAGCACAGCAGCACTTCCTCCTGCCTCGAACCCGCCCCGCTCCGTTCCTGGAGGTTCTCCAATCGGGAACAATCGAAGCCGAAGTCGAAACAACGCTGCTAGAAGCCGCCGCCACCTGTCATGAGCAAGGGATCAACTTCAGGCAACGCAGAGATCTCTTGGCCGGGCTTCGGCACGCGCCACGCATCCCGATCCCAGGACTCCCTCAACCACTCCTGCGCGGCTGGCTCTGGATCTACCTCACCCACGGACGGATAACCCCGACCGGACCGGCCTGGGTGCACATCGAAGACCCACTCCCGACGGCAGCAGTCATGGCACTCCAGGACTCGCTCACCTTGGAGCAGCGCCTCCAACTGGCTGAACACGCCGACAGCTTCTGGTCCGAACTCACCTCGTCCGACCTGGAATCCTTCATCACCAGCCAGAAGGCCACCAACCCCAAGGAAGCATCGCATGCCCGCCACGCATAGCCTGCCTCCCGATTGGACGGCGCCCCTCGTCCCACATCCCGTTGCTGGGGAATCGTGGTCATCATTTCTGCAACGCCTCGCCCAACTCAACGCCGTGAATCTCGACACGCTGTGCAGCGACATCGGGGTCCCCAACGACGACATCCTCACGCCGGACCAGATGGACAAAGCGGTCAGCCTCACCCGCCTTGGGCCGGGCGATGTCCTCGCCTTGACCCTGAACAGGTGGGCCGGAGGAGCCCTCCCCGGCCATCTGCGACAGACCACGACGGGTCAGGGACGGCCCTGGACCTGGGTGGGGCGGCGTACCCGGTGCTCACAGTGCTCGGTCAACGGTGCGCACCTGCTGATCTGGCGTCTTCCATGGATCACTGCGTGCACCAACCACCGCTGCTACCTAACCGCAGGCGAAGTAGAGCCTCAGCCAGCAGCGCCTGAACACCTACGACGGACCCACTACTTCCTGCGCCAAATCGGCCAAGCCAACCCGAGAAACTTCGCCATCTGGAGAGACGCCGTCACGCTCACCGTCGGCCTACGCCGAGTTCACGGAACCGTCTTGTCCACCGCAGATGCCCGCCAGCGGGCCAGCGTCTTGGAAGCAGCGGCGCCACTGGCGACCGCACCCACGCCCGAGAAGACGATGGATGTCCTGGCGGCGTGGTGCGCGCAACAGAACGTGCCCTACCTCTGGGATGCCCTGCGCAGCAAACTGCACAGCCGACCGATCATTGACGCAGCCGACGCTTTGGCCGCCCGAGCCTGGTACCGCCGGCACTCCGCCTAGCTGGCCAGCAATGCCCTCGGACGGGAATTGTTCCGCGTCGTGCCCGCGTCATACTCCGTGCCCCGCACCCACGAACTCCCCGCCGCCAACCCGGTATAGCGATCGACAGTTGCCCATTCCCGGCACTCCTCAACAACCGGGCACGCGGCACACAACTGCAGCGCAGGAGCAGCCGCAGTCGCCGCCGCGAGATTACTGGCGGCAGCAGCGTGGCCGATCTCAGCGGCGTCCCATCCCGAACCCGGAAACGCGCAGTTGCCATTGGTCACCAACACCCCCGCCAACTCGGTGGCGCTCCGGAGACGGCGCTCACGGGCAGCCTTCTGCGCTCGCCACCGACGCCGGGCCTGCAGCGGACGACGCCGGGGGCTCATCGCCTGACTCTCGGCTCACAGATGTCCATGCCAACAGCATCCCTGTAGGCGACGCGATCGCTCGGCGACGCTCTAGTCTGAACGGTATTTTAAATAGACGGTCGTTTGTTCAATCTTGATTGTCACCCGCGAAATCGGCGTCAGGCCGGGCCCGGCGACCCACTCGATCTCATTGAACCCTCGCAGGCCACATGTCTCGTTATGAGGCTTGGGTTCGGGCTAGGAGGAGTGGGGCGCGCTTGCCGAAACGCGAGGTCTCCGGGAGGGCTGTCGATGCCGAGTGAATACTGACCCCGTGGCGCCGAGTGAATTTTGACCCCTCTCCG
>JAQDQK010000043.1 GCA_027658995.1 Propionibacteriaceae bacterium AM104-82
ATGAGAGGGGTCAATTTTCGATCGGCAACAGGGGGTCAGTTTTCGTCCGGCGTTGACACGCCTCACGCCCGGCGACTGTCTGCCGCGTCGGAGACAGTTCGACTGCACGAAACTGCTGAACTCCAACAGACTTCACGTTACGTTCCCGCCCATTCGCCAGCACGACTAGGACCGCGTCCGCTTCCTCCCCGGTGGTCACGCGTTGTGTCTCCGTCAGGTCGGTCAGGGACGGGTCGGCAGCGAACTTCTCAAACACGCGCCAGTACGCCCGCCAGCCCTCGATGATGGCAGCCGACTCGGCATCATCTGTCGGTAGATCGGCGGGGAAAGACGCAGGAGCCGACGGCGTCACGCTGCCGCTCGGCGACGTTGACGGCGGCAGGATGAGAGCGCTTGTTACCGACGGAGACGGCTCGACCACACCTGACTTCACCGGCGACTGGGACTGCCCATTGGCCGGGGCACAAGCCACTAGGAGCAGCAACGCCGCCGTCGCACCTGACAACCGCATTCCCACCTCCCTTGGCACGGACATGTTTCCCATTAAACCGAGCCGACAAGCACTTGGACAGGACGAAGCTCGAGTCTGTGGATAACTCGAAACAGCGCCTTGGCCAGGAACAAGCACTTGCGGAACAGCCCGCAGTCGAGCGGTTCGGCGTTCGACTGCGGCGAACACTTCAGGCGCTCCCCTCCGCCCAGGCGATGGCCCCAGCACGCCCGACCCGAAGCCTCGCGGGACTAGCGCTGAGTGACGACGGACTGCATCTCGCCGATCAGCACCTGCGCCTCGCGGGTCAGCGAGAACGGAAGGCTCCCCGACTGCCCACCGCCCGACCAGTCGACCGCCCACTGCGAGGTCGCCGCGACCGTGTAGCGGCCGTCTTCGGCGTACATGTAGCCACAGTCCGGTGACGCAACGTTGCGACCGCCGGTGGCCGCCTCGGTCCAGGGAGTGCCACGACCGCACGAGACCACGTCACCGGTACCCATGTCCCACTCGACACCAGTCACCGTCGCCGTCAACGTGACGGTCACCCCGCGCTCCGAGATCGAATCGGTGATCGGCCCCCATTGGCCATCGGACGTCACGACCGCCCACATCCAGGCATTCCATCCGACGTAACCCATCCGCTCCGCCGAGTCCCCTCTGGGAAACATCCCGATCTCCGGCGCCTCGAACTCGATCGTGGCCAGAAGCCGCAACGCCAACTCCTCGGGATCAGGAGGCGCCAACTCCGGGGGGCCGGGCAACCACCGCAACACCGTCTCACCCGGATTCGCAATATCGCCAAAGACTGCCCTCGTACACGCATAGATCGCGCCATCCGAGCGCCCGCTCCAGACCGGGTCGGACTTCGGTGGCTGCGGGCTCACCAACCGACACCACGCCCCTGTATCACTCCAGGCTCCGAGCGCAGAGTCACAGGGAACAGAACGCCCCCGATACGAACAAGCGCGCGGCGGCATCCCTGATGACTGCTCGCTGACGTCATCAGTGGGCCTGGGATCCGATCCGGCCGACGCGCCCACGTCCACGCTTGCCGAACACCCTCCGGAGTAGATACTCCGCCGACCGCACCCTGCCCCGGGCCCCTCTGGCTGAGCGAAAGACTCAGCCGGTGGCAGAGAGCCCACAAGAAGAACTGCAACGATGCCCACGAGAACACCCAGCCACGGCCTGCTTAGCACTGGATCTCCTCATTGCGGATCTGCGCGACCCTCCAAACGTTGTCCACACCCCGTTCCATGCGAGCGTGTTCAACAAAGGTCCCAGAACGCGGGAACGGCTCCCCGTTGTCGATCCTCACGACACGTAGCCAGGCAAGGTCTACGCAATAGTCGAGCTTCGCCTCGCCTTCCCCGGTGACGGTGACCACGAAATCCCGAAACACGACGCCGCCTTCGCTGCGAAGTCCGGCGTCACGCACCTCCGCTATGGCCTCGAGGATCCCGTTGGCCTCCTCTCCGGTGGTCACATACTGCGTCTCGGTGAGATCGGTCAGGGAGGGATCGGCCGCGAACTTCTCATACACGCGCCAGTACGCCTGCCAACCCTCGATGATCGCAGCCGACTCAGGATCGCCGGTCGGAAGATCCGCTGGAAAAGAGGCAGGCGCCGACGGCGCCACGGTGGCGCTCGGTGTCGGTGTCGGCGACGGCGAGGGAATGGGAGCGGCCGTTATCGACGGAGACGAAGCCACAGAGCCGGAAGCCACCGGCGTCGGCGACTGACCGCCGCCCGGGCTACAAGCCACCAGCAGCAGCACCGCCACCGTCGCACCCAAGAACCGCATCCCTCACCCCCACGGCCGACAGACCCCTATTAGACCAAGCCAATGCCCGTTTGGATAGCAAGAAGTGTGAATCTGTGGATAACTCGCGGGACCGGACTGGGGCTGTTCGGACATGGACTGGACGGTCTGGAGGTCGAGGTCGCGAAGGAATCTCGACGCAGTCGAGTCGCCGATCAGTCGAAGATCGGCTGTGCTCGGCCGCGAGCGAGGCTGTCCACCCGTGCCAGTGCGAACGGGAGTCGATGCGGCCCAGCCATCGCCGCCAAGATGCTGGCTGCCTCGGCGATCGCGATCCTTCCCGAATACGTGACGTAAAGAGGCTTCGTCGCCCCACCTCGGGTCACCTCCACCGCGTGAGTTGCCTGCGCATTGGTTGCTCGACCTACTGATTGTCCCTTCTTGTCTCTGCGAGGCGCAGCGAGCACCTGGTGGGCGACCTCCGAAAGATGAGGGCCGCGCTGCGTGGCAATGACGAGACGGATCAACATGCGGCCTCCTCGTTGCTGAGACGAGCCACCCGCCATTTTCCGTCCACGCCACGCTCCATGGCGGCGCGTTCGCTCAGGGTGCCAGATCGCGGCAGTACCTCCCCTGTCGCAGTCTTGACCACCCGAAGCCGTGACAAGTCCATGCAGTAGTTGACCTCTGCCTCGTCGCTGCCAGAACGGCTCACACGAACATCCCGGAAGACAAACCCACCTTCGCTACGCAACCCCTCGTCGCGCGATTGCCGAATCAGGTCTAGGACTTGGTTCGACGCCTCCCCGGTGGTCACGTACTGAGTCTCCGTGAGGTCGGTCAAGGACGGGACGGCAACGAACTTCTCATACACGCGCCAGTACGCCTGCCAACCCTCGATGATGGCGGCCGACTCGGCATCGGCCGTCGGCAGATCCGCAGGGAACGAGGCAGGAGCCGACGGCACGACGCTCGCGCTTGGTGTCGGTGATGGCGAGGGGATGGGAGCGGCCGTTATCGACGGAGACGGAACCTCACCACTGGACTTCACCGGAGTCGGCGACTGCCCGCCACCCGGGCTACAAGCCACTAGCAGCAGCGCCGCCACCGTCGCACCCAAGAACCGCATCCCCCACCTCCCGTGGCCGGGACAAGCACCCATTACACCAAGCCGACAAGGAGTTGGATAGCAACAGCCGCGAATCTGTTGATAACTCGCCGTGCCGCTGGACTGCGCTCCGCATGGAAAGACCTGGCGGCCACTGGGTTGGTCGGAGGTCGGCGCCAACCGTGTTCGATGCAGCCGAGTCTGCGGCGATGTCACGAGGATTTCGACGCGGGCGGCGGCCGCTTCGCGGCGCACCCGGTTCAATCCAAGCGACGCGGGCGGCGGCCCCTTCGCGGCGCACCCGGCTCAATCAACGCGCGGCGGAACCGGCTCCATCGGAAGGCGGCACCGGCTGACCGCATCGGAGTCCCGTCACATGCTGGTGGGCCCAAGTCCCCGGGTGATCTCACGAGGATTTCGACGCGGGCGGCGGCCGCTACGCGGCGCACCCGGCTCAATCAGCAACGGTGACCACGCCACCAGCCGAACGTGACGGGCCGGAAATACGGCCGTGAGCCCACGTCGCCCCGACTGCGCAGCATGCCAAACCCGACCAGAGCCACACTGGCCTCACGCCTCGACCGACCCGACCAGTCGCGAAACCCGCGGTGCACAACACCCGACCCCAGCGCGAGCCACCAAGGCGGGCAGATGGGGACGGGAGCCGGGCGGCCTCAACAACCCGCACCGCACCAGGCCCGCAACGAAGGGACAACCCGACAACAACGCCGCCCGACTCCCGGCACCGGCTGACCGCACCGCAGTCCCAGTCGAGTGCTGCGGGGGAAGTCCCCCGGTGATCTCACGAAGATTGATTTCGACGCGGGCGGCGGCCGCTTCGCGGCGCACCCGGCTCAATCCAAGCGACGCGGGCAGCGGCCGCTACGCGGCGCACCCGGCTCAATCAGCAACGGTGACCACGCCACCAGCCAAACGCGACGGGCAGGAAATACGGCCGTGAGCCCACGTCGCCCCGACCGCGCAGCATGCCAAACCCGACCAGAGCCACACTGGCCTCACGCCTCGACCGACCCGACC
>JAQDQK010000044.1 GCA_027658995.1 Propionibacteriaceae bacterium AM104-82
ATCCTCGCGTTCTTCGACCACCCCGGCACCTCGAACGGTCCCACCGAAGCGATCAATGGCTTACTCGAGCACCTGCGAGGCACAGCCCGAGGGTTCCGCAGCATCGTCAACTACGTCGCCAGATGCCTACTCGACGCTGGCGGGTTCAGACCCCTGATCCACTCACTTCTGTGAAGAGCCAGATAAGGTCCTTGGCGTGGTGCGCCGACTAGTTGACGAGTACAACTCCCAGCTAGACAATGCGGTGGTGTTGCGGGACGCCAAGAAGATCGCATGGAGTGGGGACCTGCTCGCCATGCACGAGCGGGGGACTGCTCTCGATGGCGATGCTGGAATCGCCAGATCCGCTCTCTACCGGCCATTTACTCGCCAAGTCGTGTATTACGACCCTTCTCTCATCAACAGGGTTGGAGTGATCCCCAAATCAAGTCCGACGCCAGGCGCGCAGGCTCCTGGCCTTCTAGTCATAGAACCGAATCCGCGTACTCCATTTGCGGTCTTGGCGTCGTGTGGTGTCGTGGACAGCAAGATCTTCATGGACGCAGCCCAGTTCTACCCCCGCTGGACATTCGAACCCGGCCCGAAGCGGGCCGAGCACGAGGTCCTCTTTGGCGAGGACGGCGAACTGGTCGACGGCTACCGCCGTGTCGACAACATCACGGACGCCGCGCTGGAGCGCTTCCGCACGGCGTTCGGAAGTAGCGTCACCAAGGACCAGATCTTCACCTACGTCTACGGCGTCCTCCACTCGCAGCAGTACCGCGACCGGTTCGCCGCCGACCTCAAGAAGATGCTGCCCCGGATCCCGCTCGCCGCGAGCCTTGAGGACTTCACCGCGTTCGCCGAGGCCGGGCAGCGGCTCATGGACCTCCATATCGACTACGAAAAGGTCGAGCCCTGGCCCCTCACCCAACTCGTCACGCCGCCTGCCGGTGCCGACGAGTACGAGACGTTCGCCGTCACGTCCAAGAAGATGAAGTTCGCCAGCAAGACCGACAAGTCGCGGCTGATCTACAGCCCGCACGTCACCATCTCCGGCATCCCGGATGAGGCGCACCGCTATCAACTCGGCTCGCGCTCGGCGCTCGAATGGATCATCGACCGCTACTGGATCAAGACCGACAAGGCCTCCGGCATCGTCAACGATCCCAATGACTGGTCGCGAGAGCACAACGACCCGCGCTACATCATCGACCTGATCGGGCGCGTCGTGCGCGTCTCGGTCGAGACGATGGACATCGTGGACTCGCTCCCGGCCCTCCCGCTCGGGGGTGAGACCGCGACCACGCCAGGCGATGTTGAGGCCGAGCCCGTACCGTCGGCGGCGCGCGAGGCGTCGGGCCCGGAGACGGATGCCCCAACGAGGGCCGGGTGGCCAAGCGGATCGAGGGCCCCGTGACTGTGATGGCGTACGAGCGGGCCAGGGACGCCGTACGCCATCATCCAGAATCGCTGTGGATCATGGATCAATGCGTTGCTCGCCGCCGGTCTTGGCGACCGTCTTTCCGCGAAGGCGCGCGGCAAGATCGCGCGCGGTGAAGTGGCGATCCCGTCCTGATCAGGCCACTCTATCTGGCGGGCCGAAGTCGATGAACCGGGTATCCATCGGCCAGCCCCGGATCGGTTGCGGATCCGGCGGCGGATGTTGCGGTGGTGGTGCGTTGCTCGCGACCGTTGCTTGGATGGCGAATCCGTAGCGACCTCGGAAGGTGAGACCGTCCGGCGTGGTGGGTGTTCCTTCGATGGTGAAGTGTCCTTGATGATGCTCGCGGTGGTGGCGGGGACAGAGCGATAGGACCGACTCGATGTCGCTCGCACCGCCGTCGGCCCAGTGGGTGAGGTGGTGATTCTCAAGGAAGCGGGTGGTGGTGCAGCCCGGGAACCGACACCCGAGGTCTCGGTCCTCGACGAGCGCACGCGTGCGGCGCGGAACGATGCGCATCGAACGGCCGACCGAGACGGGCGCCGCGTTCTCGAGCCACACTGGGCGCACCGATCCATCACACGTGAGCTTGCGCATGAGATGCTCCGGCAACGCTCCGCGCTTGTTGATCCAGCCCCGCCCGTCCGACTCGAGGTGCACGAGCACCCGGTAGTGGTCGCGCCGTGAGGTTGAGGGCACCGCGGTCAATGATCGCGAGGCGACCTCAAGCAGCGCGTCGGCCAGGGTCACCGACGCGTCACCGCCGATGAAGAGCGCGTCCTTCGCCTCGCGGAGGGCGGACTCGACGAGCGCCCCGTCCACGGGATCCGCGGTGAAGTGCAGGTGGAAGCGACCGGAGTTGGTGTACATGCTGAGGGCAGGGCCATCGTCGAGGGGTTCGGTGCGTGGGGTCGCCGAGGCGGGATCGGCGGGGGTTGGGGCAAACACATAGCGGGGGAGCACCCGTCGCAACTGCGGCACCGTCGCCCCTTCCACAAACGGCACCACGGCCGCGGCATGTGTGGTGGGCACGTGCTTGGCGACCACCGCGAGCTGATCGAGGCTGACGCTGCCTGCGGCGAACCGTCGTTCAAGCTCAGGGAACTCGCCCTGCCTCCGTGCGATGGCAACGATCTCCTTCGCCCGCGTGGGGGAGAGCGCGCAGCGGAGCATCAGCCAGTGCTCAGGCGAGACGATGCCGCCGCCGGACCACGCGTTGGCGGCGAGCACTTGGGCAGTGAGGTTGACGAGTTCGGAGTGGAGCTGAGCGAGCTGGCCGGCAATGAGTTCGGCGGCCTTGGAAGCCGCCTCCCACTGCTCGTTGCTCGGGTACTCCAACAGATCCATATTTAATAGTACACCTGTTCGAATACGTTGACAAGGTTTCCCCTCAGAATCTGAGCCAAGTGTTGCCTGCCGTGGCCGGATGGAGCCGAGTCGGTGGTTGGGGGTGGGGGGTGTCCCTATGTTGCGTGTCAAGCCGCGAGGGACTGTTTCGAGGGTTCGGAGGC
>JAQDQK010000045.1 GCA_027658995.1 Propionibacteriaceae bacterium AM104-82
CACCGGCAACGACGCCGAACGCCCCCGCTCACCAACCCGATGAAACATCGAGGCTAGAGCCAACGCTGACGGCGGAAGACGGCGTACAGGCCCGCGGAGATGATGACCATTGCCAGAATCGATAGCGGGTAGCCAAAATCCCAGGTAAGTTCCGGAATTGACTCAAAATTCATCCCGTATATCGCTCCGACAAGGCTCGGAGTGAATAGGATGGCGGCCCACCCTGAAACGCGCTTCATGTCCTCGTTCTGTTTCTGGGCCACTAGGGCCAAGTAAACCGTAACGAGCTGTGTCAGCCGTGCGTGGATGCCGGACACTCTGGACAGAAGGTCATCTGCGTCCTCGGCGAAGGCCGCAGCATCGGCTGACCAGTCTGAGTTCTTCGACGCCCCTGGCGCGGGGATTCGATCGATGAACCGGCACAGGGAAGCAAGAGAGGAGCGGACCTTGCTGGCATCGGAGCCGAGCCGATAAACGCTCTCGATGTCCTTCTCGAATTCCCCGAAAATACTCGACTCGCAGTCCGCAGTGCCGTCCTCCAGGGAAAGTGCGGCAGAGTCATAGGAATCGATCGCGGCCTCGACGATGAGCGTTAGCGTCAGTTCCGCCTCATCTGCGGCAAAGTATCGCCCTGAGTTGTCTTCCGCCGGATGCCAGGCGGTCCCGATTCCGTCGACATCTTCAAAGACCACCAGCCAGTCGTCATGAAAGACAATGTGTAGTGATTCTATTCGTAGATCTTCTTGCCCTGCTTTTGCGATCCGGTTTATTCGCAGAAGGAAGGAGGGGCCGAATACATCCAGGCGAGGGCGACCGGCTCCTTCACGCAGGATTTCTCGCATGTTCTCCGGGAACTCGAATTCAGTTCCAAGTTGGTCAACCGTGTGCTCGCGCCCACATTGGCAGTCGACGACCTCGCCTCGATCCGTGATCAATGATCGGAGATCCGCAATCGGCTGCTGTTGCTTTGGTCGGACCTGCGGTCGCATCGCGTGTGCGGTGCCACCGGAGCATCCAAGGTGTTCAGTCATCCGGCGAGTGTAGTGGCGCAGAGGGGAGATGCGAGAGCCAGAGCCGCTCACGATGCCGGCCAGGACGCTGTAGCGCGCTGGGTCTCCTTCCCGAGTCTCACGAAGGAGAACTGGAGTATGCCCACGAAGTTCTGCTCGGAGCTGCGTGATCGTGCGGTCCGCATGGTCTACGACCGCCACGCCCTTGAAAGTGGCCCAGGAGCGCAGTCGACCCGCGCCGTCGCGCCCGAGCTCGGCGTCGGTGAGGAGCCCTTGCGGAGCTGGTGCAACCGCTACGGCCCCGCCGAGAGATCGTCCCGTCCGCAGGAATCGCTCGAGGAGGAGAATCGCCGGCTGAGGAGCGAAGTGACCGACATGCGCCGTGCGAACGAGATCTTGAAGAAGGCATCGGCATTTTATCCGCGCAGCCCGATCGCCCCACGACGAAATGATCCGGTTCATCGATATGCACCGTGAACAATTCGGTTTCGAGGCTGTCTGCCGCGTGGTCGGCACGACAGAATGTGGGTTTCTCACCTCCCGCGGCTGCCGAGCCGCGAAGCAGCGCCCAGCCTCTGCCCGCGGCATCTGGGCCGCAAAGTTCACCTGCGTTCGCATCCCGAAAGGGCTCTGCGACGCCGCGCTCTTCACGGACGTCCGCACGCGGCGGATCGTCGGCTGGGCCGTCGCGGCCCGCCTGCCCACCGAGGCATTGCCGTTGCAGGCCCTCGAGCACGCTCTACTGTGCACCTGCGCCGAAGCCTCTAGCCTCGATGTTTCATCGGGTTGGTGAGCGGGGGCGTTCGGCGTCGTTGCCGGTGTTCAGCTGCTGATTCTGGCATGTGGGTGTGACAGATCGTCGCAGTGTCCGTTGCGGGCGGTCGGGTTCCACTCCCGAGAGGAGGATTCTGCTGGTCGGTGGGGCGGGTGGAGCCGCCTGGTCAGGTCTGTGCGACGGCGGTGCGGAGCCGGTTCATGCCGGTTAGGACGGTTCGGGCTTCGGGGGCGTGTTCGGCGAGATGGAGGACCTTGTGCCGGCAGCGGCGCACGAGAGTCGCGGGGATCTCGAACAAGCGTGCGCGGAGCCGTTTGGGTTCCCACTTCCTCGCGTCATGGCCGGTCAGAGCTATGGTCTGCATCCAGGCGACGAGCTCGGAGGCGAGCTGGATGATCTGGCACCAGATCTGGTTCTGCGCGAAGCCCTGCAGCGGGAACTTCATCAAGCCCAGGTCCTTGGCGTTGCGGATCCGGTCTTCGCATCGTGCGCGGCGGCGGTGACGCAGCTCGAGGACGGGTAGCTGGCCGCGCGGGGTGTTGGTGGCGAACGCGGTGATGCGCATTCCTTCGTGATCGGTGATCCGTAGTTGCGCTCCGGGGTGGGGGCGTTCCTTCCGCACGATCACCCGCATCCCGGCAGGCCACCCGGACAGGTCCAGCAGTCCGGTCAGCTCCGCCACCCACGCCCCCTCGCGGATCCCGTCGGTATCGGTGTCATAGGCCGGAGTCCACGCCTGCGCCTCATCGATATGTTCCAGCAGGTCAGGAGTGTGCGCGGGGAGAGTGAACCCGACGGAGTAGGCCAGCCGCCGCCTGGTCATCCACTGGAGAAATTC
>JAQDQK010000046.1 GCA_027658995.1 Propionibacteriaceae bacterium AM104-82
TCAGCCCACCCCGCTCACCCGGCGTGTCGCCCCCGACCCACCGCAAGTACGAAGAGCCCAATTCATCCGGAACTGATGAGTCATTAAGAACCGACCGCCGATGTGCAAGTGACCAGAGTCGTGCGAGATCCGAGCTACTGGTCTCGACGGTCAGGTCAGCAACCAAGGCAGCCTTCTCGGGACTAACCCCGCCGATTCCCTCAGCCAACCCGCGGAGAATGGCGATCCTCTCCTCAAGCCCGGGCAGCGTCAACAAGAGCGATCTATCGAAACGCCGCTCCACGGCGCTGTCGAGAAGCTGCGGATGGTTCGTGGCTGCAACGAGCAGGCTGGTATCTGGCCAGCGATCAAGTTCCACCAGGATCACGTTAACGATGCGCTTGAGCTCCCCGATGTCAGAGTCGTCGTCACGACGTTTCGCAATAGCATCGAACTCGTCAAGCAACAGAACGCATGGCCCACTCTTCGCATAGTCGAGGACCGACCTAATGTTGCGTCCGGAGGAACCCAGATAGCTCGAAACCACGGTAGACAAGTCCAGCGACACGAGAGGTAGAGCCAAAGATTGCGCCAACCATCGCGCTGTCATGGTCTTACCGACGCCGGGCGGGCCGCTGAGCAGGATTGAGCGGGTCAGCCCGGCACCCGCTCGGCGGAGTTCGTCGGCGTGCTGTCGCTCCAAGAGCACTTCTCGCAGCTGGCTCATTAGGTCCGCTGCAAGAACCAGCCCTTCGCCGTCGGGCGCCAAGTCGATGTCCACCAGTGGCTGCGCGCTGTCCCCTTCGGTCGGCACAGCACCGGCGACGTACCTCAGCTCGGTGGAATCCGACCCGGACGCGATGGCCTGATGGAGCGCCGTCCGGAACGACTCGACGTCCTCGACATCCACAGGAACTGATCGCATCAAGCGCGACGCAAGCTGCCGTACGCCCGCGCCATGACCTCGTGTGCCGACACGGACCAAATCAAGGACCGCGCGCTCCAGCCCACCCTCGGCACGGTAACTCCTATTCGATGATGCGGACACTCTTACCACCCTACCTCTCGCCACGGAGGCTGTCAGCCAAGTTGAGATGGTAAAACTATGGCCAGGGGCACTGACACTTTCCAGACCACCACTGCGCGCCACTCCTTACCTGGGCTGCGCTTCGCGGCGGCCGGCATCGACAGCATGTATGTGTTGATGTCTGGTTAGGAATCCTGCGGGCTATCAATGCGACCATCGGACTGGGGTCTTATGCCTGCCATGACAACCAACGACTTGGGGTGGGTTTCGGCGAACGCCACGTCGGTCGGTCCTTGGTCGCCCCTCCAGACGAATGCTCCGCAAACTGCCCCTGCCCCCATCGCGTCCAGTATTCTTCGCACATGACAGCCCTAGGTCGTCGCGCTAGCGCAATCATCTGCATCCTTGCCCTCCTCCTCCCTCTAACCGCGACTCCCGCGAACGCCAACACGAAGCTGGGCCCCGCCCCCGTACTTGGGGCATGTGGAGTCTTCACGCCGGATAATAAGGTCGTCTACAAGTACTGGAACAACACAGGACGAACCCTGTACTGCGGAAACGACCGGTACGGATTTCGACATATTCGCAAGAACCACCGTGCGCAGTTTCAGACGCTTGCTGCAATTGGGGGACTTCAGTGGTGGGACCTGATGCATTGGGCCATCTACTACAACTACAAGGACCCAGACTACGTGAGATACCAAGGCGACGGAAAGACATGCCGCTCACGGAGCCTTTACCTCGGGACACGCTCAGGAAAACCCTACTCCCAGATATTTCGAGTCATAACCGGGAGTAACGGAGTTATCACTGCGTACCCCTCCTCCAAACACTGTCAGTGGTAGAACAACCATGACTCACAGAGTTTTCAGCGATACAGCGGCACAGACCCTCCTGCGCGTCCTTTCGCGAGAGCAATTCGTCATCCGAAGCGTATCGTTGCTTCACGACCCGCCGCTCTGCGTTGTCATTCCTGACGACGAACTCTACAGGCGATACCTGGCTCAACTCGCCCCTGAAGGTGAGTCACTCGCCGAGGTCCACCTCCAAGAACTGCTCAGTGGGTGGTACGGGGATGGCGAGGGCGCTGTGACCCTCGAGCTCGTAGAAGAGGCAGGCGGGGACATCAACTGGAAACGGACCTCCCGCTAACGGAGCGCGCTTGCACCGTGGAGGCTCCGCAACTGGGCTACAGGCAAGGTCATCAACGTCTTCCCTGTCCATGCCACCGGAGGTTGCCCTGTCCGCAGGAGCCTGATTGCGACATGCGGCCCGATTGAGCTGCTCCTGCTCCAGTTGACTGTACCGTCGGCGACCGCGATGAGTTCGAGTGTCACATGCCCCTCATCCTCGCCGCGCCAGCCGCCAGTTTCGGCGTCCCGCTGACCCATGTCTGCTTTCATGACTGCTGGGGAATCCTGCGGGGTATCAATGCGGCTCTTCGTACTTGCGGTGGGTCGGGGGCGACACGCCGGGTGAGCGGGGTGGGCTGA
>JAQDQK010000047.1 GCA_027658995.1 Propionibacteriaceae bacterium AM104-82
CGCCATCCTGGAGCAGATCAGCCCGCCACTGGCCGCTTGACAGCAATAGGAGCATCCACCTCACCGGACTTGACCGGCCCTCGCGGTGGCTGTAGCATGGCGCAATGCTGTCTGTGGCTTTCGTCGGAGGTCCTACTGGAGCGTGGCAGGTGGAGCGGGTCGCCGCTGTCGTCGGGCGCGCGCTTCCTGCCGTTCCACGTCTGGAAGTGGTGGAGGGGAAGGAGGACCTCGCCGGCACGCCCACCTGGATCCTGCGTGGAGTCACGAGCAACCTCCGTTATACCCGTCAGGACGAGGCGGTTTCACTCGCGGCGCGGGAGGAGCCGCTGGGACGAGCGCCAGCCACGCGCGCGGCCCTGATTCCGATCACGAAGTCAGATGCATGGTGGCAGCTTGCTCAGGATGCACGCCGGGAGATCTTGGAGGAGAGCTCGCATCACATCGCTGTCGGTCTGGAGTATCTGCCCGCGATCGCACGGCGGCTGCATCACGGTCGGGATCTGGGCGCTGAGTTCGACTTCCTGACGTGGTTCGAGTATCGGCCTGAGGACTCGGATGCCTTCGAGGACCTGGTTCATCGACTGCGCAAGACGCCGGAGTGGACCTTCATTGCACGAGAGATCGACATCCGACTGTCGCGGTAGTTGCGTTATTGGGAGCCACATCGGCCGTGGAGATGTGTCGAGTCTCGTGGCACTTGGGTGACGATCCCGTCTGAACTCTTTGCGGCGGCTCGGACAGTTTCGGTGTGCGAGGCCGTGTCGAGGTGAGCGTGCCGGTGGAGGCTTCGACCAGCTGCGGCATCTGCTTGTATCCCTTGATCCGGCGGAAGGAACGCTCGGCGTTGACAGGTTCCGCCCTCTCCCGCAGCTCGTGGTGCGTCAGCCGCACGCGGTCGAAACCCGGGAAGGGAACCGTGTCCCGGTCGGCGATCTCCAGCACTGGCAGGTTCTTGGCGCCGGTGGCCCTTCGGTGCCAGTTCCTCGGGCTCGCCCACTCCACCATAAGCCGATCCCTCTGCGTATCAAACCCGAGCGGCGGGGGAGTGCTCCCCGGCCAAGGCCCAGGCCCGTTCCCGCGCGGCGCGACGGGCATTCGAGATCGCCTCGATCACGGCGGGCGCGTCCTCAGCCAGCGTGGTGAGCATGCGGGAGATCGTGGGGGCCGAGGCGACGTCACCGAACAGGTCCGGTTCGCACCGCAGCAGATCAGCATCCGAAGCGTGCTCGCCGCCGATCGCGAGAGTGAGTGCGAGATCCAGCAGGACCTTCGAGCTGTGATGCTCTGCCAGCGGTTTCGTCCACGAATCCAGCGCCTCACGCAGCGAAGCAGCGAGGCCAGTGGCGTGAATCGTGTCGGTCAGCAGCACAGCGCCCGCATGCGCGAGGGCCGGAACCTCGGCGACGTCCACCCGCGGACGGGGGTAGAAGAACAAGGTAGGGTGGGACACCTGAAAGGTGCTCCTTCCAGCGGATGGCTACGGGTCTCAACACCTCGTATCATCCCAGGCCAGGAGCACCTTTCGCCATTCATTCCGCCGGTCGAGACCACACCCCCGTGAAATCTCGAGGCCAGGGCGGCAGCCGGATTCACGGACCTGGACACGCTGCGCGATGCAGCAGCGGGGATGCAGGCTGCCGTTGCAGAGGATCGAAACAACCTTGGGCTGCAGCAAAAGGTCTCAGACACGATGATCTCGAAGAACGGACCGATGAACGTCGGGATGATAATCGCGGCGGCATTTGCCCAGCAGGATCTACCTGCGTCGGAGCTCGCGGCCAGAGACCGGTTGCCCCAGAACACCGCCGAAGCTGTGCAGTGGATCTGGAACGTGGCCAGCGGCTTCGCGCACGGGTACTCCTGGCCGCGGGTCGCAGACACCATGACTGATCTCTGGCACAACATCAGCACAGCGATGTTCTACGCCGGCGCGGTGATGAAACTGCTCCACCTGGCACATCAAACCTCCCGCCAGGAGTGGTCGCAGCTCATGGCTGATTATGCCCAAGCCGGGGACTGACCTAGGCGTCACCTCCGAGGGTTATGGCGGGGCAGTCCGTGACCCACGGGTCGGTCCGTCGTGACCTGCTAGTACTCTCACGGAAAGTCATCTACGAGGGAGAGCTATGGCGAAGGCGCTGTCGTTGAACGAGATCCGGCGGCGGGCTGCGCAGTTCGTCGTGGAATGGCGTGACGAGCCTGGGGATGAGCGTCAGCAGGCTTGAGCCGCCCCCTTCATTCGGTCCGGACGCTCTGTGAGTCGTCGGTTTCCATTTGATGGGTGCACTTTCGAGCGTACTCGGCTGGGGGTAGGTAGCCGAGCGAGGAGTGCCGGCGGTGGTGGTTGTACTCGTCCTTCCAGTCGCCGA
>JAQDQK010000048.1 GCA_027658995.1 Propionibacteriaceae bacterium AM104-82
ATGAGAGGGGTCAATTTTCGATCGGCAACAGGGGGTCAGTTTTCGTCCGGCGTTGACAGTTGAGCCATGTCGAGCGCGGAGCGGTCGACATCGGTCGAAACCTCGTGAGATGCCCAGGGTCGTCCCCAACAACCCACCCCCGTGAGAAGTCCCGAGGGCGTCGGCGGAGAGAGGGGTATGCCGTATGTCTACATGCTCGAATGCTCCGATGGGTCCTTCTACGTGGGGTCGACGCGCGATCTCGCGTTGCGGCTGACGCAGCACCAGGAAGGTAAGGGTGCCGCCTATACGCGGCGCCGGAGACCGGTGATGCTGGTCTGGGCGATGGAACTTGAACGCGTCGATGAGGCCTACTACCTGGAGAAGCAGGTGCAGGGCTGGGGGAGGGAGAAGCGGATCGCCTTGATCGAGGGTCGCTTCGAGGATCTGCCGGCGTTGGCTCGGAAGGGTCGGCGGGCTGGTGAGGCGGATCTCACGCCCGAGTTCAGGGCGCGGCCACCGCTGGAGCCGTGAGGCTCGCTGGTTGAGCCATGTCGAGCGCGGAGCGGTCGACATCGGTCGAAACCCTCGTGAGGTGTCCAGGGACCCCGGGTCGGGTCCCTGCGCGGGCGCGGGTTGGTTTCGACACGCGTTGAGGCGCTGCGTGTCTCGCCCCTGGTTTGATGGAGACTCCGAACATCCCGGAAGGATGTGGAGCTGATGGCGAAGTTGAGGAAGTATCCCGCCGAGTTGAAGCAGCGTGCTGTTCGGCTGGTGTTGGAGGCTCGTGATGCTGATGGTGGCCGGCGGGGTGTTTGTGCTCGGGTCGCTGCGCAGTTGGGGATCCCCGCTGACACGTTACGGACCTGGGTCTACCGGGCCGAGGTCGATGAGGGGTCTCGTCCGGGGCGCACGACCAGTGACGCGGAACATATCGCGGAGTTGGAGCGTGAGGTCCGCGAGTTGCGCCGCACGAACGCGATCCTGAGATCGGCATCGGCTTTCTTCGCGGCGGAGCTCGACCGCCCACAAGGCAGATGATCGATTTCATCGATGATCACAAGCACGAGTTCGGGGTCGAGCCGATCTGCGCGGAGTTGCCGATCGCCCCGTCGACCTACTACGCGGCCCGCGGCAGGGCCCCCTCAGCACGATCGGTCACGGACCAGGAACGCCTGGTGGAGATCCGCCGGGTCCATGCCGCCAGCGGCCAGGTTTACGGCGCGAGGAAGGTTCATGCTCAACTCGTCCGCGAAGGACAAGCGATCGCGCGCTGCACTGTTGAACGGTTAATGCGTCACGACGGCCTACGGGGCGTGTTGCGCGTTCAGCATCCCCGCACTACCCGGCCGGCGGCTGAGACGGACCAGCCAGCCGATCTGGTCGACCGGATGTTCACCGCGACCAGACCCGACCAGCTCTGGGTTGCTGATATCACCTACATTCGAACGTTCGCCGGGTTCGTCTACGCGGCGTTCGTGTTGGACGTGTTCTCCCGCCGGGTAGTCGGCTGGCAACTATCCACCTCCCTGCACACTGACCTGGCCCTTGACGCGTTGAATATGGGGATCTGGCAACGCTCCCGCGCCGGTCATGACCTGACAGCGCTGATCCATCACAGTGACCGCGGGGTCCAGTACCGGGCGATCCGCTACACCCAGCGTCTCGGTGAGGCTGGCGCTGTCGCCTCTGTCGGGTCGAGAGGCGATTCGTATGACAACGCGATGGCCGAAGCGTTCAACTCGCTCTTCAAAGCCGAACTGTCCGCCACCGAGGCCCCTGGAACAGCATCAACGATCTCGAGTACGCCGTCGCGGAATACATCGACTGGTACAACCATCGCCGTCTCCACGGACAACTCGGCCACGTCCCTCCCGTCGAGTTCGAAACCGTCCATCGGCAGCCCACCACCGCCCGCAAACGGGCGACCACCAGCCCCTAACAAACCCGGGGCTTGACATCGCGCCTTTGCGCGGCTCAACCCACGGTCGGCGGGCGTTGCGGCGCTCCGCGCCTTTGCGCGGCTCAACCCACGGTCTGCTGGTTGAGCCATGTCGAGCGCGGAGCGGGCGACATCGGTCGAAACCCTCGCGAGATGCCCAGGGTCCTTGGGGTCGGGTCTGTGCGCGGGCTCGGGTTGGTTTCGACGCGCGTTGCGGCGCTTCGCGCCTTGGCGCGGCTCAACCCACGGTCGGCGGGCGTTGCGGCGCTGCGCGCCTTGGCG
>JAQDQK010000049.1 GCA_027658995.1 Propionibacteriaceae bacterium AM104-82
TGTCAACGCCGGACGAAAACTGACCCCCTGTTGCCGATCGAAAATTGACCCCTCTCATGGTTGTTGTTGGTTCTACTTGGTTGGTTGGCGACGGTGGCCGCGGGTGCGGTAGGAGTCGCCGTCGAGCCCGATGACGTGGGCGTGGTGGACGAGGCGGTCGATGGTCGCGGCGGCGACGACGTCGTCGCCGAGGGTTTCGCCCCAGCGGCTGAAGGGCAGGTTCGAGGTCACGATCACGGTGCCGGTCTCGTAGCGTGAGGCGATCAGTTGGAAGAACAGGGCCGCGGCGGTGGTGTCGAAGGGCAGGTAGCCGACCTCGTCGATGATCAAGGCGCGGTAGCGTTTCAGCCGGCGCAGCTCGCGTTCGAGGGCGCCGGAGGCGTGGGCGGCGGCGAGCCGGTTGATCCAGCCGGTGGCAGAGTCGAACAGCACGGGATGGGCTGCTTCGGCGGCCTTGATGCCCAACGCGATCGCCAGGTGCGTCTTCCCGGTGCCGGGTGGGCCGAGGAGGACCACGTTCTCGCGTTTCGGGATGAACGTGCAGGTGGCCAGGTGCGCGATCAGGTCACGGGACGCGGCGGGGATGTGGTCGAAGACGAAGTCCTCGACGGTCTTGACGGCTGGAAGGTGAGCGGCCGAGATCCGCAGCCGGGTGCCGTTGGCGGTGCGGGAGGCGACCTGGCGGCCGAGGACGGCGGCGAGGTACTCCTCGTGGGACCAGCCCTCGGCGCGGGCCCGGTCACCCAGATCGGTGAACGTCTCAGCGATCACCGGGGTCTTCAGCTCCCGGGCCAGGAACCCGATCTCACCGGTCAGATCTTTGGTGCTCATCAGGCCACCGCCCCGGACGCGCTCGCCGGGTCGATGCCGGGCAGGTCGAACAGGTCGTCGTAGACGCTCAACGGCCGGAGTCCGACGTCTTCGCCCACGCCGCGGGCATCGACACGGCCAGCGGTCTTCTGGGCCTGGTGCGCAGCACGCAGCGTCTTCGCGGTCGCGACGTGGGCAGGATCGGTGAGGGTGCGCCGCTGGTCCCAACACCGCGCATGAGCGGCCACGGGTTGGCCGGCGCAGGTGACGGTGACGGTGTCCAGGTCACAGCCGACGTCGACGAACCGGCCGATCACGGCGGGGTCGACCGAGTAGTCGTTACCCGCGACCCGCACGTAGTAGTCACGGCCCAACCGGACCCGGCTACTCCACCCGACCAGCGGCGCCACCGGCGGCAGGCTGCTCATCGCCGCCGCCTCCGACGCCAGCATGTCTGCTGGTCTAGCGCCGGTGCGGCGCAGCAGCCGCTGATTCGCCCGCGGTAACCAGTCGGCGAGTTGGGTGTTGAAGTCGGCCGGGGAGACGAACTCGCGGCCCGGCATGAACGACGTCTGCAGGAACCCGTTGGCCCGCTCCACCACCCCCTTCGCCTCCGGGTCACGGGGATTGGTCTGATAGATCCTGGTCCCCAACGTTCCGGCGAAGCCCCTCGCGGGCACCGTGAGGCGTCGGTGCTGCCCGATCCCTGCCTCGTTGTCCCACACCAGCATCCGCGGAACAGCCCCGAAGCTCCCCGCCAATAGCTGCCACATGCCCGCCAGCAGGTCCCCGGTCTGACGGGTCGGCAGCAACAGCGCGGCAATGAACCCCGACCAGGCGGCCACCATCGTCAACACCGGCGGCGCCGCGAGCACCCCGTCAGCCACCGGCACGACCCTCGGCGGGAACCACAGATCGCACTGCACGATCTCCCCGGCCCGATACTGGGTCCGATCCGCCGGGTCCGCCGGCAGATACAACGGCCGCAACTCAGCCACCCTCGCCCGCAGCACCGACGACGAATACTGCCAACCGATCCGCTCCGCGATCACCGTCGCCGGCATCCGCGGCGTCGCAGCCAACAACGCCCGGATCTGCGGCTCGACGGCATCGACCAACGACCCCGGCGACTCCCGCTCATACCTGGGCGGAACGTCCAAGGCCAACGCCGACCTCACCGTGTTCCGCGCCACCCCCAACTGGCGCGCGATCGCCTTGATCGCCAACCCCTCCGACCTATGAAGCCGTCGGATCTCGGCCCAATCCTCCACACTGATCACTCCCTCACTCTGACGGAGAGGGGTCAAAATTCACTCGGCGCCACGGGGTCAGTATTCACTCGGCATCGACA
>JAQDQK010000005.1 GCA_027658995.1 Propionibacteriaceae bacterium AM104-82
ACGCATGCTCCTCATCGGCGGCGGACTCAACCTCGACCCACCGCAGGTATGAAGAGCCATCAATGCGACCATCGGACTGGGGTCTCATGTTCGCCAGCCTGATACGACCAAGGTCTCATATCAGCGCTTTGAGCCACCCACCCAGACAGTGCGGCGCTAGCGTCTCGCCATGAACACATCTGCCCGGAACCAACACGGAAAGGTTGTCGGAAAAGGTGTACAAAGTCATCTACGTATACACAACAGGCAAGGTCATCACCATCTTCCCAAGCAGTGACCAGTGCACGAACGCCAACGTAGGGCTGACTGGCCCCCAGCCACTGAGCCGTCCTCTGGAGAACTCATGAGTAGCCCCGCTCTACCCCTGAACAGACTCGTGGAGCAGCTCAACCGTCTGGGCGTCCCCACCACTGAAACCTCAACTGGGTTACTCGTGCAGCATGGGAAGGCAAGCGTCCCCGTCACAATTTCCCAGCGCGACCTCACCCTCGTACACCAACAGTTCCGCAAGGATGGCCACCCCACAGCCGACGAGGCCACCGACGCACTCATCGGTCTTCTCATTGAACTGGTCGAGACCTGCCCACCATCGGGTCACCTCGACGTTCAGCGGCGTCGAGGTAGATGGGAGTTCCACCGGCATGGCGAATGGAGAGCCCCCGAGAACTGGCCAACCGAAGGTGCTAGCTGGTCGGCGTAAGGAGACGAGAATCAGTAGCCCGGACAACATCATGAACCCATAGACGGGCTCATGGCGTCCCGGAACCGGGAAACCATGTCTGCTTCCATGACCGTTGGGGAACCCGGGTGGCTACTGCCCCAACCACGCTACCGGCGTGAAGTGCGGGCCCGACGCCTGATTTCAACGCAGGGCACCTCCGTACCGACCAGCGATGGATATGCCTCCGCGCCACATCGCAATAGGGTGGGGCCATGTCCGCGCTGCTGAGTGATGTCGAGTGGGGAGACGTCGTCTCCGACGATGACGGCATCCTGGTGATCCGGGGCGAGGTCGGCGACCTGCCCGTCGTCGTCAAGCGCTTCGCGGACACGCCGCACCGCCGCGAGGTCGACACCTACGCGCTGCTCGCCGAACTTGGGGTCCCGACGCTCCCGCTGCTTGGCTCCGGCCCCGACTGGCTGATCCTGGAGGATCTGGTTTCGGCCGGCTACCGGCAGGGCACCTCGGCCGACCTGTCCGATCCTGGCGTGGCGCGGCTGATCGCCCGCTGGTACGACGCGCTTCACGCCGCGGGCGACACCGTCGCGGCCAAGGCGATCGACTACAGCGAGTTCGACCTGATCGACCCGGGGTCGCTCGCGACGGTCGCCCGGCGCTGGCCCGATCTCCTGCCCTTCACTGAGCGGGTGACGGGGCAACTGCCGGCCTGGCGCGACACGATGGGCTCGCTGCCCTCCACGCTCACCTACAACGACTTCGCCGCGACCAACCTGGCCGTGTTCTGGGACGGCTCCTCCGCCCTGATGTGCGACCACAACCTGACGGGAATGGGGCTGCGGGCCAGCGACCTGCGCAACGTCACCACCATGCTCTCCCCCGAGGCGGCCGAGGCGTTCGACGCCGAGTACCGCGAACTGGCCCGACGCCGGGGCGTCGATCTCCCAGAGGAGGCCGACCGTCTGGACGAGGCCACCTCACACCTGGTGGCGCTGATCCTGGCCGCGGAGTCGGAGGAGACCCCCGCGTGGGTTGAGCCGTCTCTGGCCTGGGCCCGGTCCCAGACGCCCGACAACACGTACCCGCCCCGGTAGGTCCGCCGGCCGCGGTTCAGCGGTTCAGCGGGCCAGCGCGATCGGCACGCGGCGGTAGCCGCCGACCGGATGGACCTCACGCTCGGGGTCGCCCTCGCCGGGGAAGATCGCCGACGTCGCCGCCAGCAATTCCTGGACGGCGATCCGCAACTCCATCGTCGCCAACGCCCTGCCGGGGCAGACGTGCGGGCCGGTACCGTAGACCAGGTTCCGGTCGGCGTGACCCGAGGGGTCGAAGACGTCGACGCCGAAGACCGACTCGTCGCGGTTGGCGGAGGTCCAGTTGAGCTTGACGACCTCTCCCGCGCCGATGTCCACTCCCGCGACCGTGACCGGGCAGGTTGCCTTGCGCCGGTTCGTCACGAACGGGTCATCCAAGCGGAGGATCTCGTCGATCACGGCGTCCAGTTCCGCGTCCGTGACGCCCGACCGCAGCCGGGTCTGCAGCGCGGGATCGAGCGACAGGTGGGCCGCGAGCACCCCGACGCACAACGCGATCGACCCGAGGTCGCCGCCTGTCCAGTTACGCAGGATCGAGACCAGTTCCTCGTCGGTGAACGGCCTCCCCTTCCAGCCGTCGGCCATCAGGCGGCTGGTCAGGTCGTCGGTCGGGTTGAAGCGGCGGGGTTCCAGCACCTCGCGGATCAGGTCGTCGAAGTCGTCGGCGACCTGCGCCATCCGGGCCCGCTCCCCGGAGCGGGTCGCCGCGTGATTGTCCTGCATCCAATCCAGGAGCCGCGGTTCCAGCGCGGCAGGCCAGCCGAGCCAGGCCGACTGAGCCCTGACGGCGAACACCGCGCCGAGGTCGCGCACCGCGTCAGTCTCGGCGGGAAGCGACGCGACCAGGTCGCGCGCGATCTCCCGGAACCTTGCCTCGAAGGGGGCGATCGCCTCCGACGTCAGGTAGCGGTCGAGGACGCGACGCGCCTCGGCATGCTCGTCGCCGTCGAGCCCGTTGGGCACCTGCAGGTGGGCCGACACCGCGCTGGAGAAGCGTTCCGGGTCCGAGGCGGCGGCCTCGACCTCCGCATGCCCCAGCAGCACCCACTCACCCCGCGCGTTCCGCGCGACGCGGTGACCTGCGCGCAGTTCGTCTGTGAGCATCCTCAGGTCGCGGCGGGTCGGGTCCACCTCATCGGGCCAGTTGGTCATCGCTCTCCTCAGTCCTCGACGACGCGGACCGCGCGCACCCGGCCGGGCGTCATGGGGCCCTCGAGCCAGTCGACCAGCGCCTGCAGCGCCTCACGGTCGCCCGAGGCCGTCACCCGCACGGAACCGTCGTGCAGGTTCTCAGCCTCGCCCGCCAACCCGAGCGCGTCGAGTTGTCTGCCGGTCGCCCAGCGGAACCCGACGCCCTGCACCTGGCCGAACACCAGGACGGTGATGTTGTCCACGCCCCGAACCTACCGCCCGGCCGGTGGGCTGTCAGCGGCTAGGGCTGGGTCGGTGCGACAGTGGTGGCGACCTTGCGGATCCGGATGGCCGACACGATCATGAAGATCCCGAACAGCAGCGCGCCGATCCCGATCAGGTAAACGACCGCGCCCAGCGCCAGGGCGGGCATCACCAGGCACAGAATGCCGAAGATGACGGCCAGGATGCCGCTCAGGATGAGCAGCCACTCCCCCGTGATGACCTTGCGGACGCGGGCGGCGAAGACGATCTCACGGATGCCCGCGACGATGAACCAGACGGCGACCAGCAGGGCGATCGCCTCGACCCCGGTGAACGGGTTCCAGGCGACGACGCCGCCGAGCACGATGCCGAGGACCCCGAACAGGCCCACCAGCACCCGATCACCCAGGTCGCCCGTCGCGTCCGTGACCGCCTGGATCAGCAGGCCAATGCCGTCGATGATCATCCAGACTCCAAAGAAGATCGCCAACGTGAGCAGGGTGGCGCCCGGCCAGGCGAGCGCGATGATGCCGAAGATGACGGCGAGGATGCCCTGGATCAGAATCCACGGCCACACGCCCTTTGCGAAGTTGATCATGATTCCTCCTGCAGTTGTCCAGCGTCTCCACACTATACCCCGCAGTCACACAGTGTTCGGCGGTCGCGACATGCGCACGGGCGCCGTCCGACGCAGGGCGGGAGGACCAACTCGGGCAAAAGTAGTGCGGGGCGCCCCGACACAGCGCCCCGCAACCGCAACAGGATAGCCACGTCGACAGCGTCGACCACAACCGGAACGGGTGCCCGTTGGTCGCACCCTGCAGCGACCAGGGACCGATGCGGGAGTGGGCGGCATTCCGCCTAGACTTGTGGTCTATGAGGATCCGGGCCGTCGCAGCAGTGTCATGCCTGCTCATCGCGTCCGCGTGCACCCCCGACCTTCCCGCGACAAGCACCTCCCCGCAGGTCGCACCGAGCCCGACGCCGACCCTCACGATCGTCCCGACGGCCACCCCGGTCCCGGACAGCCAGTTCCCGATCTCCTACCCGATCACCGACAGCCTCACCACCGGCGACGCGGGCGACATTGTCGCCAAGCTTCACGAGGTTTCCGGAGGCCTCCCGGTGCTGAAGGTCGACCTGACCACGAAGCAGGCGACGCTCACCGCACTGCAACCGGACAAGGGTGTGGCCAGTTACCGGTGGGAGAACGGCGAGATCACCAAGGTCGACTCCGACATCCAGTACCTGGACCAGAAGACGTTCGACCCGGCGCAGTATCCCCTCGACTCGCTCGGCCGGATGTTCGACATCGCCGACCTGCGTGGCGTGCGCGGCGAACTGGTGCTCCAGATCGTCGAGTACCGCGAGGGGCAGGTGGTCATGACGGTGACGTCGCGGCCCGAGTCGAAGACGGTGTTCTTCAACAAGGACGGCACGGCGGTCGCCAGCCTCGGCCTCACCAGCGTCGCCGACCTGACCGCCGGCATCGGCGAGGTCGTCGGGGACGCCAAGGAGGTCTACTCCGTGACGCTCAGCCCGACGCTCGGCTACTCGGCCGACCTTCCCGACGCCGACAAGGGCGTGGTGCTCAACCGCACCCGTCCCGCCGAGATGCCCGTCTTCGAGACCCGGCGAACCGAGAACCCGAGCGTCGCACCGTTCGACCCCGCGCTGGTCCAGCCCGCGGGCCTTGCGAAGGCGATCTCCAAGTTCCAGAAGACCCCCGACGAGGCGTGCACCGTGACGGTCGACATGTCCCTGAAGCGCTCGGCCCCTGTCGCGAAGGTCGACTGCGCCGGCTCCGTGCACTACGCGGACATGGACGGCCGCGACATGACCGAACTCGTCGGCTGACCCTCCCTCGACGACCCGGGCTCGGGTCTCTCCTTGAGCATGTTTGGTTGCTCGTTGCCTTTCGGGGCACGTTTTAACGTTCAGATCGCAAACGAGTCACCAAACATGCTCACCCCCCACCCAACCCGAGCCACCCATCGCGCCACCGGGCGCGACCTAGTCTTGTTGGCATGGACACCAATCCCGCCCTCGAAGCGCTGACCGCCTCAGGCCTCGCGCACACCGTTACCCGGCACGGACGCGTCGGATCGCTGCAGGAGGCCGCCGCAGCCCGCGGCGTCGAGCCCCGCGACATCGTCAAGACCATGGTGGTGCGGCGCGGCGAGGACGATCACCTGCTCGTGCTGGTTCCGGGCGACCGGGCGATCTCGTGGCCGAAGCTGAGGGCCCTGCTCGGCGTCAACCGACTGTCGATGCCCGACGCAGACGAGGCCAAACGCGTCACCGGGTTCGCCCGCGGCACCATCACGCCGTTCGGGACGCTGACTCCCCTGCCCGTCGTCGCGGACGAGCGGATCGCGGGGCGGCGTGTGTCGATCGGGGCGGGCGAGCACGGCGTCGCGGCGACACTCGACGGCGACGACCTGCTTGCCCATCTCGGGGCGCAGGTCGCCGACGTCACGGAAGCGGAGGCTTAGCCGCCGAGGTCGTCGGTGGCGAAGGTGTCACACGTGTTCGGGTTGCCGCTCTGGAAACCCTTCGCGACCCAGTACTGACGCATCTGCGACGAGCCGTGCGTCCAGCTCTCCGGGACGACCCGACCGGTCGACTGCTTCTGGATGTGGTCGTCGCCCACCGCTCGGGCCGCGACGACGATCCGGTCGAGGTCGTCCTGCGTGATGGCCTTGATCGGCGAGTTCGGGTCCTTGATCGTGTTGGCGAAGAAGACGCCCGCGTAGCAGTCGGCCTGCAGTTCCAGGCGAACGGCAGCCGACTTGGGGCCGGTGTCGTTGCCAGCCTGCCGCGCGGCGCTCATCTGACCCGTCAGGTTCGAGATGTGGTGGCCGTACTCGTGCCCGACGATGTACAGCTCGGCCGGGTCGCTCTGCTCGGTGCCCAACTGCTGCAGCAACTGCCCGACGAAGGAGTCGTCGACGAAGATCGTCTCGTCGCCGGGGCAGTAGAAGGGACCCATCTCGGAGGAGCCGGTGCCGCACGCCGTGGCGATCTGGCCGCTGAACAGTTGCATGCTGGCAGGCGGCCGGAAGCCCTCGGAGAAGGCGCCGGACCAGTAGTTGTTGAGGGCCGCCATGTAGGCGGTCCAGCGGCAGTCGCGGTCCCGCTCGACGTCGGCGCCGGTCTTGCAGTTCGGATTGTTGCTGCCGACCGAGGTGTCCTGCGTCTGAGGCTGTCCCTGCCCACCGCCGAGGACGTCGCCGATGTTACCCCCGAAGAACAGGGCGATCAGCAGGACGATCAGGCCTCCGAGGCCACCGCCGACGGCGATCCGACCGCCGCGGCCACCGCCGCCGCCCCCTCCGCCGTAGCGCACATTGCCGCCACTGATGTCGGCTTCCGGTCGGTACTCCATCGCTTCCCCGTCGTCCTGCCCGGTTGCCCGGGGTCCACTGTGACTCCACAATGCTAGTGCGTCGTGGGCGGCCTGGGGAGGACCCGCGACGAGGTGCTTGTCACCCAGGGTTAGTGCGTGCGTCTAAACTTGGCCAATGCGCGTCGTCGGTGTCACCCATCCCCTGGGGGCACCCGTAGCAGGATTTCCGATCTCGCACGGCCAGCATCCGCGGGTCACCATGTTCGACCGCGGCTACGTGCCCGTCCGACCGCTCGCCGCGACCATGGACGACGAGCAGGAGATCGTCTTCACCTGGCTGGTCCGGGAGGTCACGGCCGCCGATCAGCGCCCACCGGAGCGGCACACCGTCTACGTCTCACGCCCCGACGAACAGCCACGACGGCACCAGCGGATCGGCGCCTACGCCCTCGTGCTGTCGGAGCGCGGCATCCTCGGCACCGTGAACTCGACGACGACGCTCGCGCCAGGCACCTGGACGCTGCCCGGAGGCGGGGTCGACGAGCACGAGTCGCCCTCCGACGCGGTGCTGCGGGAGGTGTTCGAGGAGACCGGCCAGGACATCGTCATCGAACGGGTCCTGACGCTGGAGTCGGAGCACTGGATCGGCCGGTCCATGTCGGGCCAACTCGAGGACTTCCACGCGCTGCGCGTCGTCTATGCCGCGAGATGCGAAACACCCAGCGACCCCGTCGTCCACGACATCGGTGGATCGACTCAAGGGGCCGACTGGGTGCCTCTGCGCGCGTGGCGCTCGTTGCATTGGACCAACAGCTCGCGGACGCTGCTCGCGCAGTACGCCCGCAGGCTGTCGGTGTCCTAGTTCCTGAAGTAGCTCAGGATGCGCAGGATCTCGGTGTAGAGCCACACCATCGTGATGGTGATGCCGAAGGCGGCACGCCACGACTCCTGCGCGGGCGCCCCAGCGGCGATGCCACGCTCGACGGAGTCGAAGTCCATCACGAGGTTCAGCACTGCGAGCACGACGGCGACGGCGGAGATGCCGATCGCGAGCATGCCAGCGCCGGCACCCGCGCCGCGCAGGCCGGTGTCGACGCCAAGCAGGGCGAGGACGAAGTTGACCAGCAGCACGCCCGCCAGGGCGATGGTGGCGATCGTGACGATCTTGCGGAACTTCGCGGTGACGCGGATGTTGAAGAACTTGTACGCCGCGAGCGTGACGCCCGCGGTGACGAACGTCGCAAGCACCGCCGTGACGACGATGCCGGGCCACAGTTCGTTGAAGAACTTCGAGAACGCGCCGATGAAGACGCCCTCGACTGCTGCGTAGAACAGCACGCCGCCGACGGGCAGCTTTGCGCGGCCCGCGACGAGGAAGACGGTGACGAGGCCGACGATGCCGGACCCGATCAGCGCCGGAGTGACGAGGTTCCAGGGCAGGAGGATGAACGCCGCGACGGCGAACAGTGCCACCGTGCCGAGGGTGATGGCCGTCTTGGCGAGCACGTCGTCAAGGGTCATCACCGCGCCGGTGGAGACCGGCTGCTGGTACGGGTTGTAGTTCTGCTGCTGCTCGGGGAACTGCTGCTGGTAGGGGTCGTAGCCGGGGCCCTGCTGCTGGCCGTACCCCTGCGGGTAGGTCTGCTGCGGGGTGCTGTGCCGCGTGAAGGCGTCCGGGCTACCAATAATCGGGTTTGCCATCTCAGATTCTCTTTCTTCAGTCTCACGAAGGAGGCTTGTCGACTTCCATGGTAGCGCGCGACGCAACGACCGCCCTCAGATACCGGTTCGGCCGTCGGCGATCGGTTCCGACGAAGCCCCGCGCGCTGTCACCGGCGCGTGCGAGGATCGAACATGACTGATCCCACCCTCACGTTCCTCGGTGCCGTCGGAACGGTCACCGGTTCGAAGTACCTGCTGAGCGTCGAAGGCAAGCAGATCCTCGTCGACTCCGGCATGTTCCAGGGCGAGAAGAAATGGCGGTTGAGAAACCGCGAGGAGTTCCCGATCGACCCGTCGACCATCGACGTGATCCTCCTCACGCACGCGCACGCCGACCACTCCTCGTACCTGCCCGCCCTCGTCAAGCACGGCTTCCGGGGCCCGATCTACGCGACCCGCGCCTCCATCAGGCTCGCCGAGATCGTGCTGCGCGACTCGGGCAAACTGCAGGAGCAGGCCGCCGAGGACGCCACGCGCGGCGGGTGGTCGAAGCACGAACCGCCGGAACCGCTGTACGACACCTCCGACGTTGAGGCGACGCTGCCGCTGTTCCGGGCCGTCGAATGGGAGACCAATATCGACGTCGAGGGCGTCGCCTGGGCGCGCTGGGTCCGCACCGCCCACATCCTCGGCTCCGCCTGCATCCACGTCGAGGTGGGTCCGCGCAGCGTGCTGTTCTCGGGCGACCTCGGTCGCCACGACCACCCGATCCTGCGCGACCGGGCGACGCCGCCCGGCGCCGACATCGTCCTGTGCGAGTCGACCTACGGCGACCGTGAACACCCCGAACCGGTTGAGGCGCACGCCGATCTCGCCGAGGCGATCAGGCAGACCATCGCGCGCGGCGGGCAGGTCGTGATCCCCGCGTTCGCTATCGACCGGACCGAGACCGTGCTGCACACCCTTGTGAGGCTGCGACGCGAGAACAAGATCCCCGACGTGCCGGTCGTCGTCGACGGACCCATGTCGCTGGCGGCGCTCGACGTGTACCGCGACGAGACCGACGAACTCGACCACGACATCACCGTCGCCGACTTCACCGACCTGAACCTGATTGAGACCCGCGAGGCCCGCGACTCCAAGAAGCTCAACCGCCGCAAGGATCCGATGATCATCATCTCGTCGTCGGGCATGTTGGAGGGTGGCCGCGTGCTGTACCACCTGGAGCGGCTGCTCCCCGACCCGCGAAACACCGTCATCCTGACCGGATACCAGGCGGAGGGCACCCGCGGCCGGGCGCTCGAGAACGGGGCGCGCACCGTCAAGATCAACGGGCGTTACGTGCCGGTGAAGGCCCAGATCGTGCGCGACCGGGAGTTCTCGGTGCACGGCGACCGCTCCGACCTGCTCGACTGGCTCGGCGAACTCGTCCCGCAGCCGGAGGTGGTCTTCGTGGTGCACGGGGAGCCGAAGGTCGCAGCGTCGTTCGCCGAGGACATCGAGGCGGCCATCGGCTGCGCCGCCGTGGTGCCGCGCTACGGAGAGGTAGTCAGCCTCGCGGCGCCCGCTGTGTTCGACGGCGGGGCCTAGACCCGCTGCGGGGGCCGCATGAACGCCACGGACACCACGGCGAGCAGCAGCAGGACGGCGGGCAGGAACATCGACTGCCCCATCGCGGCCGAGAAGCCCGCCACGACCTGCGGAGGCATCACCGTCCCGGAGGCACCCTCGCCCTGAGCGGCCGCGCCCGGGCCGAGTTCGGCGGTCAGGCGGGCCGACATCACGGCTGCGATGGCGGCCGACCCGAGGACCGAGCCGATCTGGCGGGTCGTGTTGTAGACACCTGACCCGGCGCCGGCGAGGTCCCGGGGCAGGTTCCTCGTGGCGACCAGCGCGAGCGGCCCCCAGATGAACGAACTGGCGACGCCGACCAGGAGGCTCGGCAGCAGCAGCCACCAGGGGCTCCTGGCCGGATCGAACCACAGCCCGTACCAGGCCATCGCGGCGGCCAGCCCGACGAGCCCGCCCGCGATCCAGGGCCGTGGGTCGCGGTCCTGCAGGAAGCGCCCGATGAAGGGCGAGAGCAGGCCGGACGCGACCGCCATCGGGATCATCAGGAAGGCCGATTGGCTCGGGGTGAAGCCGCGGGCCGACTGCACGTACAGGAACAGCGGGATGTTGGACGCGGCCGCCACCAGCCCCATCACGGAGATCGCGGTGTTGGACAGCACGTAGTTGCGGTCGCCGAACAGTTGCAGCGGCACGAGCGGTTCGCTCCTTGTGACGCGCTGCCACCAGATGAACACGCCCATCGCGACGACCCCGGCGCCGATCATGCCGAGGATCGGCACCTGCAGCGTCGCCCCGAACACCCCGACCGGCATGCTCCCCCACGCGTAGGTTTCGCCCTCCTGGATGCCGAAGACGATCAGGAACAGCCCGACGGCGCTGAGCGCGACGCCCACCAGGTCGAACGAGTGCGAGTGCGTCTCAAGCCGCGGGACGTTGACGGCGACCAGCACCATCGCTGCGATCCCGACCGGCACGTTGATGAAGAAGATCCACTCCCAGCCTGCCGCGTCGACGAGGAAGCCGCCGAGCAGCGGGCCGACGAGCATCGCGACACCCGCGACGCTCCCCCACAGGCCCATCGGGGCTCCCCTGCGCTCGACCGGGAAGGTCCGCATGATCACGGCCATCGTCTGCGGGGCCATCAGCGCCGCGCCGAGGCCCTGCACGACGCGCGCCAGGATCAGCGCCCCGATGCTGCCAGCGAGCCCGCACCACAGCGACGAGGCTGTGAAGACGAACAGGCCGAGCAGGAAGACCGGCTTCGGCCCAAACCGATCCCCGAGACGACCGGTGATCAGCAGCGGCACCGCGTAGGCCAGCAGGTACGCGGAGGTCACCCAGATGACGTTGTTGATGCCCGTGTCGAAGGCCCGCATGATGTGGGGCATCGCGATCGTGACGATGGTCGAGTCGTCCACGTGCACTCCGCATCTGCGCCCCCGACGGAGCGCCCCGCGAAATCTACGCCTGCGCACCCTCGCGGACAAGGACAGTCCCCGGATTCCGGACGCCGGACCGCGCGGGAAGCCAGCGCCCACCCGCTGCCGGCGTGAGACTTGGCACATGCCGACAACGCTTCGTTCCGTGGTGGACGCCTCCGCCCAGGTCGCCGCGACCCGTTCCAGGGACGCGAAGACCGCCATCGTCGCGGCCCTGCTCGCCGACACCGCCCCGGAGGACCTGGACGTCGTCGCCCACTACCTGGCGGGCACCCTGCGGCAGCGCCGCACCGGCGTCGCCTGGGGCTCGCTCAGGGCGCGCCGCACGCCCGCCGCGGACCCGACGCTGACGGTGGCCGAGGTGGACGCGGCGTTCGAGCGCCTCGCCGCGCTGGCGGGGCCTGGCTCCGTCGACAAGCGCAGGGCGGAACTGGACGCGCTGCTCGGGGCCGCCACCGAGGCCGAGCAGGAGTGGCTGATCGCCGTCGTGACGGGCAACCTGCGTCAGGGGGCCTCCGAGTCGCTGCTGATCGATGCCGCGGCGCGCGCCGCGTCGGTGGAGGTCGCCGAGGTCAGGAGGGCGGCGATGCTTGCAGGCTCCGCGGCCGAGGCCGTCGCCCTCGCGCTGACCGGCGGCGTCGAGGCGCTGCGCGGGGTCGGGTTGAGCGTCGGACGCCCCGTGCAGCCGATGCTCGCCGCGTCGGAGAAGGACATCGCGACCGCGATGGCGAAGGCGGACCCGAGCGGCGCGCCGGTGGCCGTCGACGTGAAGTTGGACGGCATCCGGTTGCAGGCCCACCGCGACGGCGACCGGGTCAGGCTCGCCACCCGCACGCTGCAGGACGTCACCGAACGGTTGCCGGAGGTGGTCGAGGCGGTGCTGGCGCTGCCCGTCGAACGGTGCGTGCTGGACGGCGAGGCGATGCTGATCGGCCCCGACAACCGCCCGCGCGCCTTCCAGGAGACCGCGGCGCGCACCGCCTCCGACGCTGGCGAGGCGGTCGCCGCGTTCTTCTTCGACGCGCTGCAGGTCGACGGCGACGTCCTGCTGGACGAGCCTGCCGAGGTCCGGTTCGCCGCGCTCGAACGCGTCGTGCCGCCCGCGCTGCGCGTCGGCAGGACGGTGACCGCCGACCCCGCCGTCGCCGAGGAGTTCGCGCGCCACGCGCTGGCGGCAGGGCATGAGGGCGTCGTCGTCAAGAACCTCTCCTCGCCATATGCGGCGGGGCGACGCGGTTCGGGGTGGGTGAAGGTCAAGCCCGTCCACACGCTCGACCTGGTGGTGCTCGCCGTCGAACGCGGCAGCGGTCGTCGGGCCGGCATGCTGTCGAACATCCACCTGGGAGCGAGGGACCCACAGACCGGCGGTTTCGTGCTGCTCGGCAAGACCTTCAAGGGCATGACCGACGAGATGCTGCGGTGGCAGACCGGGCGGTTCCGCGAGTTGGAGACCTCCGACGACGGGTGGGTCGTCACGCTGCGTCCGGAGCAGGTCGTCGAGATCGCCTTCGACGGGGTGCAGCGCTCGACGCGCTATCCAGGGGGCGTCGCGTTGAGGTTCGCCCGCGTCGTCAGGTACCGCGACGACAAGCAGGCCGCCGAGGCCGACACGATCGACGACGTCCGCGCGTTCCTGACTTAGCGGGCGCGGAACAGGCGCGAGTCGGCCGACTTGTCGTCGACCTTCGGGTCGCCCTGCTCCCACTGCACGACGGTGCCGCCGACGGTGTCGTCCAGGGCGATGTCGTCGACGCTGGCCACGAGCACGATGTGTCCGTACCCCTTGACCCGGAGCGTCCCGATGTGGTCCGCCGCGAGCACGGTCGCATCGCCGGTGAGGGTGACGGAGGCGCAGTCCCCCTTGATGGCGAACGATCCCGCATAGTCGAGGACGACGGAGCCCGATGAGCAGTCGAGGATCTCGTTGCTCGCGGCCGCGATCGCGCCACGGTCGAAGGCGGCGCCGCTCGGGAGCGGGTCGGGGATGATGCCGGGCGTCCGGGTCGCGGCGGGATCCGTTGCCTCGGGGTAGACAGGGTCCTCGAAGATCACGGAGGAGCAACCGGCGAGCGACAGCGCGACGACAACGGCGGCACCGCTCAGCATCGTCCTCATGACCCCAGCTTATCGGCAGTGCCCCCGACGGGATTCGAACCCGCACTTGGGCGGGTTTAAGCCGCCTGCCTCTGCCAGTTGGGCCACGAGGGCTGCGAGAGGCAAGACTACCGGCCCACCCCCGGCTCGATCTCGCCGCCGACCCGTACCGCTGGCCCTCGCGGCCGCTACGCTTGAGACTCGACAAAGGGGGCCAACATCGTGACGGCGTTTCTCATCATCGGAGGCGTAGGCGTCGCATTGGTTCTCCTGGCACTGATCATCGGCGACGTCCTCGACGGACTGTTCCACCTCGACGTCCTCGGCGGTGATCTGTTCTCCTTCTCCAGCATCGCGGCCTTCGTCGGCGCCTTCGGCTTCGGCGGGGCGCTGGGGCTCGCGCTGATCGACAACACCCTTGTCGCGGTGATCGTCGGCGTCGTGATCGGCGTCCTCGCCGCGTGGGGGGCCGTTTCGCTGACCAAGGCCCTGAAGTCCGGCGAGAACGAGGCCAGCTTCAGGTCCGACTCGATGATCGGCCACGCGGGCCAGGTCATCACCGCGATCCCCGAGGGCGGCTACGGAGAGATCCGGATCTCCGTCGGAGGCCACGTCCGCAAGCTGAGCGCCAAGTCGGTGCTCCCCGTCGACGCCGGGCAGGAGGTGTGGGTCTCCTCGATCCTGTCACCCACCGCCGTCGAGGTCACCCCGACCACCCCTGAACTCAACGCCTGACCCGTAACCCAAGAAAGGCAGCTATGCCCGAACTCAACCCCATCGCGATCGCCATCATCGGCCTTGTCGTGCTCGTCGTCCTCGTGGGGCTCCTGATCGCGAGCCGCTACAAGGTCGCCAAGCCGAGCGAGGCGTTCATCATCACCGGCCGCAAGGGCAAGGAGGTCCGCAACCCGGAGACCGGGCTCGTGTCGACCGACCTCAGCGGCCAGAAGGTCGTGATGGGCGGCGGCGTGTTCGTCGTCCCGTTCATCCAGCGCCTGCACGTGCTCGACCTGTCGTCGCGCCGCATCATGGTCACCATCCGTAACGCCGTCTCCGGCCAGGGCATCAAGCTCAACGTCGACGGCGTCGCCATCGTCAAGGTCGGCGGCAACGAGGACTCGATCCGCGCCGCCGCACAGCGCTTCCTGTCGCAGCAGGACGAGATCGAGCCCTTCACGCAGGAGACGCTCGCCGGTTCGCTGCGTTCGATCGTCGGCTCCCTGACGGTCGAGCAGATCATCCGCGACCGCGCCGCCTTCGCCCAGCGCGTCACCGACGAGTCGGAGTCGTCCCTGACGGGTCAGGGCCTGGTGCTCGACACCTTCCAGATCCAGGACATCACCGACGACGGCACCTACCTGAGCGACCTCGGTCGCCCGGAGTCGGCAAAGCTGGGCCGGATGGCCGCGGTCGCCGAGGCCGAGGCCCGCCGTGAGGCGGAGCAGGCTCAGATCGCCGCCGAGCAGCAGATCGCCATCGCGCAGCGCGAACTGGTGCTGAAGCAGGCCGAGATCCAGTCCGAGACCGACGCCGCCCGCGCCA
This sequence comes from Propionibacteriaceae bacterium AM104-82, assembly GCA_027658995.1. Classification (GTDB taxonomy): domain Bacteria; phylum Actinomycetota; class Actinomycetes; order Propionibacteriales; family Propionibacteriaceae; genus Arachnia. The sequence goes on from JAQDQK010000005.1 coordinate 14,827, forward strand.
CCGCGGCCGCGTCCGGCCCCCTCGCGCAGGCCGACCGCGACCAGGCGATCCTGCAGGAGCAGGAGAAGGTCGCCGTCGCGCAGGCCGCACTGAAGGAACGCCAGCTCGACACCGAGGTCCGTCGCCCGGCAGACGCCGAGCGCTACCGCGTGGAGACCGAGGCAGAGGCCAAGCGCAACGCCGCCATCTTCGGCGCCGAGGCCGACAAGGCATCGTCGATCGCCAACGCTGAGGCAGAGGCCGAGAAGGCCCGCCTGAGCGGTGTCGGTGAGAAGTCCCGTCGTTCGGCGCTGGCGGAGGCCGAAGCCATCGAGGGTGCCCGTCGAGGCGAGGCCGAGAAGGCCCGTCGTATCGCGGAGGCCGAGGCCGTCCGTGCCGAGGGTGAGGCGAAGGCAGCCGCGGTGCTCGCGGTCGGCCAGGCCGAGGCCGAGGCGATGGACAAGCGCGCCGAGGCGTTCCAGCACTACAACGACGCCGCCGTGCTGCAGATGCTCATCGAGGTGCTTCCCGAGATGGCCGAGAAGGTCGCCGCTCCGATGGGCAACATCGACAAGCTGACGGTGGTCTCCACCGACGGCGCGTCGACCCTGCCCCGCCAGGTCACCGACAACGTGATGCAGACGCTGCAGATGGTCAAGGACACCACCGGCTACGACCTGACCAGCATCCTCGACCGCTTCGCCAAGAAGGACGAGCCGGCCCGCGCCGACATCGTCAAGGGCGACGTCGCCGAGTAGCGCACCGCTGAGACACCGGACGCGCCGATCCCCGCTTGGGGGTCGGCGCGTTTGTCTTGCTCGGGGCGGGTGGGGGTTTGAGCATGTTTGGTTGCTCGTTGCGTTTGGATCGTGAAAATAGCGCTTGGGTGACAACGAGTTACCAAACATGCTCAACGCAGGACGTGCACCGAGCGTCACGCGCGCCCGGCGCGGGTCAGCGGGGGTCGCCTGGGGCGACCTGGGCGGCCGGGAGGCGGAGCGAGATCCGGGTGCCGACGCCGGGCTCGGAGGCGATCTGGGCGGTGCCGCCGTGGCGGGCCAGGATGGTCCGGACGATCGACAGGCCGAGGCCGGAGCCCTCGACGGGGCGCGGGTGCTGACCGCGCGCCAGTTCCTCCCACATCTGGCCGACGGCCGCCGGCGGGATGCCCCACCCCGTGTCGTTGATGTCGAGTTGGACGACGCCGCCGCCGTCGGTGGCCCGCACCTCGATCCGCGCGCCGGGCTCCGAGTATTTGACGGCGTTGCTCAGCAGGTTGAACACCGCCACCGACAGCAGGTCGCGGTCGCCGATCACCGGCGGCACCGGCCACGGCACCTGCGGGAACTCCACCGAGATGCGCCGATCCGTCGGTGGGAGCACGTCGACGGCCTCGTCGACGACGTCGCGCAGGTCGACCGGTTCTCGTTCCAGTTCGCGGGTGTCCAGGTCGGCCAACTTCGCCAGGTCCCCCACCAGCGTGCTGAGCCGCCTAGCCTGGGTCGACACCACGCCCATCGCGGGATCCCGGGTGGGCTGCGCCGCGAGCGCGGTGCGGATGGCCGTGACGGGGTTCTTCAACTCGTGGTCGAGGCGGCGCATGAAGCGGTGCCTCGCCTGGCGTTCCTCGTCGCGCACCCGCGCCTCGACGGCGGCCTCGCGGCGGGAGGCGCGCGACCGCAGCGCCAGCGCCCCGAGCCAGGCGCCAGAGATGACCGCCCCGGCGAGCGCGATCGTCAGCGACAGCCTCGCGGAGAGGACCAGCCAGGTGTCGGCACCGGCCGCGAGCAGTCCGCCCGCCACAGCCCCGGCGATGACGACGGGGGCAAGCGCGACCCACCAGGCGCGACTCATCCGCCGCTCACCGGGGAGATGAACCGGTACCCGACGCCAGGGACCGTCTCGATCAGGCGCGGCTGGGCCGCGTCGTCGCCGAGCACGCGGCGCAGTTCCGCGACCCGGTGATCGACGGCGCGCGACGAGACCGCGAACTCGTAGCCCCACAGCGTCTCGAGTAGTCGCTCGCGGGTGTGCAACTCGTCGGGGTGGCTCATGAAGTACTCGAGAAGCAGGCTCGCCCTCGGCGTCAGGACGACCTCCCGACCCGCGACGAACACCCGCCGGGCGGTGCGGTCGAACTCGACGCCGTCGGCGACGAGGCGCTTCGCGGAGGCGAGGGTCCGCTCCCCCGGCGTGGTGCGCCGCAGCACGGCGCGGATCCGTGCCACCAACTCGGGCGGGTCGAAGGGCTTGGCCAGGTAGTCGTCGGCGCCCTCGTCGAGGGCCGCCGACTTCTCGAACGACCCGTCGACCTGCGTGAGGAGGATCACTGGCGTCCAGTCCTGCCGGGAGCGCAGTTCGCGCACCAGCGAGCGGCCGTCCCTGCGGGGCATCAGCACGTCGCTGACGATGATGTCGACGGCGCGCGCGGCGAGGGCCTCCAGCGCGGCCTCGCCGTCTGGGGCGCACTCGACCCTGAACCCGGAGCGTTCAAGGAACGGGGCGAGGGTCGCGGTGATCGCCTCCTCGTCGTCGACGAGCAGGATCGAGGAGGACGTCATCGCGACGCCGACGCAGCGGACATGGGTCAGATCCTAGAAAGCGCGGGGCTCACGCCCCCGCGGCCACCGCGATCGACCCGATGGACGCGTCGGCGACCTTCGGAGACCCGGACTCCCAGTTCACGACCGACCCGTTGCCGTCCTTGGTGATGGTGACGGCGTCGATGGTGCTGGCGAGCACCACGGACCCGGTGCCCGCCACGGTGAGCGTGCCGATCCCCTGGCCGACCACGATCGAACCGTGGCCAGTGATCTCGACCTCCTCGCAGTCGGCGGTCACGGCCACGACGACGCCGGTGCGGTCGACGACGACCTTTCCTGAGGCGCAGTTGTCCTCGGTCTCCGCGGCGGCGAGCAGGGTCGCCCGGTCGATGTTCTCGCTGAGTTCCGCGGTGCTTGGCGCGGGCGACTCGGACATCTCCGTGCTCTCGTCCGCAGTATCCTCGGGGGCCTCCCCGGTCTGCTCATCCGAGGGCTCGATGGCCTCCGGCGAGGCCTGGGTCGAGGCCTTGTTCTCGGCGGGGCTCTCCACCGGGGCGGAGGGGGCCTGCGATGCCTCGGCTGGGCCGTCTGCCGTGGTGAGGCTGCAGCCGGTCGCGGCGAGCAGGGTCGAGCAGGCGGCCACTGACAAGGCGATACGTGTGATGCGGTTCATGTGATCAACCCTAGAAACCGCGAGGCTCACACGGGTGCCGGCGCTGTCGCAACTCTGTCGCAGATCAGCGACACGCGGTCTGGGTCCGTCGGATGTGGGCCCGCAGTCCACGGTCGGACCCCTCGACAGGCTCGGGGAGGGGCAGTGGGCTACTCCTCGGGGTCGTCCAGGGGCGCGTCGGTGCGCTGGTCGATCCAGTCCGCCTCGTCGACCAGGTCGGGTCCGCCCTCGGGCGTGGCCTCGTCGTCGACGGGGTCGACCGGCGCCTCCTGCTCGGCGCGGTCGGTCTCGTCGAACTCGATCTCGGATGTCATCGCGTACCCCTTCCGCCTTGCCCCGACACTACCCGTGGGCATCCCGGGGCGGGCGAGGTTCGCGACGCCCGGGCCTCAACTCGTCATGATCACCTTCCACGGGCGGGCCAGCATGACGAGCAACTCGTTGACGACGCTTCCGTCCACGTCCTGGGCCATCGCGAGCACCTCGACCGCGGTCGCCGCATCGGGGGCGTGCACGATGGCCATACCGGAACCGGGCCGGTCGACCAGGGGGCCAGCAGCGACCAGCACTCCCCGGCGCCCGAGTTCGCCGAGGAAGCGGCCGTGCAGGGCGAAGTCGGGCGACGTCATCACGCCGCCGGGCGGCGCAGCGGGGCCCGCCTGGTGCTGCAGCACCAGCCACACGTCATCGCCGCCGCCGGGCGATCCCGCGTAGTCGGCCAGCCTTGCCATCACCTTCCGCCAGCCCGCCCGGTAGTCGGCACGCGCCGCGCCCGGGTTCGGCCAGCCCTCCCAACCGTCGTGGTCGAGCGTGATCAGCGTCCCGGCCTGCGGCACGCCCACGAAGGAGATCACGACCCGCGTCGACTCTGCGGCGTCCCGCCCGGGATGCCACTTCAACTCGAGGCGCGACCCGGGCTCGGCCGAGACCACCTCCGCCCATCTGGTCTTCCTGCCGTCCGGGGCGGTCTCCACGATGCTCTGGCCTGCGAAGGCGACGCCCGCCCCCGCACCGAAGCAACTGAACCCGTTGACGGGCCACCACGCTCCGATGTCGTCGATCCACAACCGGTAGGCGTCGGCGGGGTCTCCCCCGACGAGGACCTGACGGCGGATGGGCGATTGGTTGGGCATATCGACGCTCCTCACTTGGTGGCTCACTGGCGGACGTGGTCGCCACGTCGCCTGGCGCGCGCCCGGGGCTACCGAGCGCGTCCCTCGCGCACGATGGCGCAGCCGTCCTCCTTTGCGCCACACCCGCAGGTGTCACGCCCGGAGGAACTCACCCGTTCAGGTCGCGGCCACCGACGACAGCCTGCGGCGCATGCCCTCCGCGTACTGGCCGGCCTCCAGGCCTGCGACAAGGTGCCACACCCCTGGAGAGACCTGCACGGCACCGGAGAGGCCCGCCCGTCTGAGCGCGTCTGCGTCGACGAGGGCGTCGTCGCGAACCTCGACCCGGACTCGAGTCTCGGCGATCGGTTCGACGCCGACGATGTTGTCCTCGCCGCCGAGCGCCGCGACCCACTGCTTCGCCTGGTTCGACTCGACGTCGCCGACCACGATCACGCGGGGCTCTGCGGCCTCGACCTCGTCCTCGAGGCCCTGACGGCGGGCGGCCGCCTTCTGCTCGGGGGTGCGGTAGTCGAAGATGATCACCATCAGCATCGACGTCAGGAACGCGGCCCCGATCGCCAGGGCGTAGAGCGGAATGTTGGAGAATGCCGGGATCGTGAGCAGCGACGTGAACACGAATGCCTGGGTCGTGACGCTCCCTCCGAAGCCCAGGATCAGGCCGCCGACCAGGCAGCCGAGCAACATCCTGGGATAGATCTTCTTGTATCTCAGGTGAATGCCGTAGAGGGACGGCTCCGAGATGCCGCCGAGCAGGCCAGCGGCGAGCGCACCGGTCGCCGTCTGGCGCATCTGCACGTCCCGGTCCCGCCACGCCAGGTACAGGACTCCAGCCGTGGCGCCGAAGCAGGCGAAGTTCCAGGCCCCCATCGGGCCCTGGATGAAGTCGAAGCCGAGCGTCTGGATGTTGAGCAGCATCACGGCGTTCAGGGGCCAGTGCAGGCCGAGCGGAACCATGAACGGGTAGGCCAGCGGAATGATGATCGCGAAGATCAACGGGTTGAACCCGTTGATCGCCCCGAGGCCCCCAGCGACCCAGGCGCCGATGAACACCCCGATGGGGCCGATCAGGAAGGCCGTCAGCGGCAGCATGATCAGCATGGCGAGGAAGGGCACGAAGATCAGTTGCAGGTTGTCGGGGATGATCTTCTTCAGCAGTTTGTACAGCGGCCCGAGGAGGGCGGCCATCAGCAGCGGCGGGAAGACCTGTGAGTTGTAACTGAAGATCGTCAATGGAATCCCGAAGACGTCGATCAGCGTCACGTCGCTGCCCGCGACGGTGGCCGAGTAGGCCGCCTCGGACGAGCCGAGGCTGGTGAAACCTGGGAGCATCACCAGCGCCATGATCGCGAAGCCGACCCACGGGTCTGCGCCGACCTTCTTGCTTGCGTTGTAGGCGACCATCAGGGGCAGGAAGACGAACACCGACTGCCACAGCAGGTTGACGAACTGCCACGACGGGGGAAGCTCGACGCGAGGGTCGGCCCAGTTGCCGATCACGCCGAGCGTCGACATCAGCGACATGAAGGTGATGAACAGCGAGGCGCCGAGCAGGGCACCGAGGATCGGGCGGAACGAGTCGGAGAGGAACTCGAAGAACGAGTCGATCCAGGCGAACCTGCCCCGCACCCCGCCGGAGCGCGCCGCGGCCTTGACCTCGGCGTCGCTCAGTTGGCGCTTGTTCTGCATCGAGGGCAGGTCGTTGATCGCCTGGTAGGTGTTCTGGACGGCGCCGCCCATGATCACCTGGTAGCGGTCTCCGGCCTGGGGAACGGCACCCATCACGCCCTTGATGGACTCGACCTTCGGTGTGTCGACGCCGGACGCGTCGGCCAGTTGGAACCGCAGGCGGGTGGCGCAGTGGGTGAGCGAGACGATGTTGTCGGGTCCTCCGACCGCCTCGACGATCTCTTCAGCGGTGCTCATGGTCGCTTCCTTCACTCATCGATGGTCGGGACGAGGGACCGGACTTCCTCCGGTGTTGAACAGGTGACGGCCTTCGCCGCCAGTCGTCGGCACTCCTCGAGGGACACGGACCGCACTGCGGCCTTCACCGAGGGGATCGCCGGGATGGAGCAGCTCAGCTCGTCGACGCCGAGCCCGACGAGGATCGGAACGGCCTGCGGGTCGGACGCCACGCCTCCGCAGACGCCGAGCCACTTGCCGCGCGCGTGCAGCGCCTCCGCCGCGTCCCCGATCAGGCTGAGGACCGCCGGGTTGCACGGGTCGACCTGCGAGGCGAGCTTGGGGTGCCCGCGGTCCATGGCGAGCGTGTAACTGGTCAGGTCGTTGGTGCCGACGCTGAAGAAGTCGCAGCCATCCTCCGCGGCGAACTGCTTGGCCATCACGGCAACCGACGGCACCTCCATCATGATCCCGAGCGAGACGGGCCGCGCTGGTGGATGGGCCGCGACGACGTCGTCGAAGATCTGTTTGGCGGAGCGCCAGTCGGCGATGGTGGCGATCATGGGGAACATCACGAACAGTTCGGCGCCGTGCCCGGCGGCGGCGAGGATCGCGCGCAACTGGGTGCGCAGCACCTCCGGCTTCTCCAACCCGACGCGGACGCCGCGGATGCCCAGGAACGGGTTCTCCTCGGCCGGGATCGGCAGGTAGGCCAGCGGCTTGTCACCTCCGACGTCGAGGGTCCGGATCACGAGCGGGTCGCCCCGTCGCAGCGCCTTGGCGCAGTCGGCGTAGACCTCGGCCTGGTCCGCCTCGGTCGGTGCGGTGGAGCGTCCCATGAAGACGAACTCGGAGCGAAGCAGGCCGACGCCCTCCGCCCCCATGCCAGCCGCCTCGATGGCGTCCTCGACGCCCCCGATGTTGGCGACGACCTTGACGCGGTGCCCGTCGGTGGTGACGGCGGACTCGTGCTTGCGCGCATCCTCGCGCGCCTTGCGTTCCGCGAGCCTGCGCTGCCTGCCGAGGATCGCCCCGATCTGCTCCTCCGTGAGGTTGAGTTGCAGCGAGCCCGCCGTGCCGTCGAGGACGACGCGGCTGCCCTCTGCGATGTCGAGGGCGGCCGTCTCGATCCCTGCGACGGCGGGGATGTCGAGCGAGCGGGCGATGATCGCCACGTGCGAGGAGGCGCCGCCGCCTGTGGTGGCGAACCCGACGACCTTGGTGCGGTCGAGTTGGGCGGTATCGGAGGGGGTCAGTTCCTCGGCGATCAGGATCGCCTGGTCGGGAAGCACCTGCCGCTCGCCCCGCTGCCCGGTGAGCTCCTCGAGGACGCGCTGGCCCACGTCGCGCACGTCGTTGGCCCTTCCCGCAAGCACCTCGTTGGAGAGTCCCGCGAGCTGCTCCGCGAAGGAGTTGTAGGCGGCGCGCCACGCGAATGGGGCGCTCTTGCCCTTGTCGATGGCGCTGACGGCGATGTCGAGCAGTTCGGGGTCCTGCAGGATCTCGCGGTGGGCGGCGAAGATCGCGGCCTTGTCCGGTGAGGCATCGCGCTCCAGTTTCTGCTGCAGGGCCGACAGGTCGAGCAGCGCCCGGTCGATCGCGGCGTTCAACTTGCGGCGCTCGGTGTGGTGGTCGTCCCCGGTCTCGGCGACCTCGATGTCGTCGTGGCGCAACTGCACCACCGTCCCGACGCCGAGCCCCGGCGATGCGGAGACGCCGAGCAGCAGGTTCGGGTCGCCGGAGCGCGGGCCCTTGGCGGGCTCTGGGTCGGGCACCGGCTCCGGGGCGATCGCGGGCATGGGTGCCGTGTCCTCGGTTCCCGCGCCTGGCGGCACCTCCTCGCCGAGGCCCTCCTTGATGGCGGTGGCGATCGCAGCGACCGCGGCATCGGAGTCGGGGCCGTGCGCGGTGACGACGACCTTCTCGCCCCTCCCGACCGCCAGCCCCATGATGGAGACGATGGACTTCGCGTTGGCGGTGTCGTCGCCTCGCCTCAGCCGCACGTCGGAGCGGTACTGCTTGGCGAGGTTGACCAGCGTCGCGGTCGGCCGGGCGTGCAGGCCCGTCGGGTTCGGGATGATCAGCGCCTCCGATGTCGCCGTGGTCGCGGCGCCTCCGGCGTCCTCCTCGCCGCCGTCCTCCTTGAGTTCGACGGTGGCGGCGATGTCGCTGCCCGCGGTGACGAGCCCTGTGACCGGCTCGATGGCGGCGACCCGCTCCATGTTGGTGATCACGACCTGGGTGAGCAGCGACTTGGCAGCCCGTGCGACCGCGTCCATGTCGAACTCGATGAGCGGATCGCCGACGGCGACGCTGGCTCCCTCCTTGACCCGCGGCGTGAATCCCTCGCCGAGCAACGAGACGGTGTCGAGGCCGATGTGCATCAGGATCTCGAGGCCGTCCGCCGTTCGCAGCGTGATCGCGTGATGTGAGGGTTGCAGGTCGACGACCTCGCCCGCGACGGGCGCGACCAGCACGTTGCTCAGCGGATCGATGGAGAACCCGTCGCCCACCATCTTCCTGGCGAACACCGGGTCGGGCACCTGGTCAAGGGCAAGCATCACGCCGGTCAGCGGCGCCATGATCTCGGTTCGGGTGATGGTCTGCGGCTCGCTCATGTGCGCGTCTTCCCGTCGGGCGCAGGCTGCGAACCCCCGGCAACGCTGCGCGGTGTAGATCGGAGTCTAATCACGCTGACGTGCCGAAACGCGGAAACCCGACAGAAATGCACGAAGGTCGATGTCGGACGGCAGCCGGCACCCGGCGTCGCTCATCGGTCTGGCCCGCTGGTTGAGCCATGAAGCGGCGCGGAGCGTCGCTTCATCGGTCGAAACCACTTGCGCCCGGTGCTGGAACTGCCCGTCGGCGGGGTCTGGGAACGGCGGCTGTGCGGGTCAACGGGCCGCTGACCAAGCGCGCCGCTCCCTGAGCCGGACCGCCGACGACGTCGCACCCCGAGTCGAAGGGTCCGAAACCACCCGCAATCGGGAGAATCAACGAAACCATCCAACGGGCATCGCAGGCCTCCACTTTCGGACGTCTCGACAAGCTCGACAAAGGGCCCCGGATCGGTCATCAGCCCGGCGCCAAACGCCGTGGTCACCTCATCCTTTCGGCTATGAAATTTGCCATCGACTGCAGACTTCACCGTCGGGGTGAGGTGACAGGCGTCCAGCATGTTCGAATCGTCTTGCAGTCCACAGAATCTGCTGTTTATGCTCTCGCCCAGAGCCGCAGCATCACACTCTCCCTCACCGGGGGGTGACGGCCAGTTGATCGAAACACTTCTCTCAACCGCCCCATCGAGGAGCCCTTGATGCCCCTATCTCCCAAGCACCTGAGTTCAACGCGCCGTCAGCCGCGCTGGACCCGTCCCGTCGCGCTGGTCACCGCCGGCGCCCTGGCCGTCTCAGCCCTCCTGATCTCCTCTGCCACCGCCGCCGACACGGACGCCTCGGAGGCGCGCGCCGCCCTGATCGAGGCGGACCTGCTCTCGGTCGACCTGGCCGACCTGATCACCGTCGAGTCCGGCACCCCGAGCGACCCGACCGAGCGCACCGCAGACATCGACGTGGCCCTGCTCCAGCAGGCCATCGCCCTCAACGTCGAGGCCCTCGAACTGCCGCTGATCGCTGGCAGTGGCGGCGGCCTGCTCCACCTTGGCGACGGCGCAACCGCTGGCCTGCTGAAGGGCTACGCCTATGCGCCGGACGCCAGCACCGCGACCGCCGCCAGCGGCGCCCTGACCGATTCGGGCGCCATCGACGTCACCGCAGGCGAGAACCACCCCACCGGCGTTGCCCGCGTCGACCTGACGGGGCTGACCGACCAACTCGGGGTCGCGGGCCTCACCGACGAACTGATCGACCGGCTCTCGCTCGAGTTGGGGGCCCTCGCCTCCACCGCGCACGCCGAAACCGGTTCGACGCCGACCAGCGACTACCTGGTGGCCGGGGCCGTCCTCACGGTCCACAGCCCGGCCGTCGCCCGGTTGGGCGCCGACCTCCGCGAGGCCGTCGACGCGATCGAGGCACAGGTCAACTCGACCTTCGGGCCCACCGGTGCGCTGCACACGGCCCTGCAGGCCCTCGCGCTGCCAAACGTCGACCTCATCTTCGCCCAGGCGTCCCTCGGCGCGCCGCAGGTGAGCCTGAGCGTCGAACTCTCCAACCTCTTCGACGAACTGCTCGGCTCCCCGCTGGTCGCCAGCAACGGCGTCGTGGTCGACCTGGTGGACGGCACGATCAGCGTCGACCTGGCCAAGCTCGCCAGCGGACTCAACGACCTGCCCGCCAACACCGAGCTGCTGACCTCCGCCCAGATCAGCAGCATCGTCGAATCGGTGGCGGGGGTCCTCGACGATGCCGTCACCGAGACCGTCTCCTCCGCGCTTGATGCGGTCGGCGCCAGCCAGTTGACGGTGAGCTACTCGCCGACGGTCACCGGCCCCGGCGTCACGAGCACCTTGGGTGTCACGATCACGGGCACCTTGGCCAACTTCGCCGGCCAGGGCAGCCCCCAGGTCACCACCACCGGGAGCATCCGCTTCCTGAACAGCCCTCTCCCCGTGACCGGGCTCCTTGGCCAGGTCACCCGCCTGATCCTTCCCGCCATCACCCCCGTCGCGACCGGGGTGCTCTCCCCGGACGCCGAACTCTTCCGCCCCCTGGCCGGTGCCGTCGGTGACCTGCTCGAGTCACTCGATCCGGTCCTCGCCCCTGTCCTCGAAGATGTGCTCTCTGTGACCATCAACGCGCAGTCGACGGCGTCGAACGGGGCGTTCACGGTGCGCGCGCTGCAGGTGACGCTGCTGCCCGAGACCGACGCCCTTGTGCTGCCGTTGGCGTCCTCGACAGTGCGCGTCTCCCCCGCGGTGATCACGGGCATCGGCCCCGACCACGGGCCTGAGACCGGCGGGACCGCGATCACCATCACCGGCGTCGGCTTCACCGGCGCGACCGGCGTCACCGTCGACGGGAATCCCGCCACCAACGTGGTGGTCGTCAACGACACCACCGTCACCGCCGTCACGCCCCCGGGCGTGGTCGGGCCCCGCGAGGTCATCGTCATGGTCCCGGCGGGAAGTTCCACCCCCGGCGGCTTCACCTACGAACCCGTGGTCCGCCCGTCGCCCAGCGCCTCCGGGAGCCCCACGACCTCCGAGACTCCCACCGCCTCCGTGAGCCCTACCCCCTCGGAAACCCCCACCGCCTCCGGGAGCCCGAGCGGGAGCGCCAGCCCGAGCGGTGAACCGACTCAGAGCACCCGCCCGACCGCCGGCCCCAGCGCCACGGCCACTCCGGTGCCGGGCGTCCGCCCGGGCGTGCCCTCCACCGGCGCCGATGGAGCGGCACCCGTGGCAGCCGTCGCGCTGCTCGCCGCCGCCGTCGGACTCGCCCTGCGCCTGTCCAGGCGCAACCACTGACCCCGACCGGGGCGGCTCTTCGGTGATGCGAGGGTCGCCCCGGCCGGAAGCCTGCCGTCGGTGAGGTCTGTCGACGATGTAGGTGAACTGTCACGGCCGATCCCCCCAAAGGGCCGTGGCGGACAACCAAACGAGCGGGCCCGGTCGACAGACCGGGCCCGCTCCACGTTGTTCACCGCTCGACGTTGTTCAGCGGTCGAGGAGTTCCTGCGCGATGCCGTCGAGGATGTCGGATTCGCTGACGATGATCTGCCTGCTCGGGAGCCTGCGGACGATCTCGGCGAGGATCATCGACCCCGCCCCGATCACCGCCGCCCGCAGCGGGGGCAGCAGCGGGTTGGCGGCGATCTGCTCGGTCGTCTGGGTGAGCCACCGGAGGTTGGCCTCGTCGATGGCCTCAAGCGTCAGGACCGTTCCGTGCACGGCATCACGGGAGTAGGCCGCCAGGTTCAGGTGCTCAGCAGCGACGCTCGTGACCGTGCCTGCCACCCCGATGCTGGAGGCGACCGACGCGAAGTCGGTGCCCGATGCGTCCAGTTGTGCGTTGACGAAGGCGCGGGCGGCCGCCGTCTCTTCCGCCGTCGGAGGTTCCGTCGGCAGGAATCGTTCCTTGATCCGGACCGCCCCGATGTCGAGGCTGATGGCAGAGGCGATCCGCTCGTCGGGCCCGACGACCACGAGTTCGGTCGACCCGCCACCGATGTCGAAGATCAGAGTGGGGCGCGGGGATGAGACCCCGCTCAGCACGCCGTTGGAGGACAGCCGCGCCTCCTCGTCACCGGAGATGACGTCGACGCCGACGCCCAACCGGTCCCGCACCCCCGCCTCGAACACGTCGCGGTTGCTGACGTCGCGCGCCGCGGATGTCGCCACGAAGCGGACGTCGTCGACGCCGTGCTCGGTGATCAGGTCGGCGTACTCGTCGAGCACCGCGAAGGTGCGCTCGAGGGCGTCGGGGTGGAACTCGCCGGTCGCGTCGACCCCCTGCCCGAGCCGGGCGAGCCGCGTCTGCCTTGTCACTTCATCCACCTGGCCGTCGCCGTGGCGCTCGAGCACGAGCAGGCGGATGGAGTTGGTGCCGCAGTCGACGGCGGCGACGGTGCGGCTCACAGCGCCTCCCCTGCGGTGTCGGCGGCGCACGCCGCGTGCCAGTCGTCGCCGATCCGGTCGAGGGCCTCGTCCCCGAACGGGTTGACGCCGCGGCCCGCAGCAAGTGCGTGGCCGACGAGCACGTGCAGGCACTTGACCCGGACCGGCATGCCGCCCGCGCTGATGCCGTCGATCTCCTCGACATGGCCGAGCGCCTCACGGTCGGCGAGATAGGCCTCGTGGGCCGCGCGGTAGCGGGCGGCCAACTCGTTGTCCTCTGCGAGTCGCTCGCTCATCTCGCTCATCAGGCCGGACGCCTCGAGCGTCGAAACGGCCGAGACGAGGCGCGGGTTCGTGAGGTAGTAGGTGGTCGGGAACGGGGTCCCGTTTGGCAGCCTCGGCAGCGTCTTCACGACGCCGGGCTTGCCGCAGGCGCAGCGCCAGGCGACCTCGACGACTCCGCGCGGTTCGCGGCCGAGTTGCGCCTCGACGATGGCGAGGTCGTTGTCGGTGATCTGGGTCACGTTCTTCCTAAGGGGTGGGGCTGGGCGAAGGCTGCGGGGTCGGGGTGGTCGACCCTTCGGCGTCCTCCCCCGGCTTGTCGGCCAGTTGGACCGAGCCCCACATCTTCTCGTACCAGGTGCCTGGCACCTCGTCCTGATCGTTCATGGTGGCGCCCTCGAGAGGCTTCCCGTCGGCGCCGATGACGTGGTAGCCGACCTCGCCCGGCATCACCCAGCCGAGCCTGACCCGGGCGATGGACTTGACGTACTCGTCGTCGTTCCAGCGCTGCAGTTTGTCCTCGAGGTCGGCGATCCGGTCCTTCTCGGCCGCGATCTTCGCGCGCTCCTGAGCCAGTTCCTGCGCCTGGGTGAAGTAGACCCGCAGCGAGTTGGCCAGCACTAGCGCGATGCCTGCGATCACGACGACAAGCACCGCGAGCCGCCAGGTGGCGGTCATCGCCCGCTGAGCGCGGGGGGCGGGCATCGGCGCGTCGGAGAGGGCCTGGGGGACGTCGCGCGGCTCCAGGGGCTTCACGCGCGGACGGCTCGTACGCTCCCCCGGACGCGCAGTGGTCCGGGTCCGCGGGGTTCCGCGGCCCGGACCACTGGTTGCCGGAGTGTTACGAGGGGTTTGAGGCACCCGTCAAGTATTCCTCTAGCCCCAACTTTCTCAGCCCTTGAAACGCGGGAACGCCGAACGACCGGCGTAAACGGCCGCCTCGTCCAGGTCGTCCTCGATGCGGAGAAGCTGGTTGTACTTCGCGACACGGTCGGTGCGCGCAGGGGCGCCCGACTTGATCTGGCCACAGCCGAGCGCGACCGCGAGGTCGGCGATCGTGGTGTCCTCGGTCTCACCGGAGCGGTGCGACATCATGGTGCGGAAACCGTTGCGGTGGGCGAGGTCGACGGCGTCGATGGTCTCGGTCAGCGAGCCGATCTGGTTCACCTTCACCAGCAGCGCGTTCGCGGTGTCGGTGTCGATGCCCTTCTGCAGTCGGGTGACGTTGGTGACGAACAGGTCGTCGCCGACGATCTGGACCTTGTCGCCGAGACGCTCGGTCATCAGCTTCCAGCCGTCCCAGTCCTCCTCGTTGAGCGGATCCTCGATGGAGACCAGCGGGTAGAACTTCACCAGCTCCTCGTAGTAGTCCACCATCTGCTCCGAGGTCTTCTTCTCGCCCTCGAAGTTGTACGAGCCGTCCTCGAAGAACTCGGAGGCTGCGACGTCCATCGCCAGCGCGATCTCCTCGCCGGGCTTGTAGCCGGCGTCGGTGATGGCGGTGATGATGAGGTCGAGGGCCTCACGGTTGCTGTCCAGGTTGGGGGCGAAGCCGCCCTCATCGCCGAGACCGGTGGAGAGCTGACGGGCCTTGAGGACCTTCTTCAGCTCGTGGTAGACGCTCGCACCCATTTCCAGGGCCTCTGCGAACGACTCGGCGCCGATCGGAGCGATCATGAACTCCTGGACGTCGACGTTGGAGTCGGCGTGCGAGCCACCGTTGAGGATGTTCATCATGGGAACGGGCAGGATGTGCGCGTTCGGGCCGCCGACGTACTTGTACAGCGGGAGGCCTGCCTCTTCGGCAGCGGCGTGTGCGACGGCGAGCGAGACGCCGAGGATGGCGTTGGCGCCGAGCTTTGCCTTGTTGTCGGTGCCGTCGAGCTCGATCATGGCCATGTCGACGAGGCGCTGCTCGTCGGCCTCGAGGCCCAGGATCTCCTCACCGATGACCTCGGTGACGTTCTTGACGGCAGTCAGGACGCCCTTGCCGCCGTAGCGGGACTTGTCGCCATCGCGGAGTTCGACGGCCTCGAAGGCGCCGGTCGAGGCACCCGAGGGGACGGCGGCGCGACCGCTGGCGCCCGAGTCAAGCTCCACCTCGACCTCGACGGTCGGGTTGCCGCGGGAATCAAGAATCTCGCGAGCCTGGATGAATTCGATGGATGCCATGTAGCTCCCTTTCAAAGAGTCGTCTCTTTCACTGGTCAGCCTACCGTTACCGCACCGAGATGCGCCCCTTGGGGTCTATCGGATCTGAGCGTTCGGACGCGGCCCCGCGGTAGGGTCCGTCGGGCCGCGGCTGGACGCGGCAAGCGGGAGCGGCAACGGGTCGACGACGGGGTCCGCACCAGGGGTTGACGAGGGACGCTGCCGACGAGCCGGTGGGTCTTCGCGGGGGTCGCTCGACAGGTCGGTCAGTCGGTGGTTGTGCCGGAGTCGCCGGTGGCCTCGGCCTCGCGGACGGTGGCCTCCAGGCGGCGGAGCGCCGCGCGGGCGGCGGCGTCGGCGTCGAGCCCGGCGGACTGCGCGCGGGCGATCAGCGCGACCAGTTCGTCGCCGAGCGCCTCGTCGTCGATGTGCTCGGTCGGGAGGTGGAGGTCGACCTGATGCGACCGTGCCCGGGAGACGACCTTCTGGATCCTCGGCAGCACGTTGAGCGACTCGGCGATGCCGTCCAGGGCGGACGAGCGGCCCTTCTCGGCGCGCTTGCGCTCCTCCCAGGACTGCCACATGTCGTCGGGCACGTCCTCGTCGGCGAAGACGTGCGGGTGCCTGCGGATCAGCTTGTCGGAGATGCCGCGGGCGACGTCATCGAGGCCGAATCGCCCCTCCTGCTCCGCGATGCGCGCATGGAAGTAGACCTGCAGAAGCAGGTCGCCGAGTTCCTCACGGAGGTCGTCGTCGGTGCCCGTCTCGACGGCGTCGACGACCTCAGCGGTCTCCTCGACGAGGTGGTTGAGCAGGGAGCGGTGCGTCTGCTCGGCGTCCCAGGGGCACCGGTCGCGCAGGTCGACCATGACCTGCCGCAGCCGCTCCAGCTCGGAGGTCACTTCAGGGTCGCGGCGGCGGGCACCGACAGCGAGCCGGTCGAGGTGAAGAGCGTCGCCTGCGTCGGGTCGAAGCGACCGTATTGCGGGTTGACGGTGATGTCGGTGTCGGCGAGCGCCTGGGCGACGCCCTGGGAACCGAGGGTCTGCCCCAGCGAGTTGGTCAGCACTGCGGCCCGGCCGAACTCGTTGCAGCCCTCGTTGGCGAGCAGCGGCGCCATGTTCATCCCGAGGCCCTGGGCGACCTGGTTGATCTGGTCGTCGGGCATCTGGTCGAAGCCCTCGATGAGCGGTGCGAGCGCGCGGCCCAGCACCAGCGTCTGGACCATTGAGCTGCGTCCGATCTCGGACTCGTCGATGCCTGCAGCAATCGCGCAGCCAGCGATCGCGGCGTCGACATCGCTGTTGGTCAGCACGCGTCCGTCGACGACGGCGGCGGTCCCGGACGTGGGGCTGCACGCCCCGAGCAGGGCGACGGCGGCGACGGCGGTAGCGACGCGGATCAGCTTCATCTTCGGTCCTTCGTGCGGCAGGGTTCGAACGCGGCGGGCGCGCGTCCGCCAGACTACCGCATGCGCGGGCGTCGGCCCGAGGCGGCGGATCGCCCTATCGTCAGGCTCCGATTCCTGTGATGATGGGCGAAACCCGACGGAAGGGGACGAGGATGCCCGAGGCCACCGGTCAATTGCGCGACGGTTCGCGGATCGCCATCAGCCGCGCCTTCGACGCGCCGATCGAGCGGATCTGGGCGGCCGTGACGGACCCGGCCCTGCTCGAGCGCTGGTACGGCACCTGGACCGGTGACCCGGACAGCGGACAGGTGATCCTCGCGGTCACCAGCGAGGGCGACACCGAGGGTTCGCCGCTGCGGATCGACGAGTGCCACTCCCCCGACCTGCTGCGGGTCACGACCCTGCACCCCGTCTTCCAGTGGCGCCTCGCGCTCGAACTGGGCGAGGCCGACGGCGTCACGACGCTGACCCTCGTGCAGGACTTCGACGAGGGCGACGACGTCTCCTCGATCGGGCCTGGCTGGGAGTACTACCTGGACAGGCTGGTCGCCGTCGAGGCGGGCGGCGACCCGTCCGAAGTCGACTTCGAGCGGGATTACTTCCCCGCCCAGCAGCAGTACTACCGCGACCTCGGCGCGGCCATGACCTTCTGACCGGGGCCTCTCGCCCGTCTGGTTCAGGCGTACATCTGGGTGAGGAAGGTGGTCGCCCAGGTGAGGTAGTCGCCGTCCGGCTTCGGGACGAGGATCTGGTCGAGGGCCGACTTGACGGTCGCACCGGGGTACAGGCGCTGGAGTCGCACCTGCTTCGACTCGGGCAGCGTCATGGGCGAGAACCTGACGACCTTGCCCTGCGGCACGATCTCCTGGATTCCCTTCTCGCGGGCCAGGTTGCGCAGGTGCGCGACCCCGAGCAGCGCCTCGACGGGGTCGGGCAGTTCGCCGTAGCGGTCGACGAGTTCGCCGCGGACCGCCTCGATGTCGGCGTCGTTGCGGATCTCGGCGATCTGCTTGTACATCTCCAACCGCAGTCGCTCGGAGGCGATGTAGTCCTCGGGCAGGTGCGCGTCGACGGGGATCTCGACGCGCATCGTCGGCTCGGTCTCGGTGTCGATGCCGCGGTAGTTGGCGACGGCCTCGCCCACCATCCGCAGGTACATGTCGAAGCCGACGCCCTCGATGTGGCCCGACTGGTCCTCGCCGAGCAGGTTGCCCGCGCCGCGCAACTCCAGGTCGCGCATCGCGATCGCCATGCCAGCGCCCAGGTCGGTGTTGGCGGCCATCGTCGCGAGGCGCTCGTGGGAGGCCTCCGTCAGGGGCTTGTCCGGCGGGTACAGGAAGTAGGCGTAGCCGCGCTCGCGCGAGCGGCCGACCCGGCCGCGCAACTGGTGCAACTGTGAGAGGCCGAGCAGGTCGGCGCGGTCGATGATGAGCGTGTTGGCCGTCTGGATGTTGAGGCCCGCCTCGACGATGGTGGTGCACACCAGCACGTCGGCGCGACGCTCGCCGAAGTCGAGCATCACCTGCTCCAACCGCTTCTCGCTCATCTGGCCGTGCGCCGTCACGATGCGCGCCTCCGGCACCAGTTCCCGCAGCGTCGCGGCCGTCTTCTCGATGGTGCCGACCCGGTTGTGCAGGAAGAACACCTGGCCCTCGCGGGCCAACTCGCGCCGGATCGCGGCCTTGACCTGCGCCTGGTCGTAGGGGCCCGCGAACGTGAGGACGGGGTGACGCTCCTCGGGCGGGGTCGCGATGACGCTCATCTCGCGGATGCCGGTGATGGCGATCTCAAGGGTGCGCGGGATCGGGGTCGCCGACATCGACAGCACATCGACGTCGACCCGCATCGACTTGAGCCGCTCCTTGTGGTCGACGCCGAAGCGCTGCTCCTCGTCGATGATGACAAGCCCGAGATCCTTGTACTGGATCTCCTTGCTGAGCAGTCGGTGGGTGCCGATCACGACGTCGACCTTGCCGGTGGCGAGCCCGTCGATGACCTTCTTTGCCTCGGCGTCGGTCTGGAACCGGGAGAGCTGCGCGAGGTGGACGGGGAAACCAGCGAACCGGGACGCGAATGTCTGGTAATGCTGCGTGACGAGCAGGGTCGTCGGCACGAGCACCGCGACCTGCTTGCCGTCCTGGACCGCCTTGAACGCGGCGCGCACCGCGATCTCGGTCTTGCCGTAGCCGACGTCGCCGCAGATCAGGCGGTCCATCGGGACGACCTGCTCCATGTCGCCCTTCACCTCGGTGATGGCGGACAACTGGTCGGGGGTCTCGACGTAGTTGAACGCGTCTTCTAGTTCGCGCTGCCACTGCGTGTCGGGGCTGAACGCGTAGCCCTTGGTCGCCTGCCGGGCGGCGTAGAGCTTGATCAGTTCCGCGGAGATCTCGCGCACGGCCTTGCGCGCCTTCGCCTTGCGCTTGGTCCAGTCGGCGCCGCCCATCTTGTCGAGCGTCGGCGACTCGGAGCCGACGTAGCGGCTGAGCTGGTCGAGTTGGTCCATCGGCACGAACAGCCGGTCGCCCGGTTGGCCGCGCTTGGACGGGGCGTATTCGATGACGAGGTAGTCGCGGGTGGCGCCCTGCACGACGCGCTGCACCAGTTCGACGAACCGTCCGACGCCGTGCTGCTCGTGCACGACGGGGTCCCCGGCCTTCAGTTCGAGCGGCTGGATGGTGGCCTTGCGGCGGCGGGGGAGCTTGCGTTCGGCGCGGTCGACGGCCTGCTGGCCGGTCAGCTCGGCAGCGGTGATGACCTCGACGCGCGGCTCGTCGGCGCGCCAGCCCTGCCGCAGCGAGGACAGCACGATGGAGATCCGGCCCCGCTTCGGGGGCTCACTCAGGTCGTCGAGATGCGCCGACAGGCCGGCCTCGCCGAGCAGTTCGATCAGGCGCTGCGCCAGGCCGCGGCCCTCGACGACGAGGATCACGTGCCAGCCGTCCTCGACGCGTGCTGCGATGTGGCGGGTCGCGGCGTCTGTGTCGCCGCGGAACGTCTCGGACGGGCCGATGTCGAGTATCCGGGAGTGGACCGAATCGGGGTCGAAGTTGGGCTGCTCGGCCTCGCCGTCGTCATCGTGGGCCGCGAAAGGAGAAAGCGACCACCAGCGGTGCCCCTTGTCG
Source organism: Propionibacteriaceae bacterium AM104-82 (assembly GCA_027658995.1). Lineage (GTDB taxonomy): Bacteria > Actinomycetota > Actinomycetes > Propionibacteriales > Propionibacteriaceae > Arachnia. Next base: position 34,543 of record JAQDQK010000005.1, read on the forward strand.
AGGGCGTGCTGGCGCACGTCGCCGAGGCTCCAGTAGGCCGAGGCCCCGAGGTCGATCGGAGAGGTGCCGCCGCCGGCCGCCGCGGCCCAGCTCGCCTCGAGGAACTCCTGGCTGGTCTGCACGAGTTCCGCGGCGCGGGCCCGGATCAGCTCCGGGGAGGCCGCGAGCACGAGCGACCCCTTGGGGAGGACATCGACGAGCAGTTCGAGGCCGTCGACCAGGGCCGGGGTGAGCGCCTCCATGCCCTCGACCGCCTGGCCTTCGGCGATCCGGGCGAGCATGTCGCTCAGCTCCGGATGCTCCTCGGAGAGGCGCTTTGCGCGGGATCGGACCTGCGGGGTGAGCAGGAGTTCGCGGCAGGGAGGGCAGACGATGGAGGCCGTCGTCTCGCCGGTCGAGCGCTGGTCGGCGACGGTGAAGAAGCGGATCTCGTCCACCTCGTCGCCGAAGAAGTCGACGCGGATCGGGTGCTCGGCGGTGGGCGGGAACACGTCGACGATGCCGCCACGCACGGCGAACTCGCCGCGCCGCTCGACCATGTCGACGCGGTTGTAGGCGGCGTCGGCAAGGTCGGCGAGGAGTTGGCTCAGCTCGTAGGTCTCCCCCACCGTGATCCGCACCGGCGCCATCTCGGCCAGGCCTTTGACCTGGGGCTGTAGCACCGAGCGGATCGGCGCGACCACCACGCGGGGCGGCGGCAGGTCGTCCCGGCCGGAGAGTCGGCGCAGGACCGCGAGTCGCCGTCCGACGGTGTCGGCGCGGGGCGAGAGGCGTTCGTGCGGCAGCGTCTCCCAGGCCGGGTAGTAGGCGACGTCGTCCTCGCCGAGCAGTCCGCCGAGTTCGGCCGCGTACTGCTCCGCCTCCCGGTACGTCGAGGTGACCAGCAGCACCGTCTGCGCCGACCCCTCGGCGATCGCGGAGCTGAGCAGCGGGAAGAACGAGGGCACGGCGGTGACGTCGAGCGTCGTGACGCCCGAGCGCCTCGAGTCGGCGATGGTCGCGGCAAAGCCGCGGTCCGCCTCGAGCAGTGAGAGGAGTCCTGGATACTTCACGAGTCGTCCTGCCGATGCGTTGGGTTGGGTGAGGCCTTGAGCAGTTTCCGTCACTCGTCGGCCCAGGTGGCAACCGTTAGCGCTGCCATCGTCGTCGAGCGACGGAAACTGCTCAATTATCAGCCGTTGAAGCGGTTCTGCGTGGCGGTGAGGCCCTCGCGGATGAGGTATTCCACGGCGTCGGCCGCGACGGCCGCGTCGACCCTCATCTCGTCGGCCTGGGCCGGCTTCAGTTTGTTGAGCACGTAGTCGGCGGCGGGCTGCCTGCCCGGCGGTCGCCCGATGCCGACGCGGACCCGGTGGAAGTCGCCCGTGCCGAGGTGCGCGCGGATCGACTTGAGGCCGTTGTGGCCGTTGTCGCCTCCCCCGGTCTTGACGCGCAGTCGCCCGGGATCGAGGTCGAGTTCATCGTGGATGACGATGACGTGGTCGACGGGGATCTTGTGGAAGGCGGCGATGGCCTTCACGGCCGTGCCCGAGTCGTTCATGTAGATGGTCGGCTTGGCGAGCACCAGTTTGACCGGCTCGGGGCCGGGCAGGGTGACGGTGGCCACCTCTGCCCGCTGCCTCGAGTTGAGGGAAAAGGAGGAACCGTAGCGGTCCGCAAGGTCCGCTACGGCCCAGAAGCCGACGTTGTGTCGGGTGAAGTCGTAGGTCGGGCCCGGGTTGCCGAGCCCGACCACGAGGTAGGGAGTGCTCACTCGCCCGCGTCGTCGCCTTCAGCAGCCTCGGCCTCGGCATCCTCGGCGCCCTCTTCAGCCTCGGGCTCCTCGACCACGGGGATCACCACGACCGACAGCACGAGGGCCTCGGGATCGGTGTTGACCTCGACGCCCTCAGGCAGCACGACGTCGGAGACCAGGATCTGCGCGCCGATCTCCAGGCCCTCGATCGAGACCTCGATCTCGTTGGGGATGTTGGTGGCGGGGGCAAGCACGGGCAGCGCGGTGAGGTCGTGGTTGACCATCGAGCCACGCTCAGCCTCGCCGACCAGGACCAGGGGAACGTCGACGGAAACCTTCTCGCCGGCCTTCACCAGGAGCAGGTCGATGTGCTCGATGACCGGGGAGATCGGGTCGCGCTGGACCTGCTTCGGCAGGGCGAGCACGGGCTTCTTCTCACCCTCGATGGAGATCTCGAGCAGGACGTTGGCGGTACGCAGCGCCAGGAAGGCCTCCTGGGCCGAGAGGGCCAGGTGGACGGGGTCGGTGCCGTGACCGTAGAGGACCGCGGGGGTCTGGCCGGCGCGACGCAGGCGGCGGGCGGCGCCCTTACCGAACTCGGTGCGGGTGGTGGCGGTCAGTTTGACGTCTGCCATGGGGGATCTCCTCAAGCTCTGAAACAACGGGCAATGCACAAAAGCGGACGCCGAGCGAGGAGCGAGCTAGTCGATCACGGACCCTGGGGGTCCCTCGCCAGGCAGCTTGGACAGCTTACCTCAGGGGAATCGGGTGGCCGAAATCGCCCGGGGTCGCCCGGTTAGAGCCGCGCGGGGACGCAGGCCGCACGGCCGCCCTCCGCCTCGACGAACTCCGGAAGGGAGAGGCGAACGACGGGACACCGGGCAGGCCCGGACGGACGACCGGCCGGGGCTGACCGAAACCCAGCGTCAAGGAGGCCGAAACGGCAGAGTCGACCGAGGTTCAAGTCGCCCACAGATCTCGCCAGACTCAGTGAACGGACCCTTCGACAAGCTCAGGGAACGGACGCTGGCCAAGACTGACTGAAAGCTCACGAGGTTTCGACCGATGAAGCGACGCTCCGCGCCCCTTCATGGCTCAACCAGCGCGGGTCAAGTGCCGTCCGTGGCCGTCACGGCGGGCAGAGCCACGGCAGACCAACAGCGATACGTGACGGGCCGGAAGTCACGGCCACTAGCCCTCCAGTCGCCCCCTCCGCGCAGCACGCCAGACCCAGCCAGGCACCCAACGACACACGCCTCCAAGGACTCGACCAGAACGGGGCGACCGGAAGGGCGCAGGCCGCGGTCGTGAGTACCCACCCGAGCACGTCAACAACGCAACCACAGCGAAACCGAACGACACCGGGCAGACCCGGACGGACGACCGGCGGCCTCAACAACCCGACCACCCGCCAACCGAACACCAGCAACACGAACCAGCCAAGGAGCCGCCGGGCGACCGGCCGGGGCTGACCGCAACCCAGCGCAGGACAGCGTCGAGACAACGAGGGCCGCCCGGCAGTCAGACGCCCATCGGACCTTTGGCCAGTCCAACGACCAACCACGGACAAGACCGACTGGAAGGTCACGAGGTTTCGACCGATGAAGCGACGCTCCGCGCCCCTTCATGGCTCAACCAACGGATCAGGCCTGAGCGTTGACCTCGTAGGAGGTATTAGTGGCCTCGAAGAAGTTGACGAGCTGGAGGGTGTCGTTTGCCGCGGCCATCCACTTGGCCGGGTTCGCCGTGTTGAAGTGCGGCTCGAAGCCCAACTCCTCCAGGCGCCTGTCCGCCAGGTACTTCACGTAATCGTTGACGTACTCCGCGTTCAACCCCAGGATCCCGTTCGGCAGCATGTCCCGGTTGTACCGCTCCTCCATCTCCACCGCGTCCAGGATCATGCCCCGGATCTCGTCGGCGAACTCGTCCGTGGCGATCTCAGGGTTCTCGTCCAGCACCGTCAGGATCAGGTTGATCCCGAACTTCAGGTGCAGGCTCTCATCCCGCACGATCCAGTCGATCAGCGACCCGAAGTTCCGCAGCAGGTTCCGCTGCCGGAACGACAGCGCCACCATGAATCCCGAGTAGAACCAGATCCCCTCCAGGATCACGTTGTAGGCGACCAGGTTCCGCACGAAGTCCCGCTTGCCCTCGACGGTCGAGATGTCGAGCGTCTCCTCCGTCATCCGCTTGATGTAGGCGACCTCGAACTCCTCCTTGGCCGCCATCGACGGCACCGTCACGTGCGACTCGTAGGCCGCCTTCCTGTCGATCGGGAACGTCTCGAGCACGTACTCGAACGCCATGCAGTGGTTCGCCTCCTCCCACATCTGCTTGGCCAGGTAGAGGTGGCACTCTGCGGCGTTCAGGTAGGGGTAGACGCCGAATGCGAGGGCCTTGTTTACGAGCAACTCGTTCGGGTTGAAGTAGCTCATCAGGTAGGTCAGGGCGTGGCGTTCGTCGTCGCTCATCCGGGCGAAGTCGGCCAGATCCTCGCCGAGTTGGATCTCGTTGGGGAACCAGGTGTTGGCGACGGCCTGGTTGTACAGGTCGTAGGCCCAGGGGTAGGTGACGGGCTTGAGCAGCAGGCCTTCCTGGATGCCGGTGCCGAGGATCGAGGTCATGGTTGTTTCTCCTGATGGGGTGGTGGTCACTGGCACGATTCGCACTGCAGGCGTTCCTGCGGGTCGACGGGGCAGCCGGTCTCGTCGACCTCCACCTGGAGCGTGATGGCCGACCCGACAAGCGGCAGGCTGAACGCGGGCGCGGCGGCCTCGACCGGGGTGGCCTCGACGGGGGCGACCGGGGCGACGGCGGCGGCAGTGCGCGACCCGAACCCGCGGCGTCGACCCGACGACGCTCCTGCCAGGTCCGCGCTCTTGTTGACGGCGACGGTGCTCTGCTCCGCGGTGTGGCGGGGCATCATGTGCAGGTAGTAGGTGGTCTTGACGCCCATCCGCCAGGCGAGTTGGTACAGGTCGACCATGGTCGACACGCTGCGGTCGGCGAGGTAGATGTTGCGGCTGATGGCCTGGTCGATCCACTTCTGGGCGCGCGCCGCGACGTGCAGGAACGACGCCGGGTCGACCTGGAAGCTGGTCCGGTAGGTGCGACGCAGGTCCTCCGGGATGCCATCGACCTTGCTGAGGTCGCCCTGGGCGCGCAGCAGGTCGCCGCGCTTTGCCTCCCACAGCCCGAGGCACTTCAGGTCGGCGACCAGGTTGCGGTTGACCTCCAGGAACTTGCCGGATGAGGTGGCGCGGCTGAAGATCTGGGAGAACTGCGGGTCGAGGCCAGGCGTGGTGCCCGCGACAAGGCCGATCGACGCGGTGGGGGCGACGGCCATCAGGGTCGCGTTGCGCACTCCCCCGGCGACCCGGGCGCGCAGGTGGTCCCAGTCGAGCCGGACGGTGCGGTCGACGTCGACGGTAATGCCGCGGTCGCGCTCGAGGCGGTCGAGCGTGTCGATCGGCACGAGGCCCTTCGACCAGCCGGAGCCCTGGAAGTTGGCGTAGGCGCCGCGCTCGGCGGCCAGATCGCAGGACGCGTCGATGGCGTGCCAACTGACGAACTCGGTGACCTCGTCGATCAGGGCGTAGGACTCCTCCGAGTCGTACGGGTGGCCGAGCCGCTCAAGGATGTCGGTGAAGCCCATCACGCCGAGCCCGACGGCGCGGTTGTCGCGGTTGGCGGTCTCGGCCTCGGAGACCGAGGAGATCGTGATGTCGACGAGGTTGTCGAGTTGGCGCACCGCGGTGCGGACGGTGTCTGCGAGGCCATCCCAGTCGATGCCGAGCGCGCCCGGCTCGCCGACGAGGTGGCGCGACAGGTTGACCGAGGCCAGGTTGCACACGGCGATCGACTCGCGGTCCTGCGGCAGGCAGATCTCGGTGCACAGGTTCGACAGGTGGATGGTGCCGGTGTTGTCGTTCAGAGCCCGGGTGTTGATGGCGTCCTTCCACGTCAGCCACGGGTGCGACGTCGTCTGCAGGGTCACGAGGATCGACGTGTACTGCTCGCGCGCCTTCACCTTGACGAAGCGGCGAAGTTCCCCCGATTCCGCCATCGCGACGTACTCGCGGTAGCGGGCGGAGAACTCGGCCCCGTACAACTCGGTCAGGTCGTCGACCTCAAGCGGGTCGAACAGGTACCAGTAGTCGTCGGCGGCGACGCGCGCCATGAACTCGTCGGAGATCCACACCGCGGTGTTGGCGGTGCGGGTGCGACGGTAGGGGTCGCCGGAGTTCTGCCGCAGGTCGAGGAACTGCGGGAAGTCGAGGTGCCAGTTCTCCATGTAGAAGCACAGCGCGCCGAACTTCTTCCCGCCGCGGGACACCGCGCGCAGCGTCGAGTCGATGGTGTGCATGAACGGGATCGGGCCGGTCGAGGTGGTGTTATTGGAGCGGATCGGGGACCCCTCGCTGCGCAGCTTCGACACCGAGAGCCCGATGCCGCCGGTGCCCTTGGTCAGCCACATCACGTCGCGCACCGACTTGGCGATGTGCTCGATGTCGTCCTCCATCTGCATCACGAAGCAGTTGGACAGTTGCGCGTAGGCGGTGCCCGCGTTGACGAGGGTCGACCCGGCCGCGAGGTAACGCAGCAGGCTCATCGCTTCGTAGAAGCGGAGCGCGGTGGCGGTCGGGTCGGCCTCGTTGAGGGACAGCCCCATGGCGACCCTCATCCAGAAGAACTGCGGAACCTCGAGGACCTGCCGCCCTTCGCCTTGCAGCAGGTACCTGTTCCGCATCGTCTGGACGCCGATGTAGCGCAGCAGGTCGTCGCGCTCGGGGCGCAGCGCGGCCGCGAGCGTCTCAAGGTCGAACATCTCGGCGAGCCGGGTGTCGAGGAGTCCGCTTGCGACGCCGCGCTCGATGCAGCCGGGGAAGTGTTCGACGTGCAGCGCGCGCACCGTCTCGGGGGCGCCGTCGCCGAACAGGTCGTGGGTGTCGCCGAAGACCTGCTTGTAGAGGTGCTTGGTGAGCAACCGGGCCGCGATGGTGTCGAAGGCGGGGTCGTCCTTGACGTTGCCGAGCGCGACCTGGATCACCGCCTCGTCGAGTTGGCTCGTGGAGATGCCGTCGAAGAGGGTGATCTCGACCTCGGAACGAAGCTGGACGGCCTGTGTGACGGCGTCGTCGAGGCCACGCGCGGCGTCGGCGATGGAGGTGGCGACCTCGGCGCCGTCGTACGGGGTCAGCGATCCGTCCCTCTTGAGGACGCGGATATCGGTGGGTGTGCTCATGGACTGTTCCTCGAGAGTCGTTACTGCGACCCGCGACCCGTCTCGTCACCCACCGGCGCCCGCCTCACGGCGCGGCCGACACGCGCCTATCCCACGAGGCCACGAATCAGACCCCGAGGTTTCGGGGCCACACCTGGCAGGTCTTCGGACTCACGAGCACACCCTGAGGCACCTACTGGCCGTCGCTTCCCGGGACCGGGTCCCAGTGCTTCTGACGGCGGTCGTTCTCATTCACCGCTGCGGGGCAGTTCCGGACTCTCACCGGATTCCCTCTTGGCCACCCTTCGGTGGAACCAAGTGCAAGATTGAGCATATATGCCACTTTCGTCACCTGTCCACCACTACATGTAGATTCGACGGCGTGTGAGACGGTTTTCCGCCCGAAGGCTGGCGCCGCGCCCGAGCGCCACTCGGGGCCCGTCCCGACCGCGGGTCGCACCACTCCTGACGACCCCACCGATCCGGACGCACCCCAGGGCTGGATGCGTCGCGCACCGACATGACCCTAGAGTGACGCCCTATACGACAGAGGAGGCCCGATGGCACGGCTGAGCATGCGCGACGTCGCCGCACGCGCACAGGTGTCGATCGGCACGGTCTCCAACGTCGTCAACAATCCCGACATCGTGCTCCCCGCCACGCGCGAGAAGGTCCAGCAGGCCATCGCCGACCTCGGCTGGATCCCGAACCAGCAGGCTCAGCAGTTGCGGGCGGGCCGCGGCCGGACGATCGGCCTGGCCGTGATGGACGTCACCAACCCCTTCTTCGCGGACCTGCTGCGCGCCGCACAGGACGTCCTGTTCATGCACGGCTTCCACGCGACCATCGGCGACGCGAACATCGACGAGGCCCGACAGACCGCGATCCTGCGCACGTTCCTGCAGCAACGGGTGCGTGGCGTGATCCTCGGCCCGATCGGGCCCCAGCCATCGGAGGTGGACGCGCTCGCGAAGGCACACATCCCGACGGTGCTCGTCGATCGCGCGGCCGACTCCGTCGAGTGCTGCGCCGTCGGCGTCGACGACGTGGCCGGCGGCAGGATCGCCATCGAACACCTTGTCTCACAGGGACACCGCAGGGTCGCCTTCGTCGGCGGGCCGAGTTCGCTGAAGCAGATCCGCGACCGTCTCGAGGGCGCCCAGGCCGCGGCGCTCGCGGGCGGCGCCGACCTGCTGTCGATCTCCGTGCCGCAGTTGGACTTCGCGTCCGGGCGACTCGCCGCCGACCAGATCGTCCTGATGGACCCCCGCGCCCGGCCGACCGGAGTGTTCTGCGCCAACGACCTGGTGGCGATCGCGTTCCTGCAGGGGCTCACCGCGCAGGGGCTTCGGGTGCCCGACGACATCGCCATCGTCGGCTACGACAACATCGACTTCGCCGCGGCTGCCGCCGTCCCCCTCTCGTCGGTCGCCCAGCCACGCCAGGACCTCGGCAGGACCGCCGCCGACCTCCTGCTCGCGGAGATCGCAGACGCAGACGCGGGCCGTGAGCACGTGCACCAGGCGGTGAGCTTCACGCCCACCCTGGTCGTGCGCGCCTCCAGCGCCCTGACCCGCTAGCACCGAGAGGCTGGGCCGCGGGCTCCCGCGTTGAGCAGCATTCCGGCCTCGATCGGCGAAACGCCGAGAGAAACCGCTCTCCGCGGCAACGAACCAGGACTACTGCTCAACGCCTCCCCCTGCCATCCCCACCGCCACGAAGACACGCTTGACGCACTCCCGAGAGGGGTTGTAGCGTATCCTTCATTGAAACGATTCAACCTCCAGTGTGGGAGTGCAGATGACCGACTTTGATTCCATCACCGACCAGTTGGCCGAGCAGGCCATCGAGGTGCCCTCGTGGGCGTACGGCAACTCGGGGACCCGCTTCCGGGTCTTCACGACGCCGGGCACGCCCCGGACCGTCTTCGAGAAGCTTGCGGACGCGGCCCAGGTGAACGCCTACACGGGGCTGGCGCCCAAGGTCGCGCTGCACTACCCGTGGGACAAGGTGGACGACTGGAGCGAGGTCGTCGACTTCGCCGCCGAGGTCGGCGTCGGGCTCGGCACCGTCAACTCGAACACCTTCCAGGACGAGGCGTACAAGTTCGGCAGCCTCGCGCACCACGACCCGGCGATCCGGCAGAAGGCGATCGACCACCACCTCGAGTGCATCGAGATCATGGACAAGATCGGCTCGCGCGACCTGAAGATCTGGCTCGCCGACGGCACCAACTACCCCGGCCAGGGCGACATCCGCCGTCGCCAGGACTGGCTCGCCGACTCGCTCGCGAAGATCTACGCCCACATCGGCCCCGAACAGCGCCTCGTGCTCGAGTACAAGTTCTTCGAGCCGTCGTTCTACCACACCGATGTTCCCGACTGGGGCACCTCGTACACGCAGGTCGCCGCGCTGGGTGAGCGCGCCGTCGTCTGCCTCGACACCGGCCATCACGCGCCGGGCACCAACATCGAGTTCATCGTCGCTCAACTCCTGCGCCTCGGGAAGCTCGGCTCGTTCGACTTCAACTCGCGGTTCTACGCAGACGACGACCTGATCGTCGGCGCCGCCGACCCGTTCCAGTTGTTCCGGATCCTGTGGGAGGTGCGCCGCGGCGGCGGCTTCGAGAAGGAGACCGGCGTGGCCTTCATGCTCGACCAGTGTCACAACATCGAGGACAAGATCCCCGGCCAGATCCGCTCGGTCCTCAACGTGCAGGAGATGACGGCGCGGGCCCTGATGGTCGACGCCGACGCCCTCGAGGCCGCGCAGCAGGCCGGCGACGTGCTCGGCGCCAACGAGATCCTGATGGACGCGTTCTACACCGACGTCCGGCCGCAACTGGCTCAGTGGCGCGCCTCGCGCGGCTTCCCCGCCGACCCCATGAAGGCCTTCGCCGACTCGGGCTACCTGGCCAGGATCGCCGAGGAGCGCGTCGGGGGCACGCAGGCCGGCTGGGGCGCCTGAGGTGTCCGCCTCGGTCATCGCGGTCGACCTGGGCGCCACGAGCGGCCGCGTCGTGTTGTGCACGCTCCGTGACGCCCGGATCGACCTGACCGAGGTGCACCGCTTCTCCACCGCGGCCCGCCGCACCGACGACGGGCTGCGGCTCGACGCGCGCGCCCTGCTCGCCGACATCCAGGAGGGCATCGGCAAGGCCGTCGAGGCCGCGCCCGACAGGGTCGCCTCCGTCGGCATCGACTGCTGGGCCGTGGACTACGGGCTGATCGGCGTCGACGGTCTGCTCGGCGATCCGTTCAACTACCGCGACGAGCGCACCGCCCGAGGCAAGGCCGAGGTCGAGCGGCTGATCTCCCCCGCCGAGTTGTACGCGCGGGTCGGGATCCAGGACAACGCCATCAACACCGTCAACCAACTGGCCGACGACAAGCTCGCAGGCAGGCTCGACGACGCCACTCTGTTCCTGCTGCTGCCCGACCTGATCGGCTACTGGCTGACGGGCCGCGCCGTCGCCGAACGCACCAACGCGTCGACCACCTCGCTGCTCGACCCCGTCGGCCGCGGCTGGGACTGGCCGCTGATCGACCGGCTCGGGCTGCCGCGCCGGATCTTCCCCGAACTGATCGACCCTGGCACCGTCGTCGGACCGATCACCGTCGGCCCGGCCGCTGGCATCCCCCTGATCGCGGTCGGCTCGCACGACACCGCCTCAGCGGTGGTCGGCGCGCCGCTGACCGGGCGCAGCGACGCGTACCTGTCGTCGGGCACCTGGTCGCTGATCGGGATGGAACTCGACGCGCCGATCCGCACCGAGGCCTCCCGGGCGTCGAACCTCACCAACGAGGCGGGCGTCGACGCAACGGTCCGCTACCTCAAGAACGTGATGGGCATGTGGCTGCTCTCCGAGGCGCAGCGCACCTGGGCCGAGGGCGGCATCACCACCTCGGTGCCCGAACTCGTCGCGGCGGCCGCCCAGATCGACGACGCGGTCCACTTCGACGCGACCGATCCGTCGCTGCTGCACCCGGGCGACATGCCTGCCCGGATCGCGGCGCTCGCGGGCGGCGACCCGCGCCTCGAGGACCCGGCATTCCTGACCCGCAGCATCTTCGAGTCCCTCGCCGACGCCTACGCCGAGACCCTCGCCGAACTCGAGGCCCTGACCGGCGTCAGACCCGGGCGGCTGGTCGTGGTCGGCGGCGGCTCCCACAACGCGCTCCTGAACCAGTTGACGGCCGACCGCACAGGGCTCGAGGTCAGCGCGGGACCCGCCGAGGCGACCGCGATCGGCAACGCACTCATCCAGGCCCGCGCCGTCGGCCTCGTCGCGGGCACCCTCACCGACCTCAGAAGGATCGTCATGGCCTCCGCAGAACTGACCACCCACCTCCCGGACCCCAAGTCGGCCATCACGCGGCTCAGCAACGAGTTCGGCGCCGACCCCGCCTTCGTGCGCGCCGGGGGCGGCAACTCCTCGGCCAAGGTCGACGGCGTGCTGTGGATCAAGCCCAGCGGCGTCTCGATGGCCGACATCACCGTCGACGACCTCGTCCCCCTCGACCTCGACGTCCTCAACGGATCGCTCGCGGCGCCCGACCCCGATCCGTCGCTCGGCGACCCCGTCAACCAGATCGCGGCGCTCGCCCGCCGCGACGACGGCCCGCGCCGCCCGTCTGTGGAGATCCTGTTCCACGCGCTGATCCCCGATACCTACGTGCTGCACACGCACCCGCTGCTGATCAATGCCGTCACCTGCAACGAGGACGGGGTCGCGCTCACCCGAGCGATGTTCGGCGAGGACGTGCTGTGGGTCGAGTACGTCGACCCGGGGCTGCCGCTGGCACGGCTCGTCAAGCAGCGCCGCGAGGAGTTCACGGCGCGCACCGGCCAGGTCCCGCCGAAGGCGACCTTCCTGATGAACCACGGGCTGATCGTCGCCAGCGACGACCCCGAGGAGGTGCGCTCCATCAGCTACGACATCCTCGCCAGGATCACCGACGCACTTGCGCAGATCGGGCGTCACGAGGTGGCAGGAGACGGCGGCTTGGCGTCGACGACGGCGGACGCCCCGGCTGCCGGGGCCGGTTGGAGCGACGACCTGATCGCGCTCGCGGTCGCCTTCAAGGCGGCGGTCGACGCCAGCCACGTCGCGCTCGACGGCGAGGGCCTCGCGTCGGCCTATCCCGCGACGGAGCAGGGCGGGGCATACCTGTCGGCCGGACCGCTGATCCCCGACCAGATCGTCTACTCAGGGTCCCTCCCTGTCGTGCTGCGGCCTGGCGAACCGGTCGCCGCGTCGGTCGCCCGGTTCGAGGCCGACCATGGCTTGGCGCCGGTGATCGCGGTCGCGCCGGGGCTCGGCGTGATCGCCGCGGGCGACTCCGAGAAGTCGGCGACGACGGCGTTGGAGGTGTTCACGGACGCGTTGACTGTCGTCGAGGCGGCCAACCGCCTCGGCACGGTGCGTGCCCTGGACGAGCGGGAACGCTCGTTCATCGAGACGTGGGAGGCCGAGGCCTACCGCAAGCAGGTGGCCAACACCTGACGCCGGTTGAGCCGCGCCAAGGCGCGAAGCGCCGCAACGCGCGTCGAAACCAACTTCCACCCTCACAGAGATCCGACCCAGGACCCCGGACACCTCACGAGGTTTCGACCGATGTCGACCGCTCCGCGCTCGACATGGCTCAACCAGCAGACCGCCGGTTGAGCCGCGCCAAGGCGCGCAGCGCCGCAACGCGCGTCGAAACCAACCCGCGCCCGCGCAGAGACCCGAGCCCAAGACCCCGGACAGCTCACGAGGGTTTCGACCGATGCCGGCCGCTCCGCGCCCGCCATGGCTCAACCAGCGCTCCACGAGTCTGACCGATGTCGGCCGCTTCGCACCCACTTGGCTCAACCAGCGCTCCACGAGTCTGGCCGACGTCGGCCGCTTCGCACCCACTTGGCTCAACCAGCGCTCCACGAGTCTGGCCGACGTCGGCCGCTTCGCGCCCGCTTGGCTCAACCAGCGCGTCACTAGAGCCCTCCGAAGGCGCAAGGCGGTGGAGACCGCTTCGGTCTCCACCGCCCCTCCGTCCCCGGTCTCAGTCGACGGCCAGAGCCTCCGTCGGGGTCGCGTTCGCCGCCCTGCGCCCCGGCAGGATCGACGCGAGGATCGCCGCCAGGAGGCACACCCCGATCAAGCCGACGGTGTAGAGCCAGTCGAGGGAGAACTTCAGCGCGATGTTGTCCGACGGGATCATCCTCAGCGTGCTGTCCACGCCCAACCAGCCGAAGAACATGCCGGCCGCCAGGCCGATCACGGTGCCGATCGCCACCAGCGCCACCGCCTCGATCAGCAGCATCACCCGCAGGCTTGCCCGCTGCATGCCCAACGCCCGCAGCAGCGCCGACTCCCGTTGCCGCTCAAGCACCGAGAGACCCAGCGTGTTCCCGACGCCGACCAGCGCGATCAACACCGCGACGCCGAGCAGCGCCGTCATGGCGATCAGGAGCACGCCGAGGATCTGGCCGAGCATGCCCGCGAACACCGCGCCGCTACCGTCGGTCTGGGCGTCCGGGTAGTCGCCCAGGATCGTCAGCACGGAGTTCAGCGTCCCCGTCGAACTGCGGTCGTGGAACTGGACCCAGAGCCCCGTTGTGGCCGGCTCCGCGGAGATCTTGGCGTACGTCGCAGGAGAGACCATGGCCTGTCCGTAGCTCACGTCCTCGCTCGTCTTGACCGTCAACGTGAGCGCGCCACCAGAGGAGGGGACCTCGATGCTGCCTGAGTCGACCATCCCGAAGGGCGACACCACGACGGTTCCGTCGGCGGGCGTCTGCGACTTGGGCGCCTTCAGCCCGAGCCCCTCGAACGCGACGACGGGGGCGAAGAAGTCCAGCGCCTCCGGGCCGACCTCGATCCGCTTCGATTCAACCTCCGTCACATTCGAGACGCCCTCGACGGCATCGATCTTCCCGACCAGGTCCGCGGGAACCGAACCCTGGACCGGGAATCCGACGGCGACGTCGACGGGGTAGCGCTCGTTGATGTAGGCCATGCCCGAGGAGCGCGCGGTGGCCAGCGCGACCTGGAGCGTCACGATCAACCCGACCGCGAGCATCAGAGCGGTGGCAGTCGACGCGGCGCGACGCGGGTTGCGCGCGGCGTTGGTCAGCGCGAGCCTGGCGGTGGGTCCGGCGGAGCCGAAAAGTCGCGCGCAGAGCCGCAACAAGGGCGCGATGTACAGCGGCGCGGCCACCAGGACGGCAAGCGTCAGCGTCACTCCCGCCAGGATGGCCCACAGCAGCGCCAGCCCGGAGTCGAGGCGACTGGCCACGATGAAGACGATCCCCGCGACCGCGGCCAGGACGCAGACGATGACCCGCGCGATGCTCGCCCTTCGGGCCTCCGCGGCCGTCGGCACGACCTGGAGGGCCTCGAGCGGCTTGACGCCCGCGGCGCGCAGCGACGGTGCAACCGCCGCGACGACGGTGGCGATCACGCCGGCCGCCCAGGCCAGCAGCAGTTCGACCGGCTCCACGGTGATCCCGAAGAAGTTGGAACCCGTCACCGCGCCACCGATCCAGGCGACCAGGAAGCCGATCCCCACGCCGATCAGCGAGCCGACGGTGCCGAGCAGGAAGGACTCGGCGAGCAACCGCCGGGTGACCTGGCCGGGCGTCGCACCGATGGCGCGCAGCAGCGCCAACTGCCTGCGCCGCTGGGTCGCGAGGATCGTGAACGTGTTGGCGATGGTGATGGCGCCGACGAGCAGCGCGATGGCGCCGAACCCGTAGAGCAGGTTCTTGAACACGTCGAAGCCGTCGGTGACCTCCATCAGCGACGCCTCCCGCACGTCGGATGCCGGTTCGACCTTCGTCACATCGGCGACGCCCTTGAGCGCCGTCGCGACCGCTGCCTCGTCCGCGCCGGGGGCGAGCTTGACCGCGATCTGGGACGCGTAGGTCAGGTCATCGGGGGTGCCGGTGTAGCCGGTCACGCCCCACAACGATGCGGGGTCGTTGGTCTCGCCGACGACGAGGACGTCCTCCGCGCCCTCGTCGCCGAGGGTGTCGCCGACCCTCGCCTTGAGCGTCTTGAGCGCGTCGGCGGAGAGCGCCACCTCTCCCGGCTTCTCGGGGAGTCGGCCGTCGACGATGCGCGACCACCTGAGCGGCTCCGGGGGAAGTTGGTACAGCGAGGCCATCACGGAGGCGTCGCCCTTGCTGAGGATGCGGCCCTGCCCCAACGGCACCGGGGCTGCCGACTCGACCCCGGACACGCCCGTGGCGGCCTCTGCGGCGGCGGCGGTCTTGCCTTCCGCGGTCGTGACGACGAGGTCGGCCTTGCTGATCGGCAGCGCGAACAGCCCGCCCATCGCGGTGCGCTGGCTGTTGACGAACACCGAGATCGCGGAGATGAAGCCGACACTGATCGCGATGGCGATCAGGGTGGCGATGAAGCGGCCCGGGTGGAGCCTCAGCTCACTGAAGGCTTGGCGCCACATCAGGCCACCACCGCTCCCAGCAGGGAGAGCATGGCCTCGGCAGTGGGGTCGGCGACGTCCTGGACGATGCGTCCGTCGAGGAGCATCAGCGCACGGTCGGCGTAGCCGGCCGCCTTCGGATCGTGGGTGACCATGATGATGGTGCGACCCTGGTCCCGCGCGCAGGACTGCAGGTATTCAAGCAGCGCGGTTCCGGTGCGCTGGTCGAGGGCGCCGGTCGGTTCGTCGGCGAAGATCACCTCGGGCTGGGTGACGAGCGCCCGGGCGATGGCGACGCGCTGCTGCTGGCCGCCGGAGAGTTGGCTCGGGCGGTGCGTGAGGCGGTCTCCGATGCCGAGCGAACCGACGACCTGCTGGAGCAGTTGCCTGTCGACCTTCCTGCCCGCGAGTTCGAGGGGCAGCACGATGTTCTGCTCCGCCGTCAGGGTCGGGAGCAGGTTGAACGACTGGAAGACGAAGCCGATCTTGTCGCGCCGAACCCTGGTGACGGTCTTCTCCGGCAGCAGCGCGATGTTGTCGGTCCCGATGAAGACGCCGCCGCTGGTCGGCCGGTCGAGGCCCGCCATGCAGTGCATCAGCGTCGACTTGCCCGAACCGGAGGGCCCCATGATGGCGGTGAAACTGCCGCGTTCGATGGCCACCGACACGTCGTCCACCGCAATCACCGGCGTCTCGCCAGTGGTGTAGACCTTGGTCAGATGGTCCGTTCCGCAGGCAGGCACCTGGTTCGGGTTGTTGGTCATGCTCGTCCTTCCTGACGCTCGTTCCTCGAACCTAATCGGCGCCTCGCCCATGGCGGATCGGCTCGTCGTCATCGTTGTCGGGCTGCACATGAGACTCCGGTCCGAGCGCCCATTGGACTTGAGAGGGGTGAGGCCCCCTAGGATCGGGCACCATGCAGCGACGAACCGTCACCCTCCTCGGGCCAGCCTTCGTCGCCGCCCTCGCCTACGTCGACCCGGGCAACGTCGCCGCGAATCTGAGCGCGGGCGCCGAGTACGGCTACCTGCTGGTGTGGGCGCTGGTGCTCGCCTGCCTGATGGCGATGCTGGTGCAGTATCTGTCTGCCAAGCTCGGCGTGGTGACGGGACAGTCGCTGAGCGCCCTGATCCGGGACTTCCTCGACTCGCGTCGGCACCGGGGCGTGTGGCGGGTGCTGTATGCGGCGCAGGCCGTCGCGGTGGCGATCGCGACCGACCTGGCCGAGGTCGTCGGCGGCGCGATCGCGCTGAACGTGCTGTTCGGGCTGCCGCTGTGGCTCGGCGCGGTCATCGTGGGCGGCGTGGCCATAGCGTCGCTGCACTGGATGCGGGCGCGCGGCGAGCACTTCTTCGAGATCCTGATGGCCGCCGTCCTCGCCGTGATCGCGATCGGCTTCCTCGCCACCTTGTTCTGGCTGCCGCCCGACCCCGTCGACGTGCTCGGCGGCATGCTTCCGAGGTTCACCGACGCCGGATCGGTGCAGTTGGCCGCCGCAATGCTCGGCGCCACCGTGATGCCGCACGCGATCTACCTGCACTCCGAACTGGCCAAGCTCCGTCACAACGACTCGGGCGAGAGCGTCGAGCGACTGCTGAAGGTGCAGCGCATCGACGTCGCGGTCGCGCTGACCATCGCCGCCGCCGTCAACGTGTCGATGCTGCTGTTCGCCGCGGCGGGACTGCGCGGCGCCGCGATCGACTCGATCGAGGGCGCCTACGCACAGATCGACCAACTGGTCGGCGCCCTCCCCGCGACGGTGTTCGCGATCGGCCTGCTGGTCTCGGGGCTCGGCTCGGCCATCGTCGGGACCGACGCGGGCGCAGGCATGGTGCGCGACTTCGTCTCCCCGAAGATCACCCCGACGGTGCGTCGCCTGATCACGCTGGTGCCCGCCGTCGCGGTGCTCGTCGCGGGGCTGCACCCGACGCAGGCGCTTGTCCAGTCGCAGTTGGTGCTGAGCTTCGGCATCGCCTTCGCGCTGATCCCGCTGGTGCTGCTGACGTCCAGTCGTGGCGTGATGGGCGAGCACCGCAGCAACCGCCTCGTCTCCGGCGTCGCCTGGGTCGTCGTCGCCTCGGTGATCGCCCTGAACATCGCCGTCCTCGCCACCGCCTGACCCCTTCGGCCCTGCCCTGGGTCGGGTCCCGCGTTTGAGCATGTTTGGTTGCTCGTTCGCAAAAACGCCCCATTTGAACGTTCAGATCGACAACGAGTTACCAAACATGCTCAACGCATCACCCGCGCCACGCCCGCCTTGGATCCCATGTCGAGCCGGGGCGCCCGTCAAGGCTTGGCCCGCGAGGGGCGCGATGTGCCACGATGGTGCGACAAGGGCTGGAGGACAACATGGCGCGACCTGACGACGACCGCGAGCTGTGGGGCCACTGGATCGACCGGGCGACCGACGAGCTGGGCCTCTCCCCCGACGAAGTCCCCGTCGACGATCTGCTCCGCCTCACGGCCGTGATCGCGCACGGCGTCGACCGTCCGATGGCTCCCGTGTCTGCCTTCCTCGTCGGCCTCGCGATGGGCCGCGGCGCCGACCGCGAAGAGGTCCTGGAAAAGCTGACCGGGCTGGCCCAGGAGTTCGCCCCCTGAACCAGCCCGGCAACGGTTATCTCAGGCCTGCCCGCCGAAGAGCGAGGTGACCGAGCCGTCGAGGAAGACGGCGTTGATGGCCTTGGCGATCAACGGGGCGATCGACAGCACCGTGAGGTTGTTGATCTCCTGCTCGGGGCGAATCGGCAGCGTGTTGGTGACGATGATCTCCTCCATGCCGCTGGCGTTGAGCCGCTCGGCGGCCGGCCCGGAGAAGACGGCGTGCGTTGCCGCGGCGATGACCCGCTTGGCGCCCCGCTCGCGCAGCGCGTGCGCGGCCTCAGTGATGGTCCCCGCGGTGTCGATCATGTCGTCGACCAGCAGGCACGTCTTGCCCGCCACATCGCCGACGACCTCGTGCACGGCGACCGTGTTGGCCTTGTTCGGGTCGCGACGCTTGTGAATGATGGCAAGCGGGCAGCCGAGCTTGTCGGTCCACATGTCGGCGAGGCGCACACGTCCGGCGTCGGGCGAGACGATGCACATCTCGGTGGGGTCGTACTTGTCGGCGACGTAGTCCGCGAGCACCGGGAGCCCCCACAGGTGGTCGACGGGGCCGTCGAAGAAGCCCTGGATCTGCGCGGCGTGCAGGTCGACCGACATGATCCGGTCCGCACCCGCAGCCTTGTACAGGTCCGCGACCAGGCGCGCCGAGATGGGCTCGCGCCCGAGGTGCTTCTTGTCCTGGCGCGCGTACGGGTAGAACGGTGCGACCACCGTGATGCGCTTGGCGGAGGCGCGCTTGAGCGCGTCCACCATGATGAGCTGCTCCATGATCCACTCGTTGACGGGCGCGGTGTGCGACTGGATGACGAAGGCGTCACAGCCACGCACCGACTCCTCGAAGCGGACGTAGATCTCCGAGTTGGCGTACGTCAGGGCCCGGGTTGGGACCAGTTCCTGCCCCATGAGCGACGACACCTCCTGGGCGAGCTCGGGGTAGGCGCGCCCACTGAAAAGCATCAGGTGCTTGTCGTTCTTGGCGATCTGGGTCATCTGGTCAGGCCTTCTTCTTTCGGGACTCGAGAACTGCTGGATGAATCGACCCGTCCGCCTCGGCCGCGGCGGCGGCCTGCTTGGATTCGGGGCGACGATCGTTGACCCATCCCTCGACGTTTCGCTGTCGACCGCGCGCGACACCGAGCGCCCCGGCGGGGACGTCGTCGGTGATGGCGGATCCGGCGGCGACGAGCGCGCCGGGGCCGATGTCGACAGGTGCGACGAGGACGGAGTTGGAGCCCACGAAGGCGTTCTTGCCGACGTGTGAGGTGGACTTGTTGATGCCGTCGTAGTTGGCGAAGATCGTGCCCGCGCCGATGTTGGCGCCGTCGTCGACGACCGCGTCGCCGCAGTAGGCCAGGTGCGGCACCTTGGCGCCGTCGCCGATCTGGGCATTCTTCGTCTCGACGAAGGCGCCGATCTTTCCGCCGACACCCAGGATGGTGCCGGGGCGCAGGTAGGAGAAGGGGCCGACGGTGGCGTTCTCGCCGATCACGGCGAAGGAGCCGTGGGTGCGGACGACCTCGGCGCCGGGGCCGACCTCGACGTCCATCAGGGTGGTGTCGGGGCCGATGGTGGCACCCTCGCTGATGGTGGTGGCGCCCTGCAGGATGACGCCGGGCAGCAGCGTGACGTCCTGCGCGAGGTCGACGTCCACATCGATCCAGACGGTGGTCGGGTCGACCATGGTGACGCCCTTGAGCATCCACGCGTCGCGGATGCGGCGGTTCATCTCCGCGTTCATCCTGGCGAGCTGGATGCGGTCGTTGACGCCCTCGGTCTGCCAGACGTCGTCGATGATGTGGGCGCCGACGCGCTGCGAGCGCTGCGCGGCGAAGTGGACGACGTCGGTCAGGTACTGCTCGCCCTGTGCGTTGTCTGTGGTGAGCGCGCCGAGCCCCTCGCGCAGCGTCGCCGCGTCGAAGACGTAGATGCCGGAGTTGATCTCATCGATCCCGCGCTGCGCCTCCGAGGCGTCCTTGTGTTCGACGATGCCGGTGACGGAGTCGCCGTCGCGGACGATGCGGCCGTAGCCGGTCGGGTCGTCGACGATCGCGGTCAGGACGGTGACCGCGTTGCCGTTGCCGCGGTGCACGGCCACGAGTTGACGCAGCGTGTCGCCGGTGAGCATCGGCACGTCGGCGTATGTGACGACGACCTCGCCCTGCAGGTCGCCGAGGCCGCTGAGGCCGCAGGACACCGCGTGCCCGGTGCCGAGCTGCTGGTCCTGGACGGCGGTGGTGACGGCGGCGGAGAGCTGCTCGAGTTGGGCCTCGACCTGTTCGCGCTGGTGCCCGACGACGACCACCAGGTGTTCGGGGTCGAGCGCGGCGGCGGCCGAGACGGCGAAGCTCAGCATCGGCTTGCCCGCCACTTCGTGGAGGAGTTTGGACTTCGAGGACTTCATGCGGGTCCCGCCTCCGGCGGCGAGAACCACAACGGCTGCGACTGGCGCGAGCTCGCTGTCGGTGGACACGGTTTCTCCTTCTGTGGCCGACGGGCGACGTCCCCGGTTGCCTGGCATGCGGGGCGCTGGGCGCTCGGTCTGCCGCGAACCGGAGTCGCTTCGCATCATACGGCGTTCCGGCTGTTCACGCCGATTTGCCGACAGTCAACGGGCACGCTACCCGGCGTCGGTGAGCCCGCCGGAGACGAGCGCCCCGACGATGGAGGCGATCGTCTCCGCCGGATCGGCCTCGGGATCGAGGCTGATCGTGAGCCTGTCCAGCACGAGACCGTTGACGAGGTGGTGCAGCGCGATCACGGCGTCGCGGCTACCGGGTAGGCCGCGCTGGGCGTGGAACGACACGTCCGCGTCGAGCCCAGCCCGCAGGAACGGGCCGATCCGATCGGCGAGGGCAGGCGTCCTGGCGGCCTCGAGCCTCAGTTCAATGAGGGAAAGCGCCAGCGCAGGTCGGGCCAGCAGTCGCTCGACGACGTAGCCGACGTAGGCGGTCAGCGCCTCCCGCGGGTGGGCGATGGCGGCGAGGTCGTCGAGCCGGTCGTCGTCCGGGGCGAGCAGCACGAACGCCCTCTCGGCAACGCCCTCGAGGAGGGCGGCCCTGGTCGGGAAGTAGTTTGCGCAGGTGCCGAGCGGGAGCCCCGCGTGCCGGTCGACCCCTCGGTGGGTCAGTTCGCGGCCGCCTCCGGATCCGAGTAGGTCGATGGCGGCATCGGCCACCTGTCCGCGGCGTCGTGGGTTCGCAACCATGTCGCCAAGCCTAAACCCAACCACCACAGGTGTTGTACATTCATAACCAGCACATCTGTAGTGATTGGAGCTCGTATGCGTCACCTCGTCTACTACGCGGCCGTCTCGGCGGACGGATTCATCGCCGACGCCTCGGGCGACCCCTCGTCGATCCCCACGCACCCCGACACGTTGGCCGCCCTGTTCGGCCTCTATCCCGAGACCTGCCCGGTTCAGGCGCGCGCCGCGCTGGGCGTCACCGGACCCAACCGACGCTTCGACACCGTCGTGATGGGGTATCGCACCTACGCGCCAGCCGCCGAAATCGGGCTGCCCGGCGGCGCGTACCCGCACCTCCGCCAGGTCGTCGCGACCCACCGCGACCTCCCCTCCCCCATCGAGACGGTGAGCGGCGACGTCCGCGCGGCGGTTGCGCGGTTGAAGGAGGAACCCGGTGCGGACATCTGGCTCTGCGGCGGCGCGGACCTGGCGGGCCAACTCCCCGATGAGATCGACGAGTTCCAGTTCAAGGTGAACCCGGTCCTGCTGGGCGAGGGCATCAGCCCGGTCGGCGGCGGGATGGTGCAAGAGCTGACGCTCACGTCGACGCGGTTGCTTCCGGCAGGCGTGGTGCTCAACACCTACCGGCGGTGATGTGGATGCGGATCGCCCGACGCTGAGCGCGCTCGGGTGGTGGCTCCCCGGGTAGGAGTCGAACCTACTTCGCTAATCCTGATTCAAAGTCAGGCGGGCCCTGCCGAAAGACCAACCGGGGATCTGGCCCACTGGGCCAGCCATGAGTCTATCGTCAGGGCTGAGGCAGGGGCCAACTGCGCGAAGGGCGGTTTTCCACAGCCGGTTCGAGCGGTGGGAAATCGGCGTCCCCACCGTCCAAGTATGAGGGCACACGATGAGAGGAATCGGCATGGACAAGGTTCGTTGTTTCGGCAGCGGTGACGCGATGTACGCCGCCTACCACGACGAGGAGTGGGCGCGCCCCGTCGATGACACCCCCGATGAGTCGGCGCTGCTGGAGCGCCTGTGCCTGGAGGGCGCCCAGGCGGGCCTCAGTTGGATCACGATCCTGCGCAAGCGCGAGGGCTACCGGGAGGCGTTCCACGGCTTCGATCCGGAGAAGGTCGCAGCGATGGGGCCAGACGATGTGGAGCGGCTTCTCGGAGACCCCGGGATCGTCCGGAACAGGCAGAAGATCGAGGCGACCATCGGAAACGCACGGGCGCTGCTGGCGATGCATGAGCAGGGCGAGCGGTTGGCGGACGTGATCGCGGCCCACACCCCTGAGCCGCGCGAGCACGCGCCGCTCACCTTCGCCGACGTCCCGGCGCAGACCCCCGAGTCAGTCGCCCGGAGCAAGGATTTGAAGAAGCGGGGCTTCCGCTTCGTCGGCCCGACGACGCTGTACGCGACGCTGCAGGCCATCGGAGCGGTCGACGACCACATCCACGGCTGCTGGCTGGCGAAGGACCCGGTCGCACAGACCGCACCCTGATCCGCCCCTCCCTAGCCTGGACGCCCACGAAGGCGGGCCACACGACTGCCTGAGCCGGGCACGTCCCACGAAGGCGAGCCACCGCTCCCTGAACCGGCGGCCCGTGAAGGCGGACCACCATGCCCTCAGCGGGCGGGCCGGCGACGTCGCGCGCCCAAGTCGAAGGGTCCGAAACCACCCGCGATCGGGCGGATCAACGAACCAGCGAGGAGGTATAGCAGGCGTCCACCGTCGAACGTCTCGACAAGCTCGACGAACGCCCCTCAGAACGTCTCCGCCTTCGGACGTCTCGACAAGCTCGACGAACGACCCAGACCACCGACGAGGCCACGGCCAGCCGTTCCCTGGGCCGGCCGCCGACGAAGTCGCGCGCCCGAGTCGAAGGGTCCGAAACCATCCGGCAACCTCGGCGCGCCAACGCCTCGACGACTCAGCGAACAGGTCCAGAACGTTCGCCTTCGGACGTCTCGACAAGCTCGACGACCGAGCCGCGCCCAGCCGGTTCCTGAGCCGTGGCTCGACGAAGCCACAGCACGTCTGGCGGACCAGCCCACCGTTCCCTGAGCCGGGCCGCCGACGAAGTCGCGCGCCCGAGTCGAAGTGTCCGAAACCACCGCTCGCGGACGCCCTCATAGGCTCGGCGAGCGCCCCCCAGCACGTCTCCGCCTTCGGACGTCTCGACAAGCTCGACGAACTACCCGACCACCGACGAGGCCACAGCACGTCTGGCGACCCAGCCACCGTTCCCTGAGCCGGGCCGCCGACGAAGTCGCGCGCCCGAGTCGAAGGGTCCGAAACCACCGCTCGCGGACGCCCCGCCTTCGGACGTCTCGACAAGCTCGACGAACTACCCGACCACCGACGAGGCCACAGCACGTCTGGCGACCCAGCCACCGTTCCCTGAGCCGGGCCGCCGACGAAGTCGCGCGCCCGAGTCGAAGGGTCCGAAACCACCCGCAATCAGGCGGATCAACGAACCAGCGAGGAGGTATATGAGGAGGTATATCAGGCCTCCACTGTCGGACGTCTCGAGAAGCGCGACGAACGGGCCGCCGACCAAGACGCGC
Organism: Propionibacteriaceae bacterium AM104-82; assembly: GCA_027658995.1. Lineage (GTDB taxonomy): Bacteria > Actinomycetota > Actinomycetes > Propionibacteriales > Propionibacteriaceae > Arachnia. Next base: position 58,299 of record JAQDQK010000005.1, read on the forward strand.
CCGCCCGTTCCCTGAGCCGGGCCGACGGAGTCGCGCGCCGAGTCGAAGGGTCCGAAACCACCCGGCAGCCACGACGTGCAACGCCTCAACGGACGACTCAGCAAACAAGCCCAGCACGCTCGCCCTTCGGACGTCTCGACAAGCTCGACGAGCCGACCGCCGACCTAGACGCACCCCTCCCGCTCCCTGAGCCGGGCCGCCGACGAAGTCGCGCGCCCGAGTCGAAGGGTCCGAGGCCACAGGCCGACCCGGTCTCGGCGTGCTCGATCGGCTCCCGACCTGCCTCACTCCGGCCGCCGACCCGAGACGTGCCGTCGGTCACGAACCTGGCCGAAGGGCGAGTACCTCCCAGCGGGCGAGCCCTGCGGGGCTCGTGAGAGACTAGGGGGCGTGTCAGCCCGCTCAACCACGCCTCGCGCCCGCCGTCCTCGCACCAGGATGAGCGCGGCCGAGCGACGCGAGCAGTTGCTCGAGATCGCGCGCGAACTTTTCGCGGAGCGCGGCTTCGAGGGCACCTCCGTCGAGGAGATCGCTTCCCGGGCAGGGGTGTCCAAGCCCGTCGTCTACGAGCACTTCGGCGGCAAGGAGGGCGCCTACGCCGTCGTCGTCGACCGCGAGACCAAGACCCTCCACACCGCCATCCGCGATGCCCTCACCACACCGGGCGCTGGTTCGCGCGAGCTGCTGGAGCGCGGCGCGATGGCGCTGCTCCAGTACATCGACGAGCGCCCCGACGGTTTCCGGATCCTCTCGCGCGACCCGTCCCGCGACCCGCAGGCCGTGCCTACCCCCGGGCAGCCGACCGGCTCCTTCGCGTCGATCCTCAGCGACATCGCCGTCCAGGTCGAGGATCTGCTGGCCGCCGAGTTCACCAAGACGGGCCACGACCCTCAGTTCGCGGGGCTGTACGCGCAGGCCCTCGTCGGCCTGGTCGCGCAGACCGGGCAACTGTGGCTCGACAACAGGGAACCCTCCCGCGAGGTCGTCGCCCGGCACCTGATCAACCTGGCCTGGAACGGCATGGCGCACCTCAAGCCGGACCCGCGACTCGTGATGGAGCACATGGACCGGCGCACGGCCGCGGCAGCCTCCGACCCGGAGCCCGACGGCCAGGGCGCCAAGCGCAAGCGCAAGGCCTGAGGTCAGCCCTCGTTGCCGAGCAGCAACCGCCGCAGCAGCGCCGACAACCGGTCGCAGTCCTCGTCGGCCCAGCCCGACAGCAGTTCCTGCTCGACCTCGAGCAGCGACGCCAACGCCGCGTCGACGAGCGCCAAACCCTGATCCGTCAGGGCCACCAGCACGCCCCGCCCGTCGTTGGGGTCCGACTCCCGGGTCACAGCGCCGCGCGCGACCAACCGGTCAACCCGGTTCGTCATGGTCCCCGACGTGACATGCGTCTCGCGGAGCAACTGCCCGGGCGACAACCGATGGGGAGCGCCCGCGCGTCGCAGCGCCGCCAGCACGTCGAACTCCCAGCCCTCGATCGAATGCTCGGCGAACGCCCGCTTGCGGTGCCCGTCGAGGATGCCCGCGAGGCGGTCGATGCGCGACCAGATCTGCATGGAGCCGAGATCCAGGTCCGGGCGCTCCGTCGCCCAGGCCTCGACGACGCCGTCGACCTCGTCGCTCATGGCAGCACCTGGGCACCCGCGACGGGCCCGAACGCACGGCGGACGGCACGCACCCCGCTGAACACCGCGAGCGCCTCGGCCAGTTCGATGCTGTGGGCGTCGGACCCGGCCAGGAACGCGCAGGTCGGGCCGGAGCCACTGACGATCGCGCCGAGCGCTCCTGCCTCGAGCCCCAACTTGAGCGTGTGTTCGAGGCCCGGCTGCAGCGTGATCGCGGCGGCCTCAAGGTCGTTGGTGAGGCTCGCGCCGACGACCGCGGCATCGCCGGCACGAAGTCCCTCCAGCAGCCGGGACGGGATCTCGGTCGACTGCGGCTCAGTGGTCCGGTCGAACTCCTTGAACACTGCGGGCGTGGAGAGCCCGGCGTGCGACAGCGCGAAGGTCCAGTGGTAGGTGCCAGACGTCATCACCGAGGTCAGGTCGACGCCACGTCCGGTGCCGATCGCGGTGCCGCCGACCAGCAGGAACGGCACGTCCGATCCCAACTCGGCCGCCAACGGCTGCAGTTCGTCGCGCCCTGCCCCGACGTCCCACAGCGCGTTGCACGCCACGAGGACGGCGGCCGCGTCGGCGGAGCCTCCCGCCATCCCGCCCGCGACGGGGATCCGCTTGCGGATGGTCAGCGCAACGCCAGCACCTGCGACCTGGAAGCGCTCGGCGAGCAGCTTGGCCGCCCGCATCGCAAGGTTGGTGTCGTCGACGGGCAGGAAGGCGGCACCCTCACCGTGGAAGGCGAGGCGGAACTGGCCCGCGGGCGCGGCCTCGGCCAGCACCTCGTCGCCGAGGCTGACCGCTTGGAAGACGGTGCCCAGTTCGTGGAAACCCTGGGGGTCGGTCCCGCCGACGCGCAGGGCCAGATTCACCTTTGCGGGCACGCGAACCCGCACAGCTCTGGTCACACCGCTGAACCTACCGCACGCGACGCTCCTAGTCGCCTCCTGACACCTGCGCCAACTCTGCGGCGATCGCGGCGAACGCGGCCACGTCCAGCATCTCCCCGCGCAGCGTCGGTTCGACGCCCGCACGTTCGATCACCTCGGCCGCTGTGGTGGCAGAGCCGACCAGCCCGGAGAGCGCGGCGCGCAGCATCTTGCGGCGCTGCGCGAAGGCCGCGTCGATCACCTTGAAGGTCTGCTCGCGGGTGGCCTCCGTGTCGGGGGCCGGGCGACGCTCGATCCTGACCAGGCCGGAGTCGACGTTGGGCACCGGCCAGAACACCTTCGGGGGCACCGTCCCGACGCGCGAGGTCTCCGCGTACCAGGCGGCCTTGGCCGACGGCACCCCGTAGATCTTCGACCCGGGCGACGCGACGAGCCGGTCGGCGACCTCCAACTGGACCATCACCAACCCGCGGGTCCAGTCGGGGAACAGTTCGAACATGCGCAGCAACACAGGAACTGACACGTTGTACGGCAGGTTCGCCACCAGCGCCGTCGGTGCGACCGGCAGCGAGTCGACCTGCAGCGCGTCGGCGTTGACGACGTCGAGTCGCTCGGCAGCCTCGGGCCCCATCCGTTCGGCGACGGTGCGCTCAAGCCGCTCGGCGAGCCGGTCCTCGATCTCGACGGCGACGACACGCGCGCCCGTCTCGAGCAGGCCGAGCGTCAGTGATCCGAGCCCCGGGCCGATCTCCAGCACCACGTCGTCGGCGGTGACGCCAGAAAGCGTCACGATGCGGCGCACCGTGTTGGGGTCGACGACGAAGTTCTGGCCACGCTGCTTGGTCGGCTTCAGGTCGAGTTCCGCGGCGATCTTCCGGACGGAGGCCGGGTCGAGCAGGCCGGTCTCAGGCATCGCTTCCCCACTTTCCATAGGCGGCGAACGTGTTGGCAACCACCCGGTCGCAGAACTCCGCGAGGTCGACGTCGAGCAGATCAGCGAGGAACCGGACGGTGTGCGGAAGCAGGTACGGGGCGTTGGGCTTCCCGCGCCGCGGCTTGGGCGTCAGGTAGGGGGCGTCGGTCTCGACGAGGATCCGGTCCAGCGGCGTGACGAGGGCCGCCTCCCGCAGGTTCTCGGCGGTTCCGAAGGTGACGACGCCGGGGAAGGACAGGTACGCGCCGCGCTCGAGGCACCGCTCGGCGAAGTCGGCGTCGCCGGAGAAGCAGTGCATCACCACGGTGTCGGGCAGGCCCTCGTCGTCGAGCACCCGCAGGATGTCGTCGTGGGCGTCGCGGTCGTGGATCATCAGCGCCTTGTTGTGCCGCTTCGCCCAGCCGATGTGGGCGCGGAACGAGCGTTCCTGCGCGGCACGACCCTCGGGTTCGTGGGTGCGGTAGTAGTCGAGGCCGGTCTCGCCGACGGCGACCACGACGTCGCGCCCCACCCGGTCGTCGATCACGGCGAGGTCCCGGTCGAGTGCCTCCTGGCCGCCGCGCAGGAAGGCGCGTGCGGCGTCGTTGGGGTGCAGCGCGATGGCGGCGCGGACCTGTGGGTCGCTCTCGGCGAGGTCGACGGCGAACCTGGCGCCCTCGACGTCGCAGCCGACCTCGATGACGCGGGTCACGCCGACCTCCCGCGCGAGCCGCAGGTTGTCTGCCACCGGCAGCGACGAGTACTGGCGGGTGGAGTCGAGGTGGGTGTGGTTGTCGATGACGGGGCGCGGCAGCGGCTCAGGCAGCGGCGGCAGGCCCAGTTGTTCGATCACACTCATCGCGACTCCTTGTCGGCCAGCGCGGCCGCATACAGTTCTTTCCGGTTTGCGCCGGTCAGCTTCGCGATCTCTCCGACCGCGGCTGACAGTTTCGCACCCTCTGCGACGCGCTGCCGAACCATGCCGAGCGCGTCCTCCACCGAGGTTGGCTCAAGGTCGGCTCCGGAGACGACGACCGTCACCTCGCCGCGCACGCCGTCGGCGGCCCAGTCGGCCAACTCGGCGAGCCCGCCGCGGCGGATCTCCTCGTAAGGTTTGGTCAGTTCGCGGCACACGGCCGCCCTGCGGTCCTCGCCCAGTTGCGCGGCGGCGTCACGCAGGAACGCCTCGAGCCGGTGGGGGGCCTCGAAGAAGACCATGGTGCGGGGCTCGGTCGCCAACTCCTGCAGGCGGCGGCTCCGCTCACCGGACTTGCGCGGCAGGAAGCCCTCGAAACAGAACCGGTCGACCGGGAGCCCGGAGACGGCGAGCGCCGTCAGCACCGCCGACGGGCCGGGCACCGCGGTGACCCGCAGCCCCGCGTCGATGCATGCGACAACGGCGCGGTAGCCGGGGTCGGACACCGACGGCATCCCGGCGTCGGTGGCGAGCACCACGCGTTGTCCGGCCGCGACGGCGTCGACCAGTTCGGCCGTCCGGGAGGACTCGTTGCCCTCGAAGTAGCTGACGACGCGCCCCTGGGGTTCGATGCCGAGGCGCTTGGTCAGCGTCACGAACCGTCGGGTGTCCTCGGCGGCGATCAGGTCGGCCTCGGTCAGCGCCGTGCGGAGCGATTCGCTCGCGTCGGTCGAGGAGCCGATCGGGGTAGCGGCCAGGATGAGGGCGCCACTGAGCAGGGGTTGCATGGCATCAGCCTATGATGCTTCCTGTGGTGACGACCCTGCAGGCGCTCGATGATGGCCGACTCCGCGACCGCGCCGCTGGCTGGGTCGTGACTTTGACGATCACGCTGCTGACCTTCGGGCTGCGGTTCTACAACCTGGGCTTCCCGAACAAGATCCTGTTCGACGAGACCTACTACGCCAAGGACGCGTGGGCGGTTCTGCAGAGTGGCTACGAGCGGAACTGGACGGACGGCGCCAACGACCTGCTCGTCAACGGCGACACCAGCGGCATGCTCGACACCGCCGAGTTCATGGTGCACCCGCCGCTCGGGAAACTGCTGATCGGCGCGGGCGAGTACCTCTTCGGCATGAACGCGTTCGGCTGGCGGTTCGCGTCGCTGATCTTCGGCACGCTGCTGGTCTTCTTCACGATCCGGATGGCGCGGCGCCTGTCGCGCTCGACGCTGGTCGGCGCGATCGCGGGCATCCTGCTTACCTTCGACGGTCTGGCGTTCGTGATGAGCCGCCTTGCGCTGCTCGACATCTTCCAGGCGACGTTCGCCGTCGCCGCCGTGTCCGCGCTGCTCGCCGACCGGGACTGGTTCCGGCACAAACTCGCCGACTACCTGCGCAGGTACGACCTTCCCGACCTCGGCGGCCGGTTCGGGCCGCTGATGCTGTGGCGACCCTGGCGGATCGTGGCGGGCGTGCTGCTCGGCGCGTCCTGCGCCGTGAAGTGGAACTCGATCTACCTGCTGGCCGCGATGGGCATCCTCGTGGTGTTCTGGGACCTCGGCGCCCGCCGTCTGGCAGGCGCCGGGTCTCGCCAATGGTTCTCCCTGCTGGTCGACGCCCCCGGGGCCTTCGTCCAGTTGGTCGTCGTGGCCGTGCCCGTCTACGTCGCGTCCTGGTACAAGTGGCTGACGACGACGGGCGGTTGGAGCCGCGACTGGGGCGAGAAGAACCCGACCGACCCGTGGGTGCTGCGCTTCGGCGATGCGCTCGGGTCGCTGGTCCACTTCCACCAGGAGATCTACGGCTTCCACACCGGCGCCTACATGATGGGCGAGTCGGTGCACCCCTACGACGCGAACCCGGCGGGCTGGCTGCTGATGCTGCGCCCGATCGGGATCGAGGCGGTCAACGACATCCAGCCGGGCACCGAGGGCTGCGAGGCGGTCGGCACCACCTGCATGCGGATCATCTCCGGCATGGGCACCCCGATCCTGTGGTGGGCTGCGCTGGTGGCGATCGTCTGCGGAATCGTGTGGTGGGTCGGCGGGCGCGACTGGCGCTTCGGCCTCCCGCTGGTCGCGATCGCCGCGGTGTGGCTGCCCTGGTTCCAGTACACGGACCGTCCGCAGTTCTTCTTCTACGCGATCATGATCATCCCGTTCAGCGTGACGATCCTGGCGATGGCGCTCGGCAAACTGCTCGGGCCGGCGCTCAGCCCGCACCGGATGCAGCGCGCGATCGCCGTCGGTGCGTTGATCGCGCTGATCATCTTCAACTTCGCGTTCATCTACCCGATCCTGACGGCGGAACTCATCACCCGGACGCAGTGGTGGTGGCGCATGTGGCTCGGCAACGCCTGGGTCTGACGACCGGTTGGCCATCACCCGTGCAGGCCGGGGCTTCCCGCGACTCTCGGGTGTCCGGTCACCCCTGGGCGTTGAGCAGCATTCTGGGCTCGTTCCCGATTCGAACGTTCAATCGTGACGAAGTCGCCAACCATTCGGGAATGCTGCTCAACGCACGAGCAACCCAAGCAACCCGACGGCGTTGGGTCACATGAGGGCGAGCACGGACGGGACCGGGACGACATGGGGCGCGTCGTGATGGCCGGCGCCGTCGTGATTGAGCAGCATCCGGTGCTCGATCCCGATTCGAACGTTCAACCCCGTCGGAACCGTCAACGAGTTACGGAAACTGCTCAACGCGAGACGCGACCCAAGCGTCAGCGGCGCCAGAGTCGGGTGGTTGCGGCGCGCAACTGGCTGAGCGGGGGAAGCGCATTGGCCGAGGCTCGGTAGTCGGAGAGCAGGCCGAACAGGTAGAAGCCGCTCGCCGTCCCGTTCATCAGTTCCCCGCGACCGTTGCCGCGGGCGTAGAAGCCGCCCGGGATCGCGGAGGCACCGACGATGGGGCGACCGTGGTCGCTCGGGTCGATCGCCAACCGTCCGACCTCGAGGTCGGTCGCCCGCAACCGGTCCGCGGCGTAGGTCCGCAGTTCCTCGCTCGCCGCGTCGATCCGGGACAGGGAGGTCTTCTGGCCGAGCACCAGGACGCCGTCGTCGACGGGGCGCACCATCCAGGCCGGGGAGTCGGCCTCGAGGCGTACCTCGTCGCGGCGCTTGGCGGGCACGCCGCGCACGACGGGCACCCACTGCACGGGTCCGACGCGCGCCGCGCGCCCCCATGGGCTGATCCCCAGCGTGTCGATCACCGCGACACCTGTGGTCTGGCCGGGCTCGCGCACCCAGGCCCGGTTGTCTCGGAACCGGACCCGCGTGATGCCCTCCCTGCGCACCAGGTGCGTCACGGTGACCGAGTCGACGACCTGCGCGCCTGCCGACACCGCCGCGGAGCGCAGCGACTGCGCGTAGGCGACCGGGTCGACGCACAACGCCTGCGTGACGATGGTGGCGCCGTCGGGTGCGACCAGCAGATCGGCGTCGACGCCCGCCTCGCGGAACAGCGCGACGATGCGTCGGTTCTCCTCCTCGTCGGCACCCGGCAGCGACCGGTCCCTCAGCGGAAGCCGGGTGACGGAGTCGGCGGTGGTCTCGATCTCGGCCATGCCCGCGATATTGCGCTCGATGTGCTCGCGGGCGGCCGCCATGCCGTAGGCATGGGCCATGTTCGCGATTGTCGACGCGTGGCCGACAGCAGCGACCCCGTGGCCGACCGCAGCGCTGCGACCCGTCGGGTTGGGGTCGAGGACGACGACGTCGTAGCCGGTCTCGGCGAGGCGCCTGGCTGCGGTGAGCCCGGCGACGCTCGCCCCCAGAACCAGTACGTCGTGCGGCATATCTCCACCCTAGCCGGGCATTTCCCGCCGTCGACTCGGCCCCGCCGTTCGCCGTCAACGCGTCCATCGCCCCGCGCGAGACCTTCGCCACCCACCCCGGGCCGCGCGAGGCGGGGCGAGGACGGCGGAACCGCGCGCCCCCCGCACCCGGCCCAGACCCTTGCCTTGAGCATGTTTGGTAACTCGACGGGAATTGGAACGTTCAACCATGACGCGGACGCAAACGAGCAACCAAACATGCTCAAGGACCCACCATCCGCGGGCCGCGCGACGCGGACCCCTCGCGGACCAGTAGCATGCGGCGGACGAAAGGAACCTCCCCTATGTGGAAGCTGCACAACCACGGCGTGCTCGAACCCGGCGCCGTCGTGAAACCGACCGAACGACTCACCTGGGGAAGGACCGTCGGGCTCGGCGCCCAGCACGTCGTCGCCATGTTCGGGGCGACCTTCGTCTTCCCGCTCCTGATGGGCCTCAACCCGCAACTCGCGGTGATGATGTCCGGCGTCGCGACGCTGATCTTCCTGTTCGTCGTCAAGCACCGGATCCCCAGCTACCTCGGCTCGTCCGCCTCGTTCGTGGGCGTCGCCACCGCGATCTACGCCAACGGCGGTGACCCCGCGACGCTGACCGGCGCGCTGTTCGTCGTCGGCCTGACGCTGTTCATGGTCGGCCTGATCATCCACTTCGCCGGCGCCCGCGTCATCCACAAGGCGCTCCCGCCCGTGGTCACCGGCGCCGTCGTGATGCTGATCGGCTTCAACCTTGCCCCCGTCGTGGCGACGGTGTACTGGCCGGTCGACCCGTGGCTTGCCTTCGTCGTGATGCTGATCGTCGTGGCGCTGTCGATCGGCCTGCGCGGTTTCATGGGTCGCATCGCGATCTTCCTGTCGCTGGTGATCGGCTACGTGCTGAGCTGGCTGGTCGACCTCACGTTCGGCCCGCTGACCGCCGCCGACGGCTCCGAGGCCTACCGCGTGAACTGGTCGAAGGTCATCGAGGCCGACTGGTTCGGCCTTCCTCCCGTCACCGACCTGGCCAACTGGGCGCTGAACTCCCCCACCAACGTGGTGGGCTTCCACCTGCCCCAGTTCAGCCTCGGCGCCATCATCATCGCGCTGCCCGTCGTGATCGCCCTGATCGCCGAGAACGCGGGCCACGTCAAGGCCGTCGCGGAGATGACCAAGGAGGATCTCGACCCCATGATGGGCCGGGCCATCGCCACCGACGGTGCGACCTCGATGCTTGCGACCGTGGTCGGCGCAGGCCCGACGACCACCTACGCCGAGAACATCGGCGTGATGGCCGCCTCGCGCGTCTACTCGACGGCCGCCTACGTGGTCGCTTCCGTCGTGGCGATCCTGTTCGGCTTCTCGCCCAAGTTCGGCGCGGTCATCTCCGCGACCCCGTCCGCCGTGCTCGGTGGCATCACCGTGGTGCTCTACGGCATGATCGGCCTGCTCGGCGCCAAGATCTGGCGCGAGAACAACGTCGACTTCGGCAACCCGCTGAACCTGATCCCGGCCGCGGCGGGCATCATCATCGGCGTCGGCAACGTGTCGGTACCGATCGGCGGCGACTTTGAACTGGGCGGCATCGCGCTCGGCACCATCGTCACGATCGGCATCTACCACCTGGCGCGGCTGATCGCCCCCAAGCAGATGAAGGACGACGCCGACGGCGCGAGCCTCATCTACGCCTCACCTGGCATCTACGCGGGCGACCCCGATGACGACCCGATCGTCGATCCCGCAGAGGGCCCCAAGGGCCACTGATCGTCTGGGCCCGGTCCGCAGCCCGCGGGCCGGGCTCTTTCGCGTCCGGAGGACGGCCGCGTCGTCAGGCACTCAGCCAGTGGGCGGCGCCGAGCATCGGGGCGTCGTCGCCAAGTTCGGCACCTCGCACCACGATCTCCGGGTGGGACTCCCGCAGCAGCGGCACGAAGAACTCGTCGATGAGGCCCCAGGAGCGGGCGATGGATCCGCCGAGCACCAGCGCCTCCGGGGCGAAGCTGTCCAGCCAGGGCGCAAGGCCGCGCGCCAGGTCGCGGTAGGCGTCGGAGAAGACCGCCCGCGCGTCGGGCTCGCTCGGCACGGCGGCAGCGATCTCGCCGACGTCTACGAGGCGCCCCGTCCTGACGAGGTACCGCTCGATGAGCGCCCGCCGCGAGAACGCGTCCTCCAAGGGCTGCCCGTCGAGGCTCGCGAGGAACAGCCAGCCGTGGGGAGGGACCCGGTCGCCCGACTCGACGACCCGTCCGTGGTCGACGAAGGCCGAGCCGAGGCCGGTGCCGAGCGTGACGAACAGCACCCGGTCCGCACCCCCTCCCGCGCCGAACTGGGCCTCGCCCAGCCCGAAGGCCGCCGCGTCGTTGAGGAAGCCGCAGCCTGTCATCGTGTCGATCCGCTCGACGAGCGCCGCCCCCAGGTCGACGTCCTCCAGCGCGTGGAACTTGTCCGCGCCCCGGAAGTCGCCGACGCCTCGCTCGTAGTCGAATGGGCCGGGCATCGCGACGGCCCACCGGGTGGGTTCGGGCAGTGGCAGCCGCCTGGCAACTTCAGCCAGGCGGCCGACCACCGCCTCCTTCGACCCCGCCGAGTCCAGTGGCTCACGCAACCGCTCCCCCACGACACCGCCGACAGGATCGACGAGCGCAGCGGCCACGTGCGTGCCACCGACCTCCAGGACGGGGACGTTCCTCATCAGTCGCGTTCGCTGCCGCGCACGGAGGCGGTGACGATGGCGATCTCTGAGCCTTCGGCCTGGCCGTGCGGACGCACCGTGTAGGCGCCCACGTCGGCAGGGATGATGAAGGTCTCCGCGTAGTGCACGACGAACGGCTCGAACACCCCGGTTGGCGACTCGATGACGGCCTCGGCCCCCTCGACGAGGTGACAGACCCGCACCGTGGATTGCGTGTCCATCGTGCGGGTGCCGCTCACCCAGGTGCGCCGAACCTCGATGAACTCGAGTTCGTGCAGCCCGGTGCGTTCCTCGCGCCACCCGTCGCCCTCGGCGAGCGGCTCGACCTGGTCGACCAGGTTCGCCTTGACCCACTCGGTGTCGCGGGACCACTGCACGTTCGCCTCGGCATGGTCGAGGCTGATGGGCCGCGGCAGGCCGTCGAGGCCCAGCCGGTCCCAGTCCCACATCTTGAACGTGAAGATGTAGGGCGTCGCGGAGATCTCGAGCACAAGCGAGTTGGCTCCGGAGCAGTGCACCGTGCCCGCCGGGATCGGGAAGTGGTCGTGCTTGCGCGCCGGGAAGGTGTTGACGTAGTCCTCGGCCGGGAACGAGAAGCCGCCCCGCTCGGCGCGACGCAGGTCGTCGAACATCGCCTTGCGGTCGACGCCGGTGCGGGTGCCCAGGTAGACGACGGCGTCCGGGTCGGCGTCCAGGATGTAGTAGCTCTCATCCTGCGTGTAGTGCATCCCGAAGTGTTCCTGGATGTAGCCGGTCAGCGGATGCACCTGCAGCGACAGGTTGCCGCCGCCCATGGTGTCGAGCAGATCGAAGCGGATCGGGAACTCGGGGCCGAAGCGCGAGAACGTCTTCTCCCCCAGCAGTTCCCGCGGGTGCGTCAGGACCAGGTTCATCGCCGGGATCTCGACGGTGAGGCCGCCGGCGTCGAGCAGCAGACTGTTTTCCTCGGGGACGCAGTCGAAGCACCAGGCGTAGTTGGGCGCCTCGTCGTCAAGGCCGCACACCTCCCGCATCCACTGGCCGCCCCAGGTGCCGGGGTCGAAGTAGGGCACCACGCGGAACGGTTGTCCGACGGCGGCCGCGAGGCCTGCGCGCAGCGCCTCTCCGGTGATCGCCTTGGGATCCTCGACGCTCTCGACGGTGTCGAGCAGCAGGTCGACGTCGTCCCAGATGGCGCGCTTGTGGATGTCTGCGGTGCGCCACTCGACGAAGAAGGCGCGCTTGTACTTGCGCAGCACGTCCTCGTCGTTGTTGTCGCAGCGCCAGTTGGGGACGCCTGCGCGGAACCGCAACTGGGCCTCCCAGCGCGGCAGGTCGGCCAGCACCAGCAGGTCGGGGTCGGGCGCGGCGAGGCTCGCGCCCCAGCCGACCAGGACGACGGGTCCTTCGCAGCCCTCGACCTCCCGGGAGAGCGAGGCGAGCGCCTCCGCGTCGTAGAACTCGGAGAGATCGATGTGGGCGAGCACGCCGAAGACGCGGTCGTCGGTCAGGTGGGGGTCGATGCGCGCGTCGATCTCGGCCATCGGCCGCGCGGCCTCCTCGACGTTGAGCACCCGGCGATCGGGGAAGCGTTCGGCGAGCACGGCGACGAGCGCGTCGACATCGACGCCCGGGTAGCAGTCGATGACGGTGACGGAGCGATCGGACGCGGTCCGGGCCGCGATCTCGTCGAAGACCTGCGCCCCGATCCACCCTCCCGGCGCTCCGGGGATGGCCACCGTTGGCCGAAGGTCGTAGTTGCCAAAGCCGTACATTGAGTCACTCCGCTCAGATGCAGAACCGCCGAGAATGACGATAACGATAACGGCGGCTCAGGTCGTTGTCTACCCGATCGACGGAAGTCGCCGCATCAAGGGCGGGGATGCTCCTTTGCCTCGCCCGGCCAGCGCAGCGAGGTCGACAGCGTGAGCGTCATGGGGGGCTGCTTCTCCTCGGGGTTCTCGAGGCGTTGCAGCACGCGGCGGGCGGCGGTGCGACCCATCGCGCGGGGGTCGTGGTCGACGAGCAGGACGGGGAGCGGGACAAGTGCAGACAGTGGGAAGTCGTCGACGCCGACCACCGCCATCTGGCGCCCCTCGCGGGAGAGCCGCAGCAGCGTCTCGATGATCCCGATGGTCACCTGGTTGTTGGCCGCAAACACCGCGGTCGGCGGATCGTCGGCCGCGACCATCTGCTCCAGCGCGGCCCGCGAGGTCGCAGAGTCGGAGCAGGTCCGCGACACCAGCGCAGCATCCACGGGCAGCCCGGCTGCGGCGTGGGCGGCCAGGTACCCCTCGTAGCGCCGCTGGGCCGTGGTGACGTGGGGGGCGTTGCCGAGGAAGGCGATGCGGCGGTGTCCCGCCTCGATCATGGACTCCACGCCGCGCCTGGAGCCGCCCGCGTCGTCGATGAGCACGCTGTCAGCCTGGATCGCGTCGCTGGAGCGGGAGGCGAAGACGATGGGGGTCTGGCGCACCTGGTCGGACTCTAGGTGCGACGCGTCGCCGCCGCCGGGCACCACTATGAGGGCGTCGACCTGGCGCGAGACGAAGTCGGCGACAAGCCGCGCCTCCCGTTCGGAATCGGCATGGCTCATCCCGACCAGGAGCCGGGTGCCCGCCTTGTCCATGACCTCCTCCACGCCGAGCAGCAACTGGGCGTAGTAGGGGTTCTCGATATTGGTGACGATGACGCCGACCAGGCCCGTCCGGTCGCCGGCACGCAGCCGCCTGGCGTTCTCGTTGCGTCGGTAGCCGAGCTTCGCGACCGCCTTCTCGACGCGCCTGCGCGCCTCGGGGCCGGCGCCCGGGGATCCGTTGAGGACGCGCGAGACGGTCATCGCGGAGACCCCTGCCTCCGCAGCGACGTCATAGACGGTGGGGCGCTTCCGCTGCTCCCCCGTCTTGCGCGCCCGATTCATATCAATACCGTAACTCTTCGCGAGAATTTTCGCCGAAACCCTACGTTATCGATAGCGCAATGTGTCACACTCCTCTCAACGCTTGCGTTCACGAGGGAGTGACCATGACCGGATCTACCAACCTGCCACGACCGTCGCGTCGCGCCATGCTCGCGGCCGCGGGGCTCGGGGCCATCGCGATTCCATCGGTGGCGCACGCCGCGCCCCGCCCCTCCGGGCTCGGGCCGCTGAGCGTCACCGCTACACCCCACACCGAGCTCAACGCCATGTTCACCCACTACGGCAACACCGGCGGCCAGTGGGTCGGTGCCGACAGCACGTACTCCGTCCGACTGAAGGACGGTCGCACCGCCTGGATCTTCTCGGACACCATCTACGGCGACGTCGTCAACGGGACGCTGTCGCCCACCGACTCCTTCTTCATCAACAACTCGATCATCGTCCAGGACGGCCAGGACCTGACGACCGTCACAGGTGGAACCCCGGAGCACCCCGACGGCATCGTCGGGATGGACGGCGACGCATGGCACTGGTTCGGCGCGGGCCAACGGCGGCCCAACGGCGACCTGCAGATCGGGGTGCTGCGCTTCGAACGCTTCGGCACCGGCGCCTGGGACTGGGGCTGGAAGTCCAACCGGCTCGTCACGCTCGACCGCAGGACGCTGAAGCCAAGGTCACTGACCCCGCTTCCGTCCGCGGCCGGCGTCCAGTGGGCCTCCTGGTTCCTGCAGCAGTCGGGCGTCACCTACGTCTACGGCGTCGAGGACCTCGGCGCCAGCAAGTACATGCACCTGGCACGGGTCCGCTCGGGCGACCTGAGCTCGGTCGACAAGTGGGAGTACTGGACCGGCTCCGGCTGGTCCCGCACCGAGACGGACTCGACCCGCATCATCGTCGGGGTCTCCAACGAGTACAGCGTCGCCCCGTTCGGCGGCGGCTACCTGCTGATCACACAGGACACCAACGAGCTGTTCTCGAGCCGGATCCTCGCCTACCGCAGCGACTCGCTGACCGGGCCGTTCATCGATCCGATTGAGGTCTACCGGATGCCGGAGGTCGGCCCGTTCGGCAGCTACGGCGACCCGAACATCTTCGGGTACAACCCGCACGAGCACCCGGAACTGCGCCGCGGCAACGAATTGGTCATCAGCTACAACATCAACACGTTCAACAACATGGAGATCTACGACGACGTCACGATCTACCGGCCACGCTTCATCCGCGCAACCTTCACTCCCCGCTGAGAGGACACCCACCATGAAACGACGCCACTTCATTGCAGGCACGCTTGGCTCGGCGGCCGCGCTGACGCTCGCCGCCTGCACCGGCGAGACAACACCCGGGACCACGGGCAGCCCGGGAACAGTCCCGTCGAAGCCTGCCGAGCCGGTGACCCTGAACTTCTTCACCGACAAGGCGGCCTGGGAGCCGAGCTTCGACGACATGAACAAGGCCTCCGCGGGCCAGAACATGTCGCTGAAGTTCACCGGCTACTCGGACCCGACCGCATACGACACGTTCATCAAGCAGTCGTTCCGCACCAAGAAGATCCCCGACCTGTTCACCTGGCACACCGGCAGCCAGACCCAGGAACTGGTCGAGCAGGGTCTGATCGCCGAGACCTCCGCGCTGTGGTCGAAGGCCGAGTCGGATGGGCTCGTGCCTCCGGGGATCAAGGACAACTACACGATCGAGGACAAGCAGTACGGCGTCCCGCTGAACATCGCCTACTGGGTGATGTACTACTCGAAGTCCGTCTTCGACAAGCACGGCCTGAAGCCGCCCAGCAGCTTCGCCGACCTGATGGCGATGGCCGACACCCTCGTCGCAGCAGGCGTGACGCCCTTCCACCAGATGAACATCATCTTCGAGTTCGTCTGGTTCCAGGCCCTGCTGATGGGCTCCAACCCCGACGTCTACGACAAGCTCTCGCGCGGCGAGGCCAAGTACACCGACGATGCGGTGGTCAAGGTCGCCCAGCAGTGGAGCGACATGATCGGCAAGAAGTACTTCATCGATCCGGGCTCCACCACGGATCCGCAGACGCTGCTCAAGACCGGCCAGGTCGCCATGATCTACATGGGCACCTTCTTCACCGGCCAGTTGACGGCGAGCGAGATGACCTCGGGCAAGGACTATGGAGCCTTCGTGTTCCCGAACATGGACCCGGCCGTCACCCGCCCGCAGATGGCGCTCGAGACCGGCCCGCTGCTGGCGGGCAAGGGTGCCGCCAACGAGGCTGCGGCCCTTGCCTACAGCGAGTGGTGGATGAGCACCGAGGCGCAGAAGGCATGGTCGACGTCCCGCGGCGACATCTCCTTCAACCCGGAGGTTCCGAGCGACGACCCGGAGATCGGCCCGATCGTCAAGGACATCGCCGACGAGGCCAAGAACTTCCAGGTGCACACCCGCTACCTCGAGGCCACCCCGAACCCGATCTACACGGTCGCGTCCGAGGTGTTCGGCAAGCTCGTCACCGACGGTGGGGACCCGATGCCGGGACTCCAGAAGATCCAGGCAGCGGCCGACGAGTACTGGAGTTCAAAGTAGTGACCGCGTCCCCCGGGCCATCGGCCCGGGGGACGTTGGTCGCCCTCCACTGACCGGGGCGACGCCCCGCCCGGACGAAGGAGTCTGTCGTGACCGCACCACCCGCCGACGACCTCCGCAAGGAGCGGCACCGTAACCAGTTGAGCGCGCACGCGTTCGCCGCCCCCGCCATCGTCCTGACGGTCGTGGTGCTCTACCTGCCCTTCCTCTGGACGGGCTACCTCAGCTTCACCGAGTTCAACGGCTTCGGCGACCCGAAGTGGGTCGGCCTGGACAACTACATCGAGATGTTCACCGACGCCGACAACATCCAGTCCGGCGTCAACACGCTGATGTGGGTGGTCGGGACGCTGATCCTTCCCGTCGGGCTCGGGCTGCTGATCGCGGTGCTCACGCACGGCATCAAGGGCGGCGTCTGGTTCCGGCTGCCCTTCCTGCTCCCCTACGCGATCTCCGGCATCGCCGTCGGCGTCGTGTGGAGCTTCCTGCTGGAGAGCAAGGGCGCGCTCACCCAACTGCTGACCTTCCTGCACCTGCCGGGGGCGAACTCCCGGTGGCTGCTCGACTGGCCGCTGAACACCATCATGATGATCATCGCGGCCGCCTGGCAGGGCGCCGGCGTCAACGCCCTCCTGTTCGGCGTCGGGCTGCAGTCGATCCCGAAGGAACCCGTCGAGGCCGCCCGCCTCGACGGCGCGAGCGGCTGGAAGATGTTCCGCCACGTCACCTGGCCGATGCTGCGCCCGCTGACTGCGGTGGTGGTCGGCCTGTCGATCGTCGGCTCGCTGAAGACCTTCGACATCGTCTGGGGCATGACAAAGGGCGGGCCGGGGCGCGACTCCGAGACTCTGGCCCTCAACATGTACAAACAGACGTTCAGCGCAGGCAACTACGGCCTCGGCGCAGCGCTCGCGATCCTGCTGACGGTGATCACCATGCTGGCGAGCATCATCTACCTGCGCCAGCAGTTGTCCCGGGACAAGGAGCTGTGATGTCCGGCTTCATCCGACGCGCCATCCTCATCGTGATGGGGCTCATCTGGCTGCTTCCGCTGTACCTGATGATCGCCAACGCCTCCAAGAACGTCGACCAGTACGGTGCGATCAGCGTCTGGCTGCCCGGCGGCCTTGAGGGTCTCGCCTCCAACTTCGCCGACGCCTGGAACCGCGGCCGCATCTCCGACGGCATCTGGTCCACGCTGCTCTACGCCATCGTCGCCCCGATGATCGCCGTCGTGATCGGCGCGATGGCGGGGTTCGCGATCATCGCCCTGAAGCTCCGCAACGGCTTCGCGTGGTTCGTGGTGATCTTCTGCTCGACCGTCTTCCCGATCCAGATGGTCCTGATGCCGCTGTTCATCGCCTACGTCGAACTGAACATCTTCGACACCCACATCGGCATGCTGCTGATCTACATGGTCATCTCGGTGCCGTTCTCGGCCTTCGTGATGCGCAACTTCTTCTCCAACTTCGCCTACTCGCTGTTCGAGGCCGCCACCATGGACGGCGCGAGCGCATGGCGGATCTTCTGGCGGATCTACCTGCCAAACGCCGTCAGCGCGCTGGTGGCGATCTTCATCCTGCAGGCCACCTTCATCTGGAACGACCTGCTGCTCGGCCTGACGCTGAGCCAGTCCGAGACCGTGCGACCCGTGATGCCGGCGCTCGCCGCCCTGCAGACCACCTACGGCGGATCGACGATGCCGACGGTGCTCTCCGGCGGCCTGATCGTGTCGATCCCCACCGTCATCCTCTTCCTGCTCACCCAGCGCTACTTCACCAAGGGCCTCGCCCTCGGCCAGTACTGACCCCTCCACGACAAGAAGGCCTCAGACCCATGCGACTGCCCACCGTCGACGACTTCACCAGCGCGACCGTCACCGACACCTACGACGACATGATCAGCCCTCCCGGCCTGACGAACCACTGGGCGGTCGTCCAGGTCGACCACGATGCGGTCGCGGTGCGCTCGCTGAACGTGCCACCGATCTCACAGGGCGACTCCGTCAGCGCCCGGCTGTACCTGGACGGGGCGCTCGCGCAGGCGTCGGGCCAGGGCGTCCGCGTCGTCTGGCGGCCCGATCGGGTCACCAGGGCCACCACCGTCAACGGCTGGCGCGTCGAGACCGTCACGGTGTGCCCTCCCGGGCAGCCGGCGGCGCTGGTGCGCATCGACGTCACCAACGAGGGCCCCGAACGTCACCTGCGGCTCGGCCTGTGGATCGACTCCACCGTGACCCGCAGCGGCGAGCCGTGGCTGCGCGCCGAGCCGCCGCAGGCGCCGAACCGGTTGGAGGCCGACGGGGCACGCCGCTGGGGCATCCCCGACGGTGAGGGCGCCGTCAGCCTGCAGGGCCTGCTCGGCGCGCCGGACGGGCTGGTCGACGACGACGGCCGCGTGATCGAGGTGGCCGTCGACCTCGCGACGGGCCAGAGCGCCACCTACTGGTACGCGCACGCGATCGCCGGCGACAGGGACGCGGCGCAGGCGGCCTGGGACGCCATCGAGGCGGACCCCGAGGGCGCCGTCAACGCGGCGCGCGACACCTGGAACCACGAGTTGGCCGCGCTGTTCACGCCGGGCAACGACGTCTTCGAGGGGCACCTGCCCGCGCTGGAGACCGACAACGACGCCCTCCGCGAGCTGTACTGGTGGGGCGCGATGGGGACGCTCTGGTTCCGTCGCACCAACCCCGCGTCGGTGCTCGGCACCGTCTACGACACCCTGATGCCGCGCTACTGGCAGACCACGACCTTCATCTGGGACTACTCCCTCAGCTCCTGGGTGCACGCGCAGTTGGAGCCGGACGTGATGCGCCGCCAGATCCTGCACTGGGTCGGGCTGGACATCAACTCGCACTTCGGCACCGAATGGGTCACGGGGCACCCGGTCGGCTACTGGTACTCCGTCAACCAGTACGCGCTGGTGCGGCTGACCGCCGACTACGTGCGGTTCACCGGCGACGTCGACTTCCTCGACGTCGAGGTGGAGGGCCCGGACGGCTCGACGCGCAGCATGATCGAGCACGTCCGCGACTGGTCGCTCGCCTGGCAGGACAAGCGCAACGCGTCGGGTCTTGCCGACTACGGGGGCATCGACAACCTGCTCGAATGCGTCAGCACCTACGTGCACGAGGTGGCGAGCCTGCAGGCGGCCAACGTGTGGTCGATGCGCACCGCCGCCGAGCTCAGCAGGCTGCGCGGCGAGACCGCCGAGGCCGAGCGCCTCGAGGCGGAGGCCGAGGCGCTGCTCCCGAAGGTGCTGGAGTTGTACCGCCCCGGGGACGGGTTCTTCGACGCCAGGTACCCCGACGGCTCGCGGCACGCCACCAGGCACTGCTACGACTTCGCGACGGTCGGCACCACGATCGCGGCCGACCTGCCGGAGGAGCAGCGCGCGGAGATGGTGCGCTTCTTCGAGACCGAGTTGCGCAGCCCGAGTTGGATGCGGGCGCTCAGCCCGAAGGACGGCGACGCGGGCTTCTCCGTGCGACCGGACCACCAATGGAACGGCGCCTACCCCGCCTGGCCGGCCGACGCAGGCCGAGCATCGATCGCGCTTGGGGGCCGCGCCGGTGTGATGGAGTGGGTCGAGGGGCTGCGCCGCACCACGCGCCAGGGCCCGCCAGGGCAGGCGCACTTCGTCGAGGAGGCGGCCCCGACCGTCGACGGAGGCGCCCGCAAGGCCCCGGGTCAGTACCCGTACCTGATCGACTGGGCCTGCTCGTCGGCCGGGTCATGGTGCGAGTTCATCGTCGGCGGTGTGCTCGGCGTCGAGGTCGGCATCGACGGCGCCGTGACGGCCGACTGGCCCTCCGACGTGAGCGGCTCCCTGACGATCTCGACGGCCTCAGGCGACACCGCCCTGTCCTCGCCGACCGCCTGACCAGCGGTCGCCCGGCTCAGCCGGCCAGTTCCTTCGGCTTGGGGGTCTTCGCGATCATCAGCAGCGACCGGGCGACCAGCCCGACCGCGACGGCGATCCCGAGGCCCCGCCACAGCCAGCCGTCGGTGAGGAAGATCAGCGCCATCGCCGCGAGCACCGGCACCAGGTGCGTCAGGCTCTGCACGATGTAGCCGCCGAACGACGGCGTCTCGACGCCCGCCGAGTCGGCGACCGACTTGACCATGAAGTTGGGCCCGTTGCCGATATAGGTCAGAGCCCCGCCGAACACCGCGCCGAGCGCGACCGAGATCAGCAACACCTCGGGCACGCCCGCGACGCGCGGCTCGCCAGGCAGCATTGAGGAGATCTCGAAGAAGGTCGCGTAGGTGGGGGCGTTGTCCAGCACCCCGGAGATGCCGCCGGTGAAGACGAACAGCGTGATCCGGTTCAGCGGGAACTTGTCCGCGACCTGCCCCAGGTAGTTCAACGCGGGGATCATCGTCAGGAAGATGCCGATGAACAGCGCGGCGACCTCCAGGATCGGCGTCCAGGAGAACTGGTTCAGTTCGAAGCGGGCCACCTTGTCCCCGAACGCGAACGACGATCCCGCCGCCAGCAGCATCACGACCTCGCGCCACGGAACCCACTGGTGCCACGCCGCGTGCCCCGTCTCGATCGCGTGCAGGTCAAGCGACGGGAGGAAGGCGACCGCGACGATGATCGCCGCGAAGAAGACGATGTTGACGGCGCCCCGCAGCCCGAGCGGGGTGCGCTGCGTGTCGTCGGCCTGGATCGCCTCGGGGTCCTCCGCCGCGTAGGCGCGCCGGTCGAAGGCGTAGTAGGCGATCAGCAGCAGCGCGTTGACGAACAGCCACTCCCTGAACAGCCCGAGCGTCCACTCGAACGGCACTCCGCGGAGCATGCCGAGGAACAACGGCGGGTCGCCGAGCGGGGTGAGGATGCCTCCGCAGTTGGCAACGATGAAGATGGTGAACACCACGGTGTGCGCCTTGTGGCGGCGTTCGCTGTTGGTGTTGAGCAGCGGCCGGATCAGCAGCATCGCCGCGCCCGTTGTCCCGATGAACGACGCGATGGCGCCGCCGATGGCCAGGAAGATGGTGTTGTTGCGCGGGGTCGCACGGATGTCGCCGGAAAGGAAGATGCCGCCGGAGACGACGAACAGCGCGAGCAGCAGGATGATGAACTGCCCGTATTCGACCAGCGCATGGACCACCTCTCCCCCTGCGCCTGCGATCACAAACCACGCGGCGATCGGGAGGCCGAGCACCAGGGCAAGGGTCAGCTTGACCGAGTTACGCTCCCAGGCGTGCGCGGTGGCGGGGACGAGCGGCAGAACGGCGATGCACCCGAGCAGCACGACAAACGGGATGATGCTCCACCACTCGACCTGCACTGCGCGCCTCCGATTCCCGCTCCCCCCGTCGCGGGGGATGCGTCCTTGCCAAAATATCGGACGACGGCGGCCCGGCGGCTCACCCGCGGCAATGGAACCCCGGAAGGTGACCGGGCTGGACGACGACGTCAGCGGCTTCGGCAGGGGGATACGGTGGGGCCGTGGACGAACTCGAGGCCAGCTTCCGTGACGCCATGGCCCGGGTCCCGGCGCCGGTGACCGTGATCACGACGAGCGCCGACGGGCAGCCCACCGGAACCACCGTCTCGGCCTTCGCCTCGCTGTCGATCGATCCGCCGATGGTGGTGTTCGCGCTCGACAACAGGGGCGGCATGATCGACCGGCTCCGCGCCTCGGGGCGGGCAGGCGTCAACATCCTCGCGGGCCACCAGGCCGACGCGGCCATCAAGTTCGCAAGCAGGCACACCCCCGACCGGTTCGCCGATCTCGACTGGACCCTCGACCACGACCTTCCCCGGCTGACGGAGGCCGCGGCATGGCTGCGCTGCGAGGAACTCGAGTTCCTGCCGGGCGGCGACCACACGGTCGTCGTGGCGACGGTGGTCTCCGCCGAGACCGCCGGCGACTCGTCGCTTGCCTATCACCTGCGCGAGTTCAAGGACGTTCGTCCCCAGCGCTGAGGGTCATCGGACCAGGGTCGGCAGGGCGGCCGCCGCGTCGTCCGACCTGCGTCTCGCATCTCCCCGATCCGCCCCGTCCCGATGGAGGTCTGGGCTTCGGACGTGAGAAACTGTCAGGCATGACCGACGATCCCTATGGCGCACTGGACCAGCCCACCGACGCGGGTGCCGAGGTGACCCCGAGGCCGGTCGCCCAGCCGCAGCCGAGTGCTCCCCCGGAGCCGGAACCGCTCGGTTACCAGTACCAGGACGCGAACACCGACTACGCCTACGGCCCGCCGCAGCAGAACAGCGGGGCCTACGGCGTCCCGTTCTACGGGCAGCAGCCCCAGCCGTACGCGCCGATGGTGCAGCAACCGTTCTACGGCCGTCCCCTGCTGGAGGACCTGTCCGCACCGGATGCCCCGCTACGCGGCGCCAACCTGGTCGAGTCGTACAAGCGGTTCTGGACGCGCGGCCTGACGTTCTCCGGTCGCGCCAGCCTCGCCGAGTACTGGTGGGTGTTCCTCATCCACGCGGTCGGCTTCGCTGGCTTCAGCATGCTCTCTTCGGCCTTCGAGGGTGGCGCGCTCGGTGGGCTCCTCGGCACGGTCGGCGTGCTGTACATCCTGGCCGCGGTCGTCCCCGGCATCGCCCTTGGCACCCGTCGCCTGCACGACACCGACAACTCGGGCCTGCTGCAGTTGATCAACCTCGTGCCGTGGCTCGGCTCGATCGTGATGATCATCCTGATGGCCCAGGGCCCCAAGGACGCCGGAAAGCGCTACGACAAGATCAACCAGCGCTGACCTCTCCCAGCGGCACGTTCGGGTCGGCCAACTTGTCCGGATCGACGGGCTTTTCCGACTTCAGGATCTCCTCGATGGCGTCGCCCTGGTCCCACACGTTGACGTTCATCGCGGCCCGCAGCACGCCGTCCTCGCGCAGCCAGAACACGATGTACTCGTCGTCCCCGCCGCGCTGCACGAGCCGCGCGTTCTCGGGAATCAGGCCCCGGAACTCCATGCCGAGGTCGTACTGATCGGTGTAGAAGTACGGGGGTGCGTCGTAGTGCGCGTCGTCGCCGACCAGCGTGCGGGCCGCCACCTCCGGCATCTTGAGCGCCGCCGCCCAGTG
The DNA here is from genome assembly GCA_027658995.1 of Propionibacteriaceae bacterium AM104-82. Lineage (GTDB taxonomy): Bacteria > Actinomycetota > Actinomycetes > Propionibacteriales > Propionibacteriaceae > Arachnia. Next base: position 81,646 of record JAQDQK010000005.1, read on the forward strand.
CTGCACCCGGATCCGGTCGCCCACCCAGGTGTTCTGGGCGTTGGCGATGTCGCCGACCGCCACGATGTGAGGGTCGCTGGTGACGAGGGTGTCGTCGACGACCACCCCGTCGTCGACCTCGAGGCCTGCGGCGCTTGCCAGTTCGACGCGCGGGTCTGCCCCGACGGCGATCAGGACGTGTGAGGCGTCGACCTTGCGCCCGTCGCCGAGGGTTACGCCGGTGACGGGACCGGAGTCGCCGTCGCCGTCGATCGACGCGATGGTGGCGTTGAGTTCGAACACGACCCCGTGGTCGCGGTGCATCGCGAGGAAGCGGTCGCCGATCTCGTCGCCGAGTTGGCGCAGCACCTTGTCCTCGCGGACCACGACGGTGACGGGGACATCGCGGGTGCGCGCCGCGGCGGCGACCTCCAGCCCGATCCAGCCGCCACCGTAGATGACGAGCGGGCCGCCCGACTCGAGCGCGGACTTCAGCTGATCCGACTCGGCGAGGGTGCGCAGCACCTGCACCCCGGGACGCGCGACGCCCGGCAGGTTGACGGTGCGGGGCCGCGACCCCGTCGCGAGCACGAGGCCGTCGTAGTGGATGCTGGTGCCGTCGGACAGGTGGACGATCTGCTGCTCGGCGTCCAGGTCGGTCGCGAAGATTCCGACGCGCGCCTCGACCTGGTTGTCGGTGAACCAGCCGGCCGACAGCGGGGTGAACTCGTCGAGCATCTTCTCCCCCAGCAGGTACTCCTTCGACAGCGGCGGGCGCTCGTAGGGCAGCAGTTCCTCCCCGTCGATCAGCACGATCCGCGCCTCACCGTCCAGGTCGCGCAGTTCCTCGACGGCCTTCGCGCCGCCCAGCCCGCCACCGACCACCACGTACGTCCTCATGACCTCTCCTCCGCTTCGTTGCCTTCCCTTCGAGCCTAGGTCCGCGTGGGGCGGGCCGGTAGCGATCACCGAGATCCGACGCGCCCGGTCTCTGGGACCGTTATCCACGTCGATCCCGCCGCAGAGGTTTCAGCGTTGGAGGAAGCGCGCCGCGCTTGCGGCTGGGCTGAGATCGAGGCGCCGCAGCAACTGCGCGTTGAGCGCGACCACGACCGTCGAGGCCGACATCAGGATCGCCCCGACGCTCATCGGGAGCACGAACCCGACGGGCGCCAGCACACCGGCGGCGAGCGGCACCGCGATCAGGTTGTATCCCGCCGCCCACCAGAGGTTCTGCTTCATCTTGCGGTAGGTCGCCCTGCTGAGTTCGATGACCGACAGCACGGAGCGCGGGTCGTCGGAGGCGAGGATCACCCCGGCAGAGGCGATGGCGACGTCGGTGCCAGCCCCGATGGCGATGCCGACGTCGGCGCTCGCCAGTGCGGGAGCGTCGTTGACGCCGTCGCCGACCATTGCCACGCGGCGCCCCTCGGACTGCAACTCCTGGACCTTCCCAGCCTTGTCCTCGGGCTTGACTCCCGCATAGACGCGGTCGATGCCCAGTTCCGCCGCGACGGTGTCAGCGACGGCCTGCGCGTCCCCGGTGATCATGACGACCTGTGTCCCGGCGGACTGGAGCGCCTCGACTGCCTCGCGGGAGTCGGCTCGGATCTCGTCGGCAAGCCGGAGCGAACCGATGACCTCGCCGTCGCGCAGCACGTGCAGGATGATGGCGCCCTCGGCGCGCCACCGCTCAGCGACCGGCAGTTCGGAAGTGCCCGTCTCGCTCAGCAGGTAGGGGCCTCCGACGGCGATGGTCGAACCGTCCACCGTCGCCGTCACTCCCACCGCCGGAGACGAGGAGAATCCGCTGGAGGGCGGCACAGTGAGATCCTGAGCGGCCGCCGCCCCGACGATGGCCCGGGCGAGCGGGTGCTCGCTGTCCGACTCCGCCGCGGCTGCCAAGGCGAGCACCTGGTCCTGGCTGAACCCTCCGGTCGCCTCGACGGCGGTGACGGTCGGCTCCCCCTTGGTGAGGGTGCCGGTCTTGTCGAACAGGACGGTGTCGATGGTACGCATCTGTTCGAGCGCGAGCCTGTCCTTGATCAGGACCCCGCCGCGGGCCGCGCGCTCGGTGGCGATGGAGACCACAAGCGGGATGGCGAGCCCCAGCGCGTGGGGGCAGGCGATCACCAGCACCGTGATGGTCCTCACGACCGCGTCGTCGGGTCGACCGAGCAGCGTCCACACGATGGCCGTGATGACGGCGGCTCCCAGTGCGAACCAGAACAGCAGCGCTGCGGCCTTGTCCGCGAGTCGCTGTGCGCGGGACGAGGAGGACTGGGCGTCGGCGACAAGCCTGCGGATGCCCGCAAGCGCGGTGTCCTCGCCGGTTGCGGTCACCTCGACCCTCAGGCCCGAGTCGGTGGCGACCGTGCCCGCGACGACGTGATCGCCGACGCCGCGCTTCACGGTCGCAGACTCGCCGGTGATCATGGCCTCGTCCAGGTGCGCGCTGCCCGCCACGATCCGCCCGTCGGCAGGCACCGACGCCCCGGGACGCACCACGACGAGGTCACCGACCGTGAGCTCGGCCGGCGACACCTTGACCGTCTCGTCTCCCTTGACCAGGTCGGCCTCGTCGGGCAGCAGGGCCGCGAGGGAGTCGAGCGCAGAGGTCGTCTGCGCGAGCGAACGCATCTCGATCCAGTGGCCGAGCAACATGATGACGATCAGGAGGGCCAGTTCCCACCAGAAGTCGAGTTGCGCATCGAGAAGACCGAGGCTCGATCCCATCGAGGCGAGAAAGGCGACGGTGATGGCAAGGCCGATCAGCAGCATCATGCCCGGCTTCCGCTGCCGGATCTCGGAGACAGCCCCGGTCAGGAACGGCCATCCGCCCCAGAGGTACATCACGGTGCCGAGCACCGGCGAGATCCACCCGACGAAAGCCGCAGCGGGGAGGTGGTAGCCGACGAGGTGGGCGAACATGTCGTTGAACCCGATCACCGGCACCGCCAGGACCAGCATGATCCAGAAGAGCCGCCGGAACCGGGCGACATGGCCTGAGTGACCACCGGCATGGTTCGAGTGACCGGCATGGGCATCGTGGCCAGCGTGATCGGTGTGCCCGCCGTCGTGGTCAGCGCCACCGGCATGCGCCTCGTGGTCCGGGTGAGGGTCATGCGCCTCGTGATCCGCGTGAGGGTCATGCGCCTGGTGGTCCGGGTGAGGGTCATGCGCCTCGTGATCCGCGTGAGGGTCATGCGCCTCGTGATCCGCGTGAGAGTCAGGCGTCTTGTGGTCCGGGTGAGGGTCCGGCGCCTCGCGGTCCGCGTGACCGGCATGCGCCTTCTGGTCCGCGGCGCTCGGGTGGCCACTGCCGTGGGTCCCGTCCATGGCGGTCATGTCGTGGCTGGCGTGCGCCGCCTCCGTCCCATGGCCTTCGTGTTGCCCGGTCGGCGCAGGTGAATGCGCCTGGCTCGCTCGATGATCGTCCCGGTCACCGTGGGGCGGTTCGGTGTGGTCGTGCGGTCCGCGGTGTTGCGCGGGTGCGCCCGACGCCTCGCCCGGATCGTTCTCGTTGCGTTCGGATTCTGAGTTCTCACGCCTCGTCATGACCCCCACCGTATACCCCCCAGGGGTATCAACCAAGGGATTCTCCCAGAATCATGCGCTGTCAGGATCACGGAGGTCCAGATCCGGCCGGAACGCAAAGACTCCCGACCCTTGTGGATCGGGAGTCTTCTGATGGTGGTGGAGCTAGGGGGATTCGAACCCCCGGCCTTCTCATTGCGAACGAGACGCGCTACCAACTGCGCCATAGCCCCATGCTTTTCAAGCGTCGTTGAGTCTAGCAGCGCCGCTGGGCGCGCCACAAACCAGGCCGGTTCACTCGCCGATCGCGCGGGGGCGGAACTGTGCGACGTTGTCGGTGGTCATCGTCTCCTCCGACTCGACGACCTCTGCCGCCGGGTGGTCTGCGGTCGGGACGATCGGCTCCGCGGCCGTCACGGGGGCCGAGAGGTCGATGGTGCGGACCGTGCGCGGCAGCAGCGGCTGCGACACGTAGGTCGCGGGAGTGACGGGGATCGGGTCCCACAGCGCGCCGGTCGTGGTCGGCATCGACAGATCGACGGAGATCTCGATGCCCTCGGTGCCTTCGAAGTCGGTCAGATCGATGGTTTCGGTGTCCTCGTTCTCGTCGAAGCCCCGCTCGACTGCCGCGGCGCGTGCGTCGAGGCTGCGGTGCATCGACACCACGGAGAAGCGCGCGACCGCTAGGAATGCGACCAGCAGGCCGCCGGGAATCGCGAGGCTCCACCACGGCACGATCGCCAGGAAGGCGAGCACCGTGAGCGTGACCAGCGCGACGAGCAGCGCACACACGACCACGAGCCGACGCTTCGCCGCCTGGCGCGCGATCATCCGCAGTTCATGCACCTCGGCGCGGCGCGTCAACGGTGTCGAAACGGCGGAGGTGTCCTCGTCCTGGTAGTCCTCGACGTCGCGACGCAGGATCCGAACCGAATTGGAGAAGCGCTCCGTCGGGTCCCCGTCGAGCTCCACATCGGCCGTCCGCTGCGACATCACCCATGGCAGGGCGAGGGCGAGGCCGGCGACGACAACAAGGGAGATGAGGATTCCGGCGAGCATGCGACAACCGTAAACAACAACCGTGTAATTTGCGCCCCGACAGGCCGGGCGCGTCGGGTGTTGGAGAAAAGTCGGGTGACTACTCCTCGTCCAGCAGCCAGACCTTGACGGCCTCGCCCGCGCGGACGGAGTCGACCGCCTCGTCCACCACGATCAGGGCGTTGGACGCGGCGAGTTCGCCGAGCGCGTGCGGCATCGACACGGGCGCGACCTGACGGACGCTTCCCTCGGACGTCACCCTGCCGCGGAGCAGGTGGAGTTGGCCGAGCATCGAGCGCAGCGACTGCGTCGCGATGGCCCTCACGGCGCGGTGCGAGGTGCCCGCGCCCATCAACTGGCGGATCATCGGCCGTGCGAACGCCTGGAAGGTCACGTAGGCGCTGACGGGGTTGCCGGGCAGCATCAGCATCGGGACGCGGTCCTCGCCGATCAGCCCGAAGGTCTGCATCCGGCCCGGCGACATCGCGACGTTGACCGAGTCGACCAGGCCGATGTCCTGCATGACGGCGGCGACCGCCTCGTAGTCCTCGCGCTTGCCGCCCGTCGTCGAGATGACGAGGTCGGCGCGGATCAGTTGGTCGGTGACGACCTGCTTGATGGCCGCGGGGTCATTGGAGTGGACGGCGACGCGGAACACGGTCGCACCGACAGCTCGGGCGGCAGCGGCGATCATGAACGAGTTGGCGTCGGCGCTCTGGCCGTGGCCGATCTCGTCGCCCGGGTCGACGAGGTGTTCGCCCGAGCTGACCACCACGACGCGCGGGCGGGGGCGCACCATCACCTTGTCGATGCCTGCGCCGGCCAGCAGGCCGATGGCACGGTCGTCGAGGGTGTCGCCCTCGCTGAGCAGCCGGGTGCCCGCCTCGAGGTGCTCTCCCGCGGCCCGGGCGTACTCGCCCGCCGCGACCTTCTCCACGAGCCGCACGCGACCCTCGGTGAGGGTGCCGAACGTCGTCGGAAGCACCGCATTGGCGCCGCGCGGCAACACGTCGCCTGGCACCACGGCCACCGCGGCGCCGGCGGGGAGCCGGTCAGTGTCGCCCAGTTCGATCAGTTCGAGCGGCTCCGCGAGGTGTCCTTCGTCGTCGAGCAGGTCAGAGGCGCGCACCGCGTACCCCTCGACCTTCGCCGTGCTGTTCGGTGGGACGTTGATCATCGAGTCGATGTCCTCGCACACGACCTGGTCCCAGGCGTCGAGCAGCGTCATGCCGAACGGCCTCAGCGGCTCGACGAGGCTCAGCAGGTAGGACGTGTGGTCCGCGACGCTGCGCAGCCCGGCCGCGTCGACGGCGGGCGGATCGGGAAGACGAGGCTCCTCCACCGGCTCTTCGACGACGGGCTCTTGCTTATTGCGGGCAAACCAAGCCATGGGTCCTACGATATGGCAATGGTCAGCCGACACCGGAAGGACTCGCTGCGAGCCGCCGTGTTGGCCCAGCGGGCCGCGCTCGCCCCGTCCGTCTGGACTGCGGAGGACCGCGCCCGCACCGAACATGTCCTCGCCCGGCTCGCCGGGCGGCCCGGCACCGTCGCGCTGTACGCCTCCCTGCCGGGCGAGCCCGGTACCACCGAGCTGATCGATGCTCTGGCCGACGCTGGGTGGACGGTACTCCTTCCCGTGCTGCGGCGCCGCGTCGACTGGGCCGAGTTCGCCTCCTGGGGGCAGATGGTGCCCGGCTGGCGAGACATCCCCGAACCGAACGGCCGGCGACTCGGACCGGAGGCGCTCGCCCGCGCCGACTTGGTCCTGGTCTCCGCCCTGAGCGTCGGCATGGACGGGTCCAGGCTCGGCACCGGCGGCGGCTGGTACGACCGGGCTCTGCCGTCGCGCAGACCCGGCACCCCGGTCGTCGCCCTGTCCCGCGGGGCCGAGGTCGTCGCCACCGTGCCGATGGAGGAACACGACGTCGCGGTCCAAGGCGTTGTCACCGAGACGGACTGGGTCGATCTTTGAGCGCTGAACTATCATGGAACGGTCACCCCCCGCTGAAGAAAGCCGATCCATGCCCACGTACCAGTACCGCTGCACCAACTGCGGCAACGAGCTCGAGGCTGTGCAGAAGTTCTCGGACCCCGCGCTGACCGTGTGCCCCGAGTGCGAGGGTGAGCTCCGCAAGGTCTTCAGCGCCGTCGGCGTCGTCTTCAAGGGATCCGGCTTCTACCGCACCGACTCGCGCAAGTCGTCGTCGCTGCCCGCCTCGGACAAGAAGTCCGACACCCCGGCTGCCAAGCCCGCCAAGACCGAGTCCGCGCCCGCCGCGTCCGCTCCCCAGGCGAAGTCGGCCTGACCCTGTTCGCCACGCGCTGAGCTGGCACACCCCTGAGCTGAGCCGACCACCGTTCCCTGAGCCGACCACCGTTTCCTGAGCCTGTCGAAGGGTCCGCAACCACTGCTCGACCTTCGGACGTCTCGACAAGCTCGACGAACGAACCCCACAGCCACCGCCGACTCTCGGACGTCTCGACAAGCTCGACGAACGAACGACCGCAACCACCGCTCGGTGCCCGGACGTCTCGACCTGGGCCCGGCCGCTTGTTTGAGCATGTTTGGTTTCTCGTTGCCGTTCGGGCCGCGGTTGAACGTTCCAATCGCAAACGAGCTACCAAACATGCTCAAGGCCAGACCGTCCAGCAGGAGTATCGACCGGCCTTGCCCTGTGGATAGTGGGAATTCCACCCAGCCGCGGCGGATGACGGGGCATGCGACGCATTGCCACCTCCATCGTCACCTTCGTCTCCTGGCACCGGCGCGCCATCGGCGCGTTGCTGGCCGCCGCCTCCGTCCTGCTGCTCGCCGAGGCGCTAAGGACGCCTGTCGAGACCGTCGACGCGGTCGTCACCACCGCCGCGCTGCCGGCCGGGCACATCCTCACCGCCGCGGACGTGGAGGTGAGAGGGCTGCCACCCGGGGCGCTGCCCGACCAGGCGCTCGCCTCGCCCGACGAGGCGGTCGGGCGCACACTCGCGGCACCTGTCAGCGGCGGCAGCGTGCTGCAGCCTGGTTCCCTCGCCAACGACCACCGGGCGGCAGAGGGTCGTGCGATCGTGCCGATCGCGGTCTCCGACGACGGGCTGCGGGCGCTGCTCTCCCCTGGCGACAGGGTCTCCTTGGTGACCCAAGGCCCCGACTCGATGGTCGTACTCTGCTCCGACGCGCTGATCGTGGCGCTGCCCTCAGGACCGGACGCTGCGGGCCGACTGGCGGACGCCACCCAACGCCCCTCGACGATGATCCTCGTCGACGTGCCGCGCGAGGATGCGGCCAACGTCGCGACGTTCGGACAGGGGGTCGGGGTCAGTGTGATTTTGGGCACGGTGTAGGGTTGCGGGGCCGAAGGGTGTTGCCACGGCCCCTTTGATCGTTATATATTTCTTCGCGGTCAATTGCTGGCCCACCCGTGCTGCCCTCTTGCAGCGCCGGGCAAATCCCCCGCCACGGCGAGGCACACAGAAAGACACTTCATATGAAGGGTTTCAAGGAATTCCTGCTGCGCGGCAACCTCGTTGAGTTGGCCGTCGCCTTCGTCATCGGCGGCGCGTTCGCCACCGTCGTCGAGGCCTTCACCACGATGTTCATGGACATCCTCGGCAAGGCCGGCGGCACGCCGGACTTCTCCGCCTGGAAGCCGGGCGGCGTCAGCGTCGGCGTGTTCCTGACCGCGCTCGTCGCGTTCGTGATCATGGCCGCCATCGTCTACTTCGGCGTCGTGCTCCCCTACAACAAGGCAAAGGCGCGCTTCGAGAAGCCCGTCGAGGAAGAGGCCGCGGCTCCCACCACCGAGGAACTGCTCGTCGAGATCCGCGACGTGCTGAAGACCCAGCGCAACTGAGCCACCTCAGAGATTCGGGGCGTCCCTTCGGGGGCGCCCCGTTTTTCATGCCCTGACCTGCGCCCGCCACGCCGGCCACCGTCGGCCCCCGCAACGAGCACGAAGCGCAACCTCGGGATGGCGGCACCGCCTCGCCCACGACCCGGCGTCGGGGGCACAACCGAGCCGCCCCGGTCGAGCACAGCCCGGTGTGGAACAGAGCCGCGCGGCACGTTCTCTTGCGACGCGATCGGCCGATGCGTCGACGTCGGTGCGGAGCGCCCGCCCATCGGACGGCCGCGCGTCACACGGGCATCGAGCGACGATCGGCGCCCGGTCCGCCGCCACACTGCTCCCCCATCTCGGGCTTCAGCCCCAGTGGGGTGGCCGGTCGTCGGCGAGTCGCTGCTCGTCCCTGGTGAGCGGCCGGATCGCCTGCCTGGCGGCGGTCAGCCCATCGAGACCGAGGTCCCGCCGCGCCTCGGCGAGGGCGGCGTCGAAACGCGCGAAACCGATGGCGCGCCGCTCATCGAGCGGAACGGCGAAGGGCCAGGGTCGCATCTCCTCCTGGCAGCGATGCCTGAGGTCGGCGAGGCTCGAACGGTCGAACCCGGCCCGGGCCAACGCCACCTCGAGCCCCTCGTCACCGACGGGGAGCCGCTGGCCGGTCAGGGCGAGGGTCAGTGCCTCGGCCAGGTCGACGTCAGTCACCGAGGTGCGTGCCGACCGGGATCGTCGCGGGGCCGCCCTCGTCGAGCAGTTCGACGTCACCGGTCACCACGATGCCCGGCTCGAAGGTCCAGTCGCCCGTGACCTTGAGCGAGGACGCCTTGCGCAGCGACGGCGCGGACGGGATCCGGCGGCTGAACTCGTCGACAAGCTTGTAGTAGCGCGAGTCGAGCGCGATCTCGGGGGTCGACTCGGTGGTGGCGACCAGCTTGCCCTCGGAGGTCAGCGAGTACACGTCGGAGCGCAGCAGCAGCAGTTCGTTGGTGGTCTTGACGGGAAGGAACCGGTCGCGGCCGACGCAGATCGCGGTGGCGCCCTCGAACACCTCGATCGCGGCGCCCATCGCGGACTCGATCTGGATCACCGGCGTCGAGGACGAGTCGCCCGGGTCGACAGTCTTCTCGTTGCGGATCAGCGGAAGGCCGAGCACCGAGTTGCGCTCGGTGAGCGCGGCCCGCAACGCAACCAGGTCGAACCACAGGTTGTTGGTGTGGAAGAACGGGTGACGGTGCTCGTCTGTGAAGTAGTCCATCTCCTCGGCTGCCGTCTGGGCCGTGTCGCGCAGGATCAACTGCCCGTCCTCCTTGCGGATCGCGAGGTGGCCACCCTTCTTGTCGTTGATCGTGCGGCGGCACAGCTCGGCGGCGTAGGGGGCGCCCGACTGCGCGAACCAGCCGGCGATGGTGGCGTTGGGCGCGGCGCCCAGGTTGTCGCCGTTGGAGACGCAGGCGTAACGGAAGCCGTGCTCGATGAGCTTGTCGAGCGCGCCGGAGCCTTCGAGGGCGGGGTACAGGTCGCCGTGACCGGGCGGGCACCACTCGAGCGTGGGGTCGTCGGGCCACTCGACAGGCGTCAGGTCGTCGGAGCGCAGCTTGGGTTCCTTGCTCTGCACGAAGCTGAGCGGAAGGTCCTCGACGCACAGTTCCGGGTACTTGGCGAGGTATTCGAGGGTGTCGTCCTCGGTGCGGAAGGAGTTCATCAGCAGCAGGGGGAGGCGCGCGTCGTAGCGTTCCCGCGCCGCGAGCACCTGCCGGGCGATCAGGTCGAGGAAGTTCATGCCGTCACGGACCTTGAGCAGGGTCTTGGCCTTGTCGAGGCCCATCGACGTGCCGAGGCCGCCGTTGAGCTTGATGATGACGGTCTTCCCGATCGCCTCGCGGGCCTGGGCATCGGTGATGTCGACGTCCGCCAGCATCGGCGGATCGAGGAGCGGCTCGATGGTGTCCTCCCGGATGACCCCGGTGGCGCCGGATTCGAGGAGCTCGTAGAAGCGCGAGAACACCTCGATCGCGGGTGCGGACACTCCGGCGTCGAGCATCTTCTGACGGGCGGCTTCCAGACCGGCTGCAGACACAGGTACTTTCCCTTCACGAGCGAACGCGTTCGATCCTAACGGCCCCCAGGCCAGAGGTGAATCCGCTCACCCATTCGGGCGCAGTTGCGCTCACACACGCCACCCATGTGACTCACAGCCTGCTCACAGACTCGATTGGTTGAGTCGGAACATGCCTGATCCCGACCGGAAGGACCCGACGATGGGTCGTTACCCGCACGAAGCCACCTTCACCGTCATGGGCCTCGACTGCCTCGTCATCACCACCGAGCCCGAGGAACTCTTCCCCGCCATCGACGAGGTCATCGCGACGGTCAACGCGCTTGCGGCCACCACCTCGCTCGACCTGCACGGCTCCGAGGTGTCGCGGCTCGGCAGGCTCGCGCGCTTCGCGGAGATCACCGTCCCGGCAAGCGATGCGCTGATCGACTACCTGCGCGCCGCGCTGTGGGCGGCCGACCTGACCGGCGGCCTCGTCGACCCCACCGTCGGGTCGCTCGCCTCCGAGGATCAGCCGTACGGCTGGGAGCGGATCGTGCTCGGCGAGGGCACCGTGACGCTGCCCCGCGGCTGCGTCCTCGACCTCAGCGCCACCGCTCCGGCCCGCGCCGCCGACCTGCTGGTGCAGCGACTCGCGGAGGAGCATCGGGGCGGTTTCCTGGTCAGCATCGGCGGGGACATGGCCGTCGCGGGCGACCATCCGGATGAAGGGTGGCGGATCCCCGTCACGAGCCCCACCGGCAAGACGCTGCAACTGGTCTCGACGACCCGCGCGGCGCTTGCCCGCTCTGCCGCCGCCGCAACGGAGGGCGCGACCGCGGTGGTCGACCCGCGCACCGGAGACGTCGCCGACGGGGTCTGGACTCAGGTGACGGTCGCGGCGGGCAGCGCGCTTGAGGCCAACGCCTGGGCCACTGCCTCCGTGGTGCTCGGCGAGCGGGCGCCCGACTGGCTCACGCACTTCGGCGTGCCCGCGCGGCTTGAGCGTCGCACCGGCACGACCCGGTTCACGCAGGGCTGGCCGCACCCCCGCCTGGTCGCCGCTTAGGAGACGTGGACGATGCCGTGTGCGCCTCGCTCGGCGTCGCTCATCAGGTGGCTGACCACCGGGTAGTGGCCCGCCTCCGTGAAGGTGAGCTCCACGAAGCCGCCCTCGGCGGGCTGCAGGGCAAGCGCCTGCGCGCCCCCGCCTGAGGAGCCGAACGCGTCGACGCCGTCCTTGAGGTGGTAGCCGCCTTCGCGGTAGAGCGTGTCGAACTGGCCGCCGACGATGTGGAAACTGGACGCCCGGTCGGGGCCCGCGTCGAGGACGAAGAACCTGACCTTCTCCCCCACCTTCGCCTCGAACATCTGCTGGTCGTACTGGTTCGCGACGCCGTTGAACACGACGAAGTCGGGGTTACCCGCCTCGATCCGTGCCGGGTCGATGTCGACCGCCGCGTCCGCCGTCGAGGCGTTGGTCGTGAACACCTCGGACTGCACGAGCACGTACTCACGGTCGACCTTGGGCAGCCCGCCCTCCGGTTCGATGATGACGACGCCGTGCATGCCCGCGGCGATGTGGGCGCTCATCGGCATGGTGGAGCAGTGGTACATCCACACGCCCGCCCGCTCGGCGGTGAACCGGTAGACGAGCCGCTCCCCCGGCGCGATGGTGCGCATCGGCTGGTCGGGCGCGACCGCACCCGCGTGGAAGTCGATGGAGTGTCCCATGGTGCCGTCGTTGATCAGCGTGATCTCGAAGGTGTCGCCGACCCTTCCCCGCAGCGTCGGCCCTACCGACCCGCCGTTGAAGGTCCAGCGACGCTGCCAGACGCCGGGCGCGACCTCGAGCGGGACCTCCGTCACCGTGAACTCGTACTTGTGCACCGTCTCGGCGGGCAGTGGCGGGGCGACCGGGTCGACGATCCGGCTCAGCTTCGCCGACGCGTCTGCCGTCGCGCCGTGCCCGCTGTGATCGGCGGGTTCGGACGTCGGCTCGGGCTGCGCTGAACCCGCGACCACGACGTCGAAGACCATGCCCATCTGACGGTGGCCGACGACGGTGCACCACCCCTCGATGCTGGCCCCGACGACGCCGAGGTCGAGTTCCGCGGTCTCCCCCATGGCGAGGCGTGGGGTCCGCGCCGAGCCGATCATCAGGTCGTGCACGTTGGTGGCATCGTGGTTGGTCAGTTTGATGACGACCCGGTCGCCCGGGTTGACCTCCACCCGGTTCGGCTCGAAGCGCATGTCGTGGGCCATCACCTCGACGGTGACCGTCTGCCCGGTCGGGGCGACCTGGGTGGTGGGCGTCGTGCCTGCGTTGAGGCCGGCGGCCGACGGGTCGGCGCCGATGCCGAGCGTCAGCGCGATCGCCAGGGCGGCGATCCCCGCCACGAACCCGTTGCCGGTGATCGCGGAGGTCCGCTTCGCCTCGTCGGCGGGCTCGCCCGCCTGGGCGCGCCGCTTCTCGATGGCGGCGGCGCGCAGGCCGAGGATCAGCAGCGGGATGAACGCCACGAGGGCGAGCAGCACGAGCGAGGAGACGCTCACCTTGGCCCAACTGGGGATCGGCAGCAGCCACAGCAGCAGGCCCCCGTTGATGATGACGAGTCGCGCGGTGGCGAACCGGTCGAAGTAGCGACCCCCGGCCCTGACGACGCGTGGGCCGCCACCGAAGACGGAGGGCAGCAGGTAGGAGAGGGCACCGGTGAGGAGTTGGAGCAGGAACCCAACGACCCACACGGCCGCGAGCGTCGGGTAGTCGGTCGCCAGGCGGAGGTCGTCGGAGAAGGCGACGTGGACCGCCGTCATGATCAGCGCGATGGTCGACCAGACGGCGCCCGCAAGGATCGACGCCGACGCGAACTCGCGCGGTGGTTGCCTGCGGGCGGGCGCCACGAGGCAGCGGCCGAACCAGACGAGGCCCGCCGCGTAGCCGAGGAGGCCGACGGCCGAGATCAGGCGGAGCCCGGTGAGCGATCCGGCGATCACGATGGCAAGGGCGCCGAGCAGGATCGGGAGGGCCTGTTTCGCGAGGCGTTCGGCGCGGTCGTCCATCCTGGTGCGCAGCACGGTCGGCCAGAAGGTGACGAGCGTGCCGACGACGGTCAGGCCGACCCAGCCGAGCAGCATCGTCATGGAGTGCGCGACCAGCAGGTTGGCGTGCCAGAAGTCGTTGAGGCCGAGCGCGAGGGTCGCACCGAAGCCTGCACCGACGGGCACGCAGAGCGCCGCGGCGACGTAGTAGCGGATGCAGATCCGGAACCGGCCGGGAAGCGCTCGCCTGAGGTCACGAACCAGCACGACGCCGTGCCACAGCACCGCCGTCGACACCAGGGTCGCACCGACCACCACGAGCCACCAGATGGCCCCCGGCACACCGATGAAGACGAGCAGCGCCCCGACGGCGAGCAGCACGAGGCGGGCGTCGGCGAGCCTCCTGGTGTGGTCGTCGTCGCGGGTCTTCAGCAGCGCCGCGGTGAAGTGCGCGCTCCAGACCATGATGGCGTGCGTGATCGCGCCGAGCGCGATCAGGTGGACCATCAGCCAGGTCGCCTCCGGGATCCACCTGTGTGCGACGGAGACCCCGACCGCTGCGACGAACCACAGGACGAGCGTGTAGTCGCGGAACCCGCGCTTGCCCCTCATCCCCGGACCACCGAGACGACGACGGTCAGTGCGAACAACAGGACGGCTGCCACGGTGAGCGTGCCTCCTACCTGATAGGCGAGGGTGGTCTGGGAGAGTGCGCCGGTGAAGCGGACGGCAAGGCCGACGTTGAGCAGGGCGAGGGGCGCCCACATGGGGGCGCGGTACGGGAGGGGCCGCCCGATCACGGCCGGGAAGATGATCGGCGCGTGGGCCATGATCATCGACATCCCGAAGCCGAGGAACACCCCGTGGACGACGGTGTCGTACGCGCCCACCGATGTCGGCTGACCCACGACGATCCACACGGCCCCTGCGAGCCCCAGCCAGAGGTTGCCCGCCAGCAGCGCCGCCGCGTTGAATCGTCGAAGGCCCGTCGAGCGGATCATCCGTCGACCGACGTCGTCGCGGAGCAGCCAGGCGGCGGTGATCACGCAGCCCACCCCGAATGCCCGAGCGCCCCAGTCCGGCAACGCGAGGCTGAGCGCGGCCGCCACGGCCAGCACACCGCTCACGGCGAGCAGCATCGGGACGGCGCGCCTGCCCATCGTCAGTTGCGCCAGTTCCGCGCGCTCCGAGGCGATGGCGATGACGAGGAAGGCGGCGAGCAGGACGACGACGCTCGGCAGTTCGGCGAACAGCCAGGCGGCGGAGGCGAGGACGGTGAACAGGGCGGCAAGCACCTGGGCGGCCACGAGTCCCAGCGGGGCGCGCCGCCACAGCGCGAGCGTCACCACAAGGAAGGCGATCCCGCCGTCGAGCAGTAGCAGTTTGCCGAGTGCGACGGGTAGGCCGGTGAGCAGCACGACGGAGCCGAGGGCGAACAGCCCAGGGGCCAGGTAGGCGAGCGGATTGCGCAGCGCCTGGGCGCGCTCAAGCGAGATCAGGGTGCCCATGAAGCCGAGCACCATCACCGGGCCGTGCAGGTCGGCGATCCGGTCGGAGACCACCGGTGCCCACACGCCGAGCCGGAGCAGGCCGGCGTTGAGTCCCGTGAGGAGGGAGAGGCCTGCGAGCGCGATGAGCGCCATCCGCAGGCCGCGCGTCCGCTCAGAGGCGGCGAGTGCGGAGGTCATGGTGATGCTCTGAAGGGCCCCGCCACGGTGCTGTTATTGGGGGAGGGACAAACCGCACCGCGGCGGGGGGCCCGGCTCAGGCGTGGGTGAGCTTGAGCTTCCACGCCTCGGGGCCGCGTTGAACATACTCCACCGCGATGTCACCGCCGTGCCGCTCTGCGATCTGGTTCAACAGGGGCAGGGGGTCGTGCGGCGCGATCAGGATGAAGGCCGCGCCGGGCTGGAGGCCGTCGACGACGCCGAAGATTGCGGCGTGCCGGACGGCGTGCGGGATGGTGCGCGCGTCGAGTTCGGGAAGCTGTTCGTGGGCTGCGCCGCAGCCGCAGGAGGACTTTGCGGTCAGGTTGAGTTCGGTCACGTCCCGAATATTACTACTATCTTCTTGGATTAATCATCAGGGGTGGTCAACGCCAAAGCCTCGCTCCGACAGGGCCGGCGGTTGTGCGTCGGGAGGGGCGTGACGGCTATCCTTATCCGAGTTGGCCCCGTAGCTCAGGGGATAGAGCAGAGGTTTCCTAAACCTTGTGTCGGAAGTTCGAATCTTCCCGGGGTCGCCACGCCTGCCACGTCCTCCGGACTGGACGTGCCCCTGGACGATCATCGCGGTCTCGCTTCGCCGTCGGTCTGTGGTCGCTCCGGCCTGCTCGTCGGTCAATCCTCAGAGTGCGTCGGCTTCAACGGTCGAGACGTCGGTGTCGGGCTCCTGACGGCCTGGGCAGTCCGGCTGTCCCGTCCCGAATTCGGGTTCGATCCCGCGCCTGCGCCGATGCGGTGTGCTTGCATGGAGCCATGACTGTTCCCGTGATCACACTCAATGACGGCCCGGAGATCCCCCAACTCGGCTACGGCGTGTTCAAGGTGCCCGCCGGCGACACGGAGCGCGCGGTGAGCGAGGCGCTCGAGATCGGCTACCGCCACATCGACACCGCCGCGATCTACGGCAACGAGGAGGGCGTCGGAAGGGCGATCGCCGCGAGCGGACTCCCCCGCGACGAACTGTTCGTCACCACGAAACTGTGGAACGACGCCCACGACGGCGACGCCCCCGACCGCGCCATCGAGGAGAGCCTCGGCAAGCTCGGCCTGGACCACGTCGACCTGTACCTGGTGCACTGGCCGACGCCGGACAACGACAACTACGTGCACGCGTGGGAGAAGGTGGTCGGGATCCGCGAGCGCGGCCTCACCCGCAGCGCGGGCGTGTCGAACCACCTGGTGCGCCACCTCGACCGACTGGTCGACGAGACGGGCGTCGTCCCGTCGGTGAACCAGATCGAGTTGCACCCGCGCCACGTGCAGGCCGAGATCGTGCGGTGGTGCGCCGAGCATGGGGTCGCCGTCGAGGCGTGGGGTCCGCTCGGGCAGGGCAAGTACGACATCGCCGCCTGCGGCCCGGTCGCCGCCGCTGCCAACGCCCACGGCCGCAGCCCCGCCCAGGTCGTGCTGCGCTGGCACCTGCAGCGGGGCCGGATCGTGTTCCCGAAGTCGGTACACGCGGAGCGTTTGCGGGAGAACTTCGACGTCTTCGACTTCGACCTGACGGACAAGCAGTTGGACGCCATCGACTCGCTGGACCCGGGCGACGGCCGCGGCCGCGTGGGATCGCACCCCAACGATGTGAACTGAGCCCCGGTCCCAAACCAGTCGACGCCAGGCCGTTCCCCAGCCCGTCGAGGGGTCCGACACCACTGCCCAGCTCGGCGTTCGGACGCTTCGACAGGCTCAGCGAACGACGACCACCAGCCAGCCGACGGCAACCGTTCCCCGAGCCTGTCGAGGGGTCCGAAACCACAGCCGGACGCCCTGACGCTTCGGCTGTCTCGGCGGGCGGCCGGGTCTTGCTGGTTGAGCCATGTCGGCCGCGGAGCGGGCGACATCGGTCGAAACCTCGTGACGTTCGCAGGGTCCCTCGCGGCGGCTGTGTCCGCCGGTCCCGTCCACCGGGCCTGGTGTTGTGGCTCTGCGCCCGGACGTCCTGGTGCGGCTGGCTGTTGGGACGCTTCGACAGGCTCAGCGACCGGTCCCCGAGCCTGTCGAGGGATCCGAAACCACCACCCGACGCCCGGACGCCTCGGCTGTCTCGGCGGACGGCCGGGTCTTGCTGGTTGAGCCATGTCGGCCGCGCAGCGGGCGACATCGGTCGAAACCCCGTGACGTTCGCAGGGTCCCTAGCGGCGGTTGTGTCCGCCGGTCTCGTCTACGGGGCCTGGTGCTGTGGCTATGCACCGCGGACGCCCGGACGCTTCGGCTGTCTCGGCGGACGGCGGGTCTTGCTGGTTGAGCCATGTCGGCCGCGGAGCGGGTGACATCGGTCGAAACCTCGCGAGGTTCGCAGGGTCCTTCGCGGCGGCTGTGTCCGCCGGTCTCATCTACGGGGCCTGGTGCTGTGGCAATGCACCGCCGACGCCCGGGCGTCTCGGTGCGGCTGGATGCTCGGACGCTTCGACAAGCGTCAGCGGACCGGGGCGGGTCAGCGTTCGTGGCGCAGCAGCAGGTGGTCGAGGTGTGCCCTGATCTCGGGCCACTCCCCCGCCGTCACCGAGTACATCACCGTGTCACGGATGGTGCCGTCCCTGCGCAGCGCCTGGCCGCGGATCACGCCGTCGCGCTTGCCCCCCAGCCGCTCGATCGCGCGTTGGCTCGCATGGTTGAAGTTGTCGGTCCGCCAGCCGACGGTGTTGCAGCCCAGGTCCTCGAACGCGTGGATCAGCAGCAGTCGCTTGACCACGGTGTTGACGTGGGTGCGCTGCGAGGATCTGCCGAGCCAGGTGTAACCGATCTCGAGGCGCCGCGGGCCGGGCAGGATGTCGTGGAAGCTGGTGGTGCCCAGCACCCGGCCGGATGCGTCGTCCACGATCGCGAACGGGAACCGTGTCCCGTCCTCCCGCGCGGCAAGCGCGGCCTCGACGTAGCCGTGCGTCTGCCCGGGCTCAGGCACGGAGGTGAGTCGGACGCGCCAGAGTTGCCCGTCCGCCGCGGCGGCCTCAAGGCCGTCGACGTGGTCGAGCGACAGGGGCTCGACGCGCACGCCTCGGTCGGTCAGGGTCACTGGCTGCACGAAGGTCACGGACCTGTTGTACCGCACCTCAGGTCGTGATCGGCGGGCTTGCCGAACTTCGTTCCACTTCCGCACGTCGCGCAACGCCAGTCGCCCCAGCGTCGGCGGGCACACAGCCGCCGCGAAAGACCCTGCGGACGTCACGAGGTTTCGACCGATGCCGCCCGCTCCGCGGCCGACATGGCTCAACCAACGGCTGCGGACGTCACGAGGTTTCGACCGATGTCACCCGCTCCGCGGCCGACATGGCTCAACCAACGGGTGCGGACGTCACGCTTCGACCGCCCGACTTGGCTCAACCAGCACCTCGGGACGCGGCTCAGAGCCAGAGGCTGGCGAGTTGGGCCAAGGCGACGCCGCTGCCGTTGCGGGCGTCGAGGCGACGGGCGATCTCCCGGCCCTCGTCCAGCAGGCGCACGCCGCGCTCATCGGCCGGGTCGCGCCGCAGCAGGGCACCGGCCAGCGCCGGGAACCCCTCCCACGAGATCGGCAGGTTCGCCCGCACCAGCTCCTCCAGCGACGGGGCCAGCTCGTCGAGCGACGGGGCGCGGTCGAGCGAGGACAGCAGGTATGGAAGCACCCGGTTCGAGGCGACCTGCGCGAGGCGCTCGACCGACCCGAGGATCGCCTCCGCGGCCTCTGCCGCCGCCTCCGCCGAGGCGAAGCGGCGCGCCAGGTAGGCCCGGAACGCTCCATAGCGGCGGGCGTTGACCTCGTTGGCGAGACCGAGTTCGGGCGGGAAGGACAGCAGCAACTGGCCCGCGAGTTCCGCGTCGACCCGGACCGTCCCGCGGAGCACATCGAACTCGACCTCGCCGACGGGGGCCTCATCGCGCTCGCCCGCAGCGAGCATCCGCACCTGCTCCTCGGACAGTTCGGCGGCCTCCCCGAGGTGCGCCGCGAGCAGCGACCGGCACACGTCCACCTGGTAGCTGGCCAGGCCGAGGCGGTCGGCCAGTTCCTGCTGCGCGTCGATGAGCGCCCTGATCTGGTCCAGCCCGATCTCAGGGACGGCCAGGTCCGCCTCGACGACCGTCTGGAAGACGTCCATGGTGCCGTCCCTGGTGTACTCCTCGACCTGCTCCCCCGCGGCGCCGAGGAACTCCTGCAACCGCCGGAAGGTCTCATGCGATGTGACGGGGTCGCCGAAGATGTCGTGGTAGAGCGCAAGGTTGATCAGCGTGACGGCCTCCGTCGTCGGGTACCGAAGGGTGCGCGACTCGCCGATCGCCAACTGAGCCAGGCGCTCCGCGGCGTCAGCATCCGGCGCCGACAGCAGGTCCGCAGCGACCCTGGCCGAGCGGCCGCACCGGTCCTGCAGCGAGACGGGCAGATCGGCCGGGGTCACCGCAACGCGGTCGAGGTGGTGCACGACGACCTCGTCGATGTCCATCTCGGCGCCCGTCACGGTGGACGGGCCCACCCGCTCGACGACGCCGGGCCACCACCTGCGCCGCAGACAGTCGGCCTGGGCCGTGGTGGCGTTGCGCGCGTCGAGGTCCTCGGCGTGGCGCTGCGCCGCCCGCATCAGCGCTCCCGCATCGTCCGCGTCACCGCGCAGGTGCAGGTGCCGGGCCAGGGCCGCGACGACGGGATAGTTGCCAGGAAAGTGCAGGTCGGCGGTGTACATCACCCGACTGAGCACCGGATCGGCCAGGTCGGGTCGGGCCTCGAGCACGCGCAGCAGGTCGGCGTCGGGGATGCCAGTGGTCGCGTCGAGGTCGAGCCGCCCCCAGAGGCTCGACGTCACGGCCGCGGCCTCCTCGTCGCGGCCCGCCTGCGCAAGCCTCGACGCCAGGATGATCCGCTGGAACGCCTCGGCCGGGTCACCTTCCGGGAGTTGCCCCAGCAGTTCGCTCTGACGGACGATCGCCGCGTCCAGGTCGACCCGGTCCAGCAGCGCAAGGTCCACGACCGCATCGACCGGGCCGTCAAGGCTCGCCCGCCACGCGTCGAGGACCTCGATCGTGGTAGCCCGGTCTCCCACGCAGGCCGCGACCATGGCGGTGGCGAGCAGACGGGGAGCCTGGGAGCCCTGCGACGCGGCGGCCTGCTCACCGACCTGGTCGATGAGGACCCCGATCACCTCAAGCGGGATCTCGGGCAGCCCCATCATGAGGGCGACGTGGTCAGGCGCCTCGGCGCGCATGGCCGCCAGCAGCTCCGGGTGGATCGCGTCGGCGTAGCGGCCGAGCAGCACGATCAGTTCGATGTAGGCGTCGACGGACTCCCGGGGCCGCACGTCACCCAACAGGGCGACCGACTCCTCGTACTTGACCACCGCCATCAACTGCGGAAACTCGATGCGCTCGGCCTCCGCGTACAGCGCCTCCAGGGATTCGTTTCTCGCCCGCCCCGGCGGCAGCCTGGTGAGCGTCTCGAACCAGGCGGTCAGCTCCGCGACCTCCTCGGCGACAGGCGTCTCGAGCATTGTCAGGTCCCGATACGTGATCATCTCGCGACGCTAACACGGGCCCCAAACACTTGACGGCGGCAGCACAATTGCTGAGTGGAAACTGTCTTCCTGCTTGTGGCGATCGCGATCACCGTCATCGCTGGCACCGCACTCTCGGAGCGGCTTCGGATCGCCGCCCCGATGCTGCTGATCGCCGTCGGCATCGTCGCGTCCTACCTGCCGTTCGTCCCGGAGATCCACCTGGAGCCCGAGGTCGTGCTGCTGGGGCTGCTTCCCCCGCTGCTGTACTCGACGGCGATCCAGACCTCGCTGCTGGACGTGCGGGCCAACGTCGGCAACGTGCTGCAACTCTCCGTCGTGCTCGTCGTCGTGACGACCGCGGCGGTGGCGTGCGTCGTGATGTGGTTGCTCCCCGCTGTCGGCTGGCCGGTGGCGATCGCCATCGGAGCGGTGGTCGCGCCTCCCGATGCGGTCGCGGCGACGGCCGTGGCCCGCCGGATCGGGCTGCCGCGCCGGGTGGTCACCATCCTGGAGGCGGAGTCGCTGCTCAACGACGCGACGGCGCTCGTCGCGTTGCGCACCGCGATCGCCGCCATCGCCGCGACGGTGTCAGTCGGCGCCATCGGCTTCGACTTCGTCCGCGCCGCGGGCGGCGGCCTCGTCGTCGGCCTGCTCGTATTCTTCGTCGTCGCATGGGTCCGCAGGCGCCTGGAGAACCCGCTGCTCGACACCGCCGTGTCCTTCGTCACCCCCTTCGCCGCCTACCTGATCGCCGAGCGCATCCACTCCTCCGGTGTCATCGCCGTCGTGGTCGCGGGCATCCTGCTCGGCCACAAGGCGCCGATCATCCAGAACGCCAGTTCGCGCATCACCGAGGCGATCACCTGGCGCACCATCGCCTTCCTGCTGGAGAACGCCGTCTTCCTCCTGATCGGCCTGCAGACCCGCTCGATCCTCGCCGCGATCGCCGAGAGCGACCTCAGCATCGGCCGGGTGGTGCTGGTGTGTCTGGCGGTGCTGGCCTGCGTCATCGTGGTGCGCGTTGCGTTCGTCTTCGCGCAGCAGGGCATCCGCGACGCCTTCCGACCACCCGCGGAGCGTGTTCCGCGGAGCAACTCGTTCGTGATCGGTTGGGCCGGGATGCGGGGCGTGGTGACGCTGGCCGCGGCTCTGCTCATCCCCCGGACCGTCCCGCACCACGAGGTGCTGCTCCTGATCGCGCTGACGGTCGTGGTCGGGACGCTGTTCGGGCAGGGCCTGACCCTGCCGCTGATCACCCGCGCGTTGCGGGTCGAGGCCCCCGATCCGGCCAGCGACGCGCTCGCGCGGGCAACAGTGCTGCAGCAGGCCGCCGACGCGGGCCTTCGCAGGCTGACCGAACTCGACTACGACGACCAGACCGGCGTCGTCGACCAGATCCGCACCCGCCTCGACCAGCGCACCTTCGCCGCCTGGGAGCGGCTGTCGACGACCACGGGCGCGGAGTCGCCGTCCGACCTGTACGCCCGCCTCCGACTCGAGATGATCGAGGCCGAACGCGCCCGTGTCCTGGAGATCCGGAGCGAGGGGCGCGTCGCCTCCGACGTGGTGCGCGAGGTGCTCGCGATGCTCGACCTTGAGGAGTCGATGATCGACGCCAGTTCCGAGGGCCGCGAATACGTTCGGTCGGCGCCGCTGGGCGAGGACGGCGGCGGTTGCCCCGACCTGCTCGCCTACCCGGCCGTCGAGACCACCCCCAGCCCCTTCTGCCAGCGCTGCGTCGACGAGGACACCCACACCGTCGCGCTGCGGCAGTGCCTGGTGTGCGGCAACGTGGCCTGCTGCGACTCCTCCCCCGGCCAGCACGCCACCGCCCACTTCCACGACACCGGCCACGCCGTCATGGAGTCCGCGGAACCGGGCGAGAACTGGCGCTGGTGCTACGTCCACCTGAAGACCTCGTGAGGACCCCGATGACATCCGACACCCCAGCAATCATCTGCATCTCCGCGGGCCACCCCGACGTGCTCGCGGCGCAGTTCCGTCGCTACGAACACGAGTACGACCTCATCGTCACGGGCAGCGCCATGGAGGCGAAGCACCGCACCAAGGACCTGCTCGCCGCGGGCGGGACCGTCGCGCTGTTCGTGATGGAGACGAACCTGCCCGACGCGACCTGGTACCAGGCGATGCACATGATGCGCACCGCCGTGCCGACCGCCCGTCGCGTGGTCGTGTCGCCGTGGGAGACGTTCATCGCCGAGAGCACCGACCTCAGGCACGCGCTGGCGGCAGGCAAGTTCGACGCCCACCTGCTGCTGCCGCGCGGCGTGCGGGACGAGGAGTTCCACGTCGCGATCGGCGAACTGCTCAACGACTGGGGCGCGACGGCCGCGCCGCAGGTCGAGTCGATCCAGATCATCGCGCCCGAGGCGACAGCGCTGACCCGCGCCATCTCCGACTTCCTGCTGCGGGCGGGCACGCCCCACGGGGTGCACCACCCCGACTCGCCGGCGGGTCGCGCGGTGCTGGAACGGTGGGAGGGGCCGGCGGACTCGTGGCCACTCGTCGCGGCTCCGGGCATCGTCGAGCACTGCACGTCGGTGCGCCAACTCGCGGTGCGGCTCTACGGTCGCCCGGACGACATCGACGTCGACGAGGTCATCGACCTGGCGATCGTCGGGGCCGGCCCTGCGGGTCTCGCCGCTGCCGTGTACGCGTCGAGCGAGGGGCTCAGCACCATCGCCATCGAGGCGGAGGCGATCGGTGGCCAGGCGGGCACCAGTTCCATGATCCGCAACTACCTGGGCTTCCCGCGCGGCATCTCGGGGATGCGGTTGACGCAGCGGGCCCGCAGCCAGGCGCTGCGGTTCGGCACCAGGTTCTACACCGGCTGGCCGGTCACGGGCGTCACCCCCGGCGCGGACGGCGGGCCGCACCGGGTGCACACCGACGGCGGCGACGTGCTCGCCCGCACCGTCGTGGTGGGTGCGGGAGTCACCTACCGCAGGCTCGGCGTCGGGTCCCTGGAGGCGCTCGTCGGGGACGGGGTGCACTACGGCGCGGCGATGGCGGTCGCACCGGAACTGGTCGGCCAGGACGTGGTCGTGGTCGGCGGCGGCAACTCGGCGGGCCAGGCAGCGGTGCACCTGGCCAGGTATGCGAGGTCGGTGACGCTCGTGGTGCGACGCGAGGACCTGACGGCAACCATGTCGACCTATCTGATCAACGAGGTGACCTACAACCCGCGGATCACGGTGCGCGGCAACTGCGAGGTGGTCGACGGCGGCCCCGGCGAGGACGGCCACCTGTCCTGGGTCGAACTGCGCGACGTCGTGACGGGCGCGACGGAGCGCCGCGAGGTCCGCGCGCTGTGCCTGCTGATCGGCGCCGAGCCGCAGTCGGCCTGGCTGCCTGAGGAGGTGCTGCGCGACGAGCAGGGCTTCGTCCTGACGGGCCGCGACCTGCCTCCCGAGGCGTGGGTGGGCGGTCGCCCACCGACCGACCTGGAGACCTCGGTGCCCGGCGTGTTCGCGATCGGCGACATCCGCTCCGGGTCAATGAAGCGGGTGGCGTCGGCCACGGGCGAGGGCGCGACGGTCGTGTCGCTGGTGCACGGCCACCTGGCAGGGCTGGACTGACGGCCCGCCCTTCCCCGAGCCCGCCGAGGGGTCCGGAACGCGGGTCCCCGCCCCTGTCGCTCAGACCGGGCCACAGCGTTCCCCGAGCCCGTCGAGGGGTCCGAACACCGAGCGGGAATCGGACGTCTCGACAAGCTCGACGAACGACCACCCCGACCCGGCCGCACAGACCCCCCACACCGATCCCCGAGCCCATCGAGGGCCCGAACACCGCACCACAACCGGACGTCTCGACAAGCTCGACGAACGACCACCCCGACCCGGCCGCACAGACCGGCCACACCGATCCCCGAGCCCGTCGAGGGGTCCGAACACCGCGCCACAATCGGACGTCTCGACAAGCTCGACGAACGAACCCGAGCTCCGGCTACAGCCAGAGACGCTCCATCTGCTCCGTCGCCGACGTGGTCGCGTTGCGGCGGTCGAGGGCCGCGGCGTGCGCCCTGGCCTCGTCGAGGAGCGCCTGACCGCGGGCGTCCGCCGGGTCGCGGCGCAGCAGCACCCCGCCGAGTGCCGCAAGCGACTCCCACGAGTGCGGCAGCGCGCGCCGCGCCGTCTCCTCCAGCGGCTCGAGCAGGCCGTCGAAGCGCGCCGACCCGTCCAGGGCCGCGATGAAGTACGCGAGCGGGGTGTTGGAGTTGATCTCTTCCAGGTCGCCGTCGACCGAGTCCAGGACGGCGTCGACCCAGCCATCCGACGCCGCCCGACCCGCGGTGCGCCAGTCGAGGTACGCCCCGAGGACGGCGAAGTTGCGTGCCTTTTCCTCGTCGGCCGACGTGACGTCGTCCGGGAGGGCCGCCAGGAGCTGGGACGCGGCGTCGGGGCTGATCCGCGCCGTGGTCAGCACCATCGTGAGCTCGACGGCCCCCACCGGCGAATCCTGTGCGTGGCCGAGTTGCATGGCCCGGAACTGCAGTTCCTCGAGGTCCTCGACGTCGCCCAGGTGGGCGGCGAGGATCGCCCGCGCCACGGCAGCGGGGTAGCTCGGCTGCCTGTTTTCGTCTGCGAACCGCTGCTGGTTCTCGATCATCGAGCGAAGCTCCGCGAGCGACACCTCCGGCGAGGTCAGCACCTCGTCGAAGAGCAGCGCGAACGCGGTGGCGAACGAGTCGAGGAGGAGCGGCGAGAGCACCGCGGCGTTCTCGACGATGAAGTCCTGAACCTCCGGGAACATCCGGAACGCGACCCGGCGATCGCCGTCGGTGAAGTGGTAGATGCACAGGGACCACCTGGCGAAGCCGACGCCGGTCGGGAACCGCAGGCGCTGGGACTCCGCCTCGATCTCGGCAGCGAGCCGCGCGGCGGTCTCGGCGTCTGGCGCGCTGTAGATGTCGGTGAACGACGTCAGTGCGGTGTAGTCGTCGCGCAGCAGGTACGGCGCGTCTGCGAAGTCGACGACCGTGTCGATCGTGTTCAGGATGACCCGCTCCGCGATGCCCGCAAGCTCATCCTCGGGCGCGGGCGAAGGCGCGGGCGGGAGACCGGTCCACCACCGTTCGGCGAGGATCCGGCGCTGCGCGTCGGTTCCGTTGCGCGCGTCGAGCCTGGCGGCGTTCGTCTCGGCGATCCGCATCAGGTCGAGGCCGTCGGCGTCGTCCGGGTCGGCAAGCAGCAGCGTGCGCGCGATGGCGGCGACCGCGGTGTACTCGCCCGGAGAGGTCAGGTCGAAGGCGGCCAGCATCCGGCGGGCCTCGGCGGCGGCGTGAGCCGGGAAGGGCTCGAGCGCACGTAGGTGGTCGTCCGTGGGCACGTCGGCGTCTGCCCCTGCCTCCGGGCCGATGTCGGCGATCACGCGGCGCGCCTCGTCGACCTCTCCCGCCTGCGACAGGAGCGAGGCGAGCACGAAGGCGTGGTAGGCGCGGGCGTCGGCGTCGCGTAGGTACAGGTCCGCGGTGCGCTCGCGCTGCGACTCGAGGGCGGCGGCGAGGCTGACGCCCTCCAGGACGCCGATCTCGACCCGCACGGTGCCGTCGTCGTGGGGCGACCATTCGGGGTCCTCGACGGCGGCCCAGCGGTCGAGCAGGTCAAGGGTCTCCGCCTCGTGGCCCAGCCGCGAGGCGACCATCGCGCGGGCAAGCAGCGTGTCGGCGGGCGAGCCGACGTCGGCGCTGGCCTGACCCTCCACCCGGGCGAGGAGGCCGCGGATCGTGTCGAGGGGAACCTCCGGTGTCCGCATCAGGGCGTCGATGAACCACGGGGCGGAGCGGTAGAAGGAGGCGCGGTTGCTCGGGTGCACGTACTGGCCGTAGCGCTCCAGCACGTCGAGCAGCATCAGGTAGTACTCGGCCGCCTCCTCCGGCATGGCCCCGTCGCTGAGCGTGTTGAACTGCTCGTAGCGGGCCGTCGCCATGAAGTGCGGCAGCCCGAGGCTCTCCGCGTCCTGGTACAACTGCTCGAAGGCCTCGACGCGCGACAGCGACAGCGGCATGTCGCCGAGTTCCTGCCTACGGTCGATGATCTCCCGGACCTGCTCTTCGACCTCGCCCTCCAGGTCGGGAATGTCCTCGTAGCTGATCACCCTGAACTCCTCGCATCGCCGGTCGAGGCATGGGCCCCGCTCGCGGCGAGGCTAGCAGTCAGGGAGTGCAGGGAACCAGGTCGAAATCACGCTGTCCAGGGCGGGCGCGAACCGCTCCCGGCAAGGCGAAACGAGCAGAACCGGGCCTCGCGCCACACGCCGACGGCACTCGGCGCGCCGCGCACGGGTGACGTCCGCTCAGACCCGGAACCGCACCGAGCCTCAGCGCAGCGACCCGTAGGTCGACTTCGCCTTCTCGAGGGCCGAGACGTACCCGGCGCGCTCATAGGCGTCGGCAGGGGCATCCTTGGGGACGGCGAGCAGCCCGCGGGCCTTCGCCAGCGGGATCTCGTGCGAGGTGAGCCAACTGCTCAGCCCCTCGACCAGTACCTGCGCGTAGGCGGGGCCGCGGCGCACCAGCGAGGACGTCGTCATCACCACGTCGGCGCCGGCCAGGATGTACTTGATCACGTCGTCGGCGGTGTCGACCCCGGTGGTCGCGGCGAGCGAGGCCTCGATCCGGTCGTGCAGCACGGCGATCCAGGTGCGCGGCAGCCTGCCCTCGATGGCAGACGAGAGCGACACCCCGGACTCGACGGTGACGCGGTCCAGGTCGATGTCCGGCTGTAGGAACCGGTTGAACAGCACCAGCGCGTCGGCGCCAACGGCATCGAGTCGCACCGCCATGTTGCCGACCGACGAGAAGTAGGGGCTGAGCTTCACGGCCACCGGGATGTCGACGCTGCCCTTGACTGCGCCGACGATCTCCAGGTGACGCTCCTCCACCTCTCCGCCGGAGACGGTGATGTCGCCCGGCACGAAGTAGATGTTCAGCTCGATGCCCGCCGCGCCCGCCTCCTGCAGGCGGTGCGCCGTCTGCGTCCAGTTGCCGACCGACGCGCCGTTCAGCGAGGCGATCAGCGGCACGTCGATCGCCTTCGCACCCGCCTCGACGAGCCGGAGGTAGGCCGAACTGGCGTCCTTCGACGACTGCGGCACGCTCGGGAAGTAGCTCATCGCCTCGGCGTTGGCGTCGTCGTACATGTCCTCGAGGATCGCGGTCTGCTCCGCCTCACGGCGCAACTGCTCCTCAAACAGCGAGTACATCACGACCGCCCCGACGCCACCGTCGGCGAGCGACCTGATGCCCTCGACGGTCTGTGAAAGCGGGCCGGCCGACGCGACGACGGGGTTGCGCAGTGTGAGCCCCATGTAGGTGGTGGTCAGGTCCATGTCAGTCCCTCCTGGCGTCGACGGCGAAGCGTTCGGCCCCGCGCAGCGCAAGCTCTTCGTATTCCTCCCAGCGGCGGTCGACCTGTGCCTGGGCGAGGTCGAGCAGGCGCTGGGCCTCCTCGGGGTCGGCCGCCTTGAGCACCTTGTAGCGCAGCTCGGCCGAGCGGTACTTCTCAAGCGACAGCCGCGGCCGCGGCGAGTCGAGCAGGAACGGGTTGCCTCCCGCGTCCCGGATGATCGGGTTGTAGCGCATCAGCGGCCAGTGGCCGGAGTTGACGGCCCGGTACTGCTGCTCGAGGCCCTTGCGGATGTCGTAGCCGTGCGCGATGCAGTGGCTGTAGGCGATGATCAGGCTGGGGCCGTCGTAGGCCTCCGCCTCGCGGAACGCCTTCAGCGTCTGCTGCGGGTCGGCGCCCATCGCGATCCGTGCGACGTAGACCGAGCCGTAGGCCATCGCCTGCATGGCCATGTCCTTCTTGTTGCTCAGCTTGCCGCCGGAGGCGAACTTGGCGACCGCACCCAGCGGCGTCGACTTCGACGCCTGGCCGCCGGTGTTGGAGTACACCTCGGTGTCGAGCACCAGGATGTTGACGTCGCGGCCGGAGGCGAGCACGTGGTCGACGCCCGCGCTGCCGATGTCGTAGGCCCATCCGTCGCCGCCGACGATCCACACGGAGCGCCGCACAAGGTGGTCCACGACCGAGGTCAGGTCGTCGATCAGCGGCCCCTCGAGCTGCGCGAGGCGCTCCTTCAACCGGTCGACCAGGACCAGCTGCTCGGCCAGTTCGGAGCCCTGCTTCTGCTCGGAGCCCAGGATCGCGTCGACGAGGGCGTCGTCGGCGATCTCGCCGCGCAGTTCCTCCAGCCTGGCTCGCGCAAGGTCGGTGTGCAGGTCGGCGGCAAGCCGCATGCCGAGGCCGAACTCGGCGTTGTCCTCGAACAGCGAGTTCGACCAGGCGGGCCCGCGGCCCGCAGCGTTCTTCGCCCACGGCGTCGTCGGCAGGTTGCCTCCGTAGATCGACGAGCAACCGGTCGCGTTCGCGATGGTCGCCCGGTCGCCGAACAACTGGCTCAGCAGCTTCAGGTACGGCGTCTCGCCGCATCCGGAGCAGGCGCCGGAGAACTCGAACAGCGGCTCGAGCAACTGGATGCCGCGGACGGTGCCGTAGTCGATCCAGGCGCGGTCATTCTGCGGGATCTGCTCGAAGAACTCGATGGCCTTCTTGTCGGCCTCGCGGTCCAGCTTCGGCTCCAGGTTGATGGCCCGGCGCGACGGCTGGTCGATCGGCTTGACTGGGCACGCCTCGACGCACAGGCCGCAGCCGGTGCAGTCCTCGACGTAGACCTGCAGCGTGTAACGGGTCGACGGGAGGCCCGCGGCGTTCAGCGGGGCGCTCAGGAAGCCGTCGGGCGCGCCCTCCAACTGCTGGTCCGGGTAGGACTTGGCGCGGAGCACCGCGTGCGGGCAGACGAAGGCGCAGTTGCCGCACTGGATGCAGTTCTCGGCGTCCCATTCGGCGACGATGTCGGAGATGTTGCGCTTCTCGAACTTCGTGGTTCCCGACGGGTAGGTGCCGTCGACCGGGAGCGCGGAGACGGGCAGGTCGTCGCCGCGGCCCTGCAGCATGGTCGCGGTGACGGTGCGCACGAACTCCGGCGCGTGGCCGGGCACGGGCGGGATGAAGCCGTGCTCCGACGTCGCGTCGGCGGGCACCTCCAGCCTGTTCAGTTCCGCGAGCGCCGAGTCGACGGCGAGGTGGTTCTTGCGGACGATCTCGGCCGACTTGCGCGCATAGGTCTTCGTGATTGCCGACTTGATCTTTTCGATGGCGGCCGCCCGCTCCATCACGCCGGAGATCGCGAAGAAGCAGGTCTGCAGGATCGTGTTGGTGCGACTGCCGAGTCCTGCTGCCCGCGCGACCTTGCCAGCGTCGATCGCGTACACGTTGATGCCGAGCGCGATGACCTTCGCCTGCATCTCGGCGGGCAGGTGCTGCCACGTGTCGTCGCCGTGCGGGGAGTTGATCAGCAGCGTGGTGCCGGGCCGGGCGAACTCGAGCACGTCGACGCGTTCCAGGATCGACCAGTGGTGGCAGCCGATGAACCCGGCCTGCGAGACCAGGTAGGGGGCCTTGACGGGATTGGGCCCGAACCGCAGGTGCGAGACGGTCCGCGACCCCGACTTCTTCGAGTCGTAGACGAAGTAGCCCTGCGCGAAGGTGTCCTCGTCGGAGCCGAGGATCTTGATGGTGTTCTTGTTGGCGCCGACGGTGCCGTCGGAGCCGAGGCCGTAGAACACGGCGCGCAGGGTCTCCGGGTCCTCGAGGTCGAGGGTCGGGTCGTACTCGAGCGACAGGTGCGTCACGTCGTCGTGGATGCCGACGGTGAACCGCGGCCGCGGCGACTCGGCGCCGAGTTCATCGAAGACGGCCTTGACCATCGCGGGGGTGAACTCCTTCGAGCTCAGCCCGTAGCGGCCTCCGATGACGGTGGGCAGGCTGGCGCGTCGCCCGGACGCGACGGCCTCCGCCAGCGCGCTGGACACGTCGAGGAACATCGGCTCGCCGCCTGCGCCCGGCTCCTTCGTCCGGTCGAGCACCGCGACCCGCTTGGCGCTTGCGGGCAGCGCGGCGAGGAAGGCGTCGACGGGGAACGGGCGGTACAGGCGGACCTGGATCACGCCGACCTTGCCACCGTCGGCGTTGAGCCGGTCGACGACGGGGGTGATGGCCTCGATGCCGGAGCCCATCACGATCACGATGCGCTCGGCCTCGGGGTCGCCGTGGTACTCCATCAGGTCGTAGCGGCGCCCGGTCAGCTCGGCGAAGCGGTCCATCGTCTCGGCGACGATGCCAGGCACCTCCGAGTAGAACGGGTTGGACGTCTCGCGCGACTGGAAGTAGGTGTCGGGGTTCTGTGCCGTGCCGCGGATGAACGGGTTGGCGGGGCTGAGCGCCCGCGCACGGTGCTCGAGGACGAGCGAGCGCGGGATGAACTCGCGCAACTGCTCATCGTCGAGCTTTGTCATGGTGTTGAGCTCGTGCGAGGTGCGGAAACCGTCGAAGAAGTGCACGAACGGGAGCCTGCTGAGCAGGGTCGCCCGGTGCGCGATGGCGGCCATGTCGTGGGCCTCCTGCACGGAGGCGGAGCTCAGCAGGCAGACGCCGGTCTGACGCACCGCCATCACGTCCTGGTGGTCGCCGAAGATCGACAGGCCCTGCGTGGCCAGCGAGCGGGCGGCGACGTGGAACACCGTCGAGGTCAGCTCACCCGCGATGCGGTACATGTTGGGGATCATCAGCAGCAGGCCCTGGGAGGCGGTGAACGTCGTCGACAGGGCGCCGCCCTGCAGCGCGCCGTGCATCGCGCCCGCAGCGCCGCCCTCGGACTGCATCTCGATGACGGTGGGGACCTGCCCCCACACGTTGGCCCTGCCGTGCGCGGCCCACTCGTCGGCCAGTTCGGCCATGGTCGAACTCGGCGTGATCGGGTAGATCGAGCACAGCTCGCTCACCCGGTAGGCGACGTCGGCCGCCGCCTCGTTGCCGTCGATGATGGCCTTCACCGCTGCCCCTCCTGAATCATCTCGATGGCGTGCACGGGGCACTGCTCGTAGCAGGTGCCGCAGCCGGTGCACAGCTCGTAGTCGAACCGGTACCTGTTGCCCTTGCCGAGCTTGATGACGGCGTCCTCCGGGCAGGCGCCGAAGCAGCCGTCGCACTCGAAGCAGTTGCCGCAACTCAGGCAGCGGCGGGCCTCGAAGTCGGCCTCGGCGTCGGTGAGGCCCGCGAGGACCTCGCCGAAGCCCTCGGTGCGCTCCTCGGGGTCGGCCTCGACCTGCTGGCGGCGCTCGTGGTCGCCGAAATACCAGACGTTCATCTGGTCGAGGCTGACGATCGGGTTCTTGGTGGGCTGGACCCATTCCTCGGTGTTGAGCCACGCGTCGATCCGCTTGGCGGCCTTCTTGCCGTGGCCGACGCCGATGGTGACGGTCCGGTCGGAGGGGACGGCGTCGCCGCCAGCGAAGATGCCTGGCACCGCCGTCATCAGCGACGTGGGGTCGACGTCGACGACGTCGTCGTGGAAGCTCATGCCGGGGATGGCGTGCAGGAAGTCGGTGTCGGCGCGCTGGCCGAGCGCCAGGATCACGGTGTCTGCTGCCAACTTCTCGAAGCGGCCAGTGCCGACGGCCTTGCCGTTCTCGTCGAGTTCCATGATCTCGACGGTGAGGTCGGCCTCGTCCATCGAGGTGATGGTGCGCAGCCAGTTCATCTTGACGCCCTCGGTCTCGGCGCCCTCGCGCTCCTCCTCGTGCGCGGGCATCTGCTGCTCGGTGCGCCGGTAGACGACCACCGACTCCTCTGCGCCGAGGCGCTTGGCGACGCGGGCGGCGTCCATCGCCGTGTTACCTCCGCCGTAGACGGCGACCTTGCGTCCGATCACGGGGCGCTCTCCCGAGGCGACGTCGCGCAGGAAGCTGACGGCGTCGACGACGCGGGAGGCGTCGGAGGAGGGGATGTCGACGCGCTTGGAGATGTGGGCACCGACGGCGACGAACACGGCGTTGAAGTTGCCCTCACGCTGGGTGGCGAGCAGGTCCTTGATGGGCGCGTTCTGCCGGAACACGACCCCAAGCGTGCGGAGTCGGTCGATCTCAGCGTCCAGGACGTCGCGCGGCAACCGGTACTCGGGGATGCCGTAGCGCATCATGCCGCCCGGCTTGTCGCCCGCGTCGAAGACCTCGACGTGGTGGCCGAGCTTCGCGAGATGGTAGGCGGCGGAGAGCCCCGACGGGCCGGCGCCGACGACCATCACGCGGCGGCCGGAGACGCGCCGCGGGGTCGGGAACTGCCAGCCGTTGGTGATGGCCAGGTCGCCGAGGTAGCGCTCGACGGAGTGGATGGAGACGGCCGAATCGAGGTCCTTGCGGTTACACGCGGTTTCGCAGGGGTGGTAGCAGACGCGGCCGTGGATCGCGGGGAACGGGTTGTCTCGCACGAGTTGGCGCCACGCTGCCTCGGCCTCGCCCGCCTTGATGAGGCGCAACCACTCCTGGATGTTCTCCCCCGCGGGACATCCGGCATTGCACGGCGGCAGCATGTCGAGGTAGACGGGCTTGCGCGAGCGCACCGGCGCCACTCGGCCCTCCGTGTTGGTGAGGTCCGGATGGACCGTCATATCCCGTCGTTCCGGCCTCATTGCCTGATCCTCCTCATGGGTACTACTACAAAGCATCGTAGATGGACGAGGTTAGTCACAAACAATTGGGTGGGGACAAGCCCCCCGGGTTGTCCGCCCGGCCATATCGCGCCCCGTCCCGCCGCGCGAACCACCCTCCGAGAGGCTCGGGTCGGGTCCGTCACTTGAGCATGTTTGGTTGCTCGTTGTCGGTTGCGGCGTGGTTGAACGTTCGAATCGCAAACGAGTTGCCAAACATGCTCAAGGCCAGACCCTCCCCGAGCGACGGCAACGCCTGCGTCAGGGCAGCAAAAAGGGCCCACCCTCAGGTGGACCCTTCTCAGTGGAAGCGACTCAGGCCTGCTTCTTGGCCTCCGCGATCGCGGCGTCGATGTCGAGTTCCTTGACCTGGTCGATCAGGGAGTCGAGCTGCTTGCCGCTCAGCATCCCGGCGTCGCGGAACACGAGCTGACCCTTCTTGAAGGCCATGATCGTCGGGATCGACTGGATCTGCAGCGCGGTGCTCAGGTCGCGGGCGTCCTCGGTGTCGACCTTGGCGAAGACGACGTCCTCGTAGCGGTCGGAGGCGTCCTCGTAGATCGGCGAGAAGCGCTTGCAGGGCTGGCACCAGTCAGCCCAGAAGTCGACAAGGACGATCTCGTTGTCCTGAACGGTGCTCTCAAAGTTTTCAGCGGTCAGGGCGGTGGTCGCCATGCGTGACCCCTTTCTCACATGTGGTCTGTGGCTTGTTCTACGTTCAACCACCTTGCCACGGAATCTATTCCGACACGAGGCGAACGGCTACTTGATCGCGATGATCCGCCGCATCGGCAGCGGGATCTTGACGGGGCCGCCCGCGAGCCTGCTTCGCAGGAACTCGATGGCCGCACCAGCCCGGTCGGCCTCGACGGGGGCCCGCAGGCCGGCGAGCAGCACGCTGGCGTCGGTCTCGTCGCCGACCTCGTAGTAGTACTTGGCCCGCGCGTCCTCGGCCTTGGTCAGCCCGACGGCGGCCAGGGCCTCCTTCGCCTTGAACTCGGTGGTGCCGGGCAGGTGCGGAGGCACCCGCAGGTAGCTTGCGAGCCTGCTGATCAGGCGGATGTCATCGAGGTTCGCGGGCCTCATCGACGGCGTCAGCGCGGCGAACACTCCCCCGGGGCGCAGCACCCGCGCCGCCTCGGACAGGAACCGGGGCCGGTCGGCGACCACCGCGACCCCGAGCGAGGTCACCACGGCGTCGAAGGAGTTGTCGGCAAACGGCAGGTACGACGCGTGCCCCAGCACAAGCGGCCCACGCTCCAGCGCCTGAGCCGCGGCCAGTTCCGATTCGGACCGGTCGAGGCCGATCACCGTGCGACCCGGGCGCTCCAGCCTCTCGATCATGGCGCCTGCGCCGCAGGCGAGGTCGAGCACCACCTTGGCCGACGACGACACCGAACGGGCGAGCCACTCGTAGGGGGTGCGCCCGCCGCCGTAGGAGCGCGACAGCACGGCCTCCATGGCTCCCGGGTGCCTGCTACCGAACCACCTCAGCGTCTTGTCCACGTCAGTCGGCCACTTCCACGAACAGCAGTTCCGCCGCGAACGGGCTCAGTTCGACGACCCGGTCGCCCAGGATCAGCGCGATGTGGTCCTCCATCCGCGACGCCTCGAACTGGGCGCCCGGCCGCAGCCCGGCGGCCGCGAGCGCGGCAAGAGTCTCGGCGTCGGCCTGGATGTTCTCGCTCATCCTGCGCAGCCGGAAGGCCCGCACATCGGTGGCGACGACGTCGGCGAGCGGCTCTGCGCCCTGCCGGAACGGCTCGTGCTGGGTCTCCACGCCCAACTCGCGCAGGCCGGGGATCGGGTTGCCGTAGGGGGAGAAGGTGGGGCTGTCGAGGATCGCCACCAGCCTCTTCTCGACGTCGACCGAGATCACGTGCTCCCAGCGGCAGGCCTCGTCGTGGACCTTGTCCCAGTCGAGGCCGATCACCTCGGTGAGCAGGCACTCGGCCAGCCGGTGCTTGCGCATCACGTCCCGGGCGAGCTTGGCGCCCGTCGGGGTCAGCTTGATGGTGCGATCCGGCTCGACGACCAGGAGCCCGTCGCGCTCCATCCTGGCGACGGTCTGCGAGACGGTCGGTCCGGACTGGTGCAGCCGCTCCGCGATGCGGGCGCGCAGCGGCTGGACGCCCTCCTCCAGCAGCTCGTAGACCGTGCGCAGGTACATCTCGGTCGTGTCAATCAGATCGCTCATGCCGACCCCCTTCGTGTCCATCCTAGGCTGGGTCAATGCAGAGCAGACACGTCCATGTGGTGATCACCCGCCCTGCGGGTGAGGTGTACGAGTTCGCGGCCGACCCGGACAACCTTCCCGGGTGGGCCGCCGGGTTGGCGCAGGGCGAGGTGACCCGGGACGGCGACGTCCTCCTGGTCGACTCGCCGATGGGCGCGGTGAGGGTGGTGTTCGCCCCGCGCAACCCGTTCGGGGTCCTCGACCACGACGTCGCGCTGCCCGACGGGACCACAGTGCACAACCCGCTGCGGGTGCTGAACCACCCCGACGGTGCCGAGGTGGTGTTCACGGTGCGCCAGTTGGGTGCGACCGACGCGGACTTCGAGCGCGACGTCGCGGCGGTTGCCGCAGACCTGGCGAGACTCAAGGACCTGCTGGAGGCTTAGGCTGGCTCGACGATCCATTCGCCGCGGCGCATCACGCCGACGAGCGCGCCGTCGTCGTCCACGAGGCACACGTCTGCGTATCGGCCGGGGCTCAACTGTCCGACCTCGGTGAGCCCGTGGAAGGCCGCGGGCGTGGTCGCAGCCATCAGTGCCGCGTCGGGGATGCTGACGCCGACCTCCCCCACCACGAAGCGGAACGCGGAGGCCATCGTGAGCGTTGAGCCGGCGATCGCGCCCTGCGATCCGTCGACGGTGACGAGGCGGGCCGTGCCGTCCTCGACGTCTACCTCCAGTTCGCCGAGCACGTAGCGCCCGTCGCCCTTGCCCGTCGCGCTCATCGCGTCCGTGACGAGCGCCACCCGGCCGGGGCCTGCGGCCTCGATGGCCATCGCGGCGATCACGGGCTGGTGGTGGATGCCGTCGCAGATCAGTTCGACCATCACCCGGTCGTCGACAAGCAGCACCGGGACGGGACCAGCCTCGCGGTGGTGGATGGGGCGCATCGCGCTGAACAGGTGGGTCGCGATCGTGGCGCCCCAGTCGATCGACTCGGCCGTGACGACCTCGTCCGCGTCGGAGTGGCCGAACGCGACGGCGACGCCCGCCTCGACGAAGCGCTTGATGGCCGCCTCGGCGTGGTCGCGCTCGGGGGCCATGGTGATCATCTTCAGGGCGGGGCCGCCCGCGGCGATCAACCGCTCGACGGACTCGGCGTCCGGGTCGCGCAGCAGCGCCGCGTCGTGGGCACCCTTCTTCGCCTCCGCCAGGTACGGGCCCTCCAGGTGGATGCCGCCCAGGTCGCCGTCCTCGACGAGCCCGCGCAGCACCGCCAGTTGCCGCTCCAACTTCTCGACCGGCTCGGTGACGGTGGAGGCGAAGACGGTCGTCGAGCCCTGAGTGCGGTGGTAGTCGATGGCGCGCCGGTTCGCGTCGACGTCGGGGTCGCCGAACGCGACACCGACCGCGCCGTGACAGTGCGAGTCGACGAAGCCTGGCACGGCCCACAGCCTGCCGCCCGAGCCGCCCGGCTCAACGGAGACGATCCGCCCGTCCTCGATGGTGATGACGGCGTCCTCGACGACGCCCTCCGGGGTCACCGCGTGGGCGACCTGCAACTGGGTCAGCGACATGGACCCAACGTAGCCCCCGCGCGTCGGGAGCGCCGCTCCCGCGAACTTCGGCTGCGCGTTTCACCCGCGACGAGGGCGGGGATCGGATCGACGCCGCGGGCCTAAGCTTGGCGCGTGCAGACACAGATCCCGGTTGACCTCCTGCCCGTCGACGGCCGCTTCGGCTCCGGCCCCGCAAAGGTGCGCCCCGAGGCGCTCGACTACCTCGCGATGCGCGGCGACGTGATGGGCACCTCCCATCGGCAGGCGCCGGTGCGCGACCTGGTGCGGGTCGTACAGGAGTCGCTTGCCGAGCTGTACCGGATCCCGGACGGCTACGAGGTGGTGCTCGGCAACGGCGGTTCGACGCTGTTCTGGGACATGGCCGTCTCCTCGCTGATCGAGAAGCGCTCGGCGCACGGCGTGTTCGGCGAGTTCAGCCGCAAGTTCGCCAAGGCCGCGGAGCGCGCGCCCCACCTTGAGACCCCGGCGGTCTCCGAGGCGGAGGCAGGCAGGGTCGCGGTGCCTGGCGCCGTCGACGGCGTCGACGTGTACGCCTGGGCGCAGAACGAGACCTCGACGGGTGCCGCCGCGCCCGTCTCGCGGGTCGGCGACGGGCTGGTCCTGATCGACGCGACGTCGGCCGCAGGCGGCATGGACGCCCCGATCGGCGACACGGACGTCTACTACTTCGCGCCCCAGAAGAACTTCTCCTCCGACGGCGGCCTGTGGCTGGCGTTCGCCTCCCCGGCCGCGATCGAGCGGGCCGAGCGGATCAAGGCGTCGGGCCGCTGGATCCCCGAGTCGCTCGACTTCACGGTGGCGGTGAAGAACTCCCGCCAGCACCAGACCCTGAACACGCCCGCGCTGGCGACCCTGCTGCTGCTCGAGGACCAACTGGGCTGGATGCTCGAACTGGGCGGCATCGAGGCGGTCGCCGAGCGCTGCCGCGAGTCGACGTCGATCCTGTACCGGTGGGCGGAGGCACGCGACTTCGCGTCGCCGTTCGTGGCCGACCCCGCCGACCGCTCCCCCGTGGTCGCCACGATCGACCTGGCAGAGGACGTCGACGCGGCGCGCGTCATCTCGATCCTGCGCGACAACGGCATCGTCGACGTCGACCCGTACCGCGCGCTGAAGCGCAACCAGTTGCGGGTGGGCTGCTACGCCTCGGTCGACCCGGCCGACGTCGAGGCGCTCACCGCGTGCCTCGACTACGTGATCGACGCGCTGTAGGTCAGCGGCGCACGAAGAAAGTCACAGCGCCCGCCGCGACGGCGAGCAGGCCCGCGAGCGCGATCGCGACGATGGTGCCGGTGCGGGCAGGCTGGCTCGGCGTGCCGCCCTGCTCGGACTCCGCGTCGGGACTCGCGGACGCCGCGGGCGTGGCCTCCCCCGTGGCGGTCGGCGTGGGCGAGGCGGTCGGCTCGGGCGTGACGGTGGTCGTCGTGTCGGACGAGGGCACCTCCGCCGAGCGGATTCCAGGGTTGCCGCCGACGAACAGTTCGTCGTCCTGGCCGACGGTGATCGACTCATCCTGAGGCGCCCCGACGAGCGTGTCGGTGACGAGAGGCGACCACTCGAGCGCGTCGATGTACTCGATGCCCGTCTCGGTGCGCAGCGCCATGGTGGTGCCGTCGGTGAGGAATACGCCGTCGGTGACGCCCTTCGGCGCGTCGGCGACCCTGCGCAGGTCGTTCATGTTCTGGCGCGACGGGTCGGCCGGAGCCCGGTAGATGCCGGGGTCCTCGCCGCTGGTCACGATGTAGATGTTGCCCCGGCCCGACAGCAGCATCGCCTTCGCGTCGTGCGGGCCGTCGGGGTACTCGAAGTCGTAGGCGAAGTACGTCGACCTGCCGTTCTCGGGCGCGCCGAGCCGGAAGATGACGACGTGGTCGCGGGCGAGGTCCTGGTCGCCGATGTCGCCGATCCACAGCCGACCGTCGCTCCACGCGAGCGCCTGCACCGACTCGGGTTTGCCGCTGAAGGTCCACTCATCGCCGTTCCTGGCGTTGACGAAGACGCCGCGGTCCGCGTCGGGGCCCGCTAGCCACAGGTCGTTCGAGCCGGGCTCGACGGCCATCCCGACGACCGGGGTGGTGCCCTCGGGCGGCGTGATCTCTTCGGCCATGGCAGGGAGGGCCGCGAGGCTGAGGCCCATCGCGGCGGCGGCTGCTGCGGCTGCGCCGCGAGGCAAGGTCTTCATCGGGAACCCAGCATAGCCACGCTCAGCCGTTGGCAGTCGCGGCGCTCCAGACGGCGCCGATGACCGCGAGGAGCACCAGGGCCACCAGGACCCCGGTCACAATGACACGGCGAGTTCTCGGATTCATCGTGCTCGATGGTACGCCAGAGCTACGGTGGAAGCATGCTGAGGCTCGTGGTCTTCGCCATCGCGATCAACGACGTGCGCGACATCTTCGGCGCGGACGCCGCCCTCGCCGAGCGCCTCCGCCAGGTCGCGGCCACCCGCTTCGGGGAGGCCACACCGCAGAAGAGGCACTGGTTCAAGCCCATGCAGCGCCGCGACCCCGACACGGAGGTCCGCACCGACCGGCCGCTGCGCACCGACGTCGACGCGCTGCTCAGCGGCGGCTACATCGAGCCCGACCGCACCGTGTTCTGCTGGCGCGTCCTGCTCGCCTGGCTGGAGGAACTGGCCGCCGCCCGCGCGGAGGTCGCGTGGGAGCCGGAGCGCTTCGACGCCGTCGAATGGGACCTGGCGCGCGCTGGGCTGAACAGCGACTACTCGCTGCGGCGGCTGGCGGACAGGCAGATCGGCGCGCCGCTGCGCCCGCTGCAGGGCCAGGTCGTCGGATATGCGAAGGCGGTGCACGTCGCGGAGACGGCCGAGGCCGTCAAGGCCGCGCTCGCCGACCCGGAGATGACCTCGGAGACGGCCGAGTTCGTGGCCCCGATCCTGCAGGTCCTCGAGGTTGCTGCGGAGCGGGGCCTCGACGTGGTGGTGCTCGGCGCCGACTGACCTACTCGATCACCAACACCAGGTCGCCGCCCTCAAGCTGGGTGGTTCCGCTCAGCACGACCCGCTTGACGGTGCCTCCGATGGGCGCGTTGATCGCGGCCTCCATCTTCATGGCCTCGATCGTGGCGACCGGATCGCCCGCGGCGACGACGTCGCCCTCCTGCAGCGTGGTCGTCACCGCACCGGAGAACGGCGCCGCGACGTGGCCCTTGTTGGACGCGTCGGCCTTCTCCGCCGCGGCGACCTCGGACTTGATCGACAGGTCACGGACCCTGACGGGACGGATCTGGCCGTTCAGCAGGCACATCACGGTGCGCTTGCCGCGCTTGTCCGGCTCGGAGATCGCCTCGACGCCCGCGAGCAGCGTGACGCCCTTGTCGAGGGTGATGGCGTACTCGTGGCCCGGGCGCATGCCGTACAGGTACGGCAGCGTCGGAAGCACCGAGATGTCGCCGAAGTCGTCGCGCTGCTGCTGGAAGTCGCGCGTCGGGCCGGGGAACAGCAGCCGGTTGAGCGTCTCCTGACGCTCGCGTCCCGGATCCTGCAGCACGGCGAGGTCCTCCGCGGCGACCTCGGTGACGCGCACCGGGGTGCGGCGGCCCTCCATGGCCTTGCTGCGGAACGGCTCGGGCCAACCGCCTGCCGGCTCACCGAGTTCCCCGTTGAGGAAGCCGATCACCGAATCGGGGATGTCGAAGCGCTGCGGGTCCGCCTCGAACTCTGCGGGGTCGGCGCCGACGGCGACCAGGTGCAGCGCCAGGTCGCCGACGACCTTCGACGACGGCGTCACCTTGGTGGGTCGGCCGAGGATCTTGTCGGCTGCCTCGTACATGTCCTCGATGGCCTCGAACTTCTCGCCGAGGCCCAGCGCGATGGCCTGCTGGCGCAGGTTCGACAACTGGCCGCCGGGGATCTCGTGCGAGTAGACGCGGCCAGTCGGCGCGGGAAGGCCCGACTCGAACGGGGCGTACAGCTTGCGCACGGCCTCCCAGTAGGGCTCCAGGTCGAGCACCGCGTTCGGGTCGAGGTCGGGCTGGCGTGGCGTCTGGTCGAGCGCCATCAGCAGCGCCGACATGGGCGGCTGCGACGTCGTCGAACTCATGGCCGAGTTGGCCACGTCGACGGCGTCGACGCCCGCGTCGATCGCGGCCATCAGCGTGGCGATCTGGCCGCCGGTCGTGTCGTGCGTGTGCAGGTGCACCGGCAGGTCGAAGCGCTCGCGCAGGCCGCTGACGAGCCGTCGGGCCGCCTCGGGGCGCAGCAGGCCCGCCATGTCCTTGATGGCGAGGATGTGGGCGCCGGACTCGACGATCTTCTCCGCGAGGCGCAGGTAGTAGTCGAGCGTGTAGACCTTCTCGGACGGGTCGAGCAGGTTCGAGGTGTAGCACAGCGCCACCTCCGCGACCGACGACGTGGTGCGCACCGCGTCGATGGCCGGGCGCATCTGGTCGACGTCGTTGAGGGCGTCGAAGATGCGGAAGATGTCGACGCCGGTGGCGGCGGCCTCCGCGACGAACGCCTCGGTCACCTCCGTCGGGTACGGGGTGTAGCCGACGGTGTTGCGGCCACGCAGCAGCATCTGCAGGTTCTGGTTGGGCATCGCCTCGCGGAGCTTGGCGAGCCGCTCCCACGGGTCCTCGCCGAGGAAGCGCAGCGCCACGTCGTAGGTGGCTCCGCCCCAGCACTCGACCGAGAACATCTGCGGCAGCAGGCGTGCCTGCACGGGCGCGACCGCGAGCAGGTCGCGGGTGCGGACGCGGGTGGCGAGCAGCGACTGGTGCGCGTCCCGGTAGGTGGTGTCGGTGACGGCGACGGCGGTCTGCTCGCGCAGCGCCTTCGCAAACCCCTCGGGGCCGAGCGCGTCGAGGCGCTGCTTGGGGCCGTCGGGGCAGGGCTCGTTCAGGTCGACCTTGGGCAGCTTGGTGCGCGGGTCGAGCTGGGTCGGGGCGTCGCCGTGCGGCTTGTTGACGGTGACCTCCGCCAGGTGGCGCAGGAGCTTGGTGGCGCGGTCGGCGGGGGTGCGCGCCGAGACGAGATAGGGCCGCTCGTCGATGAAGGAGGTGGTGACGCCGCCCCGCTCGAAGTCGGGGTCGTCCAGCACCGCGCGCAGGAACGGGATGTTGGTGGCGACGCCACGAACCCGGAACTCGGCGAGGGCGCGGCGGGCGCGCATGATCGCCATGTTCAGGTCGCGGCCGCGGGCGGTCAGCTTGACCAGCAGCGAGTCGAAGTGGGGGCTGATCTCGACGCCGGTGCCTGTGGTGCCGCCGTCGAGGCGGATGCCAGCGCCGGAGGCGGAGCGGTACGCGGTGATCAGGCCGGTGTCGGGGCGGAACGAGTTCAGCGGATCCTCGGTGGTGATGCGGCACTGCAGGGCCGCGCCGCGGATCTCGAGGGTGTCCTGGCTGATGCCGATGTCGGCGAGGGTCTCACCGTTGGCGATCCGCATCTGCGCCTGCACGAGGTCGACGTCGGTGATCTCCTCGGTGACGGTGTGCTCGACCTGGATGCGGGGGTTCATCTCGATGAACACGTGCTGGCCCGCCCGCGGCCCCTCGGTCTCGACGAGGAATTCGACGGTGCCCGCGCAGGTGTAGTCGATGGCCTTGGCGAACTTGACGGCGTCGGAGGTCAGCGCCGCGCGCAGTTCGTCGGAGATGTGCGGCGCCGGCGCGATCTCGATGACCTTCTGGTGGCGGCGCTGGATCGAGCAGTCGCGCTCGAACAGGTGGACGGTGTTGCCCTCCTTGTCGGCGAGGATCTGGACCTCGATGTGCCGGGGGGCGGCGACGGCCTGCTCGATGAACACCGTCGGATCGCCGAAGGCACCCTCGGCCTCGCGCATCGCGGCGCCGAGTTCGGACTCGAAGCGCGCGGGGTCGTCGACGCGGCGCATGCCGCGGCCACCGCCGCCTGCGACGGCCTTGATGAACACGGGGAAGCCGATCTCGTCGGCTCCGGCCTTCAGCGCCTCGACGTCGGTCGAGGGCGGGCAGGAGGCGAGCGTCGGGACGCCCGCCTTGCGGGCCTGGTCGATGGCTGCGACCTTGTTGCCCGCCATCTCGAGGACGGAGGCGTCGGGGCCGATGAAGGTGATGCCGTTGGCTGCGCAGGCGGCGGCCAGGTCGGGGTTCTCGGACAGGAATCCGTAGCCGGGGTAGACGGCGTCCGCCCCCGCTTCCTTGGCCGCGCGGATGATCTCGTCGATGTCCAGGTAGGCGCGGACGGGGTGGCCCTCCTCGCCGATCAGGTACGACTCGGTCGCCTTGACCCGGTGATCGGCGTTGCGATCCTCGTAGGCGAACACCGCTACGGTGCCCAGGCCCAACTCGTACGCAGCACGGAACGCGCGAACC
The DNA here is from genome assembly GCA_027658995.1 of Propionibacteriaceae bacterium AM104-82. Classification (GTDB taxonomy): domain Bacteria; phylum Actinomycetota; class Actinomycetes; order Propionibacteriales; family Propionibacteriaceae; genus Arachnia. Next base: position 124,933 of record JAQDQK010000005.1, read on the forward strand.
GCGATTTCACCTCGATTGGCTACCAAAACCTTATGGAACATGGGCGTCATGCTAGCGGCCACGCCAGAGGGGTAGGTCATCGTCCCGCGCCGGTGGTCGCCCCCTTGACGTGTGAAGCAACGCGTGACGCCCCCGTCCGCTGAGCGCGGAACGGGGGCGTCGACGGGTGTCTCAGGCGGCGACGAGTTGCAGCAGCGCGCCCTGGAGGAAGTAGATGACGAACAGGCCTGCGACCACGTACATCAGCGGGTGGATGCTGCGCGCCTCACCCTTGATGAGCCGGATGAAGACGTAGGCCAGGAAGCCCGCGCCGATACCGACGGTGATCGAGTAGGTGAACGGCATCAGGATGATGGTGAGGAAGGCGGGGATGCCGATCTCGGGCTTGTTCCAGTCGACATCGACGACCTGGGAGATCATCAGGAAGCCGACGAAGACCAGCACGGGGCTGGCAGCCTCGAACGGCACCATGTTGACGAGCGGGGCCAGGAAAACGGCGAGCAGGAACGCCGCGCCGGTGATGACCGACGCGAGGCCGGTGCGGGCGCCCTCACCGACGCCCGCGGTCGACTCGACGTAGGCGGTGGTCGACGACACGGAGCCGAGACCACCGGCGGCCGCGCCGAGCGAGTCGACGAGCAGGATCTCGGTGGTGTGCGGGGGCAGGCCGTCCTCGTCGAGGAGGTCGCCCTCGGAGCCGACGGCCACCACGGTGCCCATGGTGTCGAAGAAGTCAGCCAGCAGCAGCGAGAAGACGAGCACGACCAGCGCCAGGAAGTGCCCGATGGCGAACTTGCCGTCGACCAGGAACGCGCCGAACATGTCGACGCGGCCGAGCAGGCCGAGGTCGGGAAGCGAGAACGCGCCGAGCGCCGGGGTGTTCAGCGACCATCCAGCGGCGTTCTCGCCGCCGGGGATCTGCGGGCCGATGTGGGTCACGGCCTCGACGATCACGGCGATGACCGTGGCGCTGAGGATCGAGATCAGCATGGCGCCCTTGACCTTGAGCACGTGCAGCGTGATCAGGATCAGGATGCCGATGAAGAACACCAGGATCGGCCAGCCGAGCAGCGAGCCGTTGATGCCGAGCTGCACAGGGGTGCCGCTGCCGGGGCGCACGATGCCGGCGTTGACGAGGCCGACGAAGGCGATGAACAGGCCGATGCCGACGGAGATGGCGGTGCGAAGCGGCTTCGGGACGGCCTTGAATACCGCCGTCCGGAAGCCTGTCAGGACCAGGATGGCGATGATGACGCCCTCCCAGACGACGAGTCCCATGGCCTGCGGCCAGGTCATCATCGGCGCGAGGGTGAAGGCGACGAGCGCGTTGAGGCCGAGGCCCGAGGCGATGCCGAGTGGGAATCGTCCGACGACGCCCATCAGGATGGTCATGATGCCTGCGATCAGCGCGGTCGCGGCGGCGACCATCGCGATCGAGGCACCGACGGCGGCGCCGTCGACCTGCGTGTGGGCCGCGTCGAGGAACTTCGGGGCGCCGGAGATGAGGTTGAAGTTCTTGTCAGCGGCGGTGCCGATGATGAGGGGGTTCAGCGCGATGATGTAGGCCATCGCGAAGAACGTGACGAGTCCACCGCGGACCTCGCGACCTACGGTCGAGCGACGCTTGGTGATCTCAAAGAAGCGGTCGAGTCCCGACGCCGGGGGCGCGGTCTCGTTGGGCTGAACAGCCGAGGGAGGATTCGTAACCACGGGAGGTCATCGTAGAGCGCTTCACCCGTTCGCGTGGCACTGGTTCCGCCTAATGGCCAAAGACGCAGGTCATTTGCCCGACCTGCTCCGCCGCCCGCGACGGAGGCGAGACGTGGCTGCGTCGAAGTCGCCGAGCGCGATGGGCGTCGAAGGCGGAGCGTTCGCCGAGCACGCCGAGGCGTTCACTGCTGACGCGGTCACCGAGCCTAGACCGGCCCGGCGGGGTGAGTAACGGGACTTGAACCCGTTGACCTTCTCGAAGCGTCTGAAACCCCAGCGCGGCTATCGAACACGTTCGCACCGCCCGCCGAAACGTCAGCGACCCGGCGCAGGCCCGTTCGCTGAGCTTGTCGAAGCGTCCGAAACCCCAGCAAGGCGCGGACCCGTTCGCTGAGCTTGTCGAAGCGTCCGAATCCGCAGCGAGCGCGCGGACCCCTCGACGAGCTCGGGGAACGGCTGGGCTCAGGGAACGGCCCTCACGCACCGCCCCCACGCCCAGCGGAGACGTCGGGGCGTAAGGGATCAGTCGAAGAGGGCCTCGTCGACACCGATTGTGTCGAACGCCGGAGCGGGAAGCTCCTTGGAGCGCTGCTCTGCCACGACGTCGGAATGGCCGCCGCATCCGTGGTTGAGCGAGACGACCTTGCCGTCGGAGGCGGAGAACTGGTTGCTGCATGCGCCGAACATCGTGCCGAGCGAGCCGCGCAGCGCGATGAAGTAGCCGCACGTCGAGCAGGGGCCGGGGGCCTCCTGCGAGCCCTCGTCATTCGGGCCGGGAGGGCCGGAGAGCCAACGCTCGACCGTCTCATCGCGACCCTGGTGGCTCAGCACGCGGGCGCGGCCGAGGCCGAGTTCTGCGACGGTGGTGCGCAACTGCACCCAGTCGGCGTTGTCGGCGTCGACGGGAAGGTCGGTCGCCGCGAAGCCCGGCTCGAGGCGCGGGTCGTTGTCGGGGGTGGCCATCAGCATGCCGGGGCCGATGTCCCCGGGGCCGATCCTGTCCTCCCACGGCACCCAGGCCGGGGCGAGCAGTGCTGCCGAGCCGGGCAGCAGGACGACCTCGTTGACGGTCGCCTCCTTGGCGCGCGAGGCGCGCACCAGCGTGACCGCCCAGTGCCAGTCGGCGTAGCCGGGCAGCAGGCAGTCGAAGGTGTGGGTGACGATCCGGTCGCCCGGCTCGGCCGTGGCGCTCAGATGCTCGCCGACGGCCTCCTCGCCGCCGGTCTCGACGGCGGCCTCACGGGCCAGGTCGATCGCGGCGGCCGTGGCGGCGTCCAGCTTGGGAGTGGCCATTTACAGCTCCAGTTCGTCGGCGACGCGGCGCAGCACCTGGGCGACCTTGGACGCCTGCTTGCTGTCGGGGTAGCGGCGGTGCCGGTACCCGTTGCCGAGGCCGTCGAGCATCTTGATCAGATCCTCCATCAGCACGGCCATGTCCTCGGGCTTGCGACGCTGCGCCTTGGAGAGCGACGGGGGCGCCTCGAGGAGCCGCAGGCTGAGGGCCTGCTCACCCTTGCGTCCCTCGATGACGCCGAACTCCACCTTCTGGCCGGGCTTCAGCGACGCGACACCGTCGGGTAGCGCGTTGGAGCGCACGTAAACATCACCGCCGTCGTCCTTGGTGATGAAACCAAAGCCCTTCTCGGCGTCGAAGAAGCGCACTTTTCCGGTAGGCACGTCCGCCCTCACTTAGTTGAGTATCAGGTGAACGGTCAGTCTATCCGGTAGGGAGCGGGCCCCCCAAGACGGGAGGTTCAGTCGCCGACGCGGCCCGTGAAGGACTCGGTCTCCTGCACGTGGCGGAAGTAGTCGATGTTCTTCAGCTTCGACGCGGCCGCCTCGTCGATGACGATGAAGGCGCGCGGGTGGAACTGCAGGATCGACGCGGGGACGCTCGCGGAGACCGGACCCTCGATCATGGCGGCGATGGCGTCGGCCTTCTGCTCACCGGAGGCGACCATCAGCGCGACGTGCGAGTCCATGATGGTCCCGAGACCCTGGGTGACGCAGTGTCGCGGCACGTCGTCGATCGAGGGGAAGAAGCGCGCGTTGTCCTCGCGGGTCTCCGGGGTGAGGGTCTTGATGCGGGTGCGCGAGGAGAACGAGGAGAAGGGCTCGTTGAAGCCGATGTGGCCGTTGGAGCCGATCCCGAGGATCTGCACGTCGACGCCGCCCGCCAGTTCGATGGCCTCGTCGTACTCGTCTGCGGCACCCTGGAGGTCCTCTGCGAGGCCGTCCGGGACGCGGACGCGCGAGGGGTCCATCTTCAGCGGCTCGACGACAGTGCGGTTGATGACGCTGGCGTAGCTCTCCGGGTGGTTGCGTTCGATGCCGACGTACTCGTCGAGGGCGAAGCCGAGGGCGTGCGAGAAGTTGCAGTCGCCTGCCTCGACGCGGCGCGCCAACTCCTTGTACAGCGAGAGCGGCGAGCTTCCCGTCGCGAACCCGATGACGGGCGTGACGACGCCGTTCAGGCTGGAGATGACCTTGTCGGCCGCCACCTTGCCAACTTCCTGCGCGTCCTTGCAGATGACAATTTCCATGGTGTGAACCTCACTGAGAACCGGTGCCGGGGATCGCCTGGCGATGCCCCACCAGCCTAGAACCAGCCCGCCTGAACTGCACACAAAATGCCCACTTGGGGCCCTAACTGAGCAGAATTCCTGCACAAACGCGCATAGTGCCTCGTCGCACTAGAATGACGCCATGGCGAGTTGGAAGGACGGGGCCGCGTACGCCCCGGTGGAGCGACCCGATGGCTTCGCCACGCCCGTGGCCGACCCTCTTCCCGCGGCCGAGCCGTACCGCGCCGAGACCCCTGGGCCGATGACGCACCCGCGCGGTTTCGAGCCGTTGGAGCAGCCGGCGTTGACCCAACTCGGCGTCACCACGAAGGACACCCGCAACCCGCGCGAGGAGTTCGCGGTCGCATCCCTGGCGATCACGGCCGCCCCCGGCAAGGAGTCAGGTCGCAACCCGAAGGACGCCTTCACCGTCAGCACGTCGTCGCCGGTGACTGGCGGCCCACCGCCCCCGACGGGCGCACCTCTCTCGACGATGCCGCCCACAGGAGCACCGATCTCGCCGACGTACCCAGCGGGCCAGACCCCTCCGCTGCCTAGCTACGTCGGCCAGTACGGCCAGCCGAACGCGCAGCAGCGCCCCGGCCAGCCCGGGCAGTGGCCGCCTCCGGTCCCCTACGGCGATCCGTCGTGGCAGCCCCAGCAGGTCAGCGAGGAGACCAAGCGGCAGAAGTCGCTGTGCTGGATCGCGGCGACCGTCGCCGGCTGTGGCGTCGTCCTGTCTCCCGCGGCGCCGTTCCTGCTGGTCGTGGCCGGCGGCCTCGGCCTCCGCACCCGGAAACTCACCGGCTACCTCGGCCCGATCGCCCTGATCGTCGGAGGCGCCGCGCTGCTGTTCCAGTTGCTCGACGGCTCCCTGGGTCGCGCGAACCTGCTGCTGATCGCACTGTCCCTCGCGACGAGCCTCGGCTACTTCCTGGGCGGCGCACGCGCCAAGTAGGGTCGCCACGCCCGCTGGGCGGCGCGATCCCGCTCTTAGCCGGCGACTGCACACGCGCCACCACAGTTCCCCGACCCTCTCGAGCGGTCGGGTACGCCAGACCTACCGCGGGCGACCGGGTCACGGGTCGGGTGGTGCTTTGAGCATGTTCGGCTGCTCGTCGCGATCTGAACGTTCCAATCGGCGTGGATCGCGAACGAGTTGCCAAACATGCTCAAGTTCCCACCAGCCAGACCGCTGGGGCCGCACTCGGTCTGAGGGCGGTTCGGGTGCCGGGGTCGGGTGGTGACTTTGAGCATGTTCGGCTGCTCGTTGCCACCTGAACGTTCCAATCGGCGTGAATCGCGAACGAGTCACCAAACATGCTCAAGTTCTCCTCAGCCAGACCGCCGGGGCGGCACCTGGCCGTCGAGAAGGTCGGCGGTTGTGGGAGCCTCAGTGGTCGACCGGCACCGTCGACTCCTCGACCTCGCCGAGGTCCAGCGGATCTCCACCGCCCCACGCGACCAGGGCCGGAAGATCGGACGGCCACACGTCGTCCGGGAGGTCGTCGATCGGGAACCAGACGCTGGCGACGCGGCGCCGCGCCTCCGCCTCGGTGAGGGCCGCGTTGACCGGTTCGAACCGCGCGGTCCGCAGCAGGTAGAACGTCTCGGCCTGGATCAGGATCCGATCCGAGTAGCCATGGCTGACGACGCGGGTCGCGACCGGACCGACCAGGTCGGCCGGGTCGATGCGCAGGCCGGTCTCCTCGTGGAGTTCGCGTGCCGCTGCCTCCCGCGTGCTCTCGCCCGCGTCGATGCCGCCACCCGGGACCTGCCAGAAGCGGGAGCCGGGCAGTCCGGGGTCGGTGTCGCCCTGCAGCAGCACGGCGTCATCCGCCACGACCACCACCCGAGCGCCTCGTCGGCGCTTGACGGGGCGATCAGTCGGGATGGCGGGCATGGGCGACCTCGTCGTCGATCAGGTCCCGCCAACTGGCGACCAGATCGGCATCCACGTAGGCCTTGAAGGAACCGCCGGGACGGGCCGGGGAGCCGATGTGGAAGGCACGGACGCCTGCACGCACCAGCCAGGGGACGTGCTCGGCGGCCAGGCCTCCGCCCGCCATGATCAGCCGGGCTGCCTCCGGGTCGGACTTGGCGCGCCTGACGAGGTCGTCGAGGCCCTGCTCCACTCCCCTGGCAGATCCCGCGGTGAGCACCTGGTTGAGGCCGGGAAGCGTTCGCAGGTCGGTCCATGCCCTGTCGACGTCGAGGCAGTGGTCGATGGCGCGGTGGAAGGTCCAGGGGAACGACCCGTCGCCGACGAGTTCTCCGACGACCTCAAGGTCGATCCGGTTGGTGCCGTTGAGGTACCCGAGCACTACACCGTCGGCCCCGGCGTCGAAGTAGGAACTGATCAGCCCCTTGAGGCGGGTGACCTCGCCGCCGTCGGTGGTGAAGCCTCCCCTGAGTCGCACCATCGGGCGAATCTGGATCGACGTCGCCCGGCGCACCTTGTCGACGAGACGGGGCTCGGGCGAGAGCCCGTCGTCGTCCATGGTGCCCACCAGTTCGACGCGATCGGCACCTCCGGCCTCGGCACGCTCGGCGTCGGCGGCGTGCAGCGCGATGACCTCCAACAGACCCATGCCGACATTGTGCCCGGCCGCGCTGCGGCCCGGGGCGCGACCCGCTCTGAACGCGCGATCTGGTCGACCGGACCGGCCCCGCGCTGGCCGAATGGCACCGGGCGTGGCGGCGTCGTAGAGTGCCCGGGTGTCTTCTGTCCTGCTTCGCGCCCCTCAGCCCTCCGACGCGGAGGCGTGGTTCGATTTCCTCGTCGCCCAGCAGGCCAAGGCGTACGCGGGGATCGTCCCGGAGGACTTCGCCACGGGCCAGGATCGCAAGTACCGGGACGCCTGGGTGCCGGAACTGGCGGTTGCCTTCGCCTCCCCAGGCACGGCCCGCCGGGTGGTCGCCGAACTGAACGGCGCCATCGTCGGGATCGCCTCGATCCTCGACGGCCCGCAGGACTGGGAGGTCGCGGCCGGCCTCGTGCCGTCGCCAGCAGGCCGCGAGTTGGAGCGCCTGTACCTCGACCCCAGCCAGCACGGCACCGGCCTGGCGAAGGCGATGTTCACCGCCGTCGACGAGGGCGAGGACCTGTACCTGTGGCTGATCGACGGCAACGAGCGGGCGCACCGCTTCTACCTGAGGCTCGGCTTCACCGACGTGGACGAGCAGCACGCCGCGGGCAACGACTGGGGCGGGGTCGGCATGCACCGGATGGCGCGCCTCTCCTGACCGCCTCCGCCTTCTCGGCCGGCATCGGGACCGCTGGTCGGGTGCCCCGTTGAGCATGTTCGGTGTCTCGTTCACGATCTGAACGTTCAAACAGCGCCCACGACGCAACGAGCAACCAAACATGCTCAAACCCCCACCCTCACCGCACCCAACCCCAGCGCGCGCAGCACGACGCCCTCCCAGCAATGGCCGAGAGGGCGTCGGGGTGGTGGTCCGTCGCGGCGGCGGTTACCTGCCGCGGCGTTGGCTACCGGTCGTAGCGGGCCGCGTCGAGCGATCCGGTCGACGGGAGGCCGGGGCGCGGCCGATCCGTCGGCTTGCCCGTCGGAGGCTTCGGCGACTTCGTCGGCTTGGGCGTCTTGGACGGCTTAGGCGTCTTCGACGGCTTGGGCGACTTGGTCGGCTTCGGCGTCTTGGTCGGGGTGGCCGACGCCGAGGGCGAGGCCGTCGGGGTCGGGGTGACCGTCGGCGTCGGCGTCGGGGTGACCGTCGGCGTCGGCGTCGGGGTGACCGTCGGCGTCGGGGTCGGCGTCGGCGAAGGGGTGTCCTTCGTCTTCTGGACGAAGACCACCGCCGAGCGGGCCGGCACCGTGATCGAGCCGGAGGCCTTGTCCCACGCCGCGCCTGCGAGGACTGGGTCGTCGTGCACGCCGTCGGTCAGCACCGGCGACAGGGCAAGGTCGAGGCCCGCCATGTCGTCGACCGCCTCGGTGATCGGCTGCGTCGATGAGTTGAACGCGACCAGCACGCCGTCCAGGTCCGGATCGACCGGGTCGCCGACGGTGTCGTCGACCCGCATCAGGATCAGGCCTGCCGTCTGGTCAGCGCCCGCGTTCGGGAAGCTCACCTTCTGCTGGATCAGGTCGGCCGAGCCGAGCGTGAGCAGCGGATGGGCCGAGCGCAGGTTCAGCAGTTCCAGCGCCTGATCCCGCGAGGCGGCGATGTCGGCGGCGGTCGGCTTGTTGGCGGCGTCCTCCAGGTAGGGCTTCATCGCGGGCCACTTGGACGAGTTGTCTGCGGCAGGCGGAAGCCCGACGCCGAAGTTGTTGTCCTGCATCGTCCAGTCGAGCGTGTTGAAGTGGTCGCCCGAGTTGTACGAGTTGCGGTCCATCGACTTCGAACGCAGCAGGTCGGTGCCCGCGTGCCAGAACGACGGCGACTGGCCCAGCGACACCGTCGCGAGCGACAGCGTGTTCATCCGGATCCGGTCCGCCATCGTGGTGTCGGCGGGCAGTTTCCACATGCCGATGTCGAACAGCGTCTCGTTGTCGTGCGCATCGACGTAGTTGACGGACTCATCGGGCTGCGAGGCGTATCCCGCCGGCTGGCCGTTGTAGTCGATCTCGCTGCCCTTCTGGGTCTTCCCGGCCGACGTCTCGAAGGAGTAGTCGGCGAGGTTGCCCGCCATGCCGATCCGGATCAGGTCCTGACGGTGCCGCAGGTCGGCCAACTGGGCGTCCTGGTTCGCCGTCGAGACACCGTTGGGATCGGTGTAGAGGCCGGTCCCGTAGCCCTGGAACTCGGACTTGTTCTCGTCGAACGGGCCACCGCCGTGGACGGCGTCGCGGAGTCGGTCGTTGAAGGCTCCGATGTGGGTGCCGCTCAACTGGCCCTGGGTGGCCTGCGTGAAGCGGGCGTTGTCGGCGACCTCACCGAAGTTCCAGCCCTCGCCGTACAGGTAGACGTCCTTGCCTTCGACGCCGTCCTTGTCTGCGGTGAGGCCGTCGAGGGCGTCGCGCACGGCGACCATGTTGTCGACGGAGTGGTGACCCATCAGGTCGAAGCGGAACCCGTCGACGTGGTAGTCGGCGGCCCAGGTGACGACCGAGTCGACCATCAACTGTTCTGCCATCGCGTGCTCGGTTGCGATGTTCTGGCAGCAGGTCGAGGTCTCGACGGCGCCCTTGAGGTTGAGGCGGTGGTAGTAGCCGGGCACGACCTTGTCGAGGACAGAGGTCTTCGCCTGGCCTGCGGCGGAGGTGTGGTTGAACACCTGGTCGAGCACGACCTGGTAGCCCATCTGGTGCAGCCCGCCGACCATCTCGCGGAACGCCTTGGTGCGCGCCCCGCCGTTCTGGTTGGCGTCGGTGGCATACGAGCCCTCCGGCGTCGAGTAGTGGTACGGGTCGTAGCCCCAGTTGAAGGCGTCCTCGTCGGCGACCGAGGTGACGGCGGCCTGCTGTGCCTCGGAGGCGGGGCCAGCGTCGCTCGGGATGGCGGGCACCTTCTGCTTGGCCCTGTCCTCCTCGATCGTGGCGATGTCGAAGCTGGGCAGCAGGTGGACGGTGTTCATGCCCGCCTTTGCCAACTCCGTCAGGCGCTTGACGCCGTCGGTTCCGGTCAGCGCGAAGGCCTCGTAGGTGCCGCGCAGCGCCTCGGGAACGGTCTCGTCAGAGATCGAGAAGTCGCGGATGTGCAGTTCGTAGATCGCACGGTCGACGAACTGGGCGATCTTCGGGGCGGGCGTGTCGGTCCAGATCGACGGCGCGAACGCCGGGTCGTCCAGGTCGACGAGCACCGAGTGCGTCGAGTTCAGCGTCAACGCCTCCGAGTAGGGATCGGTGACGATGTTGTGCGTGACGGCGTCGAGCGACGGCACGAACACATTGACGTCGAACTGGTAGGCCCGGTTCTTCCAGTCGGCCGCGCCGGTGATGCTCCACGTGCCGTCGGCGGCGCGGGTCATGGCGGTGCGGGTCGGGGTTCCGGTTCCCATCAGGTCGTCGAACAGCAGCAGGTCGACCGAGGTGGCGGTCGGTGCCCACAGCCTGAGCGTCGGCGCGCCGGCGTCGAAGGTGACGCCGATCGCGTCGGTGCGTGCCTCGGCGGCGTACAGGTCGTCGAGGACGCCGGGGATCTGCAGGCCCGTGAAGACCTGCGCGAGGCCGTCAGGCCCGCGCTGGACGAGCGCCAGGTCGCCCTTCAGCGCCTCCTCGAGCACGGCACGGTCGATGGCGGCCCGCGCCTTGGGCTGCAACTTCAGGGCGGTGAAGCCCTTGAGGTGGCCGCGGTTCCTGAGCTGATCGGCTGTCAGACCTGCGGCGTCGGGCATGAGGTCGGCCAGCTTGACGGCGCCTTCACCTGCACCGCCGACGACCTCGCCGTCCTGCAGCGCCAGGCCACCGTCCGCGTCGGTCCACAGTTCCCACGTCGTCTTGGCTGCGTCGGCCGTGATCAGGTTCGTGGGCCAAGCGACCGTGTCCGCGTCGATCCAGTGGCCCAGGTACTCGCCTGTGCCTGCCAGCGGCGGATCTTCCACGACGATCTCCAGGAGGTGCGTTGAGAGGGTGTAGTTGAAGGTGACCAGCTTCCCGGCCGAAGCCTGGAAACTGTAGTTGGGTCCGTCGAGGACGCCGCCCTGACCGTAATTCTCGGCCCAGGAGAGCCCGTGCGCGACCTTCACCTCGTAGGAGCCGGACGGGATCGTGGCGCTCGACCAGGTGTAGACCCCGTCGCCGTCAGCGTCGAACATCAGCGTGCTGAGGCAGTCGGGCTGCCAGTCGCCAGAGCAGCCAGCTGCGGCCTGGAATGAGCCGGGCAGCGTGACGACCGGGCCCTGTGCGGTGTTGAAGAACGCGTGCGTCGTCGGGTTGTAGTAGAACGTCACCTTGGCGGGCTGGGCGAGCGTGTAGGTGGCGTTGTCCCCGTTGGGGACGCCCCCGACGCCGTAGTTGACGTCCCAGCTTCCGCCGACGGCGACCTTGTACTCGTAGCTGCCCGCGGGCAGGTCCCATGCGCCGATGTACAGGCCGGAGGCCTCATCGAGCGTCAGGGCCGCGTCGAGGCAGCCGGGCTGCCAGTCGCCGGCACAGCCCATGGCGGCGTTGTGGCTGCCGGGCACGGTGACGACCTTGGACAGGTCGACGTCGGGCTGCTCCGGGGCGGCGGAGCCCAGGTCGGTGCCGACGACCACCGTGGTCGACGCGGCGACCCGGCTGCCGTCGGCGTCGGTGGAGACGCCGCGCACCTCGACGACGGTGCCCGCGGCGAGCGAGCCGAAGTCGGCGAAGACCCGGGGCTGGTCGGTGGTGGCGGTGCCGAGCGATGTGTAGTCGGTGTCGCCCGCCACGCGGTAGCTGAAGGAGGTCTCCGCCCAGCGGTCGGCGGCGACCGTCGCGGTGATCGGCGTCAGGCCGTCGGCGGGTGCGCCGGAGGCGACCTTGATCGCCTGACCCGCGCCGGCGTCGGCGACCTTGGTGCCCGCCTTGAAGGCGATCGCCCCGAGCGCCGGGACCGCGAGGGACACCTTGCCGTTGGCATCGGCGGTGACCGGATCGGTCGCGCCGTACAGCGGCGCGTAGGTGGCGCCGGGGGTCAGCGTGGTGAGCTCGACCGTCTTGGCGGAGGTGGAGTTGTTGAGCGCGACCAGGTGCTCGACCTTTTCCGTGCGCTCGACGCGCGAGAAGGCGTAGACGCCAGCCCCGTTGTCGGCGTACAGCTCGATCTGCGCGCCGGTCGACAGCGCCTCATTGGCGCCCCGGAGGTCGCCGAGCTTGGCGATCGACCCGTAGAGCGGAGCCCCGGTGTCGAAGTGGTCGCCGCTGCCGTAGGCGGAGCCGTCGATCAGTGTGTTGTCGAGGTAGCTGGGCACCTTGGAGGCGAACATCGACTCGCGGGAGTCCTTGTCGTTGCCGTCGCCGACGAAGCCCTGCTCGTCGCCGTAGTAGACCACCGGCTGGCCGCGGGTCAGGAACATCAGTTCGTGCGCGAAGGTGCTGCGCTTGAGCTTGTCGCTGGAGGTGCCGAGCAGGTAGCCGATGCGACCCATGTCGTGGTTGCCGAGGAAGGTGGGCAGCGAGGCGGCCGAGCTGTGCGCGGTCGTGTAGTAGTCGTCGGCGGCGAACAGGCCGGAGAGCCCCTTGGCGGTGAAGCCCTTCGCGAAGTTGAGGGCGGAGGACTGGTAGGCGAAGTCGAGGACCGAGTTCATCGAGGAGTTGCGGACGTAGGGCGACAGCAGCTTCGCGTCGGCGTCGTAGACCTCACCGAACATGAAGAAGTCGGGGTTGCCCGCGGCGGTGTGGTCCTTGATCTTCTTGGTGAACTCCTGCCAGAAGACGAAGTCGACGTGCTTGGCGGTGTCGATCCGGAAACCGTCGATGCCCAGGTCGGTCCAGGCGGCGTAGATCTCGCTCATGCCGTCGACCACGATCTGGTTCTCGGTCATCAGGTCGTCGAGGTTGCCGAAGTCCATGTAGGTGGCCGCCTCGCCTGCAGGCCACGACGGGTCGAAGCCGCGGTTGTGGTAGAGCGTGACGTCGTTGAGCCAGGTGGGGAACTTGATGTCCTCCATGCCTGCCGGGACCTCGGGGTCGTACGGGAAGGACGTGGCGTCGGGGTTGAGCTTCGGCATGGCCTTGTCGCCCGGCGCGTAGCTGGCCGGGTCGAAGGAGTTGCCGTCGACGTCCTTGTAGGGGTTCTGCGACTTGGTCACATATGCGGGGTCGGAGCCCTCATGACCCGCGTAGTGGATGACGTCTGCCGTGTGGTTGGCGATGATGTCGAAGTAGACCTTGATGCCCTTGGCGTGCGCCTCGTCGATCAGGGCCTTGAGTTCGGCGTTGGTGCCGAGGTGCGGGTCGATCTGGGTGAAGTCGGTCACCCAGTAGCCGTGGTAGCCAGCGGACGCGTCGGCGCCGCTGCCCTGCACGGGGCGGTTCACGAAGGACGGGGTCAGCCAGATCGCCGTCGACCCGAGACCCTCGATGTAGTCGAGCCGGTCGCGCAGGCCCTGGATGTCGCCGCCGTTGAAGAAGCCCTTGTCCGTCGGGTCGAAGCCGGTGGTGAGCCGGTCGGTGCCCGAGCAGTCGACGGGGAGCTTGCCGTCGGCACCCGCATGGCCGGTGGCGATGCAGGAGTCGTTGGCGCTCGACCCGTTGTCGAAGCGGTCGGTCATCACGAAGTAGAAGGAGTTGCCCGCGCCAGGGTCGGCGAACGGCGCCTTCGCGAGCGCGTCGTCTGAGGGGACGTAGTCGCCCGGCAGGTCGGCGGCCGCGACGGAGACCTTGTTGCTCGCGTCGTCGAAGGAGAAGGTCAGCTTCTGCTCCTTGGCGAGCTTCAGCGGCCAGTTGCCGTCGGCAGGGCCGTAGGCCTCGTCCCAGGACGAGTTGATGGCGACCTTGAACTCCCAGTCCCCCGCGGGAACGGTGAAGTCGGCGGTCCAGACGCCGTCACCGTCAGCGTCGGCGAGGCCGGACGCGGCACAGGCTGGTGCCCAGTCCTCCGCGCAGCCCAGTTCGGTCTGCAGGTCGCCGACCAGCGTCACCGCCGTGGTGGCGGCCGACGCCGTCTGAACGGGAACTGCCGCGGTGACGACACCGCTGGCCGCGATCAATGCGGTGGCCGCGAGAGACGCGGTGAACCGGGTCGAGCGCATGCGTGACTCCTTCGTCAGGGGTGTGTGCCCAGGAGTTTCACGCTAAACGATGGCTGAGACATTTGTGTCCGGTTCGTTCGGCATCGGCCCTCGTCGGCACGTTATGAACGTTCAACTTCGCTAAGAATGGCATTTGAACGATCAACTCGCAAGGGTTTGACCAAATCGTGATCTTTAGGTCGTTCGCCCGACGGCGCCTCGGAGGGCTCCGGGGCATTCCGACGGGCACCTCTCGGCTCGTGTGACGGCGGCCACTCCCCCGCGCACCGGTCGGCACACCCTCTCCTGACAGCGCCTCGCGCGACGGCGACGGGGATCGCAGCGTCGCCGGACCAGCCGGCCCATCGCCCCGGATGGGCGCTCCCCCTCCGCCGCACTCCGGGAAGACCAACCGTGGCGGGCAGTCGTCGCCGCCTGGCGCAGTGTCGTTGGGCCCTGCGAACGTGACAAGGGCGGCCCCTTTCGGGACCGCCCTTGCGTTTGGCTGATCGGGACCCCTCGTCCGACCGGTGTTCCGGGCGAACTCAGGGACAGGAGCGGATCAGAAGCCGCCCATGCCTCCCATGCCGCCCATGTCGTCGCCACCGGGCATCGCGGGAGCCTTCTCGGGCTTGTCCGCGATGACGGCCTCGGTGGTGAGGAACAGGGCCGCGATCGACGCCGCGTTCTGCAGCGCGGAGCGGGTGACCTTTGCCGGGTCGATGATGCCTGCCTTGACCATGTCGACGTACTCGCCGGTGGCCGCGTTGAGGCCCTCGCCGGCCGGCAGGTTGCCGACCTTCTCAGCAACGACGCCGCCCTCAAGGCCCGCGTTGCTCGCGATCTGCTTCAGCGGGGCCGTCGAGGCTGCCAGCACGATCTGCGCGCCGACGGCCTCGTCACCCGACAGGTTGTCGAAGTTGACGGCCTTGGCGGCCTGCACGAGCGCGACGCCACCACCGGGGACGATGCCCTCCTCGACGGCAGCCTTCGCGTTGCGGACGGCGTCCTCGATGCGGTGCTTGCGCTCCTTCAGTTCGACCTCGGTTGCCGCGCCGACCTTGATGACGGCGACGCCGCCTGCCAGCTTGGCGAGGCGCTCCTGGAGCTTCTCGCGGTCGTAGTCGGAGTCCGAGTTCTCGATCTCCTTGCGGATCTGCGAGACGCGGCCTTCGATCTGGGCCTGGTCGCCAGCGCCGTCGATGATGGTGGTCTCGTCCTTGGTGACCAGCACGGAGCGGGCGCGGCCGAGCAGGTCGAGGGTGACGGCGTCGAGCGACAGGCCGACCTCCTCGGAGATGACCTGGCCACCGGTGAGGATGGCGATGTCGGTCAGCATGGCCTTGCGGCGGTCGCCGAAGCCGGGGGCCTTGACGGCGATCGACTTGAAGGTGCCGCGGATCTTGTTGACGATCAGGCCGGCGAGGGCCTCGCCGTCGACGTCCTCCGCGATGACCAGCAGCGGCTTGCCCGACTGCATGACCTTCTCCAGCACGGGAAGGAGGTCCTTCAGCGAGGAGATCTTCGAGTTGGCGATCAGGATGTACGGGTCATCGAGGGTGGCCTCCATGCGCTCCGTGTCGGTGACGAAGTACGGGGCGATGTAGCCCTTGTCGAAGCGCATGCCCTCGGTGAGCTCGAGGTCGAGGCCGAAGGTGTTCGACTCCTCGACGGTGATCACGCCCTCCTTGCCGACCTTGTCCATCGCCTCGGCGATGATCTCGCCAACGGTCGGGTCGGCGGCGGAGATCGACGCGGTGGCGGCGATCTGCTCCTTCGACTCGATGTCGATGGCCATCTCGGACAGCTTGTCGGTGATGCTCGTGACCGCGGTCTCGATGCCCTTCTTCAGGCCCATCGGGTTCGCGCCGGCCGACACGTTGCGGAGGCCCTCACGGACCATCGCCTGGGCCAGCACGGTGGCGGTGGTGGTGCCGTCGCCCGCGACGTCGTCGGTCTTCTTGGCGACCTCCTTGACGAGCTCGGCGCCGATGCGCTCGTAGGGATCCTCGAGCTCGATCTCCTTGGCGATGGACACGCCATCGTTGGTGATGGTGGGTGCGCCCCACTTCTTCTCCAGGACGACGTTGCGGCCCTTGGGGCCGAGCGTCACCTTGACCGCGTCGGCCAGGGTGTTCATGCCGCGCTCCAGGCCGCGGCGAGCGTCCTCGTTGAACTCAATAAGCTTTGCCATGGTGGTTCGGGAGTCCTCCCGTCGAATGGGGTGTCACACCCCGCTGTATGTCTGTCATGTGGTGGACCGCTGATGCCCGCGACGGACGGCCTGAGCCTCATCCTCGATCCGGTAGCACTCACTATGCGAGAGTGCTAACTCCATTATTAGCACTCGACCCAAGAGAGTGCAAAGATTCGGGCCCTCCGGTGCCCAAGAGGGCACAGAAACGGGCGGGACCGCGAGGGTCCCGCCCGTCTGGGTCGTTGGTCGGTCAGCCGACCACGGCCGGGGGCCAGGTGCCGCCGGGGACCGCCTGGTGGGCGGCGTTCTCCATGGTGACCATCGAGGTGATGAGCCCGATCATGGCGTTGATCCACGTCATCACGTAGGCGATGATCTTCGTGATCAGGCCGATCACCTGGGCCGCGCCGATGGCGGTTCCGACGGGAACGGCGGCCATTTCCAGCGCCGCGACGATCACGCCGATGGCCGTGGTGATGTACTGCGTCACGAACGTGACGGTGACCTCGACGCCCTTGGCGCCCATCTCATGCACGGCGTCGCCGAACGCCTTCGCGCCCTTCGCGGTGCTGTCGGCTGCCTCCTCCTGGACCTTGATGGACGCGAAGAAGGCGTCGGACGCGTCGCCGGTCCAGGTCTCGGCCGACTTGAAGTGGCCGCGCTGGTACTGCAGCGCGAACGTCTGGCACTTGGGCGCCAGTTCGTCGGCGATCGACTTGCCCGCCGAGCGGACCTCCCAGGGCGCCAGCACGTGCTTGAACACCTCGAGGGAGGTGTTGATGCCCTTGGTGATGAACCCGACGGTGCGGTCGATGATCTTGCACGCGTGCTCGACGGCGGACTTGAGCACCTTGCCGACGCCCGGCATCCAGCAGAACAGGTCGGCGATGCCGCCGAGCGCGCCGAGGATCTTCTGTGCGATGCGCACCACCTGCTGCACGGTGCGGCCGATCCGCTCGACCACCTGCTTGACGCGGTCGACGACGTCGAGGATCCACTGCACGTCCAGCGTGAAGGCGCACCCACCGGTGCGACCGACGGGCGGGCTGAATCCGGGGGTCGGTCCCATTTGCCTCGCGATTGCTGCCATGTCGATGTCCCTTACTTATTGATCTGGCCGGAGATCTGGACGCCCTTGGCTTCCATCTCTTCGTAGCGCTTGGCGGTCTTGGTGAGGGCGTCGCTGACGGCCTGGAGTTCCTTGGCAGCACCCTCGTAGAGCGTGCCGAACTGGCGGCAGCCCTTCTTGTACGTGCCCGCGACGGGCATCCAGAGGCCCCAGTGCTGCACGAGGTCGGCGACCGACTCCCAGCACTGCGACAGTTCGTTCGCCGACTGGATCAGGTTGGACACGTAGCGTGCGTCGTCGCGCAGGTCGGATAGGTCGACGGTGAAGTCGTGCCCTCCCGGCTGGGGCGGCGGCTCGGTGCAGACCGTCGGCTCGTTGGGCTTGGGTTCCTTGGGCTTGTCGCCCTGCTCCTGTTCCTGATTCTGCGTCTGGTTCTGCGACTGATTCTGGGACTGGTTCTGACCCCCGCTGGTGGGCGTGCCACCGGTCGGAGAGCCACCCGTGGGCGCGCCTCCGGTCGGGGCGCCTCCGGTCGGAGCCCCGGTCTCGGGTGTCCCGGTCTCAGGGATCTCGTCATCTGGCTCCGGCTCGCTGGAGACCCCGGGGCTCGCGCCATCCGGGCGTGCCTCCACAGCGTCCGGGATGCCGTCGTTGTCGGAGTCGGTGTCGCGATAGTCGGGCGTGCCGTCGCCGTCGGTGTCGACCGGATCCCACACAAGGCCGTCATCGCCAGGGATGCCCGACCCGACGCCAGCGCCCGCACCGGGAGCCGACGGGGTGCCCGGCAGGCGCTGATCACCGGGGGGCTCCGACACGGACGAGGGGCGCGGCCCGTAGTCGGGCATCGTCGACACGTTGGGAATGCGGTCGTCGCCAACCGACGAGGGGACGCCACCGCTCGGCGCGCCGCCCGAGCCGAGGCCGCCACCAGAGGGGAGCCCTCCCGAGCCGCCTCCGATGCCGCCGACGTCGCCCAGACCGCCGATGCCACCAGACTCGCTGCCGCCGCCCGAGCCACCGCCGAGACCGCCACCGGAGCCGCCGCCACCGAGATCGCCTCCGCCGCCGGACCCGCCGCCGGTGTCGCCACCGCCGCCAGAGCCTGCGCCGGTCGGCTCCTCGCCAGCGGCCTCCTCCGGTGTCTCCTCCGCCGCAGGTTCGGCCCCCGAGCCCGAGCCTGCGCCAGCGCCGCTTGCCATCTGCTCGTACTCCGAGGGCAGGTCGACGTCGACCGTTCCGTCCTCGTGCACGGTCATCGTCTGGCCGTTGGCCTGCTCGATGGTCAGCGACCCGTCGTCGTTGCGGGTGACGACGGTGCCCGACTCGGTCTCGAACGAGCCGCCAGCGGCAAGCGTCGAGACGTCTGCATCGTCGTTGTCCATGAAGTCGGCGTCGATCTTGACGCTGCCGTCGGCCCCGACGGTGATCTCGACGCCGTCCGCGGTGGACACCACGGTGCCCTCGCCAGTGGTGTCGACGACCGTGCCGTCCGGTGCGACCGCGACGGCCTCGTCGGCGACCGTGACGTCGGAGGTGATCTCGATGGCGTCGTCGGGGACGGCCGTGACGGCCTCACCCGTCACATAGTCCTCGGTGGGCGCGTCCTGCGCCTCGTCGCCCGTGCCGCTGGAGGCGGCCGACCGTCCGCCGCGCATCGCGCCGACGTTGTCGTTCTGGGCCGGCCATTCGAAGGTGGCCGTTGTTGTCTCAGACATGGTTCCCCTTAGCTGATCGGCTGATCGGTCATCTGGCTGATGATCTGGTCGAGGCACTCCGTGACGGCGATGCCCGACTTCCCCTCAAGCCAGTTGCGGTGGATGGTGACGTCGACGACCCCGCCGTCGGGGTTGACGGTGACGCTCACCATCGAGTTCTCGGAGCGGATCTGTTCCCCGGCCGGCGCCTCGGTGAGCCCGAGCGCTTCGGCCTCCTCGAGCGGGATGGGCGTCTCGAGTTCGTTCGCGCGGTCCTCCAGGCGCTGCAGCGCGTCGTCCAACCGGTCGAACAGGTTCGGCAGGTTGTCGATCTTGGCCTGCAGTTCCGCCTCAGGCGTCGGAGCCTGAAGTTCGTTCTCGGCCTGGCGGAGAATCTCCTGGCGCTTCGCCGCGACCTGCTCGTCTGTGATCACCGGCGCATCGTCGGAGAGTCCGGAGGCCTCCAGTTGCGCCTCGGCGATGGTCGCGAGGATGGTGTTGGCGAGATGGTCGGCCTCGATCTTGTCGACCCAGCGCGGCTCGACGACCACCCGGGCGAGCCGGCCCTCGGGGTCGATGGTCGCGGCGACCTGGCCCTCCGGGTCACGCACGGTGACCTCTTCACGCCTGGGCTGCAGGGCCAGCATGTCGCGCACCAACTCGTCGAGTTGGGCCTCCATCAACTGCGGGCTGAGGGTGATGTCGTCCATTCGTCCTCCGGTTCGATGTCTCTGAGCAACTCTTCCAGCGGATAGGGTCAGCCCTTGTAGGTACTAGCGCTCAAATAGGTGGGCCTTCATGAACCGACTACGGACGATCCGCGACGTGGCCAACGTGGTGAACCTGTCGACCCCGCTCGGCCTCGCCGTCGCCGTCGCCCGCGGTCGGCGGCTGCGCAGACGCGAAGGGCTCTGGATCGCCGACGACGTCCGACTGCCCGGCATCGACGCGAGCGCCATGACGGTCGGCAGCGTCGTCCTTGTTCTCGGCCGCAGCCTCGAGGAGGCTGAGGCGCGCAACCCGACGCTGATCGCCCACGAGGACGAGCACGCCTGGCAGTGGGCCGCATGCCTGGGGCTTCCTTTCATCCCGCTGTACTTCGCGGCGGTCGCCTGGTCGATGGTGCGATGCGGCGACCGGGCGTCGGCCAACCCGTTCGAGCGCCAGGCAGGGCTGGCCATCGGCGGCTACCGGGAGAACGAGAGACAGCCGCTGAGGCAGGGCCTCGCGCGGCTGTTCGGGCGCTGAGTTCCGGACAGGGATCCGGGGTGAAGATCAGGAATGCAGGCGGCGTGCCGAGCGGGCCGCCTGTCGCTGGGAGCGCATCCGCCTGAGGCGCTTGACGAGCAGCGGCTTGTAGCCGAGGGCCTCGGGGGTGTCGATCAGTTCGTTGAGGTGCTGGTAGTAGCGGGCAGACGAGAGCGAGAAGTGCTCCATGATCGCCTGCTCCTTCGGCACCGCGTTGGTGAACCAGCTGTCCTCGAAGTCGAGGATGGCCGCGTCGCGCTCAGACAGATCGACCGCGCCGGTGAACGAGAGTGCCTCAGACATGGCGCCCATGCTACGTCCAAATCACACCGCTGTCATTATCAGAGGGGGCGTTTCCGCGCCCGCGGACACGCGGTCGACTGACCGATTCGCGCGGGCCTGGGGGTGACCCACCCCGCGGCTGAGCGCCACGGGTAGAGTTCGGCTGACCGCTGTTCACAATCAACGAGGACTGAAACTCAAGCATGCGTCGACTCAACGGCCACGTCCAGCACTTCCCCTGGGGCAGTGCCGAGGCCATCCCAGCGATCCTCGCCCGAAACGTCGACGGGCAACCATGGGCCGAGTACTGGCTCGGCACCCACCCGAACGGCCCGACCCTCACCGATGAGGGCACCACGCTCGACGAGTATGTGCAGGCCCATCCCGAGACCCTCGGAGAGGCGTCGCGTTCCGAGTTCGGCAACCGGCTTCCGTTCCTGCTCAAACTGCTGTCCGCGGCCAGCCCGCTGAGCCTGCAGGCCCACCCGTCCCGCGACCAGGCCGAGGCAGGCTACGCCCGCGAGTCGCTGCTCGGCTTGGACACCACCGATCCGACACGCTCCTTCAAGGACGACTGGCCCAAGCCCGAGGCGATCGTCGCGCTGACGCCGTTCGAAGGCCTGCTCGGCTTCCGCGACCCGCTGATGACCGCGGGGCTCTTCGAGGGACTGGGGATCGCCGACGAGTTGTCGTCGGTGATCGGCCCATTGCGCGACCGCCGCGACGCCCCGGCACTGCAAGAGGTCTTCCTCGACGTCCTGTCCCTGGATGAGCGCCGCCACCTGGTCGACGTGGTCGTCTCGGCCGCCGTCAACAACCTGGAGGCACCGGGCGCGCTCGGCGAGTTCGCCCGCACCGCCGTCGAACTGGACGAGCACTTCCCCGGCGACCCCGGCATCCTCGCGGCGCTGCTGCTGAACCGGTTCGCGCTGGAACCGGGCGAGGCAGTCGCGCTCGGGGCTGGCATCATGCACGCCTACCTGCGCGGCACCGGCGTTGAGGTGATGGCCAACTCGGACAACGTGATGCGCGGCGGCCTCACCAAGAAGCACATCGACGTGGACGGCCTGCTCCAGGTCGTCAACTTCGAGCCTGGCGAGCCTCAGGTGCTGCTGCCCGAGGGGGTCGACGGCGTCTACGTCTACCCGACGTCGTTCGCGGAGTTCGAACTGTGGCTGATCGCCCCGGTCGACTGCAAGACGCTCGACCTGCCGCGCACCGACAGCGGCCGCGTCGCGCTGGTCACCGAGGGCGAGTTCGTGCTCGAGGCCGAGGAGTCCCTGACCCTGACGCAGGGGCAGGCGGTCTTCGTCGCCGCCGACGAGCACGTTGCCGTGAAGGGGCACGGACAACTCTTCGTCGCGGTGTCCGGGGCCTGAGCCCGACCAGGTCCTGATGGCCGGCCGGGCGCGGCATTGGCAACCGCGCCCGCGCGTTTGGCACAATGGGCCAGCACGCCTCCTTAGCTCAGCGGCCAGAGCGCTCGCCTTGTAAGCGAGTGGTCGAGGGTTCGACTCCCTCAGGAGGCTCCACTATCCGGGCTCCCGCTTCCGGGGCCCTCCCGGGCACGCACCCACCCGCTGTCGTCGACCTGGCTCGGGTGTCTCCTTGAGCATGTTTGGTTGCTCGTTTGCCGACACGCCGTGATTTCACGGCGTGTCGCGCAACGAGACACCAAACATGCTCAACGACTGACCCGCGCCGCGCCCCCATGGCACCGGGGTACGTGTCCGGTCGCGCCACCCCCGCGGCCTTCGTCTGGGCGCTACCGGGAGCCCGGTTGGAGGCTTCGGCGAGGGGCGACACAATGGGCCCATGACCGAACCAAGCAAGTGGGCCCGCATCATCGAGGCCGACCCCGACCACTCCCGCCGTTACATCGAGAGGTTCAAGGTGATGGAGGCCGCCGGGCACGACCTCGCGGGTGAGGTCCGGACGGTCGACGCGATGGTCCCGCGCGGCTCCCGGATCCTTGACGCTGGCAGCGGACCCGGCCGGGTCGGCGGCAGGCTGCATGCGCTCGGACACACAGTCGTCGGCATCGACGTCGACCCGGCACTCATCGACGCCGCCGAGCGCGACTACCCGGGCCCGACGTGGCTGGTGGGCGACCTCGCCGAGATGGACCTGCCCGAGCGGGGCATCGACGAGGGCTTCGACGTCATCGTCTCGGCAGGCAACGTGATGGGCTTCCTGGCGCCGTCGACCCGGGTCGAGGTGCTGCGCCGGTTCCGGGCGCACCTGCGCCCCGACGGTCGAGTCATCCTCGGCTTCGGCGCAGGCCGGGGCTACGAGTTCGCGCAGTTCTTCGCCGACGTCGAGGAGTCCGGCCTCGAACTGGACCTGGCTCTTTCGACCTGGGATCTTCGCCCGTTCAAGGCCGACTCCGATTTCCTGGTGGCCATCCTGAGGTGAGCAGGATCACAGCCCTCCCCACGTGCCAGTCCATTCCTTGCACCCTCCGGTGCATGCATCCGCATAGCTCGATCCACCCGTGGCCCAAAAGGCGCGCGACGGCCGGTCGGCAGCTTCTCACTCGGCGGCCCGTCTCCACCACGCCACCGGCCTCATGGTGACCAGGGCAGAAGCCCTGAAGGGACACAAACCACTCCCCGATCAGCACCTTGGCACCCTTTTAGCGCCTCAACTCGCACACATCGGACGTAACCGACGCTCATTCGAGCACTCAAACGCACGCCATGATTACTTTTTGGCAACAAATGTTGCGCGCCTGGCGTTCGTGCCCTACCTTCGAATAGCAGCTTCACGAAGACGGGAGCTGAGATGGGTGGCCCATGGCAGCGCCACGGCGAAGTGCGCAATCCGACCACCGAACAACATGAGGAGCAGATGTGAGCCTGCAGAATGTGGACAAATGGCGAGCTGAAGTAGACCAGAGCTTCGAAGAGCTCCGAGCGAACCATCCGGAGCGCCTTGAGCGCCGCATCGATCTCTCGTGGTCCAACTGGGGCTTCGGCCAGGAGAAGCTGGAGACCTCGGTAAAGCGCCTTTCCAGCGCCGGCCTTGGGTTCATCGAGTTGCACGGAAATCATTACGGCAAGGACCTCGGATACCGACTCTCCGAGACCCAGTCGATCCTGTCCGACCACGGCGTCAAGGCGGCTGGCGTGTGTGGGATGTACTCGACCGAGAGCGAGTTCGCCTCCACCTCGTACCGGGCCCGTCAGGCCGCCATCGACTACACGCGGCGCGAGCTGGACTTCTGCCAGGCCATCGGCGGCTCGTACCTGCTCGTAGTCCCCGCGGCCGCGGGGCGCACGAAGATCTACGACGACTTCGAGATCAACCGCTCCGTCGAGACCTTGCAGCGCATCGGCGACGATTTCGTCGCAGCGGGTGTCAAGGGCGCGGTCGAGCCAATTCGCAAGGCGGAGACCACCATCGTCCACACCGTCGCTGACGCAATCAACTACATCGGTCTGATTGGGCACCCGGGCATCACCCACATCAACGGTGACGTCTACCACATGCAGGCGGAGGAGCGTTACATCCCGAACGCAATCCTCGAGGCCGACGCGCGGCTGCTCAACCTCCACATGGCCGACTCAAATCGCGAGGCCCTCGGCCGAGGCTCCCTCGACCTGGACTCGATCATCAAAGCCCTGTATCTGATCGGCTACAACGAAGAGGGTCGCTACGTGACCCCTGAGCCGCTTGGCTCGGCGCCAGACGTCTACCCGGCGATGCACGCCCTCCACGATCCGGCGGAACTCGACGACCTCGTATTCTCCACCGTCAATTACTGGCGCGAGCGCGAGGAGGCAATCCTCGCATGACAAAGACACTCACCCGTGAAAACGAGCTAACCCGCGCAAGGGACCTCATCAGGCTTGAGGCCAAGGCCGTTGCGCACGTCGCCGACCAACTCGACGGCTCTTTGATCGAACTGGCCGACCTCATCGAGGGTCTCCAGGGCAAGGTCATCACCTCTGGGCTCGGGACGTCCGGCACGATCGCTCGCCGGCTCGCCCACCTATTGACGGTCACCGGCACGCCCGCCTTCTTCCTGAGCCCTTCCGACGGACTGCACGGCAGTTCGGCCGTTGGGGTTCAAGGAGACATGTTGATCGCGATTTCCAAGGGGGGACAATCTGACGAACTGATTGAGATGGCCTCGATCATGAAGAGCCGCGGGGTGGTCATCGTCGCAATGTCAGCGACGCCCGACAACCCGCTCGCACATGAGGCCGACTTCGTAGCACGCGTCGACAGCACGGAGGCGGACCCTGGGGGCATCGTCGCAATGGGAATCACCCTCGCGCAAGGCGCGTATGGTGACGCTCTCGCGCTCCTCCTCATGGGGCGAAGCGGCTACCAGTGGGACGCAGTGATCCAGTCCCATCCAGGCGGGGCCGTTGGAAAGCACGGAACAGAGCTCCTCGCATCCGCCGACGACGAACCAACCGCCTAATCGGAAGACCCAACCATTTCCCCGACGGCGCCCGCCGGAGGGGCAGACCAACCACGGTTTCGGGAAAGTTCCCGTTCCTGCGAAGACGGAGGAAGTAATGAACAAGTATCTCAAGGGCTTCGCCCTGCTGGCTGCGGGCTCCCTACTGCTCGCATCCGGCTGCTCGAGCCGCAACGACACCCCGACCGCCAACACGAGTGCCGGAGGAGGCGATGGTGACTCCAAGGAAATCTCGGTGGTGTTCATCCCCAAGCTCCAGGGCTCTGCCTTCTTCGAGGCAATGGATGAGGGCGGAAAGAAGGCCATGAAGGACATCCCTGGCCTCAAGTGGGTCATGGAGGGCCCGGTCGACGCCGACCCCACTCAGCAGGCCGACATCGTTCGCAAGTACATCCAGCAGAAGGTCGACGTGATCATGGTCGCCCCGAACGACCCTGACTCGATCGCCCCCATCCTCAAGGAAGCCCAGGATGCGGGCATCCACGTCGGAACCACCGACACCGATGCGCCGAACTCAGTCCGGGAGGTGATGGTCAATCAGGCCACCGCCGAGGGCATCGGCGAGACCATTGCCACCACCCTCGCCGAGGCGATGGGCGGCGAGGGCAAGATTGTGACCGTCTCCTGTGGCGAGACGGCCGCCAACCTCAACTCGTGGATCGAGGTCCAGGACAAGACGTTCCAGGAGAAGTACCCGAAGATCGAGATGGTCAAGACCGTCTACGCGGGTGAAGACCAGGCAAAGGCCGTCTCCATGGCGACCGACATCATCACCTCGATGCCTGACGTTAAGGGCCTGATCGGCGAATGCACCACGTCCGCACCAGGCGTGGCGGAAGCCGTCAAGAACGCGGGCAAGGTCGGCCAGATCTTCACGGTCGGCGTCGGCACACCGAAGGCGATGCTCCCCTACCTGACGGATGGCTCGTCGTCGGGTTCGATCCTCTGGGATGTCGAGAACCTCGGCTACTTGACGGCTTGGGCGGCAGTGCAGTTGGCGGACAAGTCCGAGTTCAAGGAGACCCAGGACGTCGGGGAGATCAAGGGCGTTGAGTACGACGCCTCGGCCAAGATGCTCGTCCTCGGCAAGCCACATGTCTTCACAAAGGACGACGCGGGCGACTACAACTACTGAGCGCACGCCCACGTTGCAGACAGCTGAGTTGAGCCTTGCGGGGGTGCTCACGCACCCCCGCAAGGCTCGACGGACGTCAGCGAAAGCCGCAGCAACAAACGAGGTCACATCATGAGTTCCCCCCTACCCGACCCGCGTCAGGTGACAGGTGAGACGCGCCTGTCATTGACCGGGATCTCCAAACGATTTGGCGGAGTCCGTGCAATTCGCCAGGCAGACTTCCACCTCCTTCCGGGCGAGGTACACGCGCTCGTCGGCGAGAATGGCGCAGGCAAATCGACGCTGATCAAGATCGTCGCTGGAGCCGAGACGCCTGACACCGGCGAATTCACGCTCGACGGCGAACCTGCCGAGATCAAGAACGCCTCTGACGCGCTCTCGCAGGGCATCCAGACTGTGTACCAAGAGCCCCAACTCTTTGCCCAGCTGACTGTGGCCGAGAACATCTTCCTCGGACGCGAAATCAAGAAGGTTAGGCGCATCGACTGGGTCGCGCAGGATCGCCTCGTGCGCGAGTCGCTCTCCATCGTCGGCCTGAACGAGGACTGTATCCACAAGAAGGTTGAGGAGCTTCCGGCGGGTCAGCAGCAGCAAGTGTCGATCGCGAAGGCGCTAGTGGGCGACGCCAAGGTCCTCATCCTCGATGAGCCGTCGGCGATCCTCACCGACGCTGAGATTGAGAACCTCTTTGGGGCAGTGCGCAACCTGAAGGCCAAGGGCGTCTCGGTCATCTACATCTCGCACAGACTCGACGAGTTGGGAAAGGTCGCCGACGTTGTGACCATCATGCGCGACGGCGAGACTCTCGGCACGTACCCAGTCGAGCAGCTCACGGTCGCGCAGATCGCCGAGACCATGGTTGGGGGGCAGTTGGACCAAGGCACCGCCGACCAGACGCTCGTCCGAGACGAAGTGACCCTGAGCACCAAGGGCCTGTCCGGGGCTAAGTTCCGCGACATCGATCTCGACGTTCGCGCGGGCGAAGTCGTTGTCCTCTATGGGCTGGTTGGGTCGGGCATGGCAGAGATCGCCGAGGCTCTCTACGGGAAGCAGGCGATCTACGCTGGCAGTATTACGCTGAATGGTTCGCCATACCAGCCAACATCGCCTCGCGCGGCGAAGGATCGCGGCCTCTCAATGTTGCCCGCCAACCGCAAGCGCGAGGGCATGTTCGGATTCCAGTCCATCGCCTTCAACATTTCCATCGGGGCGCTGCCCCTGATGCGTAAGGCCAGTATCTTCTTTGACACGAAGAAGGAGCGCACCACCGCAGATGACATGATTAGGAGGCTCGCGATCAAGACGCCGGACCAGGCTCGTGCAATCTCGACCATGTCCGGCGGTAACGCGCAGAAAGTGGTTCTTGCCCGTCAATTGGTCGAGCGTCCGGAAATGCTCGTCCTCGCCGAGCCGACGCAAGGCGTCGATATCGGCGCGAAGGAAGAGATTCATAAGATCATCGCTGACTTGTGTGGCGACGGAGCAGCGGTGCTCATTACGACCACCGACCTGAGCGAGGCGCAACGCATCGCCGATCGCCTCATCGTCATCCGTAATGGGGTGTGCTTCGCTGAGTTCGGGCCTGGGTCCACCCAATCACAGATCCTGGCGGCCGCCTCCGGCGAACTGACGCAAGACGAGACTCAGGCAATCGGGGAGGAACGATGACGAGGGCAGGGTCATCCGCAGGCAAGCGGGCCAGCGCACTCCCCCAACTGATTTCGGGCCAGGAGATCATCCTGGTGGTTATCATCGTCGCCCTGTGGCTGCTGCTGGCGCTGGCCAATCCCAGCTTCCTCGATCCGTTCTCGATCCAGAGCATGCTGTGGCGACTCGCCCCCACAGGCATCATGGCGATCGGCATGACGCTCGTGATCATCACCGGTGGCATCGACATCTCGGTCGCCGCGATCCTCATGGTGTGCGCGGCCTCGATCGCAAGGCTCACAGCTGAGGCAGGCTGGGGCTTCTGGCCAGCGGTCGGCTTCTCGCTGGTGCTCGGCGCGGTCCTCGGCGGCGTGAACGGCCTACTGATCAGCTACGGGCGCGTCCCGGCAATGCTCGTGACGTTCGGTACCGCCAACCTGTTCAAGTTCGTCGGCTACCGCATCTTCGATTCGAATATCATCACGGGCCTGCCGCCGAGCCGATCCATTCTCGGCCCTGGCGCAGAAGGTCAGGTCTTCGGAATTCCGATCGCCTTCCTCATCATGGTCGTTGTGTTGTGCTGCGCCTGGTACTACCTTCGGCACTTTCCGGGAGGCAGGCACTTCTACGCCATCGGCGACGACTCGAGGGCGGCGACGCTCGCTGGCGTCAACACGAGGTGGCGCGTGTTCATCGTCTACGTGGTCATGGGCACGCTCGTCGGTCTGGCTGCGGCCATCACCATCGGAGGCGGGACGGCAAATCTTGACCAGACCGTCGGTAAGGGGCAGGAGCTTCTGGCCATCGCTGCAGCCGTCATCGGCGGCACGTCCATCCTGGGCGGACGGGGCTCAGTTCTCGGTTCCGTCCTCGGTGCGCTACTAGTGCAGACAGTCGCGTCCGGCGTCACACAACTCCGACTGCCTTCTCAGCTGTCGGACCTGTTCGTTGGGGTTTTCATCATCATTGCCGTCGGCGCCGACATCATTCGGCAAAGAAGGCGGGAGGCACGGCTGTGAACAGCAAGGCAACTGACATGAAGAACACCGAAGGGCTGATGTCCAGGCTGGCAGAAAAGGACTGGAAACGGATACTCTTGACGAACCGCACCGTGCTGATGCTCGTGCTCCTCGTCTTGGTCGTCGCTACATTCAGCATCCTCAGCGGAACTGGCGTGATCAGCGCCGGATTCGACTCCGACTACCTCGCCTTCGCGACGATCAACCTGATCCCCATGGGCATGCTCGCGCTCGCCCAGCTGATGGTCATCGTCTCAGGCGGTGGAGGGATCGACCTTTCAGTCGGCTCGGTGGTGACGCTCGCAGGCATGCTCTTCGGGTTCATGTACGGCATGTGGGGATGGCCCCTGTGGCTCGCGGTGATCCTCACCGTCACGTTCGGATCCCTGTGCGGTCTCGTCAATGGCGTCCTCGTCGCATACGCGGGCTTCCCTCCTCTGATCGTGACCCTCGCGACCTATTACGCGCTCTGGTCGATCGCGCTGACAATCAACAACCAGAAGCCGATCTCCACCCCACCGATCCAGGAGATGTACTCGTTCTCGCGAAACATCGAGTTGCCCGTATGGCTCGGGGGGCAGTCGCTTCCGCTGATTCCTCTGGGAACCTTCCTCTTCCTGATCCCAACGTTCATCGTCGTCTGGCTCATCGTCAACAAGACGACCTACGGGAGGCGACTCTTCGCCATCGGAACTAACCACGTCGCGGCCGCATGGTCTGGCATCAACGTGCAGCGGACCAGGGCAGCGGCCTACGTGGCCTCTGGGACGATCGCTGGCCTGGTCGCCATCGTGACTGTCTCTCAGTTCGCCTCGGCACGCCCCGACTCGGGTGTCTCGGGCAACGGGATGGCCCTCCCTGCGATCACGATCGCGGTCCTCGGAGGTGTCGCGATCACGGGCGGCATCGGGTCTGTGTTCGGCGTCATTCTCGCCGCCCTTGTCGTGACGTGGCTCAACGCAGGAATCCTTCTCGCATTCCAGGGAAATCTCAGCGGCCAGATTCAGCTCGCCGCCCTCGGCATACTGCTCATCGGCTCCGCGTTGCTGAACGGTTACACCAGTCGCCGATTCTCCGGCTCTCAGTAGTCGGCTCTTTTACGAATAGATTTGGAGTATTCAGTTGTTGCCTCAAGAACTCAAAGAAGACATCGAGCGCCTCCGCCTCGAGGTCTGCGAACTACATCAGGAACTCATTCGTTGGAACCTGGTGGTCTGGACCGCGGGAAATGTTTCTGCGCGAGTCCCGGGAGCAGATCTTCTCGTCATCAAGCCCTCCGGGGTCAGGTATCACGAACTGACACCCGACAAGATGGCCGTGTGTGACTTGGACGGCAATCTGGTCGATGGCGACGTCACCCCGTCATCGGACACCATTTCGCATGCCTATGTCTATCGCCACCTGCCCGAGGTTGGCGGAATTGTGCATACGCACTCGTCATATGCGACGGCTTGGGCGTGCCGTCGCGAGCCGATTCCCCCGGTAATCTCGATGGTCGCTGACGAATTCGGCGGCGAGATTCCAGTGGGCCCACTGGCGCGCGTCGGCGACGACTCGATCGGGCGCGGCATCGTTGAGACGCTCACAGGGTCCCGTTCGAAGGCCGTCCTCATGGCAAACCACGGCGTGTTCACCATCGGGAAGGACGCCCTGAATGCGGTGAAGGCTGCGGCCATGTGTGAGGAAGTCGCGAAAACGGTTCACTTAGCGAAGGCCCTCGGGGATCCCGTCCTGCTGCCTCAGGACTACATCGACTTCATGAACGACCGCTACCAGAACATCTACGGCCAGTAAGCCGAACGGGCGCCGCTCGGCCTGATGCGCCGCATACGCGTCAGGTCGAATCCGGCGGGAGGGCGAGCAGTCTCTCCGCTAGAACATCGTCGACCACGAGTTCCGAGATCAGGTCAGCACGCCAGATGGCGAGGATCGCTTCGGCCTTACTTGGATCCGAGGCCACCCCGATCACCCGAGGCACCCGGTGCAACTGCTCTGGGCGGATGGCGATGATGTGCCGGACAAGTTGCGTTTTCGCGAGACTGCCGTCCGCGCAGAAGGGAAGCCCACACACCTCGGCGATGGCGCCGGAACCCAGAAGTTCGTCGCGTTCGGCGACTGAGAGCAGGGGCAGGAACTGCGAGTTCGTCGACCCAGTGTCGGTGCTTCGGAACGCGCCGATGGAGACGACCGCCGTCGTGACAGTGTCATATAGGTCAATGACCTCTTTCAGGTCTGGCTGACGGCGGAGCACCTCTGCGGCCTCGAGATTGTCTATGTACAGAGGGGCCATGAGCGCCTTGGCTTTGTTGCCGCCAAGCAGCGCTGCCCGCCGAATCAGTTCGATAGGGCTCTGACTGAGGTCGGATCCGACCGACCCATTCAATTGCAGGATTTGAACGTCAGGCAGACTCTCAAGGCTTTCGATCATCCTGGTCAGGGTCCGCCCCCACGCCAAGCCGAGGACCTCGTCATTGTGAAGCGTCTCAGACAGGCGCTGCGCAGCCGCCATGCCCACGAAACCGCGCACCTCTTCAACGGTACCGAAGGCGCGGACGACGACGACGTGTTCAAGGCCAAGACGCTCAGCCAGTGCGCCTGACAGTTCAGGGTCTTCCTCGCCGCCTGCGTTCAGGTTGATCGTCACTACACCGGTCTCTTTGGCTTCCTTCAAGAGCCTCGCCACCTTGAATCGGCTGATCCCCAGTGCCGTGCTGATGGAGACCATCGACTCGTCGCCGACGTAGTACCGTTTAGCGATTTCTAGAAGCTGACGCGTTCTAGTTCGTTTTGCCACCCCGTCTTTGCTCATATGAGCCCAAAACTAGCATATCCGCGTCAATTAGCGCAACAGATGTTGCAGCCACCAGAGATGGGGCCTATGCTCAAGGTGTCCCTTCGGCGCTCTTCACATCGCCGCCGTCGCGTCACTCACAGCAGAGAGACTAAGTATGCACACGCAATCTGACGCAATCCGAGTCGGAGCCACTGCCATTGGGATCGAACTGGGCTCGACGCGAATCAAGGCCGTGCTCATCGACCTCGATGGTGAGGTGCTCGCCACAGGAGGCTTCGAATGGGAGAATCGATTCACCGATGGGATCTGGACGTATCCCCTTGATCTCGTATGGGAGGGCCTGAGCGCGGCGTATCTTGCGCTCGCCTCCGAGGTGAGGCGCTCCTACGGCTTGGAACTGACAACTACCGGTTCGATCGGCATCTCCGCCATGATGCACGGATACCTGGTCTTCGACTCGCACGGGAAACAGTTGGTTGAGTTCAGAACGTGGCGCAACAGCATGACAGAAATCGCGGCCGCCCAGCTCACCGAACAGTTCGCGTTCAACGTCCCGCAGCGTTGGTGCATCGCACACCTGGCTCACGCCATATTGGGCGGCGAGGACCATGTCGAAGACATCGCCCACATGACGACTCTGGCGGGGTTGGTCCACTGGAAGCTGACCGGCAGGCAGGTTGTGGGAGTGGGCGATGCGTCAGGCATCTTCCCGATCGATCCCGCCACAGCACAGTTCGACAACGCGATGCTCGACCGCTTCGATACCGCATTCGGCCGCGAGGCTCGCGCATGGACGATCCGAGACATCCTTCCCGATGTGCTGGCGGCTGGAGAGGAGGCAGGTGCCCTCACCGAGAGCGGGGCCCGGCTCCTTGACCCGTCCGGGAGCCTGCGCCCTGGAATTCCGCTCGCGCCGCCTGAGGGGGATGGCGCCACCGGGATGATCGCCACCAATTCAATCGTTCCTGGCAGTGGGAACACGAGCGCAGGTACCTCGGTGTTCACGATGGTCGTGATGGAACGTCCACTCAAGGCGGTTCATGAGGCGATCGACGTCATCAACACCCCGACCGGCAGGCCCGTCGCCATGGTGCACTGTAACAACGGGGCCAACGAAATCAACGCGTGGGCGGGACTTTTCTCTGAGTTCGCAAGCCTTATCGGATCCGATGTCGAGATGAGCACCATCTTTGAGTCGCTATTCCGAGTGAGCCTAGACGGAGACACGGATTGTGGAGGCCTGCTGAGCTACAACTATCTGGCCGGGGAGGTACTGACGGGGTTCAGCGAGGGTCGCCCTTTGCTAGTGCGGCCGCTCGCATCGAGCTTCACTCTAGCCAATTTCATGCGCTCCCAAATCTCGGGCGTCTTTGCCACCCTGGCGCTCGGCATGCGCCTCCTCGCCCGCGAGGAGATCCGCGTAGAGTCGATGCTCGCACACGGAGGGCTGTTCACCACGAAGGGCGTGGCTCAGCGCCTGTTGGCCGCTGCCCTGGAGACGCCGGTGTCGGTCGGCGAGACCGCCGGCTACGGAGGGGCGTGGGGCATGGCGATCCTTGCCGCTTATGCCAGCCAAGGCCAGGGGCGGCCGTTGCACACATATCTGGACGACGTCATTTTCCGGGGCGCTGCGGTCGATCGAATCGAGCCTCTCCCACACGAAGTCGCGGGGTTCCAGGCATTTCTGGAGCGCTACGAGCATGCCCTGCCCGTGATGGCAGCCGCCGTCCGCACCGTCTGACTCTGACTCACAATGGGCCGTATCCTGAGGGCCACACGCGGCGGTCCGCGACGAGCTCTTGTAATCATGCATAAGCGCGGGACACGCACCTCGACCGCTAAGGCATTCGCACGATGCCCTGCGCGACCAGTCACGCTCGCCGCTCGGTCGGGAGACCGACCGCGGTGCTGCGACACGCGAGGTGTGGCTGAAGACGGGCCAATAGCCTGCTACGAGTGGCACCGTCTCAGGCCTTCTTGGCCGCCTCTTCCTTTGCCTTCTGCGCTGCGCGCCAGTAGGTCGTCGCGATGATCACCACGACGAGGCCGATCGCGACGTAGCCCGCGATCTTGGCGTACCAGTCGAGGACGTCGACGGCGCCCTCGCCCAACTGCCAGCCGAGCACGAAGTAGCCGATCAGCCACAGCGTCGAGGCGATGTAGTCGTAGATCAGGAACCGCTTCAGGCTCATGTTCGAGGCACCCGACAGCACGAAGACGACCTGCATCAACGGCAGCGGCATCGGGATGTAGGCGATCAGGAAGCCGACCGGCCCGAGCTTCTGCGCCCACCTTTCGGCCCGCTCGTAGTTGCGGGCGGCGCGCTTCGACTGGCCGGCCCACACCTCGATCATCCCGCGGCCCCACAGCTTGCCCGCCCACCAGTAGATCCAGTCGAACTTCAGGCTGAGGATCGAGGAGACGATCAACACGATCGGCCAGTGCGGCATCGCGCCGGTCGATGCGACGGCGCCGCTGGCGGCCACCGCGGTGCGACCTCCGGTCAGCATCGCGAGCCAGTCGGGCGCGATCGGCAGCATCCAGGCGCGCACGGGGATCAGGATGAGGCTGAACACGGCGACCACGCCGAACCAGGTGAGGCACGCGTAGTCGGAGCGGCCGGGCTTCTTCTTCCACGGCATCCCCTCGGCCTCCCACCAGGCCTCTTCCTCCTGCTCACCGTCGGCCGCGCCGTCGGATGCACCCTCTGCTGCGCCCTCATCCAGATCGGCGTCGGCGTCGACGGTCGACTCGTCCGGGTAGACGCGCTGCGTGGAGGGGATCACGTCCTGATCCATCAGGTAGGGGTCGGCCGCGCGGCCCTGGGCCGGGGGCACCGAGAGGTTGGAGTACGGGTCGCGCGTCGTGTGGTCGGCGTCAAGCGCCTGGGCCCGCGGCTCGCGCGCGTCATCTGGGGTCTCGGTCACGCGCTGAATGCTACGTCACGGCTCCCCGAGGCCCGTGCGGCCACCTCACCCTTTGGTACAGACCTTGGCGACATCCGTCCGGAGATAGGGGTCGGCTGGGCGACAGCGGATCCGGGTCCGTCCCTGATCCGAAATTCCGCCCTGATGACCGACACGCGCGCCTGCTGTCGCCCCGCGGGAGCGGTCCTCCGCACGTGTCCCGATCGCATGGCCGGAATATGAACGACATATGAACGATCAAAGTCAGCGCGGGATTCGGGCGTGTCGCGCATCGGGTCCGGTTCCAAACCTGAACCTGCAGTAGACGCCGAACTCACGGGGTGTAAAGTCCCCTTCAGGAACACCTAAATAACTAGGTTCCAATCCACTACGGATCGTCGGGCACGTACCTGCCCGTGGAAAGGAAATGTGGCATGGCCACTGTTAGCTACCGCGACGCTTCGCGCGTCTACCCCGGTACCGACCGCGCTGCGGTCAACAAGCTGAACCTCGAGATCGAGGACGGCGAGTTCATGGTCCTTGTCGGCCCTTCGGGCTGTGGCAAGTCCACCTCGCTTCGTATGCTTGCAGGCCTGGAAGAGGTCAACTCCGGCTCGATCTTCATCGGCGAGCGCGATGTGACCGACCTCCCGCCGAAGGACCGCGACATCGCGATGGTCTTCCAGAACTACGCCCTGTACCCCCACATGACCGTGGGTGACAACATGGGCTTCGCACTGAAGATGCAGAACGTGCCCAAGGCCGAGCGCCAGCAGCGCGTCCAGGAAGCCGCCAAGCTGCTCGGCCTGGAGGACTTCCTCAACCGTAAGCCGAAGGCCCTCTCGGGTGGTCAGCGTCAGCGCGTCGCCATGGGCCGCGCCATCGTTCGCCAGCCGCAGGTCTTCCTGATGGACGAGCCGCTGTCGAACCTCGACGCCAAGCTCCGCGTCTCGACCCGCACCCAGATCGCCGCCCTCCAGCAGCGTCTCGGCGTCACCACGGTCTACGTCACGCACGACCAGACCGAGGCCATGACGATGGGTGACCGCGTTGCGGTCATGAAGGACGGCATCCTGCAGCAGGTCGACACCCCGCTCGCCCTGTACGACGCCCCGAAGAACCTCTTCGTGGCTGGCTTCATCGGCTCCCCGGCCATGAACCTGATGACCGGCAAGGTCGTCGACGGCGGCGTCCAGATCGGTGACTACACCGTTCCGGTCCCCCGCGAGACCCTGGCCAAGGCGGCCGGCGAGGACACCCTCACCGTCGGTATCCGTCCCGAGGCCTTCCAGATCAGCGAGCAGGGCATCGGCCTTGACGTCGCCGTTGTCGAAGAGCTCGGCGCCGACTCCTTCCTGTACGGCACCCTCGCGGGTCTGTCGGACGACGAGGTTGTCACCGCCCAGCAGTTCGTCGCCCGCGTCGGCGCCCGCACCGCCCCCGAGAAGGGCAGCGTCGTTCGCCTGACGGCCTCGCCCGATCAGGTGCACGTGTTCAGCACCAAGACCGAAGAGCGCATCTCCTGATCGCCTGAACGTCACACACGAGGGGCCCGGGTTTCCCGGGCCCCTCGTGCTGTCTCTGCCCCGACGAGCCCGTCGACGGTGCCGCACCGGTTGGCGCCGTGCCGGTCCGGCTGCGGCTGGCGGGTTCACTGGGCGAGGCCGGTTGTTTTGTCGTCGGTTGCGCCAGGTGTGAACGCTCGAATCGGAGACGAGCGACGGATACTGCTCACCGCGAAACGGCACAGGGGTGAGCGCGCCGCTGGCCGTAAGATCCTCGGAGGAGAAGGGAGCCTCGATGGCGGAACTCGGACGGTGGACCCAAGGCATGCGCACGGGGCTCGGTGAGGACCCGACCCACGGAGCGGTCGTGCCTCCCATCTACCTGAGCACCAACTACACCTTCGAGGGCATCGGCGAGCCACGCGCCTACGACTACTCCCGCTCCGGCAACCCCACCCGTGACCAGCTCAACGACGCGATCGCCGTCCTCGAGGGCGGCGTCGGTGCGACCGCGGTGTCGACCGGGCTTGCCGCCATCACCCTGGTCGCCGAGGCGTTCGTGCCGAGCGGCCGACGTGTCGTCGTCCAGCACGATGCCTACGGCGGCACCTGGCGACTCTTCACGTTCCTCGCCGAGCAGGGCAGGCTCGAGGTCGACTTCGTCGACTTCAACGACGACGCCGCGCTCGGCGCCGCGCTCGACCGGTCCCCCGCCCTTGTCTGGATCGAGACGCCGTCCAACCCGCTCCTGCGGATCACCGACATCCGCAAGGTCGCCGACGCCGCCCACGCCGTCGGTGCGATGGTCGCGGCGGACAACACGTTCCTCTCGCCGCTGTACCAGCGCCCGTTGGAGCACGGCGCCGACATCGTGGTGCACTCCACCACCAAGTTCATCAACGGGCACTCCGACGTCGTCGGTGGCGTCGCCGTCGCCGCGGCGCAGGACGTCCACGACCGGCTGCGGCTCTGGGCCAACGCCCTCGGCCTCACCGGCAGCGCCTTCGACGCCTACCTGACGCTGCGCGGGCTGCGCACCCTCGACGCCCGGATGCGCGTCCACACCGCCAACACCGAGGCCCTCGTCGACCTGCTGCGCGACCACCCCGCGGTCGCCACGCTGTACTACCCGGGGCTGCCGGAGCACCCGGGCCACGACGTCGCGGCCAGGCAGCAGACGGGCATGGGGTCGCTGCTCGGGCTCGAACTGCACGGAGGTCGCGCCGCCGCGGAGGCGTTCCTGGACGGGTTGCAGGTCTTCCACCTGGCCGAGTCCCTCGGCGGCGTGGAGTCTCTGATCTGTCACCCCGCGTCGATGACGCACGCGGGCATGACGCCCGAGGCGCGCGCCACCGCAGGCATCGGCGACGGGCTGCTGCGCCTCAGCGTCGGGGTCGAGTCGGCCGATGACCTGGTCGCCGTCGTCGGCGAGGCCCTTGATCGGGCTGCGCGGAGCCGGGGATAGCCATGATCGACCTGTCGCTCGCGCTCGAACCGAGGTCGGCAGGGTTGGCCTGGCGCCCTGCCGACGGGGACCGGTTCGCCGTCACCCGCACCGAGATGCTCGACGATGTCTTCCACCTGGCCGACATGGTCGTCGAGGCGCGTCGGCTGGAGACGGGCACCATCTTCGCGTTCAACGGCACCACCGAGTGGGCGCTGGACTCGGTCGCGCAGGACGACACCGTCTGGCTGCCGTCGGAACGCCAGTTGCGCGAGGCGCTCGCCGAGCGGTTCGCATCGCTGCGGCGCGAGGCCGACGGGTTCGTCGTGACGCTCGACGACGGGTCGACGCACGGCGACCCCGAGCCGGAGAACGCCTACGGGCGGGCGCTCCTGGCGACGCTGACACCGCCTCATGATCCGGCACAGTAGGCTGGGGCCGTGCCCAGATTCCTCGCCGCCAAGCCCGATGCCGACCTGATCCGGCTTCCGTGGCAGCTGCCGCTGGCGGAATGGCCGACGAACCATCTCGTCGCCCTCCCGCGAGGCATCTCGCGCCACGTCGTGCGCTTCCTGCAGGTCGGCGACGACATCCTCGCGGCGAAGGAGATCCTCGAGGAGGTCGCCGTCCAGGAGTACCGCCTGCTGACCGAGTTGAAGCGCCTCGGGGTGCCCTCCGTCGAGCCGATCGGCGTCGTGATGGGGCGCGTCGACGCCGATGGCGACCCGCTCGACCCGGTGCTGCTGACAAGGCACCTGCCGTTCTCGCTCCCCTACCGCTCGCTGTTCTACCCCGGCGTCAAGCACGAGACGGTCAACCGTCTACTCGACGCGATGGTCGTGCTGTTCGCGCGGCTGCACCTGACCGGCTTCTACTGGGGCGACGTGTCGCTGTCCAACATCCTGTTCCGACGCGATGCGGGCGAGTTCGCCGCCTACCTCGTCGACGCCGAGACCGGCGAACTGCACGACCAACTCACCGACGGTCAGCGTCGCCACGACCTGCAGATCGCCCGCACCAACCTGTTCGGCGAGTTCCTCGACCTCGAGGCGGGCGGCATCCTCGACCCGTCGCTGAACCCCGAATGGCTCGTCAACACCATCGAGGAGCGCTACCACCAGTTGTGGGCTGAACTGACCGGCGTCGAGGAGTTCGACGAGTCCGAGATGTACCGGCTGGAGGGCCGCGTCCGGCGGCTCAACGCGTTGGGCTTCGACGTCGCCGAGATCGACGTGGACGCCTCACCGGATGGTCGCACCATCAAGATGCGCCCGAAGGTCGTCGACGCCGGCCACCACACCCGACGGCTGATGCGGCTCACCGGCCTCGACGCCGAGGAGCACCAGGCCCGTCGCCTGCTCAACGACATGGACACGTTCCGCGCCAAGTACGCCCCGCACGTGGCCGAGTCCGTCGCCGCGCACAAGTGGCTGGTCGAGGTGTTCGAGCCCGCCGTCAACCGGATCCCCGCGCACCTCAGGAGCAAGCGCGACGCGGCCCAGTTCTTCCACGAGGTGCTCGACTACCGCTGGTACCAGTCGCAGCGCGAGAACCGTGAGGTGCCGACCCCGGAGGCGGCGAGTGGCTACATCAACGAGATCCTGACGACACTGCCCGACGAGCAGATGGGCGACCTTGAACCGGTCACCGGCGAACTGGTCGACAAGTACGACCCGTCGAAGGGCTACGTCGACCCGGACGACGAGGACAAGCCCTACGACCCGTGGGAAGACGAGGCGAACGCCCCCGACGTCCCCGTGATGCAGGGCCTCGACATCGCCGCGCTGCGCGCAAAGGCCGCCGCGAAGGCGGAGGCAAAGGCCAAGAAGGGCTGACGGCGCCCCGATCTGGTGTGGGCCCCCGCGGCGTGCTGTGGCGTCGGGCGGGTCGGGACTCATCGCCGGGCCGCCGAGCGCTCGGGCCCGAAGCGAAACCGATCTTGTCCCGGTTCTTGACCCTCACACGGTGTGAGGCACCAAGGTGGTGTCCATGACGACGACCCAGCACCTCACGATCGGTGAGTTCTCGTCCCTCAGCCGGATCAGCATCCGGATGTTGAGGCACTACGACGAGCACGGCCTGCTGCGCCCCGACTCGGTCGATCCGGCGACCGGCTACCGCCGCTACCTGCCGGGGCAACTGGCCGACGCGGCGCAGATCCGGCGACTCCGCGACGTGGGGTTCTCGGTCTCCGCCATCGCCGCCGTGATCGCGACGGCGGACGAGGAAGCCTATCGACGCGCCCTCACCCTGCAGCGCGCCAGCCTGCTGCGTGAGCGCGACGGCGTCGAGGAACGGCTCGTCCTCATCGACCAACTCATCCGTTCTAAGGAGAACGCCATGGACGCCATCACCGTGTCCCACACCACCATCCCCGCCGCCCGCGTCGTCGCGCTGCGGGGCGTCATCCCCACCTACACCGACGAGGGGCTGCTCTGGCAGCGCTTCATGCCCGAACTGGGCAGGCAGTCGGTCCAGCCGATCGGACCCGGCGGCGTGATCGAGCACGACGGCGAGTACCGCGAGTCGGATCCGGACGTCTCCGTCTGGGTACCCGTCGGCGCCGACGTGACGGTCGAGGAACCGCTGGAGATCATCGACCTGCCCGAACAGGCGGCCGTGGTCGCCACGGTCGTCGGCCCATACTCGCTGATCACCGAGGCCCACACCCGGATCGCCGAGTACGCGCAGGCAAACGACCTGACGCTCGCCGACGGCGGCCCGGACGCCCCGATCGGCGACCGGAACCGGAACCGTTACCTGACCGAGCCGGGCACGCCCAGCGACCCGGTCACCGAGGTGATCATGCCGTTGGCCTGACGGCGAACGGCGCGGGGCGCTCCGGCGCCCCGCGCTGACCGTCGATTGGGCCATCAAGGACGCGCCAGCGGACTTCCTCGGTCACCGCCGATTGAGCCATGAAGGACGCGACAGCGGACTTCATCGGTCGAAATCAACGCGACGACCCCACCCACTCGACCCCGATCCTGCACCGTGCGCCAGAGGTTTCGACGCACCAGCAGGCGACTGCGTCGCCGCGGCTGGCTCAACCAGCAGCCGCCGATTGAGCCATGAAGGACGCGGCAGCGGACTTGATCGGTCACCGCCGATTGAGCCATGAAGGACGCGGCAGCGGACTTCATCGGTCGAAATCAACGCGACGACCCCACCCACTCGACCCCGATCCTGCACCGTGCCCAAGAGGTTTCGACACAGCAGCGGGCGACTCCGTCGCCGCGGCTGGCACCCGCCGATTGAGCCATCAAGGACGCGGCAGCGGACTTCAACGGTCACCGCCGATTGAGCCATGAAGGACGCGGCAGCGGACTTCATCGGTCACCGCCGATTGAGCCATGAAGGACGCGACAGCGGACTTCATCGGTCGAAATCAACGCGACGACCCCACCCACTCGACCCAAGTTCCCAGCACCGTGCCCCAGAGGTTTCGACGCACCAGCGGGCGACTCCGTCGCCGCGGCTGGCTCAACCAGCGAACCCACCGTGCGCCAGAGGCTTCGACACAGCAGCAGGCGACTCCGTCGCCGCGGCTGGCACCCGCCGATTGAGCCATGAAAGACGCAGCAGCGGACTTCATCGGGAACCGCCGATTGAGCCATGAAGGACGCGGTAGCGGACTTCATCGGTCGAAATCACCCCGAGGACACCCGCCGACCCAACCCTAGGACCCTGCACCGGGCGCCAGAGGTTTCGACGCAGCAGCAGGCGACTCCGTCGCCGCGGCTGGCTCAACCAGCGAACCCACCGTGCGCCAGAGGGTTCGACACAGCAGCAGGCGACTCCGTCGCCCGCGGCTGGCTCAACCAGCGAACCCACCGTGCGCCAGAGGTTTCGACGCAGCAGCAGGCGACTCCGTCGCCGCGGCTGGCTCAACCAGCGAACCCGCCGTGCGCCTAAGAGATGCGACACGGCACGCGGCTTGGTCAGTGGCGCTTGGCTCAACCCTCCTGTTGGGCGGCGAGTTCAGACCCCGCGACCTCGAGCCAGCGCGCCGGGTCCGACATCGCCGCCTCGGCGCCGCCCGCCAGCGCTGTCAGCGACCGGGTTGCCGAGAACGCCGACACGTCCGCGTCGTCGGTGATCCTGCCCGCGATCAGGGCGACCGTCACCCCTGCATCCACGGCCTGGTGGGCGACGAAGCCCGGCACCTTGCCCTGGGCGGACTGCGCGTCGAAGCTCCCCTCCCCCGTGATCACATGGTCGGCGCCCGCGATCGCCTCGCCGAGTCCGATCAACCGGGCGACCTCGGGAGCGCCGGGCACCAACTCCGCGCCCCAGGCGAGCAGCGCGAAACCGCTTCCTCCGGCGGCTCCGGCACCACCAGTCTCGGGGTCGGCGGGCAGCAGCGGGGCGAGGTGCGCGAGTGCCTGGTCGGCCGCACCGATCTCACCCTCGGCGAGTCCCTTCTGCGGTCCGAAGATCGCGGCGGCGCCCATTGCCCCGAGCAGCGGGTTCCGCACGTCGCTCAGCACGACAACTCCCTCGGGCGGCAGCGGCGCCAGGTGGGTGAAGTCCACCTCGACGACGTCGGGAACGCCGCGCAGCCCCGGGCGGACCTGCCGTCCGTCGCCGTCGAGGAAGCGTCCCCCGAGCGCCGTGAGCAGGCCGACGCCCCCGTCGGTCGAGGACGACGAGCCGATCCCCAGCGCCAGCCGACGCACCCCTTGGGCCAGCGCGGCGGCGATCGCCTGACCGAAGCCGAAGGTGTCGGCGTCGAACGGGGCACGCCGCTCCCCCAGCAACTCGATGCCGGAGGTGGACGCAAGTTCGACGACGCCCGTCCCGTCGGGAAGCAGCAGCCAGGAGGAGTCGATGTCGTGGCCCTCGGGTCCGCGCACCGTCACCGGCATCAGGCTGGAACCGTCGACCGCCGCCGCGAAGGCGCTGACCGTCCCCTCGCCGCCGTCGGCCATGGGGCGGAGCACGAGGTCGTCGCCGGGGCGGGCCGAGCGCCATCCTGCCGCGATCCGGGCAGCGGCCTGAGCGGCGTCGATGGAGCCCTTGAAGCTGTCGACCGCGACCACGACCCGGCTGTTCATCAGAGGCCCGGGGTCGACTCGCGGACCTGGACGCTGACCGGCAGCGACGCCGCGTCCGGGCTCCACTCGGGGTCGACCGCGGCGCGCAACGCCTCCGAGCCGACCGCCTGCAGCGGCACGTGGACCGACGTCAGGTTGGGGGTGACGTCCCTGCTGGAGGGCACGTCGTCGAAGCCCGCGACGGCGACGTCGGCGCCCACCGAGCGTCCGGCCTCGCGCAGCGCCACGAGCGCTCCGAGTGCCACCACGTCGGTGACCCCGAACACCACGGTGCCCTGCTGCACGCCATCAGCGAGCGCCGCCGCCATGGCACGGTGCCCTGCCTCGCGGGTCAGCCCGTCGCGGTAGATCCGCGATACGGACCCGCCCGCCCGCTCGAACCCTGCGCGGAAGCCCGCGATGCGGTCGTCGCTGGTCACGATGCCGCCGTCGGCGGCGAGCACGATGCTTCGCCGGTACCCGAGCGCGGCCATCGCCTCGCCGAGCGCCTGTGCGCCGCCGTGGTTGTCGACGCGCACCGATCTCAGGTCGGGGGCCCCTCCGCCGATCGCGACGGCACGACCGCCAGCGGCCTCCAGCAGGGCCAGTTCCGTCTTCAGTTCGGACGGATCGCCGTCTGTGGTGCGCGACGCCGCGAGGATCAGGCCGCGGGGACGTTGGCCGCGCAGTTCGCGGACGGCCCTGATCTCACGGCACGGGTCACGGTCGGTCATGGCGATGTTGACCATCAGGCCCAGTTCCTCGGCGGCGTTGGCCACGCCGACGGCGATCTCGCCGAAGTAGGGGTCGGCGATGTCTGCCACCAGGAGCGCGACGGTCGCCGAGGTGCCCTTGGCGGTGGCCTGCGCGGAGCGGTTGGCGGTGTAGCCGAGTTCCGCCGCAGCGGCCTGCACCTTCTCCCGGTACGAGTCCGCGACGGCGCGGGTCGAGCCGTTCAGGACCCGCGACGCGGTCGCGAGGGAGACCTGCGCGAGCCGGGCGACGTCGTGCAGGGTGGCGTTTCTGGGCGGTTGACTCACGGCACAGATTCTAGGGGGCCAGGTACGGCTGCACGGTCGTTGCGAAGCTCTGCGCGGTCCGGGCGACCACGTCCCCAAACGGCGCGCTCCACACGTCCGCGTTGAAGATCTCGACCTCCACGTCGCGCGCGTAGCCCGTTGCCTCGACGGCGCGGGTGAAGGCGGCGAAGTCGATCACGCCGTCGCCCGGGTAAT
The DNA here is from genome assembly GCA_027658995.1 of Propionibacteriaceae bacterium AM104-82. Lineage (GTDB taxonomy): Bacteria > Actinomycetota > Actinomycetes > Propionibacteriales > Propionibacteriaceae > Arachnia. The sequence continues at coordinate 168,448 of JAQDQK010000005.1, forward strand.
GGCGCGACAGCAGCACGTCTTGCGGCAGGGGCGTCGCCCAGTCGCAGACCTGGTAGGTCGCGAGCCGTCCCTCCGTCCCCGCCCGGGCGACCTGCGCGAGCGCGTCGGGATCCCACCACAGGTGGAAGGTGTCGACGGTCACGCCGACCACCTCGGGGGCGAAGTCGCGGCACAGGTCGAGCGCCAACCCGAGCGTCGGCACGACGCACCGGTCGGAGGCGAACATCGGGTGCAGCGGTTCGACGGCGAGCGTCACGCCCGCCGCCTCCGCGGCCGGGGCCAACTCCTCAAGCGCCGAACGGACCCGGTCGCGTGCCCCGTCGAGGTCGCGCGAGCCCGCGGGCAGGCCTCCCGCCACCAGGACCAGGACCGCCTCGGAGCCGTCGGCGCCCGCCGCGGCGAGGGTCGCGGTCTCGTCGATGGCGCGCCTGTTGTCCTCCAGCGAGGCGCGTCGCGCCGGCCCCTCCGGCAGCGTGAAGAACCCGCCCCGGCAGTAGGTCGACATCCGCAGCCCGGAGTCGCGCAGTTGGCGGGCCGCGGTCTCGAGGCCGACGTCGGCGACCGGCTCGCGCCACAGCCCGATCGATTCGATGCCCGCCGACGCCGTCACCTCGAGCGCGGTCGGGAGGTCGGCGTACTTGATGGTGGCCTGGTTGATCGACAGGCGGGGCGTGCCGGTCATCGGCCGACCCCGTTGAGGGCGAGCAGGCCGTGCCAGCGCTCGGCGGCCAGGTCTGGTCGCTCGAGCGCGTTGGCCGCGTTGGCGAGTTCGACGATGCGCGAAAGGCTCGGCAGGCTGCGGGCGCTGTGCAGGCCGCCGACCATCTGGAACGCGGGCTGGTGGCCGTTGAGCCAGGCGAGGAACGCGACGCCGGTCTTGTAGTAGAACGTGGGCGCGGCGAAGACCTGGCGGCTCAGTTCCTCGGTGGGGCCGAGCAGCGCGAGGTACCTGTCTGGCTCGCCGGCGTCGAGGGCCTGGATGGCCGCCGACGCGACCGGTGCGACCGCGGCGAACGCGCCGAGCAGCGCGTCGGAGTGCTGGAGCCGGGCGACCTCGGATCGCCCGGGTTGGGTCGCCTCTGGCACGTCGGCGCCACCGATCAGCCCGACGTAGTTGAAGTCGTCGCCGGTGAACATCCGCACGCCCTCCGGAAGCCGCTCCCGGACGGCGACCTCCGACTCGGCGTTCAGGAGGCTCATCTTGACCCCCGCGACGTGCTCCGCGTTCTCCTCGATGACCTCCAGCAGCACGTCCGCTGCGGCCCGCCACCCGTCGTTCGCGTCGCCCGTGAAGTAGCCGGCGAGTTGAGGATCGAAGGCGGTGCCGAGCCAGTGCAGCACGACGGGTCGGGTCGCGCTCGTCAGCACCTCGCGGTAGACGCGGCGGTAGTCCTCCGCGGTGGTCGCGGCCCGCGCGAGGTGGCGGCTGGCCATCATGACGGGCCCCGCGCCCTGCTCCTCCGCGAAGTGGAGTTGGGACTTGTAGGCGTCGATGATCTCGGCGATCGTGAGCGAGGCGTCCTCGATGTGGTCGGTGTTGACGCCGACGACGACCTCGCCGCCCTCCTCGCGCGCCGTCTGCGCCGAGCGGGCGATCAGCTCACGGGTCGCCGCGGCGTCGAGCCCCATGTTGCGCTGGGCGGTGTCCATGGCGTCGGCCACGCCGAGGCCCCAGGAGTAGACGTGCCTGCGGAACGCGAGCGTCGCGTCCCAGTCGATCTCGGCCGGGCGACCCGGGGTGTTGTCGGCCCAGGCGAGCGGCACGACGTGGGCGGCGGCGTAGGCGGTCCGGCTGCGAAGTGGCCCGTCGGGTCGCCGGATCGAGGGCGGAGCCGCGATGTCGACGCTGCGGGTCGCGCCGTCGCCGTCGAGCAGGGTGAAGACGCCCATCACAGCCCCAGCTCGGCCAGTTCGACCTTGCGGCCCTCGCGCGCCGACTCGAGCCCGGCCTCGGCCAGTTGCACGCCGCGGGCGCCCGCGAGCAGGTGGAAGGGGTAGTCGGTGCCGAGCACGTAGGACTCGAGGAACTCGTGCCACTGCTGGCGGAAGCCGTTGCGGAACACGTCGTTGGTGGGCACCTCTGCCCAGTCGGCCGCGTAGTCGTGCTCGTCGGCCAGGTCGGGGTTCCAGGCGGGCTTGGGGGTCTGGTTGCGGCCCTGCAGCTTGGCGCCGAACAGGCCGACGACTGCGGATCCGTGCGTCCCGTCGACGTGGAACTCGACGAGCTCGTCGCGGTTGACGCGGACGGTCCAGCTCGAGTTGATCTGGGCGACGATGTCGCCGTCGAGCTCGAAGATGCCGTAGGCGGCGTCCTCGGCGGTGGCCGGGTAGGGCTCGCCGTTCTCGTCCCAGCGCTCCGGGATGTGGGTGGAGGCCTGCGCGTAGACCGAGCGGACGGGGCCGAAGAGGTTCTCGAGGATGTAGTTCCAGTGCGGGAACATGTCGACGATGATGCCGCCGCCGTCCTCGGTGCGGTAGTTCCAGCTCGGGCGCTGCGCGGGCTGCCAGTCGCCCTCGAACACCCAGTAGCCGAACTCGCCGCGCACCGACAGGATCCGGCCGAAGAAGCCGGACTCGATCAGGCGGCGCAGCTTCTGCAGGCCGGGAAGGTACAGCTTGTCGTGCACCACGCCGGTCTTGACGCCTGCCTCGGAGGCGAGGCGCGCCAACTCGAGCGCCTCGTCGACGGACTCGGCGGTCGGCTTCTCGGTGTAGATGGTCTTGCCCGCGGCGATGGCCTTACGCAGCGCCGCGGCGCGGGCCTTGGTGACGAGGAAGTCGGCGTAGATCTCCCACTGGGGGTCGGCGAGGGCGGCGTCCAGGTCTGTGGTGTAGTCGGCGATCCCGTGGCGCTGCGCGATCTCGGCCAGCTTTGCCTCGCTGCGTCCCACCAGCAGCGGACGCACGGTGATCCGGGAGCCGTCGGACAGCTCGATGCCTCCCTCGTCGCGGATGGCGAGGATCGAACGCAGCAGGTGCTGCCGGTAGCCCATCCGGCCGGAGACGCCGTTCATGATGATGCCGATTTCGCGGGGGCTCGCTGTCGTGGATGCCACGCCTGCTCCTTAGGGTTTCACAACGATGGGTAAACGCTTTCCCATATGGTTGCACAGGCTCACCCGGTTGGCAAGGAGGACGAGGCATCACCCGACACGGGGGTCGGCGAGACGCTCGGGATTAGTACGGCGCGCGGGGGCCGCCGAACATTAGTACGGCGCGCGGGGGCCGCCGAACGACCGCCGACGAGCAGGCGCGACGATCGCCCCGAGTCACATGGCACGCGGGGCGATGGAGAGGTTCTGGCTAGGCGCAGCCCTCTGGGCCGCAGGCGTCGCCGGCCTGGCCGTCGACGGTGATCAGCCCCGGCTTCTGCTCGGCGAGCGCCGTGTTGAGGACCTGGAGGAACAGTTCGGTCGGCTGGGCGCCTGAGACGCCGTACTTCTCGTCGACGACGAAGAACGGCACGCCGCGGACGCCGAGTTGGGCGGCGGTGCGGATGTCGTCCTCGACGGCGCGGTCGAGTTCCTCGGAGTCGAGCGCGTCGCGCGCGGCGGCCTCGTCGAGGCCCGCCTCGGTCGCGAGCCGGACTAGGACGTCACGATCACCGGTGTCGAGGCCCTGCTCGAAGTGCGCAGACAGCAGCGACTCCTTCAGTGCGTCAGTGCGCGAACCCGAGTCGAGCGCGTCGGCCCGCTTGGCCGCCTGCAGGACGCGGTGCGCGCGTCGCGAGTTCGCGACGACGAGGTTGGGGAAGTCGTAGTGCAGGCCCTCGCCCTCGGCGTTCAGTCGCACCTGCTCGACCATCTGCTCGACGGCCTCGCGCGGCATCCCCTTGGTCTCGACGAGGTAGGCGATCTCGTCGCGATCGGAGTGCTCGGGCAGCGTCGGGTCGAGTTGGAAACTCCGCCAGGTCACCTTGACCTGGTCGCGCTGGGGGAACTCCTCCAGCGCCTTCTCGAAGCGGCGCTTGCCGATGAAGCACCAGGGGCAGGCGATGTCGGACCAGATCTGGATGTCGATGCTCACACCTTGATTGAACCATGAACTACCAAAGACCCTCCTGGTGGAAGAATCACCTCGTGCGCTACATCCTCTTTCCCGGCCGACACCACCTGATCACGGCCTTCCAACTCCGCCACCTCGCCGCCCTGGTGGCCGCCAACGAAGGAGCGGAGGTCGTCTGGGCCATCACCAGCGCCGACCACGGCGGTACACAGCGCAACCCGATCCAGGGCGAGCGCAGGCTGGGACTGGTCGAGGCCGTCACCGCTGAGGCGGGCCTCCCGTCGCTCACCTTCCTGATCGGCAACCGGCGACCGAAGCCCGACTTCGCGCACTACGTCATCGAGGAGATCCGCACCCAGACCGGCGGCCGGGTCGCGATGACGCCCGAGAACACCCTTGTCGCCTGCTCGACGCCCGAGGTGGCCGACGGCTACCGGTCGCTCGGTTACGCCATCGACCCGGTCGAACTCGGCACCGACGAGACGCGGCCGTGGCAGGTCGTCGAGGCGGTCATCGACGCCGGCGATGACTGGGTCGACCGGGTCGCATCGACCATGGCCCCGGGCGCCGTCGACTACTACCGCCGCTACGGCCTGGCCGCCACCATCCAGTCGATCTACGCCGACCCCCTGATCGACTCCGACGACGGCGACATCACCGTCACCCGCGACTACGCCACCTACCGCGCCGCCTTCGAGAACAACGCGTGGCGCAAGGTCACCGAGTTCGCCGACGCGGTTCGCCCCGGCCGGATCGTCGACGTCGGCTGCGCGACGGGCCAGACGATCAAACTGCTGAGCGAACTGCCCGAACTCTTCGAGTCCGACTTCTACGGCGTCGAGGTCGCCCGGCCGCTGTACGAGATCTGCGAGCAGCGCCGCTCCAACGGGGAGTTCGGAGACGCCAACGTCTTCTTCCACCAGCGCAACATCATGCAGACGCAACTGTTCGAGGACGACTCCCTCGACACCGTCATCTCGATGGCGCTCACGCACGAAATCGAGTCCTACCTTGGTCGCGAGGAACTGCTCGAGTTCTGCTCGCGGGTGTTCGCGATGCTGCGCCCCGGCGGCGTGTGGATCAACTACGACGTCGTGGGCCCGGACGGTCGCGACGACCTGGTGCTCGCCGAGCTGACCGAGGACGACGGCGCCGCGGAGGGCGAGTTGCGGGACCTGTCGACGCGGGCGCGGTTCGAGCGGTTCGTCCACGACTTCCGCAGGGAGGAGGGCGACGGCATCAGCCATGAGCCCGTTGAGATCGACGGCAGGAGCCTTGTCCGGCTGACCAGGGGCGCGCTGTACGAGTTCCTCGCCAAGAAGGACTACGTCGACTCCTGGTACTCGGAGGCCCATGAGGCGTTCTGCTTCTTCTCCCCCTCCGAGTGGGTCGCGCTGTTGGAGGCCAACGGCTTCGTGATGACGCGCGACACCCGCGGCATCCAGAACCCTTGGCTGATCGAGAACCGCTTCGCGCCCGCCGCGAGCGTCTTCGTGCAGGACGCCGACGGGGCGCTCGTCCCCGACGACTGGTCCTGGACCAACGTCCTTCTGGTGGCCGAGAAGCCCGCCGACTGAGCCTCCTCGCCTGGCAGGACCCGCCGATTGAGCCATGAAGGACGCGCAGCGGACTTCATCGGGAACCGCCGATTGAGCCACGAAGGACGCGACAGCGAACTTCATCGGGAACCGCCGATTGAGCCATGAAGGACGCGACAGCGGACTTCATCGGTCGAAATCTCCGCGACGACACCGCCCAACCCGGCCCAGGACCCTGCACCGTTCGCCAGAGGTTTCGACACATCAGCGGGCGACTCCGTCGCCGCGGCTGACACCCGCCGATTGAGCCATGAAGGACGCGACAGCGGACTTCATCGGTCGAAATCACCGCGACAACGCCACCCAACCCGGCCCAGGACCCTGCACCGTTCGCCAGAGGCTTCGACACAGCGGCGGGCGACTCCGTCGCCGCGGCTGGCATCCGCCGATTGAGCCATGAAGGACGCGACAGCGGACTTCATCGGTCGAAATCACCCCGACGACCCCGCCCAACCCAACCCCAGGACCCTGCACCGTTCACCAGAGGGTTTCGACGCACCAGCAGGCGACTCCGTCGCCGCGGCCGGCCCAACCAGCAGCCCGCCGGGTCGTCGCGGCTGGCTGGAGCAGCAGGTCACGGTAAACTTGCCGACCGTGACGCTCAAGCTCTATGACACCGCGACCCGCTCAGTGCGCGAGTTCGTCCCCCTGCGCGAGGACGAGGTGTCGATCTACCACTGCGGACTCACCGTCCAGGCGTCCCCGCACCTCGGGCACATCCGCAAGGAGGTCGTCTTCGACGTCCTGCGCCGCTGGCTCCAGCACAAGGGCTTCCAGGTCAAGGTGGTGGCCAACGTCACCGACATCGACGACAAGATCCTCACCAAGTCCGCCGAGAACGGCGAGGACTGGTTCGCGCTGGCCTACCGATTCGAGCGCGAACTCCACGACGCCTACGCATCGCTCGGCTGCATCCCGCCGACCTACGAGCCCCGCGCGACCGGCCACGTCCCCGAGATGCTCGAACTCACCCAGGAACTGATCGACGCCGGCCACGCCTACGTCGCCCCCGACGGCTCCGGCGACGTGTACTTCGACGTGATGAGCTGGCCCCGCTACGGCGAGCTCAGCGGCATGAAGGTCGACGAGATGGAGCCGGCCGCCGACGCCGACCCGCGCGGCAAGCGCGACCCCCGCGACTTCGCCCTCTGGAAGGGCCACAAGCCGGGCGAGCCGGAGACGGCGTCCTGGCCGTCGCCCTGGGGCCGCGGCCGCCCCGGCTGGCACCTCGAATGCTCCGCCATGGCGGGGAAGTACCTGGGCGACACGTTCGACATCCACGGCGGCGGCATCGACCTGCGGTTCCCGCACCACGAGAACGAACTGGCCCAGTCCGCGGCCGCCGGGCGCGGCTTCGCGCGCTACTGGATGCACAACGCCTGGGTCACCATGGCCGGCGAGAAGATGAGCAAGTCGCTCGGCAACACCGCGCTGGTCTCCGAGGTCACGAAGGCCTACAACCCGCGCGCCGTCCGCTTCTTCCTGCTGAGCCCCCACTACCGCTCGACCATCGAGTTCTCCCCGGCCGACGAGGGCACCCGCGGGTCGCTCACGGAGGCCGAGAAGGCGATCGACCGGATCGACTCGTTCATGAAGCGCGCCGCCGAGTTCGCGGGCCCGAGCGACCCGGTCACGGCCGCGCCGACGGAGAACCCCCACTTCGCCGCCTTCGCCTCCGCGATGGACGACGACCTTGGCACGCCCGCGGCCGTCGCCGCACTGTTCGAGGCCATCCGCACCGGCAACCAGGCCGTCGCGGCAGGAGACAAGGAGACGGCGCGGTCGCGACTGCTCGCCGTCGCCTCGATGCTCGACGTCCTCGGGCTGAACCCCGGCTCCCCCGAGTGGGCCGACCGGGACGCGGGCAGCGACCTCACCCCCGTCGTCGACGGCCTCGTCGGCGCCCTCCTCGAGCAGCGGGCCGCAGCGCGCGCCGCGAAGGACTGGGCCGCCGCCGACGCGATCCGCGACACCCTGGCCGCCACCGGCCTGAAGATCACCGACACCCCTGACGGGGCCACCTGGAGCCTGGAGAAGTAATGGCCGGCAACTCATCGCGCCGAGGCGCAACAAGCAAGGGCAAGGGAAAGGCCGCCGGTTCAGGCGGGCGGATCCGCAAGTCCCTCGAGGGCCGCGGCCCGACGCCGAGGGCGGAGGACCGCGTCTACCACAAGGCCTACAAGGCCAAGAAGGCCGCGCAGAAGCACCAGTCGACGCAGCCGCGTAAGCCCGCCCGCGGGCAGGTCGGCGCCGACTGGGTCGTCGGGCGCAACCCCGTCTTCGAGGCCATGACGGCGGGGCTGCCCGTCAAGCAGGCCTATGTCGCCGAGGGTGCCGAGCGTGACGACCGGCTCCGCGACATCCTGAAGTTCGCCGCAGAGAACTCCGTGCCGCTGCTGCAGGTGACCCGCGCCGAACTGGACCGCGTCACCGGCGGCCTCGTGCACCAGGGCGTCGCCCTGCAACTGCCCGCCTACGAGTACGCCGATGTCGAGGACGTCCTGGCCGACGCGCTCGACGCCGACGGCATCGTCGTCGCGCTCGACGGGATCACCGATCCGCGCAACCTGGGCGCGATCATCCGCTCCGCCGCCGCGTTCGGCGCGAAGGGCATCGTCATCCCGTCGCGACGTTCGGCGTCGATGACGGCCGCCGCCTGGAAGACCTCCGCGGGGGCGGCCGCCCGGTTGCCGATCGCGATGGCCACCAACCTGAACCGCGCTCTCGAGCAGGCGTCGAAGATGGGCTTCACGATCGTCGGGCTCGCGGGCGAGGGCGAGGTTCCCGTCGCGGGTGCCCCCGGCATCGACGGCCCGTTGGTGATCGTGGTCGGCTCGGAGGACGAGGGCCTCGCGCGCCTGGTGCGGGAGCACTGCGACGCGCTGATCTCGATCCCGATCGCCAGCGCGGTGGAGTCGCTCAACGCCTCGGTGGCCGCGGCGATCGCGCTGTACGAGGTCGCGCAGCAGCGGGCTAACGTTCCATCGGAGTGAACTTCAGGCGGAACATCACCTGCTGAGGCGCGCCGATGAACTGCGCGGCGACGTCTGGATGGTCCGTGTAGCGGGCCACCATCCGCCCGACGGGGTTGCAGGTGATCCGCGCCTGGTCGTCGCCGTCCGGGATGCTCCACGTCACGTCGAGCGTCTTCGACTCGCGCTGGATCTGTTCCGTGGTGATGCCGCCCTCGATGGGCAGCGCCTCAATGGGGGCGGAGGTGCCCGCCTGGTAGACGAATGACCGCGGTACGTCGAGCGTCATGATGATGGCGGGCGTGGCCGGGGTGAACGTGACGAGGGCGTTCATCTTCACGTAGAGCCACTGCGATCCCTCGGGCGCCCAGCCCTCGGTGGTCAGCCACGGCACCAGGCCGCCCCCGGCGTCGGGCTTGAGGCCGAGCCGGAAGTTGGAGCGCTGCACCTGCTCGTTGACCTTGTCTGTCTGGATGTCGCGACGCAGCACCGCCGAGGTCTCGCTGACGCCGATGGTGACGCGCTCGCGGAAGCCGCGGGTCGCGGCCCAGTCCGCGTCGACCTCGGGAGCGCCGGTCCGCAGGTCGACGCGCACCGTCTTCCCCTCGTCCCTGACGGCGAGCTTGACGCTCTCCCCCGTGCGGACGCACAGGATGATGAGCGCCCATGGCCGCGCGTAGCCCTCCGCAGGGCTGAACACCCCGAACGGGGCCGTCAGCGGCAGCTTGATCGCCTCATTGACCTCGATCGCGACCTGGGCGACGTGTTCGCCGCCGTCCTTGCCCGCGTCGCCGAAGACGGGGCTGCCCGCCTCCATGGTGAACGCGACAAGTTCGTGGCCCTCCGGCGCCCGGATGGGGCTGGGTTCCCGCACCTGGCGGCTGGTCTTGGCACCGAGTTCGGCGCCGACGAACGTCCGGTCGAGGCGGGCGTCGAAGTGCGGGGTCGAGACCCACTGCGACGACATGGCGCCCTCGTCGAGGGTCCTGGCGTCGGAGTCGGGCGACTGCGCGAAGTAGTCCGGTCGGACCTCCTTGCCCGCGGCGCCCGATTCCCCGCCGTCGGGGTTCGCCTCCGTCGACTCCCAGACGATCGGGCTGAACGAGCAGCCGGTCAATCCGGACACGGCAAGCAGCGCGAGGGCGGAACGTCTGGTCAGTGGCACGCAGTCAGGGTAGTTCATCGGCTGCCCACGGCCCACGACCGAGGCGGGCGCCACGGGCGCTCCGGGATAAGGTGTCTACATCCCGTCCTATCTGAGGAGAACTGTGAGCGATCTCGAGTCGATCTCGTCGGCGTATCAGACCCTGTTCAGCATGATTGAGGCCGTCGAACCGCGGGTCGCCGCGGCCACCCGGCAGGAACTCACCGATCAGCGCAACTCGCTGAAGCTGATCGCGTCTGAGAACTACGCAAGCCTTCCTGTGCTGGCCACCATGGGCACCTGGATGAGCGACAAGTACGCCGAGGGTACGGTCGGTCACCGCTTCTACGCCGGCTGCCAGAACGTCGACACCGTCGAGTCGGTCGCCGCCGAGCACGCCCGCGAACTGTTCGGCGCCGAGTACGCCTACGTTCAGCCCCACTCCGGCATCGACGCGAACCTGACCGCCTACTGGGCGATCCTCGCGCACAAGATCGAGTCGCCAGCGCTCGCCGAGTTCGGCGTCAAGGGCGTCGCTGACCTCAGCGAGGCCGACTGGGAGAACCTGCGCCGCCGCTTCGGCGAGCAGCGCCTGCTCGGCATGTCCCTCGACGCAGGCGGCCACCTGACGCACGGCTTCCGGCCCAACGTGTCGGGCAAGATGTTCCACCAGCGCTCCTACGGCACCAACCCCGAGACCCAACTGCTCGACTACGACGCCCTCGCCGCGCAGGCGCGCGAGTTCAAGCCGCTCGTCATCGTCGCCGGCTACTCCGCCTACCCGCGCCGCGTGAACTTCGCCAAGATGCGCGAGATCGCTGACGAGGTTGGCGCGGTGCTGATGGTCGACATGGCGCACTTCGCGGGTCTGGTCGCAGGCAAGGTATTCACGGGCGACGAGGACCCGGTGCCCCACGCCGATGTCGTCACCACCACGACGCACAAGTCGCTGCGCGGCCCGCGCGGCGGCATGATCCTGGCGACCGGCGAGTACGCACCGTCCGTGGACCGCGGCTGCCCGCTGGTGCTCGGCGGCCCGCTCGCCAACGTGATGGCAGCAAAGGCGGTCGCCCTGGCTGAGGCCCGCACCTCGGCGTTCCAGACCTACGCGCAGAACGTCGCAGACAACGCCAAGGCGCTCGCCGAGGGCCTCCTGAACCGCGACGCGACGCTGGTCACCGGCGGCACCGACAACCACCTGGTGCTGCTCGACGTCCGCAACTTCGGCCTCACCGGACGGCAGGCCGAGTCGGCCCTGCTCGACGCGGGCATCGTCACCAACCGCAACGCGGTGCCCAACGATCCCAACGGCGCGTGGTACACCACGGGCGTTCGCCTCGGCACCCCCGCCCTGACCAGCCGCGGCTTCACCACCTCGGACATGGACGCGGTCGCCGACATGATCGTGTCGGTGCTGAAGGCCACCACGCCTGCGACGACGGCAGCGGGCAAGCCAGGCAAGGCGAAGTACGACCTGACCGACGATGCCCGTGACGCGTCGCAGGCCGAGGCGCAGCGCCTGCTCGACCTGCACCCGCTGTACCCGGGCCTCGAACTCTGATCCTGGGATTGAAAAGAGGGGCGGCCGGTTGGCCGCCCCTCTTTTTCTTGCGTGTCGTCGGGTTGAGCGTGGGCGGTGATGGTGGTTCGTGGCCGGTCCGAGCACGGGCGTGCGTTCGGCGTCGGCCGGCGATCACCGCTCACCGCCTAGCGGCCGAAGAGTTCTCCCTGCACGGTGTGCACGAACTGCATCAGCGACGCGGGCAGGTCCTGCAGGTGCCAGGTGTCGGGCGCGTGGTACCAGTGCAGCGCGTCGGGGTCGGGCCGCTCGTCCTGGTCGGCGGCGACCAGCGCCTCGATCCAGCGCTCCTTGCTGCCGAGCACCACGGTGTAGCCGAGTACCTTCGATGCCTCCACCAGTTCGCGGCCCTTCGGCAACTGGTCGGTCGGTTGGACCGCCAGGATGGACGACAGCGCCTGCAGCCCGCCCAGCAGTTCGGAGCCGGCGACGGTGCGCCGCGGCATCCGGTCGGAGATCCACACCATGCCCGCCCCGACGGCCAGCAGCACCAGCGCGAGCAGGCCGAGGTTGGTGAACGCGACGAGCAGCACCGCCGCCACCAGCGCGGCGCCGAGCGCGCCCCAGCCCTTGACGCGCCACGAGGAGCGCGTCGAATCGGGGCGCGACTCGAACCAACCCCGGGTGACGACGTCGTCGTAGAGGGCGTCCTGAACCCTGTCGACGCCCGCGGCGAGCGCCGCGGGCAACTCCGAGACAAGCCGAGGCTCACCTGCCGGGGCGACGACGTCGAGCAGTTCACGCTCGAAGGTCGCCAGGTCGTCGGCCCCGTCGCGGCGCGTGAGGCGCCAGTCGAGCAGGCCGTGCTGGGTGCGGGGCAGTTCGGTGATCAGCAGGTGGCCGCGGACGGCGAGGTCCAGCAGCGTTGCGGTGATGTCGAGAGGGTCGACCCGCTCGTCGGCGACGGTGCCGACGTGGCCGGGGCGGATGGCGTCGCGCACCACGAAGGCGCTCTCGCCGTCGCCGACCGGCGCGAACGTCGCGATCGGGGTCGGGCCGGCCGCGCCGCTCAGGTCGCGGCCGGTGCGGCGGAACAGCGCGTAGAGCAGCGCCGCCCCCAGCAGGGCACCGAGCAGCGCCCAGCCGACCGCGGGAAGCGACACCTCGAAGGCGCGGTCGAGGCTCCATTCGTGGCGGAGGTCGGCGTCGGGCCGCACGTCTGCCGGGCTGTAGCCGACGGTGACGACGACCTCGTCTCCCGCGTCGCGCGGGCCGTCCTGGAAGACGGGATCGGGGGTGTCGTAGGTTCCTCCGGTGACGGCGGCGCATTGGCCGATGCTGTCGACGGGGCCTGCGACGCAGTCCATGGTCTGGGCGGCGGCGCCCGTGACCGTGACGACGACCTTGGTTGCCCCGACGTTCAGGCCGTACAGCGCGGGCCAGGTGACCACCGACAGCGGACCGTCCTGCCCGGTCCCCGTCGACGTCGCGCCGACGACCCGGTAGCCGATCTCGACCTCACCCGGAGCGTCGACCTGGGTGATCAGGGTGACCTCGTCGCCGCTCTCCTCGATGCGATCGGTTCCAGCCGCGGACGTGGCGAGGCCGTCGACCTGGAAGCGCCAGTACGACCCGGAGTCGACGGCCCAGCGCAGCGGGATGGTGCGACGCACCTCGCCGGGCGCCGCGCCGAAGGTGAGCCGTTCCTTCACGTCGAGGGAGCCGTCGGGTCGCACGGAGATGGTGACGTCGACCTGGTCGGCCACCACGTCGGCCCGCGCGGTGGGCGCGCCGAGGATCAGCAGCAGCGCGGACAGGATCAGCAGACAGCGGACTCGTAGCGACATGGGTCCTCCTCGGACGTCAGCCTAACGGGCTAGTGCACCAGCGCGACGGCGATGGCCGCCACGCCCTCGCCGCGCCCCGTGAGGCCGAGGCCGTCGGTGGTGGTGGCGCTCAGCGTGACGGGCGCTCCGAGGGTCTCGCTGAGGACCTGCTGCGCCTCGTCGCGGCGCGGCGACAGTTTGGGACGGTTGCCGATCACCTGGACGGACACGTTGTCGATCTCGAGACCTGCGGCGCGGACGCGGCGAGCCGTCTCCCGCACGAAGGCGACGCCGCTGGCACCCGCCCATTCGGGCTCCGCGGTGCCGTAGTTGGAGCCGAGGTCGCCGAGGCCTGCGGCCGAGAGCAGCGCGTCGCACAGCGCGTGGGCCGCGACGTCGCCGTCGGAATGCCCGGCGAGGCCCGAGGGCTCGTCGGGGAAGTGCAGGCCCGCGACCCACATGGGCACTCCGGGGCTGAGGGTGTGGACGTCAGTCCCGATGCCGACGCGCATCCGCGGGGCTCCTTTCGGCCAGCAGTGCCTTCGCGAGGATCAGGTCGACCGGTTCGGTGACCTTCATCGAATCCCGGTGTCCGTCGACGAGGCTGACGCGCATGCCGACGTGTTCGCACACGGCCGCGTCGTCGGTGACCTCCACACCGTCGGCCAGCACCGCGGCGTGCGCGGCGCGAAGCGCCCCTAGCCGGGCGGCCTGAGGGGTCTGGACGGCGCGCAACGGCGCCCGGTCGACGATCGCGGAGCCGTCGGGGTCCACGCGGCGGATCGAGTCGACGACGGGGACGACCGGGATGACGACCTGCGCCCCGCCGAGGACGGCATCGGCGACCCTGCGCACGACGTCGGCCGGGACGAGCGCGCGGGCCGCGTCGTGCACGAGCGCCACGGCGTCGTCGGGGGCGTCGAGGCCGAGGAGCCCTAGTCGGACGGAGTCCTGACGGTTCGCGCCGCCGTGGACGAGTGTGGCGCCTGTCCCGTCGAGCGCGGCAGCGAAGCCGGCCTCGTGGTCGGGCGGGATGGTCACGACGATCTCACCGACGCCCGCCGCGAGCAGGGCGTCGACGGCGCGCCTGACAAGCGCCACGCCCTCGAGGGGCACGAGCGCCTTGGGGACGTCAGCCCCGAGCCGGGAACCAGAACCGGCCGCCACCACTACGGCGACGACCGGTTCCTTATTGTTGAGTGTCATGCGTTGCTCAGGAGGCCAGCACCTCGTCGAGCATGATCTCTGCCTTGTCCTCTTCGACCTGCTCGGCGAGCGCAAGCTCGGCGACCAGGATGGAGCGCGCCTTCGCAAGCATGCGCTTCTCGCCCGCGGACAGGCCCTTGTCGCGATCGCGGCGCCACAGGTCGCGGACGACCTCGGAGACCTTGATCACATTTCCGGAGTGCAGCTTCTCCATGTTTGCCTTGAACCGGCGCGACCAGTTTGCCGGCTCCTCCGTGTGCTCCGCACGGAGAACCGAGAAGACCTTCTCCAGACCGTCGGCGTCGACAACGTCACGCACTCCGACGAGATCCAGGTTGCAGGCCGGTACCTTGATCACCAGATCGTTTTGCCCAATGACCCGCAAAACGAGGAAGAGCTTGTCTTCCCCCTTGATGGTCCGGTTTTCGATGTCCTCGATGACAGCAGTCCCATGATTGGGGTAAACCACCGTCTCACCGATCGAAAATGTCATACTTTCAGACCCCTTTCCTCGACCAATTCTAGCAGGCGCGCCGCGGACGGCCCAGAGTCGATTCCACGGCGGCGGTCCACCTGGCGCGCCATTCGTCGCATCAGGGGTCGGTATCTGGTTAGGATGTGATGACCTACGCGTCCCCGGAGGATAAATGAGCAAGCCCATGCGCCGCGTCGCGGCCGTCGTCGCGACCCTTGCGTTGACCGTCACGATGAGCGCCTGCACCCAGGGACACTGGGTCTACGACTCGCCGCCGGCCGCCGGTGTGCAGGCCGACGATGGCGGCCTCAAGCTGCGCAACTTCCTGGTGGTGGCCGACGCCGACGGAGAGGGCATCCTGCTCGGCGGCATCGCCTCACGCGATGAGCCCACCCAGGTGACAGGAGTCACCGTTGCGGCCGAGGCCAAGGACGGCTCCTTCGGGCAGCCGCAGCAGATCGCCCTCAACGAGCAGATCCACAAGGGCGCCACGATCTACCTGCTGGGCGACACCACGAAGTTCAGCGACCCGGGCCTCGAACTCGGGCTCCTCGCCGACGTCACCGTCAACTTCTCGACCGGCCAGTCGGTCTCGCTCGAGGTTCCCGTGATGTCGTCTGAGCACCCCGACTTCGCCAAGGCATTCGCCGAGGCGACCTCCTGAGCTAACCCTCGAACTTGTATCCCAGGCCCCGGACGGTGATCAACCGTTCGGGGTTTGACGGGTCACGCTCGATCTTCGAGCGGAGCCGCTTGACGTGCACGTCGAGGGTCTTGGTGTCGCCCACGTAGTTGCTGCCCCAGATCCGGTCGATCAGCTGCCCGCGGGTCATCACTCGGCCCGAGTTGCGCAGCAGCAGTTCGAGCAGTTCGAACTCGCGCAGTGCCAGCCGCACCTCCACGCCGTCGACGTAGAGCTGGTGCCGCTCGACGTCGAGCCGCACGCCGGAGACCTCGATGACGTCGGGGAGCAGCACCTGGTCCTGGCCGCGGCGCAGCACCGCCCTGATCCTGGCCACCAGTTCGCGGTGGCTGAACGGCTTGGTGACGTAGTCGTCGGCGCCCAGTTCGAGGCCCACGACCTTGTCCACCTCGGAGTCGCGGGCCGTGACCATCACGATCGCCACGTTGCCGCGCGCCCGCAACTGCTTGCAGACCTCGACGCCGGGGATGCCGGGCATCATCAGGTCGAGCAGCACCAGGTCGGCGCCCTGCTTGTCGTAGATCGCGAGGCCCTCGGTTCCGTCGGCGGCCGTCAACACCTCGAAGCCCTCCTTCGCCAGCATGAAGCTGGTGGCATCGCGGTACGACTCCTCGTCCTCGATGATCAGGATGCGGGTCATGCGACGTCTCCTTCGTCTTCTTCCTGCGGTGCCGGGCCGAGGTAGGTCGGCAGGCTGAGCGTGAACGTTGATCCCTGACCGGGGCGCGACCAGACACGGATCGTGCCGCCGTGCGCGACGGCGATGTGCCTGACGATGGACAGGCCGAGGCCGGTGCCGCCGCTGGCGCGGGAGCGGCCGTAGTCGACGCGGTAGAAGCGCTCGAAGATGCGCTCCTGTTCCTCCGGCTTGATCCCGATGCCGTTGTCGGAGACGCGGATCTCGACGTGCCGGTCGGCGTCCCTCTCGACAGCCGCGACCGAGATGGTGACGCGGGCGCGCTCGTCGGAGTAGTTGATGGCGTTCTGCACGAGGTTGGTGACGGCGTCGGTGAGCTGCCACCGGTCGCCGAGCACGAACGCCTCGGAGGTGCGGGCGACGATCAGGCTGACCTCGCGCTGCGTCGCGCGCTCCCTGGAGCGGGAGACGGCCTCTGTGACGATGTCGTTGACGTCGACGATCTCGCTGGCGAGCATCGGGTCCTCGGACTGCAGCCGGGACAGGTCGATGATCTGGTTGATCAGTTCGGCAAGCCGCGCCGTCTCGATCTGGAGCTTGGTCGCGAACCGGCGGACCGCCTCCGGGTCGTCATGCGCGGCCTCGACGGCCTCGGCGAGCACGCTGACCGCGCCGATCGGCGTCTTCAGTTCGTGGGAGATGTTGGCGACGAAGTCGCGGCGCACCGCGTCGACGCGGCGCTGCGAGGACTCGTCCTCGGCCAGCACGAGCACCCGCTCACTGTCGAACGGAGCCAGCCGGACCTGCAGTTCAATGGCCTTGTTGCCGGGGAGTTGCTCGCGCAGGATCGGCCCGCGGTAGCCCTCCCCCGTCGCCCTGACCTCGCGGACGCGCTCCAGCAGTTCCGGGAAGCCGACCCGGTTGCCGCGCGCCAGGTTCAGGACTGCGGCCTGCTCGTTCGAGCTGAGGATCTCGTCGTCGGGGCCCACCATCACCGCGCCGGAGGGGATCAGTTCGAGCACCTCGCGCAGCTCGCGCGACATGGCCTCCGCGTTGCGGCGTGCCTCCAGTTGGCGCCAGCCTTCGCGCCCGCGGTGCATGAGGTAGAAGAACAGGCATCCCAGAAGGGCCACTCCGGCGCCGATCAATCCGGCAAGGGCTGGGTGCATGCCGCCATCATAGGTTGCCGCGGCGGGCCGACGCCTCCCTTGCGGGCTCCCCCGAACGGGTGCCCCAAGGCTTCACCGCTCGTTCACCGACGGTTAACACGGAGTCAACGTGGGTGTACCTCGGTGCCCTAGCCTCTTGGGGGATGTTGAGCGCGGCTAGACTCAACCCGAATCCGATGAAGGAGCAGCGATGCGCACCAGCTACCACGAGGAACTGGCCTCGATCCTCGACAGCCTTGTCCACATGGCCGAACTGGTCGAGGTGGCGATCCGTGAAGGTTCCGAGTCGCTGCTGACCGCCGATCTGGGGCGCGCCGAGGCCGTCATCAGCAACGACGCGGAGCTCGATCAGATGCATGAGGAGATGGAGTACAAGTGCCTCTCCATCCTGGCGCTGCAGGCCCCCGTCGCCGGTGAGCTCCGCACCATCGTCTCCGCAATCCGCGTCGTCTTCGAGCTTGCCCGGATGGGCGACCTCGCCGCGCACGTCGCCAAGATCGCCCGGCTGCGGTACCCGGCGCACGCCGTCCCCACCGAGTTCGAGCCGAGCTTCCGTGAGATGGCCGACATCGCGATCCAGATCATCGACCAGGCCCGCGTGTCCCTGCAGGAGCGCGACGCCAAGGGCGCGGAGCGGCTCGCGGAGATCGACTCCCGGATGGACGACCTGCGCCGCGACCAGTTCACCCGGATGCTCGCCGACGACTCGACCATCAGCATCGAGGGCGCCGTCGACGTCGCGCTGCTCGGCCGATACTTCGAGCGTTTCGCCGACCACGCCGTCGCCGTCGGCCGACGCGTCATCTACATCATCACCGGCGAGGTGCCCGAGGGCGAGGACTGGCCGAACGCCTGATCCCGACTGGGCGTTGGGTAGCGCCGGTTTCGGTCTGCACCAGGGTGCGCGTAGAGTCGAGGAGATCCCTCAGGAAGGTCACCGTTCATGCGCTCACTGCCCCTTCGACGCCTCGTCACCGGCACTTTCGCGGCGTTTGCGCTTGCCGCCACCGCGTGTGCACCGACGGGGATCCAGGCCGGTAGTCCGACGCCCGGTTCACCCACTTCCGCGCCCTCTCCTGAGGACTCCTCGACCCCGATCGTGGTGAGCACCGAGACGGCCGATCCAACGCCCACCCCGACGCCGACTCCCACGCCGACGCCGACCCCCACCCCGACTCCCACGCCGACCCCGAAGGCCACGTACTCGGGCGACCCGGCGGCGCTGATCCCAGGCAAGAACCACATCGGCGCGGCGCAGGAGTACGTCTACCCCGCCAAGCTCGTGCAGCAGTGGCTGGAGGGTGAGGTCAAGCCGACGGAGAAGATCGTCTTCCTGACCTTCGACGACGGCCCCAACCACACCACGACCCCGATCATCCTTGAGGCCTTGGAGAAAGCGGACGTCCACGCGACGTTCTTCGTGGTCGGTTCGATGCTCGACGATGCCCCCGACCTTCTGAAGAGGGAGATCGCCGAGGGGAACTCGGTCGCGCTGCACAGTTGGTCGCACAACTACAAGAAGCTGTACCCGGGTCGCAAGGCCAACGCGGACCGCGTCGCCGACGAGTATCAGAAGACGCTCGCGAAGATCCGCGAGATCCTCGGCCCCGACTTCAACACCGAGTCGTGGCGCTACCCGGGCGGCCACATGTCGTGGAAGAACATGGCGGCCTCCGACGCGTACCTGGCCAAGCAGGGCGTCGCGTGGGTCGACTGGAACGCGGACACGGCAGACAGCGCCCCGAAGGGCTCGCGCCCCACGACGGTGTCGCAACTGGTCGCCAACGCGACCATGCCGATCAGCAGCGGCTTCCACGTCGCCGTCATCCTCGGCCACGACACCCCCGACAAGAAGCTGACGGCCGACTCGGTGTCCGGCATCATCGCCGCCTACAAGGAGGCCGGCTACAAGTTCGGCGTCCTGTCCTGACGCTCGGGTTGGCCCCGCATTTGAGCATGTTTGGTTGCTCGTTGCCGATCTGATCGTTCAAACGCGTCGTTTGGGGCAACGAGTCACCAATCATGCTCAACTCAGGTCCCGACCCGCTCCACCCCCTTTGCGGCCGACCCGATCCTCGGCCGAGGGGCCCCGGACTGTAGGGTGATCCCATGACCTCGAAGTTGATCCTGCTCCGCCATGGCGAGAGCGAATGGAACGCAAAGAACCTTTTCACCGGCTGGGTGGACGTCGACATCAACGAGAAGGGTGTCGAGGAGGCGAAGAACGCGGCCAAGCTGCTGCAGTCGGAGGATCTGCTCCCCGATGTGCTGCACACCTCGCTGCTGCGCCGCGCCATCCACACCGCCAACCTGGCGCTCGACGGCTGCGACCGTCACTGGATCCCCGTCAAGCGCAACTGGCGCCTCAACGAGCGCCACTACGGCAAGCTCCAGGGCCTGAACAAGACCGAGATCCGCGACCAGTTCGGCGAGGACCAGTTCATGCAGTGGCGTCGTAGCTACGACGTGCCGCCGCCGCCGATCGACCCCGACAACGAGTTCTCTCAGTACAACGACGCCCGCTACGCCGACATCCCGGCCGACGAGCGCCCGCTGACCGAGTGCCTCAAGGACGTCGTCAACCGGATGCTCCCCTACTGGGAGGCGCACATCGTCCCCGACCTCGAGGCGGGCAAGACCGTCCTCGTGACGGCGCACGGCAACTCGCTGCGCGCGCTCGTCAAGCACCTCGACGGCATCTCCGACGACGACATCGCGGGCCTGACCATCCCCACGGGAATCCCGCTGTACTACGAACTCGACGAGGACCTGAAGCCGGTCACCCCCGGCGGCCGCTACCTCGACCCCGAGGCCGCTAAGGCGTCGATCGAGGCCGTGAAGAACCAGGGCAAGAAGTAACACCTTCGACCCAATGATGTGAGGGCCGACCGGGCAACCGGTCGGCCCTCGCTCTGTCCTGGCTTGGGCGGCCACTGGCTCGGCTCGGGCTCAGTCCGCCAGGTGCCGGGCGCGCGACGGCGACGAAGGGCCGTGGCTTAGGCTGGCTGACATGAAGACAGCGGTCGTGACAGGGGCAAGTTCGGGCATCGGAGAGGCGACCGCGCGGTTGCTGGCGGCAGAGGGGTTCCGCGTGATCTGCGCGGCGCGGCGCGTCGAGCGGATCGAGGAACTCGCCCGCGAGATCGACGGCGTGGCGATCCGGTGCGACGTGACCTCCCAGCAGGACGTGGAGGCGCTCGCCGCAGCCGTCGACGGCAGCCTCGACGTGCTCGTCAACAACGCGGGCGGCGCCGTCGGGCTCGAGCCGGTCGCCGAGGCCGACCTCGACGCCTGGGAGACCATGCTGCAGACCAACCTGATCGGCACCGCGCGCGTCACCAAGGCGCTGCTTCCGGCGCTGCTGGCCGCGGAGGGCGTCATCGTGTTCGTGACCTCCGTCGCCGCAGACGCGGGCTACGAGGGCGGCGGGGGCTACTGCGCGGCCAAGGCGGGCGAGCGCTCGATGGTCGAGGCGATGCGTCTCGAACTGTTCGACAAGCCGGTCCGCATCACGGAGATCAGCCCAGGCATGGTCCACACCGAGGAGTTCTCGCTGACCCGCTTCGGCGGCGACCAGGCGCGGGCCGACGCCGTCTACCAGGGCGTCGCCGAGCCCCTCACCGCAAGTGACGTCGGGGAAGCCATCGTGTGGATGGCGACCCGCCCCTCACACGTCAACATCGACCGGATGACGATCCGCCCGCGGGCCCAGGCCGCGCAGCACAAGGTCCACCGGGGCTGACGGGGCGGCTCAGCCGTCCTTGCGATCCGACTCGTCGTCGGGGGCGTCGTTGCCGCGGACGCGGAACAGGCGGCGCCAGGCCGACTGCTGGTCGAGCACCTCTTCGCCGGGAACCGGCTGCTCGCTCCTGCGTGAACCGCGGCCGCGCACCAGCGTGCGGAAGAAGGCGGCGGCGCGCTCGGACTCGGTGCCGACCGCCTGGCCGTCGTCGGTGGCCCAGTTGATGTCTGCGGCCGTCCGGTCGCCGGTGCGCAGGTCTGTCAGGTCTCCCAGGTAGCGCATCAGGACCGCGGCAACCGCGGCAACCGGGACGGCAAGGAAGGCGCCGATGATGCCCGCCCAGGTGCCGCCCAGCAGCACCGCGAGCAGCACGATCACCGGGTGCAGCTGCATCACACGGGACTGCAGCAGCGGCTGAAGGATGTGACCCTCCAACTGCTGGACGCCGAGCACCACGGCCAGCACGAGCAGCGCCGTCGTCACCCCGTTCGACACCAGCGCCACGAGGACGGCGATGGTGCCCGCCGTCACGGCACCGACGATCGGGATGAAGCCCGCCATGAACGTCAGTACGGCGATCGGGAACGCCAGCGGGACGCCAAGCAGGAACGCGCCGAGGCCGATGAAGAACGCGTCGACGAAGCTGACGATCGCCTGCGTGCGGATGTAGCCCGACAGCGTGTTCCACATCCGGGTGAGCAGCTCCGAGGCGTGGAAACCGGCCCTGCGGCCGACGATCCGCCGGATCCAGCCGACGAACTTGTGGCCGTCCTTGAGCATGAAGAACGTGACGATCAGCGTCGTCAGGAGCGTGACGACCGCGGAGCCGACGCTGCCGCCGATGTTGACGAGCGAGGTGGCGATGTCACCGCTGCGGTCCTGCAGCCAGGCGACGGCCTGCGAGATGTAGTCGTTGATCTGCTCGTCGTTGATGTTCAGCGGCGGGCCAGCAAGCCAGGCCTGGATCCGACGGATGCCGTCGAGGCTCTGGGTGCGCAGCGCGTCCCACTGGTTGGCCACGGAGGGCGCGATGAGACCGATCAGGCCAGCGATCACCCCGACGCCAAGCAGCAGCGCCGCGATGGCACCCAGCGCGTAGGGGGCGCCCCAGCGCCGCAACTGCGCCGTGACTGGGTAGAGCACCGAGGCGAGCAGCAGCCCGAGCAGCACCGGCATGATGGCGCCGGAGATGTACTTCAGCCCGATGCCGATCACCACGAGCCCTGCGACGATGAGCAGGAACCGCCCCGACCAGGCGGCGGCCCACTTGCCCGCCTCGCCGATCACGTCGGCCCGGTCGACCGGATTCTCCGGGTCGTAGGTCGGTAGGGCCTCCAACTCGCTGTCGGTCAGCCCCTCCGGTCGCTCCTCGGCCTTCGGCTCCTCCGCAAGCGGTTCGCGCTCCTCGCTCAAGAGACCCTCCCAAAGATCGTCGTCCGACCACCCTACTCGCGACCACCCCCACGGCGCGTGCGACCACGGTGCAGTCGAACGCGAAACGGCCCCAGGGAAACCCCTGGGGCCGTTCGCATCACAACTCAGAGCTCGATGAGAGCCTGTCCGCCCTGGACGGCGTCGCCGGGGGCGACCAGCACGGCCGACACCTTGCCCGCCGCGGGGGCCTTGATCTCGGTCTCCATCTTCATGGCCTCGAGGATCAGAAGCACCTGGTCGGCCTCGATCTCCTCGCCCTCCTGGACGAGGATCCGTGCGACCGAGCCCGCGAGGGGGGCGAGCACCGCGTTGGAGCTTGCCGCCGTCATCGAGGCCTTGGTCGGGATGGGGTTCGACCCACCGTTGACGCCGATCACGATCGGGCCCAGCCCCTGGGGCTGCTCCTCCTCGACCTCGACGTCGATCTCGTACTCCGTCTGGTTGACGGTCACCTTCAGCTTCATCATTTCTCCTTAGCGAACGTGCGGGACGGAGCGGTCATGGATGCGGTTGCGCGAGGCCGCGGCCCAGCGGTTCTGCGAACCGTAACGGATCGCGCGGACCTTGGCCTTGTGGCCGAAGTACGCGGCGACCGCTGCGCCGATGGCGATGAGGTCCGCTTCGGGGATCGCCTGCTGTTCCTCCAGCTTGGCGACCTTTGACTCGAGACGAGATACCTGTTCCGTGAGCGCCACGACGGCGTCGCGGAGCTCCTGCAGCGTGTTGTCTTCCATCGTCGATCCGATCAGGCCGGGCCGAGGCCGTGCTTCTTGGCCGGACGCAGTTCGCGCTTGCCGACGAGCAGTTCGAGCGCCATCGCGATCTGGCGACGGGTGTCTGCCGGATCGATGATGTCGTCGACCAGGCCACGGCTGGCGGCCATGTACGGCGTGGAGAAGGTCTCGCGGTACTCCTCGACCAGCTCGGAGCGCTTGGCGTCCTTGTCCTCGGCTGCCTCGATCTCCTTGCGGAAGACGACGTTTGCCGCGCCCTCGGCGCCCATCACGGCGATCTCGGCGGTCGGCCAGGCGAATACCTTGTCAGCGCCGAGGTCCTTCGAGCACATGGCCAGGTAGGCGCCGCCGTAGGCCTTGCGCAGCACCACGGTGATCTTCGGGACGGTCGCAGCGGAGTAGGCGTAGAGCATCTTCGCGCCGTGGCGGATGATGCCGTTGTGCTCCTGCGCGACGCCCGGCAGGAAGCCCGGCACGTCGACCAGGTTCACCACGGGGATGTTGAACGCGTTGCAGAACCGGACGAACTTGCTCGCCTTGTCGGAGGAGTCGATGTCGAGCACGCCCGACATGACGCTCGGCTGGTTCGCGATGATGCCGACGGTGCGGCCGACGACGCGGCCGAAGCCGACGACGATGTTCTGTGCCCAACCGGCCTGCACCTCGAGGAAGTCGGCGTGGTCGACGATCTCGCGGATGATGTCGCGGATGTCGTAGCCCTTGTTGCCCTCGACGGGCAGGATGTCGCGCAGCTTCTCGTTGGGCTCCACCACATAGTCGGGATCGACGATGGGGGCGTCCTCGGTGTTGTTCTGCGGCAGGAAGCTGAGCAGCTTCTTCGCGATCAGGATGGCCTGCTCGTCATCGTCGGCGACGAAGTGGACGACGCCGGAGCGACCCATGTGCGCATCGGCGCCACCAAGGTCGTCCTGCGACACCTCTTCGCCGGTGACCTGCTTGATCACGCCCGGGCCCGTGATGAACATGTGGGCCTTGCGGGTCTGGATGATGAAGTCGGTCAGCGCGGGCGAGTAGGCCGCGCCACCGGCGCAGGGGCCGGCGATGATCGAGATCTGCGGCACCGCGCCCGAGAGGAGCACGTTGGCGTAGAACACCTTGCCGTAGCCGGACAGCGAGTCGATGCCCTCCTGGACGCGGGCGCCGCCCGAGTCGTTGATGAAGACGAACGGGGTGCCGGTCATCAGCGAGGCCTTGAGTGCCTCGGTGACCTTGATCGAGTGGGCCTCGCCCGCCGAGCCGCCCATGACGGTGAAGTCCTGGGAGGCGACGTGGACGGGGCGGCCGAGGACCGATCCGGAGCCGGTCACCACGCCGTCGGCGGGCATGTCGGCCTTGTCCATCCCGAAGGTGGTGGTGCGGTTGCGACGGAAGGCGCCGTCCTCCTGGAACGAGCCGTCGTCGAGCAGGGCCGAGATGCGCTCGCGGGCGCTCAGCTTGCCCTGGGCGTGCTGCTTCTCGATGCGCTTCTCGCCGCCGCCGGCCTCAACCGTGGCGCGACGCTCGTCGAGCTGCGCGAGGCGGTCTGCCATCGTGTGCTGGGTAGCCATCTGTATCTCCTTAGGCCGGTTCGACCGCGACGCTGTGCTGGCGACCGGCGATGGTGACGTTGTACTTGATGGGGCCGTTGATGCCCTGCTGCGGAGCCGCGCCAGCGCCTGCCTTCTCGGCCGCGAGCTGGGCCGGGGTCTTGGCGACCGACTTGGGGCCCTCGTGGCGGGACTGGAAGAACTTCGGCGCGACGCCCGGGAACATGGCGTTGGTGAGGACGTCCTCCTCCGAGCCGTCGAAGCCCTCGAGCTTCGCGGCGCCGGCGGCCAGTTCGTCCCACTCGGGCTTGAGCAGGTCGGCCGGGCGGACGTCGATCGACTCCTTCTTCGCCTGCGCCTTGGCCAGTTCGACGACCTCGGGGTTACGCTCCCCGAGGGCCTCGCCGTAGTAGCCGAGCATCAGGTCGGCGAACTCGCCGGTCATCACCTTGTAGCGGCCCATCAGCACGTTGAACACGGCCTGGGTGCCGACGATCTGCGACGACGGGGTCACCAGCGGTGGGTAGCCTGCGTCGGCCTTCACCCGCGGCACCTCCTCCATGACCTCGCGGATGCGGTCGCCCGCGCCCTGGGCCTTGAGCTGCGACTCCATGTTGGAGAGCATGCCGCCGGGGATCTGCGAGGAGAAGATGTCTGTGTCGACAAGCGTCGCCGACTCGAACTCCTTGTACTTCGGCCGCACGTTGGCGAAGTGGTCGCGGATGCGGAGCAGGCGCTCCATGTCGAGATCGGTGTAGTAGTCGGTGCCCTCAAGCATCGCAACCAGCGACTCGGTCGGGTTGTGACCGGGGCCGAGCGACATCGAGGAGATCGCGGTGTCGACGACGTCGGCGCCAGCCTCGATGGCCTTCATCAGCGCGACGAGCGTGACGCCGGTGGTCGAGTGGCAGTGCACGTTGATCTGCACGTCACCGTAGGTGTCCTTGATGCCCTTGACGATGTCGTAGGCGGGCTGCGGCTGCAGGAGGGCCGCCATGTCCTTCAGTGCGATGGACTCGGCGCCCATGTCCAGGAGTTGCCCGGCCAGCTTGATGTAGCCGTCGACGGTGTGCACCGGGGAGACGGTGTAGCAGATCGTGCCCTGGGCGTGCTTGCCGACGGACTTCACCGCTGCCATGGCCTTGGCCATGTTGCGGGGGTCGTTGAGGGCGTCGAACACGCGGAAGACGTCCATGCCGTTCTCGGCGGACTTCTCCACGAACTTGTCGACGACCATGTCCTCGTAGTGGCGGTAGCCGAGCAGGTTCTGGCCGCGCAGCAGCATCTGCAGGCGCGAGTTGGGCATCAACTCGCGGAACGTCCGCAGGCGCTTCCAGGGGTCTTCATTGAGGAAGCGGATGCACGCGTCAAACGTCGCGCCGCCCCAGCATTCGACAGACCAGAAACCGGCCTTGTCGATATCTTCACACGCATCGACCATGTCTTCCATGGCCATGCGGGTCGCCATCAAACTCTGATGTGCGTCGCGGAGGACGAGCTCCGTCACGCCGATCTTTCGCGCAGTCATGAGTACATCCAATCACGTCCCTTGGGGCGTATCCTAGGCACCCCCCGATCAACTGGTCTGACCTATTCGGGTAGGGTGGGTCGCGATCGGCCAAATGGCCCCGACGGCGCAGGACACGCAGCGGGCGGATCTCGAGGCAATGCCGAGATCCGCCCGCTCGCTCCTCAGGGGGGACTGAGGTTCACACCCCGGTCTCGGCGGCCTGAGCCGCCCGCGACCAGGAAATCCTTGGCTGCCTTCTCGCTTCGCGAGGGCTCTCACCCCGCGTCACGCGATCCGGCTTTCATGTCAGTTAGCGGGCCGTTCCAACCATAATGTCGGCGACGCTTTCTGTCACGAGTGCAGACATTACTCTGCCCGAAATCGGACCCGCAATGACCCCCCCATTAACAGCAGCAGATATTGGATAGCAATTCTCGCTAAATGGTCGGGCATTGCCGCTGCTTTGTGGGCAGCGAACCGCGAACTCGGCGCCCACAAGGGCTTGAGTCGAGCAAGGGCCGTGCGACCAGCGGCGATGCATGCCGAGCGGACACCTGGCGAGCGGCGCGACGCGGGCCGGCCTTCCCTCCCTGTCACCCACCAGTTGATTCGCATCGCGTCCGCGCATCGGCGTGTCGCGGGACGCTCTGGCCGCGTCCGAATGAGTGGTCGCGCACTCTCTGCGCGAGGAGTTCTTTCGGTCGGGCCGCCGCTGAAAAGGGTCGTGCATGTTGTCGCATGGGCAGGCAGGATCCGTCGTGTTCCCGAGGCCCATTACCGTTCGGCCACAAGGGGGGACACCGCAGCGGACCCCGCATCCGGGTCGATGTTTCACCTCGGTAGTCTTGTGTCAACGCCGGACGAAAACTGACCCCCTGTTGCCGATCGAAAATTGACCCCTCTCAT
>JAQDQK010000050.1 GCA_027658995.1 Propionibacteriaceae bacterium AM104-82
CGGCCTCGGCATCGTGATCCTCGTCAGCGGCGGAGCCTTCGGACTCTGACGTAGCGGCAGCGATCCAAACGGCCCCGACCGGGCGCACCCCTCTCGGTTCAGACCGCGACACCAACCTGCAGCCAGTCCTGCGTGCCACATGGTGCAGAGCCATGGGCATCCGCGAACTCTGGAACGCGCTTCGGTCCAGTCTCCAAAGCCGAGAGATGATCGACGCAGCAGACGCACTGGCCGCCAGACAGTGGATCAAGCGGAGACTCGCGGCCGCGAATTGTTGATGGTCGTCGCCGCGTCACACTCGGATCCGCGCACCCACGAACTACCCGCGGCCAAACCCGTGTAACGGTCGATTGACGCCCACTGCCGACATTCCTCGATCACCGGGCAACCCGAGCACAAACGCATGGCCGGCTCCGCCGCGCTAGCTGTATGAGGCCAGGACGTTGTTGACGCGAATTGGCACGAGCGTGGCCGGCGGCTGACCGTCCGCGGCACCGTGCGGGCGGTGGTAGTTGTAGTGCAGGTTCCAGCGCTCGAGGGCGTTGGCGCGTTCGTCTTCTGAGGTCCATGTCCGTGCATAGAGGAACTCTTCGGCAAGGATCCGGTTGTACCGCTCGATCTTTCCGTTGTGGCGGGGCGTGTAGGGCGTGATCCGTTGGTGCCGCGACCCGGCCAGTGCATCGGCGAACGCTGAGGCGCGGTAACAGGATCCGTTGTCGGTCACGATCCGTTCGATGTGCGTGATGCCATGAGCCGCGAACCATGCCCGCGCTCGCGCGAGGAACGCAACGGCCGTCGCGGCCTGCTCGTTCGGCAAAGCCTCGGTGTACGCGAGGCGTGAGTAGCCGTCAATCGCTGAGTGGAGGTAGACGTAGCCGGCTCGCGTGCCGCGGGTTTTCGTCCGCGCGACGGCGCGAGCTTCCGGGCTGTCCTTGCCATGAGCCCGCCATCCGCCGCCATCGGGGATTCGGCCGACCTTCTTGACGTCCAGGTGAACCATGTGGCCGGGGCACCGAGCGACAATCTTCCTCGCTTCGCGGTTACTTTCCCCGGTCGGGTCGATGAAGCGGCGCCGGTTGAGCTGCAGGTCGGTGAGGATGCGACTCACCGTGCGCCGACTGATCTGAATGCCGACCTGTTCGAGCTCGAACGTGATCCGAGCCGCTGACCACTTGTGCTCGCGCCGCATGCGTTCGACTTCGCGAACAACGACGTTGGGGGTGGCTGTCGGGGATTGCTTAGGCGTCGATGAGCGGTCGAGCAGACCGACCTCACCGAACTCACGATGGCGATGGACCCACTTTGACGCGGTAGCGCGGGAGATTCCCATCTCAGCTGCCACGTGAGCGATCGGCCGGGTCTTGCAACGCTCGACCAGCCGCCGACGTCCCTCGACTGACAGTGGCGAGTTGCGGTGAGTCATGCACGTCCTTCGAAGAATGTTCCAGTCGAGTCGCTGAGTCCCGGACCAAGCCCCCCATTCAGCCGTCGGCTACTGACCCTCGTGGTCGCCGCCTGACACGCCGAGCCCGACGTTCGTGGTGTCGCAGCAGGCCTCCGGCGATTCGGAACTGGCTCGACGCCGCCTATGGGCGGCGCCAAGGGCGAGTACTACGAGGAGGGAGATGACCGCGAGCGCCGCGATCGGCGCCGTGTGAGCCTGAACCCAGCCGGACAGGGTCGTTGAGAGCCTGGCGACACCGCCGGCACGGCCGGTCGCGACGAGGTTGTTGTCGGCGGTGGCGGCGGGCCACCAGTACCACGCGAGGTAGACGCCGGTGAGCAGCAAGACGGCGCCGGTGATCCGGGGGCCATAACTGGCTCTTCACAGAAGTGAGTGGATTCGGGGTCTGAACCCGCCCGCGTCGAGTAGGCATC
>JAQDQK010000051.1 GCA_027658995.1 Propionibacteriaceae bacterium AM104-82
TAATTTCGGGTCACGCCGGCGCCGGAGCCGAATCCATCATCTCTGTGTAGCGCGGTGGCAGCAGTGATCGTCTCGGACGTGGGCGCGGCCACCGTGTGATCCTTCGACTGAACCTCTCACAGCACTCTCGAACGGAGTCATCACGATGACCGCTCCCCATATTGTCGACCCTTCCGGCCTGCTCGGTGAAGCCCTGGCTGAAGCGTCCCCGGATCTGATGCGCAGCCTGCTCCAGGACGTGATCAACTCCCTGCTCTCCGCGGACGCAGACGCTGTCGCCGGCGCGGAGTACGGTCGGCCCAGCGCTGGTCGTTCTGCGCAGCGCAACGGCTACCGCCACCGCGACCTCGACACCCGCGTCGGCACGATCGACGTCGCAGTCCCCAAGCTCCGCTCTGGCACCTACTTTCCCGACTGGCTGCTCGAGCGGCGCAAGCGCGCCGAATCCGCCCTGATCACGGTCGTCGCGGACTGCTACCTCGCCGGCGTCTCCACCCGCCGCATGGACAAGCTCGTGAAGACCCTCGGCATCAACTCGCTCTCGAAGTCGCAAGTCAGCAGGATGGCGGAGTCATTGGACGAGCACGTCGAGCAGTTCCGCCACCGGCCCTTGGACGAGGCCGGGCCATTCACGTTCGTCTCCGCTGACGCGCTGACGATGAAAGTCCGCGAGGGCGGGCGCGTGATCAACGCCGTCGTCCTGCTCGCCACCGGCGTCAACGGCGACGGGCACCGCGAAGTCCTCGGCATGCGTATTGCCACCTCCGAGACCGGAGCGGCGTGGAACGGCTTCTTCGCCGACCTCGTCGCCCGCGGCCTCGCCGGAGTCCGCCTGGTCACCAGCGACGCCCACGCCGGCTTGGTGGAGGCGATCGCCGCGCACCTGCCCGGCGCGGCCTGGCAACGGTGCCGCACCCACTACGCCGCAAACCTCATGGCCGTGACGCCAAAGAGCATGTGGCCGGCGGTGAAAGCGATGCTGCACAGCGTCTATGACCAGCCCGACGCACAAGCGGTGAACGCCCAGTTCGAGCGGCTGCTGGACTACGTCAGCGAGAAGCTCCCGGACGTGGCCGAGCACCTCGACGCGGCCCGCGCCGATCTGCTCGCGTTCACCGCGTTCCCCAAGGACGTGTGGGTGCAGATCTGGTCGAACAATCCCACCGAGCGGCTGAACAAGGAGATCCGCCGCCGCACGGACTCCGTCGGCATCTTCCCCACCCGCGAGGCGATCGTCCGACTCGTCGGCGCGGTCCTGGCCGAGCAGACCGACGAATGGGCCGAAGGACGCCGCTATCTCGGCCTGGACGTCCTCGCCCGATGCCGCCTCACCGTCGTCCCCGACACCAGCACCGAGGAGGTCACCACAAGCTCCCTGCCCGCCCTGACCGCCTGACCCCCAAACGAAGGATCGCTACACCACTTCCCGGGACTTGACCACCAGCCCTGCTGGCCCGGAGCAGGCGGGGGTCGAAGAAGATTCTGATCCGCACCGACGGAGCCGGCGGCACCAAGGAATTTCTCCAGTGGATGACCAGGCGGCGGCTGGCCTACTCCGTCGGGTTCACTCTCCC
>JAQDQK010000052.1 GCA_027658995.1 Propionibacteriaceae bacterium AM104-82
ACACAGAGATGATGGATTCGGCTCCGGCGCCGGCGTGACCCGAAATTACACGGACGCCGTTCGCGGCTGTCTTTTTGTGGATCTGTCCGTCGACGCCGGGGTCGCTGCGGGCCGGGCGGGCACATGACTTGATAGGAGCCTGACCGGAAAGTCGTCTCACCTTTGTGCTGTCTGCACTCACCCGACCCGCGGTGACGTTCATCACCATTGGAAGGGAATCCCGTCAATGACGAGCATGACACTCGACCCGCCGCTGACCAACCCGTTGCCACCAG
This sequence comes from Propionibacteriaceae bacterium AM104-82, assembly GCA_027658995.1. Lineage (GTDB taxonomy): Bacteria > Actinomycetota > Actinomycetes > Propionibacteriales > Propionibacteriaceae > Arachnia. The sequence continues at coordinate 276 of JAQDQK010000052.1, forward strand.
GCTCCGAGTTGGTCGCCGGGGTCGACACGCACAAGAACACGCATCACGTCGCGATCCTCGATCTCGTGGGCCGACCTGTCGCGGACCGAGAGTTCCGTGCCGACGGTCGCGGTTACGCGCAGATCGTCGCGTTCCTCCACGCGCACGGTGATGTCGTCCGTATCGGGGTGGAGGGAACGGGGTCGTACGGGGCTGGCCTCGCACGCGCGCTGACCACGGCGGGGCTGACCGTCATCGAAGTCGCGCGACAGGACCGGCAAGCCCGCCGTCGTCGCGGCAAGTCCGACCCCCTCGACGCCCACCAGGCAGCGGTCGCTGTCCTCTCAGGAACGGACACCGCGATCCCAAAGTCTGGTGATGGCGCGGTCGAGTCGATGCGGATCCTCCTCGCAGAGCGGCGCTCGGCGGCCAAGGCCAGAGCGCAAGTGATGAACCAGATCCACGCGCTGCTGATCACCGCACCCGAGCTCGTGCGACAGGCGTTCCGCGCTCTCAGCGGGCAGCGTCTGGTGAACACGCTCGCCAAGACTCGGCCCGGAACAATCACGTCCCCCGATCCCGCGGTCGTCGCCCGGCAGACACTGCGACGGTTCGCGGTCCGACACCTCACGATGCAAGCCGAGATCGACCTGATAGAACAACAGTTGGAGATGCTCGTCCGGCAGGTCAACCCCACGCTGCTGTCCCTGAGCGGAGTCGGTCCTGTCACCGCAGCGACGCTCCTGGTCGCCGCGGGCGACAACCCCGAGCGGCTCGGAACCCGCGCCAGCTTCGCCGCTCTCGCCGGTGTCGCCCCGATCCCCGCCTCCTCCGGACAACGCACACGGCATCGACTCTCTCGCGGCGGGAACCGGCACGCGAACGCCGCGCTGCACCGGATTGTGCTGTTGCGCATGCGGCATCGCGAGCCTCGGACGATGGCCTACTTCGAGAGGCGTCGTTCGGAGCAACTCACCGACCGTGACATCATGCGCTGCCTCAAACGACACGTCGCGAACGAGATCTATGCCGCTCTGCTCAATCCCGCCACCGACAATCCCGTCGGGCGCGAACTCCGAGCACGCCGACAAGCGAAAGGCATCCCGATCAGCGTTCTCGCCGCCACTCTCGGCGTCCCCTACCAGCGGCTCCGACGACTCGAGATCGGCACTCGCGCCGACCCTGAACTTGAGGCCCGAGCGACCGCCATCCTGGAGCAGATCAGCCCGCCACTGGCCGCTTGACAGCAATAGGAGCATCCAC
>JAQDQK010000053.1 GCA_027658995.1 Propionibacteriaceae bacterium AM104-82
CCCCGTTACCTTGTTGGTAGCCCCAGTTGATGGGGCGACGGTCGCCGGGCCCGGCATGACTTACTGCCCCTGTCGTTGATGATCCGGGGGGTGTTGTCACCGGGTCTGGTGGCGTCGGGTGACCGCTGATAGGGACACGGCCCTTGTGAGGTCTCTTCGTAACGTGGATGCCGGCAGCTGACGCTTCACCATCCCACGACGACCGTCACCATCGATGAAAGGATGATGCTCGTCATGGAACAAGACATCGGCTTCAACGTTTGGTGCGGGCTCGACGTGGGCAAGCAGGCCCACCACGCCTGCGCGCTCGATGCTGCCGGAAGAAGGATCGCCGACAAGCCACTGCCGCAGGACCAGGCCCGACTCGAGGAGTTGTTCACCAGCCTGCTGGCCCATGGCCGGGTCCTGGTCGTGGTCGACCAGCCCAACACGATCGGAGCCTTGCCGATCGCGGTCGCCTCGTCGATGGGGATCCAGGTTGCCTACCTGCCCGGGCTGGCGATGCGCCGGATCGCTGACCTCCACCCGGGCAACGCGAAGACCGACGCCCGCGACGCGTTCATCATCGCCGATGCCGCCCGGACCATGCCCCACACCCTGCGCCGGGTCGACCTCGGCGAGGAAACCCTTGCGGAGCTGAAGGTGCTGGTCGGGTTCGACGAGGACCTCGCCGCCGAGGCAACCCGCCTGACGAACCGGATCCGCGGCCTGCTCACCCAGATCCATCCGGCACTCGAACGCGTCCTCGGACCCAAGTTGAGCACCAAGGCGGGGCTCGCGGTCATCGAGCACCTGGGCGGCCCCCAGGGCATCGGCAAGGCGACCCCATCCAGGTTGCTGCGAATTATCACGAAAGCCAACCCGCGTGGCGCGCAGGCCTTCGCCGATGCGATCGGGAAGGCCTTGAGTGAGCAGAGCGTGGTCGTGGCCGGCACTGCCGCGGCCGAACAGGTACTGCCCCAGCTCGCGGCGACCCTGCGGCAGACGCTGGATCAGCGCAGCCAGCTCGCGGCCCAGATCGAGAAGGTCGTTGATGCGCACCCTCTTGCCCCGGTCCTGACCTCGATGCCAGGCGTCGGGGTCAGGACCGCAGCCCGGATCCTCCTCGACGTCGGAGACGCCGCCGCCTTCCCGACCGCCGGACACCTGGCCGCCTACGCCGGCCTGGCACCCGTCACCCGCCGCTCAGGCACCAGCATCCGGGGCGAGTTCCCAGCCCGCTCAGGCAACAAGCACCTCAAACGCGCCCTGTTCCTGTCCTCGTTCGCCGCCTTGCGATCCGACCCCATCAGCCGGGCCTACTACGACCGGAAACGAGCCCAGGGCAAGAAGCACAACGCCGCCCTCATTTGCCTATCCCGACGCCGCTGCGACGTCCTCTACGCCATGCTCCGCAACCAGGAAACCTACCGAGCCTCCGAACCCTCGAAACAGTCCCTCGCGGCTTGACACGCAACATAGGGACACCCC
>JAQDQK010000054.1 GCA_027658995.1 Propionibacteriaceae bacterium AM104-82
AGTAGAGCCCCATAGAGTGGTGTAGCCCCTTGGTGGCCATGCCGGATGACGATGGCGCGGTCACCGCGGGATCCTTCGAGTTCACCTACCAAAGCTCTCTCGAAATGGAATCAACCACGATGACCGCTCCCCATATTGTCGACCCCGCCCGCGTGTTGGGCAACCTGCTGACCGAAGCATCCCCAGACATGATGCGCCAGCTGCTGCAGGACATGATCAACGCCCTCCTCTCCGCTGATGCCGACACCGTCTGCGGCGCCGAATGGGGCCAGCCCTCCGCCGCTCGGCTCGCGCAGCGCAACGGCTACCGCCACCGACCCCTCGACACCCGCGTCGGCACCATCGATGTGGCCGTCCCCAAACTTCGCTCCGGCACCTACTTCCCCGAGTGGCTCCTCGAACGCCGCAAACGAGCCGAAGCCGCGCTGATCACGGTGATCGCTGACTGCTACCTCGCCGGCGTCTCCACCCGCCGGATGGACAAACTCGTCAAAACGTTGGGCATCGATGGCCTGTCGAAATCCCAGGTGTCCCGGATGGCCGCAGACCTCGATGAACACGTCGCGCAGTTCCGCCACCGACCCCTCGACGAGGCCGGCCCGTTCACGTTCGTCGCTGCCGACGCGTTGACGATGAAGGTCCGCGAAGGCGGCCGGGTGATCAACGCCGTCGTCCTCATCGCGACCGGCGTCAACGGCGACGGTCACCGCGAAGTCCTCGGCCTGCAGGTCGCCACCTCTGAGACCCGATCCGCGTGGAACACGTTCTTCGCTGACCTGGTCGCCCGCGGCCTGGCCGGCGTCCGACTGGTCACCTCCGACGCCCACGCCGGCCTCGTGGAAGCGATCGCGGCGAACCTGCCCGGCGCGGCCTGGCAGCGCTGCCGCACCCACTACGCAGCCAACCTCATGAGCGTCACACCCAAGACCATGTGGCCGGCGGTCAAAGCGATGCTCCACTCCGTCTACGACCAACCCGACGCCACATCCGTCGAGGCCCAGTTCGACCGGCTCCTCGACTACACCGCAGACAAGCTGCCCGACGTCGCCGAGCACCTCGAACAAGCCCGGGCCGACGTGCTCGCGTTCACCGGATTCCCGAAGGACGTCTGGACCCAGATCTGGTCGAACAACCCTGCCGAACGGTTGAACCGGGAGATCCGCCGCCGCACCGACTCCGTCGGAATCTTCCCCAACCGGGAAGCCGTCATACGCCTCGTCGGAGCCGTCCTGGCCGAGCAAACCGACGAATGGGCCGAAGGCCGCCGCTACCTCGGCCTCGACATCCTCCACCGTTGCCGCCTCACCACCATCACCAACACCGAACAGGAGACCACCGAACCCCTCGCCCTCACCGCCTAAACGAAGGAACCGCTACACCACTCCACTGGACTTGACC
>JAQDQK010000055.1 GCA_027658995.1 Propionibacteriaceae bacterium AM104-82
GAGCAGATCTTGATCAATCGTCCGTGCTCGTCGGCGTCGAACTGGAAGTCCACCGCCCATACGAGGTTCGGTGCGACTGCCGCCGGGGCGTCGACGGTCGAGGATCCGACGCGCTTGCGGCGTCGCCGCTGCGGGACCCGGAGCCCTTCGTCACGCCACAGGCGTTGGATCTTCTTGTGGTTCACCACCCATCCCTCACCCCGGGCGTCGTGATACGCCCGCCGGTACCCGTAGCGGGGATGCTTCTTCGCCCACGCGCGCAGCCAGTCACGCAACGCGCGATCAGGGTCGGCGACCGTGTCGCCCTTGAGCGGGCGACGGTACGCGGACCTGCTCAGCCCGGCCAGACGGCACGCCATCCGCTCGCTCACCCGCGGCTTGCGCTTGAGGTGATCGACGGCGGCGCGGCGCCTGCCCGGGCCTAGAAGTTTCCCTCGGCCAGCTCCTTGAGCGCAGCCTTCTCCAGCTCCGCTTCCGCGAGCAGACGCTTCAGGGTCGCGTTCTGCTTCTCCAGCTCCTTCAGGCGCTTTGCGTCGTCGGCCTTGAGGCCGCCGTACTGGTTCCGCCACCGGTAGTACGTCTGCTCGGATATCCCAAGCTCCCGACACACCGCGGCGATGTCGCTGCCGTCGGCGAGCATCCTGTCGGCCTGCCCGAGCTTGCGGACGACCTGCTCCGGGGTGTGACGCTTCCTGCTGTTCGTCATGATCTGACCAGTCTCCCTGCCCGCGACCGCGGGCAACAGGACGACCCTCATAACGACTGGACCTACGAAACGGGGTCAGCCCAGGCTCAGTCGTTCATACGGGACTTGCTGCGGGTCTTTGGGATCACGAGTACAAAGGCTGCGCTGTACGAGAAGCGCGCAAAGCGCTCCTCGACGGGGCACCGCGGATACATCGACGCCCTCGTGCCGGGCCTGTGTGCGATCGAGATGAAATCCGCCGGGAAGGACCTCGAGGTAGCCGAGCGCCAGGCGCTGGACTACATCGACGACCTGACCGACGTGGAAACCCCACGCTGGGTCATCTCTAGTGACTTCACTCAGTTCCGCATCCTGGACCTCAAAGCACCCGACGGCGCCGACACGCGCACCTTCACCCTCGAAGAGCTGCCGGCCAACTCCGACCTGCTGGCGTTCCTGGCCGGCTACCAGACCAGTCCCTTCGGGAACCAGCAGCAGGAGGAAGCCTCGGTCAAAGCCGCCCAGATCATGGCCGACCTGTACGAGGCGCTCTCTGATTCTGGCTATGACGACCACGATGCATCCGTCTTTCTCGTGCGGGTGCTGTTCTGCCTATACGCCGATGACGCAGTTGAGTCCCGCATAGTGGATGCTCCTATTGCTGTCAAGCGGCCAGTGGCGGGCTGATCTGCTCCAGGATGGCG
>JAQDQK010000056.1 GCA_027658995.1 Propionibacteriaceae bacterium AM104-82
ACGCATGCTCCTCATCGGCGGCGGACTCAACCTCGACCCACCGCAGGTATGAAGAGCCAGTCAAGGCACTCCGGGAACGCTCAAGGGCCTCCCCAGTTCGCTACCTGCTTCCCTGCGGCTCGCACCAATCCCGTGGTTCCGAAACGCAACCGGATCGGGCAACCAAGGGCGACACAGGCGTGCTCAACCCGGACTCGGGTAGCGGTAGTCACCTCGCCCCCCAACCGCTGCTTCGCGACGGCCGGGACCCCGAATCGCGCTTAGGGGGAGTGAGGGCTGTCGGCAACCGCACCCGACCTGAGACCCCCTGAGTTGTGTTGTCAACTCAAGTCAGGCCTCTTCGGCGGACCCTCGCGACTCGACGAGGGTCACCCAAGAGTCCGTAATGGCACGGGCATCCGCGAGCGACGTCAGTGCGCCGCGCAGGCGGCGCAATGGAGGTCGAACGTCCTTTGACATGTTCTCCACTGGTTCAATGTCTCTCACGAGGGCCTCGACGCTGCCAAGTCCTTCCCTGGCGCTAAGGCTGAGTTCACGTAGAACGCGAGCGAACTCATCGAAGCCTTGGATGTCCTCCTCGGTCGTCGCATAAATGCGGAGGCCCACGATCTCTCTGACCCCTTCATCAATCACCCGCAGCTGGTCCGCGAACTGTGCTCCAAGTGTGGCAACATTCTCAACGGGTCCTGCGAGATCTCCTGCGAACCGCCGGGCCACGGTGAGACGCGCCGCGAATCCTTTTCCCCGAGCGGTCGCCGCGTTCATTCGTTCGGCCGCTACAGTGGCAAGGGCTCCAATATTAGCAATCTCGTTGCGCAAGTTATCCAGAGTCAGTGCCCAGTCTGGCATTGCCTGTTCCAAGGCGGCGAGACGGTCAAGCATCCCGTCCTTTTCGGCGTAGTCGAGTTCCTGTAACGTAGGTACGATGTCGATGTGCTCGGCCTCGTCGACGCGGGTTGATAGGCTCAAGGCTAGTCTATTCACAGCGCGGCGATAGGAACCTGAAGACACCTCTTCCCAGCGTAGATCCCGCCAATCCTCCCACTGAGCCTCTTGGGCTGATGCAATGAGTTGATCAACAGGGTTCTCGTCGTGGAGTTCCGGGACATCGATGAACAGAATGGGCATGACGAGTTTCCTAAGGCCCAGTTGACTCGTTCGATCGAGGAAAAACGAGAACTCTTGTCGACATGCAGTACTGCGAAAGTAGCGGGGTGTCAGAATTGGCACGAAGAATGCAACGTTGCTAAGGGCCTTATCTGGCTCTTCACAGATGGCGGTGGAGTGAAGGGGTGCGGGTGACCGGCCCGACCCGCTG
>JAQDQK010000057.1 GCA_027658995.1 Propionibacteriaceae bacterium AM104-82
AGCCATGCCGCGGGTGCGGCCGGGACGGCGCCCGGCATGATGCGGTGCTGCGCCGGCTCGCGCACGTGCCGTTCGGCTGGAAGCCCACCATCCTGGAGATCGTCGTCCCGCGCTACCGGTGCCTGGAGTGCCGCCGGGTCTGGCGTCATGACATCCGGGCGGCGGCTCCGTCTGCGGGGAAACTGTCGCGTGACGCGGTCATGTTCGCGGTGAAGTCGATCGTGGTCGACCGGATGTCCATCGCCCGCGTCGCGGCGAACCTCGGGGTCGCGTGGAACACCGCCTCCGACGCGATCCTGGCCGCAGGCAACCAGTGGTTGATCGACCAGCCCGACCGGCTCGACGGGGTCACCACTGTCGGAGTCGATGAGCACGCGTGGAGACACACCCGCCGCGGCGACAAGTACGTCACCGTGATCATCGACCTCACCCCGACAAGGACCAGGACCGGCCCATCCCGCCTGCTGGCCGTCGTCGAGGGCCGCTCCAAGGCCGCGTTCAAGACCTGGCTCGAGACCCAAACCGCAGCGTTCAGGGACCGGGTCGAGGTCGTGGCGATGGACGGATTCACCGGCTACAAGACCGCCGCCGTCGAAGCGATCGACACCGTCACCACGGTCATGGATCCCTTCCACATGGTCGCTCTTGCCGGGGAGAAGCTCGACCACTGCCGGCAACGCGTCCAACAAGAGACCCTCGGGCATCGGGGGCGCTCCGGGGACCCGCTCTACGGCATCCGACGCGTCGCCCGGACCCGGGCTGGGCTGCTGACCGAGAAGCAGCAGCATCGGCTCGCGAAGGTGTTCGCCGACAAGCGGCATGTCGCGTTCGAGGTCACCTGGAGCGTCTACCAGAGCGTGATCGACGCCTACCAAGCCGCCCAGCCAGCCGAGGGAAAGAAGATCATGATCCGGATCATCGACCAGCTGAAGACCGGGGTCCCGGCCGGGCTCGCCGAGCTCCGCACCCTCGGCCAGACCATGCAGCGGCGCCGAGACGACATCCTCGCGTTCTTCGACCACCCCGGCACCTCGAACGGCCCCACCGAGGCCGTGAACGGATTGCTCGAACACCTCCGCGGCACCGCAAGAGGGTTCCGCAGCATCGTCAACTACATCGCCAGATGCCTACTCGACGCGGGCGGGTTCAGACCCCGAATCCACTCACTTCTGTGAAGAGCC
>JAQDQK010000058.1 GCA_027658995.1 Propionibacteriaceae bacterium AM104-82
GGCTCTTCGTACTTGCGGTGGGTCGGGGGCGACACGCCGGGTGAGCGGGGTGGGCTGAGGTAGGGGTCGGGGCCCTCAGGATCAGGAGTTACCAAGCTTCTTATCCACCGAGGACCCCGACTGTGTCTGAGCCTACGACGTGTGCTGCGCGCTGCCCCCATGACGACGCCTACTGCGACAACTGTGACCGTCTGGTCGGCTTGCCCGGCGTGCACGTCATCGGAGTGGACCGGCGACCTGCCGGGCTGGTGGTCGAGGTCGAGTCCCCACCAGCGATGATGGGCTGCCCGACCTGCGGGGTGGTAGCCCGCAGCCATGGCCGACGGACGGTCACCTTGGACACCTTGGTCGACATCCCCTGCTTCGGAGCCCCGACACGCGTGCGTTGGCGCAAACGCACGTGGACGTGTCCCGAGCCGTCCTGTCCCGTAGGGGTGTTCACCGAGCAGGACGAACAGATCGCCAAGCCACGCGCGATGCTCACCACCCGGGCGTGTCGCTGGGCGACCGAGCAGGTCCGACGCGAGCACGCCAGCATCGCCGGGCTGGCTCGGCAGTTGGCCACCACGTGGCGGACTGTGTGGACCAGCATCGAGCCGATCCTGCAGCGTGCCGCCGCTGATGAGTCCCGGTTCGCCGGCGTGACCACGCTTGGGGTGGATGAGCACCTGTGGCACCACGTGAGCCCCCGCAAGCGTGGCCCCAAGGAGCTCACCGGCATGGTCGACCTCACTCGTGACAAGGACGGACGCGTCCATGCCCGGCTGCTCGATCTGGTGCCGGGACGTTCGGGCACCGTGTACAAGACGTGGCTCGACCAGCGCGGGAAGGGGTTCAAGGCCGGGGTCGAGGTCGCCACCCTGGACCCGTTCCGCGGCTACAAGAACGCCATCGACGACAAGCTCGCCGACGCCACCGCCGTCCTTGATGCGTTTCATGTGGTCGCTCTGGCCAGCCGGGCCGTCGATGAGGTCCGCCGCCGCGTGCAGCAGGAGATCCACGGCCACCGGGGTCGTTCCGGCGACCCGCTCTACGGGATCCGTAACATCCTG
>JAQDQK010000059.1 GCA_027658995.1 Propionibacteriaceae bacterium AM104-82
ATTGATGTGTACTGGGAGCCCGCATCGCTATGATGAATGAGCTGATCCGGGCCGACACGGTGGCCTTGACGATCGCGTTCCCACAGCGCCATCCGCAGCGGGATCATCACCAAGTCGACGTGCTTGCTGGTCTGCGCATGCCAGGCCACGATGCGTTGCGAGAACACGTCGAGGATGAACGCGACATACACCCAGCCTGCCCAGGTGCGCACATAGGTGAAGTCCGTGACCCAGGTGTGATCGGGCCGCGGGGCGGTGAAGTCCCGGTTCAGCAGGTCACCGGCACGGACTCCGTCCTTGGCGGGGATCGTCGTGCGGATGCCCTTCGCCCTCGTGATGCCCGACAGCCCGAGCGCCCGCATGGCGCGGTCTACGGCGCCCCAGGACGCGTCCGGGAGTGCGGTGCGGCGAATCAGGGCGGTCATCTTCCGCCGCCCATACAGACCCTCCGGCGTCATCTTCCGCCGTGTCGTCCCGTCGGGCATCACCACGGTCGTCCACGCGGCCTCACGCACCGCGTCGACCACCTGAGCATCGGTGACCGTCCGGGCCGAGATGCGAGGCCGACGCCAGGCCCGATAGGTGCGCGCAGCGATCTTCACGCCCTGCTCTCGCAGGACGCGGACGATCGACTCGACTGCGTGACCCTCAGCTCGCATCTGGTCGATGAATACCATCATCAGCGGTTGCGGGGGTCGAGTTCCCCCGCGAAGAAAGTCGTCGCCGCTCTCAGGATCGCGACGTCCTCACGCAGCCGCTTGTTCTCCGCCTTGAGGCGGCGGATTTCCGCGTGTTCTTCGCTGGTCTGCCCGCCCCTGTCGCCGGCGTCGATCTCGGCCTGGACTACCCACCGGCGCAGCGACTCCGCACCCACGCCTTCCTGACGGGCAACGGCCGCGATCGCCTTCGCGTTCGACGGATACTCAGACCGGTGCTCCAGCACGAGCCGCACGGCCCGCTCACGCACCTGGGGATCGATCATCTTTGGCATGACGCCATCCTTTCAACTCAAAAGGAAGCGGCACCAAACCTGAGGCGGTTCA
>JAQDQK010000006.1 GCA_027658995.1 Propionibacteriaceae bacterium AM104-82
ACGTCACCAGCCCCGTCCAGAATCCCGCCCCATCACCCACCGTCATCTGTGAAGAGCCCCTTATCTGCCCCAAATCCGTAGACCCAGGAGTCTCGGTTCGTTTTCAGGCCGTTGCCTTGCTGGGCAAAGATGGCGGTCCCGTCCCGACCCAAGGGCGGGTAAGACATGAACTCGTCATTGCGCATCGCGAGCCAGTCACCGGAGGAATTCGGGGCGACTATCCTCCAGTTCCCGCAGGCTAGGTCCGCGCGGGACAGTATCTCGAGCTTCTCCGGGCGTGTGAGATAGTCCCCGATATCGAGGTAGTGGATCGTGGCCGGTCCGGCGTGGGCCGGATCCTTGACGCCGAGCACGATGGCGATGGTGGTTCGGGCCCCCTGCCCGAACACGTTGTCCTTCTCCTTGCGCCGTAGCTCGCCAGCAGTCCGAGCGTTGCCACGAAGGTTGAACACCCACAACTCGGAGAACTCCTCGGCCATCGACAGGCGCATCCCGTCGGCGGTGTTGCCGTCCAGCCAGCCACCGTTTGAGACGAAGCCGACGACGCCTCGCTCCCCCAGCCGGTCGGTCGCCCAGCGGTAGGCCCGGATGTAGGAGTCGTACAGGCTGTTCTTAAGTTGTGCCGTTGATTTGGCCGCGTACGTGTCGGCGATGCGCGCGTCGAGGCTCGGGTAGCGCAAATTCGCGTTGTCATCATTCTCGCTCGTCTGCCCAACGGAGTAGGGAGGGTTCGCCACGATCACCGTGATCGGCGTGCTCAGCTGGCGGGTGATCCGCTCGTTGTTCGCGGGAAGCAGGCTGGTGTCGGCGCGGTCGCCGTGCTCGCTGATCTGGAACGTGTCGGTCATGGTCGCGCCTGGGAAGGGCACGTATTCGTCTGCCCCGGTCAACGCCTCATAGGTGGCCTCGATGTTGACGCAGGCGATGTAGTACGCCAGCAGCATGATCTCGTTGCACCACAGCTCGGAGGCGTACTTCCTGGCCAGGTCCTCGGAACGGATGATGCCCGAGGCGAGCAGGCGGACGATGAACGTACCCGTCCCGGTGAACGGGTCGAGGATGTTCACCCCGGGGTCGGTCAGGCCTTGGCCGAAGTGGCGGCGGCTGAGCTCGTCGGCGCTGCGCAGGATGAAGTCGACGACCTCGACAGGTGTGTAGACGACTCCGAGGGATTCGGCCTGCTTCGGGAAGGCGTTCTTGAAGAACTTCTCGTAGAGGTCGTGGATCACCTGCTGCCGACCAGCGGTGTCGGTGACCGCGGCGGCGCGGTCGCGCACCGAGGCGTAGAAGCGTTTGAGGTGGGAGGTCTCGGCGTCGAGGCCCTGGCCTTCGAGGATGTCGAGCATCTCCTGCATGCCGAGGCTGACCGGGTTGCTACTGGCAAACCCGGAGCCGCCGAAGAGGGCGTCGAAAACCGGGGCCGTGATGAGGTGCTGCGACAGCATGGAGATCGCGTCGTCGCGGGAAATGCCGTTGTTGAGGTTTCCGCGGAGCCCGTCCAGGAAGCGGTCGAATACCGCGGTCACCTCGGGGGAGGACTGGGCGAGGATCGCCTCGATCCTGGCCACCTGGGCGGCCGACATCTCGGCCACGTCCTTCGCCCACTGGTCCCAGTATTCACGGGTGCCCACCCGGTCGACGATGCGCGAGTAGATGGCGTCGCGCCACTGTTCGAGGTCAAAGAGCGGGAGCTGTACCCCAGGCGCCGACGCATCGCCGCTCGGCTGATCGGGGACGTCGACGATGATCTTGCCTGAGGTGTCCCTTCCACCGTTGAGGTTGATCGCTTGGACGATGGACTCGAACCTGTCGTCGTGGGCCCGGAGCGCATTCAGAACGTCCCACACGACCCTGAAGCGCTTGTTGTCGCGCAGAGCATCGGCAGGCTCCACTCCGACGGGTACCGCGACAGGAAGGATGATGTAGCCGAACTCCTTACCGGGCGCCTTTCGCATCACGCGTCCGACCGCCTGCACGACGTCGACCGATGAGTTGCGTGGGCTGAGGAACATGACGGCGTCGAGCGCTGGCACGTCGACGCCCTCTGTGAGGCAGCGGGCGTTGGTGAGGATCCGGCACTGCCCCTCGCGGATCGGCGCCTTCAACCAGGAGAGCTGCTCGGCCCGGAACAACGCGTTCATGGTGCCGTCGACGTGCCTTGCGTCGCAGGCGAGCCGCTGGGTGGCCTCGTAGCCACCGCGAGCCTCGACGACGGCCTCGAACGCTTCGGCCACCAGCTTGGAGGACTTGATGTTCTCCAGGAACCCGACCGCCCGCTTCATGGGCGCCTCGTCAGGCCCGAAGGCAGGGTGTGGATCACCTGCGTGGGTCCGTTTCGCCAGGGTGTTCCAGCAGCCCATGATCTTGGCCGCGTCGCTGAGCGGAATCTCGACGTCGGACGTGGCCTGCATCAGCTGCATCGGAGCCGCCATTTGCTCCTCGGCGACGGCCAGCACCATCACCTTGTAGTCCGTCAGCAGTTGGCGCTCGACCGCCTCACCGAACCCGAGCCGGTGGAACACCGGCCCGAAGACCGACTCATCGTCCATCGAGGACAGGACCGCGGAGTGTTCGTCGGCCTTGTTCTTGACGTCTTCGCCAAACATCCGGGGGGTCGCGGTCATATACAACCGGAGGTCGCTCCTGAGGAACGCGCCGTCGTGGACCCGCGTGAACGCGGACTCGTTCTCGCCCGCCAGTTGCACGCCCGTCGTCCGGTGCGCCTCGTCACAGAGGATCAGGTCAAACGCATCCGCGCCGAGCCGCTGCGCGTCGGCGACCACGTCGATGGACTGATACGTCGAGAAGACGACCGAAAGCCCTGCCGCGCGCTTGCCTGAGGCGAGCCGCTCCCGGAGGGCGGCGGCGTCGGTTGTGGCCGGCAGCGGAAGGTCGTGCGGGGAGATGTCCTCGGCCGCGCGGGAGGCCTTCGTGTCCGAGCAGACGACGAACGAGCGCAGGTCCACGGCCGTCTGGGCGGTCCACTCGCGCAGGGTCTGGGCCACGAGCTGGATGGACGGGGCCAGGAACAGGACACGCAGGCTGCCGCCCTTGCTCGCGGCGAGCCGTTCGGCCAACTTCAGCGAGGTGAACGTCTTGCCCGTGCCACAGGCGCTGATCCACTGGCCGCGCTGGTGCGACTCGAAGCCGGTGAGGATGCTGTCGATCGCCTCGTCCTGGTGCGGGAGCGTCGAGAACCGCTTGGCCCGTTCCACCTCCACCTGGAGACCGTTCGAGGTCGTGAAGGCCCAGTCGATGGGCGAGGCGGCCAGATCCTCAAGGCCGAGCCTCTGCACCGGGATCTGCTGGCCGTCCAGGGCCTCCTCGGCGTGCTTCGACCACCGGTCGGTGGTCGAGACGATGATCCGGTTGTCGAACCCGACCCCGTCCCATTTCTTGCCCGATGCCGTGAAGAACGAGTCGATGTCACCCTTGGACAGATAGTGGTCGGGTTCGTAGAACTTGCACTGGATGGCTGTCCATCGGCCGGTGGCACGATCCTGTGCCACCAGGTCGATCCCTGTGTCGGCAACCCCGGAACGATGCGCCCAGTCGATCCACCGAGAGACGTTCGTGTACTGGCTGGAGAGGATCGGGTCGAGCTCGAAGAAGTCGACCATGAGCTCCTCGAACCGGGTCCCCCGCTCAGAGTTCGATCCACTCTCACGGAATCTCTCGACGACCTCGTCGAATGTTGCGCTCGCCGGCACGGCAGTCCCTTTCCATTCGGTGGGTCACACCTGTCCACCTGGACGGAGAATACCGGGCACTGCCCTACCGGCGGCATCCGACCCACCAACATGCGCAAAGGGCGCCGATCCCTTCGGATCGGCGCCCCTCGCGGAGACGGGTTACGTCAGTTGTTGCCAGCCAGCTTGTCGCGCAGGGCCTGCAGCGACTCGTCGGAGGCAAGCGAGCCCTCAACCGGGGACTCGGTGGTGTAGCCGGTGCCAGCGTCGACCGCGAGCTCGCGCTCGGTGGTCTCGGCGGACTCGACCTGGCGCTTGTGCGCCTCCCACAGAGCCTGAGCCTGGGCGTACTGGGCCTCCCAAGCAGCGCGCTGCTCGTCGAAGCCTTCCTTCCAGTCGTTGGTCTCCGGATCGAAGCCCTCGGGGTAGATGTAGTTCCCCTGCTCGTCGTAGGAGGCCTCCATGCCGTAGAGCTGCGGATCGAAGTCGATCGCGCTGACGTCGACACCCTCGTTGGCCTGCTTCAGCGACAGCGAGACGCGGCGGCGATCCAGGTCGATGTCGATGACCTTGACCATCCGGTCGTCGCCGACCGAGACAACCTGCTCGGGGATCTCGACGTGACGCTCTGCAAGCTCGGACACGTGGACCAGGCCCTCGATGCCCTCGCCGACGCGCACGAACGCACCGAACGGAACCAGCTTGGTGACCTTGCCGGGCACGATCTGGCCGATCTGGTGCAGACGGGCGAAGGTCTGCCACGGATCTTCCTGGGTGGCCTTCAGCGACAGGGAGACGCGCTCGCGGTCCATGTCCACCTCGAGCACCTCGACGGTGACGGGCATGCCGACCTCGACAACCTCGCTCGGGTGGTCGATGTGCTTCCAGCTGAGCTCCGAGACGTGCACGAGGCCGTCGACGCCGCCGAGATCGACGAAGGCGCCGAAGTTGACGATCGAGGAGACCTGACCCTTGCGGATCTGGCCCTTCTGGAGCTGGGTGAGGAACGTGTGGCGAACCTCGGACTGGGTCTGCTCGAGCCACGCACGACGCGAAAGGACCACGTTGTTGCGGTTCTTGTCGAGCTCGATGATCTTGGCCTCGAGCTCCATGCCCACGTAGGGCTGGAGGTCGCGGACGCGACGCATCTCGACGAGCGAGGCGGGCAGGAAGCCACGCAGACCGATGTCGACGATGAGGCCGCCCTTGACCACCTCGATGACCGAGCCGGTGACGACGCCGTCCTCTTCCTTGATCTTCTCGATCGTGCCCCAGGCGCGCTCGTACTGAGCCCGCTTCTTGGACAGGATCAGTCGGCCTTCCTTGTCCTCCTTCTGCTGGACGAGAGCTTCGATCTCGTCGCCGACCTGGACGACCTCAAACGGGTCCACGTCGTGCTTGATGGAGAGTTCCTTGGAGGGGATGACGCCTTCGGTCTTGTAACCGATGTCGAGCAGGACCTCGTCCCGGTCAACCTTGACGACGGTGCCGGAGACGATGTCTCCGTCATTGAAGTATTTGATGGTGGCGTCAACCGCGGCCATGAAGGCCTCGGGCGAGCCAAAGTCGTCGACTGCGACAGTCGAGGCCTCAGTAGAGGAGGTCATGTAGTAGGGCTCCGAATAAAGCTGTAACGCACTGGTGGCCCTTATCGGCACTGCCTGCTCCGTCCGAGGCAGTACAGGCCACAGCGCCCGACCAGCCTACCCCGCGCGGGTGCGTGGAGCAACCCGACACCTCGGCGGCCGCAGCGGCGACATTTCGGCTGGACCTGACGAACGCATAAGCTGGCCGCGTGTCTCATGCCGCCACCGCACCGAAGCCCAATCGTACCCGGCTGATCATCATCGTCGTCGCCATCGTCGTCGTGATCGGCCTGCTCGTGTTCGCGCTGACCCGCGGGAGCGGCGACAAGGCGGAACCCTCGCCCGAGCCGACCACGCTCGTCACGCAGCAGGAGGAGCTGCCGAAGCCGCCGAGCGAGGCCGCGACCTCCGCTCCGGCCCCCGCCTCCCCGACGGCGTCTGCGAACCCGGCCGCCGCGAACTGCACCGCGGTCGGCGAGGGCTTCGTGCCGAACCGCTTCAGCATCGAGCGCTTCGGGGTCGATGAGCCGATCGTCGCGCTGAACCTCGACAAGGACGGCAACATCGCGGCTCCCCCGCTCGACGAGCCGCGGATGGCCTCCTGGTGGAGCGGCGGCCCGCAGCCGGGCGCCGACAAGGGCAAGTCGATCCTCAGCATCCACACCTACCGGACGGGTAAGGCGCTCGGCAACGAGATGTTCGCCGACGGCAAGTCCCAGTTCCAGCCCGGCGACATCATCAAGCTCTACGGCGACGCCGGCCAGGTCAAGTGTTTCCAGTACACCGGCGCCGAGAAGATCTTCATCGACGACTACGACCCCGACTCGACCGTGATGGTCGACTTCGAGGGCGACCCCAGCCTGACGATCATCATCTGCTGGGACTTCGAGTCCTCCACCGAGGTGTGGGAGTCGCGCGTGTTCTTCAACTTCGAGCCGGTCCAGGTCTCCTGACCATGCGGCCCGCCGTCAGTGCGCGGCGGACTCCCAGTTCGGGCCGACCCCGAGCGAGACGCTGAGCGGAACGGCCAACTCGAAGGCCCCCTCCATCTCGCGCTCCACCAGCGTGGCGAGCGCCTCGCGCTCCCCCGGCGCCACCTCAAGCACCAGTTCGTCGTGGACCTGCAGCAGCACCCGGCTCTTCAGCCCCTCCCGCTCCAGCGCGTCGCCGACGTTGATCATGGCGACCTTGATGACGTCGGCCGCCGAGCCCTGGATGGGCGAGTTCAGCGCCGCCCGCTCCGCCATCTCGCGGCGCTGCCGGTTGGTGGTGGTCAGGTCGGGAAGGTAACGGCGCCTGCCGAGCATGGTCTCGGTGTAGCCCATCTTCCTCGCCTGGTCGACGATGCCCGCCAGGTAGTCGTGCACTCCCCCGACGCGGGAGAAGTAGTCCTCCATCAGGCCCTTCGCCTCGCCGACGGAGATCTTCAACTGGTTCGACAGCCCGTAGGCGGAGAGGCCGTAGGCCAGGCCGTAGTTCATCGCCTTGATCCTGGCGCGCATCTCCGAGGTGACATCCTCCGGCTCGACGCGGAACACCAGCGAGGCCATCTCGCCGTGGAAGTCGCGGCCCGAGGCGAAAGCGTCGATCAGGCCCTCGTCACCGCTTGCGTGCGCCATGATGCGCATCTCGATCTGCGAGTAGTCCGCAGACATCAGCGACTCGTTGCCCTCGCCGGGCACGAAGGCCGAGCGGATCTGCCTGCCGACCGAGGTGCGGATCGGGATGTTCTGCAGGTTCGGGTCGGTCGACGACAGCCGCCCGGTCGCGGCGATCGTCTGGACATAGGTGGTGTGGACGCGCCCGTCGGGTGCGACGGCCGCCAGCAGCCCGTCGACCGTCTGCCGCAGCCGGATCGCGTCGCGGTGCGCGAGCAGGTGCTCCAGGAACGGGTGCGCGGTCTTCGCGAACAGCGACTCCAGCGCCTCCGCGTCGGTGGTGTAGCCCGACTTCGTCTTGCGGGTCTTCGGCATCTCCAACTCGTCGAAGAGCACCGTTTGAAGCTGCTTGGGTGAGCCGAGGTTGACCACGTGGCCCAGGACGTCGTACGCGGCCTGCTGGGCCGCGCCGACGGCCCTGTCGAAGTCGTCACGGAGCCGCTCGAGGCGCTCAACGTCGACGGCGACCCCGACCCGCTCCATGCCAGCCAACTGGCGCTGCAGCGGCACCTCGACCGACTGCATCAGTCGGGCGGCGCCGCGCTCCTCGAGCTGGCCCTTCAGCGCCTCCGCGAGGTCGAAGACGGCGCGGGAGCGCAGCAGCGCCGCGTCGGCCGCCTCGTCCGACTCGTCCTCGTCGAAGGAGAACGCCCCCTGAGCGTCGTCTTCCTGTTGCTGCGCCGCGGCGCTCAGGTCGCGGTGCAGGTAACGAACGGCCAGATCTCCGAGGTCATAGGTGCGCTGATCTGGGCGCAGCAGATAGGCAGCAAGCAGCGTGTCCAGTTCGACGCCCTGCAGGTCCCAGCCGCGGGCCCAGCAGCCCAGCATCGGGCCCTTTGCCTCGTGCACCAGCTTCCGGCGCTCAGGGTCGGCCAGCCAGGCCGCGAGGGCCGCGTCGTCGGCGGGGGTCAGCTCGGCGGTGTCGACGAAGGCACCGTCGCCGTCGCCGGCCGCGAAGGCGATCCCGGTGATGTCGCCGGTGCCGCTGCCCCAGGTGCCGACGAACTCGACGGCGGTGGTGTCCTGCGCGTGGGCGGCCAGCCAGGGGGCGAGTTCGTCCCCGGTCAGCCGGGCGCCAGCCACCTCGAAGCTCTCGGTCGCCACCGGCTCTGCGGGTGCCAGTTCGAGCAGCCGCTCGCGCAGCACCCTGAACTCGAGCGCGTCGAAGAGCGTGTGCACCTTCTCGCGGTCCCAGTCGTGGCGCGCGGTGCCCGGCACCTCGAGGTCGACCTCGAGGTCACGCACCAGCGCGTTGAGCTTGCGGTTGCGCACCACGTCGTCGAGGTGGGCCCGGAACGACTCGCCCGCCTTGCCTGGGGCCTGCTCGGAGCGGGCGACCAGGTTCTCCAGTCCGTCGAACTGCGTCAGCCACTTGGCGGCCGTCTTCGGGCCGACGCCCGGGACGCCAGGCAGGTTGTCGCTCGTCTCGCCGACCAGGGCCGCCAGTTCCGGGTAGACCGCCGGCGGCACCAGGTACTTCTCCTCGACGGCCTCCGGGGTCATCCGCGCCAGGTCGGAGACGCCCTTGCGCGGGTACAGCACAGTGACGCGCTCGTTGACCAACTGCATGGCGTCGCGGTCGCCCGTCACGATGAACACGTCGTACCCGTCGGCCGCGGCCTGCGTCGACAGCGTCGCGATGATGTCGTCGGCCTCGTAGCCCGGCTTCTCGACGTAGGCAATGTTGAGGGCGTCGAGCACCTCCTTGATGAGCTGCACCTGCCCCTTGAACTCGTCGGGCGACTTCGCCCGGTTCGCCTTGTACTCGGGGTACTGCTCCGTGCGGAACGACTCACGCGCCACGTCGAAGGCGACCGCCAGGTGCGTCGGCTGCTCGTCGCGCAGCACGTTGATCAGCATCGACGTGAACCCGAACACCGCGTTGGTGTGCTGTCCGGTACTCGTGGCGAAGTTCTCGACGGGGAGCGCGAAGAACGCGCGATAGGCCACCGAGTGGCCGTCGATCAGCAGCAGCTTTGCAGGGGTGTTCACCCGGCCGAGCCTACCGAATGTGGCAGAGTTGCCCGTCATGAACCAAGTGCCGGCGTGGGCCGGGTCGATCGTGTCCCCGCTCGACCAGAAGTTGGGCCTCGAGATCACCGAGATGTCCCCGGAGCGCGTCGTCGCGTCGATGCCGGTGGCGGGCAACGAGCAGCCCATGGGGCTGCTGCACGGCGGTGCCTCCGCGGCGATGGTCGAGACGCTCGGCTCCTTCGCCGCGATGGCCTACGGCTGGCCGGACAGGGCGGGCGTCGGGGTCGACCTCAACGTCACGCACCTGCGCTCGGCGCGGTCGGGCCGGGTCACTGGCACCGCCACGGCCGTCCACCTGGGTCGCACGGTCGTCACCTACCAGGTCGACATCGTCGACGACGAGGGCAGGCAGACGGCCACCGGTCGACTCACCTGCCAGATGGTCCCGCTGCCGCCCGCGGCCCGCCAGGCCTCGTAGAAGGCAACGAGCGCCGCACCCCGGAGGGTGACGGCGCTCGGCGTTCAGCGTCGAGGGTTACTTCTTCTTGTGGCTGATGACGCCCTCGGCGACGTCGCGCATCGACTTGCGCATGTCCATGGCCGTCTTCTGGATCCAGCGGAAGGCCTCAGGCTCGGTCAGGCCGAGGTCCTGCTGCAGGATGCCCTTGGCCTGGTCGATGATCTTGCGCGACTCGAAGCGGTCCTCGAGGCTCGCGAGTTCCTCCTCGATCGCGGTGATCTCCTGGAAGCGACCCATCGCGATCTCGATGGCGGGCACCACGTCGGAGGCCCCGAAGGGCTTGACGACGTAGGCCATGGCGCCGGCGTCGCGGGCGCGCTCGACCAGGTCACGCTGACTGAACGCGGTCAGCATGACGATCGGGGCGATCCGCTCCTCGGCGATGATCTCGGCGGCGGTGATGCCGTCCATCTTCGGCATCTTGACGTCCATGATGACGAGGTCGGGGTCGAGCTCGCGGGCGAGCTTCACCGCCTCTTCACCGTCGGCGGCCTCGCCGACAACGTTGTACCCCTCTTCGGTCAGCAGTTCGACGAGGTCGAGGCGGATGAGCGCCTCGTCCTCGGCAACGATCACACTTGGTTTCTTGTTCATAATTCTTCGTGGGCACTTTTCCCTCGCCCTGGGAGGCGAGCTTCGCTGGTCAACCTGGGGGAATATTACCCGTCTTGGGCGAGATTTGCCCACTGAGCGGCAGAGATGAAAACCTGGCTACAATGTTGCACGCCCTGCCCGGGTGGCGGAATGGTATACGCGGACGGCTCAAACCCGTCTGGCCGAGAGGCCTTAGGGGTTCGACTCCCCTCCCGGGCACGCAGAAGGCCGGGAACCCGATTCGGGTTCCCGGCCTTTCACACGTCAGGTCACTGCTCTTCGAGCTGATCCTTGATCTTGTGGACGCGCAGGTTGTTCGTCTTGCCTGGCACGCCCATCGGGGAGCCGGACACGATGACGATGCGCTCGCCGACCTCGATCATGCCGCGGTCACGCAGGTGGTGATCGACGGCCTCGACCATCTCCTCCTGCTGCGTGAACTCGGGCGTGATCTGGGTGTCGACGCCCCACGTCAGGGTGAGCTGCTGGCGGGTCGACTTCTCCGGGGAGAACACCAGCATCGGGATCGGGGAACGCAGGCGCGCCAGGCGGCGGCCGGTGTCACCCGACTTGGTGAACGCGACCAGGTAGCGGGCGCCGATGCGCTCGGCGACCTCTGCCGCGGCCTTCGCCAGGATGCCGCCCGTGGTGTGCGGGTCCCAGTCGATGGTGTGGATCTCTGCGTGACCCTCGCGTTCCGTCTTCTCGACGATGCGGGCCATGGTGGAGACGGTCTCGACCGGGTAGTCGCCGACGGAGGTCTCACCGGAGAGCATCACGGCGTCGGCGCCGTCGAGGACGGCGTTGGCGACGTCGGAGGCCTCGGCGCGCGTCGGGCGCGGGTTCGAGATCATCGACTCGAGCATCTGGGTGGCGACGATGACCGGCTTGGCCCACTTGCGGGCGGCGCGGACGATGCGCTTCTGGACGAGCGGCACCTCCTCGAGGGGAAGCTCGACGCCCAGGTCACCGCGGGCCACCATGAACGCGTCGAACGCGTCGATGATCTCCTGCAGGTTGGCGATGGCCTGCGGCTTCTCCAACTTCGCGATGACGGGAAGGCGGCGGCCCTCCTCGTCCATGATCTCGTGGACGCGCTTGATGTCGTCGGCCGAGCGGACGAAGGACAGGGCGATCATGTCGACGTCCTGGCCGAGCGCCCAGCGCAGGTCGTTCTCGTCCTTCTCGGAGAGGGCGGGGACGGACACGGCGACGCCGGGCAGGTTGATGCCCTTGTTGTTCGAGATGGGGCCGGCGACGGTGACCTCACAGACCACGTCGGTGTCGGTGACCTCGATGGCCCGCATGCCGACCTTGCCGTCGTCGATCAGGATCTGGTCGCCGACCTTGACGTCTCCGGGGAGACCCTTGTAGGTCGTCGAGCAGCGTTCCTGGTCACCGAGGATGTCGTCGGTGGTGATGGTGAAACGGGCGCCAGGCTCCAGGAGGATCTTCGCGTCATCGGCGAAACGGCCGAGGCGGATCTTCGGGCCCTGCAGGTCGGCGAACACGCCGACGGTCTTGCCCGTGATCTCGGAGGCGGCACGCACGTTCTTCACGCGGTTGCCGTGCTCGTTGTAGTCGCCGTGGCTCATGTTGAGACGCGCGACATTCATGCCGGCGTTCAGGAGTTCGACGAGGCGGTCAACAGTCTCGGCAGATGGGCCGAGGGTACAAACGATCTTTGCTCTACGCACGGTGCATACCCTACCCGACCTGCCCGATTCACCCCACAGGGGGCGAACCAGTGAGCAGAACCGATCAGCCCTCGCGCACGGATTCCAACGCCCGGGCCAGGTCGGCCGGGTAGGGCGACTCGAACGAGACGTAGTCCCCCCGCGTCGGGTGCACGAAGCCGAGCCCGACGGCGTGCAGCCACTGCCGCTCCAACCCGAGCCGCGCGGAGAGCGTCGGGTCGGACCCGTAGAGCGGGTCGCCGACACACGGGTGCCCGATGGCGGCCATGTGGACGCGGATCTGGTGCGTGCGGCCGGTCTCCAGGTGCACCTCGAGCAGCGTCGCGGCGCGGTGCGCCTCGAGCGTCTGGTAGTGCGTGACGGATGCGCGGCCTCCGTCGATGATCGCCATCTTCCAGTCGGCGCCGGGGTGCCGCGCGATGGGCGCGTCGATGGTTCCCACGAACGGGTCGGGACGGCCCTGCACCAGCGCGTGGTAGGTCTTGTCGACGACCCGGTCCCGGAAGGCCTGCTTCAGGACGGAGTAGGCAACCTCGGACTTGGCGACCACCATCAGGCCGCTGGTGCCGACGTCGAGGCGACTGACGATGCCCTGCCGCTCCGCGGCACCCGAGGTGCTCACCGCGATGCCTGCGGCGGCCAGGTGCTCGGTGATTGACGGGCCCTCCCAGCCGAGGCTGGGGTGCGCCGCGACCCCGACGGGCTTGTCGACCACGACCAGGTCGGCGTCCTCATAGACGATGCCGACGCCGTCGGCGAGTTCGGGGGCGGCGACGGGTACGGGTGGCGCCTCGACGATCTCGAGTAGTTCTCCCCCGGCGACGCGCTGCGAGGCCTTCGCGACTCTCACGCCGCCGAGCAGGATCGCCCCCGCGTCGATGAAGTCCTCCACCTTTGACCTGCTGTAGCCCGACACCCTGGCGGCCGCGGCGTCGACGCGGTCTCCCGCGAGCGCGTCGGGGATGATGAACAGGCTCACGCGTCGGCCTTCTCGGCCTCGGCCTCCCGCTTGGCGGCACGGTCGGAGCGGAAACTCATGATGATGATGATGACCGCCGCGAACGTGATGCACATGTCGGCGACGTTGAAGATCGCGAAGTTCGGCAGTTGGAACATGTCGATGACGTGTCCGTGCAGCGCCGCGGGCGGCTGGAAGATCCGGTCGACGAGGTTGCCCGCGATGCCTGCCATCAGCAGCCCGAGCGCGATGCCATGCCAGAGCCGGGTGATGCGCGGCAGCGCGTAGCCGAGGCAGCCGAGCAGCGCGACGATCGCGAAGATCGAGAACACGATGGTGACCCCGGAGCCCATCCCGAAGGCGGCACCGGGGTTACGGATCAGGTTGAGCTTGAGCAGCGGGCCGAGCAGTTCGACGGGCTCGCCTGGCGTGAGGTACGTGGCGCTGGCCCACTTGACGACCTGGTCGACGCCGATCCCCAGCAGGGCGATGCCTCCGGCGATCAGGCCGACGCCGCGGTACCGGACGCTCAGCGTCGTTCCTCTCGCTGCTTGCACGTCACGCAGAGGGTCGCGCGCGGGAACACCTGCAGGCGCCCCTTGCCGATCGGCTGGCCGCACACCTCGCACAGGCCGTAGCCGCCGTCGTCGAAGCGCGAGATCGCCAGGTGCAACTGCTCGGCCATCTCCTTGACGTTGGCCGCGAGCGAGACCTCCTGGTCGCGCTCGAAGTTGCTGGACCCGACGTCGGCCGGGTCGCGACCCGCGCCGTCTGTGCCGCCCTTGAGCAGCGATTCGAGCTCAGCCTCCGTCGCGGCGATCCGGCGCTCTACGCGCTCCAGTTCCTCCTGGAGTTCGGCGCGCTGCTCTTCCACTTCCTCTGCCGTCCACGGATCTTCTCCGTCGAGAACAGGGAGGACAACCGCGGGAGCGGCTTTCTTCGACGTCGGCATCTCAGCTCTTTCTTGTCTGGACTGTGGCGGGAAGGTTACACCACAAACGGCGCAAAACAAGGCCAGGGTCCCCACGCAAAAAAAGGGGCCGACGCCCGAAGGCGTCGACCCCGTTCTTTACGCGGTGCGGCTAGGCCTGATCGCCGTTGGCGAGAGCGTCGAGGCGGGGGGTGTCGGACTGGCGCTGGGCCAGATCCGGCACGTCTGCCGGCTCGGGACGGTCGTCGCTGAGCGAGTTGAGGAAGCGCTGCAGCGAACCGGTGAGGTTCTCGCGGTACGTCGACTCGAAGCCGCGCAGCGCGTCGACCTTTCCGGTCAGCTCGCCCTGCTCGCGCTCGAGGTCGGCGAAGAGTTCCTCGCGACGCTGCGACGCCTGGGTGTCGACGGCGGCCGCGCGGGCCTCCGCCTGGCTGGTCATCTGCTCGGCGTTGACGCGGGCCTCGGACTCGACGCGCTCTGCCTTGGTGCGGGCGTCGGTCTTGATCTCGGCGGCGCGCTGCTCGGCCTCCGCGATCTTGCGCTCGGCCTCGGTCTGCGCCTCGTTGACGAGCGTGGTCGCCTGGTCGGTGGCCATCTGCAGCAGGCGGGTGACCGCGGGGGCGGCGTCCTCGCTTGCGGTGACCACGAGGGTCTCGCTTCCGGTGCCTGCCGAGGCGGTGACGCGCTCGGTGCGGGCGCGGTCGTACTCGGAGCGGACCTGCTCGAGCTGGCTGCGGAGGGTGTCGTTCTCGGCCGACAGCTCACGGATGCGGGCCTCGGCGGCCTGCGTGGCCTGCGCGTCGCCGCCGCCCTGGCCTGCGGCCTGGTTCACGACACCGTTGAGGCGGTCGATCTCGGCGCGCAGCGAGGCGATCTCGCGGTCCTTGTTCTCGACGGCGCCGCGGAGCTCGGAGTCGTCGGAGACGGCGGGCTGCACGGCGGTGGTCTGCACGGAGTCCAGCTCGCGGCGCATCCGCTCGCGTTCCTTGTCGAACTCGTCGAACGTGAGTTCCACCTTGTCAATGAAGGTGTCGACATCGCCGACCTGGTAGCCGGACTCACCGCGGCGCGTCATGCGGAAGCGGATTTGACGGACCTCGTCAAGGGTCAAGCTCATGTTTGCTCCAAAGCTCATCGAAATTCACTGACCGGGTGGCCGATTTCAACAAACATTAGCCTAGCCGCGGTTGTGGGCGTCAAAAACTTCAGCAACCACTTGAGGGTTTTAGGCTCAGCTCTGGTTGAAAAAGCCACCAGAAACGATGCGTTCCTTGTCCTCCGGCCCAACGACCAGGTTCTGGGGGCAGAGCAGGAACACCTTCGACGACACGCGCTCGATGTTGCCGCGCAGGCCGAAGATCAGCCCGGCCGCGAAGTCGACGAGGCGCTTGTCCTCGCCGTCCTCCATGTCGGACAGGTTCATGATGACGGGGATGCCGTCGCGGAAGTTCTCACCGATCACGCGGGCCTCGTTGTACGAGCGCGGTCGCACCGACACGATGCGGCTCAGGTCGGCGACCTCCTTCTGCGCGACGGGGGTCAACTGCGTCGGGCGACGAGAGGGCAACTGGGACACCTTGCTCACCTCCTGGCTCGGCTCATCCTCGACGTACACGTCGCTGGTGAGCTCGCCGTCGGCGTCGATCTGCTCATCTGTTTCATAGCGCCCGTCTTCGACGAGCCCCAGCCATGCACCAAGCTTCCGAACGCCCACGATGCCTCCTTGATCGGTATCACTGGAAGGCTATCGCGCTGTGCACCGCGAACCCGCGCGCGACGCACCGACGCGCCGAGATCACTTCATGAAATCGGGAACGTCCAGATCGTCGTCGTCATCGACCGGCTGCGGGGCCGGACGGGGCGCGGGGGCCGGGGCGGGCGCGACGGGCCGCTGCCCGGGCATCGGGCTTGCCTGCGGCGCGTTGGACGTAGCGGCGGGGCGCGCCTGAGGACGCGGCTCGGCGAGTCGCGACTGCTGGCGCTTCTGCGGCTGGCCGCCGTCGAAGCCGGCCGCGATCACCGTGACGCGGACCTCGTCGCCGAGCGCGTCGTCGATGACGGTGCCGAAGATGATGTTGGCCTCGTCGTGCGCGGCCTCCTCGATGAGCTGGGCTGCCGCCGAGACCTCGAACAGGCCGAGGTCGGAGCCGCCCGCGATCGACAGCAGCACGCCGTGCGCGCCGTCGATGCTCGCCTCGAGAAGGGGCGAGCTGATCGCCATCTCTGCGGCGGCGCGGGCGCGGTCCTCACCGCGGGCCGAGCCGATGCCCATCAGGGCGGAGCCGGCCTGGCTCATGATGGACTTCACGTCGGCGAAGTCGAGGTTGATGAGGCCAGGGGTGGTGATCAGGTCGGTGATGCCGGAGACGCCCTGCATCAGCACCTGGTCGGCCTGCTTGAACGCCTCCAGGATGGCCACCTGGTGGTCGGTCATCTGCAGCAACTTGTCGTTGGGGATGACGATCAGCGTGTCGACCTCTTCGCGCAGCGACTCGATGCCGGTCTCCGCCTGGGTCGAGCGGCGGCGACCCTCGAAGGAGAACGGCCGCGTCACGACGCCGATGGTCAGCGCGCCGAGCGAGCGGGCGATCTTCGCGACGATCGGAGCGGCTCCGGTGCCGGTGCCCCCGCCCTCGCCCGCGGTGACGAAGACCATGTCGGCACCCTTGAGCGCCTCCTCGATCTCGTCGGAGTGGTCCTCCGCGGCCTGGCGTCCCTTGGCCGGGTCGGCGCCTGCGCCGAGACCCCGGGTCAGTTCGCGGCCGATGTCGAGCTTGACGTCGGCGTCGCTCATCAGGAGCGCCTGCGCATCCGTGTTGACGGCGATGAACTCCACGCCGCGGAGCCCGGCCTCGATCATGCGGTTGACGGCGTTGACGCCGCCGCCGCCGACACCGACGACCTTGATCACCGCGAGGTAGTTCTGAGATGCGCTAGCCATGCACCGAAGGCTATGTGCACTTTCGGGCCCAGGTCCAACGGCGCGTCCGAATAGGGCCCGAATCACCTCAAGTTCTACTTCAGGGTTTCACTTCCCCGGGTTGAGGGTTCGTCGGTGGGGCACTACTTGCGCGTGATCGGGTCGCGCGGCGCGGACACGTCGTACACGCTCGCCTCCACCGAAAGCAGCGCCGAAAGCACCTGGCCCTTGAGCTCGGATTCCTCCGCGCTGCCCCACACGACCTCCCGGCCGCCGCTCAGCTTGAACGAGATCCGGTCGACGGCCTTGGCGCTGAAGGACTCGATGTCGGCCTTGACGCCGTCGGGCAGGTTCGCAACGACCGTGGCGATGTCGCGCCGCAACCGGTCGTCGGCGTTGGGGGCGGAGACCTGGATGACGCCGTCGGAACCGGCCGCGGACGTGTTGTAGATGACGCCCTCGGTGTCGACCCAGGAGACTGAGCCCTTCTCCTTGACCTGGTACGAGAGGGTGCGCTCGGTGACGTTGATGACGATGGTGTCCGGCAGCGCCCGCCCGACGGCCACGTCGCGGACCGGCTTGAGTTGCCTGACCCGCTCGGCGATGGCGCCGGTGTCCTCACGCAGCACGGGAAGTTCGAGTTGGACCTGCGCCGCCTCGCGCACCTCGTCCTCGGTGAGCAGGCTGGTGCCGTTGACCTGGACGTTGTGGGTCGCGAACACCGGCGAGAAGCCGAACAGGTAGATCGCGGCGCCGATCAGCACGACCGCCCCGACGATGCTCCCCCACAGCACCCAGCGTCGCTTTCGGTCGCCGCGCCGCTTGTCCTGCAGCGCCTTGGCGAAGGCGCCGGGGGCGAGCGGTTGGCTCACTTGCGTGCGTCCGGTCGCTCCTTGAGGAGCGTCGCGAGCAGCGGGCCGACGATCGTGACATCGCCACAGCCGAGCGTGATGATCAGGTCGCCCGGTTGGGCCATGTCGTTGAGCGCGGCGGGGAGGTCGTACTTCTCCTTGACGTAGACGACCTCGCGGGCGCCGTGCTTGAGTGCCGCGTCGACGACCAGTTCCCCGGTCACGCCGGGGATCGGGTCCTCACGGGCGCCGCACACGTCGTTGATGACGGCGACGTCGGCGAGCGTCATCACCTCACCGAACTCGTCGGCGAAGTCGACGGTGCGGGTATAGAGGTGCGGCTGGAAGCATGCGATCAGCCTGCCCGGCAGCCCGGTCGCCTCGTTGCCTGCAGCGGTGGCCCTGCGGGCGGCGGTCAGCGCGGCGCGGATCTCGGTCGGGTGGTGCGCGTAGTCGTCGTAGACGCGGATGCCTGCGGTGTCGGTGATCAACTGGAACCGGCGCAGCGTCCCCTCGAAGCGGCCGAGGGCGTCGACGGCCTGGTCGTGGGTGAGGCCGAGCAGGCGCCCCACCGCGTAGGCGGCGCAGGCGTTGGCGAGGTTGTGGTTGCCCGGTACCTGCAGGATGATCTGGCCAGCGTCGTCGCCGTAGGTGAGCAGCGCCTCGACTCCCCCGCCGTGCGCCTTGACGTCGGTGAAGCGCACGTCGGCGTCCTCGGCCTCGCCGTAGCGGATCACGTCGTGGCCGTCGGCGATCAGTTCCTCGGCGAGGGTCCGCGAGCCGTGGTCGTCGACGTTGATCACGACGTGGCGCACGTGCGGCTGGGTCGCGAACGTGCGGAAGCCCTTGGCGTAGGCCTCGGGGGTGCCCCAGTTGACCAGGTGGTCGGCCTCGATGTTGGTGATGACGGCGATCTCGGTCGGGTACTGCAGGAAGGAGGCGTCGGACTCGTCGGCCTCCACCACGAACGCGTCTCCGGAGCCGATCGCCGAGGAGACGCCGGTGGTCGACAGCGGGCCGCCGATCACATAGGTGGGGTCCTCCCCCGCCTCGCTGAGCATCACCGCGGTCATCGCGGTGGTGGTCGTCTTGCCGTGCGTGCCCGCCACCGCGATGCCGCGCTTGCCGAGCATCAGCGCGGCGAGTGCCGCGGAGCGGTGCCAGACGCGCAGCCCGCGCCTGCGGGCCTCGGCCAGTTCGACATTGTCCTCGCGGATCGCCGAGGAGATCACGACGGTCTGAGCGTTGCCGAGTTGCTCGGCGGAGTGGCCGACGTAGGTCTTGACGCCGGAGCGGGCGAGGCCCTGCAGCGCGGTGGAGTCGGACTGGTCGGAGCCGGAGGTCTCCACGCCGAGCTCGGCGTACAGCCGGGCGATGCCGCTCATGCCCGAGCCGCCTGCCGCGATGAAGTGGATGGGGCCGACCTGATCGGCGGGCACGACCTCAATCGGTTCGAGAAGCATCAGTTACCTTTCCTGGCGGCCTTGAGGACGGCCTCCGCGAGCACATCGGCGGCGTCTGAGGGGTACATCTCGCGCGCTGTCTTCGACATCCGGGCCAGCCGGTCCGGGTCGCCGAACGCGTCCTTGACGAGCGAGGCAAGTCTATCCGCCGTCAGCTCCGGGTCCTCGACGAGCCAGCCGGCGTCGGCTGCGATCAGCTCGGCCGCGTTCCTGCCCTGCTCGCCGTTGCCCCAGGGCAGCGGAACGAAGATGACGGGCAGCGCGCTGACCGCTGTCTCCATCACGGTGCCTGCGCCCGCGCGCCCGAGCATCACGTCGGCCGCGGTGTAGGCCACCGCCATGTCGGAGACGAAGGCGACGGGCACATAGCTGGCGCCGTTGGCGTGGGTGATGACGATGTCGTCGTCGGTGAAGTTCTTGGGGCCGAGCACGTGCAGGATCTGCACCCCGGCGGCGAGGATGTCGTCGCGGGCCTCGCTGAGGGCCCGGTTGATGCTGAGCGCGCCCTGCGAGCCGCCGCTGACCAGCAGCGTCGGGCGGTCGGGGTCGAGGCCGAAGCTGGTGCGCGCCTCGGCCTTGGTGAGTTCGGGGTCGGTGATGGAGCGGCGCATCGGCATCCCGACGAGTCGGCCGCCGCGCATGGTGGTCTCGGGGAAGGTGGTGCCGACGAAGGCCGCGAACCGGGCACCGACCTTGTTGGCGATGCCGGGCAGCTTGTTTGCCTCGTGCACCACGACCGGCACCTTCATGGAGCGGGCCGCCAGGTAGGCCGGGATGGAGACGTAGCCGCCGAAGCCGACCAGCACATCCGCCTTGGCGTCCTTGAGTACCTTGCGGGCCTGCAGCACGGAGCGGGTGAGCGTGACGGGCAGCTTGACCAGGTCGAGGTTGAGGCTGCGCGGCAGCGGGACCGGGTCGATCAGGCGAAGCTGGAGGCCCGCCTCGGGGATCACGCGCGTCTCGAGGCCCTTCGCGGTGCCGATGCACGCGATGTCTGCCTGGGTGCGGTCCTGGATGGCCTTCGCGGTGGCGATCAGCGGGGAGGTGTGCCCCGCGGTGCCGCCCCCTGCGAGCACGACGCTGGTCATGTCAGTCCTCCTTGGTGGCCGCCATGACGCTCGTCATCCGCGGCCGCGACTTCTTCTTGCGGGAGGCAAGATAGGCGCGCGCGTCGGGAGTGTCGCGCGCGAGGGCCAACAGTACCCCGGTGCCCATCAGGCAGGCCAACATCGCGGAGCCGCCGTAGGAGATGAACGGGAGGGGCACGCCGAGCACCGGGAGCAGGTGCATCACGACGAAGATGTTGATCACGGCCTGGCTGAGGAACCACCCGGTGACGCCGGAGGCGACCACCTTGTTGAACATCTTGTCCGAACGCATCGCGACCGCGAGACCCGCCCAGCCGAGCAGCGCGAACAGGCCGATCACCAGCAGCGCGCCGAACAGGCCCAGTTCCTCGCCGATCACGGCGAAGATGAAGTCGGTGTGGGCGTTGTCCTTGAGGCCGCCGTACTTCTGTCTGCTCGCGCCCAGGCCGAGGCCCCACCAGCCGCCGCTTGCGAGCGCGTACAGCGCGGACATCGGCTGCGAGGACAGGTCGGTGTTCGACTGCGGGTCGAGGAAGATCGAGATGCGGCTCATCCGGTTACCGGAGCCGTAGACAAGCAGGCCGACGAGCACGGCGGCGGCGGTACCGAGCGGGATCATCACGCGCAGCGGGGTCCCGATGAACCACATCACCATGACGAGGATCAGGCCGATGATCAGGCCGGTGCCGAGGTCCTTGCCCGCGAGCACCAGCGCGAGGATCAGGCCGCCGAGCGGGATCAGCGGGATGGCGAGTTGGGCGGGCTCGTGCAGCCTGCCGCGCTTGAGGTGGAACACGGCGCCGCACCACACCACCAGCGCGAGCTTGGCGAACTCGGAGGGCTGGAACTGCACGCCTGGGCCGAGCGCGAGCCAGTTCTGGTTGCCGCGGCTGTGCTGCCCCAGCGGGCTGAGCACCAGGATCAGCAGCACCACGGCCAGCGCCCACGCAGGCCAGCCGAGCTTGCGCAGCAGGTCGGGCTTGATCCTGCTGAAGATCACGGCGAACGCGATGCCCGCGATCACGAACGCCAACTGGCGCGTCACGTAGTAATAGGGGTCGACCTGGTTATGCAGGGCGTACGCCGACGATGCGGAGAGCACCATCAGGGTGCCGAGGCCGACCAGGATCGAGACGCTCGCCGCGATGAAGTAGTACGGGGCCATCGGCGAGCCCGCCAAGGCCTTGACCTGGGACCAGATGGTCAGCCGCGCCGGGGAAGTTGCGTCGGTTGCCATGGGGTTCCTTCCTACCTGGCCAGGTACTTCTTGACCGCCGCCGCGAAGCTGTCCCCGCGGGCTGCGTAGCCGTCATACATGTCGAGGCTGGCGCATCCGGGCGACAACAGGACGGTGTCTCCCGGGCGTGCCATCGAACCCGCGAGTTCGACGACCTCGTCCATCACCCCAGTGTCGGTCGAGTCGAGCACGCGGACGGGGACCTCGGGCGCGTGTCGGGCAAGCGCTTCGGCGATCATCTCCCTGTCGACGCCGATCACGACGGCCCCGCGCAGCTTGTCGCGGTGCCTTTCGATCAGTTCGTCGAACGTGGTGCCCTTGGCCTGGCCGCCCGCGATCCACACGAACGAGTCGTAGGCCTGCATCGCGGAGTTCGCGGCGTGCGGGTTGGTGGCCTTCGAGTCGTCGACCCACGCGATGCCGTCGGCCTCTGCGACCTGCTGGATGCGGTGGCCCGCCAACTGGAGCCGCTTGAGCCCTTCCGCGACCGACGTGGCCGCAACGCCGTAGCTGCGGGTCAGCGCCGCGGCGGCGATCGCGTTGGCGACGTTGTGCGGGGCGTAGGGCTGCACGTCGGAGACCTTCGCCAGTTCGAGGGCCGAGTCGCGGCGCTGCGGCACGAAGGCCCGGTCCACGATCAGGTCGTCGACGACGCCCAGCATCGAGATCGCCGGGATGCCGGTGGTGAAGCCGATGGCGCGGGCGCCCTCGACGACCTCGGCCTCCTCGACCATCTTCTCGGTGACCGGCTCGGCGACGTTGTAGACGCACGAGTGCGTGACGCCCTGGTAGATCTTGGCCTTGTCCGCCGCGTAACGGTCGAAGGCGCCGTCGCCCGCGTACCACTCGAGGTGGTCCTGGTGCAGGTTCAGCACCACGGCCGAGTGCAGGTTGACGTTGTTCATCCAGTGCAACTGGAAGCTGGACAGCTCGACGGCGAACACGTCGTAGTCGACGTCGTCGAGGATCGCCTCGATGATCGGGCGGCCGATGTTGCCGACCGCCGCGGCCTTCTTACCGTCGGCGATCAGCATCGACTCGACCATCTGGGTCGTGGTGGTCTTGCCGTTGGTGCCGGTGATGCCGAGCCACGGGATGACGCGGTCGGGCTGCATCATGCGCCAGGCCAGTTCGGTCTCGCCCCAGACGGGGATGTTCTCCGCCGCGGCCTGCCGCAGCAGCGGCGCGGACGGGCGCCAGCCGGGCGAGGTGACGACCAGGTCGGTGCCGGGCGGCAACTGCGCGGTGGCGCCCTTACCGAGCCGGACGGTGACGTCGAGGTGTTCGAGCAGCATCGCCTTGTCGGCGTAGGCGTCGGACTCGTCGAGGACGGTGATGTTCGCGCCGAGCGACATGAGGCCGTCCGCGGCGGCGAAGCCGGAGACGCCGAGGCCCGCGACGACGACGTTGGCCGACGGCCAGTCCGAGAGCCGGTTAGCCGAGCTCATCCAGTCCTTGGTCAAAACTGACCCACCACCCATTCCGCGTAGAAGATGCCGAGGCCGAGCGCGACGCACAGCCCGCAGATGATCCAGAACCGGATCACCACCGTCACCTCGTCCCAGCCCAACAGTTCGAAGTGGTGATGGATGGGCGACATCTTGAAGATGCGTTTGCCCTTGGTGGCCTTGAAGTAGGAGACCTGCAGCGCGACGGAACCGACCTCGATGACGAACAGCAGGCCGAGGATCACCAGCAGGAACTCGGTGCGCGTCATGACGGACAGGCCCGCGAGCGCCGCGCCGATGGCCATCGACCCGGTGTCGCCCATGAAGATCTTGGCGGGCTTGGCGTTCCACCACAGGAAGCCGAAGCAGGCGCCTGCGAAGGCGATCGCGACGACCGCGAGGTCGTTCGGGTCCCGCACCTCGTAGCAGCGCGGCCCGGCCGTGGAGGTGCGTCCGCACCACTGGTTGAACTGCCAGATGTTGACAAGCGCGTAGGCGGAGAA
This sequence comes from Propionibacteriaceae bacterium AM104-82, assembly GCA_027658995.1. GTDB lineage: Bacteria > Actinomycetota > Actinomycetes > Propionibacteriales > Propionibacteriaceae > Arachnia. The sequence goes on from JAQDQK010000006.1 coordinate 23,118, forward strand.
GACCAGCGTGGCGCTGCCAGCGGCGAGGCCGTCGAGGCCGTCGGTGAGGTTGACGGCGTTGCTCCATGCCGCGACAAGGAAGATGATCACGATCACCGCGACGATGATCGGCAGCTTGGGGCCGAAGTCACGCAGGAACGAGATCGCGGGCGAGGCGGGGGTCAGTCCGCGGTGGTCGGGGAAGTTGAGGGCGACAAGACCGAAGATCGCGCCGATGGCGATCTGACCGATCAGCTTGCCGCGGGCCGTCAGGCCGAGGCTGCGCTCCTTGGAGATCTTGGCCCAGTCGTCCAGGAAGCCGAGGAAGCCCATCGAGGCGGCCAGCCCGATCAGCAGCACGCCTGAGAGTGTCGGGGCCTGCCATCTGACGAGGTGCGTCAGGGAGTAGGCGAGGATCACCGCTCCGACGATGACGAGGCCGCCCATGGTGGGGGTGCCACGCTTGACGTAGTGGGCGGTCGGCCCGTCCTCCCTGATGAACTGCCCATAGTGCCGCCTGGTCAGGAACTTGATGAGCATCGGGGTGCCCACCATCGCCAACAGCAGTGACAGCCCGCCCGCGAGCAGGATGTTGATCACTTCGTCTCTCCGTCCCGTGCGACCAGCGTGGCCGCAACCGTCTCCAAACCGACACCGCGGGATCCCTTGATCAGCACGACATCGCCGGGGCTAAGGGTAAGCGAAGATGCGACCTCGTCGCGCGTCGAGGCGCGGGCCGGGAGGTTTTCGGACGCCGCGCCCGCGACGATCTGGTCGGCGAACTCCCCGACCGCCACGACCTCGTTGATGCCCAGGTCAGCGGCCAATCGGCCCAGTTCCTGGTGCAGTTCCGCGGCGGTCGGGCCGAGTTCAAGCATGTCGCCGAGCACCGCGACGACGCGGGCCTGCGGGTGCTGCTGCCTGGTGCCCGCCGCGAGTTCGACGGCGGTGGCGAGCGCGACGGCCATCGAGTCGGGGTTGGCGTTGTAGGCGTCGTTGAGGATCAGCACGCCGTCGGCCCGGGGGGCAAGTTCCATCCGCCACTGCGAGCGGGGCGTCGCAGCCGACAACGCCGTGGCGATCAGGCCAAGGTCGAGCCCAGCGGCGAGGGCGGCCGCCGCGGCGGCTAGCGCGTTGGGGACCTGGTGTCTGCCGATCACCCCGAGGGTGACCTCTGCGGTTCGGTCGCCCTCGCCGTCCGAGGCGACCAGCGTGAAGCTCGCCTGGCTGAGCGCGTTGAGGCGGACGTCGCGGGCGGTGACGCGCAGGTCGCCGCCGGTCAAGTTCCCCTCGCCGAACCAGGCGATCCTGGCGCGGGTCGCTTCGGCCATCGCCGAGACGAGCGGGTCGTCGAAGTTGAGCACCGCCCAGCCGTCGGGGGCGAGGTCGGCGACGATCTCCGACTTGGCGCGGGCGGTGGTCTCCATGCCGCCGAACTCGCCGACGTGGGCGCGGCCGACGTTGAGGCACATGCCGATGTCGAGCCCGACGAGCGAGGTCAGCCACGCGATGTGGCCGATGCCGCGGGCGCCCATCTCGGAGACCAGGTAGGCGGTCGAGCCGTCGACGCGGCAGGCGGTCAGGGGGACGCCGATCTCGTTGTTCTGCGAGCCGACCGGGGCGACCGTCGGGCCGGCGGCCTCGAAGATCTGCGCCATCAGGTCCTTGGTGGAGGTCTTTCCCGAGCTTCCGGTGACCCCGATGCTGACCATGCCCCTCGCCCTGGCCTCCGCGACCAGGCCGCGGGCCAGCCAACTCAGCGCGTCGACGGAGTCGGCGGCGAGGATGTGCGGCACGTCGGCCTCAGTGAGGTGGGTGCCGATCACGCCTGCCGCCCCCGCCTCGACGGCGCGCGGGGCGAAGTCGTGCCCGTCGACGCGCTCGCCTGGGATCGCCACGAACAGCGCGCCGGGACTCGCCTCGCGGTTGTCGATCACGACATCGGGGCCGACCTGCGCGTCGTCGCCGACGAGTTCAACCGCGGCGGGCTGCATGAGGTCGATCAGTTCACTGATCGTGCGTGGTTCCATGACGCTCACCTTCCTCCTCGAGGCGGCGCCATGCCAGCGTCGCCTCCGCTACGTCGTCGAAATCGACCGTCCGGTCGGCGAGAATCTGGCCCCTCTCGTGGCCCTTGCCGAGGATCGCGACCACCGATCCGGGGCCTGCCCTGCGGATCGCCTCCTCGATGGCGGCGCGCCTGCCCGCGACCTCGAGGGTCTCCCCCGCCGCCGCCTCGCGCGCACCCGCAAGGGCCTGCGCGCGGATCGCCGCGGGGTCCTCGGTGCGCGGGTTGTCGTCGGTGATGATCACGAAGTCGCTCCCCCGCGCTGCGGCGGCGCCCATACCCGGCCGCTTCTCCGGGTCGCGGTCGCCCCCGCAGCCGAGCACGCAGATCACCTCGCCGTGGCCCGACAGGGATTCGAGCGCCGCCTCGACGGCCTGCGGGGTGTGCGCGAAGTCGACCACCACGAGCGGGGCGCCCTCCCCCAGCGGCACGCGCTGCATCCGGCCCGGCACCTGGGCCGTGGCAAGCCCGCGGAGCGCGGCGTCGGCGGGGACGCCGACGGCCTCGAGCATCGCGAACGCGACGGCCGCATCGATCATGTTGTAACTGCCGGGAAGCGTCAGGCGAAGCTCGAGCCGCTCGGAGTCGCGGGTCAGGGAGGCGACGCCGCCGAGCGGTTCCTCCGGCGTGTAGTCGCTGAGCCGGTAGTCGACGCCCACCCCGGTGCCGACGGTGATCAGCCGCGACTGCCCGTGCGCGGCGACCCGGCCCGCGAGTTCACGGCCGTGCTCGTCGTCGACCCAGATCACGCTGACGGCGGCCCTGCCCGGTTCGAACAGCTTGGCCTTCGCCTCGAAGTAGTCCTCCATGGTGGCGTGGAAGTCGAGGTGGTCGCGGCCCAGGTTCAGGAAGCCGACCGCGTCGAATGCGATGGCGTCGACCCGGTCGAGGGCCATGGCATGCGAGCTGACCTCCAGCGCGACGGCCTGCGCGCCCCGCTGCTGCATGACGGCGAGCAGGGCCTGCAGGTCGGGCGACTCGGGCGTCGTGACCGTCGAGCGCGACGAGCGCAGTTCCTCGGTGCCGAGCCGGAAGCCGATGGTGCCGATGGTGCCGGTCGGCACCCCTGCCGCTAGCAACCCGCCCTGCAGCAGCGCGACAGTCGTCGTCTTCCCATTGGTGCCGGTGACGCCCAGCATGGTCATCTCGCGGCCAGGCTCACCGAACAGCCGCGCGGCCACCACGGCCATCGCCTCGCGGGCGTCGAGCGCGGCGACCACCGGCACGAGGGAGGGGCCGATCAGGTCGCGGCCCGCGTCGTCGGTGAGGACCGCGACCGCGCCCGCGTCGATGGCGGCCGCCGCGAAGGAGGCCCCATGCGCCCGGCTGCCGGGCAGCGCGACGTACAGCCAGCCGTCCTCGACCGCCCGCGAATCGAGGGTGATCCCCGTCACGGCGGTGCGGGCGTCGGTGTCCCCGACGAGACCGAGCCCCGCCACCAGCGACGCGAGGGTCGCGGGGGGCAGGGCAGCGGGTCGAAGTGCGCTATCCATCACTCGAACGTTAGCGGCAGTTCCGGCGCCAGGGTCGTCGACGGCGCGACGTTGTAGCGGGGCAGCGCCAGCTTCAGCACGTCGTTGACGACGGGAAGCGCGAGCTGGCTACCGAGGTTGCCGTTGGTCGGCTGGTCGAGGACCACGTAGACAAGAAGCTGCGGATCCTCGGCGGGCGCGGCGCCCACATAGGAGGCGGTGAAGCCGTTGTAGCACTTGCACTTCGGGTCGAAGCGCTGCGCGGTGCCGGACTTGCCGATCGTGCGGTAGCCGTCGATGGCGCGGTCGTCCTTGAGCGTGACGACCGACTCCATCATCTCGACGACGGCCTTGGAGGCCTCCTCTGAGACGACCCGGTGCGACTCGCGGGCGGGCAGCTCGACCTCGGACCCGTCGGCCTTGGTGGCCGACTTGATGATGGTCGGCTGGTGGTAGGTGCCGCCGTTGATGGCCGCGGCGACCGCCGCAGCCATCTGGACCGCGTTGACGCTGAGGCCCTGGCCGAACGCGATCTGGTCGCGGGTGTAGTCGGCCATGTCCCCGCCGGGCAGTCGGCCGGTGGTCTCGCCGGGCAGGCCGACGTTGCTCTTGGTGCCAAGCCCGAACGAGGACAGGTAGTCGCTGAGCTTGCCCTTGTCCATGGTGCGGGTCAGTTGGATGGTGCCGATGTTGGAGGAGTTGGCGATGATGCCGCGCGCGGTCAGGTTGATGGTGCCGTGCGTGTAGGAGTCGCGCACCACGCCGTCGCCGGAGGCGATGCTCGGCGGCACGACGACCTCGGTATCGGGGGTGACGAGCCCCTGGTCGGCGAGCGCCGCCATGGTCAGCACCTTCTGCACCGAGCCGGGCTCGTAGGCCTCGGTGACGGCACGGTTGCCCAGGTCCTCGCTCTTGGCGGAGCCGGGGTTGGCCGAGTCGTAGCTCGGGCCGTTGGCCAGCGCGAGGATCTCGCCGGTCTTGACGTTGAGCACGATCAGCTTGCCGGTCTTGGCGCCGGAGGTCTTCATGCCCTGCGCCAGGGCCTGCTCGCTCATCCACTGCAGGTCGGAGTCGAGCGTCAGCACGTAGGAGTCGCCGTCGACGGCGGGCTCCATCACGGAGGTGCCGAGCGGGATCCGGCCGTAGGTCGAGGAGTCGTAGACCTGCTTGCCCGGGGTGCCGGTGAGCTTGTCGTTGAGCACGTACTCGAGGCCCGCCGCGCCCTTGCCCTCTGCGTTGACGAAGCCGAGCACGTTGGAGGCAACGGTGCGGTTGGGGTAGGTGCGCACCGGGTCGCTGGTGGCGAACAGTCCGTAGAGCGGCCGCTTGCCGTCCCCGTCGATGCCCGCCTTCATGTCGGCCTGGATCTGCACCCAGGTGTTGGCGGGGATCTGGCGCGCCACGACCTTGTACTTGGAGGTGCCGTCGCCGACCATGTCCAGGTAGGTCTGCTTGCGGCCGCCGAGGTGCTTGACGAGGATGTCGGCGATCGCGCCGGGCGAGGCCTTCGCCGCCGCCTGCTTCTTCTCGGTCATCCGGTAGCGCTCGTCTGCGCCGTTGGTGAAGACCATGTGCGGGTCCATCGAGATCAGCATCGCCGGCTCGGTCGCGGCGAGCACGACGCCGTTGCGGTCGGTGATCGCGCCACGGTTGGCGGTCAGATCCTTGGTGGACTGCATCTTCTTGGCCGCGGTGTCCGCGTAGGCCTGCGAGTCGATGCCCTGCAACTGGATGGCGCGGGCGCCCGCGGTGCCGAGCAGCACGGCGACCAGCACCATGAACACGCGGATCCGCACCGAGGTCCGCCCGATGGGCAGCCTGACGGTGCGGCGGTACCTGCGCGGGGCGTCGGCCTTGGGACGCGAGGCCGGCTTGGCGGCAGCGCGGGGCTTGGAAGCCGGGCGCGACGCGGGCGCCTTCTTCGCGGCGGGCCGCTTGCCCGTCTGCTTCGAGGCCGAGGCGCGGGTCGTCGACGCGCGCGACGTCGAGGGACGCGAGGTGCGCGACGTCGAGGCCCGCCGGTTGCCGCCGGAGGCCGGCTTACGCTCGGTCACTGCTGCTCCTCCCCTGCGGGTCCAGCCGCGGTGATGTCGGCGGGCGCCTCCTGCTCGGCCTGCGCGTCGGGCGCCGGTTCGACCGGCTCCGCGGGAGGCACGGTGGGCTGCGAGGAGGGCAGCGGCTTCATCTGGGTGCCGGTCAGGAAGGGCATCTCGTTGCCCTTCACCGCGGTCGGCACTCCGGTGACGGTGCCGTCGGCGAGGTTGATGAACGCCGGGTACGGGTTGGGCACCATGCCGAGTTCCGTGGCGCGCAGCGCGAGGGCGTTGGCGCTGGAGACGCGCTGCAGTTCACCCTCGAGCGACTCGGCCTTGTAGCCGAGTTCGGTTGCCTCCCTGCGCAGCATCGTCAGTTCCTGCGACTGCGCCCCGACCGAGGTCGACACGATCATCACGCCGCCGAGCCCGATGCCGATCAGGACGGCGATGATGGCGATGAACCCGAAGGTCGACACCGACGCCGTCGGGGTGTGCACGAGGGACAGTCGCGGGGCCCGCTGACGGGTCTCGGTCTCGACGGGTGCTGCGCTCATGCGGCCTCCTTGATCCGTTCGGCGACCCGGAGTCGCGCGGACGCGGCCCGGGGATTCGTGGCGATCTCTTCGGCGTCCGGCCGCTCGGCTCCCCTGGTGAGGATCCGCAGTTCGGCCTTCAGTTCTTCGGGGACGACCGGCAGGTCGCGCGGTGCCCGGTCGGTTGCGCCCTTCGCGAAGGTCCGCTTGACGAGCCGGTCCTCCAGCGAGTGGTAGCTGAGCACCGCGACGCGGCCGCCCACCGCGAGCGCGTCGACGGCGGCGGGCAGCACGCCCTCGAGCGCGACCAGTTCGCGGTTGACCTCGATCCGCAGCGCCTGGAAGGTCCGCTTTGCCGGGTGTCCCCCGGTGTGCCGGGCGGCGGCCGGGATGGCCCCGGAGATGACCTCCACGAGCCTGCCGGAGGAGTCGAACGGCGCGACCTCGCGGCCCGCGACGACGGCACGGGCGATCCGGTCGGCAAAGCGCTCCTCGCCGTACCACTTGAGGATGTTGGACAGTTCCTTGGCGGAGTAGGTGTTGAGCACGTCTGCCGCGGTCGGGCCCTCGGTGGGGTTCATCCGCATGTCGAGGGGCGCGTCGACGCGGTAGGCGAACCCACGCTCGGTGCGGTCGATCTGCAGCGAGGAGAGGCCGAGGTCGAGCAGGATCGCGTCGACCCGCGCGACGCCGAGGTCGGCGAGCACGTCGGGCAGTTCGTCGTAGACGGCGTGCACGAGGGTGGCGCGCTCCATCAGCGGGCCGAGCCGCTGCTCTGCCACCTGGTGCGCGTCCGGGTCGCGGTCGATGCCGATCAGGCGCGCCTCGGGGCAGGCGTTCAGCATCGCGATGGAGTGGCCTGCCAGGCCGAGGGTGCCGTCGACGAACACGGCGCCGGGGTGCGACAGCGCGGGGCGGAGCAGTTCGACGATCCGGTCACGCATGACCGGATCGTGGACGTCCGCAAAGCCCTGCATCAGATGTCGACCCTTCATCTTTTGTCCATATCTCCACCTGGAGATTCCCTTCCGGGCCGTTCCTGACATCGGGGAAGTGAAGTCAGGGCCGGTCCGGCCGGGTATCACCGGGTGGAGGTCACAGTCCCGTCAGGGCGGTGAACTCGTTGTCCATGTCGGAGAAGCCCTCTTCGCTCAACTCCGAGTACTTCTGCCATGCCTCGGCGTCCCAGATCTCCGCGCGGTCGCCCGCGCCGATCACCACGACGTCACGATCCAGACCCGCATAGGCACGCAGGTTCGGGGGGATGGTGACCCGGCCCTGCTTGTCTGGAACCTCATCGCTGGCCCCGGCCATCAACATGCGCTGATAGTCGCGGACCTGCTTCACGGTGCTCGGGGCGCTGACAAGGGAGGTCATCTTCGCCTCGAACGTGGCTCGGGGGTACACGGCGAGCGCCCGCTCCTGGGTCCTCGTCACGACGAGACCCGCTGCGAGCGCTTCGCGAAACTTCGCGGGAAGGATGAGGCGGCCCTTCTCGTCCAGCTTCGGCTGATACGTCCCCAGAAACATCGATCAGGCACCTCCTTCCTCCCTTAGGCACCCACTTTACTCCACTTGGCCCCACATTACCCCACTTCTCTCCACCGGACAGCCATTTTCCGTTGCATTCCTGGGCTGTTGCCGTGACTTGTAGGCTTAGCGACGCCGTAAATTGCCAGCCTTAGGAGCCCCCGGTGATCCAGCACGCCACCCCCTCGCTGCCAGAGGTGTCTCAGCTCGCCAACCGCATCGCTGAAGAGATGAGTCGTGTGATCGAGGGCAAACCCGCGCAGATCCGGATGGCGGTGACCGTGCTGCTCGCCGAGGGGCACCTGCTGATCGAGGACGTGCCGGGCGTCGGCAAGACCGTGCTCGCCAAGGCGTTGGGCCGCGCGATCGCGGGCGATGTGAAGCGCATCCAGTTCACGCCCGACCTGCTGCCTAGCGACGTCACCGGCGTGTCGGTGTTCAACCAGTCCAGCCGCGAGTTCGAGTTCAAGCGCGGCGGCGTCTTCGCCAACATCGTGCTGGGCGACGAGATCAACCGCGCCTCCCCCAAGACGCAGTCCGCCATGCTCGAGGCGATGGCCGAGAACCAGGTCTCGGCAGACGGCCAGACCTACAAGCTTCCGCAGCCATTCATGGTGATCGCCACGCAGAACCCCATCGAGATGGAGGGCACCTATCCCCTCCCCGAGGCGCAGCGCGACCGCTTCATGGCGCGCATCACCATGGGCTACCCGGCGCGCCAGTCCGAGGTCGCGATGCTCGCGGCGCAGGCGGGCGGCGACCAGTTGAACTCCGTGCGCCCCGTCACGGACGCCGCGACGGTCGCGGCCGCGATCCAGGCGATCCGGGCCGTCTACGTCGCCCCCGTCATCAACGACTACATCGTCTCGGTCGTCGAGGCGACGCGCAGGCACCCCGACCTCAGGCTCGGTGCGAGCCCCCGCGCCTCGCTGCACCTGATGCGGGCCTCCCGGGTCGCCGCCGCGCTCGCAGGGCGCGACTATGTCATCCCCGAGGACGTCGGCTCGCTCGCCGTCGAGGTGCTCGCCCACCGGGTGCTCCCCACCGTCGAGGCGCAGGTCGCCCGGCGCGAGGCAGCCGGGATCGTCTCCTCCGTGATCGCATCGGTGCCGACGCCGGAGCGGGGGTAACCGCATTGATCGGCGGCGCACGCTTGACGGGCCGCGGCCTCGCGATCGTCATTCTCGGCGGCATCGCCTCTGTGGCGGCCGCCTTCATCGGCGAACGCGACATCCTGTGGCTGACGCTCGGGCTGACCGCGCTGCCGGTGCTCGCCCTGCTGTACCTCCTGGTCGCGCCGCCCCGGATCGGGCATGAGCGCACCCTTGAGCCGCCGATGATGCCCAACGGCGAGACCGCCAGGATCGTGCTGCGCGTCATCAACGACGCCCCCGCCCAGTCCAGCGCGCTGCGCTTCAACGACTCCGCCGACCACGCCATCGGGGGCGGCGCGTCGTTCGTGATCGCGCGCGGCTTCGGGCGCTGGCACCAGGCCGTGGGCTACAGCGTCGAGGCCGAGTCGCGCGGCCGGTTCCGGATCGGCCCGCTGACGGCCTCGGCGACCGACCCGTTCGGGCTGGCCCGCCGCACCGTCACCTCCAACGGCGAGGACTCGACGCTGCGCGTCACGCCTCGCGTGTGGCCGCTCACCGAGTTGCCGACCGGCTCAGGGCTCGGCGCGGCGGGCGATGCGACGCCGCAGCGGATCGGCCAGGCCGGCACCGACGACGTGCTGGTGCGTGAGCACCGCTACGGCGACGACATGCGCCGGGTGCACTGGAAGCTCTCCGCCAAGAAGGACGACCTGATGGTCCGCCTCGAGGAACACCCGTGGGACCCGTCGAGCACGCTGATCGTCGACACCCGGCGCTCGGCGCACGCCGACCACGGGCCGCGCGGCTCCCTCGAGTGGGCCGTGTCGGCCGTCACGTCGGTGGCGACCATGCTGCTGTCGGGCCGCTACCGGCTCTCGATCGTGTCGCCGTCCGGCTCGGTGTACCAGTCCGGCCACTCCGTCGGGCCGTCCGCGGGCCAGGCAATGATCGAGGCCATGACGGACCTGACGGCCTCCGAGCACGGCTGGCTCGGCGAGGCCTTCAGCGACCCGGAGGCGCTCGGCAACTCGGCGTCGCTTGTCGCTGTGACCGGCCTGCTGACCGCGGCCGACGCCGCCGCCCTGACCGCAGCAGGCGCTGGGGCCCGCAGCCTGGTCGCGCTTGTCCCCGACGCCGAGCGGTGGAACTCCCCGTCCGACGAACATGAGGACGCCGTGAAACTGCTCGCCAACCACGGCTGGACGCTGACGCGCTATTCGCCCGGCGACACCGTTCCCGACGCGTGGGCGAGGGTGCCGCGATGAAGTTCACCTACCACCCGCTCACCAGCGTGATGATCGCCGTCGCCGTGGGGCTGTCGCTGCTCCCGCTCGGCGCGCTGATCGAGCGCGACGCCTTCGTCGTGGAGAGCCTCCCCGTGCTCGTCGCCTCTGCGGTGGTCGGGCTGATCCTCGCGCTGCTGCGCGCCCCCCGCCTGCTGACGCTGATCGCCCAACTGGTGGCGATCGTCGGCGTGCTCGTCTGGCGGGGGCTCTCGCTCGCCGGGCCCGGCGACCCCTTCGACGCGTTGTCGCTGCTGACAAGCGACGGCGTCGAGGCCATCCGCAACCAGCCCCCGCCGTTGTCGGCGGTGCCCGGCGTGGTGTGGCTGGTGCTGCTGCTCGCCTCGGTGCTGACGATCGTGCTCGAACTGCTGGTCAACGGCCTGGAGCAGCCGGGCTGGGCGATCGCGCCGCTCGCGCTCTCGTTCACGATGTCGGCACTGATCGTGCGCCAGGACCTGCCCTGGTACCAGGTGCTACCGGTGCTCGCCGGCTACCTGGCCGTGCTGCTCGCCTCCGGAGGGTTCGGAGGCGCGACCGGCCGCGCGTCGCGCTCCGGGGCCTTCAACGCGTCGCGCACCGCAACCGCCCTGGCGATCGCCGCGATCGGCGTGATCGCGTCGCTGCTGATCGCGCCGCTGATCCCGCTCGGCCCGAAGCAGCCATGGAACAACTCGGGCCAGGACGGCCCCATCCAACTGAGCGACCCGACGGTCCGGCTCAACCAGGACCTGCGCAGGCCGGACGATGTTCCGGTGCTGAACTACCGCGCGAGCAACGACGAGCCGACCTACCTGCGCACGGTAGCCCTGGCGAACCTGACCTCTGACGGGGCGCGGCTGATGCCGATGCGGCTGAGCCGCTTCGGGCTCGGCTCCGCGTCGAACCAGCCGGGCGTCGACGTCAAGGTCGAGGTCCAGATGGCCGACATCCCCTCCGAGTACCTGCCCGCGCCGTTCGCGCCGCGCGGCTTCAGCGCCGACGGGACCTGGTCCTACGACCCGGAGACGCTCTCCATCGTGGCGGCGGGCGTCGACCGCATCGACCAGACGCGGGGGCTGGAGTACTCGGTCGAGTCGGTCATTCCCGACCCCACCAAGGAGGAGGTCGAGGCGGCGGGTGCCGGCTCCGGCCTCGACGCCGTCGTCTCCGAGATCCCGCAGGGCCTCTCCCCCGAGGTCACCCAACTCACCAGCGAGGTCGTCGGCGACGCGCAGACAGCAGGCCAGAAGGCCCTGGCGATCCAGTCGTACCTGCGCTCCGACCAGTTCACCTACTCGCTCGGCGCGCCCGGCTCGTCGAGCAGCAACGCGATCAACGCCTTCCTCCTTGAGGACCGCTCCGGGTACTGCATCCACTTCGCCGCCGCCATGATCACCATGTCGCGGATCGAGGGGATCCCCGCGCGGATGGCCGTCGGCTTCACGCCCGGCGAGCGGCAGGAGGACGGCAGCTACGAGGTGACGGCGCACGACGCGCACGCATGGCCCGAGCTGTACCTCGACGGCCTGGGGTGGGTTCCTTTCGAGCCGACCCCCGCGTTCGACGGGCCTCCCGAGTACGTCGACCCCGCCGATCCCAGCTCGGCCAGCCCGACGCCGGAGCCGACCGCGCCCACCTCCGAGGAGCCCGCGGCGACCCCGACCCCGACGCCCACTCCCAGCCCCACGCCGAGCGCCGACCCATCGCAGGGGGCTGGCGGACGCGCCGTGGCGACGGGGATCGGCATCGGCGCCCTCGTTCTCCTGCTGCTGGCGCTGCCCGCCCTCGCGCGGCTCGTCCAGCGCGGGCTGAGGCTGCGCGGCGGCCAGGAGCCGGAGCGCGCGGCGGACGCCGCCTGGGACGAGGTGCGCGCCACCTTCCGCGACTTCGGCCTGTCCTGGCCGGGTGGTTCCCCCGGCCCTGCCTCGAAGGCGGCCGCGGATCAGTTGGCGCCGCAGGGCGCCGCTGCGCTTGCCGCGATCGCGCAGACCGTCGAGCGGAGTCGCTTCTCCCGTGAGGGCAGCGACGCCGGGGAACTTGCGACCCAGGTCAAGGCGCTTCGGACCTCTGTTTCGCGGGCCGCATCCTCAGGTGCCCGGTTCAGGGCCGTGCTGTTGCCCGCCTCGCTGTTCGGCTCGGCTCGCCGGACGACGGGTGGGCCGCCCGACGGCTCGCTTTCGGACAATTGACTGGGAGCATAGAATGCAAGTATCGAGCCAACGAGGGAGATGAGATGGCCCTTTCTGAGCAGGAGCGCAAGCTACTGGAGCAGCTTGAGGCGTCCCTGATGGCCGATGACCCCAAGCTGGCGGATCGGCTGAGCGGGTCGGCCGAGGTGCGCGTGCACCGCAGGCGCGCGGCGCTTGCCGGCCTCGGCTTCGTGATCGGCGTCGCGGTCCTGATCGCAGGGGTGCAGGTGCACCCCGCGGTGAGCGTCGTCGGCTTCCTGATCATGCTGGCCGCCGCCCTGCTCGGCATCAACTCGTGGCAGCGCGTCGGAGACGACGGGCAGCCGAGCAAGCCCAAGCAGGGCCCACCGAAGAACGATCCCCCGACGAGCGACTTCATGGACCGCCTCGAGGAACGCTGGCGCAAGCGCCAGCAGGGCGGCGACAACTGACGCCTGGCAACTAACGCCTGACCGTCGGGGGTTCGCCCCCGACGGTTCGGCTTTTCCGGCTCAGCCGAGTTGCATGGTGGTGAGGCAGGTGGGGTCGTCCGCACCTGTGCCGATCCGGGTGGTGGCGCTCCTGCCGTCGGCGGTGATCGTGATGGTGGCGTCGATGTCGCGCGGCAGCCAGAAGCCCGCGAAGCCGTTGGGGCCGGTGGTCCTGTCCCCCGCGAAGATCTCCGTGCCGTCTGCGCCGACGATGGTGACGTCGAGGTCCGTGTCGACCAACTCGCCCTGGCAGCCCGAGAGGCTGTGGTTGTAGCACTCGTGGGTCTGGTTCACGTAGGGGGCGATCGAGAGGTAGAAGGCGTCCTCGATGGGAAGGGCCACCTCGGAGCGGTCGTCGGCGAGGATCAGTTCGCCGGAGCGGACGGAGCCGAACGGCCCGGACTCCCGGTCGTCGTTTGTCGCGTCGAGGGCGTCGACGATCTCCGTGACGCTCTTGCCTGCCAGGTCGTGTTCCGCGAGGAACGCCTCGACGTCAGCCGCGGCGGCTGATGGTGCGGCCGCGGTGGGCGGGGTGCTGGCTGGCTGGTCCGCGGAGCAGGCGCCGAGTGCGATCACGGCGATCATCGATGCGGCGGCGGCGGGGAGGGTGCGCACGGGTGTGCCTTTCGTTCGGGCGATGACGACACCACCGAAGATACCCGGTGGGGGTATCTTCACAAGGGGCGGGGCCGGTTAACCCTCCAGTGGCGCCGCGTGGAGCGCCACCAGGATGCGCGCGTGCCTGATCAGGAACAGGTTCTCGTCCAGCCGCTTGCGGCGCAGCCAGCCTGTCACCTCGTCGTTGTGCTTGCTCGCGTTGCACGACGGGCAGGCGGGCACCACGTTGTCGAGGGTGTATCTGCCGCCGCGGGAGACGGGGAGCACGCAGTCGCGCTGCAGCGCGGTGCCGACGGCCTCGCAGTAGGCGCAGGCACCCCATGCGGAGACGATGTCGGCCCACTGCGCGTCGGTGAGGTCGTTGTCGACCCGTGCGAGCCGGTTCCTGCGACGCTTCGCGTACCTGGCGCGGGTCGCGGCCGAGGCGGTGATCTTGCGTCGTTGGGGCACGCCTGGATGCTACCGACCCGCGGGCGGTTCAGCCCGCAGCCGTGAGGACGTCGGCGCGCCGGGCCAGCCGGGCGCGCTGCACCGCATTCGGCCCGAACCGCAGCACCGCGCGGTCGATGGCCTCCTCCGCCTCCTCCCAGCCGCGGGCCGGCTCGTCGAGGGCTGGCTGCTGGTACGTCTCGGTCTTGGGGACCAGTTTCTCGACGCGCACCCCGACGCGGCGGATCCGGGCGCGCTGCAACCCGAGCCTCTCGAACAGGCGCAGCGCCTCGGCGTAGATGTCGTTGGTGCGGTCGGTGTAGGCCTTGAGGGTGCCGGTGCGGGTGATGGTCGTGAAGTCGGCGAAGCGCACCGAGAGGGTCACTGTCCTGCCGACCATCTCCTGGGCCCTCATCCGGCCTGCGGTGCGGTCCGCCATCCGCAGGATCTCGGTGACGACGAGGGCAGGGTCGTCGGTGTCGCGGCCGAAGGTCTCCTGCGACCCGACGCTGTGCTCGGCGGGCTCCCTGACGAGCACCGAGCGGTCGTCGCGGCCCCAGGCGAGGTCGAACAGCAGGCCACCCTGCCCGTCGCCGAGCGCCCGCTGCAGGGTGGCCTTCGGCGTGTTGGCCACGTCGCGCACCGACTCGAGCCCGAGCCGGTGCAACTTGCCCGCTGTTGCCTCCCCGACGCCCCAGATCGCCTCGACGGGCAGCGGGTGCAGGAAGGCGATCACCTGGTCGGCGGTGATCCACACCAGCCCGTCGGGCTTGGCCTGTTTGGAGGCGAGTTTCGCGATGAACTTGCTCGGCCCGATGCCGACCGAGCAGGCGATGCCCTGCTCGTCCATCACCTGGGCGCGCAGCCGTTCCCCGATCGCGACCGGGTCGCCGCCCAGCCTGCGCAGCGCGGTGGTCAGGTCGATGAACGCCTCGTCGATGGAGGCCATCTCGACCCGGTCGGTGATGGTGTCGAAGATCTCGGCGATGCCAGCCGAGACCGCGGTGTAGTGGTCGAAGTCAGGATGCACGACGGCGACCTGCGGGCACATCCGGCGGGCCCGGCTGGTGGGCATGCCGGAGGTGATGCCGAAGCGCCGTGCCGGGTAGTTGGCCGACAGCACCACTCCCCTGGTGGAGCCGCCGACGAACATCGGCACGTCGCGCAGTTCGGGGTGCCGTGCCATCTCGACGGAGGCGTAGAACGCGTCCATGTCCACGTGGGCGATCACTGGCATGGGGTCACCTTCCTGAGCTTCCCGGGCTGGAGTGCCACAGCTTCCGCGGCGCCTCGGCCGCCCCGGTGCCCGCGGGCTTGATGTCGGAATAGGGCGACTGCTTGAACCCGCTCGCGTGCACCAGGACGCGGCGGCGGCCCATGCCGCCCGCGCGGGTGTGGCGCTGCGGGTCGGGCGGCGGTTCGAAGCCCTCGGGCGCGGGCTCGTCGGGGTCCGCGGCCCCGGTCGCTTCCTCGGGGTCGGCGGCGGGGCGGCGCGTCTCCTCCCAGGTACCGACCAGCGAGTAGCCCTCGGGCACCTCGTCGAGGATGGCGGTGACGGCGGCGATGGCCTCCTCCTCTGTCGCGCCCTGGTTGAGCGCGGCGCGCCACGTCTCGTCGAGGGTGCCGAGGTCCCAGGCGCCGGTGGCGCGGATCGAGATGCCGCGCGGCCCGGTGCGGCGGATCTTGCCTCGCACCAGCAGCATCCACGACGAGAAGACCGTCGCCGCGTAGGGGCCCTGCACGTCCTCGAAGAAGGTGGTGTCGACGGGGCCCGTCGAGTCGTCGAGGGTGAGGAAGATCACGCGCCTGCCCGAGCGGACGGGCGGGGTCTGGGTGGCGACCTTCACGCCCGCGACCAACACCTCCTCCTGGTTGCGGTGCTGCAGCAGGACGCGCGAACTCGACGCCCCGATGGCCCGCAGCAGCGGCAGGTAGCGGCCCATGATGTGCTGGCTCGCGTCCAGGCCGAGGATCTCCAGTTCGGCCTTGAGGCGCTGGTCGTCGTCCATCTCGGGGAGCCCCGTGACGGCGACATCCGCGGTGGGCGCCGCCTCGGCGTCGCCGAAGTCGAGCGCGGTCTGCACGGCCTGCGCGGCGCGGTCGGCCTGCTGGCGCTGCGCCCTTGCCAACTCGGCGGGATCGGCGCTGAGCACCTGGCGCCTGCGGCCCTTCGCCCGCGCCGCGACCCGTTCGTCGGCCCTGCGGGCGCGGTGCAGGTCGGCGAGCGCGAGCAGCAGGTCGCGGCGGGTGACCTGGCCGTGCCTGGTGACGGCGGCGCGCCTCCCGATGCCGTAGAGCCGGTCGAAGCCGCCCGCCAGGACGAGCCTCTCGACGACGGGT
This sequence comes from Propionibacteriaceae bacterium AM104-82, assembly GCA_027658995.1. GTDB lineage: Bacteria > Actinomycetota > Actinomycetes > Propionibacteriales > Propionibacteriaceae > Arachnia. Next base: position 39,141 of record JAQDQK010000006.1, read on the forward strand.
TCTGCGACCCGTGCCCTTGCCCAGAAGTCGCTGAGGGAGGCGAACGGCTGGCCCGCGACGATCCGCTCGATCTCCGGCTCGGAGATGCCCTTGACGTCGGCGAGCGAGAGCCGGATGCCCCACCCGTCGATCTGCGGTAACCCGGCCTCGACCTGGCCCGCGTCGTCATCCGCCACCGGGTCGCCACCCATCGCGAAGTGCTCCGGCAGCGTCAGGGCCTCCTCCCTGCCCGCCGTCTCGAGTCGTTCCGCGCGGTACTGGCCGGTGCTGCGGTTGACGTCGAGTCCGAGCACCGAGATGTTCATCCGGCGCGCCTCCTCGAGCAGCAACCGCTTGGGGTACATGCCAGGGTCGTGGGTGAGGATGCCGGAGAGGAAGTGCGCAGGGTAGTGCCGCTTCAGCCAGGCGGACTGGTAGGTGGGCAGCGCGAAGGCGGCGGCGTGCGCCTTGCAGAACCCGAACGATGCGAAGGATTCGAGGATGAACCAGATCTGTTCGGTGACCTGCTCCCCGTAGCCGCGCTCGACGGCGAGCCTCGTGAACCACTTCCTGACCTTCGCCTGGCCCTCGGAGTCGCCGAGCGCGCGGCGCACCTCGTCGCCCTGGGCGAGGGTGCAGCCGGTGACGGCGGCGATGATCATGATGATCTGCTCGTGGAAGACGACCACGCCATAGGTCTGTTCGAGGGCTGGGATGAGGCTGTCGTGCAGGTACTCGGGCTCCGTCCACCCCTGCCGCGACTCCAGGAAGGGCGTGACCATGTCGGACTTGACTGGCCCCGGCCGGAACAAGGAGATGTCGACGATCAGGTCGTGGAAGGTCTCGGGGCCGAACTTGCCGACCAGTTCCCGCTGGCCGGGCGACTCGATCTGGAAGCAGCCGAGCGTCGCCCGGTGGGCGATCATGTCGTAGACAGCCTCGTCGTCGAACGGGGCCAGCGCGTCGATGTCTGGGGTCGGGCCCTCCGCGTCGGTGCGGTCGATCTCGTCGAGGGCGTGCGCCATGGCCGACTGCATCCGGATGCCGAGCACGTCCAACTTCAACAGGCCGAGGTCCTCGACGTCGTCCTTGTCGAACTGGCTCATCGGGTAGCCGCCGTAGCTCGCCTCGAGCGGGGTGCGCTGCCCGAGCGAGGAGTCGCTGAGGATCACGCCGCACGGGTGCAGCGCGATGTGGCGGGGCAGCCCGTCGAGGGACTCGACCAGCCCGAAGAGCATGTCGAGGCGCCGCTCCCCCAGGCCCGCGGCGCGCAACTCGGGCAGGTCGCGCAGCGCGTTGCGGGCGTCGCGGGCCCTGATGTGCGGGAAGGCCTTCGCCATGGCGTCGATCTCGACGGGAGGCAGGCTGAGCGCGGCTCCGACGTCGCGGACGGCATGCCTGACCCGGTAGGTCTCGATCATGGCGACGCAGGCGACGCGCTGCCCCCCGAAGGTCTCGAGGATCTTGTCGTAGACCTCGGTGCGGCGCGCCGACTCGACGTCGAGGTCGATGTCGGGCAGCGCCATCCTGAGCGGAGACAGGAAGCGTTCCATGATGAGGCCGTAGCGGATCGGGTCGACCTCCGAGACGCCCAGCGCGTAGTTGACGAGGCTGCCAGCGCCGGACCCCCTGGCCGCGCAGCGGATGCCGAGGTCACGGACCAGCCCGACGACATCGGCGACGGTGAGGAAGTAGGACTCGAATCCCATCCTGCCGATCACCGACAGTTCCTCGTCGAGGCGGTCGAACACGTCTGCCCCCGGCGAGGCGTAGCGCTCGGCGATGCCCGCCTCGCAGCGGGCGCGCAGCGCGGCGGGGGCCTGCTCGGGCGTGGTGCCGAGGGTCTCGAACTCGGGGAGCCTGATCTCGCCGAGCCCGATGTCGCCGATCGGGTCGAGGCGGCAGCGCTCCGCGACGGCCCGGGTGGCGGCGAGCAGCGACGCGCCGTCGGGCCTGCCCGCGAGCCGGGCCGCCTCGTCTGCGGCGAGGCGCATCGCCGCGCCGTCCTTGAGGTAGCCCTCCGCGTTGCGGCGGTCGATGTTGCGCACGTCGAGGGGCACGAGGCGACGTGCCGCGTCGAGGACATCGACGGTGGCCGCCTGCTGCCTGCGGGCCATCCGCACCGCGTTGGTCAGCGCCGCGGGCAGGCCCAACTCGTCTGCGAGCCGGATGATCCCGCCCGCCTGGTGCGCCGAGGTGACGCCGCGGCCGCCGGTCTGGTGGTTGGTGGCGGCAAGCACGAGGCCCCCACCCAGTTCGGAACGCCACCGCACGGCGGCGAGCCGCGCAGCCTCCGGGTGCCCGGCCGCGATCAGTTCGCCGACCTCGGAATCGGCGCCGAGCATGACAAGGGTGTCGCGGCCCGCGCAGTGCTGCGCGATGGTCTCGAGCGTGACGACCGGATCGGAGCGGTCGCCGGTGAGTTGCGCGGCCGTGATCAGGGAGCAGAGCGCGCCCCACCCCGCGCGGGAGGTGGCCAGCACCACCGCCCGGGGCAGCCGCTCGTCGCGCAACTGCCCGCCGCGGGCGGCGTTGGGCCGTCGCGGGGGCTGCCAGCCGGCCGGCCGGACCGCGAGGTCGACGCCGACGATGGGCGCGATGCCTGCCTGCAGGCAGGCCTTCGCGAAGCGGATGGCCCCGTACAGGCCACCGCGGTCGGTGATGGCCAGCGCGTCCATGCCGTGCGCGAGGGCCTCGGCGACCAGTTCGCTCGGATGCGAGGCGCCGTACTGGAAGGAGTAGCCGGAGGCCACCCTGAGGTGCACGAACTGCTCCATCACATTGCCTCCGCCGCGACGGCCCGCTCGCGCCTGCGCAGCCAGCGCGACGCGTCTGCGAGGAACTGGTCGGAGGCGCGCACCATGTCGGCCGCGATCCGCTCGCTCGCGACGCCCACCTTAGCGGCGGGCGCGTAGACGCCGAAGTAGGCGGCCCATTCGCCGAGTTCTGGCGCGACGACCGCGAGCAGTTCCCACGCGTCGGTGCGCCCGCGGACGCGGCGGGGCGAGGCGGCGATCACCGCGAGCGCGATCTGCTGCGCGGCGCGGTAGGCGACGCCGAACCGCGCCGCAGGCGGGTCGGCGTACTCCGCCTCGATGATGAGCCGCTGGGCATGGCTAAGGTCGATCATCAGTCGAGCACCGCCTGCAGCACCCAGTCCTGCGCGTCGACGGTGCGGGCCAGTTCGTAGACGCCGCGGTGCCTGCCGTTGCCCGCCTCGACGCGCCACACCTCCCGCTCGCCGAGCGGGTCGGCTCCGTCTGCCTCGACGGCCTCGCCGCGCACCGCGCGGGCCTGTCTCCCTGACCACCAGGGCGTCGCCCTGCTCCACCTGCCCTGGACCTCCTTGACCAGCAGCAGCCGGTCGCGCCAGATGAACTGGCGCGGTTGGTCCGAGAACAGCACATGGATGGGTTCGTCGTAGGTACGCATGGCCGCCTCCCGGGGATCGTTCGATTCTTCGAAAACTGCTCATTCGACCCGGGAGCCCCGGACCGGCGTGGGGGTCGAATCCACACCGGGCCGGGGCGGCCCATACCCGTTTCGCCTGTTCACACCAGAGCTTCCCCGAACTAATCGAACAGGCGTTCGGATGAAGACAACTATAGGCTCCCCCTCCGACAAGACGTCAAGCCCGGCGCGAAGAATTGTGGATAACGCAAAAGTTCTGTCCACAGGCATGGGTCCGGTGACAAAGGCCCGGCACGGCGGCCCACCACGAGGGCATGGGAGGCCGCACCGTCCGGGCTGGGCGCTACTGTCCTGGAAGGAGGAAAAACGATGGCAACGGATCGGGAGCGGGCGCTGCTCGACGCGGCGATCGCGCGCGCCGCGAGCGGTGCGGAGCCGGACCCGTTGCTGTTCTGGGGGCACACCGGACGGGCGGGCAAGGTCGGCCGGGAGTGCCTGAGTCAGTGGTATCCGGCCGCCTTCGACGTCGACGGCGTCCGCTACTCCAACGCCGAGCAGTACATGATGGCTGGCAAGGCCCGCGTCTTCGGTGACGACGAGACGCTTGCCGCGATCCTCGCGGCAGACTCCCCCAAGGAGATCAAGCGCCTCGGGCGCGAGGTGCGCGGCTACGACCCTGAGCGTTGGGAGGCGGCGCGATTCGCGATCGTGGTCGAGGGAAACGCCGCCAAGTTCGGCGGGCACGACGCGCTGCGCGGCTTCCTCCTCGGCACCGGCGACCGGCTGATCGTCGAGGCATCTCCGGTGGACCGGGTCTGGGGCATCGGTCTCGCGGCCTCGGACGGGCGGGCGGGCGATCCCCGTCGGTGGCGGGGGCTCAACCTCCTCGGCTTCGCGCTGATGGAGGCACGCGCCGCGCTCCGTGCTGCGGATGCCGGGGGCGACTGACGCGGGCCAACCGTGGCATCATGGGCGCGCCCGCAGCGATGAGGTGACGAGGAGGCGGCGATGGCGAAGGTGAGCGTCCGCGGCGCGACGCTGGCGGCGATGGCGGCTTCGGCGCGCCTTGCCCGCCTCGGGCACGAGGTGACGCTCGTCACCGACGGCCTCCCCCTCGACCGCGCGCTGGACGACGCCTCCCCCGTGATCGCGCTGCCCGCCACCTGGAAGGACCTCTTCAAGAAGTCCGGCGGCCACCTGCAGGCCGAACTCAACCGCGCGGGCCTCGAACTGGTGGAGGCGCCGCCGCCGCGCCACGTGCTCGCCGACGGCACCGTGCTTGACCTGCCGACCGAGCGCGGCCCGCAGTTCCGCGCCGTCCGCGACGCGCTCGGCGAACAGGTCGCGCAGGCCTGGCGCGACCGCCTCGACGACCTGGACCGCCTCTGGCACGCCTTCCGCAGGCACGCGCTGGAGGGCAACGAACCGGTGGTCACCGACGAGCAGCGACGCGCGCTGTGGCTCGAGAGCTCCGTCGCCGATGTCGCCGCACCGCTCGGCCCGCTTGCCGACCTGGCGCTTCGCCTGGTCGACGACCCTGCCTCCCCCGCGCTGCTTGCGCTGCCGCTCGTGGTCGAACGCTCCTTCGGGCGCTGGCACCTGGTCGACGGCGACGCCACCGTGCAGCCCGCCTCCCGGCTGCTCGGCCTGCTGCTCGACCGGATGCAAGAGCGCGGCGTCACGCTCGCCGACGGCGCCGAGGGCGAGGCGGACATCGACTGCCGACAGCCGACGCCGCTGGCCCAGCCGGTCAGCGCGGAGCAGTGGCTGGCGCTTCCCCCGATCGTCGGGGAGGACGGCGCGCTGCGCGCCTCTGCGGCCTCGCCCGCTGGGCCGGAGCCGTGGGCGCAGTTGGGAAGCGCCGCGTTGGCCGTCTACGAACTGCACGAGCGGTTGACGGGCGAGGACTGCCGCCCCACCAACATCGCCTTCACGATGCCGCGGCTACCCTGAGCCCTCGTCGCCCTTCGGCTTGGAGAGCCAGCGCCACGCGATGAGGCCGACCACCACGGCCGCCAGCGCCAGCATCACGAAGTCAGGCACCGCCTCGCCGACGCCGCGCAGCCAGTTCTCAAGCTTGTACTGCTCGGTCGCGCCGAGGATGCCGCCAAGCGCGGAGGTCGCGTCGGTGAGCAGGAAAAGCAGGCCGACGGCGACGAACAGCGCTCCGGAGACCAGCCCGATCACCGAGGTGGTGAACGGGCCGAGCTTCACCGGCTTCGGCTTCAGCCGCTCCCCCAGCTTGAACCGCTCCCACACCAGTGCGAGCAGCACCAGCGGCACCACCATGCCGGCGCCGAAGGCGGCCAGCAGCACCGCGCCGTACAGCGGGCTGCCGCCGACCGCGGCGACCGTCAGGACCGCGCCGAGCAGCGGCCCGGTGCAGGCTCCCGCGAGCCCGTAGGTCGCGCCGAGCAGGATCGCGCCGAGGGCCGAGCGCGGGTCACCGCGCTGCGCGAGGCCGGGGATGGGGATCCGGATGCCGAGCGCCGTGATGAGCCCGAACACGATCAGGATCGCGCCTCCGACCATCGACAGCGTGCCGCGGTGCACCGTGACGAGGGACCCGAGCGCCCCGGCTCCCAGGCCGAGCGGCACGAGCGTCAGCAGCAGCCCCAGGTAGAACAGCCCGGTGCGGGCGAACAGCTTCGCGCGGTCGCCGTTGAAGGCGTAGGCGAAGAAGGCGGGCAGCAGCAGCGCGGCGCAGGGGCTGAGGATCGCGGCGACCCCACCGAGGAAGGCGCCTGCGTAACCGATCAGCATCAGTCGGCCAGCGCGACCTGCTGCGCGATCAGCTTCTGGAAATACTCGAGCGGCTGGGCTCCCGAGACGAACTCGGAGCCGACCACGAACGAGGGGGTCGAGGTGAGCCCGAAGCCCTGCGCCTCCGCGGAATCGGCGGCGACGGCCTCAGCGTGGGCGGGGTCGGCCCAGTCGGCGGTGAACTGCTCGACGTCGAGGCCGAGCTTCTCGACGATGCCGAAGACCAGGTCGTCGGGAATGTCGGGGTGTCCCTGGTTGGGAAGCGCGACGTACAACTCGTGCGCGAACTCGAAGTACTTGCCCTGCACGCCCGCGGCGCGGGCCGCGGTGGCGGCGCGGACCGACTCGTCGCCGAAGATGGCGAGGTCGCGGAACTCGACGCGCAGCGTCCCGTCGTCGATCAGCGGCTGCAGCGCGGGAAGCGTCTCCTCGGCGAACACCGAGCAGAAGGGGCAGCGGTAGTCGGCCCATTCGGTCAGCACGATCTTCGCGTCGACGCGTCCCATCGCCAGCGGATCGGCGGGGTCGCGCTTGGGCAGGTCCTCCAGGAAGAAGCGCTGCAGTTCGGCCTGCTCTGCGGTCGGCTCGCCGGTCTCCACCGTCGCGGGCGGCTCCGTCGCGGCGTTGCCTGCGGGCGTCGTCTGCTCCTGTTGCGGGGCGGCCTGCGAGCCGCCCATCTGCATCTGGGCGATCACCCCGATCAGGGCGATGATCACCACGAGCATGGCGACGATGGTGATCTTGTACCCGTTGGTGTTTGCGGGCGCGGAGGACATGCGATCAACTCATTCTGGGTCGGTTTCGGCGGTATCCACTGTGCCTTAGGCGAACAAGCGCCGCCAACTGGGGGTTGGGCACGGCACGGAACCCCACGTCGATCGGTAGTAAGCTTGACTGTCTGTCTCAACCGAGGATGAGTGGTTTTGAGTACTTCGCGCGCCGACCTGAATCGCGAGATCGCCCTTGAACAGGCCCACGTCGACAGGGTGTACGACAACCTCGACGCCGCAACGGCCAGCGCCAAATCGCTGGCCGAGCAGGGCCGGGAGATCTATCGCTCCGACCGCACCGGATGGACCCGCGAGGAGGACGGCACCGCGCTGTTCGAGCGCGACGCCTTCGCCTACCAGGCCGCCCGCAGGCTGGCGATCCTCGACGCGGAGCACGAGGGCCTCGTCTTCGGCCGGATCGACCTGACCAGGGACGACGAGGCGCGCTACATCGGACGCATCGGCGTGCGCGACTCCGACTACGAGCCGCTGGTGATCGACTGGCGGGCCCCCGCAGCGGAGGCGTTCTACCGCGCCACCCCCGCCGAGCCGATGGGCGTGATCCGACGCCGCGTGCTGCGTTGCCGCGACGACAAGGTGATCGGTCTCGAGGACGACCTGCTCGACTCGTCGGCCGAGACCGCCCTTCCGATCATCGGCGAGGGCGCCCTGATGGCGTCGCTGACCCGCGCCCGCGGGCGCACCATGAAGGACATCGTCGCCACCATCCAGGCCGAGCAGGACGAGGCGATCCGCGCCCCCTACCAGGGCGTCACGATCATCGCGGGCGGCCCCGGCACGGGCAAGACCGTGGTGGCGCTGCACCGCGCCGCCTACCTGCTCTACACGAACCGGGCGCGACTGGAGCGCGGCGGCGTGCTCGTCGTGGGCCCGTCGAACGTGTTCATGAACTACATCGAGCGGGTGCTGCCGAGCCTGGGCGAGGACTCGGTGACGCTCAAGGCCATCGGAAGCGTCGCTAGCGACGTGCTCGGCATGGCTAGCGAGCGGATGGACCCGGCCGACGCGGCCACCGTCAAGGGCAGCCTCGCGATGGTCGCGGTGCTGCGCCGCCTGGTGCGGACCCCGCTGATCGACCACCCGGACGCGCTGCGGGTCCGCGTCACCGTCAAGGGAGAGGTGCTCGGCCTCGACGCCCGCGAACTCGGCAGGATCCGCGACCAGGTGCTCGCGCAGACCAAGCTGAACCGCGGCCGCGACCTTGCCCTCAAGTTGGTGATCGCGGCGCTGAAGGCCAAGTTCCCCGAGGACGTCGAGATCGAGCCAGCCGAACTGGACGAGCGGGTCCGCGAGCACCCCAGCCTCGCCATGTTCATGAACGCCTGGTGGCCGGCGCTGAGCGCGCCGCGCGTGCTCGCCCGGCTGTCTGACCCCGAACTGACCGGGCGCGTCGCAACGGCCCTGACGCCGGAGCAGCGCACGGCGCTGTCCGCCTCCTACGGCTGGCTGCGCGGCTCCGAGGCCGATGCCGACAACCTGACGGGCTGGTCGATCGCCGACATGGCGCTGCTCGACGAGTTGGTCTCGATCCTCGGGCCGGTGCCGGAGGACAGGGACGCCGACGTCGACGTCTTCTTGGAGGGCGGCGACGTCGCGGAGGTGCTGACCACCGCCGACCTGCTGCGCTTCGAGCGCACCGAGGACCCCGACGAGGACCCGCAGACCACCTACGCGCATATCCTCGTCGACGAGGGGCAGGACGTCACCCCCATGCAGTGGCGGATGCTGCGCCGCCGCGGGCCGCAGTCGTCGTGGACGATCGTCGGCGACCCGGCGCAGAGTTCCTACCCGTACCCGGAGGAGACCGCGAAGGCCCTCGACGAACTGATCGGGAGGGCGCAGCGCCGGACGTTCACCATGTCGACCAACTACCGCTCCCCCAGCGAGGTCTTCGACCTGGCGGCCAAGGTCATCACCAAGGTCTACCCGGACGCGGAACTGCCGAAGGCCGTCCGCTCCACCGGCATCGAGCCAAGGCTGGAGGCCACCACCTCTGCCGACCTGCCCGCCGCGCTGCGCGGCATCCTGCTCGACCTGGCGGGCCAGGTCAACGGCACCATCGGCATCGTGGTTCCCCCGTCGCGGCTGCGCGAGGTTCAACTGCTGCTGATGGGCGACGACCGGCTCGCCGCGTTCGAGGACCGGCTGATCGTCGTCACGGCGCTGCAGGCGAAGGGCCTCGAGTACGACGGCGTCGTGGTCGTCTCGCCCGACGAGATCGTCGCGGAGGCGCCGGGCGGGGTGCGGGTGCTCTACGTCGCGCTGACGCGCGCCACGCAGCGACTCGTGACCCTCGACGTCGACACCTCCGACTGGCGGAGCCTGCTCGACTGACGGTTCACGCCGGTGACGATCGGCTCAGTCGGTGTTCTCGCCCAGGCCGTCCTTCAGCCGGGCCAACACCTCGCGGGTCGCCTTGGAGCGGTTCTGCGTGAAGAACTGCAGGCCGGGGGCGCCCGCGGCGAGCAGGTCCCGGCACAGCGAGAGCGCCGCGTCGAGGCCGATCCCGCGGACCTCCTCCTTGGAACCTGCGGCCCGCAGCCGGGCGACCAGGTCCTCCGGCAGGTCGCGGCCAGACAGCGCCGCGAAGCGCTCGATCTGCGTGATCACCGTCAGAGGCATGATGCCCGGGATGATCGGCACCGGGCAGCCGCGGGCGGTCATCCGGTCGGTCAGTTCCTGGTAGGGGCGCGCGTCGAAGAACAACTGCGTGATGGCGAACTCGGCGCCCGCGGCGACCTTCGCCTCGAGGATGTCTGCGTCCAGTTCGGCGTCATTCGACGTCTCGTGCGGGTTCGGGAAGGCGGCGACACCGACGCAGAAGTCGCCCTGTTCCTTGACGAAGGCCACCAGTTCGGTGGCGTTGCCGAGGCCGTCGCGGTGCGCCTCCCACTCTCCCCCACCCGGCATGTCGCCGCGGATCGCCAGGATGTTGGTGACCCCCGCCTCACGGTAGGCGGCTAACGCCTCCGCGATGTCTGCCTTCGACTGGTCGACGCAGGTCAGGTGTCCCACCGTGACAGGCCCTCCGGAGGCAGCGATCCTGCGGGTCGCACGGATGGTGCGGTCGCGCCGCGAGCCGTTCGCGCCGTAGGTGACCGACACGAAATCGGGGAACAGCGGCGCCAGCGCATCCACCGCCCTCCACAGGATCGGCTCCTCCTCCTCAGACCTGGGTGGGAAGAACTCGAAGGAGAAGAGGGGCCCTTGGGCCGAGGCGAGCATCTCGCCCACGGTCCCGGGTCGTGGATCGCGCGTGTGCATGGCCCCAACAATAGGCAGTCGCGTGGGCGGCTCGACTAAGCTGCCCACGTGAGAGACCCCCTTGATCCCACCGCCCCGCTGAACGACGGATTCCTGTCCGCGATCGGCGAAACCATCGACACGTTCCTGGCGGCCCAGCAGCCGCTGATCGACGAGGTGGGTGTGCCGGAACTGCTGCGCGTCGCGGAACTCGCCACCGCCGGAGGCAAGCGCCTGCGGCCCGCGTTCTGCTACTGGAGCTATGTCGCGGCGGCAGGGGTCCCCGACGACGACGCGCCGCTGCTGGCGGTCGCCTCATCGCTCGACCTGCTGCACGTCAGCGCGCTCGTCCACGACGACCTGATCGACGACGCGGACACCCGCCGCGGCCAGCCCGCCGCCCACAAGCGCTTCGAGGCGTACCACTCGCAGCGCGGCGGCCGCGGCGACAGGGCCGAGTTCGGCACATCGTCGGCGATCCTGCTCGGCGACCTGCTGCTGATGTGGAGCCTCGAAATGGCCGACGCCTCGGGCGCGCCCGGCCTTGACCGGACCCGCCCGCTGCTCAACGCGATGCGCGCGGAGGTCACGGCCGGGCAGTTCCTCGACGTGAGCGCCCAGTACCGCGTCACCGGCGCGGGCAGCTTCGCGGAGGAACTCGACGTGGCCCGCCGGGTGCTCGAGTTCAAGTCGGCCCGCTACTCCATCCGCCGCCCCGCCCAGATCGGCGCGTCGCTCGGTGGCGCCGACGAGGCCCTGCTCGGCGTGCTTGGCGAGTTCGGTTCGACCATCGGGCGCGCCTTCCAGTTGCGCGACGACCTGCTCGGCGTCTACGGCGACCCCGCCCTCACCGGCAAGCCCTACGGCGGCGACATCCACGAGGGCAAGCGGACGGTGCTCGTCCTGACGGCGCTCGCCGAGGGATCGCCCGCGGAGGCGGACGAACTGGCGCACCTGCTCGGCTCGACCGGCCTGACGGATCACGACATCACCCACGCGGCCAACCTGATCGCCTCCACGGGGGCGAAGGGCAGCGTCGAGGCGACCATCGAGTCGAACCTGCGCCACGCGGAGCGGCTGCTCGACTCGACCGCCATGACGAAGGAGGGTCGCACCGCGCTTGCCGCCCTGGCCGAGCGGAGTGTCAACCGTGCAAGTTGAGGCGACCGGCCTGACCTCTCAGCAGGTAGCGGAACGGATCGCCGCGGGGCAGGTCAACGCGCTGCCCTCCAGGTCCGGCCGATCCACGCTCGACATCGTCCGAGCCAACGTGTTCACGCGCGTCAACGCGATCCTGTTCGTGCTGTTCCTGAGCGTCGCGATCACCGGCCACTTCATCCAGGGCCTCTTCGGGATGCTGATCGTTGCCAACTCGATCATCGGCATCGTGCAGGAACTGCGCGCCAAGCGCACCCTCGACAAGCTTGCGGTCGTCGGCGAGGCGCACCCCACCGTCATCCGCGACGGCGTCGCACAGCAGATCGTGCGCGATGGGGTCGTGCTGGACGACCTGATCGCGATCGCGCCGGGCGAGCAGGTCGTCGTCGACGGCGAGGTCGTCGCCTCCGACTACCTCGAGATCGACGAGTCGCTGCTCACCGGCGAGTCCGACGCGCTGCCGAAGGGCCCGGGCGACCAGGTGATGTCCGGCTCCTTCGTGGTGGCTGGCACCGGCACCTACCGAGCCACGAAGGTCGGCGCGGACGCCTACGCGGCGCAACTGACGGCCCAGGCCGCCAAGTTCACGCTGGTCTCCTCGGAACTGCGCGGCGGCATCAACCAGATCCTCAAGTACGTGACGTTCCTGCTGATCCCGGTGGGGATCCTGAACATCATCGTGCAGTTCTCCCAGCCGGACACCACCTGGCAGGAGTCCATCCTGCGCACCACCTCCGCGCTGGTGCCGATGGTGCCGGAGGGGCTGGTGCTGCTCACGTCGATGGCGTTCGCGCTCGGCGTCATCCGGCTCGGCAGGCGCAACTGCCTGGTGCAGGAACTGCCCGCCATCGAGGGCCTCGCCCGCGTCAGCGTCGTGTGCGCGGACAAGACCGGCACCCTGACGCAGCACTCCCTGACGCTCGGCGAGATCATCCCGCTCGACGGCGACGACCCGACGGCGGCCCTGTCCCAACTGGTCGCCTCCGACCCCACCCCCAACGCGTCCATGCAGGCCATCGACGCCGTCGTGCCGCCAGCCGACGACGCGTGGCCGCTGACGGTGCGGGCCCCGTTCTCTTCGGCGAAGAAGTGGTCCGGCGCGACGTTCGAGGGGCACGGCACCTGGCTGCTCGGCGCCGCCGACGTGCTCGCCGACCCCGCCACCGCCGCGCGCGCCGAGGAGATCGGCGCGACCGGCCGCAGGGTGCTGCTGCTCGCCACCGGCTCCGAGCCGGTCGACTCCCCTACCGCGCCGGGGACCGTCACCCCGAAGGCGCTGCTGGTGCTCGACCAGGTCAAGCGCCCTGATGCCGCAGACACGCTGCGCTACTTCCAGGAACAGAACGTCGCCGTCAAGGTGATCTCCGGGGACAACGCGGCCTCCGTCGGGGCGGTGACCCGCTCGCTCGGCGTCGAGATCGGCGAGGTCGTCGACGCGCGCACGCTGCCCGAGCCGGGCCCCGAGTTCATCGACATCGTCAACAACGGCGACGTGTTCGGCCGCGTCACCCCCGAGCAGAAGCGCCAGATGGTCGACGCGCTGCAGGCCCGCGGGCACAGCGTCGCCATGACGGGCGACGGCGTCAACGACGTCCTCGCGCTCAAGGACGCCGACCTGGGCGTCGCGATGGGCTCCGGCTCCTCGGCGACGAGGGCCGTCGCGCAGATCGTGCTGCTCGACGACAAGTTCGCATCGCTGCCGCACGTCGTCGCGGAGGGGCGGCGCGTGATCGGCAACATCGAGCGGGTCGCGAAACTGTTCCTCACCAAGACGATCTACGCCGTGATCCTGGCGCTGACCGCCGGCGTGCTCGGCCTCCCGAACCCGTTCCTGCCGCTGCAGATGACCGCGGTCGGCTGGTTCACCATCGGCATCCCCGCCTTCCTGCTCAGCCTCGCCCCGAACCGGGAGCGGGCCAGGCCCGGCTTCGTGCGGCGCACGCTCGCCGTCGCGATCCCCGGCGGCATCATCGTGGCCGCCGCGGCCCTGACGACCTATATCGGCACCCGCGGCCTGCACGACGTGCCAGACGACGTCCAGACGCAGGCGTCGACGGCCACGCTGATCGCGCTGATCATGACCGCCACCTGGGTGCTGAGCGTGGTCGCCCGGCCCTACGTCGCGTGGCGCGCCGGCCTGGTGCTGTTCGCCTACGGCTTCTACTTCGCCCTGTTCATGCTGCCGTTCGCCAGGGAATGGCTGACGCTGGACGTGTCGAACCTGCACACCGTCACGTTCGGGGTGATCGCAGGCCTGATCGGCATGGTCTGCATCGAACTGGTGTGGTGGATCACCGCGATCGTCCGCGGCGAGACGCCGCGGCTGTGGGGTCAGCCGAACGCGTCCCTGGTGTAGTCCTCCGCCGCCGGGTCCTCGGCCCAGGCGGCCTTCACCGCGTCGGCGATCGCCCGCGTCTCGGCGAACGGGTCGGCGGCCTCGAAGATGGCGGTCGAGACGGTCACCCTCCGTGCCCCCGCGGCGAGCACGTCGGCGATGTTGGCGCTGGAGACGCCTCCCGCTGCGAACCACACCGGCCCGCTCGGCAGGCCGAGCGGCGGCACCTTCTGCGCCATCTCGGCGATCGAGTCGTTGACGCCGTCGCGCGTGACCGCAGGGCCGACGAAGCCGAAGACGAACGGGTCGCCCTGCAACTCGTCCACGTCGCCCGCGCCATCGATCGACCTGCCGAACATCGAGAACTCGTGCGGCCGCGGATAGCCGAAGGGCCGCCAGCCGGGGCGCTTCAGGAACACCACATCCGCGCCGCAGGCCAAGCCGACCGCGAGGTCGTCGGCGGCCACAAGGGTCGGAAGGCTGAACAGCCGGTTCCGGGCGACCTGGATCGCCTCTGCCGTCTCCTCGTTGCCGCGCTTGCCCTTGGAGAAGATCAGCAGGTCGGCGCCGTGGGCCGCGAAGTCGGCCGCCTCGGGAACCGCGATCTCCGGCGGAAGCACGACGGCGACGCGCGCCATCCTCAGCCTCGTCGTCAGCGGTACCAGCGCGGTCATGGCGTCCTCCCGACAGCCGATCCGTGTGCAGACATAGCCAAGTTCGTCCTTCCAGCGTTTGCGCCAACAACTCTATTGCCGCCGCTCCGCCCGCGGGGCAACTGGGTCGAAGCCGCGGGGTTCGTCGGCCTTTGGGCCCGACTCGCCGTAGCGGGGCGAGCGCGATGGCTCGCACGGCGCATACAATCGGGGTCGCAGACGGGCTCACACGGCCTCCTTCCCCGACCGTGCATGGAGTGGCATGAACAGCACTTTCGACCCGTTGGTCGGCCAAGTGCTGGACGACCGCTACGAGATCGTGGCGAAGGTGGCACGAGGTGGCATGGCCACGGTCTATCGCGCGCGCGACCTCAGGTTGTCGCGCGTCGTCGCCGTCAAGGTGATGCGCAGCGACCTCGGCGAGGACGACGAGTTCGCCGCCAAGTTCGACCGCGAGGCCCGCTCGGCCGCAGTGCTCAGCCACCCCAACGTCGTCAGCATCTTCGACCAGGGCAGTTCGCAGGGGCAGCCATACATCGTGATGGAGTTCATCGAGGGCGAGACGCTGCGCCGCGTCATCGGCAGGGAGGCGCCGCTGCCGCCCGAGCGGGCGCTCGAACTGTTCGAGCAGGTCGCCGCCGCGCTGTCGGCCGCGCACGAGGCGGGGGTCGTGCACCGCGACATCAAGCCGGAGAACGTGATGCTGACCGACCGCGGTCAGGTAAAGGTCGCCGACTTCGGCCTCGCCCGCCAGGTCGACTCGCCCCAGATGACGGCCACCGGCGTGCTTGTCGGCACCGCGAGTTACCTGCCCCCGGAACTGGTCACCCACGCGCGGCCCGACGGTCGCAGCGACGTGTACTCGGCGGGCGTCGTGCTGTTTGAACTCCTGACGGGCAAGAAGCCCCACACGGGCGAGAACAACTACCAGATCGCCTACCGGCACGTGAACGTCGACATCGAGAAGCCCTCGGACCGGCTCTCGGAGTTGGGGCAGAGCTTCGACTGGCCGATCCCCGACTACCTCGACACGCTGGTGCTCGCGGCGACGAGGCGCGACCCACGCGCCAGGATCGCCAACGGCTACGAACTACTCTCCGCCGTCCGCAAGGTGCGCGTCGAGATGGCCCGCGGCGCGGGCAACGACAACCCGCAGTTGGCGGCCTCGATCCTGCCGGACAGCCCCGCAGACGGCGTCACCGAGCGACTCAAGCCGCGCGAGCGGCCCCGCCCCGCCTCCGGGATGACCCCGGAGACGGTGATCGTGCGTGCCCCGCAGTGGCAGCCCGCCGACCAGGCCCCACGGACCCCCATCCCGCCCCCCGAGAAGACGCCGGTGACCCCGCACCACTCCCCCTCGCCGACGCACTCCCCCAAGAGCCAGCGCACGCCCGTGTTCCCTCCGCTGCACATCTCGCACGACCCCGTGCACCGCAGGCGCCGCGGCGTCATCGCTCTGCTGCTGGTGCTGCTGCTGACCGCGGGCGCGGGCGTCGGCTCCTGGTGGTGGCTGTCGGGTCGCTACACGACGGTTCCCGCCGTCGCCAGCCTCAATGAGACGAAGGCGCGCGAGGCGGCGGACGCGAACTCGCTGAGCGTCTCGGTCCGCGAGGAGTACTCCGAGACGGTGCCGAAGGGCGTCGTCATCGACACGGAGCCCGGCTCCGGCGAGCGCCTGCTGCGCGGCGGAAGCTTCACGCTTGTGATGTCGCTCGGCCCGGAGCGCTACCCGATGCCGAAGGTGGTGGGCCTGCCCCGCGACCAGGCCGAGGAGGCGATCGGGCAGCACTTCACGATGGGCAAGGTCACCGAGTCGTGGTCGGAGGACGCCGCCGAGGGGCAGGTGCTGGCAGCCTCGCAGGAGGAGGGCGCCGAACTCAAGCCTGACACCGCCATCGACATCACGGTCTCCAAGGGCAAGGAGCCGATCCGGATCCCGAACCTGGTCTCCTCCAGCGCGGCGAACGCCGAGAAGGAACTCAAGGACCTCGGCTTCAAGGTCAACGTCAAGGAGGAGAACTCCACCAGCGTCGAGAAGGGGCAGGTGATCCGTCAGGACCCCTCCGGAGGCAACGGCAACCGGGGCGACACCATCACGATCGTCAAGTCGCTCGGCCCCGTCATGGTGACCATCCCCGGCGTGTGGGGCAAGAACGCCGATGACGCCAAGAAGATGCTCGAGGACCTCGACCTCAAGGTGGAGATCCAGAACGACTCGGGCTTCGGGCTGCCCCTGAATCTTGCGAAGTCGACCGATCCCGCGGAGGGCTCTCAGGTCGCCGTCGGGAGCACCGTCAAGCTGATCATCGTCTGACCCGAGCTTCCCGATCCGTGGCGCGAAAAGGCCGGGCGACCCGTGGGTCGCCCGGCCTTCCGCTTCAGGTCAGCGCAGCCCGATGAAGGAGAACTGGAAGACCAGTTCCCCGTCGGCCGGGATCAGGAACTCGGGGTGCGTGCGCGCGCCCCACGAGTCGTCGCCACCGACGCCGCGGCGCGCCAGGGCGGGCCGGATGAAGGTGTTCTGGATCGGCGGCAGGTCCACGTGGTGCGCCGCGTTCTCGATCTCGAAGGGGCTCCACGGCAGCGCCGAGAACTCCATGCCCGACGGCGAGGAGAAGCGAAGGCCCGCTCCCTTGCCGTTGGTCACCTCTGCCCACCGGACGCCGGTGCGGCTGCCGGCCTCCTGAGGCATCAGGTAGGGCGTCAGCAGGTCGGCGACGTCGGCGTCGTAGACCCCGACCCGCGCGCCTCCCCTGCGGTCGACGTAGCATTCGTCCGGCCCCTCGCCGTACCACCTGAGCTGCGAGTAGTCGGCGTCGATGGTGAACAGCACCCCGAACTCCGGCAGGTCCGAAAGGCCGGCACCCGGCGTCAGGGTCTCGGTGACGTCGACCCTGCCGTCGCCGAAGACGCGGTACGACAGGTCGCAGCGGCTCTCGGGTCGGGTCGGGAGGGCGTAGTGGTAGGTGACCTCGACGCTGTCCTCGTGCGTGGTGATGGTCGGGTTCTCGCCCGGCACCAGGTTGGCGTAGCGGCTGGCGAGCAGCCAGTCGCCGTCCTCGAAGAACGAGCGCCAGCCCTTCTCGTTGGAGGTGGGCGCGTGCCAGAAGTTGGGCGTCGGGATCGCCTTGAGCAGTTCGCGGCCGCCGTCGCTCGTCATGCCGAAGCGGTAGGACTGCAGGCCGCCGAAGATCCGCGAGAACAGCGCGATGAAGTGATCGCCGCGCACCCCGATGTTGTGGATGCCGTTGATCAGTTCCGGTGCCGCGCCGGGCGCGGCCTGCTCGGCACCCGGGACCTCCATGACGGCCTGCTCCCAGCCGACCTCCTGGCCTGCCGAGCCCCAGCGGGTGGCCTCGCGCAGCCGGTATGACACGTCGACGGTGTACTCCCCTGGCGCCTCGGGCAGGGCGAGCGGCAGCGGGTAGGAGACGGTCCCGCCGGGCGCGACGTCGGTCTCGAGCGTCGACTCGGCGAGCACCACCGACTCGCGGGCCAGCGTCACGACACAGTCGTACTCGGCCGTCGAGGTGAACAGCATCTTGTTGGTGATGGTGACCGCGTCGGCGGTGATGACGGTGCCGAAGCCCTGGTACAGGTAGGCGACCTCCTGCATCCGCGGCGTCGGCGTGTGGTCGGCGAACAGGATGCCGTTGCCGCAGAACTCGCCGTCGTGCGGCGCCTCTCCGCAGTCGCCTCCGTAGCCGAAGAACTTCTTCCCGTGCCTGTCGGTCAGGGCGATGGCCTGGTCGGAGAAGTCCCAGATGAAGCCGCCCTGGAACAGCGGGTCGCGCTCGGCCAGGTCGAGGTACTTGTCGACGGCGCCGAACGAGTTGCCCATCGCGTGGGCGTACTCGCACAGGATGAACGGCTTGTCGCGGTTTTCCTTGAGGAACGCCTCGATCTCATCGGCCGGGGTGTACATCCGCGAGACGACGTCGGTGGTGTCCGGGTAGCGCGGGTCCCAGTCGACGCCCTCGTAGTGCACGGGACGGGTGTCGCGCTCACGGAACCAGTTCGACACCTCGAACAGCGTCGACCCACCGAAGGACTCGTTGCCGCAGGACCACATCACGATGCTCGCGTGGTTCTTGTCGCGCTCGTACATCGAGGCGGCGCGGTCCATCAGTGCTGGCTTCCACTCGGGCAGGTCGCCCGGGACTGCCTCCTCGATGGGTCGCCCGAACTGCCGGATCCGGTCCCACAGGCCGTGCGTCTCGAGGTTCATCTCGTCGATGACGTAGACGCCGTACTCGTCGCACAACTCGTAGAAGAAGGAGTTGTTCGGGTAGTGGCTGGTGCGCACCGAGTTGATGCCCGCCGCCTTGATCAGCTTGATGTCGGACTCGGTGGTCTCGCGGTCCATCACGCGGCCGTTGAGGCCGAACTCGTGCCGGTTGACGCCCTTGAACACGATCCGCTGGCCGTTGATCTTCAGGACGCCGTCCTCGATGCCGAAGCGGCGGATGCCGACCCGCTCGGGGACGACCTCGGTGACCTCGCCCGCGGCGTCGCGGACCTCGATGATGAGCCGGTACAGGTGCGGGTCCTCGCCGCTCCACAGGTGCGGGTCGGTGACGGTGATGCTCAGCACGCCGTCCTCCCCCGCGGTCAGGTCGCCGACGCCCTCCAGTCGGGCCGCGACGCTGCCCTCGCCCTCCAACTGGTAGGCGAGCGTGACGACGGCCTCGCCGAGGTCGTCGGAGAGTTCGGCCCTGACGTCGACGTCCTCCAGGTGGGTCGCGGGGCGGCGGTACAGCACCACGTCGCGGAAGATGCCGGAGAAGCGGTAGAAGTCCTGGTCCTCGAGCCAGGAGGCGGCCGACCACTTGAACACCTGCGCCGCGAGCTTGTTCTCGCCCGCCACGACGGCGTCGGTGAGGTCGAACTCCGACGGGGTGAAGGAGTCGCACGCGTAGCCGATGTAGGCGCCGTTGAGGTACACGGCGATGGCGGACTCGGCGCCCTTGAATGAGACGCTCAGCCGCTCACCTTCGCCGAGGGGCTCGTCGAGGGTGAACGTCGTCGCGTAGCTTCCGACCGGGTTGAACCTGGTCGGCACCTCGCCGATCTCCAGGTTCTCGTGCCCGTCCCACGGGTACTGCACGTTGGTGTACTGCGGCCGGTCGTAGCCCTGCAGTTGGATGTGCGACGGCACCGGGATGTCGTCCCACCCGGAGCAGTCGTAGTCGGGGCTCTCGAAGCCCTCGATGGTCGCGTCCGGGTTCTTGGCGTAGTGGAACTTCCACAACCCGTTCAGGTTGCGCTCGAAGCCACTGACGCCGGTGGCCGCCTCCCCCTCGCTGGCGAACCAGCGGTGATCGGAGTGCGCCGGCATCCGGTTGTCGGCGTAGTACGTCGGGTCCGCGAGGCGGCCACGTTCGAATGACATTTGAGATGTGCTCCTAACTCACTTGATGGCCCCGGTCATGCCAGCGGCGAAGCTGCGCTGCAGGACCAGGAAGATGATCATCGTCGGCAGTGAAGCCAACAGCACGGCGAGCATCAGCACGCCGTAGTTCGTGACATAGCCTGCGCTCAGGTTCGAGATGAGCATCGGCATGGTCTGGTACGCGTTGTCGAGCAGGATGACCTTCGGCCACAGGAAGTTGTTCCACGCCGTCATGAAGGTGATGACGGCGGCGGCCGCGTAGGTCGAGCGCATCGTGGGCATGTAGATGCGCACGAAGATCGCCAACTCGCTGAGCCCGTCGAGGCGCGCGGCCTCCAGGATCTCGTGCGGGAAGTTCCGCGACGCCTGCCTGAACAGCAGGATCAGGAAGGGCGTCGAGATGGCGGGAAGGATGACGGCGAACGTCGAGTTGACCATGCCAGCGCTCGCGAAGAGGCGGAACAGCGGGATCATGGTCGCGGCGAACGGGATCATCATGGCGAGCAGCAGGACGCTCATCAGGACGTCCTTGCCCTTGGAGTGGTAGATCTCGAACCCGTAGCCCGCGATGGAACACACGATCAGGGCCGCGACGGTGGTCGCGACGGCGTTGACCGCCGAATACCACATGGCGGAGCCGAGGTCGGCCGCGCCGGTCAGCGCCTGGAAGTTCGCGATCAGGTTGCCGCCGGGCAGCAGCCGCGAGCCGAGCACGTCCTGGCTGGTGTTGGTCGACGAGACGATCATGAAGTACAGCGGGAACAGCGAGAACAGCGCAAAGACGCTGAGGAACGCGTAACCCGGCACCTTGCGCCACTTGGTCCTAGTCACGCTTGTCACCCACCTTCATCTGCACGAATGCCAGCACGGCGACGAGGATCAGGATCACGTACGAGATCGCCGAGCCGTAGCCGACATTGGGGTTCTTCTGGAAGGACAGCTCGTAGAGGTAGTGGGACATGGTCATGGTCGTGTAGGCCGGACCGCCCTTCGTCAGGTTCCACGACTCGTCGAAGAGCTGCAGCGTGCCGTTGGTCGACATGATCGCCGTGAGCAGGATCATCGGCTTGAGCTGTGGGACGGTGACGTACCAGAACGTCTTGAATGCGCCTGCGCCGTCGACCTTCGCAGCCTCGATGCTGGAGTGGTCGATGTTCTGCAGGGCGGCGAGGTAGAAGACCATGTTGTAGCCCGTCCAGCGCCAGATCAGGCCGAGGATGATGACGAAGCGGGCGGTGCCGGTCTGGCCGAGCCAGTTCACCGGCTGGTCGATCAGGTGCAGGCCCTGCAGCATGTCGTTGATGAACCCGTCCGTTGCGAACAGGGTGCGGAAGACCAGCGAGTAGGACACCAGCGAGACGGCGCACGGCAGGAAGATGGCGGTGCGCCAGAACCCCTTGAACCGCAGGGTGGGGTTGTTGAGCAGGTTGGCCAGGATCAGCGCGAGCACGAGCATGATCGGCACCTGGATGATCAGGTAGATGAAGGTGTTGCCGAGCGTCAGCTTGAACGTCTCGTCCTGCCAGAGGCGGGCGTAGTTGTACCAGAGGGGCTCTGCGAAGTTCAGCCTGAGGCCGCGTCCGGTCTTGAGAGACAGAATGAACGCCTCGATCATCGGCCAGAAGCTCATCACGGCGATCAGCGCCGCGGCCGGGATGAGGAAGCCCCAGCCCGTCAGGTTGCGTCGCCTCTCGGGCGACATGCGCGAACCGCCGGTCTTCCTTGACCGGCGAGCACTAGGTGGGGCCGCTCCCTCCCCGGGGGCGGACTCGAGGGTTGTGGTGGACACGAGTTTCTCCGTTCGTCGAGGACACTGCCGAGGGGCGGGCGCGTGGCTGCGCCCGCCCCGAGGCTGGTGGCCTTACTTCATGGCGAATTCGACGGTCGACTGCGCCTCTGCGAGCGCCGACTTGGCGTCGGTGCCCTGGATGACCTTGGTCAGCGCTGCGCTGACCGCGTCACGGGCCTCGTAGTAGTAGACGCCCGTGTTGTTGATCGGGACCTCCTTGCCGAAGCCGACGACCATCTGGTAGATCGGCTGGCCGCCGAAGAACTCCTGCGGCTCCGCGTAGACCTTGGAGTCGCCAGCGGGGATCCAGTAGGCGACGGCACCGGCCTTGGGAAGGATGGTGTCGTACAGCTCGGTCGAGCCTGCGAAGGTCGACTTCAGGAAGTCGGAGGCCAGCTTGAAGTCGCCCGTGGAGCTGATCGCCCAGGATGAGCCGCCGTTGGCGGAGAAGTTGGTCGCGCCGTCGACGCCGTCGAGCTTGGGAAGGTTGGTGATCTTCCACTTGCCGGACTGGTCGGTCGCGGTCTGGATGGTGCCGCTGATCCAGATGCCGTTGATGGTGCCCGCGACGCTGCCGTTGACGAACGAGCCGACGTACTCATCCCACGAGTTGACCTCGACCATGACGCCGGAGTCGACCAGTTCCTTGTAGGTCGCCACCGCGGCGTCGAGCTTGGCGTTGTCGGTGATGGTCGGGTTGCCTTCCTCATCGAACAGGCTGCCGCCCGCGCTCTGCAGCATCATCATGATGAGGTCGGACGAGCCGGCCTGGCCGGAGAGAATCGGCTTCTTGGTCTTGGCGAGGATGTCCTTGCCCTGCTCGATGTACTTCGACCACGTGATGTCGGTGAAGTCGTCGACGGTGTAGCCGGCCTCCTCGAGCACGTCGGTGCGCAGCGCGGTGATGGCAGTGCCCGCGTCGAACGGCACGCCGTAGTTCTCGCCGTCGATGGTGGAGTACGCCTTCACCGAGTCGGGGAACTGGCTGAAGTCGACGCCCGAGTCCTTAAGCGAGGTGACCAGGTCCGGGTAGTTGATGACGTTCTTCTGGAAGGCGTTGTTCTGCATCAGGAAGATGTCTGGCAGGTCCTTGTAGCTGCCGGACTGCGCGATGGTGGTGAGCTTTGCCTGCAGGTCGTCCCAGGGGACCTCGGTGATCTCGAGCTTAAAGTCGGGGTGATCCTTCTGGTAGACCTTCTCGGCCTCCTGCATCGCGAAGATGTTGAACGCGGGGTCCCAGGTCCAGACGGTCAGCGTCTGGTCGCCGTCGCCCTCGCCGCCTCCGGAGTTGTTGTTACCGCCGCCACCGCAGGCAGACAGCGCGAGGGACAGTGCGAGTAGGCCAGCGCCGAGCAGGGCTGGCAGCTTCCTCTTCTTCATCGGGTGTTCCTTCTGTCGAATTCCTTGCCGACGAGCGGGTCGGCTCCGGTAACGCGTCGTTGCGGGAAAGCGGATGAGCTCCTCTTCGAGCAACACCATGATTTGTTTACGTTGCCAACCGTAACACTGGCCTGTCGCGACAGCCAAGGGGTCTTGCTATCAAATCGGTAACGATCCTACGCTTGTGGCGCTGGTTTCCCGCCCAAACGGGGGTTGCGCCGTCCTCGGGACCGAGTTTCCGGGCACCAAATGGCGACGTGAACACACGCGTGGCTGACCGATCTTGATAGGATGGCGACATGGCCGCGACGACGAGGCGCACCCCTCCCACCAAGACGCCCTCGATCTCCGACGTTGCGCGTCTGGCGGGCGTCTCCGCGCAGACGGTCTCGCGCGTCTCCCGCGGCGCGACCGCGGTCAGCCCGGCCACCAAGGAGCGCGTGCTCCTTGCGATGTCGGAACTCGGCTACACCCCCAACCGCGCGGCTCGCGCGCTCCGCAACGGCGCCTACGGCAGCCTCGGGATCATCGCTCAGCAACTCGAGCGCACCGGCGACGCGCTGACCACCACCGCGGTCGTGGCCGCAGCTCAGGAACTCGGCTACAGCGCCACCCTCGTCGAGGTCCGCAACCAGGACGCCGAGGAGATCAGCCAGGCGACCCAGCGCCTCTCGCACTCAGCGATCGACGGCCTGGTCATCATCGGCATCGACAACGCGGGCCTGGACGCCCTCACGCTTCCCGCGAACCTGCCGGTCGTCGTCGCGGACTCGCGCCTGATGGGGCGCTACCCCTCGGTGGTCGCCAACCAGATCCGCGGCATGCAGGACGCCGTCAACCACCTGCTCGATCTCGGCCACCGCCGGGTCGATCACGTCGCGGGCGCGGTGGATTCCCCGCCCACCGCCGTGCGGCTGGCGACGTGGCGTCGCTGCCTCACCGAGCGCGGCCTCGTCGCGCCGGAACCGCACCACGGCGACTGGTCGGCGGAGTCGGGCTACCGGATCGGCCGACTGCTCGCGGCCGATCCCGAGGTGACGGCCGTCAGTTGCGCCAACGACGAGATGGCGATCGGGGTGCTGCGCGCGATGCATGAGGCGGGCCGCAGCGTCCCGGGCGATGTGTCGGTCGTCGGCTTCGACGGCATCGCGCTCAGCGGGTACACCTATCCCCCGCTCACGACGGTGCGACAGGACTTTTCCCGCCTCGGCCACGAACTGGTCAACCAGTTGGTCAGCCAGATCAAGGGCACCTCCGGGAACCGGGCGCACCACCTGGTGATCCCGACCGAATTGACGGTGCGCGGCAGCACCGCGGCGCCGCGCCGCTGACCCCTGCCCGACAAGCTCGTGACCGTCGCGCCTGCCACACTGGCACGTGGAGGTGGTCAACGATGGAAGCTCTCGGTCCGCTACTGCTGGTGATCGGCGGGATGGTCGTCGCGGCCCTGATCGTGTGGGCGATCATGCACCACCGATACGTGAAGTCCTTCGAGGACAAGGGGTGGGCCTACGAGGGCTCGCCGCCGATCTCGATCGCGCACGGCCTCAACGTCGCGCCCTTCGGCGTCGGCTTGGAGCGGGGCGTCAAGAAGCAGATCAGCGGCCCGGCGTCCGACGGGACCGCGTTCTCCGCGTTCATGTACCGGTCGAGCGCCTGGGATCCGGGCGACCTGGTCGTCACCATGAAACTGCCGCACTCGATGCCGCTGGCGGAGGTCCCCGCCGGTGGCCCCGTCCGCACGGCCGACCCGAGCTACGCAGCCGAACTTGCGCGGGCGCTCGGAGGGGCGACCAGGGACCTGACGGTCGACCACGACACGCTCGTGATGCTGCGGGTCAGCGACGATGCGGACGAACTCCAGACCGCCGTCGACGCGCTGGCCGCCGCCCGCGCCGCGCTGCTCGCCAGCGCGGCAGCGGGGAGACAGGGGCCGACGCCGCCGCAGGGGCTCAGCTTCGCCGAGCATCCCGACTGGACCTATGTGCCCCGCGACGACGAACTGCTCCGCCAGGTCGAGCACAGCGGCGGGGGTTACGGCCATGAGGCGCGCGACATCATCATGAGCGAGAACGGCCGCATCCCCTTCATCCGGATGCAGCACAACTGGAAGACCGACTCCACCAGGACCGACTCGGAGGGCAGGTCGCACACCACCACGACGCACCACACCGAGTACCTGTGCCAGTTCCGCACCAGTTTCCCCTTCGTCGACCTCGCGTCGAACTGGGGCTGGTTCGGCCGCAGCCAGCGCTTCGAGTGGACCGACTTCAACGACGCGGTCCGGATCGAGAGCAGCAACGAGCGGATCGCGCACGCGGTCATCCACCAGCGTCAGATGGAGTACCTGATGGCGTCGGGGGCGCCGAAGTTCGCCATCCAGGGCGATGGGTCGATCCTGCTGAAGGGCTTCGGGAAGAAGTGGCTGATTGAGGACATCCTCGGCGCGGACGCGTTCCTGCGCGGCTTCTTCGCGCGGGTGCCCGACATCGTCTGGCAGGAGTTGGGGGCCTGGCCGCGCCCCATCCCCGAGATCGAACCCGCGCCTCAGCAGAGCGCCGCACCGGCCCCTCAGCCGAGCAGCGACCCGATCAACTGACCCGCCTCCGCGCACTCCTGCTGCGTCACGTCCAGGTGCGTCACGGCGCGCAGTGCCTTGGGGCCGAGCACGCTGATCAGCACCCCCTCCTCCTTCAGCCGGGCCGCCACTGCCGGAGCAGACGGCGTGGGGATCAGGACGATGTTGGTGGCGGGTGCGGCGACCGCCCCCGGGCGCGCGGTGTTGATGGCGTCGGCGAGCACGCCAGCCGAGCGATGGTCCTCGATGATCCGCGCCACGTTGTGTTCCAGCGCGTAGGAGCCTGCGGCGGCCAGCATGCCGGCCTGTCGCCATCCGGCGCCGAGCCTCTTGCGCTGCACGCGGGCGCGGGCGATGTCGTCGGCGGTGCCGACAAGTACCGAGCCGACGGGCGCGCCGAGCCCCTTGCTGAGGCAGAGGCTGACGGTGTCGAACAGCTTGCCGTAGTCGGAGAACGGGCGGCCGGTGACGGCCATCGCGTTGGCGAGGCGCGCGCCGTCAAGGTGCGTCCTGACGCCGACCGCGCGGGCTCCGTCGGTGACGGCGACCAGTTGGTCGTAGTCCTGGACGGTGCCGCCGCCGAAGTTGTGGGTGTCCTCCACCGCGACGCAGGCCGTCTCGACCAGGTAGGGGCCGCATTCGACGGCGAGCATCGCGAGCGCGTCGTCGGCGACGAGCCGACCGGCACTCGATGTCCAGGTGCGCATCGTGACGCCGTGCAGCGCGCCGTGGGCGCCCATCTCGGCGCGGGCGATGTGGGCGTAGCCGTCGCACAGCACCTCGCGGCCGGGCGTCGTGTGGAGCCACACGCCGAGCAGGTTGCTGAGCGATCCTGTCGCGCAGAACAGGCCCGCCTCCTGGCCGAACAGTTCGGCTGCGCGCGCCTCGAGGGCCGCGACGCTCGGGTCCTCCGCGTAGACGTCGTCGCCGAGCGCGGCGCCGGTCATCGCGTCGATCATCCCGGCGCTCGGCCGGGTGACCGTGTCGCTGCGGAGGTCGATCACAGTTCCTTGGCCCTGAACTGCTGGACGGGGTTGTCGCGGTTGAGGCGACCGGAGCGCAGCCTGCGGGCGACCGTGAACGCCAGTTCGAGGGACTGGTTGCGGTTCAGCCGCGGGTCGCACACCGTCTCGTAGCGGCTCTCCAGGTCGGCCTCGCTGAGGTTGGCCGCGCCGCCGACGCATTCGGTGACGTCGTCGCCGGTCAGCTCGACGTGCAGGCCGCCGGGCCAGGTGCCGAGCTGCTCGTGCACGTCGAAGAAGCCGTTGACCTCGTCGGCCACGTCGGCGAACGAGCGGGTCTTGTAGCCGTTGGCGGCCTCGAACGTGTTGCCGTGCATCGGGTCGCACACCCAGGCGACCTTGCGCCCGGTCGCCTCGACGCCCTGGATGACGGCGGGCAGCACGTCGCGGACCTTGCTGGCGCCCATCCGGGTGATGAAGGTGAGCCTGCCGGGGATCCGGTCGGGGTCGAGCGCGTCGGCGAGCGCGATGGCCTGCTCGGCCGTCGTGGTGGGGCCGAGCTTGACGCCGAGCGGGTTGGCGACCCGGCGCAGCAGTTCGACATGGGCGCCGTCGAGTTGGCGGGTGCGCTCCCCGATCCACAGCATGTGGCCGGAGCAGCCGTAAAGCTCCTGCGAGCGGGAGTCGACGCGGGTCAGGGCGCGCTCGTATTCGAGGAGCAGCGCCTCGTGCGAGGCGTAGAAGTCGACGGTGCTGAGCGACTCGTCGTGCACGCCGCAGGCGACCATGAAGGCCAGCGCGCGGTCGATCTCGGAGGCCAGCTCCTCGTACTCCTGCTCGACCTCGGAGTCGCGCACGAACTGCGCGTTCCAGGTGTGCACACCGCGCAGGTTCGCGAACCCACCCTTGACGAAGGCGCGCACCAGGTTGAGGGTCGCCGCCGAGGAGTTGTAGACGTCCATCAGGCGGCCCGGGTCGTGCGCGCGGGAGCCCTCGGTGAACTCGAAGCCGTTGATGGCGTCGCCGCGGTAGGCGGGCAGCGTCACGTCGCCGCGGGTCTCGGTGTCCTTGGAGCGGGGCTTTGCGTACTGGCCCGCGATCCGGCCGACCTTCACGACGGGCACCTGCGCGGCGTAGGTCATCACGACCGCCATCGACAACTGGACGAGCAGCTTCTGCTTGATGTTGTCGGCGGTGACGGCCTCGAAGGTCTCGGCGCAGTCGCCGCCCTGCAGCAGGAAGGCCTTGCCGTCGGCGACGTCGGCGAGCTTGGCGCGCAGGTCGTCGCACTCCCCCGCGAACACCAGGGGTGGGAGCCGTTCGAGCGAGTCGATGGTGCGGTCCAGTGCCGTGGGATCCGGGTAGCTGGGCTGCTGGATGAAGGGCAGCGCGCGCAGTTCTTCCCGGGAGATGATGCTCGACATGGGCGTCAGGTTACCCCACCGCGGCAACGCTCCCCGCACCGTCGGACGGCGGTGGACTGCCTCACTCGTTGGGGTCGTGCAGCCCGTTGTCGATGGCGTAGAGGGTCAGCTCGACGCGGTTGTGCAGTTGCAGCTTGCGCAGCACGTTCTGCACGTGGTTCTGCACCGTGCGGTGCGACACGAACAGCTCGTCGGCGATCTCCCGGTAGGCCATCCCCTTCGCGACGCGGCGCAGCACCTCGATCTCGCGGGTGGTCAGCACCGGGCCCTCCTCGTTGTGGGAGCGGGCCACGTTGACCATCCGTCGGAACTCGCCGAGCACAAGGCCCGCGAGGCCGGGCGTGAAGACGGCGTCGCCGACGGCGGTGCGCTGCACGCCCTCAATCAACTCCTCCTTCGACGCCGACTTGACCAGGTAGCCCTTCGCGCCCGCCTTCATGGCCCGCAGCACGTCGTCGCGTTCGCCGGAGGCAGACATCACGAGCACGTGCATGTCGGGGAACTCGCCGAGCAGGATCTCGATGCAGGTCGCGCCGTCGGGTTCGGGGATCTGCAGGTCCATCACGACGACCTCCGGCCTGGTCGCGCGGGCGCGGGCCAGGCATTCGGTGCCGTTCTTGGCCACCGCCACGATCTCGAAACCGACCTCTGTGAGGTCCTCGCTCAGCGCATCGATCCACATGGGGTGGTCATCGACGAGCATCACGCGCTTACGTTCCTGGGTCACGACTGAGCCTCATCCTCTTCGATCGGGAACCGCAGTTCCCATTCCGTTCCTGCGCCGGGCGAGGACTTGAGGATCGCGGAACCGCCGATGTCGTTCATCCGCCCGACGATCGAATCCCTGATCCCCAGCCGACCGTTGTCGGCCGCCTCCTGTACCTGCGCGGCACTCATGCCGACCCCATTGTCGCGGACCCATAGGATCACTTCGTCGTCCAACTCCTGGTCGAGCAGGATCCAGACCCGCGCCTCGGGGCCCGCGTGCTTCTCCACGTTCTTGAGGATCTCGGCGAGCGTGCGCTCGACCTCGTCGACGAGCGCCCTCGGCGCCTTGACGAGGCTCGCCATGGTGGAGACGGTGACCCGGGCCGACTCGTACTTGTCCAGGGCAGCCGCGAGGTCGACGGCGGCCCCGTGGTCGATGTCGCTGATCTCGCGGTCCTGCAGGTGGCCGCGCAGTTGCGCCTCCGACTCGCGGGCGAGAGCGGCCAACCGGATGCCTCGCAGCCCGAGCGAAGGGCCCTCGCGCTCGACGAGGGCAAGCACCTGAAGGGCGCCGTCGTGCACGATCCGCGAGAGCCGCTCGCGCTCCGCGAGGGCCGCGCTGCGCAGGCGCTCCTCCTCCTGCTCCTCAAGGGTGGCGCGCACCTGGGTGACGAGGTTGCCGAGGCAGGCGGTGAACAAGATGGTGACGAACGCGGCCCCGACCCGCTCCATCGCGAAGTGTTCGGGGGCGGCGAGCAGGGCCGCGGACGTGGTGACGGCGAACACGACGCCCCACTTGTAGCTGAGGAAGATCGCGGCGTATGCGGCGCAGCCACCTGCCCAGT
The DNA here is from genome assembly GCA_027658995.1 of Propionibacteriaceae bacterium AM104-82. Lineage (GTDB taxonomy): Bacteria > Actinomycetota > Actinomycetes > Propionibacteriales > Propionibacteriaceae > Arachnia. The sequence continues at coordinate 68,552 of JAQDQK010000006.1, forward strand.
AGCCGGCCAGCGACAGCGGGGCCCCACCCGGCGGCACCGTCAGATTGGTGGTCAGGATGATGGTGAGGGTGACGCCGAGGTCGGCGAGCAGCGCGGGCTTGGTGCGGCGCGACGGCTTGCGCATCCGCAGCGAGATGAAGATCTGCCAGTAGAGCAGCGCCAGCGAGGCCGCCACCACCCCGACGGGGTTGATGGCGCGCGGCAGCACGATCAGCAGGTTGACGATCAGCGCGTGCAGCGCGAGGAAGCTGCGGGCGACCTCGCAGACGGTGTACATCCGGCCGAGCACGTCGCGCCGGTCGCGGTACCAGAGGAGTTGGGACTTGCCCCAGCGCCAGGCCCGCAGCGCGGTCGTCGATTCGCTCACCGGCGCGTCAGGCCTTCGGCTCGATGACGGGCGGGTCGCCGCCGCCTGGGCGGGGAAGCTGGAAGGCGTCGGCCTCTTCCGGGCTCAGGTCGCCGGACTTCACGCGGGAGGCGTACACGTCGATGTAGTCCTGCCCCGTCAGCGACTGGATGGCGGCCATCGCCTCGTCGGTGACGTAGCGCAGCACCTTGGAGTTGCCCGGCGTGTCGTAGAACTGGCTGAAGTCGAGGGGCTCGCCGATGATGACCACCGGACGGCGCGCCCACGGCAGCCCGAACGGTCCCTTGACGGACTGCGAGCCGATCACGCCGACGGGGATCACGTGTACCTGATTGGCGAGCGCCATCCGCGCCATGCCCGTCTTGCCCTTGTAGAGCCGGCCGTCGGGCGAGCGGGTGCCCTCGGGGTAGAACGCGATCACGTGACCATCCGCCAGCACGTCGGAGATGGCCTTCAGCGCGTCGGCCGAGGCCCTGCCACCGCTGCGGTCCATCGGGACCATCTTGATGGTCTTGAGGAACCAGGCGACGATCTTGGCGCCCACGCTCTTGCCCGCGAACAGTTCGGCCTTTGCGGGGAAGGTGATGGGGCGCGGCATCATGGCGGGCACGACCAGCGAGTCGAGCGCTCCGATGTGGTTGCTCGCCAGCACCGCGCCGCCCTTGCGCGGGAAGTTCTCGAGCCCGAAAACCTTGGTCTTGTAGCTGTACTTGACCATCGGCTTGAAGATCGTGAACTTGAAGAAGCGATACCACCACATGCGCGGCAGTCTACGGACTTCCGTCCTATCCTGCTCACCATGACAGGCCTGCAGCACTCCCCTGCCCCGACGATCTGGCCCGAGGCGCGCACCTACCGCGCGGGCGACGGGGACGTCGGCGTCGTCGTCAGCCACGGCTTCACGGGATCGGTGCAGTCGATCCGTCCGTGGGCCGAGGCGCTTGCGACGCCCGGCGACGGCTGGACCGGCGCTCGCGTGGTCGCACCGAGGCTGCCCGGCCACGGCACGACGTGGCGGGACCTGGCGCGGACCCGCTGGTGGGACTGGTACGCGGCCGTCGAGGACGCCTACCTGGAACTGAGCGCCCAGGTCGACCGGATCTTCGTCGCCGGGTTGTCGATGGGCGGCGCGTTGGCGCTGCGCCTCGCGGAGCGGGAGAAGATCGCGGGCGTGCTGCTGGTCAACCCCGCGATCGCGACCAGGGACCGCAGGGTCGCCCCGGCGACCGCGGTGCACGCGATCCTCCCACCGCAGAAGGGGGTCGCCAACGACATCGCCAAGGACGGCGTCGAGGAGTTGGGCTACCCGAAGTTCTCGGTGACCAGCCTCGCGACGATGACGGACCTGTGGCGCGACGTGCGGGCGAACCTCGCAGCGGTCCGCGCCCCGGTGCTGCTGATGACCTCCAGGGTCGACCACGTGGTCGACGACCTGAGCGCCGAGGTGATCCGCTCACGGGTGCGCGACGTCACCTCGTTGACGTTGGAGCACAGCTACCACGTCGCCACGCTCGACAACGACGCCGAGGCGATTGCCTCGGCGTCGAAGGAGTTCATCTCGGCACACTAGAACTCGAGGACCGTTCGCCCGGGAAGCGAGGATCCGACCATCTTGTCCAGCACCTCGTTGATGTCATCCAGGCGCGCCGGGTGCACGGTCGCCTCGATGTGCGCCTGGGCTGCCAACTCCAGCGCCCTCGAGAGATCGTGACGCGTGCCGACGATGGATCCGCGCAGCGTCAGTGCCCGCATCACGACGTCGTAGATGTTCAGGCCGAACTCGCCGGGCGGCAGCCCGTTGAGGACCAGCGTTCCCCCCGGACGCAGCATGCCGACCGCCTGTCCGAAGGCCGAACGCGACACGGCGGTCACCAGCGCGGCATGCGCCCCGCCGATGCTTCGATGGATGAATCCCTCCGGCTCCGTCGTGCGCACGTTGAGCGTCATGGAGGCCCCGAGCCTCGCGGCCAGGGCAAGCTTCGCGTCATCGATGTCAGTGGCGATGACCTGATACCCCATCGCCCGGGCGTACTGCACGGCCAGGTGACCGAGGCCTCCCACGCCGGAGATCACCACCCAGTCGCCGGGCTTCGCATCCGACATCCGAAGTCCCTTGTAGACCGTCAGCCCTGCGCACATCAACGGCGCGGCCTGCTGATCGCTGAGCGCGCTCGGGACCTTGACGACGAAGTCGGCCGCGGCGACCACATACTCGGCGAACCCTCCGTCAACGTCGTAGCCGCTCCGCAGTTGCGTCGCGCAGAGCGTCTCCCAGCCCGACAGGCACTGGTCGCAGCGACCGCACGCCCGGTGCAGCCACGGCACTCCAACTCTGTCGCCGACCGCCACGTTCACGACACCCTTGCCGAGTCCGACGACCAGCCCGACGGCCTCGTGCCCTGGAATCCTCGGCAGCGCCGGCTTGTCCGGCCAGTCGCCGTGTACGGCGTGCAGGTCGGTGTGACAGACGCCGCAGGCGCTGACCTTGACGAGGATCTCCCCGTAGCCCGGTGTGGGGATGGGGACCTCCGCTAGTTCCAGATCGTCGTTGAACCGCACGACCCGCGCGGCGCGCATCATCGCGCTCATGGCGCTTCCGTTCCTGCCTGGATGGCCGTGATGGCCACCGTGTTGACGATGTCCGAGACCAGTGCGCCACGCGACAGATCGTTGACCGGCTTGTTGAGTCCCTGGAGGACAGGACCGATCGCGAGGGCCCCCGCGCTGCGCTGCACGGCCTTGTACGTGTTGTTGCCGGTCTGTAGATCCGGGAAGATCAGGACGGTCGCCCGCCCGGCAACGGGAGAACCGGGAAGCTTCGTCAGCGCGACGCTCGGCTCGACGGCGGCGTCGTACTGGAGCGGACCGTCGACCGGCAGTTCCGGGGCCATCTCCCGGAGCAGTCGCGTCGCCTCGACGGTGGCCTCCACGTCGGGGCCGCTCCCGGACGAACCAGTCGAGTAGGACAGCATCGCGATGCGCGGATCGATGCCGAACTGCCTCGCCGTCGCGGCTGAACTGAGCGCGATCTCGGCGAGCTGCTCAGGGGTGGGGTTCGGGTTGACGGCGCAGTCGCCGAACACGAGCACCCGGTCGGCCAGACACATGAAGAAGACTGATGACACCACCGAGATCCCCGGCCTGGTGCGGATGACCTCCAGTGCGGGGCGGATCGTGTGCGCTGTCGTGTTGACCGAGCCCGAGACCATGCCGTTGGCGAGTGACTCCAGCACCATCATCGTTCCGAAGTAGCTGAGGTCCATGACGCGCTGGCGGGCCTGCTCGAGGGTGACGCCCTTCTTGGCACGCAACTCGGCGTACCGCGCGGCGAAGCGCTCCAGAAGCTCACTTCGTCGCGGATCGATGAGTTGGGCGCCTGCGATGTCCACCCCCAACTCCGCCGCGCGACTGCGGATCGTCTCGACGTTGCCGAGCAGCGTGAGGCGGCAGATCCCCTGCTCGAGGAGACGATGCGCGGCCCTGAGGATCCGGTCCTCTTCGCCCTCGGGCAGCACGATGTGTCGATCGGCGGCCCGTGCCGCCTCGAGGAGCCGGTGTTCGAACATCATGGGCGTGACCACGTCATCGCGGCCGATGGTTGCGGAACCAGCCAGCCTCGAGAGATCGACCGCCGCCGAGAAGTTCCGGATCGCCTCTGCCCTGGGCGCCTCGGCGAGTTCAGCGGCAGGCAGAGCGTCTGTCTCCAGGAACCGGGAGACCTCGCGGACCTCCACAGGGGTCCGCAGCAACGGAACCGTCGGTGCGACCCTGCGCCACAGTTCGGCCACGCCACGCTCAAGCGGCCATGGACCCGCCGCGATCGCGGCGGCCGGGAAGCTGAACCGCCCGCTCGCTCCCGCCACGCAGAGTCCGACCGCGATCTCCGCCCGGTCAGCGGAGAAGATCGCGATGGTCTCCTCGTCTACCAGCGGAAGCAGATGAGTCAGCGACATGTCGGCGACCAGCGGCGGCGACGCGATGCTGCGGGCAGACAGGTCCTCCCCGCCCGCGAGTTGCTCGGCTCCAAGTGCCGCTGCGACGGCCGCAAGATCCGAGGCGACGCCCCCGTCGACCTCCCGGATCACGTACACGGGGACCGGGCAGTCCCTCGCAAGATCATCGACGGCCAGGGGCGTCCGACGCCCGGTCGGCACGATGATGCCGATGACCTGCGCCAGGTTCCGTGTTGCCTCATCGAGCGCGACCGCGATGCGTTCCCGCACCAGGTCCGCGCCGCCCTCTGCAGGAACCACCAGCAGCATCGGCACGTCGAGGTTCGCCGCGATCCTGGTGTTCCAGGCGAACTCGACGGGCGCGAGCGAGCAGTCGTACTCGCTTCCGAGGACGACAGCGGCCTCGTGTCCCTGAAGGCGCGAGGCGAACCTGGCGATGATCTGCGCGAGCGCTTCACCGGGTGTGTTCAGCAGTTGGTCCGCCGTCGCACCCCAGGCGGGAGGCTCGGCCGGTTCGCTCAGCGCCTCGAGAAGCCGATCCCCTCGCGGGTCGGCGACGATGGGCCTGAACACCGTGATGCTGGCGCCCTCCGCGCGCAGACCAGCGATGGCTCCGACCGCGAACTGCAACAGATGCGGGCAGTGCTGGGTCGGGCAGAGATACAGCGACCGGACAGCCATGGCGGTCAGCGAAGGGCGCGGGAGATGATCTCGTCGAGCCCGGCCGGCTCCTCGCCGAGGGCCGAGATGACGGCCGATCGGATCTCCGTCGCCAAGGGGTCCGTGACTGGTTGTGGTGAGGGGTGGCCACTCTCGGCCTTGGACGAGTACGGCACCAACCGCACACCTCTGTCGAGGGCGTACTCGCGCGCGAGAGCGGTGACGATGTCACCGGCTCCAAGACGGACCTCCGTGGTTCCCGTCTGCAGCATCTGGTCGATGTCGACCTTGGTCAGCACTCGGCGTGGCATGGTGGCTCCTTACTTTCCTGTCACTGATTGGATGGCGGTGACCGCCGCTGCGCGGGCCGCCTCGATGTCTGCCTCGGTCCCCGACATCCACATCCGGCCGTACACGCCGACCGAACTCAGGTGGTTGAGGAACACGGGAGCGGCCTTCTCTGCCTCATTCGCGGCGAGGGTGATGTATGCCGCGGGCTCCACCTCCATGACGAGAAGCGTCTGCCCGCCCTCCAGCATCGTTCCCATGTTCATGCGGTTGAGGACCTGGGCCTGGAGTGGATGGACGTTCGTGATCACCTGCTCCGAAGCGATCGTGGGGGCGATCCTGCTCTCGAGTGGTTGTCCGATCGCCTCCAGCACGACCTCGCCTGCCCGCAGCACCTCCGCCTGGTTCTCCGAGTGGACCTCGAACATGCCGAACTGCCGCTCTACCACCTGGGCGCCGGGCTTGACGTCGACGGCCTTCAGGACACTGTCGACCACCCGGAAGACCCAGTTGCCCGGGGCCATTTCGACGTAGAGGCTGCTCATGCCCTCGATCGGGGGCGATCCGGCGGCGATCTTGCCGACGAAGGCGGCGAACTGTGGCTGGATCCGGTCCAGATGGCAGAACGCGCGCAGTTGGAACGGGGACTGTTCGGTCATGTCAGCGACCTTCCTTCGTGGGAGTTGGTGGCGACCATGCGGCCACGCCGAGCGGGGTCACGAGCATGGGGTGGGGGGCGACCGTCGCGGGGACCCCCGTGATCTCGGACATCACATCCGCAACGCCTGTGAAGGCGGCGGTGCCGCCGACCAGGTGGATCTCGTGGACATCGTGACCCTTGATGGCCGCGGAGACGATGGTGGCGACCTTCTCGAGGGTCGGTCGCACGAGGGGGTAGAGGCTCGGGTGTTGCGAGGTACGCATCTTGCGTTTCTCGGCCTCGGCGAAAGGCACCTTGAGCGCGCCGGAGATCACGAGGCTCAGGTGCGTTCCACCTGTGGGCTCGTCGATGTTGGCGATGACCTCACCGTCCCGGAGGATGGCGACGCCGGTCGTGCCGCCGCCGATGTCGACGACCGCGCCGTCACGGATGCCGAGGATTCGGTTGGCCGCGGTGGTCTCGTCGACCACGGCGGCGCACTCCATTCCGGCGCCCTCCACGACATACCTGTGCGCGCGGTGATCGGCCTCGAGCACGCCGGGCGGAATGGTGACCGCCGCGTGGAGAAGTTCACGACCGGTGGCCGACTCAAGTCGGTCCTTCAGGTCGCGGACCACGGCCTGCGCGCCCGCGAAGTCCCACACCACTCCGTCGCGCACCACGTCCGCGAAGGCGTGCGCGGCGGCAAGAGGCTTGCCCGCGTCGTCGGTGACCATGATGACGGTGAAGGCGGTCCCGAGGTCGACCCCGACGCGGATCGGGGTGCCCGCGTCGATCCTGGCCGGGTGTCTGAGTGCGCCGTTGGCCGACTTCATCAGGGCACCGATGCCGCGCTGCCTGCTCATCGGAGCGCCGCCGCTCGTCGGAGTTGAAGGTAGTAGAAGGCGCTGGAGACGCGGTTGAGCGCGTGGCAGATGGTCGCACCGTGGTCGTGGGGTGAGGGGAAGGTCTCAAGGGCCAGGATCTCGATCTCGCGGGACTCGGTGCGCGCCAGGTTCAGCAGGTGTTGGAGTTCGTCGTCGTGATGGTCGAGAGTGAGGTGGTCGACGCCCAGGGTCGACCGTGGGTCGTGGGTCGCGCGGTGCATGGTGTCGGGGTCGAGCCCCGCCAGCCGCAACTCGGCGACCGGACGTTCGTTGTACTCGGCTGAGATCAGCTCGCGGCAGTACGCCGCGAGGCTGGCGAGGTCGGCGACCAGCGCCTCCTCCCCCGCCTCGTAGGCCAGGCGTTGAAGCCACAGGACCCTCGCGTGTAGCGAGTCGATCCTGCCGCGCAGCTTGATTCTTGGATGGGTCTTCGGCGCATAGTGACTGGCGTTGAGTTGGGTCAGGGCGCTCGGCTTACTCGTGACGCCGGTGCCGCACTGGGTGCATCGCGGCGCCTCACCGGACAGTGCCACGGGGAACACCGCATCATGATCCCAGTCTCGGGTCTGCCCCTCGGCGCCGCCGTCCTCGACGAGGACAAGCGCGAACTGCTTGACGAAGTCCCGCGCCGCCGGCGACAGTCGGGCCCCTGCCGCGACCGTGACCTTCGCTCCGGCGACGGGTCGCCGGAGTTGATCCCGGAGTTCGGCTTCGGTGACGATCACGACACGCCACTGTCCCAGTCGGCTGGGAACGTCACGTAGACGAATCGCGCCCAGGTGGGGGTCCCGAAGGTGATCTGTGAGCCCTTGGGGACGTAGCAGACGTCACCGGCACGGGCGATCCGGCTACCGCCGTCGCCGCCCAGGTGCAGTTCGCCTTCCAGCACGATCTGCACCTCGTCGTAGGTGAACGTCCACGGGAAGCTTCCCTGGGTGATGGTCATGTAGCCGGCCGCCATGGGCGATCCGTCGTCACCCGTGACGACGTCCACGGTGGCCACCTTCATGCCGGGGGGCGGTCCAGGGTAAGGGAACGGTTGGGGGATGTGCCGGTGCTGGTCGACCACCTTCACCGGCGGTCGGGGCGGGCCCGATGTGGGGGCGGTCAAGCCGCCCCCACCGGCGCCCAGCATCGCAGTGACAAGCGCCCGCACCTTGGTCATCAGGTCGTCCTCGCCCGCCTGCACGGGCTTCTCCGGCGCCACGGCGATACCGGTGGAGCGTTCGATGGAGACCCCGAGGTCGGCCGCGGTGTCGCGCGCTAGCGGCGTGACGATCGCGTCCTCGGCAACCAGTAGGCGCCCGGGGGCGGCCAACTGGACTTCTGCGGCGGTGATGACCTGACGGCCCATGATGTGCCTCTCTTAGGTGCGTGCGGTGTCTGGGACGAGATCAGTCGCGGTGAGGCAGGATGATCTCGACGTCGCCGTGCGGACGCGGGATGACGTGCACGGAGATCAGTTCGCCGACGCGGCCTGCGGCCGCGGCACCGGCATCGGTGGCGGCCTTGACCGCACCGACGTCGCCCCGGACGAAGACGGTCACGAGACCGGCGCCGATCTGCTCCTTGCCGATCAACTTCACGTTGGCGGCCTTGACCATTGCATCGGCGGCCTCAATGGCGCCGATCAGGCCCTTGGTCTCGACCATGCCGAGAGCGATCATCTGGACATCTGCCATTGGAGTTCTCCTTTGTGTGGTGACAGCGGGTGTATTGGGTGCTGGGTCGGGGGTCGAGCTGGGCTCGGCCCGTTGGATGGTTTCCTTTTCAGTTGTGTTGCTCTCCTCCGGTGCGGTCTGCTTACGCGGAGGGCGAGGTTTTGTGGTCTCGGTCATGCTTTAGCCTCCTGACGTCACTTCCCGAGTTCCGTGAGAATCTGGCGCACCAGCTTCTCGATGAGGGCTGAATCGGCACCGTCCGGCGGGTCGAGGACCTCGTCATCCTCCATCGGGGCAGGCCTGCCGTCGACGAGCCCCCGGTGTGCCCTGGCCACCTCCGGAGCCTGATGCACCTGGTAGGCGACCCGCTTGACGTTGAGGACATGCTCGACCGTGATGTTGTCGCTGACGGAGGCTCCGCCGATTCCACCGGGTGCGAGCGTCATCGAGGGCCGCAGGCCCGTCGTGTAGCCGACGCCCCCGAGCGAACCCCAGGTGTTGACGAGGACCCGGAAGGCTGGCTTCTCGATGCCGAACGCCATGATCGACTCCTCATCGCGCGAGTGGATGACGATCGAGTGTCCGTCACCGCCGAACGTGAGTAACTGGATCGCCCGGTCACAGCCGGCCTTCCAGCCGTCCTCCACCATCCATCCGAGCACCGAGGTGAGCTTCTCGCGGGACAGCGGATGATCGGGGCCGACGCCGTCGATCTCGGCGACCAGGATCCGGGTGCTCTCCGGCACGGCGATGCCTGCCTTGCGGCCCAGCTCCTGCGGGGTGCGTCCAACGAACTCGGCGATCATCATGCCGTTGGGTCGGAACATCATGGCCGCCAGCCGGTCGGCCTCCTCGCGGGTGAGCCACTGTGCACCGGCCGTCTGCATCTCCGACTTCAGCCGCTCGGCGATCGGACGGTCGGCAATGACGACCTGCTCGGTCGCGCAGATGGTCGAGCAGTCGAACGACTTCGACTCGACGATCATCTTGGCTGCGCGCACGATGTGAGCACTGCGATCGACGTAGGCGGGCACGTTGCCTGGCCCGACGCCGAGCGCAGGCTTTCCGCAACTGTGGGCTGCCTTGACCATCCCCGGGCCCCCTGTGGCCAGGATCATGGACGTCGCGTAGTGGTTCATCAGTTCGTTCGTGCCCTGGATGGTCAGTTCGGTCATGCACGAGACAAGGCCCTTCGGCATTCCTGCCGCCTCGCCTGCCTCGACCATGACGCGGACCGCCTCCGCCGTGCAGCGCTTCGCCGACGGGTGAGGTGCCACGACGACGGCGTTGCGCGCCTTGACCCCGATGAGGATCTTGAAGATCGCCGTCGAGGTCGGGTTGGTCGAGGGTGTCAGGGCGCAGAGCACTCCGACGGGCCAACCGATCTCGACGATCTGATTCTTCTCATCGCGCCGCAGGACGCCGCAGGTCGGGACATCGCGGATGGAGTCCCATACCCCCTGCGCGGCGAACTCGTTCTTGAGTTGCTTGTGGGGCGCGTATCCGAACCCTGTCTCCTCGTGGGCGAGTTCTCCGAGCCTGGCAGCCTCGCGCATCGCTGCGGCGACCATCGCCTCGCAGATCCTGTCGACCTGTGACTGGGACGCGAACTGGAACGACCTCATGGCTCCACGGGCGGCGACCGCAAGGTCGCGCGCCTGTTGAATGGAGCGGAGGTCGGCGTCCATCGCGTTTGCAGACATCGTGTCCTCCTAGTACTTCTTCGGGTTGGCGGCGACCTCCAGGACGCCGTCCTGGAATGCCGCGCAGGCCGCCCGGCAGGCGCTCTGGGAGCCGGTCAGCCAGCCACCGGCGAAGTTGGTCTCGCTCGGGGGCTCGAAGTACGTCTGGAGCGACACATCGGCCGACTTCAGCGCCAGGTCCAGCGCGAAGGTCGCCTCCAGCGGAGGCGCGATCAGGTAGGCCAGCGGCTGCCCGAGCGGGATCTCCGCCTCCTTCGACAGGTAGCTGCCGGTGCTGGAGATGAGGTGCGCGAAGAAGGCCAGATCGCCGGCCTCGTCGGCGGCGTGGAACCACGCCTCCTCCTCGCAGTACGACACCGCGGCGTCGACGCCCGCGCGAACCTCCGCGGGGGTTGGCCCCGCAAGCATGCCGATGATCTCGCCCGAGAGCGGTCCGGATGCGTGCGCCGAGCCGGCGTAGAAGCTCTTCGCGTACACGACGTCGACCTCGGCGTACTTGGTTGCCTCGTCGAGGGACACGTACAGGGAGTCGTCGATGTCACAGGTGATCAGGCCGAGCGAGCGTTGGTTATCTGCGAGCCCGAGCTTTTCGGCGAACGCGCGATCGACGTTCGAGATGATGCGCACCGCCAGGACGGTGGGCTTGATTGGTTCCAGGATTGCCATGGTTGTCCCTACTCTCCAGCGACCTCGCGGAGCTTCACGCCGCTCGCGCTGTACTTGATCATTCGCTTGATGAACTCGACGATGTAGGCGCCTGCCTCCAGCGGGTTGGTGCCGCCGTGGGTGGTGATCATGCAGATCAGATCGCGGTCGGCGTCAGACTTGCCGGGCTGAGGATCGAACCCCATGTAGGCGCTCATCGCGTCGGCGATGCCCAGGCCGGGTCGCTCGCCAATGAGGAGGACGACCACCTTCGCCTTGACGATGGCGTTGATGTCGTTCATGATTCCGACGCGTCCGTTCTCGACAAAGAACGGCGTTCCGACCGTCAGCCCTGCGGCCTTGAGGCCCTGGTCGATCACCGGGTAGATGTCGCGCAGGTTGTTGTCGATCGCGGCGGCCGAGAGTCCGTCGACGACGCACAACTGCACGTCTGGGGACTTCACACACTTCTCTGCGATGACGGCCTTGCTCTCGTCGCTGAGTAGACGTCCGAGGTCCGGCCGCAGCAGGTACTCGGCCCGGTCGGCGACACGGCTCGTCACGGTGAACAGGTTGAAGGCGTCCCGCACCTCGTCGCTCACGACGCCGTAGATGGCGTCCTGGGTGACGCCGTGATCGGCCTGGAACAGCAGCGCAGTGCCCGTCTTCGGACGGGGGCCCGCCCGGCCGACGCCCAGCCTCGCATTGGTGCTGGCCATCAGGTTCCGCAGGCCGTCGGGGTCGTGGGCGCCCTCGACCAACATGGCGTGACGCGGTCCGTCGAGCGTCGGATCTGCCAGGTCGATGACCAGGTCCGTGCCGTCGCGCGAGATCACCGATTCCTGCCGCTCGGAGCCCTGCTCCTTGGGTTCGTACCCCTCCCGACGAAGCTCCGCCAGGATGCGGCCGACAATTTCTTCGATGTTGACACTCATCTGATTCACCTCTTCAGGAAGAAGGACGCATCGCCTGCGATGTCGGTGAGCCGTCCGTCCTTCCACAGGCCCACCCCCTCGAGCCACGCCTCGAACTCCGGCAACGGGCGAAGCCCGAGGGCCTGACGCAGCGACGGCGCATCGTGGAAACTGGTCGTCTGGTAGCTCAACATGGCGTCGTCGCCCATCGGGATGCCCATGACGAAGTTGACGCCCGCGCTGGCCAGGAGCACAGCGAGGTTGTCGTTGCTGTTCTGGTCCGCCTTGGCGTGGTTGGTGTAGCACACGTCGCAGCCCATCGAGATCCCCAGGAGCTTGCCCATGAAGTGGTCCTCGAGCCCCGCCCTGATGATCTGGACGGAGTCGTACAGGTACTCGGGGCCGATGAACCCGACGACTGTGTTGACCTGATACGGGTTCCAGCGGCGGGCGATGGCGTAGTTGCGTGCCTCGAGCACCAGTTGGTCGGCGCCGTGGTGGGCGTCGGCGGACAGGGCTGAGCCCTGCCCCGTCTCGAAGTACATGTAGTTCGGTCCTGCGGTGAAACAGTGCTTCTTCGCGAGGTCGTACGCCTCGTCGAGGAGACCGACCGAGATGCCGAAGCTCTCCATGGCCTTCTGCGATCCTGCGATGGACTGGAAGATCAGCCCGGCGGGGACGCCACGCTTGAGGCATTCCATCTGGGTGGTGACGTGGGCAAGGACGCAGTTCTGCGTCGGAATCTCCCACCGCTGGATGACCTCATAGGTCATCTCGAGCAGCCTGCTGACCGACCCGACCGAATCGTCGGAGGGATTGATGCCGATCACCGAGTCGCCCGAGCCGTACGAGAGGCCCTCGTAGATCGTCGCCCTGATCCCGTCGACTGAGTCTGTGGGGTGGTTGGGCTGCAGCCGCGACGCGAGGGTGCCTTCCAGACCCATGGTGTTGGCACAGTGCGTGACGACCCTGATCTTGCGGGCCGCTACGACGAGGTCGAGGTTGCCCATCAGTTTGGTGACCGCTGCCGCCATCTCGCCGGTCAGTGCCCGCGAGATCCTGGTGATGTCGTCGCTGCTTGTGGTGTTGGCAAGCAGCCACTCCCGGAAATCGCCGACCGTCCAGCCCTTGATCTCCTGGTAGATGGTCTCGTTGATGGCGTCGTCGATGGCACGGGTGACCTCGTCCTGGTCGTACGGGACGACCGGGTTCTCACGCAGGGCGCTGAGTGGGACCTCGGCAAGCACATGCCTGGCCGCCACGCGCTCTGCCGCGCTTCTGGCTGCGATGCCCGCCTGCTGATCTCCGGACTTTTCTTCATTGGCCTTGGCCAACAGGTCCTTGATGTCGGCGAACTCGTAGGTGTGTCCGAACAACTTCGTTCGCAACAGCATTACGACACCTCCTCGTTTGGTTTCTCCACGTCAACTCCTTGGTCGAGTCTTGTTCTCAGTGGCTTGGTAGAAGATGAGAGTCTTGACGGAGACGGGTACCACCCGTCCGTCGAAGAGCGGCTCACCGATGTCGATGAAGTCGCCCTCCCCGAGCTGGATCTGGTCAACCACGATGAGTGGCTCAGACGGCAGCTCGCGTTTGATGGTCTGGCCGAGCACCTGCGCGTAGTCCTCCTCCGTGACCAACACGAGGGGACGCTGAGCGGGGACGTGTCGCCTGGCGAACTGGGCGATTCCCGTGGCCAGGACGTTGAGTTGTTCGAAGCGCAGACGCCGCGGAATCGGAACCGAGACGACGAAATCGCCCTCGTTGCCCGCGCCGCGATCCCAGCGCTCGACCGCCTCGCCGAGTGCTTCGGCGATCGCGTGGGGGTCCACGAGTTCGGCCCCTAGCTGCGGTTCGATGACCGGGGCGTTCTTGATGGGCAGGTGCGAGTCCTCGGCCCAGATCGTGGAGCCGGACAGCGTCACCTGTTGACTTGCCGCACCCAACACCGTCGCGCGGAGCGTCTGAGCCGGCCTCTCCACGCGCAGCCCCTGCCAACGGCGGTTGGTGCGCAGCGAATCGGCCAGGAGCGGCCCGACATCGCCCCAAAGGGCGACCTCGGCGAGCGTCGCGGGGGCGCGCGTCTGGTCGTAGTAGAGCTGTCCGACCCCTCCGGAGACGAAGTACGCCCCCACCTTGCCGTCGAGGTCCAGAGGCGGGCTGAGTGCCGCCCGGCCTCCGAGGTCGGACACCTCACCGAGGCACAACTCGACGACCAGTTCGGCCATGGCGTCGGTCAGCTTGCGCAACTCCTCCAGCGCGGGGACCGACCCGACCCGCAGGTTGAGGCCGAGTCGCTCCGCGATGAGTGCGCCGGTATGGGCCAGATGCGTGATGGCCCCCGTCGAGGAGTCCAGCACGGCCTGGCGACCGCCGACCATCGAGGCAGCGGAGGCGACGTGTTTACCTGTCCGGAACACGGCGGCGTTCGACGAGCCTCCTCCGATGTCGACGTTGACCACAGTGGCGTAGTTGTCGGCCGACCATTGGGCCGCGCCTGAGCCACGCCCCGCAATCTGCGACTCGAGGTTCGGCCCTGCCACGGTGACCACGAAGTCGCCGGCCAGGTCACCGAGGCCTTGGAGGATCTCCTCCGCGTTCCTGGTGCGCGCTGTCTCTCCCGTGATGATGACCGCGCCGGTCTCCACCTGCCGGGGATCGATCCCGGCGTTGGCATACTCGGCGCGCACCATCGACACGAGGCGGGTGACGTCCACCTCGTCGGCACTCACCAGCGGGGTGAAATGGGCCTCGCCCTGGTACAGGACCCTCCGCGCATCAATGTCGAGTCGGGGAACCAGGCCCATCCGTGCCTGGTTGTTGACGCTCAGCTCCGACAGCACCACCTGCGTGGTGGTCGTGCCGACGTCGATCCCGACACTCAACATTTCGCGGCTGGTCATGACGGTCAGGGCCTCAGCTCTTGCGGAAGGTCGTGCGGCCGTCTGCCTCGAGCGAATCGAGGATCGCGAAGATCACCGCGTCCACGGGCGCTCCGGTCGTCAGGTCGGTGTGGCGACCCGCGCTGCCCTCGGCGACGAGGACGAGTTCGCCCTCCCCTGCACCGATGGCGTCCGCCGCGACGTAGGGTTCGCCGTACAGCTCGTCATCGACGGTGGCGTTGGAGACGATCAGAAGCTTGGACCCGCGGAGCGAGTCGACCTTGATGGTCGACACCGCCGATCCGATGACGCGCGCGATCCGCATGTCAGTCCTCCGCTACTCTGCCGGTGGCCGAGTCCCGTCGGGCCTCGCGCCTGGCCTCGGCGTCAGCATCTTCGAGGCTCTCGGCCTCAGCCATCGCCGAGGTGGCGGTAACGTCTGCCAGTTCCTCGGCGTCGACGGGAGCTTCGTGATCGGCCTCCGGCGAGCTCGCGGGAAAGGCACGGGCGAAGAGCAGCAGGGCCACGATGACGGCGGTGATGCCAGCGACAAGCTTGCCCGCGATCATCGGTGCGATCATGTCGCGCGCGACGCCCGCGGTGAAGCCGAGGTGGTCACCGAGCACGAAGGCGGCGCTGACCGCGAAGGCGGCGTTGAGGATCTTGCCGCGCTTGTCCATGTTCTTCATGATTTCGAACATGGCGATGTTGTTGGCGAGCGTGGCGATGAAGCCGCCCGCCGCGGACTTGTTGACACCGATCAGCTTGCCGACAGCTGCGAGCGGCTTCGCTCCGAGCGTGACGATGAGGTGGACCGCGGGGAAGGCGCCCAACAGCATCATGGCGATCGAGCCGACGACTGCCAACCCCTCGGTGACGGGAAGCAGTTCCCAGCCGGCAGGCATGATCTTGACGCCGGTCATGGTCTCGAAGACGCCGATCACCAGACCGACGGAGATGATGAAGACGAGCCCCTTGCCGAACCAGAGGAACCCGGTGGTCATTGCGTCGGGCTTCCACCATAGGCCGAGGGCGATCAGAACCGCCGCGAAGATGATCGGCACGGTGTTGATCAGCACGAACCCTGCGGGCATGCCTGCGATCAGACCGGAGGTGACGACACCGAGCGGAATCGTGACGATGCCTGCGAGCACGCCCTTTGCCAGGAACGGCCGGTCGTCCTTACCGATGATGCCGAGCGCGACCGGGATCGTGAAGACGACGGTGGCACCCATCATGGCGCCCAGGATCAGACCTGAGAGCCGCTGGGCGTCGGGGTTGTCGGTCATGGCCTGCGCGAGCGGCCAGCCGCCCATGTCGTTGGCGAGCAGCGTTCCTGCGAACATGGCGGGATCCGCACCGACGAGTCCGTAGATGGGTGCGACAACCGGGCTCAGGATCTTGGCCAGCACAGGAGACAGCGCGTAGACGCCGACCATGGACAAGGCAAGGGGACCCATCGCATTGAAGCCCTCTTCGAACTTCTCGCCGAGCCCGAACCTGTTGCCGATCGCCCTGTCGAGCCCACCCAACACCATGCAGATCATCAAGATCCAGACGATGACTTCGTTAATGCTCACTACAGCGTCTCCTTCGACGTTGAAGGGTGAAGCGTCGGCGCCGATGCCGACCTGATGCAGACACTATCAACTACGTCTTGTAGTAACGAAATCGGGGGTCACTAACTCGAAGGCATCACTGACAAGCCCCTGAACCAGCACGTCCGGGCACGAAAAAGAGGCCCCCACCGATCGGGTGGGGGCCTCGAGGCTCTGTTTGCGTCAGCCGATGACGCGGCGGGCGCCGCTGAAGGGCATCGAGTTCAGGCTCGTGACGCGGACGCCGCTGCGGGGGTTGGCCGCGTCGACGATCTTGCCGTTGCCGATGTACAGGCCCACGTGGCTGACGGGGCTGTAGTAGAAGACCAGGTCGCCGGGGCGCAGGTCGGACTTGGAGACCTTGTAGCCTGCCGAGGAGAACTGGCCGCGTGACGAGCGGGTCAGGCTGATGCCGACCTGGCGGTACGCCCAGCTCGTGAGGCCGGAGCAGTCGAAGGTGCTCGGACCGGAGGTGCCCCACACGTAGCGGCTGCCGACCTTGCTGAGCGCGGCGTCGACGACGTCCTGCGCACGGCCGGAGCCACCGCTGGAGGCCGGGGGCTCCTCTTCCTGCTTCTCGGGCTTGGGCGCCTTGCTCGAGGCGGGGGCGCTGGGGCTGGGGCTGGTCGACGAGGGGGTCTCGACTCGCGGCGAGGTGGCGGTGTCGCGGCTGGCGCGCTCCTCTGCGGCGCGGGCCTCGGCCTCCGCCTGGGCGGCCGCCTCGCGGCGGACCCGCTCGGCCTCGATGGCGGCGAGACGCTGACGCTCCTCCTCGGAGAGGCGGTCGTAGACGGCCTGCGCCTCCGCCTCCTTGGCGTCGTACTGCTTGCCGAGCTCGACCTTCGCGGCGGCGTCCTTGTCGAGCTGCTTCTGGGTGGCGTCGACGTCCTCGCGCAGCGTCGTCAGCTTGGCCTGGTCGACCTGAAGCTGCTGGATGCCCGCAGTGGAGCGGTCGGCCTCGACCTGCATCGCGCCGAGCCCGCTGAGGAAGTTGTCCGCGTCGCTGCTGGTGAGCAGCTGAGCCGTCAGGGAGATCGAGTCGCCGCGCATCTGCACCGCGCCGACGTGCCCGAGCTGGGCAGACAGCTTCTCGACCTTCGCCACCTGCGCGGTGACGTCGGAGGTGAGGTTCTTGAGCTTCGCCTCGTTCTGGGCCGCCCTGTCGTGCGCCTCGATGATGTCCTGATCGATCGCGGAGCTTTCCTGGTGGATGCGGTCGAGGTCCTTACGGGCCTGCGCTACGGCGTCAGGATCGGCGTTGGCCACCACCGAGCCACCGAAGACGGTGGCAATCGCGAGGGCGCTGGCCAGGACGAGGCGGACTCGGTTCACGTTCAACTCCAGAACAGGCTTAGAACAAATCTGAGAGAATCCTAAGCCCCGCTCAGCTTTTTCTCAAACGTTGTTGGCGTGTCGTCATCCGGCCCGCTGATCCGGCGCGGGCGCATCCATCCTCAGGGGTGGCAGAAGCCCCGCGTCGGAGAGCACCGCGAGCGCGCGCTGCTCCGGCTCGACGAAGTCGAAGCTCGGCGTTCCGAGCAGCACCGAGATGACGCAGTCGCCGCAGGCGGGCCCCTTTGCCTGGCAGGTGTGGCAGTCCACGTGTAGTGATGTCATGCACCACAGTCTTGCCGGGGGCACTGACAGAACTGTCCGAGGCGACACGTAGCGTGCCTGGCATGTCGCCGACCCCCGCCGCGTTGCAGCCCAGCTTCGAAGAACTGGGCACTGCGTTGGCCGACGTCACCTTCGTCGTGGTCGACCTGGAGACCACCGGCGGCGCGGCCGACTCGGAGATCACGGAGGTCGGTGCCGTCAAGGTCCGTGGCGGCAGGGTGCTCGGGGAGTTCCAGACGCTCGTGCGGCCCTCCGGCGGCATCCCCGCCATGATCCAGGTGCTCACGGGCATCACGAACCAGATGGTCGCCTCCGCCCCGACGGCCTCGGAGGTGCTGCCGTCGTTCGCCGAGTTCGCCGCCGACGCGGTGATCGTGGCGCACAACGCCCGCTTCGACACCGGCTTCCTGCGCCGCGGCTACGAGGAACTGGGCCTGCAGTGGCCCCGCCCGACCGTCATCGACACCGTCGCGCTCGCCCGCTGTGCCCTGCTGCGCGACGAGGTCCCCAACTGCAAACTCGCGACGCTCGCGCGCCACTTCCGGGCTTCCACCGAGCCGAATCACCGCGCGCTGAGCGACGCCCGCGCAACCGTGGACGTGCTGCACGGCCTCCTGGAGCGGGTAGGCAACCTGGGCGTCCACACGCTGGAGGACCTGACCGAGTTCGCGCTGCAGGTCTCCCCCGACCGTCGCGCGAAGCGGGTGTGGGCGCAGTCGGCCCCCGAAGCGGCGGGCGTCTACTACTTCGTCTCCGACACGCAGCAGCCCAGCGGGACGCAGCAGCGCGAGGTGCTCTACGTCGGCAAGTCGAACAACCTCAAGAGACGGGTCCGCTCCTACTTCTCCGCCGCCGAGAAGCGCGGCCGGATCCACGAGATGGTGCGGGTCGCCACCGGCGTCGAGTTCGTGCAGTGCGCCACCGACCTGGAGGCCGAGGTCAGGGAACTGCGGATGATCGAGTCGCTGTCACCGCGCTACAACCGGCGCTCGAAGAACCAGCGCAAGCTCTGGTGGCTGAGGCTGACCGACGACGCGTTCCCGCGGCTGTCCGTCGTCACTCAACTTCGCGACGCGCGCCACTTCTTCGGGCCGTTCCGGAGCCGCGACGACGCCAACGACGCCGCCCTGACGCTTTACGACGCGTACCGGGTGCGGCGCTGCACCACCCGGCTGTCGCCACGGAAGCCGAGCCCGTCGTGCGCCCTTGGCGAGATGGGGCGTTGCGTCTCCCCCTGCGAACTCGGTGAGGGCGCCGAGCAGTACCCGGCGATCGTCGCCGACGTGACCCACACCTGGGGCGGCGACGTCAGGCCGGTGCTGCGCAGCGTCCGGGGCCGGATGCGCAGGCTCATCGCCCAGGAACGCTACGAGGAGGCGGGCGAGGTCTCTCGACGGCTCAACGCCTACTACCGCACGTCGCTGCGCTTCCACCGGATCCGCTCGCTCGCCGCGTGCCCCCAACTGGTTGCGGCGGTCCCCTCGTCCCGCGGCTGGGACATCCACGTGATCAGACACGGTCGCCTCGCGGCCGCGGCCTCCGCGCCGAGCCACCGGGCGAGGGCCGCTTCAGAGGCCGCCGCCGCGTCGGCCGAAACGGTGCTGCCCCCCGCCCACGGGATGCCTGCGGCCAGCATCGAGGAGACCGAGCGGATCGCCGCGTGGCTCGAACTACCGGGGGTCAGGTTCATCGAGACCGACGGCGACTGGGCCTGGCCGATCAACGTCGGCCTGCCCGAAGGCGCGCTGCCCGCCGAGGTGCTAGGCCCCGAACCGCTCGGCACGGAACCGCTCGCGGGCTGAGAAGCGACGACCGCCCGAGCCTCGGGAGGCTCGGGCGGTCGGGGAGGCGTCAGGCCAGCGTCACGGACTCGATGACGACCGGATCGACCGGACGGTCGCGGAAGTCGGTCTCGGTGGTGGCGATCGCGTCGACCACCTGCTGGCTCGCCTGGTCCTTGACCTCGCCGAAGATGGTGTGGCGGCGGTTCAGGTGCGGCGTGGGGCCGACGGTGATGAAGAACTGCGAGCCGTTGGTGCCCGGGCCGCGGTTGGCCATCGCGAGCAGGTACGGGCGATCGAACGACAGTTCCGGGTGGAACTCGTCGGCGAAGGTGTAGCCGGGCTCACCGGTGCCGTCGCCCTTGCGGTCGCCGCCCTGGATCATGAAGCCGTCGATGACGCGGTGGAATGGCACGCCGTCGTAGAAGTTGGCGGTGGTGTTCTCTCCGGTGACCGGGTCGCGGAACTCCTTGGTGCCGCCGGCGAGGCCGACGAAGTTCTCGACCGTCTTGGGGGCCTGGTCCTCGAACAGTTCGATGACGATGTCGCCACGGTTGGTGTGCAGGGTTGCAGTGCTCAACGCATGTCCTCTCAGCTTTGTTGTCCGTCCCAGTGTGACAGATGCCGCCCAGCCGGCGATTTGGCTAGCCTTGGGGCACGTAGCGCTCACAGACGAGCCACAACCCACCTCGGAGGACAACAATGCCGCTGCTCAACCACGTAGGGATCACCGTGTCGAACCTGGAACGCTCCATCGCGTTCTACACCAGCCTCGGCCTGGGCGAACCGCCCGCCGACTGGGTCTTCACGATCCAGGGCCACTGGCTGAGCCAACTCGTCCAGGAGGAGGACGCCGTCATCCGCGTCGCGTTCCTGCCGATCGACGACGGATCGGTCCTCGAACTGCTCGAGTACCAGCAACCGGAGGGCGAGAAGGCCAACACGCGCCCCAACCGGGACGTGGGC
Organism: Propionibacteriaceae bacterium AM104-82; assembly: GCA_027658995.1. Classification (GTDB taxonomy): domain Bacteria; phylum Actinomycetota; class Actinomycetes; order Propionibacteriales; family Propionibacteriaceae; genus Arachnia. The sequence continues at coordinate 89,114 of JAQDQK010000006.1, forward strand.
GCCATGCACCTCGCGCTGAACGTCGACAACATCGACGAGGCCTACCAGCGTCTCTCCGCCGCGGGGGTCCCGTTCAACTCCGAGCCGCAGACCGTCGCGATGGGCCCGTGGGCAGGCAACCGCGTCGCGTACCTGAGCGACCCCGACGGCACCCCCGTCGAGTTGGTGATGAACGTCGTGTGAGGCTCGGCCGGCCACCCTCCTCACGCGCAGAGGAGGGTGGGTCACCCGCGCGGATTCATCCTCATGTGTCGGATCGGCCTTGATGGAACCTGACAACCCGGTAGCGTTGGGGATGCTCGATCACGAGCCACAACAACGGGAGGTACTTGTGAAGAAGTCACAAGAGCTGAAGAAGGCCGCCGCGGAGACCGCCACCGCCGCCGCCGAGTACTCAACAACCGCATTGAAGGACGGCCTGGACAAGGCCCAGGAACTGTTGGCGGAGGCCCAGAAGCAGGCCGGCCCCATCATCCGCGACGCCAAGGTCCGCACCGCCGACTTCGCATCGCGCACGCTCGACGATCTCGAGCCCCACATCAAGGACGCCCTGGACAAGGTCGCCCCCGCCGTGGACGCGGCCCGCGACAAGGTGACAGACGACCTGCTGCCGAAGCTGCAGGACGCTCTCCACCAGGCCGCGGAGCACCCTGCGGTCGCGGAGGCCACGAAGCGGGGCACCGCCGCCGTGCAGGCCCTCAAGGGCGAGGTCGCGCCGGTGACCAGGAAGAAGAGCAAGTTCAAGAAGGTCGCCAAGTTCCTCGCCATCGGCGCTGTGGTCGCTGGCGCGGTCGCGGCGGTTCGTCACTTCCTCGCCCCGAAGGACGATGGCTGGACGGCGCACGAGCCCTCGAAGGCGTACGTGAACAACAACGACACGTTCTCCAACGCGGCCAAGTTCGCCTCCGACATGGATGCGCCCGCTGACGACGATGAGGTAGTGGTCTCCGAGGAAGAGGCAGAGGTCCAGGACGACATGACCTCCGAGGGCGCCCCGGCTCCCCACGCGACGTTCGTCACGGAGGCCGACGCGCACCACGCCGACGCCAAGGCGGCCGAGGACGCGTCCCAGGAGGGTGGCTACGGCGAGGGTTCCTACGTCGGCTCCGAGCCGCCGGAGGGCTTCACCATCAAGGGCAACGAGCGCTCCAAGAAGTTCCACGTGCCAGGCACCGGTGGCTACGAGCGCACCATCGCCGAGGTGTGGTTCAACTCCGAGGAGGCCGCCGAGGCCGCTGGCTTCACGAAGGCCCAGCGCTAGGCGCACGACTCAGATACACCCGATGGGGGCGGCCGGTTGGCCGCCCCCATTCGCGTCTCCTCACAGCGCGCGTCTGTTCACAGCGCGCGCCCGAGGTCCTCTGCCCACGTGCCCGGGCCGGTGACGGCGACCTCACCGAGGCCCTGCCACGCGGCGGCCTCGTGCAGCAGTGGTGCGACCCGTGCGGCCAGTTCGGCCCTCCTCGGTTCCTGGCCCGGCTCGATGTGGGCGTGCTGCAGGCGAAGCACGCCCGCCCCACGGTCGCTCTTGAGGTCGACGCGGCCCACGATCTGGTCGTCGACCAGCACCGGGAGTACGTAGTAGCCGTGCTCGCGCTTCTCCTTCGGCGTGTAGATCGAGATCCGGTAGTGGAAGTCGAACAGCCGCTCCGCCCTTGGCCGGAACCAGACGAGCGGGTCGAACGGGGACAGCAGCGCCGCCGCCTCGACGGCGCGTGGCACGCGGACGCCCGCCGCAAGATAGGCGGGCCGGTCCCAGCCGTCGACGGCGACCTCCTCCAGTTCACCGGCTGCGACGAGCGCATCGACGGCAGGCCGCGCCGTCGCTGGCTTGAACCGCGGGTAGTCGGCGAGGTCCTCGAGCGTGGCGATCCCGTAGGCGAGGCTCGCCCTGCGCACCAGTTCGAGGATCGCCTCGTCGCGCCCGAGCGTCTCGCGGGCCGGTTCGGGCAGCACATCGGCGGCCAAGGCGAGGCGGCGTTCGAAGCGCTGCCTGCCGACCACGACCAACTCCCCGGTGCGGAACAGCCAGTTGGCGGCCCAGTGCACCTCGTTCTTGTTCCACCACCCGCCGCCGAGCGACACGTTCTGCGGATGTTCCAGGTCGCGCACCCTCAGCGCTCCGCGCTCGCCGAACTCGCGGCGGACCTCGTCGATCAGCGCCGCATTCTCGTTGCCCCACTCCCGGAAGCCCGCCCGCATGGAGGCCTCGCGGTGCCAGGCCCACAGCGGCCAGTCGCTGACCGGCAGCGCGCACGCCTCGTGCGCCACGTACTCGGTGAAGTCACCCAGGCCGCGTCCGGTGTCGTGGTGCAGGAGCGCGTCCAACTGCTTCCGGTCGTAGGGGCCGAGGCGGGAGAGCAGCGGAAGGTAGTGGCTGCGCTCGAACACGTTGACCGAGTCGATCTGGAGCACGCCGAGCCGGGCGATGGTGCGGCGGAGCGCGGCCGGGCCGACCTTCGCGGGCCGCGGCGCCGCGAGCCCCTGGGCGGAGACCGCCACGCGGCGTGCTGCTTCTTGGCTGAGTCGTCGCGGCATGGGCCAACAATAGGGGCCGGTTGTCCACAGTTGTGCCACGACCTGCCCGGCACCCCAAGTCCGGCCGTAGCCTCGTCGCATGGTGGAACTGGTGGCCGCGGGAGTCGCGCTGGTCGCCGTGGCGACCTGGGTGTTCGCGGTCCCCCGCGTCGTCATCGACGACGATGAGGCACCGGAATTCGGCGCCCTCGTGACCCCGCTCAGCGCCGCCGCTGTCGGGGTGTGCGCGTTCGCCCTCGCGCAGGTCCTGTGGCTGGTCCCCGGCGATGCCTGGTGGCTGTGGGCGCCCTACCTCGCGTTCGGGGTGCCGCTGGTGGCGGTCGACCTTCGCACCACGTTCCTGCCGACCGCGCTGTGGCGCCTCTGCCTCGTCGGCCTGCTGGTCGGGGCGGTGCCCGTCGCCTTGACGCGTCCGCCGCTCGCGCTGGCCGCGGTGCTCGGGGCCGCCGCCGTGGGCGCGTTCTTCTACCTCGCGTGGCGGCTCGGCCGGGGCATGGGCTTCGGCGACGTCCGCCTGGCGGTCCTGGTCGGCGCGGTCGCCGGGACCTCCGGCGTAATGGGCGTCGCTTCTGCGGTGCTGCTCGGCACCGCGCTGGGCGCCGTGCAGGCGCTGCTCCGGGTGGCGCTGCGGCGCGGCACCGGCGCGTTCGCGTACGGACCCGCGCTGTACTTGGGGCCGTTCGCGGCCCAGATCGTGGCGACCGCTACCGCTGGGTAGCGGCGACCCAGTTCTCGAGCGTCTGCGCCGCCCTGCCCGAGTCGATGGCCTCCTGCGCGTCGCGCAAGGGTTCGCGCATCTGCTTGACGAGGTCACGCACCGTCGAGATGCCACGGTAGGCGAGCAGCGCGGCGGCGGCGTTCAGCACGACGATGTCGCGCACCGCGCCCTGCTGCCCCGCGACCAGGTCACGCACGACCTGCGCGTTGTGCGAGGCCTCACCGCCGGTCAGGTCGTGGAAGGCGGCCGGCTGCAGCCCCAGGTCGGTGGGGTCGAGCACTGTACGGTGCACCCGCCCCTCGGCGATCATCCACACGTCCGACGACGATGTGGTGGTCAGCTCGTCGAGGCCGTCGTAACCGCGGAACACCATCCCCCTGGTGCCGCGCTCCGCGAGCACCCGTGCGATCACCGGCGCGATGTCGTCGTTGGCGACGCCGAGCGCCATCGCGCGTGGGCGGGCCGGGTTGGCGAGCGGGCCGAGGAAGTTGAAGGTCGTCTGGATGCCGAGCTGCTTGCGCACCCCCGCGACGGTCTTCATGGTCGGGTGGTACATCTGCGCGAACAGGAACACCACGCCGATCTCGTCGAGGATGCCCGCCTGCTTGTCGGGGTCGACGTCGAGCTTGATGCCGAGCGACTCGAGCGTGTCCGCGGTGCCTGCCATCGACGAGGCGGCGCGGGCGCCGTGCTTGACGACCTTCGCGCCGGCAGCGGCGGCGACGATCGCGGCCATCGTGGAGATGTTGACGGTGTTCGCGCGGTCTCCCCCGGTGCCGACGATGTCGACGGCGTCAGGGTCGAGGGTGATCGGGGTCGCCTTGGCGAGCATCGCGTCGGCGAGCCCGGAGATCTCGTCCTCGGTCTCGCCCTTCGCGCGCAGCGCGGTCAGCATCGCGGCGATCTGCACCTCGGACGCGCGGCCGGAGAGGATCTCCGTCAGCGCCCAGGTCGCGGCTGTCGCCTCGAGGCCCTCGCGGCGGATCAGCCCCGTGAGGATGTCAGGCCATGAGTAGCCCGACATCACACAGCCTGCGACAGGCGCTGGCGGATCAGGTTCGCGGCCTGCTGAGGCATGGTGACGGGGTCGATCGGGAACGGCGCGATGGCCTCGGCGCGCGACCAGGAGGCGAGCCAGGCGTCGGCCTCGCGCGTGACGAGCAGCATCACGGGGGCGCAGTCGGTGTACTCCTCCTTGACCTGGTAGGCCAGGCCGAAGCCGCCGGAGGGCTGGGCATTGCCGTCGAGGATCATCAGGGCGTAGTCGGTGCCTGCATCCAGGGTGCGCAGCAGCGCCCCCTGCGTGGCGACCTCGAAGACCTCGATCTCCGGCAGGTCGGACGCGACGCGGCGCCCGAGGGTGAGCCGGACGGCCTCGCGGACGGTCCGGTCATCGGAGAACACGAGGACCTTGACGGGGGCCTGAGTCATCTTCTGTCAATCCTTTGCGTTGTCGCTGTCGACCGGGGGCCGAGTGCCTGCATGAGTCATGGTAGCCGTGTCATGCCCGCGGGGCCCACAGACGGGTCGCGGCGCGCCCGACCCGACGCGCATTATCGCACCCGCCACCAGCAGTTTTAGAGGGGGGTGCCTCAAAGTTTCGTGGCTGGCGTGACCATCCGCGCTTTTGCCGCAATAATGAGGCCGTGGCCACGAATCATGAGACTCTCACTGCACCGGCGGAGCTGCCAAGCGGCGCGCTCCACAAGGTTCCCTCCGCGCGTCTGAACAAGCCTGCGGGACGCCCCGACACGCTTTCTGTCGGCGTCATCGTGTGGTTGGCGAGCGAGCTGATGTTCTTCGGGGCGGTGTTTGCCGCCTATTTCTGGACGCGCAGCATCACCAACGATGCCGCGGCGGCGGCCGAGACGCCGAGCATGTGGGCCACCAACAGCGCTCACCTCGACGTCACGTTCGCCAGCATCAACACGGCCATCCTGGTGCTGAGCTCCGTGACCTGCCAGCTCGCGGCCAACGCCGCTGAGGCACGGCGCGTCTCCGGCTCGTGGTTCAACCCGCTGAAGTGGGGACTGCGCGAGGGCTTCATCGTCACGATCATCCTCGGCTCGATCTTCGTGTCCGGCCAGGTGTGGGAGTACTTCACGCTCTTCAACGAGGGCTTCACCATCCAGACCAACCAGTACTGGTCGCTGTTCTTCCTCGCGACCGGCTTCCACGGCCTGCACGTGCTCGGTGGCGTCGTCGCCATGTGGTACGTCCTTGCCCGCTCGCTGATGACGAAGACCCACACGCATGAGCAGACGGTGAGCGCCCACGTCGTCTCCTACTACTGGCACTTCGTCGACGTGATCTGGATTCTCCTGTTCGGCGTCCTGTACTTCCTCCGCTAACCCCTCGACCTGGAGATCATCACAGTGAAATTCCTCACAAAGTTCAGGCGTCACTCGGTAGCGCGGCCAGCGCTGCTGATCCTGGCGCTCGTGGTCATCGGGCTCGGGTATGCGGGGGTGAACCCGCAGCGTTCCTCCGCGGAGACCGAGATGACTCAGCAGATCGAGGAGGGCAAGGCCCTTTTCGACCTGACCTGTTCCTCCTGCCACGGCCTCGGCGCCGAGGGCACCTCGCAGGGCCCGACCCTGATCGGCGTCGGCGCGGCCTCCGTCGACTTCCAGATGGGCACCGGCCGGATGCCTGCGGCCCGCGCCGAGGCGCAACTTCCCGCGCGTCAGGTCAACTACTCGCAGGAGCAGATCGACGCCGTCGCGGCCTTCGTGGCCTCGCTCGGCCCCGGCCCTGAGACCCCCAAGGAGTCGGAGTATGCGCCCGAGGGCCTGAGCGAGGAGGAGATCGCCCGCGGCGGCAACCTGTTCCGCGCCAACTGCTCCGCCTGCCACGGCATCGTCGGCGGCGGCGGCGCGATGCCCAACGGCGAGTACGCCCCCTCCCTGGTCGACACCTCCTCCAAGCACATCTACGAGGCCATGCGTACCGGCCCGCAGCAGATGCCGACCTTCTCCAAGGAGGTCATGCCCGATGAGAGCGTCCGCGAGATCATCGGTTACCTGGACGCCGCCCACGAGCAGCCCAACTACGGCGGGCTGACCATGGGCGAGGCCGGACCCGTCTCCGAGGGTTTCTGGGTCTTCGTCATCGGCATCGGCGGCCTTGCCATCGTCGCCACCTGGATCGCTAAGAAGGGGGCACGCGCCCGATGAGCCACGACAACCTGCCTGTGCGGGATCCCGAACTGGGCCACGTGGTGGCCAACCCCGGGCTCGAGGAGCACGTCGAGCGCTTCACGGACGTCAACAAGGGTGCGGGCAACCGCGCCTACGGCTCCATCCTGCTGATGCTCGCCCTGGTGCCGGTGCTCGCCGTGCTCTTCGTCGTCATCTACTTCGCGGTTCCCCGCGACGCCTACATCGACTTCGGCTGGCTCAAGGCCAGCGCGATGAACGTCGGCCTCGGCCTCACCGGCGGCATGGCGGTCATCCTGATCGGCGTGGCGGTCATCCAGTGGGCGCGCGTGCTGATGGGCGACCACGAGATGGTCGAGATGCGCCACACCGCTGCCTCCTCCGCAGAGGACCGCGAGGTCGTCGCGCAGGAGTTCTCCGACGGGGTCGAACAGTCCGCCGTCAAGCGCCGTCCGCTGCTCCTCGGCGCCCTCGGTGGGGCGCTCGGCATCAGCCTGGTGCCCGCCGTCGTGCTGCTCGCAGACATGGGCCCCTGGCCCACGAAGCAGAAGCGCAAGGAGACCATCGAGAAGACCATCTGGGCCTCCGAGATCCGCCTCGTCAACGACGTCAACTGGCTTCCGCTGCGCCCCGAGATGATCGAGGTCGGCCAGTTGGTCAACGCCCAGCCCGAGAACCTCTCCGAACTGCACGGCACCGAGTACATGGTCGAGAAGGCCAAGTCCCCGCTCGTCGTGGTGCGGATGGATCCCGATTCCATCAAGATCCCCGAGTCCCGCAAGGACTGGCAGGTCTCCGGCATCCTCGCCTACTCCAAGATCTGCACCCACGTCGGCTGCCCGATCTCGCTGTGGGAGCGTCAGACGCACCACCTGCTCTGCCCATGCCACCAGTCGACCTTCGACCTGGGAGACAGCGGCGTCGTGGTGTTCGGTCCGGCGGCCCGCGCGCTTCCCCAGTTGCCGATCAAGGTCAATGAGGAGGGCTTCCTGGTCGCCCAGAGCGACTTCACCCTCCCCGTCGGCCCCAGCTTCTTCGAGCGCGACTCGCGCCACGACTTCGTGAAAGGTGACAACTGATGGCTAAGCCCACCAGAGTCGTTGAAACCTCGCCCGAGGTCGAGCCGCGCGAGGCGGAGGCCGCCAAGCCGGTGCCTGCTGCAGGCATCCTCGGCTGGGCCGACGACCGCCTCGGCCTGGCCAAGATCGGCCGGTTCGGGCTGCGCAAGATCTTCCCCGACCACTGGTCCTTCCTGCTCGGCGAGATCGCGCTGTACTCGTTCATCGTGCTGCTGCTGACCGGCATCTTCCTGACCATCTGGTTCAAGCCGTCGATGGCGGAGATCGAGTACGACGGCTCCTACCAGTTGCTCAAGGGCCTGCCTGTCTCCGAGGCCTTCGCCTCGACGCTGCACATCAGCTTCGACGTGCGTGGCGGCCTGCTGGTGCGCCAGATCCACCACTGGGCGGCGCTGCTGTTCGTGGCTGCTGCCTTCGTGCACATGCTGCGCGTGTTCTTCACGGGCGCGTTCCGCAAGCCGCGCGAGGTCAACTGGCTGATCGGCGTAGGCCTGATGTCGATGTCGCTGATCGCAGGCTTCGCGGGCTACTCGCTCCCTGACGATCTGCTCTCGGGCACCGGCCTGCGATTCGTCGACGGCCTGATCCGCTCGATCCCGATCATCGGCACCTGGGCCGAGTTCTTCGTCTTCGGTGGCGAGTTCCCCGGCTCGATCCTGATCCCCCGCCTCTACATGGTGCACATCCTGCTGGTGCCCGGTCTGCTGCTCGGGCTGGTCTCGGCGCACCTGGCGCTGGTGGTCTACTACAAGCACACGCAGTACCCCGGCCCCGGCCGCACCGAGAACAACGTGGTGGGCTACCCGCTGTTCCCCGTCTACATGGCGAAGGCCGGCGGCTTCTTCTTCATGGTGTTCGGCCTGCTCGTGCTGATGGGCGGCCTGTTCCAGATCAACCCCGTGTGGACCTACGGTCCGTACGACCCGGCGAAGGTCACGGCGGGCTCGCAGCCCGACTGGTACATGGGCTGGGTTGAGGGCGCGATCCGCATCATGCCGAACTGGGAGTCGCACTGGGGCTCGACCACCTGGTCGTGGGCCATCTTCCTGCCCGGCGTCGGACTGATGGGCCTGCTGTTCGGCCTGCTCGGAGCCTGGCCGTTCATCGAGGCGTGGCTGACGGGTGACAAGCGCGAGCATCACCTGCTCGACCGTCCCCGCAACGCCCCGACGCGCACCGCGTTCGGTGTGGCCGGCATCACCTGCTACGCCATGTTCTGGCTCGCGGGCGGCAACGACATCATCGCCACCCGGTTCCACCTGAGCCTCAACGCGATCACGATCTTCATGCGGGTCGCGATCTTCGTGGCTCCTGTGATCGCGTTCATGATCACCAAGCGGATCTGCCTCAGCCTGCAGCGCGTCGATCGCGAACGCGCCCTGCACGGCTCCGAGGACGGCGTGATCACGCGCTCGGCCGTCGGCGGCTACTCCGAGGACCACGTGCCGCTGTCGGAGGACGAGCAGTTCACGCTCACGCAGCACCTGCAGCACACGCCCCTGGAGATCTCCCCTGCGACCGACGGTGCGGGCGTCGCCCAGAAGCAGAAGGTCAGCAAGTTCCGGGCAGCGGCATCGCGCTGGTTCCTGGGCAGGGACGTCCCCAAGCCCTCCGTCGCCGAGATCGAGGAGGCCAAGCACCACGGCCACCACGAGACCGATCACGAGGAGCTCCCCGAGGGCTTCGAGGATCGCGAACTGACCGACGACAAGGCCTCGACGCACTGACGTCTGACGCCACGCGAAGGACCCGGCCACCTGGCCGGGTCCTTTGTTTTTCCTGGTCTATCCCGGCGGGGTGAACCGGCGATCTTCTACTGAGAATGCCGGGTCGGTGCCCTCCCGGTGCCCTAAGTTGAGCTCAGATTCCCAGGCCGACCAAAGGACCACATCCATGGTGTTCGAACGACTCACCGCGCTCTTCGCCTCTGGAGGCAGCCGCCCGCCGAAGGAACTGCAGGCGGCACTCGCGCCCATCAAACTCATGGGTGAGGACGTCTACGACTCGCTCGTCGGCTACGTGACCACCGGCTCCCCCGCCGAGGCCCTGCTGTCGTTCAGGTCGGGCCTGGCCGGCCCGGGGTCGAAAACCGGCCTGGGCACCGAAGACGTGGCGATGCTGCTCGGCAATCCCGGCGCCTCCGATTGGCCCTCGCCGTGGCAGGTACGAGACCTCGAGAAGGACATTCAGAAGGCGACCGGCGTCAAGTTCAAGGCCTCACTGAACGACCAGTACCGCCTGTCGTTGGCGCACGGGGCGCTCACGCCGGAGCAATGGGTCCGCTACGGGCGGATCCTGGAGTCGGCGAGCACGGTCACGGTGCTGACCGATGACGAGGTGGTGCCGCGCTGGCTCAGCATCCTATGGGGCACCGTTGAGCGCTCCGATCCCGACCGCAACCAGAGCAAGGGCCCGGGCTGGGATGTCGGCTTCGTCCGGTCGCTGCTGACGGCCGACGGCCGCACCGAGGATGAGGCGAATGCCGCCATCGTCCAGTTGGCCTTCGTCTCCGCCCCCAGTTCATCGTCCTGGCAGCCGCTGCGCAGGCCCGTGCTGCGCGGCCTCGCCGACTTCGTCAAGGATCACCACGACCTGGCGGTTGCCCAGTTCACCCGCTCCGGCGCCGAGGACAAGGCAGCCACCCTCACGTTGCTCGGCACCGACGCCGACCTCGCGGCCCAACTCGACGACCTGTGGGACCTCGCCGCCCGCGGCACGGCCAAGGGAGTGCGCGAACAGGCCGTCGCACACCTGGCCACCCTGCCGCCGACCGAGCGGGCGTCCCGGCTCGCCGAGGCGGTCAGGGCCGCGCCTGCCGCGCAGGCCGAGACCGCCACCGACTACCTCGCCCGCATCGGCGACGCGCCCGCCATCGAGGCCCTCAATGCGCTGGCCGCCGAGCTCACAGACGCCAGGAAGTCGCGGCTGCTCGAGTCCGCTCTGGCCCGCGTGCAGCAGGCAGCCGACGGCGAGGAGGCCGACCTCGAACTGCCTCCCGTCCCGACGATCGAGTCGACCCGGTTGGGCGACGACTTCATCGAGGAGTCCATGAGGCTGTCCGCCGCCGCCAACGAGCGGGACAAGGCGCGCCTCGCGGAACTGCCCGCCACCGTCCAGGACTGGCAGCGGCAGGCGATCACCGGCCGCATCAAGGTCACCGACCGCCTGGGCGAGGCCGACTTCGCCCGCATCCGTGACTATCTCAACGACGGAGGCAAGCGCCCGAAGCTGCTCGACGAGGTGATCCGGCTCGGCCTGATCCCCAAGAAGGGGTTGGGGCTGGCTCATCAGGTGCGCCTCCATCAACTGAGCTGGCAGCTAAGGAACGAGGCCGACCTCAACGTCGACCTGCGCTCGCTGCTCGCCGTCGCGACCGAGACCGAGGCGGAGGTGCCCGGCCGACGCGGCACCGCCGAGGACTACGTCAGCTCGCTGCCCTTCTCGTGGGACTTCCTCAACCGGATCGACATCGAGAACGTGTGGCCCTTCTTCGCCGAGCACCCGCTGCGTCTCGAGCAGTCCCTCGGGATGAACACGACCGCTCCCCCGCAGGGCTTCTACGTCGACTCCAACGCCGACGTGGCGACCGCCATCGGCATCCTGCAGGCGTTCCCGTCGCTGCCCCGCGCCTATGTGGCCCGCCTGCACGAGATCGCCCTCGGCACAGGCAAGACGCACAGGCAGCTCGCGCAGGACGCCCTCGCCGCCCGCTCCAACGCCGTCGACATCGCCGCACACGGCCTGACGGACTCCCGGATGGAGGTGCGCGCCGCCGCCGCAACGTGGCTCGGCCGGATCGGCTCCCAGGAGGGGACCGCCCCGCTGAGGAAGGCCCTCGCCTCCGAGAAGCGCGAGACGGTGATGGCCTCGATCCTCGGGGCCCTCAACCAGCTCGGCGAGGACCTCACCGAGGACCTCAGCCCGAAGGTGCTCGCGGCGCAGGCCGCGAAGGGCCTCAAGGCGAAGGCCCCCACCGCCATCGAGTGGCTTCCCGTCGACTCGATCCCGGCGGTCAAGTGGGCCGACGGCACCCCGGTCGACCCGGACATCATCGTCTGGTGGCTGCGCCTCGCCACGAAGCTGAAGGACCCGCTCGGCGCCGGCCTGCTGCCGATCTACGTCTCGCTGCTCGACGACGACTCGCAGGAACGGCTCGGCGAGTTCGTGCTGCGCGCCTGGATCGCGGAGGACACCGCCACCGCCAGCGAGGAGGAGGCTCGCGCCCACGCCGCGGCGCTCGCGCCGGGCCGCTACGCGCAGTACCAGGGCTATGCCAAGCGCAGCCCCAAGAACGACTACTACCAGCAGTTGGCGGCCAAGACCGAGGCGCAGCACTTCGAGGACCTCCGCCGCGAGAAGCTCGGCGAGTACCTGGGGTCTGCCTCCGCCTCCAAGGGCATCCTCGCCCTCACCGTCGGCGCCCCCGGCCACGTCACGTACCAGGCGACCACGTCCTACTTCAAGACCCACACCGCGCGCCGCGCGCAGATCGAGGCGCTCGTCACCGCGGCGTCTGGCAACGACGACCCGGCGGCGATCCAGTTGGTGCTTCAGGTCGCGCGCCGCTTCAAGCAGCGCACCGTCCAGGAGAAGGCGACGGAGCTGATCGAGGCGATCGCGGAGCGGCGCGGCTGGACGGCCGACGAACTTGCCGACCGCACCATCCCGACCGCCGGCTTCGACGATGACGGCCTGCTGCACCTCGACTACGGCCCCCGCGAGTTCATCGGCCGGTTGGGCCGCAGCGCAAAGGGCCTCTGGCAGATCGAGCTCAGCGCCGCCGACGACAAGCCCATCAAGGCTCTCCCGGCGATCGCCAAGTCCGACGATGAGGAGGTGGCCAAGGAGAGCAGGAAGCAGCTCACCACCTCCAAGAAGGAGATCAAGCAGCTCGTCGACCTGCAGACCGCCCGCCTGTTCGAGGCCATGTGCATCCAGCGCGGCTGGCCGGCCGACCAGTGGCGCGAGCTGATCGCAGAACATCCGATCCTGCGTCAGGTGATCACCGGACTGGTGTGGCAGGCGGGCGAGGGCGAGGAGCCCGCCGGCGCCGACGCGCTGTTCCGGCTGACGCCTGAGGGTGAGCTGATCGGCATCGACGACGACACCTTCGACCTGCCCGACGGTACGACCGTCCGGCTCGCGCACAGCGCGACCGTCACCGCCGAGGCCGCAGAGGCGTGGCGGGCCCACCTTGACGACTACGACGCGCAGCCGATCTTCGATCAGTTCGACACCGAGGTCGCCCAGGTCGCGCCCGACGCCACCGTCGTCAACACGCGCTACGGCTGGCTGAGCGACTCGTTCGCCATCCGCGGCCGGGCGACAAGGCGCGGCTACGTCCGCGGGCAGGCCGAGGACGGTGGCTGGTTCAGCCGCTACTACCGCGACTACCCGAGCGTCGGGCTGCGGGCCGTGATCGAGTTCACCGGCAGCTTCGTGCCGGAGGAGCTGATCCCCGCCGCCGTCCAGACGCTGTACTTCGAGTCCCTCAAGCGCGGCAGGACCATGCCGCTCAGCGATGTGCCGCCGATCCTGCTCGCCGAGTCGATCAAGGACTACGAGTTCACCGGAGACGCGGGCACCTTCGACCCCGACTGGGAAAGCAAGAGTCAGTACTGATGAGCCAGAACACGCTGCGGGTCCCCGCCGAGGTCCGCTACGCAGACGAACTGGAGCGGCTCCGGGCCGCCGACGAGGAAGCGAAGCGGCCGCTGCCGCCCGGCTGGCGGCTCAGCCCGAGGGCCGTGCGGTCCTTCATCGTCGGCGACCCCGCGCTGCAGGTCAGCCGCAAGTTCTACGGCGACGACCCGCTGGTCGACCGGGCCGTCGTCACGCTGCTGGGGCGCCAGGCGCTGATGCTGGTCGGCGAACCGGGCACCGCCAAGTCGATGCTCTCGGAGCTCCTCGCGGCGGCGATCAGCGGGACGTCGACGCTGACGGTGCAGGGCACGGCGGGCACCACCGAGGACCACCTGCGCTACTCATGGAACTACGCCCTGCTGCTCGCGGAGGGCCCGACACCGCGCGCGCTGGTGAAGAGCCCGATCTTCCAGGCGATGGAGACGGGCCGGGTCGCCCGCGTCGAGGAGATCACCCGCACCGCCCCCGAGATCCAGGACACCCTCGTCAGCCTGCTCTCGGAGAAGCTGCTGATGGTGCCGGAACTCGGCCCAGACGAACTGGTCGGCGCGCAGGCCGGCTTCAACCTGATCGCCACCGCCAACCTCCGCGACCGCGGCGTCAACGAGATGAGCTCGGCGCTCAAGCGGCGGTTCAACTTCGAGACCGTCAAGCCGATCGCCGACCGCGCCTTCGAGGTCGAGCTGGTCAGCAGGCAGCTCGCCGAGTCGCTCGACACGGTGCCAGCCAAGGTGGAGGCACCCACCGACGTGATCGAACTGCTCGTGACGGCGTTCCGGGAACTGCGCGACGGTCGCACCGAGCAGGGCACCCCTCTGAAGCGCCCCGAGACGGTGATGTCGACGGCGGAGGCGGTCAACGTCGCGCACGCCGCGGCTTTGGAGGCCGCCTACTTCGGCAACGGCCGCGTCGGCGGAGCCGAGGTCGCACGGGCCCTTGCAGGCGTCGCGTTGAAGGACTCGACGGAGGACCGGGCGCGGCTCAGGTACTGGGTCGACAACGTGGTGCGGGAACGCGCCGGCGGCGACCCGCAGTGGCGCGAGTTCCTGACGGCGGCCCGCTCCGCCTGGGACTGACCTTGGACGACCGGCTCTCCGCCGCCCGGGCCGCGCGCGACGACCTCGCCGCGGCGGGCGTGCACCTGCTCCCGATCAGGCACCACTCCCCCGCCTGCGCGGCCGCCACCGCGCGCCTGATCGACGAGGTGCGCCCCGCTGCGATCCTGATCGAGGGCCCGCTGCACTACGACGCGCTGCTTTCCGATCTGCAGCACCCCGACACCACACCCCCGGTCGCGGTGCTGACGGTGCGCGCCACCGACGAGGGAAGGACGTCGTCGCTGTTCCCGCTGGCCGAGTTCTCCCCCGAATGGGTCGCGCTGCGCGCGGGAGCCGACCTCGGGATCCCGACGGCCTTCATCGACCTGGATCAGCCGAGCAGGCCGGAACTCAGCCGCGACGACGTCGTCCTGCAGTCCGAGCGCTACCTGGAGCAGAGCCGCACGATCGCGGAGTTGGCCGCCCGGCTCGGCTGCCGCGACCACGACGAACTGTGGGACCACCTCTTCGAACTGCGCGGAGACGAACCGGCCGCGCGGCTGTTCGACGATGTGTTCGCGTGGAGCGCGCTCGCCCGCCTCGACTACGAGGCCGAGGTGCTGGAGAGCGAGGGGTCGCTTCGCCGCGAGGCCTGCATGCTCGCCGAGCTGAGGTCCTGGCGCGCGCGCGTCGACGGCCCCATCGTGGTGGTCACCGGCGCCTTCCACACGCTCGCCCTGGTCGAGGAATTGGCCGACCTTCCCGGCCGCACCCCGCTGCCGGAGCACCCGGCCTCCGATCCGGTCTCCCCCGACGACTCCTGGCTGGTGCCGATCACCGCGTCGACGCTCGACGGGCTGCGCGGCTACTCCGCGGGGATGCCCGCCCCCAGCTTCTGGCTGCGCGACTGGCGGGCGCGCACCGCAGGCACCCAGGCGGACGTCGGGGCGGGCTTCATCCTCGACGTCGTCGCCAAGGCCAACGCCAGCAGCACCGACCCGCCCATCAGCTTCGCGTCGACTCAGGAGGCGGTGCTGCAGGCGCAGCGCCTCGCCGGGCTGCGCGACCACCTGTGGCCGTCGCGGATGGACGTGGTCGACGCGATCTCCTCCTGCCTTGTCGACGAGGCCGTCACGCCGTCGCTGCGGGATGCGGTCGCGGAACTGTTCGCCGACCCCACCCCGGGGACGACGCGACGCGACGGTCGCACCCCGCCGATCGTGCGTGAGACGCGGGCGGAGGCCTCCCGGCTGCGCTTCGTGATCGACGACTTCGCCTCCCACTCCACCTCCCTCGACATCTCCCGCAGCGAGTCGGCCCGCACCCGCAGCCGCTTCCTGCACCTGCTGGCGTTCGTCGGCGTCCCGTTCGCGACCCGGGCGAGCGGGCCCGACCTGGTCAGCGGGATGGGCGCCTCGTTCCTGACGGAGCGGTGGGACTACCAGTGGTCCCCCGCCGTCGAGGCGTCGCTTGTGTCCCTGATGCCGCGCGCCGCGACCCTGCACGACGCAGGTGCGGCCGTGGTGCGCGAGCGACTCGACGCGCTGGGCGGGAACGCGCGCGAGTCCTCGCCGGTCACCGACCTGCTCGTCACCGTCGCCCTCGCGGGCCTCACCAGCGAGGAGCGCCCCCTACTTGACGCCGTCGACGACCTCATCGAAAGCGACCCTTCCCTTCCCTCGGTGCTCGCCAGCGCGACGCGCCTGCTGGGCCTGTGGTTGGCCCGCTCGCGGGTCCGGTTCGCGGAGCCCGAGCGCCTCGGCCCGCTCGTGGACCGCGCCCTCGCGCAGGCGGCCTACCTGCTTCCCGACCTCGCCGACGTGCCGCGGGAGGCGGAACTGGAGGCCGTGTCCCAGGTCGTCGCGGCCCGGCGCCTCCTGCGCGACCTCGACGCGGCGGAGGCGGTCGACGCGACCGCTCTGTCGCAGGGGCTCGCCAAGCTGCGCACGCCCGGCACCGCCCCCGCGGTCAGGGGGGCCGCGCTCGCGGTGGCCGCCGCCGACGGGCACCTCAACGAGGACGACCTGGCGGCCGAACTCAGGGCGCACTTCGTGGCGGGCGCCGAGCCGGGGACCGCAGCGCGCCTGCTGACGGGGATGCTGCGCGCCGCCCCCGAACTGCTGGTCCGCTCGCACGAACTCTTCCTCGCCGCCGACGAGGCCCTCCAGCGGCTCCCCGCCGACGTGTTCCTCGACGTGCTGCCGGAGTTGCGGCACGGGTTCACCTGGCTGAAGCCCCTCGAGACCTCGACGGTGGCGTCGAAGGTCGCCGCGCTGGTCGGCGGCGACGCCTCCGCGATCGACGCGCCGATCGCCGTCACCACCGCCGACCTCGGGCAGGGCATGGCCGTGGAGGCCCAACTCGCCGCGCTGCTTGCCGAGCGACGCCTCAGCGAATGGATCGGCTCGTGAGCGGCGACGAGCGGGCCCGCCGGTGGCGACTGGTGCTCGGCCGCTACGCCGATGAGCCGCTCGGCTCCGGGCTGTCCGCCGGCGACGCCGACCTCGACACCGCGCTCGGCTTCGTCTACGACCGCGAGTACTCGCAGCGCGGCCTCCTCGGGTCCGGCGGCGGCGGGCGGCAGTCGCGGGGCGTGGCCGCGCTCAGTTGGTTGGAGAAGTCCAAGGCCCTTTTCCCCGCCTCCACCCTCGAGCGGCTCCAGGCCACCGCCATCACCGAGTACGGCGTCAGCGAACTGCTGCGCGACAGCGACGTCGCCGAGCGCCTTGAGCCGACCCCCGAACTGGGCGCCGCGCTGCTCGGCGCCCGCGGAAAGCTCGACCGCTCCACCGAGGAGGGGCTCCGGCTGGTCATCTCCAAGGTGGTGGCGCAGATCGTCGAACGCCTCCGCACCTCGTTCCGGGCCAGCCTCAGCGGCCAGCGCAACCGGTTCCGACGCTCACACCAGAAGGTCAGGCAGAACTTCGACTGGCGCCGCACCATCGCCGCGAACCTGCGCAACGTCGACCCGGAGACGGGCCGGATGCTCGTCAGCGACCTGCGGTTCAACTCCAGGCAGAAGCGCAGGCTGCCCTGGCACGTGATCCTGTGCGTCGACCAGTCCGGCTCGATGGCGTCATCGGTGCTCTACAGCGCCGTGTGCGCCAGCATCCTCGCCTCGCTGCCTGGTATCGAGGTGACCCTGCTGCTGTTCGACACCCGGGTCGTCGACCTGACCCATCTCGCGGCCGACCCGGTCGCGGTGCTGATGACGGCCCAACTGGGCGGCGGCACCGACATCGCTGGCGTGCTGGGCGTCGCGGCGGGCAAGGTCGGCACGCCGAAGCGCACCGTCATCACGCTGGTCAGCGACTTCGAGGAGGGCGGCTCGGTGTCGCAACTGCTGCGCCAGGTCACCGCGCTGCGCGAACAGGGCGTCACGCTGCTCGGGCTCGCAGCCCTCGACGAGGAGGCGACGCCCCGCTACGACCGCCGAGTCGGGGCGATGCTGGCCGACCGGGGCATGCACATCGCGGCCCTCACCCCGGACCGGTTCGCCGAGTGGCTCGCGGAGGTCATGTCGTGACGGCGTGGCTGGCGGGCTGGCAGGCATGGGACGACGCCGCGCTGGAGGCGCTTGCGAACAAGGGGCTGGTGCGACGCGCCGCAAAGGCGATCCCGGACGCGGTGCTCGGCGACCTCACGGACGACTCTGCGGTGGTGAGCACAGCGGGCATGGACGTCGTGATCGGGCCGCGCGGCCCGTCCGAGGCACGCTGCCCGTGCCCGGCGCCGGGCGTGTGCGTGCACGTCCTGACCGCCGCGATGGTGGCCCGCGCCCAGGCGCCCGAGGGCACCGGATCCGGCCCGTCTCCGTTGGAGGACCTGCTCGCCACCACCGTCGAACAGTGGTGCCGGGAGGCGGGGGCTGCCACGGTGCGCGCCGCGCTGCCGTCGGCGCTGACCGATGCCGAGACGAAGCTCTCCGAGGTCGACGGCAGGCTGCAGATCCAGTGGCCGGGCGCGCCTGTGGTCAGCTACGTCCCGGGGCAAATGCTCGCCGGGATGTCGTCGACGGCGCCGCGCCCGCAGTGGCCCGCGCTGCACCTGGAGGCCGCCAGCCGGGCCGTCCGCGCGGCGGGCGGGGCGTGGGAGTGGCCCCGGAAGTACCTCGACGAACGGGAGGCCGAACGACGGGCCGCCGAGCCGGTCGACCTGCTCGCGGAGGTGCGCGCCGAACTGGGCGCTGCGCTCGTCGACGGCCTGGCCGACGTCGGACCCGCGTCGCTGCGCTCGCTCGCCGAGGTCGGCACCAGGCTGCGCGCCTCACGACTGCCCCGCCTCGCGGGCCAGGTCGGTGTCATCGGCGGCCAACTTGAGGCGCTCGCGGCGCGCTCCGACGCCACCGACGAGGCGACCGTGCTCACCTCGATCGCACGGGCCTGGGCGATCACCGAGGCGATGCCGCACGGGTGGCCGGCCGACCTGACGGGACGCCGCGAGGAGTCCGAAACGCAGGCCCTCGACCTGCTGGCACTCGGCGCGACCTGGTGGCAGTCCGACTCGGGAGCCAGGGGGGCAACCGTCCACCTGTGGGACCGCGGCAACGCGCGGGCGCTGACGCTCACCGACGGACGTGGCGCCAACCTCGACCCCACCTTCACGCGCTCCCTTGGCGCCGTCCGCCCGTGGGAGAGCACGCTCGCCGCCCTGCTCGGCAGCGTGTTCCGGCTCGAGCAGGCCCGCTTCCGGCCCGACGGCACCCTCGCCCCCACAGGCGGCCGACCCTCCGGGATGCGCGCCGCCACCCACGCGGACCTCGACGCCGTGGCCGCCGCGCCGCCGGTCGACCGGGTGCCAGACCCCTTCGGGGAGCCGCGGGGCGCGGCGCGGGTGCTGCGGGTCCAGCGCTTCGGCAGCGCCAGCGTCGACGAGATCGGGCAGAGCCTCGTGGTGCCCGTCGAGTCCCCCGACGGCGCCGTCACCGTGCTGCGCGCCCCCGCGACCCCGACCAGCCGCGGGCGCGTCGAGCGACTGCGGGACCTGCTTGGCCACGGCCGCGGCATCGAGTACCTCGTGGCCGTCCCCGTTGTGCATCAGGGACGGCTGTGCCTCGACCCCGTGACGGTCTACCTGAGCACCCCCAAGGGGAGCGTCAAGGGATTCAACCTCGACTTCGACAGCGCAGTGCAGCCGACCAAACAGAACAACTGGCTGCGGAGGCAACTGGCGCTGCTCACCGACCGGAAGGTCGCCACGCGCGCCCCGTCGGGCGTCGAGGCGCTCACGCGGGACGTGACCGACCTGGCCACCGACCTCGCCACCCGCGGGCTGCGGACCACCCCCGCGTCCGCAGACAGGCTGCTGCGACTGGCCGCCGCCGCGGACGATCTTGCGCTGGCAACCCTTGCCGCTCAACTGCGGGCGCTGGCGGCCGACCCCACCCCCGATCGGCTGGTCCGGATCGTCACGCTCACCGGTATGGTCCGCGAACTGTCCTGGGCGCGCGACTGACGTATCCTTGGGCCGTGCATTTTCTGGATCAGCGCCCCACCTATGACCTGACCTATAACGACGTGTTCATGGTCCCGAGCCGTTCGAGCGTCATCTCCCGCCTCGACGTCGACCTGACCTCCACGGACGGTCTCGCCACCCCCACCCCGCTGGTGGCCGCCAACATGACCGCCGTCTCCGGCCGCCGGATGGCCGAGACCATGGCCCGCCGCGGAGGACTCGCGATCTTCCCGCAGGACATTCCCTCGGACGTGGTCGCCGCCTCGATCGCGAAGGTGAAGGCCGCAAGCCCCGTCTTCGACACCGCGGTGACCGTCTCGCTGAACACCACGGTCGGCGAGACCCTCTCGCTGATCGCCAAGCGCGCGCACGGCGTCGCCGTCGTGATCGACGCGGACCGCCGCGTGCTCGGCCTCGTCTCCCCGCAGGACGCCTCCGGCGCCGACCGCTTCGCGCAGGCAAAGGACGTGAT
Organism: Propionibacteriaceae bacterium AM104-82; assembly: GCA_027658995.1. Lineage (GTDB taxonomy): Bacteria > Actinomycetota > Actinomycetes > Propionibacteriales > Propionibacteriaceae > Arachnia. Next base: position 109,213 of record JAQDQK010000006.1, read on the forward strand.
GACAAGCGACGTGACCATCGTCGACGCCGCGACCTCCCCGTCCGACGTGTTCGCGCTGCTGTCCGAACACCACCAGAAGATCGCGGTCGCGGTCGACGGCGACGGCCGCCTTGTCGGCGTGATGACGCCCAAGGGCGCGCTGCGCAGCGCCATCTACTCCCCCGCTCTCGACCACGAGGGCCGGCTGCGCGCAGGCGTGGCCGTCGGCATCAACGGCGACATCCCCGCCAAGGTGCGCGCCGCGCTCGAGGGCGGCGCCGACGTCCTCGTGATGGACACCGCGCACGGCCACCAGGAGAAGATGGTCTCCGCGTTGAGCCAGGCACGTGAGGTGCGCGACGAGTTCGCGACCGAGACGGGCCGCACCGTGCTGATCGTGGCTGGCAACGTCGTGACCAAGGGCGGCTGCATCGACCTGATCGACGCGGGCGCCGACATCCTCAAGGTGGGCGTCGGCCCGGGCGCCATGTGCACCACCCGGATGCAGACCGGCGTCGGCCGCCCGCAGTTCTCCGCGGTTCTCGAATGCGCCGAGGAGGCGCGCGGACGCGGCAAGTCGATCTGGGCCGACGGTGGCGTGCGGCACCCCCGCGACGTCGCCCTCGCGCTCGCCGCCGGCGCGGGCTCCGTGATGATCGGGTCCTGGTTCGCGGGCACGCACGAGTCGACCGGAGACCAGTTGGTCGACCACCAGGGCCGCGCCTACAAGGAGTCCTTCGGCATGGCCTCGGCCCGCGCCGTGCGGCAGCGCACCCGCGAGCAGTCCGCCTTCGAGCGGGCCCGTGCCGCCATGTTCGAGGAGGGCATCTCCAGCTCGCGGATGTACCTCGACCCGCGCCGCCCCGGCGTCGAGGACCTGCTCGACTGGATCACCTCCGGCGTGCGGTCGTCGTGCACCTACGCGGGCGCCCGCAGCCTGCCCGAGTTCGCCGACCGCGCCGTCGTCGGCATCCAGTCCGGCTCCGGCTACGAAGAGGGTCGCCCGCTCGACCAGAGCTGGTAGCCCGCAGGGCTAGAGTGTCGCGCATGGGTGCCTGGGCGTGGCTCCGACGAGTGTTCGGGCTGGACGACGCGTACGTGCGGCCCGCGCCCGCGCAGCCCTGGCGGACCGACTGGATCATCGCTGCGCTGCTCTCCGTGATCACCGCCTGCCTGGTGCTGATGTACCAAGGGCAGGGCGAGACCAACGGCATCGCCGAGCCCCCGCTGTGGCCGAGCATGGCCGCCATCGTCACCGCGGGCGTGCTGCTGACGCTGCGGCGGCGGTTCCCGGTCACCGTGCTCGTCCTCCTGTCCGGCGTCCACTTCGTCGCGTTCGGCTCATGGCTGCCCTTCGTGGCGTCCACCGCGAGCATGCAGGTCGTCTACTTCTTCGGCATCTACTCCGCCATCGCGTGGGCGCGGCGCCGCGAGGCGCTGCTCGGGGCCCTTGCGCTGGTGCTCGCCGCGATGGTGGTGTGGCTCGTCTGGTCGAACATCTACCTGGTGGCGACCTCCCCGCCCGGGGAGCAGCCCCCGTTCCTGTACTGGGTCGCCACCGTGCTGATCAACTGCGCCTACTTCGGCGGCGCCATCTACCTCGGCAGGCAGGCCTGGCTCCAGGCCAGGACCACCGACGAACTGGCGGCCAGCCGCGAGCAGGTCAGCAGGCAGGGCGACCAACTGGCCGACCAGGCGGTGGTCGCCGAGCGGCTCCGGATCGCCCGCGACCTGCACGACTCCGTGGCCCACCACATCTCCCTGATCGGGGTGCAGACCGCCGCCGCGCGACGGGCCATGGCCACCAAACCGGAGGTCGCCGCCGAGGCGATGCTCGAGGTGGAGTCGATGTCCCGCGAGGCCGTGACCGAACTGCGCAGCATGCTTGGCTCGCTGCGCGACGTCGCCGACACCACCGGACCCAAGACCATCGAGGCCCTCTCCGCGCTTGCCGACGAGGCGAGCACCGATGGGCTGCGCGTCAGCTACCAGTTGGTCGGCGACCCCGCCGCCGCCGAGCAACTCTCCCCCATGCAGGCGTCCAACCTGCTGCGGATCGCCCAGGAGTCGCTCACCAACATCCGGCGCCACTCCACCGCCACCGAGGCCCGCGTCGTCGTGCGCCTGACAGACCGCCTCGAACTGGAGGTGACCGACAACGGTCACGCGGTCCCCAACTCCGGCGGCAGCGGGCTCGGCCAGGTCGGCATCCGCGAGCGGGTCGCCGCGCTCGGCGGCACCGTCGAGATCGGCCCCCGCGCCACCGTCGGCTACCGCGTCCTCGTCCAGATCCCCCGGAAGGTCACCCCATGATCCGAGTAGCGCTCGTCGACGACCAGGCGCTCGTGCGCAGGGCATTCTCCCTGATGCTCGGCATCGAGGAGGACATCGACCTGGTCGGCGAGGCAGGCGACGGCCAGGAGGCGATCACGCTCGCCGCCGAGTCCCGCCCCGACATCATGCTGATGGACATCGAGATGCCCCGCCTCAGCGGCCTCGACGCGACCCGCCGGATCCGGGAGGCGGGCCACACCCAGGTGATCATCCTGACCACCTTCGACCGCGACGACTACCTCTTCGAGGCGCTCGAGGCGGGCGCGGCGGGCTTCCTGCTCAAGAACACGGAGCCGGAGCGCCTCCTCGAGGCGATCCGCACGGTCGCCGACGGCGGCGCCCTTCTCGCCCCCGAGGTGACCCGCCGCGTCATCGCGCAGGCCGTCCAGGGACACCGTCCGAGCGAGCCTGCGCCGCAGGTTGCGCGGCTCACCGACCGCGAGTTGGAGGTGCTGCGTGAACTCGCGGCCGGCTTCAGCAACGCGGAGATCGCAGAGCGGCTGTTCGTCAGCGAGGCGACCGTGAAGACGCATGTCTCCAGCACGCTCGGGAAGCTCGGCGTCCGCGACCGCGTCCAGGCCGTGATCTTCGCCTACGAGAACGGCGTGGTCGGCTGAGGCCTCCATCGAACGGATGAGTCCGACGGGGCGGAACCACCCGAGCGACCGATGCGTCGCGACCGGGCGCCCGGGCATCCTGGATTCATGCTCGAAATCGACTCCGTCACCCGAAGATTCGGCGACCTGACCGCACTCGACAATGTCTCGTTCTCCGTCCCCGAAGGGGCCTTCACGGGCTTCGTCGGCGGCAACGGCGCAGGCAAGACCACCACGATGCGCATCGTGATGGGGGTGCTCGCCCCCACCTCCGGGGAGGTCCGCTGGAACGGCTCCCCCATCACCCGCGCCGATCGCGCCGAGTTCGGCTACATGCCAGAGGAACGCGGCCTGTACCCGAAGCAGCCGATCCTGCCCCAGCTCGCCTACCTCGGCGAACTGCACGGCATGGACGCCAGGTCGGCCAGGGACGCCGCCCGCGAACTGCTGACCCGTTTCAACCTGGGCGAGCGCACCAAGGACAAGCTGGAGAAGCTGTCGCTCGGCAACCAGCAGCGCGTCCAGATCGCGGGCGCCGTGATCGCCGACCCGAAGGCCCTGATCCTCGACGAGCCGTTCAGCGGCCTCGACCCCGAGGCCGTCGACGAGATGTTCGCTGTGCTCACCGAGTTCACCAAGCGCGGCGTGCCCGTGCTGTTCTCCTCGCACCAGTTGGACCTCGTCGAACGGCTTTGCGACAAGATCGTGATCCTGCGCAAGGGACAGGTCGTCGCCGCGGGCACCGTCGCCGAGCTGCGCACCGCAGGCGAGACGCAGCACCGGATCCAGGCGGGCGCCGACCTCGGCTGGCTGCGCGGCACGCCAGGGGTCACCGTCATCGACCTCGACGGCCCGGAGGCCGTCGTCACGTTCGCCGACGAGCAGTCCGCCCAGGCGAGCCTCGCCGAGGCGATGCGCCGCGGCCCCGTCCACTCCTTCGGGCCCATCGTCCGACCCTTGAGCGACTACTACCGGGAGGTAACCCGATGAGCACCGAAGCCAGCACCCGACGCGCCCCGCGCAACCCCTGGGTCATCGTCGCCAAGCGCGAGATCCTGGCCCAACTGCAGAGCAAGGCCTTCTGGGTCGGCACCCTGTCGACGCTCGCGCTTGTCGCGGTCGCGTTCATCGTCAGCTCCTTCCTCGGAGGCGGCGCGAGCACCACAAAGGTCGCCGTCGCCGACGACCGGGCCGCGGCCGTCCTGAGCGAGGCCAACTCCGCCGGCGGCACCCTCGAGGCCGTCACTGTCCAGGCGGACCAGTTGGATGACGCCGTCAGGGACGGCGACGCCTCCGCCGCGCTGTCCTTCGACGACGAGACCGGCTGGACGCTGACCGTCAAGAACATGATGGACACCCCCGACCTGAACAATGCGGTGCGCGACTACCAGATCGGTCAGAACGCGGCGGCCGCAGGGGTCGACGCGAAGCAGATCATGGCCAACACCACGGTCAACCTGGTTCCGCTCGACAACAGCGAGACCGGAGCAATGGCGATCACCCTCGCCACGTTCGCGTTCTCCATCCTGTTCATGCTTGCGGCCGTCACCTACGGCATGCAGATCGCGCAGTCGGTCGTCACCGAGAAGGAGTCCCGGATCGTCGAGATCCTGGCGGCCGCCGTCCCGATCCGCTCGCTGCTGGTCGGCAAGGTGGTCGGCAACACGCTGATGGCGCTCAGCCAGGTGCTGCTGCTGGTGGGGACGGCGTTGATCGGGCTCACGTTCACCCCGTTCAAGGAGATGATCGCCCTGATCGCCCCCGTGGCGGGCTGGTTCATCCTGTTCTTCCTGGTCGGCTTCGCCTCGCTCGCCTGCCTGTGGGCCGCCGCCGGCGCCATGGCCACCCGCGTCCAGGACCTGAGCCAGACCACCACTCCCCTGACGATGATCGTGATGTTCGTCTACATGGCTGGCATCCTCGCAAAGGGTACCCTCGCCCAGGTGCTGTCCTATGTGCCCATCGCCTCGACGGTGATGATGCCGGGCAGGCTGCTCAGCGGCGACGCCACCTGGGTCGACGCGCTGATCGCGCTCGTCATCGCGCTGGTGTTCATGGCCGTGATGATCTGGGTCGGGGTCCGCATCTACCGCAGGGGCCTGCTGCAGACCGGGTCGGTGCTGTCCTACAAGCAGATCTTCAGCAAGGCGAGCTGACCTGCCACGCACGAGAAGAGGCCCACCCCGCAATGGGGTGGGCCTCTTTCCTTGCTTGCGAGCCTGGTCGGCTCAGTGCTTGTAGTCGCCGCGGTAGAACTCCAGCACCCAGCCGGACAGCGCCCAGATGCCGATGCCGACGCCCACCAGCGTGATCCACGCCTGGTGCATCGCCGGGCCGAGCGCGAGGATCGCGACGACGAGGGCGCACCAGAAGGGCCACATGGACTTCGGCGCGAAGAAGCCGACGTTGCCGGCCGCCTCGTACACCTCAGCGTCGGGGCGATCCTCAGGGCGAGGATCGAAGCTGCGCGCCGTCAACGTCAGGTAGCCCGCGATCATGCCACCCAGCAGCCCAGTGAAGCCGAGCACGAAGGTGCCCGCGATCTCCTGGGACATGAAGTAGTAGACGGGGGTGACTACCAGGAAGAAGAGGAAAATGAACCAAAAGACCCACTTCTCGGCCTTCACTTCGCGGCTCCTTCAAGCTCGTCGGCGTCGCGGTCGAGCAGTTCGCCCGGGTCGGCCTCATGGTCGTGGTTGGCCAGTTCAGGCCGGGCAAGGTCGAGCGCGGGGCTGTTGGAGCGGACGCGCGGCAGGCTGGTGAAGTTGTGACGCGGCGGCGGGCAGGACGTGGCCCACTCGAGCGAACGGCCCCAACCCCACGGATCGTTGACGGTCACCTTCGGCGCCTTGCGCGTGATCCACACGTTCCACAGGAACGGGATCATGCTGACGCCGAGCAGGAACGCGCCGAACGTGGAGATCTGGTTGAGCAGCGTGAAGCCCTCCCAGGCGCCGTAGTCGGCGATCCGTCGCTGCATGCCCTCGACACCCAGCCAGTGCTGGACGAGGAAGGTGGTGTGGAAGCCGACGAACAGGATCCAGAAGTGGATCTTGCCCCACGTCTCGTTGAGCATCCGGCCCGTGAACTTCGGCCACCAGTAGTAGAAGCCCGCGAACATCGCGAACACCACAGTGCCGAACAGCACGTAGTGGAAGTGCGCCACCACGAAGTAGGTGTCGGAGACCGGGAAGTCCAGCGCCGGGGAGGCCAGGATGATGCCCGTGAGGCCGCCGAACAGGAAGGTGGTGAGGAAGCCGATGGCAAACGTCATCGACGTGTTCAATGTCAATGAACCTCGCCAGATCGTGCCGATCCAGTTGAAGTACTTCACGCCTGTCGGCACCGCGATCATGAAGGTCATGAACGAGAAGAACGGCAGGTTCACCGCGCCGGTGACGAACATGTGGTGCGCCCACACGGAGATCGACAGCGCGCCGATCGCCAGGGTCGCGAACACCAGGCCGTAGTAGCCGAAGACCGGCTTGCGGCTGAAGGCGCTCAGCACCTCGGTGATGATGCCGAAGAACGGAAGCGCGACGACATAGACCTCTGGGTGTCCGAAGAACCAGAACAGGTGCTGCCACAGCACGGCTCCGCCCGAGGACGGGTCGAGCACGCGGCTGCCGAGGACACGGTCGGATTCAAGCACGAGCAGGCCGACGGCCAGCACGGGGAAGCAGATCAGGACCATCAGCGACGTGACGAGGATGTTCCAGGAGAAGATCGGCATCCGGAACATCGTCAGGCCGGGGGCGCGCATCGTGATGATGGTGGTGACGAAGTTCACCGAGCCGAGGATCGACGACAGGCCGAGCAGGTACAGGCCCATGATCCACAGGTCGTGGCCGACGCCGGGCGAGTGGATCGAGTTGGACAGCGGGGCGTAGGCGAACCAGCCGAAGCTGGCGGCGCCGCCCGGGCTGGCGAAGCCGGCGCAGGCCATGATCGAGCCGAACAGGTACAGCCAGTAGGCGAACCCGTTCAGCTTCGGGAACGCCACGTCGGGCGCGCCGAGCTGCAGCGGCAGGATCGCGTTGGCGAAGCCCGCGAACATCGGCGTCGCGAACATCAGCAGCATGATCGTGCCGTGCATGGTGAAGAACTGGTTGAACGTCTCGAAGTTCATGAACTGCATGCCGGGGTTGGCAAGCTCGGCGCGGATGCCGAGCGCCAACAGGCCACCGATGCCGAAGAAGATGAACGCCGTGACGAAGTACATGTTGCCGATGACCTTGTGGTCGGTCGTCGTCAGGTACTTCATGATCGTCTCGCTCGGGCGGACGTGCTGCTTCGCCTCGGTCTCCTCGACCGCGAGTTGGGTGCGTCCAGCGACTGTTGCGCTACTCATCACTTGTGCTCCTGAGGTGCGGCGGTGGGAAGGGTGGCCTGCAGGGCCTCGGCAAGCTTGCGCTCGCCTGCGCCACCGGTGGCCGCGATCTCCTTGACCTTTGCCTCGTACTCCTCTTCGGTGACGATGTGCACCTTGAAGAGCATCAGGGCGTGCTTCTCGCCACAGAGCTCAGCGCACTTGCCGTCGTAGGTGCCGAGGCGGTTCGGCGTGACGTCGAACGAGTTGGGGTGTCCCGGGATGACGTCCCTCTTGAAGTAGAAGTTCGGCACCCAGAACGAGTGGATCACGTCCGCGGACTCGAGGTTGATCCGCACGGTGTGGTCGACCGGCAGGTACAGGTCGGGCAGCGTCTCAACGGTGCCGACGGTGTGGGCATCAGTGCCGATGTCGGGGTTGTCCGCCTCCATGTAGGAGAACGTCCACGACCACTTCTGACCGATCACGTTGATGGTGGTGTCGGGTTCGCGGTTCTGCTCGACCATGGCGTCGGAGGCCTTGACCGTGTAGAAGAACAGCACGCCGATGATCAGGAACGGGACCAGCGTGTACAGCAACTCGAGCGGCAGGTGGTAGGTCGTCTGCCGCGGCGCGGGCGCGTCCCCCTCCTTGCGTCGGTAGCGGACGACAGCCCAACCGATCAGGCCCCACACGAGGGCGCCGACCGCCAGGGAGGCGATCCAGGCGCCAACCCACAGGTTGCCGACATTGGGTGCTTCCGCGCTGGCTGCCTCGGGGAGGCCGAACCGCGCGAACTGGCCGGAGCACGCCGACAAGCCGACGAGCATCAAAGGGGCCGCGGCGATGAGCCCGATGCGGGTCTTTCGTCGACGTGATGGCGCAGGAATGCGACTCACAAGTTGCCCTTCCATTCTGGACGTTCCTCTGCCCGACGACCCACCTCGTGTGTCGCCCGGGCACCACTGCTGCAGCCACCTTAACGCAAAAAGACCACCCCGGCGGATTGTCTCCGACCGGGGTGGCGTATCCTTTGCCGCTGTTTGCTCAGTGGAAGGAATCTCCACATGCGCAGGAGCCCTGAGCGTTGGGGTTGTCAATAGTGAAACCCTGCTTCTCAATCGAGTCGACGAAGTCGATGCTGGCCCCACTCAGGTAGGGAGAGCTCATCTTGTCGGTCACGACGGCGACGCCGTCGTAGTCGGTGACGACGTCGCCGTCGAGGGCGCGGTCGTCGAAGTAGAGCTGGTAGCGAAGGCCCGAGCAGCCGCCCGGCTGCACGGCGATGCGCAGCGAGAGGTCGTCGCGGCCCTCGGCCTCGAGCAGGGAACGCACCTTCTGCACGGCGATGTCGGTGAGGACGACGCCGGGCGCGGTCTGGGTATCGGTCACGTGTGGCTCCATAGGTTCAAGCGGGATCGTGAGGTACGGACAACGAGTCTACGCGCCGAGGCGTGGATTCCCCAGCGGCGCCATCGGCTGTCGGTGAACAGCCCTCACCACTGCCAGGTGCGCGCCACGTGGTGGGCGACCTCGGCGAGCCGCTCGGGGGTGACCTGTTCCTCCGACGCCCCAGGCACCAGCGGATATGCCGTCTCGAAGCCGCCGAGCCGAAGCTCGCGCGCGGACACGAAGTTGCGGCCGACGACGGCGATCACCGGGCGCAGCGCCTCGGAGGCCATCGCGGCGACCCGCTTGACGACGGGGCCGCCGAGCGCGTGGAAGTCGAGCGACTCGGCGCCCGTGACGACCAGGTCGGCCTGCGCGATGGTCGCCGCGAGGCCGAAGCGGTCGACGAGGAAGCTCAGCGGGTCCGTCACGGTGCCGCCGACACCATGCACGAGCAGCCCGAGGCCGCGGGCGGCGCCCGCGCCGGGGGCCGGATCGATGCCGAGCGTCTCGGCCCAGCGGCCTGCGTCCGCGTCGGCGGCGAGCACCGCGGTCAGGTCCGCGCCCTCGCCACGCAGTTGCGTGGAGGCGAAGCCGTTGAGCCCGGTGAGCTCCTGGCCCACCTGGTCCTCTGGCACCAGGGCCACGAGTTCCCGGTCGCGCCACCGCTGCGCGAGCTCGGCGAGCTCCGAACAGGGGTCGGCTCCGGTGAGCGCGCCCCGGCCGAGGTCGTCGACGCGGATCGCGGTCAGGTCGACAACGAGGCGGGGCTCGTCGCCGCGCAGCAGGTCGCCGAGTTCCTCCGAGGTCGAGGGTGCGGCCACCGCGTGGCCGGGGGCAGAGACGGCGATGCCTTCGCGCAGCGCCCGTCCCGTGGCGGCCAGAGGCACCACGGCGACGGAGACACCGCGCTCCGCGAAGGCTCGCGCGATGACCTCCGACGCTGCCACGGGCTCAAGGCCCGCCACCGCGTCGGAGGCGATGACGACTCTCACAGGCTGGCCGACTCCTCGTCACCCTCGTTGAGGTCGCTGTCGGCATCGGGGATCAGCCCGTAGTACTCGCTTGTCGACTTGAGCAGTTCGCGCACGTCCGCGAGCGACACGTCGACGTCCGGCAACACCAGGTCGGACTCGACGATGACGTCCTCAGGCACCTCGACACCGAGCCTGCGCACGCCGTCACCAAGCGCCTGCAGCGCCTCGATCATGCCCGGCTCGTCGTCGGCCTGGACCCGCTCCTCGAGGGCCCGGTCGAGCTCGTTGAGTTCGATCAGGTCCTCGGGCTGCAGGACCCACTGGCCGTGTCCCATGATCCTCACGATCATGACTGCGACTCCTGCGCGGGCCACTCGTCGGCGCTTGCCGCCGACTGGGCGGGCGCCTGCTGGGCGGGCGCCGCCTGAGCGGGGGCGGCCTGGGCGGGGGCCTGGCCTGCCTGCAGCTCCGGACGGGCGGCCGGGCCGCCGGTGAGCTGGGCCTTCATGGCGGCCAGCTCGTTCTCGACCGCATTGTCCGAGGCCAGCGAGTCGAGCTCACGGGTGATGTCGTCCTTCACGGTGCCGGTCGGATCGTCGAGGGCACCGGAGGCGAGCAGCTCGTCGACGGCGGACGCGCGGGCCTGAAGCTGCAGCGTCTTGTCCTCGGCGCGCTGGATCGCGAGGCCGACGTCGCCCATCTCCTCGGAGATGCCGGTGAAGGCCTCGTTGATCCTGGTCTGGGCCTCGGCGGCGGAGTAGGTCGCCTTGATGGTCTCCTTGCGGGTGCGGAAGGCGTCGACCTTCGCCTGCAGGCGGGAGCTGGCGCGCACCAGCTTCTCCTCCTCGGCCTGAAGGGCGGCGTGCTGCGTCTGCAGGTCGTCGAGCTGCGTCTGCAGGCCGCCCTTGCGGGTCAGCGCCTCGCGGGCGAGGTCCTCACGGTTGGACTCCAGCGCGCGTTGGGCGGCGTTCTGCAGTCGCTCAACCTCGGAGTTCAGCTTGGAGGCCTGCAGTTCGACGCGCTTGCGGCTGGTGGCGACGTCGGCCACGCCCCTGCGCACGTTCTGCAGCAGTTCAAGCTGCTTCTGGTACGAGTAGTCGAGCGTCTCTCGTGGATCTTCGTACTTGTCGAGGGCCTTATTCGCCTTCGACCTGAAGACCAGAGCGATGCGTTCAAAGATGCTTGCCACGGGGTGTCCTTCCGGGAACGTGCGGTGTCCGCATCAACGTTAGCGCGGAGGTGGTCGAACCGGGGTCTTTAGCTACCCCCAGACGGCCCTGATCTGAGCCTGGGACCCACAGGGTAAGATGTCGACCTGAATCCCCTACCGCAAAGGAACCTGACTACCGTGGGACTGTTTCGCCCATACGAGCGCAAGGACGGCGCCGCCACGCGCGACCAGATCGCGACCCTGACCCCCAAGGGGCAGAAGGCGGCAGCGAAGGCCGCCGCAAAGGACGCGAAGGAGACCGCCCCGGTCACCGAGGACGTCCCCGAGGAGTCGACCAAGATCCAGGTGACGCGTGCCAAGGCGAGCGCGACCCGTTCGCGTCGCCAGGCCGAGGCGGACCGGATGGAGCGTCTCCACCCGACGCTGACCCCCAAGGAGCAGCGCAAGGCCGCCGCGAGGGCGCGCGAGGACGCGCGCATCCAGGCCCTCGACAAGCAGGAGCGCTCCCCGCAGCGTCAGCTCGCCCGCGACTACGTCGACACCCGGTGGACGATCAACGAGTTCATGCTGCCGATCTTCATCCTGCTGATGGCGGCCTCGATGGCGACGATGCAGAACATCACGCTGTCGAGCTACATCCTGATGGGCATGTGGGTGGTCATCGGCATGGTCGTGATCAACACGTTCCTGCTGTGGCGCGGCTACAAGAAGTTGCTCGCCGAGCGGCACCCGAACGCCTCGCCCAAGGGCCTGCTGTTCTACATGTTCAACCGGTCCATCATGATCCGTCGGTTCCGTCAGCCCGGCCCGCGGATCAAGCGCGGCGACCCGATCTGATGAGCTACCGGTGGACGCCCGGCAAGGGCACCTACTCGACGCAGGCCCTGGACGAGGCGGGGCTGCTGCCGGCATTCGACGCGCAGCCCGCCGCCGAGGAATGGTTGACGCTGTTCTTCGAGGACCTGCTCGACCAGGGGGTCGTCGAGGTGAGCCTCTATGAGGAGGATCGGCTCGTCTACGGCCCTATGCCGCTGACGCCCTGACCCCTCGCGCGTCCTGGACGATCAGGACGACCCCGAAGGCGATGATGCCGAGGCCTGCGGCGACGGCGAACGGAGCCTGCTCGCGGGCCACGGCGACGCGGTCCTCGTAGCGCTGCACCTCGCCGGTCTTCTCGTTGGTGAGGCTGGAGTACTCGCACGTGTCGCCCTGGTGCATCTCGACGCCGCGGCAGGAGGTGGAGGGCGCTGCCCAACTGACGATCCCCCAGACGGCGACCGCCAGCCCCGCCACGACGAAGCCCCACAGTCCGATGCGTTTGATCACCCCGACAACCTAGCGCCCCTGAGGCCTCGGTCCAACCGTCGCTTGGGGTTGGATAGGCTGGCGGGGTGAGTCGAAACATTGCGAACCTGACCCTCAGCAAGTCCCTCCCCAAGGCCGTCGACGTGGTCGTCGTCGGGCTGGTGACGATCAACAAGGACGAGACCGCCGCCGTCGGCGTGACCGCCGACCTCGACAAGGCCTACGAGGCCGCCTACGGGCGCTCCGTGATGGCCATGGCGAAGGCCGTCGGCGCCAGCCCGGCCGCCGACAGCGTCACCACGCTGCCCGCGCTCAAGGACACCCGCGTCCTGGTCGTCGGCCTCGAGGACGCCGACGTGACGCCTGAGCGGCTCCGTCGCGCCACCGGTAACGCGCTGCGCACGGTGATCGGCATGGAGGGGGCCACCGGCTGGCAGGTCGCCGTCTCGCTCGAGGCGAGCGACCCGGAACTGGTGCAGGCCACCGCCGAGGGCGCCGTGCTGGGCGCCTACCGCATCGAGAAGCTGTCCGAGACCCAGGAGAGCGCCCCCGTCGCGGGCATCACCGTCATCACCGGCGCCACGACCACGGTCCAGAAGGACGCGCTGGCGGCCGCCGTCGCCACCTCGACGGCCGTGTGCCAGGCGCGCGACTGGACCAACACTCCCCCGAACCTGCTCTACCCGGCCACCTTCGCCGACGCCGCGAAGGCGCACGTGCGCGACGCACGGATCGCCGTCGAGATCCTCGACGAGAAGGCCCTGGAGAAGGCAGGCTACGGCGGCATCCTCGCCGTCGGCGGCGGCTCCGCCCGCGCACCCCGCCTGGTGCGGCTGAGCTACGCGCCCCGCGGCGCCACCCGGCACCTGGCGTTGGTCGGCAAGGGCATCACGTTCGACTCGGGCGGCCTCGACATCAAGCCCGCAGGCCAGATGGCGGGCATGAAGTGCGACATGTCCGGCGCCGCCGCCGTCATCTCGGCGATCCGCGCGATCGCCGACCTCGGCCTCAAGGTGAAGGTGACCGCCTACGCCGCGATGGCGGAGAACATGCCGTCCGGCTCCTCCTACCGCGCGAGCGACGTGCTGACGATGTTCGACGGCCAGACCGTCGAGAACTACAACACCGACGCGGAGGGCCGGCTCGTGATGGCCGACGCGATCGGTCGCGCCGCGCAGGACTCCCCTGACCTGATCGTCGACGTCGCGACGCTGACGGGCGCGTGCATGGTCGCGCTCGGGATGCGCACCGCCGGCCTGATGACCAACGGCGACGTCACCACGGACCGCCTGCTTGACGCCGCGGAGGCGGCAGACGAGGACTTCTGGGAGTTGCCCATCACAGAGCACACCCGCACGCTCATCAAGTCCAGCGTCGCCGACATGCGCTCCGGCTCCGGCCAGCGTTGGGGCGGCGCGGTCGTCGCGGGCGCCTTCCTGGAGCGGTTCGTGCCCGAGGGCATCGAGTGGGCACACCTGGACATCGCGGGCCCGGCGGAGAGCGAAGAGGCCTACGGCTACGTGCCGAAGGGCGGCACCGGCATGGGCGTCAGGACGCTGATCGCGCTCGCGGCTCAGTTGGCAGAAGGGGCCTGAGGCCCCCGGGCCTCACGCTTGGCGCGGAGCCCGTACTCGCGCATCCGCTTCGGGTACGGGACCACGCCCGCGTCGTAGCACGGGATCTGGTGGTCCGCCGCGAACTGGTAGCCGTAGTCGGCGCTGGGAAGGCCCCGCCTCGTCGACTCGCCGTCGGCGGCCACGAGCAGGATCGACGGCTTGTTGAACGAGGTGGGCTGCTCAACCCATGCCTCGACGCCCCTCCGGGAGCCGACGAAGCCGCTGAGATGATCGCGCAGCGCATCGGGCACGAGCTCGGCCTCCTTAGCCAGCTGCACCTGCTTCTTGCGACGGCCAAACCAACCCACGCGACCATTATTGCCGATGGACCCAGAGATGGAGCAACGCCCCACCCCCGCGAGGGGATGGGGCGTTGCTCTGGTGAGTCGGGGACTCAGGCGCCGGTGTGGGGAAGGCCGGGCTTGCCGGGCTTCTTGGTCGGGGCCTTGGTCGGGGACTTCGAGGGGCTGGGCTTGACCGTGGGGGTCGAGCTTGCCGACGACGTCGCCGAGGGGGTCGGGGTCGGGGTGGCGCCACACATGTAGAGCTCGGCCTCAACCTCGTTGGCCTTCACGGCGCTCTTCGAGCTGACGTTGACGATGTAGGTGCCGCACTCGAGGGTGTCGGGGAAGGTCACCTTGGAGACGGCCTCCTTGTCCTCGCCAGCGGTGCCCATCGGCAGGGTCCAGACGGTCTTGCCCGCCTGGGTGTTGACCTTCAGGGTGACGGCGTCGCCGGGGACGAACTCGCCCGCGGTGACCTCGATGGTCTCGCCGAGCTTGAAGGAGCTGGGCACTGCCGTGAGCTTCGAGCCGAGCACGTACGCGGCGGCGGTGGCATCGGTGCCGTCGCCCGTCGGGTTCTCGGTCGTCGTGCAGTACACGTCGGCCTCGAGGTTGCCGTACCGGTCATCGGGGGTGGTGAACTCGATGGGCGCGATCACACCGGACTCGGGCACCAGGATCTTCTGGTACTCGGACGCACCGGGCAGACCGACGTTGGCGGTGCCGCCTGCCTCACAGCCGGCGACGGTCAGCGTGGCGGTGTCGCCGGGCAGGTAGTAGGCGCTGTCCCACGACGCCGTCATCGGGGCGGCCATGGCCAGCGAACCCGAGACCGCGACGAGGCCTGCACCCACGAGGGCCGAAGCGCCGGTGATGGCGCCCAGCTTCTTCAAGATGGACATATTTCTCCCTGGGTATTTGGTTGATCCGTGGTCACGCTCACAAGACCCCAGGTCAGAGCGCCACCCCTTCGGCGTGTCGGTTCCAGTAAATGGCCGTAGCCGCGGCCGGTTGGGGCGCTCTGGGAGACTGACGGGCATGACTCGCGACTTCGACGTGGCCATCCTCGGTGCCGGCTCTGCTGGCTACGCCTGCGCGCTGCGCGCCGCCCAACTTGGCCTGCGCGTCGCTCTCGTGGACGAGGGTCAGATCGGCGGCACCTGCCTGCACCGCGGATGCATCCCCACGAAGGCGTGGCTGCAGGCGGCGAAGGTGCGCCGCACCGTCGCGAAGGCCCCGTCGTTCGGGGTGCTCGCCTCCCTCGACGGCGTCGACGCTGCGGCAGTGCGGGGCTACGCCGACACGGTGGTCGGGTCTCTGTTCAAGGGGCTCACCGGGCTGGTCGCCTCGCGCGGCATCACCGTCATCCCCGAACGGGGGCGCCTTGTCGCCGACGACGGCAGGGGCCCGGGCATCGAGACCGGCGGCCGGACACACCGCGCCGCCGCCGTCGTTGTCGCCACCGGCGCCGACCCCGTCACCCTCGACCTTCCCGTCGACGGCACCCGGATCATCACCAGCGAGGAGGCCCTTCGCCTCGACGCGCTCCCCCCGTCCGCGATCGTGCTCGGCGGCGGCGTGATCGGCGTCGAGTTCGCCTCGATGTGGGCCGACCTCGGCGTCAAGGTGACCCTGCTGGAGGCCACCGACCGGCTTCTTCCGACCGAGGAGCCCGGGCACTCCCGGATCCTCGCCAAGGAACTGGCCCGCCGTGGCGTCGACGTGCGACTCGGCACCAGCCTCACGGAGGCGACCGCCACCGGGACCGGGGTCACCGTCACGGCAGGCGACGCGGAGTTGACCGCCGACCTGCTGCTCGTCGCCGTCGGGCGCAGGCCCGCGTCCTCGGGCCTCGGCCTCGAGGAGGCGGGCATCGGGATCACCTCGACCGGCCATGTGGTCGTCGACGAGCGCCTGCAGACCTCCGCGCGCGGCGTCTACGCGGCGGGCGACCTGGTCTCCGGGCCTCAACTGGCACACCGCGGCTACGCCCACGGCATCTACCTGGCCGAGCGCATCGCCCAGTTGCAGGGGGCCTTCGCGGGCACCCCGACGCTGCCCCGCGACTCCGACATCCCCCGCGTCACCTACTCCAGCCCGCAACTGGCCTCCGTCGGGCTGACCGCGTCCCAGGCGGGCGCCGACGCCGAGGTCGTCGACTACCACCTGACGGGCAACGGCCGCGCCCAGATCCTCCGCGCCCCTGGTGAGCGAGAGATCGGCGTGGTCCGGTTGGTGCGCCGCGGCGGCGGCCAGATCGTCGGCATGCACGTGATCGGCGAGGACGTCTCGGAACTGATCGCGGAGGGCGCACTGCTGGTCGGCTGGCAGGCCGCGCCGGAGGATGTCGCCGGGATTGTGCATCCGCACCCGAGCCTCGGCGAGGCCGTCGCGGAGGCGAACTGGGCCCTGGCGGGCCAACCTCTGCACATGCACTCCTGATTGGCATATAGGCTGGTCCCATTCAAGCGGTCAGCGAAGGAGCCAAACTCACATGTCAACCGAAGTCACCCTCCCAGCACTGGGCGAATCCGTCACGGAGGGCACCATTTCACGCTGGTTGAAGGCGGTCGGAGACACTGTCGAGGCCGACGAGCCCTTGCTCGAGGTCTCTACCGACAAGGTCGACACCGAGATTCCCAGCCCGGTTGCGGGCACCCTGCTCGAGATCCGATTCAACGAGGACGACGTGGCCGAGGTCGGCGCCGTGCTTGCGGTGATCGGTGACGCGGGAGAGTCCGCCGGAGGCGAGGTGGCTCCCACGGAGGTCTCGACCGAGGCCGAGGAGGCCGCAGCGACCGAGGCATCCGACGCCACCGAGGCGGAGGTCGAGCCGGCACCGGCTCCCGCCCCCGCCGAGGCTGCGCCCGAGGCCGCTCCGGCCGCGCCCGCGCCGTCGGGCCAGGCGCAGGGCGTCGAGGTGACGCTCCCCGCGCTCGGCGAGTCCGTCACGGAGGGCACCATCAGCCGCTGGCTGAAGGAGGTCGGCGACACCGTCGAGGCCGACGAGCCGCTGCTCGAGGTCTCGACCGACAAGGTCGACACCGAGATCCCCTCCCCTGCCGCAGGCACGCTGCTTGAGATCCGGTTCAAGGAGGACGACGTCGCAGAGGTCGGCGCGGTGCTGGCGGTGGTCGGTGACGCGGCCCAGGCACCGGCAGCCGAGCCCGAGCAGGCCGCGCCGGAGCCGGAGCCCGAGCCCGCCGCTCCGACCCCCGAGCCCGCCGCTGCCGCGCCTGCTCCCGCTGCACCGACCCCCGCTCCCGCTGCCCCCGCCCCGGCTCCTGCAGCCCCCGCGCCCGCCCCGGCGGCCGAGAAGGCGCACTCGTCGGCCGTCGAGGACGCCGTCGCGCGTCGCGCCGCCGAGGCATCGGGTGACGGCACCTACGTCACCCCGCTGGTGCGCAAGCTCGCCAAGGAGCACGGCGTCGACCTGACCTCGCTCAAGGGCACCGGCGTCGGCGGCCGCATCCGCAAGCAGGACGTCATCGAGGCGGCCGAGGCCGCCAAGAAGGCCCCCGCCGCCGCGCCCGCAGCAGCCGCTCCTGCCGCTCCGGCCGCCGCTGCTCCTGCCGCCAAGGCGCCGTCCGCAGAGGCACAGGCTGTGCGTGGCACGACCGAGAAGCTGACCCGGCTCCGCAAGACCATCGCCGCGCGCATGGTCGAGTCGCTGCAGGTCTCGGCCCAGCTCACCGCGACCGTCGAGGTCGACGTCACCGCCATCAGCCACATCCGTGCGCAGGCCAAGGACGACTTCAAGAAGCGCGAGGGCGCCTCGCTGTCGTACCTGCCCTTCATCACGATGGCTGCGGTCGAGGCGCTCAAGGCGTTCCCGATCGTCAACGCGACCATCGACACCGACGCGGGCACCGTCACCTACGCCGACGCCGAGAACATCGGCATCGCCGTCGACACCGAGAAGGGCCTGCTGGTCCCGGTGATCCGCAACGCGGGCGACCTGAACCTCGCAGGCCTCGCCAAGAAGATCGGCGACCTGGCCGCCCGGACGCGCACCAACAAGGTCGCACCGGACGAGCTGTCGGGTGGCACGTTCACCATCACCAACTACGGCTCGGCTGGAACCCTGTTCGACACGCCGATCATCAACCAGCCGCAGGTGGCGATCCTCGGCACGGGCGCCCTCGTCAAGCGTCCCGTGGTCGTCGAGGACCGCTTCGGCACCGAGTCCATCGCGATCCGGCACATGATGTACCTCTCGATGAGCTACGACCACCGCCTGATCGACGGCGCGCTCGCCGCCCGCTTCCTCTCCACGGTCAAGGACCGCCTGGAGGAGGGCGACTTCGGGAGCGAACTCGGCCTCTGACACCGGCTCGAGGCGGCCCCGCGGGATGATCCCGCGGGGCCGTTTCGCGTCTCAGTCGGGCCCGGTGTGCGCCGACGACGCCGCGGCATCTGCTTGGATGTGGCCGTGATCGTCGGCATGGGCACCATCGTCAACGTGTCCACCGTCGTGGTGGGCGCGCTGCTCGGCATCGCGCTCGGCAACAAGATCCCGGACCGCACCAAGGACACCGTCACCGCGGTGCTCGGCATGTTCACCCTGGTGCTCGGCGGCTTCTCGGTGGTGGCGATGAACTCGGCGCCGCTGACCGCGGCCGTCGGCTCCTTCGCGATGATCGTGGTGCTCGCCTCGCTGCTCGTCGGGGCCCTGCTCGGCTCGTGGCTGCGGATCGAGGACCGCCTGGAGCAGGCCGCCACCTGGCTGCGCGGCCGCTTCACCGGCACCGGGGACGCGGCCCGCTTCGTCGACGGCTTCGTCACCTCGACGCTGCTGTTCTGCGTCGGCCCCCTGGCGATCCTCGGCTCGATCTCCGACGGGCTGGGCCGCGGGGCCGAGCAGCTCTATGTGAAGGCGATCCTGGACGGCTTCGCGGCCATGGCGTTCGCGTCGACGCTCGGCTGGGGTGTGCTGGCCTCCGCGGTGGCCGTCGGGCTCATCCAGGGCGCGCTGACGGTGCTCGGCTACTTCGCGGGCGACGTGCTGAGCGCCGCGCAGATCGACGCGCTCACCGCGGCCGGCGGCGTGATCCTGATCGGCCTCGGGCTCCGCCTGCTCAACCTCAAGCAGATCCCGGTCGGCGACCTGCTCCCGGCGCTGGTGCTCGCGCCCGCGCTCGTGCCGCTCGCGGCGCTTGCCCTCTGAGCCGCGTTACGATCGGGAACGTGCTGAGCTTCGAGTACCGCGGCCTGGGCGAGGTCGCCTCCCTCTCCGACTACCAGGAGACGTGGGACTACCAGCGCCTCGTGCACGCGGCGGTCGCCGACGGCGAGCGGGCCGACCACGCGATCTACGTCGAGCACTCCCCCGTCTACACCGCGGGACGGCGCACCAAGGAGTCCGACTACCCCAAGGACGGCACGCCGGTGATCCCCGTCGACCGCGGCGGCGAGATCACCTACCACGGGCCCGGCCAGTTGGTCGGCTACCCGATCATCCACCTGGTCGACGGCGCCGGGGTCGTCGACTACGTGCGGGCGCTCGAGACGGCCGTGATCGCCCTGCTCGCCGGCTACGGCATCGCGTCGGGCCGGGTGCAGGGACGCACCGGGGTCTGGCTCGAGGCCTCCGCCGGACGACCGGAGCGCAAGATCTGCGCGATCGGCGTCAGGGTGGCGCGCCGCACCACCATGCACGGCTTCGCGCTCAACGTGCAGAGCTCCGCCGAGCGGTTCGGCAACATCGTCCCGTGCGGCATCTCCGACGCGGGCGTCACCTCGATCGTCGAGGAACTGCCTGGCCAGTGGAGCGTCGCGGGCGTCGCGCGCGACCTCGAACCCCACCTGCGCGACGCGCTCGCCCCGCTGCGCTCGCGCGCCGCCACCCTCGCCGGGTAGGGGCCACGCCGCTCAGTGGGTAGACTCGCTCGCGTGACAGCAGTGCAGCCCGACGGAAGACGCCTTCTGCGCGTCGAAGCCAAGAACGCCCAGACGCCCATCGAGCGCAAACCGAGCTGGATCAAGACCACCGCGAAGATGGGTCCCAACTACAAGGACCTGCAGGAGATCGTCACCACCGGCGACCTGCACACGGTGTGCCAGGAGGCTGGCTGCCCCAACATCTACGAATGCTGGGAGGACAGGGAGTCCACCTTCCTGATCGGCGGAGACAAGTGCACCAGGCGCTGCGACTTCTGCCAGATCGAGTCCGCCAAGCCCGACGGCTACGACCCGGCCGAGCCGCTGCGGGTCGCCGCCTCCGTCAAGCAGATGGGGCTGCGCTACGCCACCATCACCGGCGTCTGCCGCGACGACCTCGAGGACGAGGGCGCCTGGCTGTACGCAGAGACCATCCGCCAGATCCACGCCGTGAACCCCGGCGTCGGCGTCGAGATGCTCGCCCCCGACTTCTCTGGCAAGCCCGAACTGCTGCAGCAACTCTTCGACACCCGTCCCGAGGTGTTCGCGCACAACGTCGAGACCGTGCCGCGCATCTTCAAGCGGATCCGCCCCGGCTTCCGCTACGCGCGCTCGCTCGAGGTGCTGACCATGTCCCGCGAGGCGGGCCTCGTCACCAAGTCGAACCTGATCCTCGGCATGGGTGAGACCCGCGAGGAGATCTCCGAGGCCCTTCAGGACCTGTACGACGCGGGCGCCGAGATCATCACCATCACGCAGTACCTGCGCCCCAACGCGACCCTGCACCCCATCGACCGCTGGGTGACCCCCGACGAGTTCGAGGAGCTGGATCAGGAGGCGCGCGAGATCGGATATTCTGGCGTGCTGTCCGGCCCGCTCGTCCGATCCTCGTACCGCGCCGGACGCCTGTACCGCACGGCGATGGACGCCCGTAAGAAGAAGAAGTAAGAGAAACTAGCGACATGGCAAAGTCCGAACGCGCCAAGGCCCTCGAAGCGAAGCAGAAGGCCGAAGCGCTCGCGCTCAAGGAGCGCAAGAAGAACTCCACCGACCCCGCCGACTGGGGCCGCTGGCGCCAGATGCTCGAGACCTACAAGGTCACGGCGAAGTACGACAAGGCGCTGCCCTGGCTGATGCTCGGGGCCTTCGTGATCCCGTTCGCGCTGGTGCTGACGCTCGGCCTCGTCTTCGCGGGCACCGGCGCGCTGCAGATCGTGATGTGGGTCGTGCTCGCGCTGTCGGTCGGCTTCCTCGGCGCGATGGCGATCTTCGCGTGGCGCGCCCGCAACGCCGTCTACAAGCGCTTCGAGGGCCAGGCCGGCTCCGGTGAGGTCGCGCTGCAGATGCTGCCGAAGAAGTGGACGAGCGACCCCGTGATCGCCGTCACCAAGAACATGGACGTCGTGCACCGCACGATCGGCCCCACCGGCCTGATCCTGATCGGCGAGGGCGAGCCCGGCCGGCTGCGCCCGCTGCTCGCGAGCGAGAAGCGCAAGCACGAGCAGGTCGCCTACGGGGTCGACGTCAAGGTGATCCAGATGGGCGACAAGGAGGGGCAGGTCCCGCTCGACAAGCTCGCCTCCCACATCAAGAAGCTTCCCAAGGCGCTCACCGACGACAAGATCAACGAGGTCAAGCAGCGCCTGCGCGCCCTCGACGCGATGCGGCCGAAGGCTCCGATCCCCAAGGGCCCCATCAACGCCAAGGGCGCCCGCGCCGCCATGCGCGGCCGCTGATCCGTGGCGAACCTCGTCAACCTCGAGTCCGTCACGCACGGGTTCGGGACCCGGATCCTGCTCGACGACGTCTCGCTCGGCCTCGGCTCGGGCGACGTCATCGGCGTGGTCGGCCGCAACGGCGACGGCAAGACGACGCTGCTGCGGGTCCTCACCGGCGACCTCGTCCCCGACCAGGGCCGCGTCACGATCGCCAACAACGCCTCCATCGGGGTCCTGACGCAGACCACCGTCGGCCACGACGCGCAGAGCGTGCGCGACTGGATCGTCGACGGGGAACCCGACCACGTGTGGGCCTCCGACCCGGACAAGCGCGGCGTCGTCGAGGCGCTGCTCCCCGACCTCGACCTCGACCGCACCCTCGACACGCTCTCCGGCGGTGAGCGCCGCCGCGTCGGGCTGGTCGCGGTGCTGCTCGGCCACCACGACCTGATCGTGCTCGACGAGCCGACCAACCACCTCGACGTCGAGGCCATCGCCTTCCTCGCCGAGTACCTGCAGGGCCGGATCCGGGCGGGGCTCGCGATGCTGGTCGTGTCGCACGACCGCTGGTTCCTCGACGCCGTCTGCAACCGGATCTGGGAGGTCCACGACGGCGTCGTCGACGCCTACGACGGCGGCTACGCGGCCTACGTGCTCGCCCGCGTCGAACGGCAGCGGCAGGCTGCCTCCAACGAGGCGCGGCGCAGGAACCTGGCCCGCAAGGAGCTCGCGTGGCTCCGCCGCGGCGCCCCCGCGCGCACCTCGAAGCCGAAGTTCCGCATCGACGCCGCCAACGTGCTGATCGCCGACGAGCCGGAGCCCCGCGACAAGCTTGCGCTGCAGCAGTTCTCCGTGACCCGCCTCGGCAAGGACGTCTTCGACCTGGAGAACGTCGACTACGCGATCCCCGGACGGGTGCTGCTCGACCGGCTGACCTGGTCGATCGGCCCCGGCGAGCGGATCGGCCTGGTCGGCGTCAACGGGGCGGGCAAGACGACGCTGCTCGACCTGCTCGCCGACGAGCGCCAGCCCGACGCCGGCACCCTCAAGAGGGGCAAGACGCTGCGGCTGGGCTACCTGTCGCAGACCGTCGGGGAACTCGACGACGGCGACCGCGTGCTCGACTCGGTCAAGCGGCTCCGGGAGGAGACGAAGCTGGCGACCGGCCGCGACGCGAGCGCATCGTCGCTGCTCGAGGAGTTCGGCTTCACCGGGGACAAGTTGGTCGCCCGGATCGGCGACCTGTCGGGCGGGGAGCGGCGCAGGCTGCAGTTCCTGCGGCTGCTGCTGAGCGAGCCGAACGTGCTGATCCTCGACGAGCCGACCAACGACCTCGACATCGACACCCTGACCGTCATCGAGGACTACCTCGACGGGTGGCCGGGCACGCTGATCGTGGTCAGCCACGACCGCTACTTCCTGGAGCGGATCACCGACTACACCCACGCGCTGCTCGGCGACGGGTCGGTCGCGCTGCTGCCCGGCGGCGTCGACGAGTACCTGGCGCGCCGCGCGGCGGCCAAGCGCACCCAGTCGGCGCCCACCGCGATCGCGGAGGCCCCCCGCTCCGATGCGGCGGCCGACCGGCAGCGCAAGAAGGACCTCGCCCGGATCGAGGGCCAACTCGACAAGGTGGCCAAGGAGATCGACGGGCTGCACGCCGAGATGGCCGAGGCGGCCTCCGACTTCGAGAGGCTCGCGAGGCTCGACGCCAGGTTGCGCGACGCCGAGGCCCGCCAGGGTGGCCTGGAAGAGGCCTGGCTCGAGGCGGCCGAGTAGGTCGTGTCCGGCTACGAGAAGGGCAGGCGGCGGCGCTCCGAGTTGCTGGAGGCGGCCTTCTCACGGTTCGCGACGCTCGGCTACCGCAACGCGACCCTCGCCCAGATCGCGGCGGACTGCGGCGTCTCCCGGATGGGCCTCGCGCACCACTTCCGCACCAAGGAGGCCCTGCTGCTCGCCGTCCTCGAGGAGCGCGACCGGGTCAACGGGCGCGACTTCTTCATCGGCAGCGACCCCGCCGTCGAGCCGCTTGACTATCTCGACCGGTTCGCCCGCCTGATCGACGACAACGCGGCCGTGCCCGGGCTGATCAACCTGTACGCGGTGCTCTCGGCCGAGTCGGCAACCGACCCGGATCACCCGGCCCACGGCTACTTCCGGGACCGGTACCGGCGCATCCGCGGGCACATCGACGCCGCGTTCGCCGCGCTGAAGGCCGACGGCACCATCGACGCGGGGGTCGACATCGGCGACGCGGGGGCCGCCATGATGGGGCTGATCGACGGGCTGCAGGTGCAGTGGCTGCTCGAACCCGACGTCGTCGACATCGGAGCCCACCTGCGCCGTTGGTACCGTCAGGGATTCGGGCTCGAGATCGGCTGACGTCTCCGCCACGCCAGCAGGCCGACGGCGAGCAGGCAGGACCCCACCTCCCCCGCGGGCAGCGCGAACCAGATCCCCATCGGTGCGACCCCGGCGAGCGCGAGCACCAACGGCACCTTGATCAGCAGGATCGACCCGAGCGAGATCAGGTAGGAGCCGCGCGCCTGCCCGAGCGCCTGCAGGTAGCCGGACACCAGCGGCGCGATCCCCGCCACCACGAACCCGGGGGCCACCACCCGCAGCGCCGCGACGGCCTGCGCGTGGGCCGCGCCGGGTGCCAGGAAGGCGCCCGCGAGCGGGCCTGCCGCCAGGAACACGGCCGCGGCGATCAGCGTCCCGTACCCGAGGCTCGCGCCGATCGAGAGCCGCAGCGTCCGCGCGACCCGGCCGCCCTCCGAGCGGCCCGCGTTGAACCCGATGATCGGCTGCGCGGCCTGCGTGAGCCCGATCTGTGGGGTCATCACGAACGTCTGGACGCGGCTGACGACGGCGAACGCAGCCAGCGCCACGGCCCCGACCAGCGCGAGGCGCTGGTTGATCAGGGCGGTCAGCAGGGTCGCCCCGAATCCGGCCAGGAAGCTGGGCGCGCCGATCCCCACCACCTCGGTGACGGTGCCAAGGCGCAGCCTCAGGTGCGCGGCCCCGACCCGGTAGGGACGGTCCCGCATTAGGAAGAAGAACCGGAACGCGAGCACGGCGGAGACGGCCTGACCCGCGACGGTGCCGAGCGCGGCCCCCGCCGTCCCGAGATGGAACACGAAGATCAGGAGCGGGTCGAGCAGGATCTGGACCACGAGCGGCACGATCCACAGCAGCATCGAGTAGGCGAGCCTCCCCTCTGCCCGGACGATGGCGGAGAAGCCCGTGGCGAAGATCGCGCCCGCGAGGATGATGGCGCCGTAGGAGCGGGCGTGGCCGAGCGTCTCCCCGGTGGCGCCGAGCGCGATCAGCAGCGGATCGAGCGCGAGCAGGCCGACGACGGTCGAGCAGAGTGCGACCAGCCAGAACAGCGCGATGGCGTTGCCCGCGGCGGCGGCAGCGTGGTCGGGACGCCCCGCGCCCAGCGCCCGCGACACAAGCGAGGCACCGCCGACGCCGACCGTGGTGGACACCGCGCCGATGATGAGCAGCAGCGGCGCCGCCAGGTTGACGGCCGCCAGCGCCGTCTCCCCCACACCCCACGCCACGAACCAGGCGTTGGTCAGCGCGTACACGCCGTACAGCCCCACCGACGCGGTCGTCTGGAGCGACATCGTCCACAGCAGCCGCCCGACGGGTGCCGTCCCGAGCGTTGCGGCGCTCTCCGCCGCGCGGGACGGCACCATCTACCTGGTGTGCCCGAGTTCGGCCATCAACTGGTCGAGGCACTCCCGGGCCAGGTTGTAGGTGCTCATGTCGATGTGCCCGCGGTACGAGGTCTCGACGGCCATCACGGTGGCCAGCGCGATCGAGTAGAGCCGGCGGCGGGCCCGCTCAGACGGCGTCAGGCCGGTCATGCCGTAGCCCTGCATGAACGGCTCCGCCTCGTCGAATCCCTCCAGGTCGATGCTGGTGAGGCCCGCCTCCATGATCGGGTCGCCGTAGATGGCGCGCTCATGGTCGACGATCCCGACGATCCTCCCGTCGCGCAGCATCGAGTTCTTGCCCCACAGGTCGACCTCGATGAGCCGCGGCTCGGTGACGTCGTCGAGCACGTCCGCGTGGTCGGCGACGACGGCGCGCAACTGGTCGGGGTGCCAGCCAAGGTCGATGCCGACGGCCTCACCGTCGCGCAGCATGTCCTCGAACATCGCCCCGAACGCCTCACGCCAGGTGCCGAAGCCCTCGCCGAGCAGCGGACCGAAGTGCGGCCCGACGATCTGGTTGATCTCGCGGTTCAGTCTGCCGAGGTCGCGGAAGCCCGCCTCGATCTCCGCGCGGGTCAGCCTGCCCTCCGCGGCGGCGATGCCGAAGTTGTCGGCGTCGATGAAGTCCATGAAGAAGTAGTCGGCGTCGAGGATCTCGTGCGACAGGTCGGCGTAGAGCACGGCGGGCACCGGCACGTCGGTCTGCTCGATCACCAGTCGCATCGCCTCGAGTTCGGCGCGCATCATGTCGTGCTCCCTCGTCAGCACCGCTACGCCGGCGGGCGGGGCGATCTTCAGCGCGACGGGGGTGCCGTCGCGCAGGTCGATGCGGTAGGCGGCGTTGAACCAGCCGTGCGTGAACTCGTGCGCGAAGCCATCGCCATGAGGGACCTGGTCCGCTCCGAAGGCCCGCTCGATCATGCGGCGCAACTGGGCGTCGTCCTGGCTGTTCTTGGTGATGCTGTGCATGGGGCTCCGTCGATGTCCATGCGCGACGCCCGTGGTCGCGACAGCACAGCGTAGCAAATACCGTCACCCCTGACGGTATTGGCCGACTCAGCGTCGTCTGCGGCCTCCGTGCATCATCGCCAGCAGCAGCCCCGTCGCGCGGCGCCCGTACGGCGGGTAGGCCATCGCCGCGGAGTCGGGGCTGAGCGGCTTGTCGAGCACCGGCCGGTCGTGGCTGAACGTCGCGAACGAGAACTCGCCGTGGTAGGCGCCCATGCCGCTGTTGCCGACGCCGCCGAAGGGCAGTTCGGGGACGCCGAGGTGGGCGGCGGGGATGCCGAAGTTCAGCGCCCCGGAGCGGGTGCCCTCGAGGAAGCCGCGCCTGACCCTCCTGCTGTCGCTGAAGACGTAGAGCGCGAGCGGGTCGGGGCGCGCCGCGATGAAGTCGATGGCGGCCCGAGGGCTATCGACGTGGACGATCGGAAGGATCGGGCCGAAGATCTCCTCTCGCATCAGGGGCGAGTCGGGATCGGCGTCGTCGATCACCGTCGGGGCGAGTTGGCGCCTCTCCTCCAGCGCCTCGCCGCCGAATGCGGGCCGGTGCCCGTCGAGCAGCGATTCGAGGCGCGACAGGTGGCGGGGCGTGACGATCCGCCCGTAGTCGGGGCTGGCCGTCGGTTCGGGCCCGTACATCTCCTCGACGGCGGCGCGCAGCAGCGGCACCAGGTCGGCGGCGACCCGCGGCGTGGCCAGCACGTAGTCGGGCGCGACGCAGGTCTGCCCGGCGTTGAGCAGTTTGCCCCACATGATGCGGCGCGCGGCGACGGTCAGGTCGACGGTCGCGTCGACGTAGACCGGAGACTTGCCGCCCAGTTCGAGCGTGACGGGCGTGAGCGTCTTCGCGGCGGCCTCGGCCACGATCCGTCCGACCGCCTCCGAGCCAGTGAAGAAGATGTGGTCGAAGCGTTCCCGCAGCAGCGCCGTTGTCACCTCGGCGCCTCCCTCGACGACGGCGACCGCGGCCGGGTCGACGTAGCGGGGCAGCAGTTCGGCGAGCAGCGCGCCGGTGGCCGAGGCGATCTCGCTCGGCTTGACGACCGCGACGTTGCCCGCGGCGAGCGCGCCGACGAGCGGGGCCAGCAGCAGTTGGAGCGGGTAGTTCCAGGGCCCGATGATCAGGACGACGCCCAGCGGTTGCGGCACGATCCTGGCGCGGGCCGGCGCCATGAACAGCGGCAGCCTGGCGCGCCTCGGCCGCATCCAGCGGCGCAGGTGTCGCAGCGTGTGGTCGATCTCGGCGATCACGATCCCCGTCTCGGTGATCACGACCTCCGCGGGCGCCTTCCCGAGGTCCTCGGCGAGGGCGCGCTCGACCCGCCCCTGATTCTCGGTCAGCATCCGGCGCAGCGCCCTCAACTGCGCCCGCCGCCAGTGGAGACCCCGGGTGATCCCGGTGTCGAAGTGCTTACGGAGCGCCCCGGTCACGTCTCTCACGTCGAGGCCCCCTCTCCCCTGCGCGCGGGCCTCGCGAGGCTTGCGACGACCCTGGCCGCAGTCGCGACCACCCGCTCGGCGGTCTCGTCGTCGCGGGTGACCAGCCAGCCGAGCGTCAACCCGTCGGTCAGCGAGAGCAGCAGCGCCGCCACGGTGTCGATGGGCTCGCTCCACCGCTGCCTGGTGTGCCGCGCAGCCAGTTCGAGCCCGACCCGGGCGATCCTCGCGTACTGCTCGTACTGGCGCCGCGCCAGTTCAGGCCGCTCGCGCAGCGCGTACTGCGTCAACTCCAGCATCGCCTGCTCGTGGGCGGGGTCGGCGCGCAGATGGTCGAGGTAGCCCATCAGACCCTCGGTGAGCAGGTCCACCATCGAGCCAGCGACCGTCTCGGGCAGGATCGCCAGTTCCTCGCTCGCGATCACCTCCGGGATCAGTTGCTCGATGAGTTCGTCGCGCGACTCGAAGGCGTAGTGGAAGCTCGCGAGCGACATGCCCGCCTCCGTGACGATGGCCCTTGTGGAGGCCCCCGCAAGGCCGCGCGAGGCGACCACCCGGAGCGCGGCGGCGATCAGCGCCTTGCGTCGTTGTTCCACCGGTATCCGCCCCATCGGCCCCTCCTGGCTGCGCGTGCCGACCACCGGACCAGTTCTGCAAGGGTTGTCGAAAAGTGCTTGCTCGCCGGTGAGCCGCCTCCTACACTACCCGGAAGTGGGACACCTGACCCACATTGATCAACACGAGGCGGACGATGCGGTCCGCGCCGGGAGACGACGATGTTGCACCACCCCACCCCTGACGCCAAGCTGCTCGGCGAGAGCCTTCCGCCCGGTTTCCTGCTGGGCACCGCGACGGCCTCCGCCCAGATCGAGGGCGCCACGACGCAGGGCCGACGCAGCCCGAGCGTGTGGGACGACTTCAGCAGCCAGCCGGGCAGGATCGCCGACGCGAGCACCACCGCCGTGACGGCCGACCACTACCACCGGCTCTCCGAGGACATCGCCCTGATGTCCGACCTTGGCGTCGACGCCTACCGGTTCTCGCTCGGCTGGACGCGACTGCAACCGCACGGCACCGGCCCGCTCGACGCCGAGGGGATCGCCTTCTACGACCGCCTCCTCGACGAACTGCTCGCCGCGGGCATCTCGCCCTTCGTGACGATCTCGCACTGGGACCTCCCCGTCGAATACACCCACGGCTGGCTCGACCGCGACACCGCCTCCCGGCTCGGCGAGTTCGCAGGCCTGGTCGGCGAGCGCTTCGGCGACCGCGTCGACGGCTGGATCACCATCAACGAGCCCGCGACGGTGACGCTCAACGGCTACGCGCTCGGGCTGCACGCCCCGGGCCAGGCGCTGCTGTTCGACGCGCTCCCGACGGTGCACCACCAGTTGCTCGGCCACGGCCTGTCCGTCCAGGCGCTGCGCGCCGCAGGCGTGCGCGGCGGCATCGGCATCACCAACGTGCACTCCCCCGTCGTGCCAGCGGGAGAAACCGAGGAGGACGCCCTGATGGCGGGCCTGTTCGACGTCGTGCACAACCGGGTCTTCGCCGACCCGGTGCTGCTGGGCCACTACCCGCAGGTCCCCGACGACCTGGCCGGGATGTTCGGCGCCTTCGCAGAGGTGCCCGCCGAGGACCTCGCCGTCATCTCGCAACCGCTCGACTTCTACGGCCTGAACTACTACATGCCGACTCTCGTGGCCGCCGGTGCCGGAACCGGCGTCAGCCCGGACGGCACAAGCGAGGCGATGTCGGAACTGCCCTTCCGCCTCGAGGCCTTCGAGGGGTACCCGACCACCGGCTTCGGCTGGCCCATCGCGCCCGAGTACTTCGCCACCGCGCTCGCGGAGGTCCGCGACCGCTACGGCGACGCGCTGCCCCCGGTCTACATCACCGAGAACGGCGCGAGCTTCGACGACCACCCCGGCCCCGACGGCAAGGTCGACGACGCCGCACGGGTCGACTACCTGGCTGGCCACCTGTCCGCGGCGCTCGAGGCCGTCGCGCCGGGCGGCATCGCGGAGGGCATCGACCTGCGCGGCTTCTTCGTCTGGTCGCTGATGGACAACTGGGAGTGGGCCGCCGGCTTCACGCAGCGCTTCGGCATCGTGCACGTCGACTTCGAGACGGGCACGCGCACCCCGAAGTCGTCCTACACGTGGCTCCGCGAGGCGCTTTCGGCACGCGGACGGGCCTGACATGAGCGTCGAGGCGGGCCCCGAACTGGAGGGCCCGCTGCACCGCGAGCCCGTCAGCAAGGTGTGGCTGCTGCTGTTCGCGCTCGCCTGGTTCGGCTTCTGGCTGCTGATCATGCTGCCAGGCCAGTTCCTGATCGTGAAGCTTGCGAGCGTGATCGACCCCGCGGACAAGGTCGCCATCGGGTCCTTCCTGATCTTCGAGATGGCCGCGATCGTCGTGGTGGGCGTTCCTGTGATCGGATGGCTGTGCGACCGGACCCGCACCCGCTTCGGCAGGCGCAGGACGTGGGCATTGGCGGGCGTGATCGTCGCGACGGTCCCGTTCGCGTTCGTCGGGCACCAGAGCACCTGGCAGGGCGCCGCGGTGCTGCTCGGCATCGTGGCGCTCGGCGAGTCGGCGCTGCTGGTGTCGCTGTCGGCCGTGATCGCCGACCGGGTCCCCGAGGCGCAGCGCGGCCGCGCGTCCGCCGCGATGGGGCTGCCGCAGGTGATCGCACTCGCGCTCGGCATGGTGATCGTGACGATGCTGGTCACCGACGTCGGACAGAGCTGGATGCTGCTCGCCGGGATGGCACTTGTCTCGACGCTTCCCTTCCTGTTCGCCTACCCCGACACCTCCCCCGAAGCGCCCGAGCGCAGGCCGGGCGCGTTCCGCTGGCGCCCCTCCGCGCTGCACGGCTACCGCGACCTCGGCTGGGCAGGGCTGTCGCGGGTGCTGGTCAACGCGGGCAACCTCGTCGGCACCACCTACCTGCTGTACTTCCTCTCCGACGAGTTGAAGGTCGCCGACCCCGACACGTCGCTGCTCGTCCTGACGCTGGTCTACCTGGTCGGCTGCGCCTTCGCGACCTGGGCAGGGGGCGTGTTGACCGACCGGTGGCGCGCCCGCAAGATGCTTGTCGCGGTCTGCGCGGGCCTGCAGGCGGTCGCTGCGCTGATCCTGGCGCTTGTCCCGTCGTGGAGCGCCAGCATCGTCGCGGCGGTGCTGCTGGGCGTCGGCTACGGCGCGTTCCTCTCGGTTGACCAGGCCCTGCTGACCGATGGCCTTCCCGATCCGGAGACCCGCGCCCGCGACCTTGGCGTGGTCAACTCGGCGCAGCACCTGCCGATCGCCCCGGTCGTCGGCTGGGCAGTGCTGTCCATCGCGGGCTACTCCGAGCTGTACCTCGTGGCCGCTGCCATCATGGCGTTGGGCGGCTTCGCCGTCTTCCGCATCAGGTCGGTGCGATGAGGAGGCTTCGATGACTACAGCGGCTCCGTGGAAGCGCTGGTCGGCGGCCACCGCCGAGCTCGATCCACCCTTCGCGGTGCTCGACCGCGGCGCGTTCGAGGCCAACGCCGCCGACCTGCTGCGCCGTGCGGGCGGGCTGCCGATCCGCGTCGCGAGCAAGTCGCTGCGGGTCCGCTCCATCATCGAGGCCCTGCTCGCGCGACCCGGGTTCCGAGGGGTGCTCGCCTACACGCTCCCTGAGGCGCTCTGGCTCTCCGAGACCTGTTCCGACGTCGTGGTCGGCTACCCCACGGCCGACCGAGGTGCCATCGCCGCCCTCGCCGCTTCGGAGCCCGCGGCGGCCGAGATCACGCTGATGGTCGACGACGTCGCGCAACTCGACCTGATCGACGCCGTCGCCGCGCCCGCGACGCGCCCCACCATCCGGGTCTGCCTGGAGTTGGACGCCTCCTGGCAGGCCCCACCGCCGCTCGGCAGGCTCGGCGTCTGGCGGTCCCCGCTGCGCACCCCCGAACAGGTCCGGGCCCTCGCCGAGGAGGTCGTGCGTCGGCCGGGCTTCGCGCTGGCGGGGCTGATGGGCTACGAGGCGCAGATCGCGGGTGTCGCCGACCGCGTCCCCGGGCGGCGCGCCATGAACGCGCTCGTCGGCTGGATGAAGCCCCGCTCCGGCGCGGAACTCGCCGCCCGCAGGGCCGAGACGGTCGCGTCCGTGTCGCAGGTGGCGGATCTTGAGTTCGTCAACGGCGGCGGCTCCGGATCGGTGGAGTCGACGGCCGGCGACGGCTCCGTCACGGAGGTGGCCGCGGGCAGCGCGCTGTTCGCCGGGCACTACTTCGACTCCTACGCCTCCTTCTCCCCCGCGCCCGCGACCGGCTTCGCGCTGTCGGTGGTGCGCAAGCCGCGTCCCGACTGCGCCACGGTGCTCGGCGGCGGCTGGATCGCCTCCGGGCCGCCCGGGCTCGACCGGGTGCCCCGGGTGGTGTTCCCCGAGGGACTGCGGATGGTGCCCCGCGAGATGGCGGGCGAGGTCCAGACGCCCCTGGAGGGGCAGGCCGCCAGGTCGCTGCGCGTCGGCGACCGGGTGTGGCTCAGGCACGCCAAGTCGGGCGAACTGAGCGAGCACGTCGACGAGTTCGCGGTCGTGGACGGGTCATCCGTCGTCGACCGGATTCCCACCTACCGCGGCGAGGGGAAGGCCTTCCTATGAGCAACACCGTGTGGCGCAACTGGTCACGCACCTACGAGGTCACGCCGGTGAGGCTCGCCAGCCCCGCGTCGCTGCAGGACCTCGTCTCCGCCGTGCAGGCCGCCATCGCCGAGGGCCTGCACGTCAAGGCCGTCGGGGCGGGGCACAGCTTCAGCCCGATCGCTGAGGCGGCAGGCCTGCAGGTCAACCTCGACCGGATGAGCGGGCTGCTGTCGATCGACAAGGCGAGGCGCCAGGTCACCCTCGGCGCAGGCACCAGGCTGCGCCAGATCCCGGCACTGCTCGCCCCGCACGGGCTCGCCATGGAGAACCTGGGCGACATCGACACCCAGTCCATCGCGGGCGCCATCTCCACGGGTACGCACGGCACGGGGGCCGGGTTCCGCGGCATCGCCGCGCAGGTCGTCGGGGCCGTGCTCGTGACCGGCACCGGCGACGTGCTGCGGGTCAACGCCGAGCACAACGCCCGCCTGCTGCCCGCCGTCGCGCTTGGCCTCGGTGCGCTCGGCATCCTCGCCGAGGTCACCATCGCGTGCGTCGACGCCTTCGACCTGGCGGCCGTCGAGCGCCCCGAGCCCATCGAGGCGGTGCTGGAGACCCTTCCCGAGCGCGCGGCGGAGGCCGACCACTTCGAGTTCTTCTGGTTCCCGC
The DNA here is from genome assembly GCA_027658995.1 of Propionibacteriaceae bacterium AM104-82. GTDB lineage: Bacteria > Actinomycetota > Actinomycetes > Propionibacteriales > Propionibacteriaceae > Arachnia. Next base: position 142,228 of record JAQDQK010000006.1, read on the forward strand.
ACACCGGGACGGCGCTGACGAAGGTCAACACGCGCCGAGCAGCGGGCGAGTCGCGCGCCCCGCTGTCGAAGGCGAGGCGCTGGTTCGACGACGACCTGCTGGCCAACGACGTCTTCCGCGCCACCTGCGCCCTCGGCAGGTCCGTGCCCGCCGTCGTGCCGTGGATCAACCGCGCCGTCGGCCATCTCACCGGCGACCGGAGCTTCTCCGATGCCTCGACCAACGTCTTCACGACGCATCGCAACGTGCGCTTCACCGAGATGGAGTACGCGATCCCCGCAGAGCAGGCCGCCGAAGCGTTCCGCGACGTCCAGGAGGCGATCCGGCGCAACGACTGGCGGATCTCGTTCCCGGTCGAGGTGCGGTTCGCGGCCCCCGACGACCTGTGGCTGTCGACGGCGCACGGTAGGGCGACCGCCTACATCGCCGTGCACCGCGTCGTCGGCGAGGACGCGGGCGACTACTTCCGCACCGTCGAGGCGATCATGAGGCAACGCGACGGAAGGCCACACTGGGGCAAGATGCACTGGCGCTCCGCGGCCGACCTTGGCCCGTCGTACCCCCGCTTCGAGGACTTCAGGGCGCTGCGCGCGCAACTCGATCCACAGGGCATCTTCGCCAACAACTACCTGACCAGAGTGCTGGGCTGAGCGCGCCGCGACGCATAGACACCCGGTGTATACGCCGGGTGTATAGTGCTTGTCGTGGACACTTCCCTGGCGTTTCTGGGGCTGGTAGAGGCCCAACCCGGTCACGGGTACGAGCTGAAGCAGCGCTACGACGAATACTTCGGCGACACGAAGCCCCTGGCGTTCGGCCAGGTGTACAAGACCCTCGCGCGGCTCGCCCGCGACGGCCTGATCGAGATGGCTGGCATGGAGGACGGCTCCGGCCCCTCCCGCAAGCACTACCGGGGCCTGCCCGAGGGCCGCAGGCGCGTCATCGAATGGCTGATGACCCCCGACGCCGAGGAGAACGCGTCGCGCACGAACCTGTACGCCAAGGTCGTCATCGCCCTGCTGCTCGACGAGGACGCCACCCGGATCCTCAACGCCCATCGCAGCGCGCTCCTCGACACCATGCGGACCCTGACGAGGGCGAAACAGACGGCTGAGCTCCTCGACGTGCTCGCCCACGACCAGGCACTGCTGCGCACCGAGGCCGATCTGCGCTGGATCGACCTCGCGGAGGCGCGACTCAACGACGTGAAGGAGACCCTCTCATGACCCAACTCGCACACGTGGAGACGCCGAGCAGGACCCTGCCCCTGATCACCGCGCGCGGGCTGCACAGGCACCACGGGCAGACCCACGCACTCCGAGGCGTCGACGTCACCATCCGTCGCGGCGAGATCGTGGCGATCATGGGCCCCTCGGGCTCCGGCAAGTCGACGCTGCTGCACTGCCTCGCGGGCGTCATCACCCCCGACGAGGGCGAGGTCCAGGTCGGCGGCACCCGCGTCAGCGACCTCGACGAGGACAAGCGCGCCGAGTTCCGGCTGACCGAACTGGGGTTCGTGTTCCAGTTCGGCCAACTGCTCCCCGAACTCAGCGCCGAGGACAACGTCGCGCTCCCCCTGATGCTGGCGGGCACGCGCCGCCCGAAGGCCATCGAGCAGGCGCACACCTGGCTGCGGCGGATGGGCCTCGAAGGGCTGGAGCGTCGGCTGCCCGCCGAGATGTCCGGCGGCCAGGCGCAGCGCGTGGCGCTCGCCCGCGCGCTCGTCAACGACCCCGCGGTGCTGTTCGCGGACGAGCCGACCGGAGCCCTCGACTCCCTGACGGCCGAGAAGGTCATGACGACGCTCACCGAACTGGCCCGCAGCACCGGCACCACGCTCGTCATCGTCACCCACGACGCCCGCGTCGCCTCCTACAGCGACCGCGAGATCTTCATCCGCGACGGCCGCGTCACCAATCCCGACCCGGAAGAGGCCATCTGATGTCCGTGCTGCGTCTTCTGATCTTCGGGACGCGCGGCAGTTGGGGCAGGCTGGCCGGGATCGTGGTCGGCGTCGCCGTCGGCGTCGTGCTCGCGCTGCTGCTGGTCGCAGGCTCCAACGCGCTGGAGACCCGCGACATCCGCGCGTCCTGGCTCACGCCGTCTGTCGGGGACATCGCCGTTACGGCGCCGGGCGACACGATCGCCGCGTCCATGGTCGACTCCTACGAGGGCCGCAGCATCGCGCGCCTCGACGTCGCCATCCCGGCCGACGCGACGGTCACCATCCCCGGCCTCGAAGCGCCCGCCCCAGGCAGCTACCTCGCCTCCCCCGCGCTCAAGGCGCTGATCGACGCGGTGCCCGCCGCCGACCTCGGCGACCGCTACGGGACCCCCGCGGGCGTCATCCCCGCCGACCTGCTCGCCGGGCCCGACTCGCTCGCGGTGGTCGTCGGAGAGAGCGTAGAGGACCTCTCGATGCTGTCCGCGGCGGGCCCCGTCGAGGGCTTCGGCGGCTCGGCCTACGGGGGCAACCAGAACTACCAGACCCTGGCGCTGATCGGCGCCCTCGCCCTGCTCATCCCCGCGTTCCTGCTCGTGTCGGTGTCCACATCGCTCGGCGCGGCGGCCCGCGCGGAGCGTTGGCAGACGCTGCTGACGATGGGCGCGCCGCGCAGGACCGTCAGGCGGATCGCCGTCGCGGAGGCCACCGGCACCGCCGCCATCGGCGCGGTGCTCGGCGTCGCGGCCTTCTATGCGCTGCGCCCCGTGCTCGCGCTGCTCCCCGTCGACGGCCAACGCCTCGTCGCCTCCGACCTGACGGTCCCCGCGCCCACCATCGTGGCCCTCGCGGTGGTCGTCGTGCTCGGCGCGGTCTTCGCGGCCGCCCGCGGCGCGCGTCGAACGGGCACCTCCACCGCCACGCACGCCGTGTTCGAGAAGGCGCCGAGCGTGTGGCGGTTGGTGCCGTTGGCCGCCGGCATCGCGATCTTCTCCCTTGTCAACGTCTCCGCAAAGGCGATTCCTGTGCCGCTGGCGATCCCGGTGGTCGGCTGCTTCGCCCTGCTCGCCGTCGGGTTGCTGGTCGCCGGGCCGTACTTCACCTGGCTGGCGGGCGCGCTGCTCGCCCGGCTGACGGGGACCGGCTCCGGGGTCATCGCCTCGCGCCGGATCGTGCGGACGCCGCGCGCCGGGTTCCGCTCGGTGGCGGGCCTCGTCGTCGCGACCTTCGTGATCACCGTCTTCGCGTTCGCAACCTCCGCGCACGTCGGGGCGGGCGACTTCACCTCCAAGCCGCTGCTGCCCTCCGACGCCGTCGCCGCGAGCGTGCTCCCTGGCTCCTCCGTGACCCCGAATTCCGCCGACGCGGCGCTGCGGAAGGTGCCGGGCGTCACGGGCGTCTACTTCACCTACACCGACGGCGAGGACGTCTACATCGACGGCGACGCCGCACGGGACCTCACCGGCGGCGCGTTCACCGGCGATGTCGCGGCGCTCATGGGTGGCGTATTCAGCATGACGCCCGAGCCGCCCGCGCTCCGGGAGGCCGACGTCGCATCGCTGGACGGCATGGCCGTCAGCGACGTCGTGGTGCGCACCGATGGCCAGCCGGACGCGATCGAGCGGGCCAGGACCGCGCTGCTCTCCCTTGACGACATGGACCGTTCGACGGGGGCATGGACGCGCGTCGAATCGCTGCGCTTCGCCGACAGCGACCTCGCATCGCAGTTCACCGAGATCGGCCGGCTCGCCATCGTGATCGTCACGGGGCTCGCGGCGGCGGTGCTGACCGTCAGCACCATCGCGGCCCTCTACGACCGCAAGCGGACCTTCGGCCTGCTGCAGCTCATCGGCATGCCGTCGAACACGCTGCGCAAGGTGATCTCCTGGGAGACCCTCGCGCCGCTGCTCGGCATCGTGGTCCCCGCGATCGCGCTGGGCTGGTTCACGGCGTTCATGCTCATCACGACGCTGTCCGGCAGGTCGATCGGCTGGCCCGACTCGCTGCTCATCATTTCGCTCGCCGCCACCGCCGTGATGGCGGTGATCGCGATCGCGATCGCCTCGCGGGTCGGCGTCCGGCTCGCGCGGGCCTCCGAGAACACCCACCAGGAATGACAACCCGAAGGAATCACCCCATGACCACCATCACGGCCCGAGCGGGCGCCGCCATCGCACTGTCCCTCCTCTGCCTGCCCGCGCTGAGCGGCTGCGCCGCCATCGACGACATGCTGCACAAGCAGGAGACCGTCACGTTCGCGGACAAGGCGGCATTCGACTCGGGCACCAAGACGTCGGCCGACTGGCTGCCCGCCGACTCGACGGACATCACCGAGCGGCGCACGAGCGACAACTCCGGGGTCGCCGTGATCCTGCTGACCTCGAAGTCGAAGCTCCCCGACACCTGCAAGGACGCGGAGCGACGCTCGGCACCCACCCTGAACCTCGACGGTGCGCCCGACATCTACGACCCGAAGAACACCGCGGCGCACGTGTGCGGCGCCTGGACCGTGATGAAGGCGAGCGACGGCTGGTACGGCTGGACGCCGAACGCCGAGGACCAGGCCGGCTGAGCTCCGGCGGTCTTTCAGTTCCTGTCGTCGGGGTGCGTTCCGGTGCGCTCGCCCGTCTCAAGGCCTGCGATGGCCGCCATGTCGGCGTCGGTCAGTTCGAAGCCGTAGACGTCGAGGTTCTCGCGGAGCCGCTCCGGGTTGGTCGACTTCGGGATCAGCGCCCCGCCGAGTTGCAGGTGCCAGCGGATGATCACCTGCGCGGGCGAGACGCCCAGCCGGTCGGCGATCTGGCCGATCGTCGGGTCGGCGAGCAGCCTGCCCCGTCCGAGCGGGCTCCACGCCTGCGTGACGATGTCGTTGGCGTCATGGAACGCGCGCAGGTCGTGCTGCGGCAGCCACGGGTGCGACTCGACCTGGTTGACGGCGGGCACCACGCCCGTCTCGTCGATGAGCCGCTCGAGGTGGGGCTGCGCGAAGTTCGACACGCCGATGGTGCGGACCCGCCCCTGGTCGCGCAACTCGACGAGGGTGCGCCACACGTCGACGTACTGGTTCCGCTTGGGGCGCGGCCAGTGGATCATGTAGACGTCGATGGAGGTGCCGAGCGCCGCCTCCGAGGCGTCGAAGGCGCGCAGCACCGCGTCGCGGTCCTGGCTCTCCTCGCCCCAGAACTTGGAGGTGACGGTGAGCAGGTCGCGGTCGACGCGGCGCAGGCCCTCGCCCACCTCGGTCTCGTTGTGGTAGAACTCGGCGCCGTCGACGAGCCGGTAGCCGGCCTCGAAGCCCGCGACGACCACCTCCTGCGTCACCTCGGGCGCCACCTTGTACAGGCCGAAGCCGAGCGCTGGGAGGTCGCTGCCGTCGTTGAGCCTCAGGTCTTTGTGCATGCCCCGATTCTGCCAGGCTGCACGCCCGCGTTGTCGGTGCCCGCGGATAGGTTGATCGCATGTATCGCACCCTTGCCGTCGCCGGGTACCGGTCGCTGCGCGACGTCGCCATCTCGCTCGGCCGGGTCACGGTCGTCACCGGCCCGAACGGCTCGGGCAAGTCCAGCCTGTACCGCTCGCTGCGACTGCTCGCGGGCTGCGCGTTGGGCGACGCGATCGGCTCACTGGCGCGTGAGGGCGGCCTCGAGTCGGTGCTGTGGGCGGGGCCTGAGTCGCTGAAGGGGGCACGCAGGCTCGGTATGACGCAGGGCACCGCGCGCAAGAACCCGATCTCGCTCAGGCTGGGCATCGGGGCCGACGGCTTCTCCTACCTCATCGACCTCGGGCTGCCGATCCCGTCGCAGTCCGCGTTCTGCCGCGACCCGGAGATCAAGCGCGAGGCGCTGTGGGCGGGCCCGATCATGCGCGCCGGCACGATGATCGCCAGGCGCAAGGGGCCGCGCATCGAGGTCCGCGACGACGCGTGGGAGGAGTTGGGCTTCCAGTTGCCGACGCACGCGTCGATGCTCAGCGACGTGCCGGAGGCGCGGGCGCTGCGCGACGACCTCGCCGCCTGGCGCTTCTACGACGCGATGCGCACCGACGCCGACGCCCCGGCCCGGCAACCGCGGGTCGGCACCAGGACCTTCGCGATGTCCTCCGACGGCTCCGACGTCGCCGCCGCGCTGCAGACGATCATCGAGCGCGGCAAGCATCCGGTCGAGCGCTACGTCGCCGACGCGTTCCCCGGCAGCGACCTCGGCATCCGGGTCTCCGACGGGCTTTTCGACATCGCCATGGGCCAGGAGGGCATGCTGCGTCCGCTCGGGGCCGCTGAACTCTCCGACGGGACGCTGCGCTACCTGATGTGGCTCGCCGCGCTGCTCGCCCCGGTGCGCCCACCCCTGATGGCGATCAACGAGCCTGAGAACAGCCTGCATCCCTCGCTGATCGCGCCGTTGGGGCGGCTGATAGCGTCGGCCGCTGCCGACACGCAGATCGTGGTGGTGACCCACTCGCAGGGCCTTGTCGATTCGCTGACCGAGGCGCTCGACGAGGACGACCTGACGCTGGTCGAGTTGGGGAAGGACACCGGTGAGACGGTGGTCGACGGGCAGGGCCTGCTGAGCAGGCCGACGTGGGAGTGGGGTCGCCGCTAGGCGGTCTAGACGGCGCGGCGCCTGCTCACCACGACCGTGCCGAGCAGCAGGTCGGTGAGCGCGCGCCGATCCGGTCCGACCACCAGGGCGGGGATCACGAGGCACTTCAACGCGGTGCGCACGAAGGGGCGCCACCAGCCGAGCGGCTCGCCGTTGAGGCGGACGATGCCGATCCGGGCGATCAGTTGCCCGAACGAGCCGCCGGTGAGCGCCGTCAGGATGCTGGCCTCGACGAAGTAGACGGTCAGGATCATGAACGACTTCCAGCCGGAGCCCGTGACGACCTCCATGCCGAACAGCGCGATCGCCACGATCATGCTCGCCGCCCAGTCGCCGATCATCGCCGCGACGCGGGCACGCCAGGTTGCGAGCGAGCCCGGGCCTGACTCGGGCAGGCCGATGTTCTGGCCCGGGTACTGCTGCTCTTCGGTGCTCGACACGCCCGCAGCCTAGCAGCGCGCCCTCTGCGCTCCCCGGCGCCGATTCCGCCGTCAGTGAACTGACGCTCTCCGATGGGGCCAGCCCGGCGCGGGTGTGCCAGGGTATGGGCCATGGACATCTTCTTCGCGCGCCGCTGGGTCGACCTGCGGCTGCAGGCAAGCGCGATGTGTCTGGGCTGAACGCCCCACACATCCCTCGAAGAAAGAATCCTCCATGTCCAACGCAACACTCGATCCTGCCCTCGCGCCCGACAGCGACGAGCAGCAGCCCGCCAAGCCGAAGCCCTTCTACACCCAGCTCGGCTTCCAGATCGTCGTCGGCCTGATCGCGGGCCTGGTGCTCGGCTTCGCTGCCATCGCGATCGGCCCCGAGAACCAGGTTGAGAACCCCAACTGGCTCACCACCCTCCTGACCGAGGTCGGCCGCGGCTACGTGTCCCTGCTCACCGTGCTCGTCATCCCCCTGGTCGTGACCGCCGTGATCTCCTCGGTGGCCCGGCTGCGCGAGGTCGCCAACGCGGCCCGGCTCGCCGTCCAGACGCTGCTCTGGTTCGCGCTGACCGCGCTCGCCTCCGTGGTCGTCGGGATCGTCGCGGGCCTGGTGACCAAGCCGTGGCTCACCGCAGGCGTCTCCGCAGACACCGCCGCGGAGCCGGGCAGGGTCGGCGAATGGACCGCGTTCCTGACCGGCCTGATCCCGTCGAACATCTTCGGCCTGGGCGTCAAGGTCACCCAGACCGACGCGGGCATCACTGCCTCCCCCAGCTTCTCGATCCTGCAGATCCTGCTGATCTCCATCGCGCTCGGCGTCGCGGCCCTGAAGGTCGGCCCGAAGGCCGACACCTTCGTCGCGTTCGCCGAGTCGGCGCTCGCCGTCGTCCAGAAGGTGCTGTGGTGGATCATCCGCCTCGCCCCCATCGGCACCGCAGCGCTGATCGGTAAGGCCATCGTCACCTACGGCTGGAGCTCGCTCGCCTCGCTCGGCACCTTCGTGCTCGCGCTGTACGCGTCGCTGCTCGTCGTGTGGCTTGTGGTCTACCCGCTCGTGCTGAAGCTCAACGGCCTTGGCGTTCGCCAGTTCTACCGCAACGTGTGGCCGGTCATCTCGCTCGGCTTCGTCACCCGCTCCTCGATGGGCGTGATGCCCGTCACGCAGCAGGTCACCGAACGCAACCTCGGCGTCCCCCGCGGCTACGCGTCGTTCGCCGTCCCGCTGGGCGCGACCACTAAGATGGACGGCTGCGCCGCAATCTTCCCGGCGCTCGCCGCGATCTTCATCGCGCAGTTCTACGGCATCGAACTCAACGTCACGCACTACCTGCTGATCGCCTTCGTCGCCGTGATCGGCTCCGCCGCCACCGCCGGCACCACCGGCGCGACCGTGATGCTGACGCTCACCCTGTCGACGCTCGGGCTGCCGCTGGCCGGCGTGGGCCTGCTGCTGGCCGTCGAGCCCATCGTCGACATGGGCCGCACCGCGCTCAACGTGACCGGCCAGGCCCTGGTGCCCGCCATCGTCGCCAAGCGTGAGGGCATCCTCGACAAGGCGGCCTACGACGCGAAGCCGAGCTTCACCGGCGCCACCGTCTGACACCTCGACACCGGCCCCGCCGCCCCGATCCGGGCGGCGGGGCCCTTTGTTGCCTGATCGGCACCCCGTGTAACGCGCCTGAAACGAAGGCGCAACTGCGGGGCAACGACCCCCCGCTAGGTTGTGCACAAGAACACACCACCTATGGAGGGTCACCGACAATGTTCAAAGGCGCAGACGATCTCCTGGCCTACATCAAGGAGGAGGGCATCGAGACCATCGACGTCCGCTTCTGCGACCTGCCGGGCGTGATGCAGCACTTCACCGTCCCCGCAAAGGCCTTCGGCCCTGAGGTCTTCGAGGACGGGTTCGGTTTCGACGGATCCTCGATCACCGGGTTCCAGAAGATCCACGAGTCGGACATGTCGCTGTTCCCCGACCCGACGACGGCCTACCTCGACCCGTTCCGCAAGTCGAAGACCCTCAACATCAACTTCTTCGTGCACGACCCGCTGACCAAGGAGCCGTACTCGCGCGACCCGCGCAACATCGCCCGCAAGGCGATGTCGTACCTGAGCTCCACCGGGATCGGCGACACCGCCTTCTTCGCGCCCGAGGCCGAGTTCTACGTCTTCGACGACATCCGCTTCGACACCTCCGCGAACGCCTCGTACTACCACATCGACTCCGAGGCGGGCGCCTGGAACACCGGTCGCGTCGAGGACGGCGGGAACCGCGGCTACAAGGTCAAGTACAAGGGCGGCTACTTCCCCGTCGCCCCCGTCGACCACTTCGGCGACCTGCGCGACGACATCGTGCGTCACATGGAGAACGCGGGCCTTGAGGTCGAGCGCGCCCACCACGAGGTCGGCACCGCTGGCCAGGCCGAGATCAACTGGCGCTTCGACGAGCTTCTCAAGGCCGCCGACGACGTCATGAAGTTCAAGTACCTGGTCAAGAACACCGCCTGGGAGGCGGGCAAGACCGCAACCTTCATGCCGAAGCCGATCTTCGGCGACAACGGCTCGGGCATGCACTGCCACCAGTCGATCTGGAACAACGGCGAGCCGCTGTTCTACGACGAGAACGGCTACGCGGGCCTCTCCGACATGGCCCGCTACTACATCGGCGGCCTGCTCAAGCACGCGCCCGCGCTGCTGGCGTTCACCAACCCGTCGGTGAACTCCTTCCACCGCCTGGTGCCCGGCTTCGAGGCGCCCGTAAACCTGGTCTACTCGCAGCGCAACCGCTCCGCATGCATCCGGATCCCGATCACCGGCTCGAACCCGAAGGCCAAGCGCATCGAGTTCCGCTGCCCCGACCCGTCGTCGAACCCGTACCTGGCGTTCGCTGCGATGCTGCTTGCCGGCATCGACGGCATCCAGAACCGGATCGAGCCGATGGCCCCGATCGACAAGGACCTGTACGAGCTGCCCCCGGACGAGCACGCCGAGGTCCCGACGGTGCCTGGCAACCTGGGCGCCGTGCTCGACGCGCTCGAGGCCGACCACGAGTTCCTGCTCGTCGGCGACGTCTTCACGCCCGACCTGATCGAGACGTGGATCGAGCTGAAGCGCGCCGAGATCCAGGCCATCGCGATGCGCCCGCACCCCTACGAGTTCGAGCTGTACTACGCGATCTGAGCCACCGCTCAGTCCCGACACAAGGAGCCCCGGCCGGTCGGCCGGGGCTCCGCCGCGTCCCGGCCGGTTTGGGACCGGGCCCTCAGAGGGGTGCGTCCGACTACGCTGTGCGGGTGAAGACCAACCCGATCGTGCGCGTCATCGTCCCGCTGGTCCTCGTCCTCGTCTGGCTCGTTGGAGCGGGCATCGGCGGTCCCTACTTCGGTCGGGTCGGCGAGGTCGCGCAGAACGATCAGGCCACCTTCCTCCCCTCGAGCGCCGAGGCGACAAAGGTCGGCGAGCGCTACCTGGACTTCGTCGGCGACGAGGAGATCCCTGCGATCGCGATCTTCACCTCCACCGAGAAGCTGACGCCGGAGCAACTGGAGAAGTTGGGCGCGCTCGCGGAGGATGTGACGGCGACGGAGGGCGTCTCCAGCGCCTCGCCGCTGATCCCCTCCGAGGACGGGCTGGCCGCGCAGGCCTTCATCGGGGTCGACACCGACGCCGACCTGGAGGACACCGTCGGCAAGGTCCGTGAGGTGCTCAAGGCCGACACCCCTGAGGGGGTCGAGGCGCACGTCACCGGCCCCGCAGGCTTCACCAGCGATCTGGTGGAGGCCTTCGCTGGCATCGACGGCCTGCTGCTGATCGTGGCGCTCGCGCTGGTGCTGGTGATCCTGCTCGTGGTGTACCGCTCGGTGATCCTGCCGTTCGCGGTGCTGGCAACCAGCATGTTCGCGCTGTGCGTCGCGTTGCTCACCAACTGGTGGCTCGCCAAGGCCGAGATCCTGACGCTCACCGGGCAGACCCAGGGCATCTTGTTCATCCTCGTGATCGGCGCTGCCACCGACTACTCGCTGCTCTACACCGCCCGCTACGCGGAGGAGTTGAAGCGCCACGAATCGAAGGGCACCGCGACCTGGGCAGCGCTCAAGGGCGTGCTCGAGCCGATCACCGCCTCCGGCGGCACCGTGATCGCGGGCCTGCTGTGCCTGCTGCTCAGCGACCTCGGTTCCAACCGCTCGCTCGGCCCGGTCGCCGCCATCGGCATCGCGTTCGCGATGCTGTCCGCGCTGACGCTGCTGCCCAGCCTGCTGTACCTCCTCGGCCGCGTCGCCTACTGGCCGCGGCGCCCCCGCTTCGACCCGAACCGCACCGATGAGGAGCAGACCCACACCGGCATCTACGCCAAGGCAGGCGCCTTCGTGGCGAAGCGGCCGCGCACCGTCTGGGTGGTGTGCACGCTCCTGCTGGCCGCGGGTGCCGCGTTCGTGCCGACGCTGAAGGCCGACGGCGTCCCGCCCAGCGAGTATGTGCTCGGCTACTCGGACGCGCGCGACGGGCAGCAGAAACTGGGCGAGCACTTTCCCGGCGGCTCCGGCTCCCCCGCCTACGTGCTGACCGGCGAGGGCTCGCTGCAGCAGGTCGCCGACACGCTGCTCGCCAATGACGGGGTGGCCTCCGTCAGCGTGGTGGCCGCCGATTCGCCGTCCGGGTCAGCGGGCGTCACCGCCGACGGCATCCAGGCCTTCGGCCCGCCCGGCACCCCCGCTCCCGCACCCACGGTCAGCGAGGGCCAGGTGATGCTGCTCGCGACCCTCGCGGACGCGGCCGACAGCGACGCGGCGATCGACACGGTCGTCGAGTTGCGCGGCGATCTGGCGGGCACCGCTCAGGTCGGCGGCACCACCGCGACCGACCTCGACACCCGCACCACGTCGGAGCGCGACCGCACTCTCATCATCCCGATCGTGCTCGCCGTGATCCTCGTGATCCTGATCGCGCTGCTGCGCTCGGTGCTCGCCCCGGTGCTGCTGATCGCCACCACGGCGCTCAGCTTCGGCACCGCCATGGGCACCGCGGCCATCGTGTTCAACCACATCCTGGACTTCCCGGGCGCCGATCCGTCGGTGCCGTTGTACGGGTTCGTCTTCCTGGTGGCGCTCGGCATCGACTACAACATCTTCCTGATGACGAGGGTGCGGGAGGAATCGCTGCGGCACGGCACCCGCGAGGGCGTGCTGCGCGGCCTGGCCGTGACGGGCGGGGTGATCACTTCTGCCGGCATCGTGCTTGCCGCCACCTTCGCGGCACTCGCGGTGATCCCGATCCTGTTCCTGGTCCAGTTGGCCTTCATCGTGGCCTTCGGGGTGCTGCTCGACACGTTCCTGGTGCGCACCCTGCTGGTCCCGGCGCTGGTCTACGACATCGGCCCGGCCGTGTGGTGGCCGTCGAAGCTCCGCAGGGTCACCGGCGAGAAGCCGCGCCACGCCGAGCCCGAGTGAGGCTGTGCGTAAGCTGAGGGCCATGATCCGAGGCATTGTCGTCAGCGAAACCGGTGTCGAACTCAAGGAGGTCGACGAGGCGTTCCTGGGGGACGGGGACGTCGTGGTCGACGTCGTCTACTCCGACCTCAACTACAAGGACGCCCTCGCGGTGACGGGCAAGCCCGGGGTGGTGCGCACGCTTCCGCTGGTGGCGGGCATCGACCTGGTCGGCAGGGTCGTCGAGTCGGGCGACCCGCGCTGGCATCCGGGCGACTGGATCGTGCAGAACGGCGCGGGCCTCTCCGAGACGAAGAACGGCGGCTTCTCGACCCGGGCGCGCCTCGACGCGAAGCTGGCGGTCGCCATCCCCGACGGCCTCTCCCCCGAGTCGGTCGCCGCGCTCGGCACCGCCGGGTACACCGCGGCGCTCTCGGTGCTGCGGATCGTCAGCGAGGGCGTGCTGCCCAGCGACGGCCCGGTGCTCGTCACGGGTGCGACCGGAGGGGTCGGCTCGATCGCCACCATGCTGCTTGCGACCGCTGGCTTCGACGTGCACGCCTCGACAGGACGGGTCGAGCGGTTCGGCGACTACCTGCAGAGCCTCGGTGCGACCCAGGTGGTGCCCCGCTCCGATCTCGAGGGGCGCGGCAAGCCACTGCAGAAGGCGCAGTACGCGGGCGTCGTCGACTCCGTCGGCGGCGAAGTGCTCGCCAACGCGATCGCCAGGACGCTGCCCAACGGCACCGTGACCGCCTGCGGGCTGGCCGGCTCGATCGCCCTCCCCGCGACGGTGATGCCGTTCATCCTGCGCGGCGTCACACTCGCGGGCATCGACTCCGTCTGGGCCCCGCTCGAGGACCGCGCCGACGCGTGGCGACTGCTCGCCAAGGGCGTCGACGTCGACCAACTCGACCTGATGACAAGCCGCATCACGCTCGACGAGGTCATCGCGGCCGGGCAGCAACTGCTCGACGGCGAGCGCCACGGCCGCACGCTCGTCACCATCGGCGACCGGTAAGACCGGAAGTTTTCCATAACTGGATTAATTCCAGATAACTGCTAGCCTGGTTCACATGGATCAGGACTGGCAAGGCGTTCTACGCGGCGCGAACCTTCGCGTCACCGCGGGCCGCCTCGCCGTCCTCGGCGAGCTGGCCGAGCACCCCCACTCCGGTGTCGGCGAGCTGGCGGCGGCGGTGCGGGCCCGCACGGGAAGCGCCTCGACGCAGGCGGTCTACGACATGCTCGCGGCCCTGCACGAGGCGCGCATCATCCGCCGCGTCGAGCCTGCCGGGCGGCCGCCGCGCTACGAACTCCAGACCGGTGACAACCACCACCACCTGTTGTGCCGATCCTGCGGCGCGATGCACGACGTCGCCTGCGCGGTCGGGCACTCCCCCTGTTTGTCCCCCAGCAACGACCTGGGCTTCGTCGTCGACGAGGCGGAGGTCATCTACTGGGGGCTGTGTGCACAGTGCAACGAACCTGACGAGAGGAATACATGAGCAACCGCGAAACCATGGGACAGCAGCTGCCGACCGGAGCGTCGACGCGCCTCAACGGGGCGCCCGTCGAATCTGACGCGCACTCGTTGACCGTCGGAAACGACGGCCCGATCGTGCTGCACGACGTCCACCTGGTCGAGCAGCTCGCCCACTTCAACCGTGAGCGGGTGCCGGAGCGCACGCCGCACGCCAAGGGCTCGGGAGCCTTCGGCGCGTTCACGGTGACCGGCGACGTCACCGCCTACACCTCAGCGGCGCCCTTCCAGCCTGGGGCCGAGACCCCGATGGTGGCCCGCTTCTCCACCGTCGCGGGCGAGCAGGGCTCCCCCGACACCTGGCGCGACGTGCGCGGCTTCTCCGTGCGCTTCTACTCCACCGCAGGCAACCTCGACATCGTCGGCAACAACACCCCGGTGTTCTTCCTGCGCGACCCCCTGAAGTTCCCCCACTTCATCCGCTCGCAGAAGCGCCTCCCGTCCTCCGGTCTGCGCGACAACACCATGCAGTGGGACTTCTGGACGGCCTCGCCCGAGTCGGCTCACCAGGTGACCTACCTGATGGGCGATCGCGGTCTGCCCCGTTCCTGGCGACACATGCACGGCTTCTCGTCGCACACCTACATGTGGATCAACGAGGCGGGCGAGAAGTTCTGGGTCAAGTACCACTTCCGCACCAACCAGGGCGAGGAGAACCTCACCAACGACGAGGCGCAGGCGCTTGCCGGCGCCGACGCGGACTACCACCGTCGCGATCTGCACGAGGCCATCGAGCGTGGCGAGTTCCCGTCCTGGACGCTGAACGTGCAGGTGATGCCCTACGACGAGGCCAAGGACTACCGCTTCAACCCGTTCGACCTGACCAAGACCTGGTCGCACAAGGACTACCCGCTGATCGAGGTCGGCACGATGACGCTGGACAAGAACCCCAGCAACTTCTACGCCCAGATCGAGCAGGCGGCCTTCTCCCCGTCGAACATGATCCCCGGCACCGGCATCTCGCCGGACAAGATGCTGATGGCCCGCGTGTTCGCCTACCCGGACGCGCAGCGCGCCCGGATCGGTGCGAACTTCCACCAGCTTCCCGTCAACCAGCCCCGCACCGCCGAGTTCAACAACTACGCGGAGCAGGGCCACATGCAGCACCAGCACACGGGCGACGCCCCGGTGTACGCGCCCAACAGCTACGGCCGGATGTTCTCCGAGGCGCAGGTGACGGTCGCGGACGGCTGGGAGTCCGACGGCGCCCTGGTGCGTGCCGCCGCGACCCTGCACGCCGAGGACGACGACTTCGGCCAGGCGGGCACGCTCGTGCGTGAGGTCTTCGACGACGCACAGCGCGACCGCTTCGTCGAGACGGTCTCCGGCGCCCTGTCGGGCGTCGCCTCCGACGAGGTCCTCGAGCGCGCCTTCCAGTACTGGAAGAACGTCGACGCCACGATCGGCCAGCGGATCGAGGACGCGGTCCGAGCCGCCAACTGATCCACGCAGACGGCCCACCCCTGTTCTGGGGTGGGCCGTTGCGCGTCTCCAGAGGTCAGAGCGCGATGTAGGGGTTCGCCGGGGCCTTCTCGATGACGCCCGCCGCGGTGAGGAACTCGCCCATCCGGCCGAAGGCGGCCGTGTCGACGCGGACATCGACCTTCCCGTCGCGCAGCCACATCTTGGTCGTCGCCTCCAGCACCTTGCCCGCGGAGGCGCGCTGGGTCGGGTCTGCCAGCGCAGGCACCTGCTTCGCGGTGGCGTCGAGGGCGGCGTCCGGGTCGTCGATGACGGCCTGCTGCGCGTCGGCCATCGCTGCCGAGATGGCCTTGAGGGTATCCTTCGGGACGGCCTCGCCGCGGGCGATCAGGCTCGGGCCGACCAGGTCCGGCCGCTGCGGGTCCGTGACGGGGATGGCGAGCGGGGTCTTGCCCCGCGCCTCGAGTTGGACGAGTTCGTTGTTGCGGAACCCGACGATCAGGTCGACCTTGCCGGTCTCGAGCGCGCTGAGCGCGGTGTAGCCGATGTCGACGAGTGTGACGTCGCCCTCGCCGAGGCCAGCCTGGTGGATGGCGCACAGGGCCGCGTAGTAGCTGGACCCGAAGTGGCCGGGGATGCCGAGCCGCTTGCCCGCGAGCATCTCGAGAGCGTTGGGGGGCAGCGTGACGGTGCCGTCGAGGCCGAGCACGTTGATCGGGTAGGTCTGGTAACTGGTCGCGAAGGTGCGAAGGTCGTTGCCTCCGGCGGCGGCGACCATCGCCTCGTCCGCTGAGGCGAACACCACGTCCTCGTCTCCGCGCAGCAGCGCCCCGAAGACGTCCTCCTGCTCCCCGTGGTGGCGAAGCTTCACGTCGACGCCGTGGTCGGCGAAGATCCCCCGCTCGACGCCGAGGTAGAAGGCGCTGAACTGGACGTTGGGGATGTAGGTGAGCCCGACGGTGACCTGGCCGCTGGCCGCAGGCTTGGAGCAGCCGGCCAGTCCCGCGGCGACGCCCGCGAGCAGCGATCCGGCGAGCAGTGAGCGCCGAGCGATCATGATGCTTCTCCTTGGAGACGGTTGACCGCTGCCCGTTCGAGCAGCGAGATGAGGCCGTAGAGGGCCATCGCGGACAGCGAGATCCAGGCGACCACCGAGAAGACGCCTGCGGTGTCCGCGGCGTCGCGCGACAGGGTGAGGAGGGTGCCGAGGCCGGAGCCGCCCATCACCAGTTCGCCGACCACGGCTCCGGTCATGGCGAGCACGACGCCGCCGCGCACGCCCGCGAGGATCGCGGGGGCGGCCATCGGGAACTCGATGTGCCACAGCCGCCGCCAGGCGCCCGCGCCGTCGAGCATCGCGTTCTCGACCACGCGCATGTCGAGCGAGCGGAGCCCGACGACCGTGGTGGTGACCATCGGGAAGAACGCGACGATGGCGCACAGCACCGCGATGGGGACGGTGCCGTAGCCGATCCACAGCACCAGCAGCGGCGCGATCGCCACGAGCGGGATGGTCTGGGAGATCGCCACGAAGGGCTCCGCGACCGCGGCGAGCACGCGCGAGTGGGAGATCAGGACGCCGAGCGGGATCGCCACGGCGACCGCGAGCAGCGCCCCGATCAGCGCGGCGATCAGGGTCGGCGTCAGGTAGCGCGTCACGAGGCCGAGCCGCATCTGGTCGGCCATCTTGGCCAGCACCTGGCCGGGCCCTGGCAGCAGGTACGGGTCGATCAGGCCGGCGGCGGTGACAGCCCACCACAGGGCCAACACGGCGACGAGGGCTCCGAGGCCGATGCCCCAGCGGCCGGGGAGGGGCCGGGTGCGCGCAGGGTACGCCGACCACAGCCCGAGCCGGGCAGTCAGGTGGCGTGTCATCCGCGATCCCCGTCCGTCAGTGGTTCCGGGGTCACGGGTCACCGCGTCCGCTGCATGCGCCGCCGCACGCGGACACGCCGCGTCGTCGGCACACCACGAACGTGGTGGCCGTGTTCCTCCCATCCAGACTCTCACTGTCGGCCTCGGAATTTCACCGAGTCAACCCTTCGGCCCTGAGGCCTCGGGGGTCGCGGACTATCACCGCCGGTTCGGAATTACACCGACCCCGGAACACGAAATTGTGTTTTCACCCTAGCACGGCGCCGCGGGTGGCCCCCTGGCCGTTCGTGGGGTCCTGCACCAGCATCGGGCACCACCAGGGGCCAGGCGGCCCCACAGTCGCCGAGACCCCGGTCTGACTTGGGCCTTAACCCCCAGCCAGTTCGGAGCGAATGTCGGGTATGTCCGACATTTTGTCGGCCATGGTTGACCCATGACGACACGTTCTGGTTCCAGGGTCAACCACCGGATGCGGGCCGCGCGGGCCGCCCTCGGGCTGACCCAGGCCGACCTGGCCCAGCGCGTCAACGTCACCCGGCAGACGATCTCGATGATCGAGGCCGGGTCGCACAACCCGACCCTCAACCTGTGCCGCGACATCTGTCGCGCACTCGGGACGGATCTCAACTCCCTCTTCTGGGAAGAAAGCGAGTAACACCATGGACGAGCGACAGAAACTCACTGCAGGAAACGCCGCGATGGTCGCCCTCTTCGTCGCCGGGCTGGCAGCCCTCGGCTTCACGGCGTGGGACTACCTGGCTCACAAGTCGGTCACGCAACCGGCCGCCCTCGTCGTCGCGCTGGTCGCGTGGGGCCTGTTCTACCTCTTCTACCAGGTCTTCGGCGGCGAGACCCCGAAGGATCTCCTCGGACGCGAACGCCCCACCGGCAGCAACCCGGCCGATCGCGCCGCGCGCATGCGCTCCTACGCCGTCGATGCACTCCTCCTCGCCGGGGCCATGACGGCCCTGACCTTGGGCGCCTTCGCATTCGGTGACTCCACCCTGCTCGACGGCCTCCCCCTGCCGATCAGCGGCCCCGCCCTGGTGGCCGCGGCATCGGTCGTCTCGTTCCTGGCAAGCGCCGCGATCTTCTTCGTGCTTGACCTCGCCATCGGCGAGGCGTCAGCCAAGGCCCACGAGCGGCGTTTCGCGGGCGAGGAGTAAACACCCTGATCAGGGGCGGTAGGGTCGGCTCGTGCTGAGCCGACTCGACCACCGTCACACCCTGATCGCCTGTTACGTCGGCTACGTCACCCAGGCCATCGTCAACAACCTTGGCCCGCTGATGTTCATCATCTGGCACACCACCTTCGGCATCTCGTTCTCCGCGCTCGGCCTCGTGGTGGCCATCAACTTCGGCCTGCAACTGCTGGTCGACCTCGTCTCCCCCAAGGCCATCGACGCCGTCGGCTACCGGATCTCGATGGTCGTGGCGCACGTGATGGCCGCCTTGGGCCTTGTCGCGATGGGCATCCTTCCGTTCGCGCTGTCCAACCCGATGGTCGGGCTGATCGCCGCCATGTGCATCTGCGCGGTGGGCGGCGGCCTCCTCGAGGTGCTCGTCAGCCCCGTGGTCGAGGCGTGCCCGACGGAGAACAAGGCCTTCCACATGAGCCTGCTGCACTCGTTCTACTGCTGGGGGCACGTCGCGGTGGTCGGGCTCAGCACCGTCGGCTTCCTGCTGCTCGGCGAGCAGCGCTGGCCTTGGCTGTGCTTCGCGTGGGCCGTCGTGCCAGCGCTCAACGCCGTGCTGCTGTGGTTCGTCCCCTACTACTCGCTGGTCGAGGACGGCGCCCCGATGCGCTACCTGGACCTGATGCGCAGGGGAACGTTCTGGCTGCTCGTCGGCCTGATGCTGACGGCGGGCGCCTCAGAGCAGGCGATGAGCCAGTGGGCCTCGGCCTACGCCCAGGACGGGCTCGGGCTGAGCAAGACCGCGGGAGACCTGCTCGGGCCGCTCAGCTTCGCCGCGGCCATGGGCATCGCCCGGGTGGCGTTCGGCTCGCGGGCCACCGTCGCGAACGTGCGATCCATCATGACGGGCACGCTGATCGCCTGCGTCGTGGCCTATGCGTTGGCCGCGTTCAGCCCGCTCGCCTGGATGGGACTGGTGGGCATCGCGCTCGGCGGCTTCTCCGTCGGGATGCTGTGGCCGGGCACGTTCACGCTCGGCTCCGCGTCCTTCCCGCGCGGCGGGACGGCGCTGTTCGCGCTGCTTGCGCTGGGCGGTGACGCGGGCTGCGCGATCGGCCCCGCAGCCGTCGGCGCCGCCACCGACGCGTTCGGCTCGCTGCAGTCGGGCATGGCCGTCGGCATCGTCTTCCCGATCCTGATGCTGATCGGGCTGGTCGCCCTCGGGCGTCGGACGGCGACGGCGCGGGTCGCCGCCTAGTTCCAGAACAGGTCCTCTGTGACCTCGTGTGCCCTGCGCATCAGACGGCGCGTCTCGTCCTCCAACCTCGACGCCTGCCGCGGCGGGTAGCCGAGCACGTCGGCGACCGCCGCCAACTCGCGGGCATCCGACGGGATGGAATCGCTTGCCCTCCCCCGCACCAGCATCACGGCGTCGCGCAACTGACTGGCGCGCTGCCACGCATCCCTGAGCCGGGCGGCGCGTGACTCGTCCACGATGCCGAGGTCGGTCAGCGCCTGAAGCGCCTCCAACGTCGCCGTGGAACGCAACTCGGGGAAGTCGTGCGCGTGGCGCAACTGGAGCAACTGCACCGTCCACTCCACGTCGGAGAGTCCACCGGGGCCGAGCTTCAGGTGCCGCTCGCGCGCCTCGCCGCGCGGGATGCGTTCCTTCTCCATCCGCGCCTTGAGGGTGCGGATCTCCCGCACCTGCTCGGGTGCCAGCCCTCCCTCGGGATAGCGGAACCAGTCGAGCGCGCCGAGCACCTGCGCCGCGAGGTCGACCTCTCCCGCTCCGGGCCGGGCGCGCAGCAGCGCCTGCGCCTCCCACGTCGAGGCCCACTTGCCGTAATAGGCCGCATAGGACGACACGGTGCGCACCTGCGCGCCGCCCTTTCCCTCGGGGCGCAGGTCGCTGTCGAGCACCAGGGCCGGGTCGGGTCCCGGCTTGCCGACGATCTCGGCGGCTCGGCGCACCAGCGCGGTCGCCTTGGAGATCTCCTCCGGCGTCGACTCGTCGGGGATCACGAACATGGCGTCGGCGTCCGAGGAGTAGCTCATCTCTCCCCCGCCCCAGCGGCCCATGGCGATCACCCCGACGGCAGGGGCGTCGATCTCGCGGCGCGCAAGGTACAGCCCGGCGTCGATGGTCGCGGACGCCAGGTCGCTGAGCGAGGTGCCGACGGCGTCCAGGTCGGCCAGCCCCAGCACGTCGGCGATGGCGATCCGGCACAGTTCGGCCCTGCGCAGCGCCCGCACCGAAGCGGCCGCCTTGTCGGGGTCGTCGTGGCGGGCCGCCGCGCGCTGCATGGCGGTGGTCAACTCGTCGGCGGACCTGGGGCGCAGTTCCTCGTTGCTCGCGAGCATCCGGATCATGTCGGGGGCGCGGCGCAGCAGGTCGACGACGTAGCGACTCGACGACGAGATCCGCGCGAGGCGGTGGGCCATGTAGCTGTCGTCGCGCATCGCGCGCAGGTACCAGGAGGCGGTGCCGAGCGCCTCGGAGAGTTGCCGGAAGGCGAGCAGCCCGAAGTCGGGGTTGGGGCCCTCCGCGAACCAGCCGAGCATGGCGGGCAGCAGTTGGCGCTGGATCTCGGCGGCCCGGTCGGTTCCCCTGGTGAGCGCCTGGATGTGGCCGAGCGCCGCCTGCGGATCCTTGAACCCGAGCGCAAGCATCCGCGTCTTGGCCGCGTCGGGGGTCAGCTTCAGCCCGTCTGTGGAGACCGCGCTCACGGCGTCGAGCAGCGGGGAGAAGAACAGCCGCTGCTGCAGGGCGCGGACCCGCCGCGTCGACTCGCGCCACCGCTTGGTGACGTCATCGGAGTCGGTGTGGATCGACCGGGCGATCTGGCCGAGCGCCGGCTCCTCGTCGGGCAGCAGGTGGGTGCGACGCAGCCGTCGAAGCTGGACGCGGTGCTCAAGCACGCGCTGCAACCGGTACGCCTCGGACATCTCGGCGCCGTCGGCGCGGCCGATGTAGCCGTTGTCGACCAGCGCACGCAGCCCCTCGAAGGTGCCTCGCACGCGAAGCCGCTCGTCTGCGCGGCCGTGCACCAGTTGCAGCAGTTGCACGGAGAACTCGGTGTCGCGCAGTCCGCCCTTGCCGAGCTTGATCTCCCGGTCGGCCTGCTTGGAGGGGATCAGGGAGATCACCCGCTCGCGCATCGCGCGGACCTCGCCGAGGAAGTCGCCGCGCTCCCCCGCCTGCCACACCATCGGCCAGACCATGTCGACGAACGCCTGACCCAGTTCCTCGTCTCCCGCGGCCGGGCGCGCCTTCAGCATGGCCTGGAACTCCCAGTTCTTGGCCCACTTCTCGTAGTACAGCCTGCTGCTCTCCAGCGTCCGCACCAGCGGGCCCGCCTTCCCCTCCGGACGCAGCGCCGCGTCGACCTGGAAGATGGTCCCCTCTGGCGTGTGGGCCGAGCAGATCCGTGCCTGCGCGGCGACGATCCTGGCGCCGACGGCCATCGCGTGGTCGGCGCGGACACCGTCGACGGGTTCGGCGACGTAGACGACGTCGACGTCGGAGATGTAGTTGAGTTCCTGGGCGCCGGTCTTGCCCATCGCGAGGATCGCGAGGCGCACCTGATCGGAGTCGGGCACCTCGGCCCTGGCGTAGGCGAGCGAGGCCTGCAGGACGGCGTCGGCGACGTGGGCCAGTTCGGCCGCGATGTCGTCGACCAGCAGCACCGGGTGTTCGGCGGCGAGGTCGCGGGCGGCGATCTCGATCAGCGCGACCCGGTTCGCCAACCGCAGCCGGTCGGGATCACCGTCCAGGGGCCCGTCGATGGGGCCGACGCGCTCCTCGAAGAACCCGCGCCAGCCCGCCCTTCCGCGCGGCTGCGGGGCCTCACGCAGGGCCTGCGCCTCCTCGGGGTGCCGCACCAGCGTCTGGGCGAGCACGGACGAGCCACCGAGCACCAGCAGCAGCCGGGCGAGCCAGTCGGGGTCCTCGGCGATCGCGTCGAAGATCGGAGCAGTAGAGAGCCGTTCCAGGGCGTCGAGGGCCTGGTCCCGGTCGGCGACGGGGGCGAAAAGCGCAAGGTCGACGGGGGGCTCAGCTCCGATGCGTTCCTGCCAGCGTTCCCAGATCCTCGCCGCGGAACTGGCCGACTCGAACCCCCGTCGGGCGAACTCCGCGCTTGGCGACTGGTACCTGGTCACGGGCCCAGATTATCGGCCCGGCTATCCTGACCGGGATATGTTCAAGCCATCTCCCAAGGTCGTCGCCGCGCTGCGGGACCGCGTCGACCCGGCGGCGCTCGACGCCGAACTGGCCCGCAAGCGCCCCGACCTGACGCGACTGCTGTTCGACGCAGCGCGGGACGGCGAACCGCTCGGCAGGGAGTTGACGGCCGCGGTGTGCCGGGCGGGCTGCGCCCTGCTCGGCGAGAGGCACCCCGGTGCGAGCATCGAGGTGCGGGTCCCCCCGTTCGCCGCGGTGCAGATCGGCTTCGAGACGGGCCCGAAGCACACGAGGGGCACCCCGCCCAATGTGGTCGAGGTGACGCCGGAGACGTTCATCGACCTCGCCGTCGGGCGACTGGCCTGGGACGAGGCGCCGGTGCGCGCAAGCGGGGTGCACGCAGACGAGGTGCGCCGCGTGTTCCCGCTCGCGTGACGCGGGGCTCGAGGGTCACATCACGCGGATGTGGCGCTCCAACTCCCACGGGGTGACCTGGCGGCGGTAGGCCGCGAACTCCTCGCGCTTGTTGCGCAGGAAGTACTCGTAGACATGCTCGCCGAGGGTCTCGGCGACCAGTTCGGACTCCTCCATCAGTCGCACCGCCTCGTCGAGGTTGTGCGGCAGTTCGCGGATGCCGAGCGCCTTGCGCTCGCGGTCGCTGAGCCGCCACGCCTCCTCCTCGGTCTCCGGGGGAAGCGGGTACTCCTCCTCGATGCCCTTGAGGCCCGCGTTGAGCATCACGGCGTAGGCGAGGTACGGGTTCACCGCCGAGTCGACCGCCCGGTACTCGATGCGAGCCGACGAGGTCTTGCCAGGGGTGAACTGCGGGATCCGGACCAGCGCGGAGCGGTCGGCGCGACCCCAGCAGGCGAACTGCGGGGCCTCGGAGCCGGTGACAAGCCGCTTGTACGAGTTGACCCACTGGTTCGTGACGGCGGTGATCTCCGGCGCGTGGCGCAGCAGGCCAGCGATGAAGTGCTTGGCCGTCTTCGACAGGTTGTACTGGTCGCTCGCGTCGTAGAAGGCGTTGGTGTCGCCCTCGAACAGCGACATGTGGGTGTGCATGCCGCTGCCCGCGTACTCGGAGAACGGCTTGGGCATGAAGGTCGCATGCACGCCCTGGCTGACGGCCACCTCGCGGATCACGACGCGGAACGTCATCACGTTGTCCGCCATGGTGAGCGCGTCGGCGTAGCGCAGGTCGATCTCGTGCTGGCCGGGTGCGGCCTCGTGGTGGCTGAACTCGACCGAGATGCCCATCTGCTCCAGCATGGTGATGGCGTCGCGGCGGAAGTCGGTGCCGTCGCCGAGCGTGGTGTGGTCGAAGTAGCCGCCGTCGTCGAGGGGCTCCGGCGGCAGCAGGTTACGCAGCAGGAAGAACTCGATCTCGGGGTGGATGTAGTAGGTGAAGCCCATGTCGCCGGCCTTCTGCATCGCGCGCTTCAGCACGAAGCGCGGATCGGCGTAGCTGGGCGACCCGTCGGGCAGTTTGATGTCGCAGAACATCCGGGCGGTCGAGCGGCCCGCCTGACGCCAGGGCAACACCTGGTACGTCGACGGGTCGGGTGCCGCGACCATGTCGGACTCGTACACGCGCGCGAAGCCCTCGATCGCGGAGCCGTCGAAGCCGACGCCCTCGGCGATCGCGCCCTCCACCTCCGCGGGGGCGATGGCCACCGACTTCAGCGACCCCAGCACGTCGGTGAACCAGAGCCTCACGAAGCGGATGCCGCGCTCCTCCATGGAGCGCAGGACGAACTCAGTCTGCCTATCCATGTCGCCAAGTGTGCCCGGCCCGTGTTACAGGCGCGTGACGACCCGGCCGACACGCGGCCCCTAGTCGTCGCGGGAGTGCGCCCCCGACGTCGCCTAGACTTGCCCGCATGGCACAGCCGGGTTGGTACGCAGACCCCACGGCGCCCGACGGTCGGCGCTACTGGGACGGTCAGCGCTGGCTTGAGCCGACCCCCGAACCAAAGGGGTCAGGCACCTGGCTCTGGTTGGCGATCGCCCTTGTGGTGGTGGCCAGCATCGTGGCTGGCATGATCCTGTGGCCGCGCGACGGGCTCAGCTTCGGCGCCACCCCGGAGGACACCCGCAGCGCCAAGCCGACCGGCAAACAGTGGGACGAGCGGGAACCGACGGACACCCCGACCCCCACCCCCGTCGAGTCGGGCTTCGGCGAGCCGATCACCTGCCCCTACTCCGATTCCTCCCCCCGCAGCGAGGTCCGCAACGGGCGGCTCTCCGGCGGCGGGCTCTCCATCGAGGCACCCCGCGGCGAGTGGGTCGAGTCCTCGGCCTACATCTCCTGGATGTACGAGGACAACTCGATGATCCGCTCGATCGCGCCCGGCTGGATCAGCAACGTCAACCTCGGCTACATCAAGGTCTCCGACGGCTTCTCATCGTCGCTCTCGCAGGCATCCGAGGAGTTCATGAGCTGCATGGCCTCCTCCGGCATGTTCGCAAGCTTCGAACGCCGCGACGTGCTGCGCAGCGAGGACTACAACGTCGACGGCAGGATCGGCTGGCGCTCCACGTCCAACATCTACGTCGCGAACCAGCGCCACCAGGGCATCGAGGGCGACACCGTCGACCTGGTGCTTGTCCCCACCGACGACAAGGACAAGATCGCCGTCTACGTGACCTGCGCCACGATCGACAAGCAGGACAACCAGGAGGAGGTCCGCAAGATGCTTGAGACCCTCCAGTGGGACGGCTGAGCGCCGGTATTCCGGCTCCTCAGCGGCGCGGCACTAGACTGCACCGTGTGAACCCCGTTACCCCGCACACCGTCACCCCGATGCGCGACGTGCCGCGCTCGATCCAGCGTCCCGAGTACGTCGGCAAGCCCGCGCCCAAGCGCTACACCGGCTCCGACGTGCAGAGCGCCGACGTGATCGAGCGGATGCGCGAGGCGGGCCGGATCGGGCACAACGCCATGATGGAGGCGTCGAAGGCGATCGCGCCGGGCGTCACCACCGACGAGTTGGACCGAATCGCGCACGAGTACATGCTCGACCACGGCGCCTACCCGTCCGCGCTGAGCTACCGGGGCTTCCCGAAGTCGATCTGCACCTCCGTCAACGAGGTGATCTGCCACGGCATCCCCGACCTTCGCCCCCTCGAGGACGGCGACCTCGTCAAGATCGACTGCACCGCGTTCAAGGACGGCGTCCACGGCGACAACTGTGCGACCTTCTTCTGCGGCGACGTCGACGAGGAGTCCCGACTGCTCGCCGAGCGCACCCAGGAGGCCATGAACCGGGCGATCCGCGCCGTGAGGCCCGGACGCCCCATCTCCGTGATCGGGCGAGTCATCGAGTCCTACGCCAAGCGCTTCGGCTACGGCGTGATCCGTGACTACACCGGCCACGGCGTGCACACCGCGTTCCACTCCGGCCTTGTGATCCTGCACTACGACGAGCCGCGGCTCAACACGATCATGCAGCAGGGCATGACGTTCACGATCGAGCCGATGCTGACCCTCGGCACGCACGAGACCCAACTCTGGGACGACGACTGGACCGTCGTGACCGCAGACGGCTCACGCTGCGCCCAGTTCGAGCAGTCGCTGGTGGTGACCGCCGACGGTGCGGAGATCCTGACCGCCCCCTGACGCAGGAAAATCGTTGTCAACCTCACGGGGAGCCGTTTCGTAGTCATGGGTATGAAAGGCAACCAACCCGATGAGGCGTTCACGAGTTTCGTGTCCGCGCACTCGCAGGCGCTGCGCCGCACCGCCTACCTGCTGACGGGCAACACGTCGACGGCGGAGGACCTCCTCCAGGATGCCCTCGTCAAGACGTGGCTCGCCTGGAAGCGCGTCGAGCAGGCCACGGCCGCCGCCTACACAAGGCGGATCATGGTCAACCTGGCGACCGACCGGTGGCGCCGCAAGCGCTACGACACCGTCTCGGCCGATGTCGCGCAGTGGCGGCCCGATCCCGCCGCCGAACGCGAGTTCGACGCCACCGACGACCGGTCCTTCATCGTGCGGCAGCTCGCCGCGCTGAACCCGCGGGAGCGGGCCATCGTCGTGCTGCGCTACTACCACGACCTCTCCGAGGCCGACGTGGCCGACTCCGTCGGCTGCTCCGTCGGCACCGTGAAGTCCACCTGTTCTCGGGCGCTGGCCCGCCTCCGCACCAGGGCCGAGGCCGCGCAGATCACCACCAGGAGCATCTCATGACCCCCATGAACGAACCGGAACTGCGCCGGGAACTCTCGCAGATCGACGTGCCGACCCCCATCGACAACGCCTCGCTCGCCGCCTCCGTCATCGGCCGGGGCCGCGGCATCAAGCGCCGTCGGGGCGCCATCGCCGCCGTCGCGGCGCTCGCGGTGGTCGCGGGCGGCGTCGGCATCGGGATCGCCACCCAGCCGCGCCAGAACGCGCTGCCCGCCGAGCCGACGCCCACGCCGAGCATCACGGTCGCCCCGACGCCGAGCGTGTCGCCGAAGCCGACCGGCACGCCCGCCGCGACGCAGAACCCAGAGGCGACGCGGACTCCGGAGGCGACGCAGACGCCGGAGGTCACCCCTAGCATGCAGCCTCCCGCGCCGGTGTGGACCGACCTGCAGAACCTGCCCGACGATGTCGGCAGCCTCGGCGACCGCGGCCTGCCGCTCGACCCGCGGGTCGGCGAGACCTCCGACGAGGGCAGCGTCGAGCGCGCCACCATGCAGTTGACGTGCCATCAGCAACCCTTCACCCTGGATGCCCTGGGCACCATCACCGGCGGCCGCACGATCGTGGAGAGCGCGCCGACCTCTGCCCACTGGCAGTCGATCCTGGTCTTCGGCTCCGAGCAGGACGCCGCCGACTTCATGGCCCAGGCCCGAGGCAAGGCCGAGGAATGCCACACCGCGGGCACCACGCCCGCCGAGCCGGTCGAGGGAGTGGAAGACATGTTCAACCGCTCCGTGCCCGTCTACCACGACGATGAGACCCTCGGCACCGACGGCGTGATCTTCGGAGGCTACGCCGAGGTCAGCAACGACGGCGGCACCACCTTCGCGCCCGCCCCGGACGCCGTGATCACCTACCTGGCGCGGGACGCCAACGTGGTGGCCGTCGCTCAACTGGGCGGCGAGGGCGCGGGCGACATGTCCGCTGAGCCCGGCATCGACCAGGAACTGCGCAGCGTGATCGGACAGATCCTGGCCAAGTAGCGGGCCCCCGCGACGCCCCCTGGCACCTCGTGTGTCCGGGGGCGTTGCCGTGGGCTATCGTGTGCCGGTGTCCACCGTCGCCCGCCATGTCTCCAGCCGCCTCGAGGTCGAGGTCCGCGCCCAGGCCGACCTGATCTTCTCGGTCGCCGTCAGCGCCGACTATCCCGAGGTCGAGGAGAGCCTGAGCTTCCGCGTCGGCGACCTCGAACTGGTTCCCGAGGAGGTCGTGGCGCCTTCCGGGAGCAGGCTGCACCGGCTCCGCGAGACGCCCGTCGGGACCCTGGTCGTCGACTACCGCGCCGACGTGCTGGCCCCCGCGCCCGAGCCGCCGATGATCGGCATCGACGAGATCCTCTACACGCGCCCGTCGCGCTACTGCGACTCGGACCGGCTCGCGAACCTCAGCGGCACCCACTTCGCAGGCCTGAGCGGCCAGGAGTTGGTCGCGTCGGTGCGGGAGTGGGTGCACAACAAGATCGGCTACCGGCTGGGGTCGAGCCGCAGCATCGACGGGGCGCTTGACACCTACCTGACCCGCAACGGCGTCTGCCGGGACTTCTCGCACCTTGTCGTCGCGTTCCTGCGCGGCCTGAACCTGCCCGCGCGCTTCGTGTCGGTCTACGCCCCCGGCCTGCGCCCGATGGACTTCCACGCCGTCTCGGAGGTCTACGTCGACGGCGCGTGGCAACTGCTGGACGC
Organism: Propionibacteriaceae bacterium AM104-82; assembly: GCA_027658995.1. Classification (GTDB taxonomy): domain Bacteria; phylum Actinomycetota; class Actinomycetes; order Propionibacteriales; family Propionibacteriaceae; genus Arachnia. The sequence goes on from JAQDQK010000006.1 coordinate 170,667, forward strand.
CACCGGCCTCGCCCCGCGGGAGACGATGGTGCGGATCTGCACCGGGCGTGACGCGTCGGACACGGCGTTCATGACGACGCTGGGCGGCCGCACCCGCCTCGCGTCGATGCGGGTCGACGCGTCGATCGACGGGGACCTGCCCGAGGACGACGGCCTGCGCCCCGTCGGACTCAGGTAGCGGCCCACTCCAGGTCGAGCGCGCTCATCCGCGGCAGGTCCTCGCCGGTCATCGGCACCACGTCGACCCCCACCCCCAGCTTGGAGGTCTCCGCATCGGTGACGACGATCCCGCGCAGCGGGCTGACGTCGGCGAAGTCCCTCCCCCACGCGGTGACGAGGTAGCGCGAGTCGGCGAACTGACCGTTGGTCGGGTCGAGGTCGATCCAGGACCCGTTCGGGGCGAGCGCGGACAGCCAGGCATGCGACGCGTCGGATCCCTCCAACTTCTCCTTGCCGGGCGGCGGGACCGTCTCGATGTAGCCGGAGACGTAGCGGGCGGGAATGCCGAGCATCCGCAGCACCGCGATGGCGAGGTGGGCGAAGTCCTGACAGACGCCTGCGCGCAGGTCGAGGACCTGGTCGACGGTGGTGCGCACCGAGGTGACGCCCGGCCGGTAGGCGAAGTCGCGGCGGATGCCAAGGGTCAGTTCGGCGAGCGCCTGGCCGAAGCCGAGGTCGGGCGCGAGCAGAGTGTCGGCGTACTCGCGGACGGCGGGCGTCGGCGTGACGTGCCTGCTCGGCAGGCCGAACAGGGCGCGGTCCATCCGCATGGCCGGGTTGGCGGAGATCACGCGCTGCGCGCTGGAGAGGCTCCACTGGTCGAGCGCGTCGACGTCGATGCGGGGCCATTCGACGTCGATCACCGACTCCTTCACAACCTCGAAGCGGGTGTGCGGGTAGTGGATCTCGAAGTAGTGGCTGCGGTTGCCGAACCGGTCCTCGTGTTCGGTGTGCAGCAGCGGCGTCGGGACGACCCCGGTGCCGTGCGCGACGATCCGCTGGCTCGGGGTTGGCCGGGGCGTCAGGAAGCCGCGCTCGTGGCACATGGTGACGGGGTCGGAGTAGTCGTAACTGGTGCGGTGCCGAACGAAGTAGCGGCGCGGGGTCAGGTTCTCGTCGAGTTGTCTCACTGCTGGTCCCCGTTCGTCCAGCCCGTCACGACGGCGCGGCGCCTGCCGCTGCGGGTCAGGTGCGTGCGGCCGAGGTCGTCGGCGATGCCGCGCAACTGGCTGCGTGTCCCGGCGAGGAACTCGGCGACCCGCGGCCTGCCCGCGTCGAACAGGGCCGCGAGGTCGGTCTCAGCGCAGGTGTCGGCGAGCGTGGCGACCTTCGCCGCCAGCGGCAGGTCGCCGATCAGTTCAAGGTCCTCGATGAGGCGGCCCAACTGGAAGGCGACCGAGCGGGGGTTGCTCCGGTCGGCGACCAGCAGGTGGGTGACGGCGACCGCGGGTCGCCTGGGCGCGGACCCGGCGGCGGCGCGGCGGCGCTGCGTGATCAGCGACTCTGCGATCTCGGCGACGGCCTCCGCGAGTTGGTTCTCGACGACCGCGGCCCGCTCCTGCCCGAGGGTGTGTTCGACAAGGCTGAGGATGCGCTGCGCGCGTTCAAGGCGGACGCCGGTGTCGAGGAAGGCCCAGGTCGCGTCGCGGGTCATCGACTCGGCGTTGATGCCCGCGATCGCGAGGGTGGCGTCGACGAAGCCGTCGAGGACGCCCGCGAGGTCGCGCCTACGGGAGGCGTCCTCGACCAGGTCGTCGAGGCGGCTGAGGACCTGCCAGATGTCGTCGCTCATCAGGTCGGGCACCTCGTGCGTTGCGGCCGTCAGTCGGCGGACGGCGTGCGCGACCGATCCCGTCAGGTCGACGTCGGAGGCCGCCGCCCTGATCCGGCGGTGCGCCGTCGACGGGTCGTCGGCGCCGAGGTCGACGCCCATCACCTTCTGCCCCGCCCCGAGCACCGCCGACAGCACCTGGGCGCCGCGCGAGGCTGGCCGCCGTCCGTAGTCGTGGGCCAGGTCGAGCGCGCGGCGCAGGACCCGGGCGCCGCTGTCGGCGCGCTCCGCGTAGCGACCGAGCCAGACGAGGTTGTCTGCGACACGGGGCGCGACCGACCCGGAGCGGACGATGCCGAGCGCCCCACCGTCGAAGGAGGCGAGCCAGGTCTCCGCGGCGTCGTCCGGGTCGAGGACCCAGACGTCCTTGGACAGCGGGCGCGCGGCCTTGCTGATGGCGAAGTCGTCGCCCGACGCGACGCGGGCGAGGCCGCCGGGCAGGAACTCGTGGCCGCGGTCGACCTGGACCCCGAAGGTCCGCAGCACCATCCGGCGCGGCGTCAGCCCCGAGTCGGTGACCACCGGCGCGGTCGACAGGTCGACGGCCTCCTGGGCACACCAGGCCCACGGCTCGGCCGCGATCCGGGCGGCGAGGTCGTCGCGTTCGGCGCTGGAGAGTTGCCAGCCTGGGATCGTCGTGGTGGCCGTCGACCGGTCGATGGGCTTGATGAGAAGCCGGTCGAGATGTGTGAGGGCGTGGCTGCGTCCCGCGTCGTCGCCGCACCACCAGGTCTGGGCGGACGGGAGGATCAGTTCCTCGCCGAGCAGTTGCGGCGCCAGCGTCGGGAGCAGCGCCATCAGCGCCGGGTTCTCCAGCACGCCCGAGCCGAGCGGGTTGACGGTGACGACGTTGCCGAGCCGGGTCGCCTCCAGCAGGCCCGCGAGGCCGGCCTCGGAGTCGGTGCGGAACTCGAGCGGGTCGCTCTCCTCGGAGCCGACGCGGCGCAGGATCACGTCGACCAGTTCGCGGCCGTCCGGGGAGTTGATCCACACCTGGCCCTCGCGGAGCACCAGGTCCTCGGCCTCGACGAGCGCGTAGCCGAGCAGGGTCGCGATGAAGCCCTGCTCGAAGGCGGTCGGGTCGCTTGCGCCCTGCCAGAGCAGCACGCCGCGCGGCGTGTGGCCCTCGCGGGGGGCGAGTCGCTGCAGGGCGGTGCGCATCGCGGCGAAGTAGGAGCGCAGCCGCGCGGGGCGCGCGTCGTGGTGCAGGTCGCCCATCACGCGGGAGGTGAGCCGCCGGTTGGCCATCACGTAGCCCGCGCCCTCCGGCACCTCCGTGCGGTCGCTGAGCACCGTCCAATTCCCCGCCGGGTCGCGGCCGAGGTCGGTGGCGATCAGCGGGAGCCAGTTGTCGCGCGGGGCCGCGATGCCGCAGGCCTGGTGCAGGAATCCCTTGTGGCCCCAGACGATCTCCGGGGCGATCGCGCCGGAGGACAGCAGGCGCTGCTCGCCGTACACGTCGGCGAGGATCAGCCCAAGCAGCCGGGCGCGCTGAGCGAGGCCGGTCTCGAGGCGCTGCCATTCGGCGGAGGTGATTATCAGCGGGAGCGGGTCGATGATCCAGTTGCGGCCGGACTCCCCGTAGAGGATGCCCTCGTCGCGGACAAGGGTCGCGAGTTCGCGTCGGGCCGACCGGAGGCCCTGCAGGCCGAGCGCGGCGATGGCGTCGGCCAGGATCTCCTGGTCGGGACGCAGCCCGGTCGAGGCGGTGAACTCGTCCCAGCCGCCGTTGACCTTGGAGCGGTAGGCGGCCAGTTCGCTGGTCGCGCTCGCCTCGACAGTCACGGCGACAACCTTAGCGTCGCGTCGCGGTGGCTGCGGGCGCTACACTCGTGGGCGGACGAGACGGCCAGATGATCGCGGCTGGAGACAGCTGAGGAAAGTCCGGACTCCACCGAGCAGGGTGGTGGGTAACGCCCACCCGGGGTGACCCGCGGGACAGTGCCACAGAAAACAGACCGCCTGGCGACAGGTAAGGGTGAAACGGTGGTGTAAGAGACCACCAGCACCCCAGGTGACTGGGGTGGCTAGGTAAACCCCACTCGGAGCAAGACCAAGAAGGTCGACCCTCGGGTCGGCCGCGGACGCCGCTTGAGCGCTGCTCGCGCGAGGCGCCCGGGTAGGTTGCATGAGCGCGCCGGCAACGGCGGGCCTCAGATAGATGATCATCCGTCGACAGAATCCGGCTTACCGGCCGTCTCGTCCCCCACATCTGAACGCCAACCCCTTGTCGGGGCAATATGACCTGCCTGCACCGCCGCTACGGCTTGACTATGGTCCCGCCAATCGCGTGCGTCACAGCGATCGGAGTCTCTGGATTCACGATCCAGTCGTCATCGGTGTCGTCGACGCCCTGCTCCGTGCAAAGCGAGGAGGACGAAATGAAGGGAACCCCGGTGAGGGGGATCGCGATCGGGTCCCTCAGCTTGGAGTTGAGGGGTATGTACGTCTAGTCGGACGTGCTCTCATCGGCCTCAGGCGCATCGAGCGCCTTCGGTTGGGGCGTTTCTGGAAGGTTCTCGACATCATCGGCGAACGCGATGAACTTCTCTCTGCCCGATGTGAACGTCTGGATCAAGACCCCGAAGCTGAGCAGGACGAGCAATGCTGTCCCCCATTCGATTGGAATGTAGTTGCCTACGACTGTTGCATCAGGCTTCAAGACCGATGTCAGAATCGAATCGAAGATGAAGATCACGACGACCCCGAGTACGCCTAGCGCGACGACCTTGGGAGTGGCGACAGCCGCGGACCAACTGAGCAGCAACGCGCGATCCTGCTTAGCATCTAGTTGGGTGACTGCCGTTTCCACCTGCTTCAGGCGCCAGCGGTTGACGATCGCAGTTAGAACTCCGCCACCGCACATGACCAGGAGCGGCATTACCTCTTCGAGTGACATCGGAGGCAAGACGTTCGGGATCGGCGCGACCACCGCCCAGATGAACACCCCGGCCATCACGATGAACGCAATGCCGGAAAGCGAGACCAGGGCCTTCACCCAAGCAGTCCGTTCCCGAAGCGCCTGCCCGGCGCGCAACATGTCTGTCTTCATCGTCCAAGCGTAACGACTCCCCTTGTCAGGGCGGTTTTCTGCTGGGCTGACTTCTGGCCACGAAACAGCACAAGTAGCAGCATGTTCCCATGTCCCAGTGCGTCGCTTACCGCTGCGAAGACAAGGGAGGCCGCGACCACCTCTGCCCACGACACCGGAAACGCCTCCGCGCCGGCCAAGGCCTCCCCACCGCCAACGAGAAGCTGCCGGGTGATCCGAGCGGGCACGGACTCTACGGCGTCATCGACCAGGATCCGGACCTTGGCATCCTGTGCCACGACTGCGGCGCCAGGGTCCGCAGCATCCCGCGCCACGCACGCAAAGCCCACGGACTCACTGATCGGGAGTACCGCACCAAGCACGGGCTGCGGTCACGCGACACAACCGGGCCGCTCTCCATGCCCGTCGGCTGGGTACCGCTGACGACCTGCAGGTGCGGTGCCACGTCTCGCCATCGTCGGAGACTGTGCGATGACTGCCTCGCCGCCCGGGGCCAGCCGAAACCGACAGCCAGGAGGGAGCGGTGGCGCAACCTCACAGACGATGAGGTCGACGCTCTCCGTCACGCCGAGGGATCCGCGCTCGCGGAATTAGTCGCGGGGCTACAGCTGGATCGTGCGATGTCGAAGGAGATCGGCGCGGTGATTGGCTTGGAGCCGTTCCAGATGGTGCGCCGGTTTCCTCGCCCCGACTGGCGCTCGCACCGTCCCGTCGCGGTCAGAGGTTCGGGTGCCCCGATTCTGGGTGCGTTGCTAAGCCCACCAAGACGAAACCACTTCAGACCCGGCAGTTGGGGATCGTATCTCCGTTGCCATGCCCCATTGCTTGAGTGCAAGTTTTGCGAAAGCCTTGGCGGCTACTGGTTCATAATCGGGGACTGCAATGACGAGGTTGTTCCTCCTCGCCGACACGAGGACCGCTCTGTCTCCTAGAAGCGTCTTCATCTCTGGCTCGATGACTTTGAGGATCTTGCTGGTGCGGATCGCGTCGACCTCATCTTGAGGCACTGGGTCGAGCGACCTAGTCCCGGGTGGAGTCGTTCGCATTCCGCGGACCAGTTGCAGGAGTTCATCGATCTTGTCCGAGTCGGTTCGGGCAGGCTTTTCACCGGGCGGCGAAACCCGCTGCTTGGACGCTTGGATGAACTTCGGTTCGAACTCCGACCAAGACATCTCGAACTTCGCAGAGAGTCGGACCTCTTCCAACCCGACAGGGTCGGCTAGCGCCCTGGCCACCTTGAGCATGTGTTCTTTGGCGAGGGTTGCGTTCTGCAGGCGTCCCAGGGGGCCCGTCAATGCGGTTGGTGACTCCTCATCGATCAGGATGGGGATCACCAGTGAACTTGTGACCCGCTGGGCCAACACGCCTGCCTCGTAGTTGATCCAGGGGCTCTTCTGGTTATCTGCAGTCACGAGCAGAACGCCGGCGTCCGCCCGATTCAGGTTCTCGTGAATCTCACTGATGGTTTGAGTGCCCGGATATATGTCCTTGTCCGAGTACCACGGCTCCGCTCGGTCAAACAGGAACCTCAGCCAGTCATTAGTGACTCGGGCAACTTCTTTGCTCGGCGAACCGGACCAGCTGATGAAGATCCGAAACGGGGTCTCTGACATGCGAGCATTCTATGGGGTCTGTTGAATTGCTGGGCGTCGCCGAGTCGATAATAGGCGAGGCGTTGTCCGCACCTCTGAGATTGATTTCAGGGCGCCCGACGCGACCCGATGCTTCAGGGTCGAGTTCCGCTCTGCCTGCATGTCACCGGCCGACCGGCCGTCTCGCCACCTGCTTCATGCGACTCGGGATCAGGCGGGGACCCAGGTGCCGCACCCCTGCGTCGTGAAGTCCTGGCCCTCCTTGAGCGTCACCGATGGCCTGCCTCCCATGATGAAGTCGTTCTGGATGATTGCGTCACCATTGGAGCCCGAGCGGGCGATTTCCCAGTAGCAGGCGCCCTCAACCGGCGACTCGACGACGTACCCGCCGGGCTTGATGTCGCGACCGACGGTCCACGTTCCCTCCCTGATCTTGGATGCCTCGACGGTCTCCTCCGTCTTGGTGACGGCGACCTCGCGCTCGCCGACCGCCTTCTCGGCCGCCTCCAGTTCTGCCGCGCGAGCATCGAGTTCCGCGGAACGGGCATCGAGCGCCGCGCGTTCCTGTACCGCCGCCTCCTCGGCCTTCGTGGCCCTGTCCTCCGTCGCGGTCAGTTGGCTCTTCAGCCGGTCGCGCTCGTCGGTGAGCCCGGCCACCTGAGCCTCGGCATCGTCGCGGGCCGAAGCCAGCGAGGCCGTCTCGCTCTGCCACTTCGGGATGGTCACTCCCTCCGCGATGCCGCCCGCGACGGCGGCACCGACGGCCAGGCCGACGGCGGCCGCGACGGCCGGGATACGCCAGCGCAGCAGCACCGCCCACCAAGGCTTCGATGGTGGAGGGGACGGAACGTACGGCGGTGGCGGCGGTGGTGGTTGCATGCCCGCATAGGGGTCGGGCATTCGAGGGGGCAGGAAGTTGGGCTGAGGCGCAGACATTGGGCTTCATCCTGTCGGGGAGGGCGGAATGTGACAGGAGCGTATAGCCGCCGAAGAACTCGACTTCGGCGGGGTCTTCCAATCGATCGACGTCCCTAGTGGCGACCCTGTGCGGGCAAGAGCCGAGGAATGGGGCGTGCGCAGGTTCTTCGTGCGCGCTCCGGACGGCAACGTGTTCAACATCGTCGCCCACACACCCGAGGAGCCGTGACGGCTCAGTTCAGCATCCGGGTTCCGGTGCGGCCGACCTCGTAGCGGTAGCCGAGCGGCGAGGTCCATTCGAGGATGCCTGCCCTGGACTGCTCGACCTGCCAGCTTCCCGCCGTCTTGGCGCGGTGGACCCGGCGGCTGAGCGGGGAGAGGTTGCCGATCCGCGTCTGCCCGCGGACCCCCGGCCGGTACGGGGCCGTGTGGTCGAGGTCGAGCCCTGCGGAGGATCGGTTCGAGAACGGGAAGGCCTCGGTGTCGAACGCGAGGCGCACCGCCCGCCTCATCTGCCGACCCGGCAGGTAGCCGTCCTCCGGTTCGAGGTTCGGCAGGTCGATCACCGGATGCACCGTGACGTTCACCCCCGCCAGGGCCTCGGCGAGCAGGTGGGTCGTGAGGTGCCCCGCGCGTTCCAGCCTGGCCGACCCGGTCAGGTCGCCGAGCGCATCGCAGTGGATGTGGACGGCGACTCCGAGAGTGGGTCGCAGTCGCGCCAGCGGGACGGTCACCGGTGCGGGCACCACATCCCCCATCGGGAGCCCCTGCTGGGAGGCGGCCTGCAGCAGCGCCGTCGCATAGGCGGGGTTGGCGAGGACGCCGATCGCCTTGGCGCGCCGCTGGTCGCGCGTGAGGCCCGGGTGCTCGCCCTCGAGGACCTCCGCTAGCCGCTCGACGGCGGCATCCAGGTAGCGGGCGTCGATCGCGTCGAGCCTGCCAGTGAGGTTCATGCAGCCGTCCTGGAAGCCCCACAGGTAGATGCCGCGGTCCTCGCGCGCCTTGCGCTCCCGCTCGATGGCGGCCCCAGGGTCGGACTCGATGATGAGGCGGTCAAGCAGGGTGAACGCGGCCGACCAGCCGAGGCGCCGCTGCCGGGGCACCCAGCGCCTCGTCACCGCCTCCGCGGCGTCCGGGGTGAGGTGTCCGCACCGCGAGGCGGCGCGCAGCGCACGGTCGGCGTCGACGTCGAGGGCCCGGACGGCGTCGAACAGGCCGGGATGGCGGTGCTTCAGGTTCAGCGCCTCGACGATGCGGTGCCCGGCCGCGACCGGGGTGCAACCCAGCAGCCCGGCCAGTTCGAGCGACACGAACTCGGACACCTTGGGCGTCCCTGCCCCGCCGACCCGCACCCGCCGCTCGGCGAGGACCTCCAACAACTCGTCGGAATCCACGCGGTAGTTCTCGGCCAGGTCGCAGATCGCCACCACCATCGACGCGTCGGCCGCGCGGCGCATCCGCACCAGCGAGCGGACCCACTCCGCCGACTCCCGCGCGATCTCTTCCATAACCCGATGCTACGGACCGGGTCCGACAGTTTTTCGCCCAAACCACCTTGTCCGGCAGGGAATGGGAGACGATCCCGCGGCCGGGTCAGTCGGCCTCGGGATGCTCCCCGTTGGCGTACTCGTCGATCCACTCGACCGCCTCGTCGGAGAGCACCGCGCCGTCCTCGTCGTAGTCGAGCCAGGCCGACGCAGAGCCCGGGTCGCCCTCGATCTCGGCCGCCACCTCGTCGGGGACGGCCTCGCCGTAATGGTCGATCAGCCAGTCCCGTGAGTCGTCGCTCAGCCGCCGCCACACGTCTTGAAAGTCGCTCATGACTCCAGACTAGTTGGGGCGTGCCACCGTGACGACGCCGGCCACCACGTCGACCTTCTCGATCCGCACCCGGACCTCGGTGCCGACCTCCTTCTGCTTCGCGGTGACCCGGAGTTCGACGGCGGGGTCGGCGATCTGCACCGTCCCGACGCCCGTCTTCGGGTTGACGTCGGTGATGACGCCGTCGAAGATCTCCCCCACCCTCGAGGACAGGACCATCGCCTCGGTCAGGTCGACGACGCCGCGCTCGTAGGCGTTGGCGCTGCGGCCCGCGTCGGCCATCTCCTGGGGCAGCGACTCCAGCCCGGCGGTCGCCCATTCGGGGATCGGCAGGCCGTTGAGCAGCGCGTGGCAGATCACCAGCACGTAGCGGTCCACGAGGCGGCGCAGCGGCGCCGTGGTGTGCGCGTACGGCGCGGCCAGCGCGTTGTGCTGCAGGTTCCCCTCGGGCAGTTCGCCGTTGAAGGCGACGTACCCGGCGCCGCGGAACAGCATGGTGCACTTGGTCATCACGGCCAGCTCGGCCGGGTCGTCGGGAGACAGCGAGCGGACGAAGTCCGGGTAGCTCATCCCCTTCGGCCACTCGACGCCCAACGTGCGGGCGGAGCGGCGCAGCTTGTCGATGGACCACTGCTCCGCGGGTGGCAGCGTACGCAGGATGCCGACCTTGCCGTCGATCATGGTCTGCGCGGCGGCGAATCCTGTCATCAGCGAGATCTGCGCGTTCCAGTTCTCCACTGGGACCAGCGTGCGGAACTCCAACTCCCAGGTGCCGTCCTTGGCGACGATCTCCTGCTCGGGGAGGTTCAGCGAGATGCCGCCCCGCTCGATCTCGATCTGCTCCCGCAGCCTGCCGACCTCGGGGAGCAGCGCGATGCTCGGGTGCGGGGTGCCCGCGTCGATGGATGCCTGCACGTCGTCGTAGTTCAGCTTCGCGTAGCTCTTGACGAGCGCGCGGGTCAGCGCGACGTCGCGGACCTCGCCCTTCGCGTCGAGCCGAAGCTCCCACAGCATCGCCGGGCGCGGCCGCGTGTCGTCGAGGATGGAGGCCGCGTCCTCGCTGAGCACCTTCGGGTGCAGCGGGATGCGGGCGCTGGGTGCGTACTTGGTGAGCCCACGGACGTGGGTCTCGGCCTCCAGCGCGGTGTCGGGCCGCACGAAGTGGGCCACGTCGGAGATGGCGTAGCGCACCAGGTAGCCGTCCCCGTCGCGCTCGATCTGGACGGCCTGGTCGAGGTCCATCGAGCAGGCGGGGTCGATCGTCACGAACTCGATGGAGGTCTTGTCGACGTGGTCCTCGACGGGCAGTTGGGCGGCGACGTCGGCCTCGGACAGCACGGCGGGCGGGAACTCGCGGGGCAGTTCCAGCTTGTCCTGCAGCCTCCGCAGGCCCTCGCGGAGCTGCTCGGGCACCTCCGGCACGGCGATGTTCGGGGCGGGCATCAGAGGCCCGATTCCGGCGTGCGGACCAGGATCCGGTCGCACTCGACGCAGCGCAGCACCTCGTTGGCGGGCGCGCGGCGGTAGGCGGCGACGTCGGAGAGCGTCAACTGCAACTGGCAGCCGCCGCAGCGGCCGGCCTTCAACGGTGCGGCGCCCAGGCCGGAGGCGGCGCGGAGCCGCTCGTACAGGCCCATCAGGTCGCTGGGGATCTTCGCCGCGATCGGGGCGCGGGTGGCGACCAGGTCGGCCGACTCCTTGCGCAACTTCTCGACGGCGACATCGCGGCCCGCGACCTCGTCACGCAGCCTCGTCTCGATCTCCGCCTTCTGCGCCGCGATCTTGTCGCGGTGCGCCGTCGCGTCCTCCAACTGCCCCATCACCTCGAGTTCGGCGTCCTCCAGTTCGCCGATCCGCCGGGTCAGGTGCGCGACCTCGTCCTGCAGCGAACGCAGCGTCTTCGGGTCGCTGACGGAGCCGTCGTCGACTCGCTCCTGGTTGCGGACCAGCCTCGCCTTGACGGGCGCCAGGTCCGTCTCCGCCTTCGCGACCGCGATCCCCAGGTCGTCGACCTCGATGTTCGAGGCGACCAACTCGTCGGTGACGCCCTGCCGTGCCTCCATCAGCGCCGTGATGGCCTTGTGGTGCGGCAGAGTGCGGGCCGCGTGCTGCACCCGGGCGATCTCGGAGTCGAGGTCCGCGAGGGTGAGAAGCGTGCGTTGAACTGCGGGTTCGGCGAGCATCAGGGTCCTTATCCAGTTGGGTGGCACCACCTTACTAGCGCCGCCGATGGGCGTGCGTCAGAGCGCGAGGCGTTCCTTCACCAGCGCGGCCAGCGACTCGGCGTGACGCTGCGCGTCCTCGTGCGTCGGGGCCTCCACCATGACGCGGACGACGGGCTCGGTGCCCGAGGGGCGCAGCAGCACCCGCCCGGTCGACCCGAGTTCGCGCGCCGCCGCCGTGACGGCCGACTGCACCTCGTTGTCGATGCCGGCACGCAACTTGTCGACGCCGCGCACGTTGATGACGACCTGCGGCAGCACCGTCATGACGCCCGCGAGTTCCTTCAGCGAGCGGCCGGTCGACAGCATCCGGGCCGCCAGGTGCAGGCCCGTCAGGGTGCCGTCGCCGGTGTTGGCGAACTCGGAGATGATCACGTGCCCGGACTGCTCGCCGCCGAGCGCGAAGCCGTTGGCGTTCATCGACTCGAGCACGTAGCGGTCGCCGACCTTCGTCTGGTCGACGCGGATGCCGTGCTCGCGCATCGCGTTGATCAGGCCCAGGTTGCTCATCACGGTCGCCACGAGCGTGTCGGAGTGCAGTCGGTGTTCCTCCTTCATGGCGACGGCCAGGATCGCCAGGATCTTGTCCCCGTCGACAAGGGTGCCCTCGGCGTCGACGGCGAGGCAGCGGTCCGCGTCGCCGTCGAGCGCGATGCCGAGGTCGGCGCCCTCCGCGATGACGCGGTCGATGACGCCGCCCATGTGGGTCGAGCCCGCGTTGTCGTTGATGTTGAGGCCATCGGGCTCAGCGTGGATCGGGATGATCTGAGCGCCGAGCGCCACGAACGCCTCGACGGCGGTGGTGGAGGCGGCGCCGTTGGCGCAGTCGACCACGATCTTGAGGCCCTTCAGCGAGGCGCCCTCCCCCAGCGAGCGGCGCAGGTGCGCGACGTAGCCCTCGACGGCGTTCGAGTCGTAGCGGATCCGGCCGACGGCGCGCCCGATGGGACGGTCCCACGCCTCGCCCATCCGGGCCTCGATGGCGTCCTCCAGGTAGTCGTCGAGCTTGACGCCGCCCTTGGAGAAGAACTTGATGCCGTTGTCGGGCATCGGGTTGTGCGACGCGGAGATCATCACGCCCAGGTCGGCGTCCATGTCGTTGACGAGGAACGCGACGGCCGGGGTGGGCAGCACGCCCAGCCGGATCACGTCGACGCCCGCCGACGCGAGCCCCGCGACCACGGCAGCCTCGAGGAACTCTCCGCTTGCCCGCGGGTCGCGACCCACCAGCGCGAGCGGTCGATGCCCTGAGAAGGCACCCGCCTCGCCGAGGATGTGCGCCGCCGCGACCGAGAGGTCGAGCGCCAGTTCCGCCGTCAGTTCGTCATTCGCGACGCCACGGACGCCGTCGGTACCAAATAGTCGTGCCACGGACGCAACCTTAGCCGAATCGCTCGGTGGCGCTGAGCGCGACGGACGCGCAGAACCGGGCAAACCAGGGCCGGGGCATGCAAAAACGCCCACCCCCGTGACGGGGATGGGCGCTTTCGAAGCAGGGATCAGCGCTTGCTGTACTGCGGGGCCTTGCGGGCCTTCTTGAGACCGGCCTTCTTGCGCTCGATGATGCGGGCGTCGCGGGTCAGCATGCCTGCCTTCTTCAGCGCGGGGCGCGAGGCCTCGGCGTCGACCTCGTTGAGGGCGCGGGCAACACCGAGACGCAGGGCGCCGGCCTGGCCGGTCACGCCGCCACCGTCGATGCGGGCGATCACGTCGTAGGAGCCAGCGACACCGGCGACCGCGAACGGATCGGAGACGTGCTGCTGGTGCACCTTGTTCGGGAAGTAGTCATCCAGCGAACGGCCGTTGATCTTCCACTGGCCGGAGCCGGGGACGATGCGGACGCGGGCGACGGCCTCCTTGCGACGGCCGGTGCCGTAGCCGGGGGCCACGACGGCCGGACGAACGTCGGCGCCAGCGGCGGCGGCCGGGTTCGAGTCGGAGCGGTAGGCGATCTCGCGATCCTGCTCGTCAACGAAAGGGGTGATCTCTTCGGCGACGGTCTCTTCGGCGACGTTCTCAGTCATCTGGTTCTCACTCACTGGGCGATCTGGGTGATCTCGTAGGGCTGCGGCTTCTGGGCAGCGTGCGGGTGCTCGGGGCCGGCGTAGACCTTGAGCTTGCCCATCAGCTGACGGCTCAGCTTGTTCTTGGGCAGCATGCCCCAGACGGCGCGCTCGACGGCCTTGCGCGGATCCTTCTCGAGCAGCTCGCCGATCGAGATGGACTTCAGGCCACCCGGGCGACCCGAGTGGGAGTGGCGCATCGACTGCGTCGCCTTGTTGCCGCTGACGGCGATCTTGGAGGCGTTGACGATGACGACGAAATCGCCGCCGTCGACATGCGGGGCGAAGGTGGCCTTGTGCTTGCCCCGCAGCAGGGTCGCAGCGGCCACGGCGAGACGTCCGAGAACAATGTCCTCGGCGTCGATCACGAGCCAGTTCCGGGCGATTTCGCCCGGCTTCGGGGTGTACGTAGACACGGAGGCAGACCAACTTCCATTCATGTGAACAGTGTGCGGTGCGCTGGCGGCGTCGACTCGAAAGTCACACAGGCCGCACCTGCGCGCAACAGCTACCTAGCTTAGATCGGCAAACGCCTCAGCGCAAAATCGAGGCCGCCAACCCGGCTCTCTCCAGGTTATCCCAGGGCGGCTGCGGCCAGGAATCGTCGGCCATTAGGGTGAAGCATGGCCTCAAAGATGAGTACCCAGATCGCCGTGACGTCCCCCGATGATGTGCGCAACGTCGTGCTCGTGGGCGCGAGCGGCTCGGGCAAGACGACACTGTTTGAACATCTCCTACGCGCCCGCATCGACGGGTACCGCGGCGAGAAGGACTCCCTGGAACGCGGCGCGTCGCTGACGTTGGCGTCGATCCCCGCGACGGACGTCCAGATCAACCTCCTCGACGCCCCGGGGCATCCCGACTTCGTCGGGGAACTGCGCGCCGGGCTGCGTGCCGCGGACGCGGCGATCTTCGTGATCGCGGCGGGAGACGACATCGACCCCACCACTGTGGCGCTCTGGGAGGAGTGCAGCCAGGTGTCGATGCCCCGCATCATCGCGATCACCAAGCTCGACCAGGGCCGTGCGTCGTTCGAGGAGATGGTCGCCGCGTGCCAGGCCACCCTCGGCGAGGGGGTGATCCCGGCGCTGATCCCGCTGACGGTCGACGGCGCCAACGTCGGCAACCTGTCCCTCCTCAACAAGCGGGCGCACGACTATTCGTCTGGCGCCCGCGTCTCACGCGACGCGACCCCCGAGGAGGCCGCCCTCATCGACGAGCAGCGCGCCCCGCTGCTGGAGGCGATCATCACGGAGGTGCAGGACGACGACCTGATGGAGCGCTACCTCGAGGGCGAGGAGATCGCCGTCGACGAGGCGCACTCGTCGCTGCTGCGGGCCGTCACCGGCGCCCGCTTCTTCCCGCTGCTCCCCGCGCACACCACAAGCGACAAGGGCACCGAGGAACTGCTGCGCTGGATCGAGAAGGGCTTCCCACCGCCGAACCTGCACCCCGTCCCCCCGACGACCACCCCCAACGGCGCGACGCTTCCGCCGGTCGCGTGCGACCCGGACGGCCCGCTGGTCGCGCAGGTGATCCGCACCACCTCCGACAACTACTCCGGTCGCACGGCCCTGGTGCGGGTCTTCTCCGGCAGGCTGCGCCCCGAGGACGTCGTGCACGTCTCCGGAAGGCGCGAACTGTTCGGTGCCGACCCCGACCCGCTGCACCCCGACCACGATGACGAGGAACGCGTCGGCCCGATCTCTGCCCCCGCCGGGCTGGAGTTCGCGCCCCTGAAGGACGCCATCGCAGGCGAGATCGTGCTGGTGACACGGCTCTCGAAGGCCGAGACAGGCGACACCCTCTCCTCCATGGACCGGCCAGCGCTGGTCGAGCCGTGGGACCTGCCCACTCCCCTGCTGCCCGTCGCGCTCGCCGCCCCCAGCCGCGGCGACTCAGACAAGTTGACCGGCGCCCTGCACCGGCTGTGCGTCGAGGACTCCACGCTCAGGCTGGAGCGCAACGCGGAGACCGAGCAGCAACTGCTGTGGGTGATGGGCCAGGCGCAGAAGGACCTGGCTCTCAGCCACCTGCGTGACCGGCTCGGCCTGAAGGTCGACGAGGTGGACGTCAAGGTGCCGCTGCGCGAGACCTTCCTCGGCCAGGTCAAGGGCCTCGGCCGCAACGTCAAGCAGTCGGGCGGCCACGGCCAGTACGCGGTGTGCAACATCGAGGTCGAGCCGCTCGAGCGCGGCGCCGGCTTCCAGTTCGTCGACAAGGTGGTCGGAGGCGCGGTGCCGCGCGCCTACATCGCCTCCGTCGAGAAGGGCGTCACGCAGCAGATGGAGCACGGCACCCGGTTCGGGGTGCCGACGGTCGACCTGCGCGTCACGCTCTACGACGGCAAGGCCCACTCGGTCGATTCCTCCGACATGGCCTTCCAGGTCGCGGGCCAACTGGCGCTGCGCGACGCGGCCGAACGGGGCGACGTCGGCGTGCTCGAGCCGATCGACCGGGTCCGGGTCACCGTCTCCGACGGCTACCTTGGCGCGATCCTGACCGACCTGGGGTCGCGCAGGGCGCAGGTGCAGGGCAGCGACCTGGATGGCGCGGGCCACGCGACCGTCGAGGCGCTCGTCCCGCAGATCGAACTGGTCAGCTACCCGATCGACCTGCGCGGCCTGGCGCAGGGCACCGGGTCGTTCACGCGCGTCTTCGACGGCTACGACGTGATGCCGGAGGAACTCTGGCCCCGGTAGGCCAGGACGGCGTCCAGGAGCGCGTCCGCCACAGCGCGCTTGGAACCGGACGCGTCGGCGACCACCTCGTCCGATGAGTCGATGACGACGAGGTGGTTGCCCTCCGACTCGAAGCCCTTCTCCCAGCCGACCTCGTTGATGGCGAGCAGGTCGGCGCCCTTGCGGGCACGCTTCCTGCGGCCGCGCTCCAGCAGTTCCTCGCCGCGCGCGGTCTCGGCGGCGAAGCCGACGATCGTCTGCCCGTCGGCGCGCGCCACGGCTAGGCCCTTCAGCACGTCGGGGTTCTCGACCAGCTCGATGGACGCGATCCCGCCCGCCTCCTTGGTCAGCTTCCCGTCGGCGACGGCGGTCGGCCGGAAGTCCGCGACGGCGGCGGCCATCACGACCACGTCGGAGACCGCGGCCAACTCCCCCATCGCGTCGGCCAACTCCGCTGCCGTTCCGACCGGGGTGACCTCGACGCCCGCGCCCGCGCCGTCGAGCACCGCGCGCTCGATGTTGGCCGCGGCGAGCAGCACCCGCGCGCCGCGCTCGGCGGCGGCTGCGGCGATCGCGACCCCCTGCCTGCCGCTTGACCGGTTGCCGAGGAAGCGGACCGGGTCGATGGGCTCGCGGGTGCCGCCTGCGGAGACGGCCACAGTCAGGCCCTCGAGGTCGCGGCGCGCGCCGAGCAGATCGACGATCCTGGCGTGAATCTGTTCGGGCTCGCTCATCCGGCCCGGCCCCGAGTCGCCGCCGGTCAGCGGGCCGTCCTCCGGACCGATGACGTGCACGCCGCGGGAGCGCAGGGTCGCCAGGTTGGCGACGGTCGCGGGATGGCGCCACATCTCCGTGTGCATGGCGGGCGCGATCAGGACGGGGGCCTGCGTGGCGAGCAGCGTGGTGCCGAGCAGGTCGGAGGCGAGCCCCGCGGCCATCGACGCCATGGTGTTGGCGGTGGCCGGCGCGACCACGACCAGGTCGGCCCGCTGGCCCAGCGCCACATGCCTGACGCGCGGCACGTCGTCGTGCACCGAGGTGGTGACCGGGTTGCGGCTGATCGACTCCCACGTCGGCAGCCCCACGAACCGCAGCGCGTCCTCCGTCGGGACCACGTGCACCTCGTGCCCGTCGCCGATCAGCAGCCTGACCAGTTGCACGCTCTTATAGGCGGCGATGCCGCCCGTGACTCCCACCACGATGACCATGCCCCCGATTGTTCCATCCGGGTACGCTGCGGACCATGTGCACCGTGGTGATCCGGGTCCCCGAACCGGGCGATGGACCCGTCAGGCTGCTCGCCGTCCGCGACGAGGATCCGCACCGCCCCTGGCGCCCGCTCGGAGCCTGGTGGCCGGAGCGCGAGGGCGTCGAGGGAATCATGGACGAACTCGCGGGCGGCGCCTGGCTCGCCCACGACGGCGCGATGCTGGCGGTGCTGTTGAACAGGGAAGGCGGGTCGACGGTCGCGGTGCCCGCCTCGCGTGGCTCGCTGGTGCTGGACGCCGTCGCCGGGCGCGACCTGCCCGACCCACTCACCACGCTCGGCTTCAACCTGGTCGTCGCCGACAAAGAGGGCGTGAGCGTCACGTCATGGGAGGGCGGCACGCCGCGGGTCACACGACTCGCCCCGGGGACGCACATGGTCGCGCATGAGGACGTCGACGCGCCGACCACCGCCCGTGTGGCGGCGTGGCTGGACGCGTTCGCCGCCGCGCCCACCGATGGGGACCCCTGGTGGGGCGGGTGGATCGACGTGCTGCGAGAGAGCACCGTCGTCGAGGCGACCGACGATCGCGCGATCGTGCGCGACAACCGTCCGCACGGCTACCCGACGCAGACCCTGCTGGTCTGCGTCGCGGGCGTGGCCGCGGACGGCGTCGCGGCGAAGATGGCGACCCTGGACGAGCCGGGCGCCTGGAACGAACTCAGCCTCTGAGTCGTCGACTCACAGGATGCCGCCGGAGTCCACGATCCGCTTGCCGAACGGGAAGCAGGTCACGGGGATCATCTTGATGGAGACCCAGGCGTTCGCGATGCCGATGATGGTCAGCGTCTGCGCGAGGGCGGCCGCGATGTGGACCAGCGCGAGCCACCAACCGGCGATGACGAACCAGATGGCGTTCATGATGGCCGAACCGGCCCCGGCGCCCGGCTTCGGGACCACCGACTTACCGAAGGGCCACAGCACGTAGCGGGCCATCCGGAACGAGGCGACGCCGACCGGGATGGTGATGATGAAGATGCAGGCGATGATCCCGGCCAGGAAATAGCCGAGGGCGAGCCAGAAGCCGCCGAAGATCACCCAGATCAGGTTGAGCAGTGTCCGCATGTGTCAGTCCTTCCTGCAGGCACACCTCCATTCTATGAGCGCGACCCCCGTTACCTTGTTGGTAGCCCCAGTTGATGGGGCGACGGTCGCCGGGCCCGGCATGA
>JAQDQK010000060.1 GCA_027658995.1 Propionibacteriaceae bacterium AM104-82
ACCCAGCCGCTACACTGGCGGCATAAACCCGGAGGTCAACCAAACCTTCAGCGGACCCCGACGCCCTTGCGGAACGCGTCGCCGCGGTCACGAAGCCACGACGTGTAGGCCTCACCGGAGCGGCCCGGGACCAGGTCGAGGAGCCGGGCCCGGACGCGTCCGTCCTTGTCGCGGTTGAGATCGACCATGCCGGTGAACTCCTTCGGGCCGCGTCCGCCCTGGTCGACCGGCTTGGTGGAGACGTGATGCCAGACGTGTTCGTCGACGCCAAGCGTCGTGACGCCGGCGAAGCGGGCCTCATCATCAGCTGCGGCTTTGAGGACCGGTCGGACTGCTCGCCACAGGGTCTTCCAGGCGCAGCCGAGCTGCCGAGCCAGACCCTGAACAGAGGCGTTCTCCCGCCGCATCTGCCCGATCGCCCACGACGTCGCGCGGCTGGTGAGCAGCGCCCTCGGTCGCGCGACCTCTGGGTCTTGCTCCATGAACGAGGTCACCGGACACGACGGCTCCGGACACAGCCAGCGTCGTTTTCGCCACCAGAGCTTCACCGGCGCCGTGAAGCATGGAGCGTCGATCAGCTCGACCCGCTGCCGGCCATGCGCATGCGCGACGACCCCGCACGCTGGGCAGCCCATCACCGCCGGCGGCCGGGATTCGACCTCGACCCGGAGCCCCGCGTCGTCGCGATGGACACCGGTCACGTGGAGCCCGGGCAGCCCGACCAGAACGTCGCAGCGCTGGCAGTAACCGCCAGTGGCATGGCAGCAGGAAGTAGGATCGGGCATCGTCGAGGTCCTCGGAATCGATTGGTGTGGTAACCCCGATTCTTGAGGGCCTCGACCCCCCTCACCCCACCGACACGCCCACCCCCGGATCCCGCTCACCCCACGCTCAGGTACGAAGAGCC
>JAQDQK010000061.1 GCA_027658995.1 Propionibacteriaceae bacterium AM104-82
CCCCTACCTCTAAACCACCCCCGGAGACCACCACTTACACAAACAACTTGACAAGCTCCGACCTTCAGGCCACGCTCCCGCAGGCCACGCAGGAACTCGGTCCAAAAGTCTGTGGTCTCGGCGTCCCCGACAGCCATCCCGAGCAGTTCCCGGCGTCCTTGGGCCGACACGCCGGTGGCGACCACGACGGCCTGCGACACGACCCTTCCCCGGATCCGGACATCGAGATAGGTGGCATCCAAGTAGACGTAAGGGAACCAGGTGTGATCCAAGCGCCGGTTCAGGAACTCACCGACCATCTCGTCGATGTCGGCGCAGATCCTGGACACCGTCGAGCGGGAGATCCCAGTCTCGTTGCCCAACGCCTTGACGAGGTGCTCAACCTTGCGGGTGGAGACCCCGTCGATCCAGGCCTGACAGATCACCGCGTAGAGGGCCTTGTCGACCCGGCGGCGTGGATTCAACAGCGACGGGAAGAACGACCCCTCCCGCAGCTTCGGGATCGCCAGCTCGATCTCCCCGGCCGGGGTCGCCAAGGTCTTGCCGCGTGACCCGTTTCGGCGGGTCGTGCGCTCAGGGCTGCGTTCGTGACGGCCCGCACCGATCCGGGCGGTCGCTTCGGCCTCGATCAAGTCCTGCATCCCGGCCTGCAGCATCCGACGGAACACGTCGGAATGCGCAAGGTCGGGATCAGCCAGAACTTCACCGATCAACGTCGACAGGGCAGACTGGGAACTGGTCATCGTGGGATCACTCCTAGGGTTCTTGGCGGAACAACAGGTCTCCCACGATGACCCCTCTCACGTCAACAACGCCGTCGAGGGCCTCACGGGAAGTGACACAGAGATGATGGATTCGGCTCCGGCGCCGGCGTGACCCGAAATTACACGGACGCCG
>JAQDQK010000062.1 GCA_027658995.1 Propionibacteriaceae bacterium AM104-82
ACTCGACGCGGGCGGGTTCAGACCCCGAATCCACTCACTTCTGTGAAGAGCCCCCAAAGTAGGCACCTCGAAGCGGATTCTCTCGGGCACGCACCCACTCCCATCCTGATTCAGCTAGCGGTCCTGCCAATCCTTCCGTTGCGGACCGTCACGTTGGCCAACCTACAGTGATGGACCTTTGTGAAGTGGGTAAAGGAGGCACGTGAACCAAGCGGGCGCCTAGTAACGGGACTCGGGCTTCAGGGAGGCGGTTCAAAGATCAGTTGTCTGCCGCTTCGAGATGGTCTCGGCGATCTTCTTGAGGGGACGCTCGAGTACCGCGAGCCCTTGAGGACGTGCGTCCTGGTACTTCAGATCTTCCATGTTGATCACGTACTCAAGGGCAGGAACCTCGGCACCTCCTGGCCCCAGTGCTTGGATCTTCAATTTCAGGATTGGAACTGGGGCCTCACCATTGTCAGGGAAGTGCTTGTGCAGTACATCAAGGCTCCACTGCATGGTTCTTCCGGGGGCGAGGGAACCAAGACCTTCCGCACAACGCGCTGCAGTCCGTTCAACCATCCGGCTTTTCCTGTCGTTGGCTGACAGCAGCAGAGAGGGCAGTGGAGGGTCAAACTCCACAACGACATTCGTAGCGACCGTTGGCCCACTGTTGCCAACGACCAGTGCCAGCATCCCAGCGTCATCGCGCATCCTTAGATCCGCCCACACATACGGCTGTTGCGCTGCACGTTGTGCCTCCAGGGTCGCCTGCAGCTGATCTTGTGCGATCTGAGCGGATCGTTGGGAGGCAGCAGCTGATTTCGCTGAAGTCCTCGGTCAAGTCCAGTGGAGTGGTGTAGCGGTTCCTTCGTTTAGGCGGTGAGGGCGAGGGG
>JAQDQK010000063.1 GCA_027658995.1 Propionibacteriaceae bacterium AM104-82
GATCCATCACTGTCGTGACGGTGTCGATGGCCTCGACGGCGGCGCTCTTGTAGCCGGTGAAGCCGTCCATCGCGACGACCTCCACCCCCTCCCGGAACGCGTTGGTCTGGGCTTCAAGCCAGGACTTGAAGGCCTGCTTCGAGCGCCCTTCGATCACCGCCAACAACCTCGACGGGCCCGTCTTTGTCCTTGTCGGGGTCAGGTCGATGATGACGGTGACGTACTTGTCGCCGTGTCGGGTGTGTCGCCAGACGTGCTCATCGACCCCGACCGTGGTGACACCGTCAAGCCGGTCTGGGGTGTCGATGAGCAGTTCGGTGCCGGCGGCCAGGATCGCGTCGGAAGCGGTGTTCCAGGCGACGCCGAGGTTGGCCGCGACCCGGGCGATCGACATCCGGTCGATCACGATCGACTTGACCGCCAACATCACCGCGTCCCGCGACAGCTTCCCCTTCGACGGCGCCGCCGCCGTGATGTTGTGACGCCAGGTCCGTCGACACGGCCAGCACCGGTAGCGAGGGACCACCACCTCCAGGATCGTGGGCTTCCACCCGAACGGCACATGAGCCAATCGGCGCAGTACCGCATCGTGTCGGACCCCTGGCGTGGCGCAGCCGGGGCACGGTGACGGCGGTGTGGTGGGGCGACAGCGCAGCACTGTGTGGTCGGGTTCGACGCGCTGGGCGGTCACGGACAGCCCGAGACGGTCCAGACGGCAGAACGTATCGAGGCAGGGTGGGGTAGCGTTTTGCATAAGGCCCTTGGGTTTCGAGATGCGGCGTAGACACCTTCATCTTCGCAACCCGAGGGCCCCTCACGTCACCAGCCCCGTCCAGAATCCCGCCCCATCACCCACCGTCATCTGTGAAGAGCCC
>JAQDQK010000064.1 GCA_027658995.1 Propionibacteriaceae bacterium AM104-82
TGCCGCTACGTCAGAGTCCGAAGGCTCCGCCGCTGACGAGGATCACGATGCCGAGGCCGATGAGAACGATGGGGAAGAGGATGTGCTCCCAGCGTTCGAGCACTTCGGCGATCGGGGGGCGGGTGGCGACGAACTTTGCCAGGGCCACCAGGACCGCGACGAGCGCGAGGAAGATGATGCAGTAGGCGACTACTGCGAGAGGTTCCACGCTGAGGAAGACAGGGGTGTAGACGCCGATGTTGTCGCCGCCGTTGGCAAGGGTGACGCCTGCGACTGTCCACACGCCGACCTTCTTGCCGGCAACCTTGGCCTCGTCGTCATCGTCGTCATCGTCTCCGCGCCAGGCCTGCCATGCGGCCCAGAGGCCGAGGCCCAGAGGGATGAGACCGAAGTACGGGATGGCTGCCGAGGGCAGGAATGCTCCGGCACCGATGGTCACCAGGACCGCGGCACCGAGGATGCCGGCGAATCCGAGGTACTGGCCGGCCAGAATGCGGGCGGTAGTGCCGCGCTGGCCTGCCCCTCGCGCGAAGAAGAGGGAGAGCACGATGATGTCGTCGATGTTGGTCGCTGCGAACAGGCCCATCGCCTGCAAGACCGAGGTGAGGATCATGCGCCCTCCCCAGCTGCGTCGCATCCGGGAAGCGAGCAGGCGGGATCGATGCACGG
>JAQDQK010000065.1 GCA_027658995.1 Propionibacteriaceae bacterium AM104-82
TCGAGATCGCCACGCTGGACCCGTTCCACGGCTACAAGAACGCGATCGACGACCAGTTGGAGGACGCCGTCGCGGTGCTCGACGCGTTCCACGTCGTCAAGCTCGGCACGGCCGCGGTCGACGAGGTCCGGCGCCGGGTTCAGCAGGACATCCACGGCCACCGCGGCCGCCGAGACGATCCGCTCTACCGGATCCGCAACATCCTGCGCGCCGGGCAGGAGCACCTCACCGACCGGCAGAAGACCCGCCTCGAGGCGGCGTTCACCGCCGATGACCGGCACGTCGAAGTCGAACTCGCCTGGCACTGCGCCCAACAACTGCGCTCCGTCTACCACCAGCCCAGCCACGCCGACGGGCGCCGAGTCGCAGAGAAGATCCTTGCCTCGTTCCCGACCTGCCCGATCCCGGAGATCGCCCGCCTCGGCCGCACGCTCAACCAGTGGCGAGACGCGTTCCTGGGCTACTTCACCACCAGCGGCGCCAACAACGGCGGCACCGAAGCCATCAACGGGCTGATCGAGCTCGCCCGCCGCGTCGCCCGAGGATTCCGCGACCCCGACAACTACCGCCTCCGAATGCTCCTCATCGGCGGTGGTCTCCGACTATGACCCCACGCTCAAGTCAGAAGAGCC
>JAQDQK010000066.1 GCA_027658995.1 Propionibacteriaceae bacterium AM104-82
CACGTGCTCTCTTGTCTTCGATGTTGCAGATCGCCAGCCATAGGAGTTTGACCGCGGCATCGTCGGAGGGGAAGTGGCCCCGGTTCTTGGTGACCTTGCGGAGTTGGTAGTTCAACGACTCGATCGCGTTGGTGGTGTAGATCACGCGACGCAGCATCGGCGGGAACGCCAGGAACGGCACGAACTTCGTCCAGGCATCCTCGAAGACGCGGATCGAGTGGGGATTCGCCTTCCCAAGCTCCGAGGCCGCGAACGCGTCCAGAGCGGCTCTGGCGGCGTCCGCGTCGACGGCCTGGTAGATCGGCTTCAACGCCGCCGCAATGGCCTTGCGGTCCTTGTAGGACACGAACCGCATCGCCGCGCGGATCAGGTGGACCACGCAGGTCTGGACCGTCGATTCGGGCCAGGTGGCCTCGACCGCTTCGGGGAACCCGCTGAGCCCATCGACACACACGATCAGCACGTCCTTGACGCCCCGGTTCGCGAGCTGCGCGCAGACCCCGGCCCAGAAACGGGCGCCCTCGGTGGCCTGGATCCAGATCCCCAGCACGTGTTTGA
>JAQDQK010000007.1:0-81674 GCA_027658995.1 Propionibacteriaceae bacterium AM104-82
GATCTTGACCATGATCGCGTCGAGGTAGATCACCGGATAGAACGAGTCCAACGGTCGCTGCTGCCAGGCCAGGACCTCATCGGCGACCTCGTCAGTGATCTTGGAGATCGTCTCCCGGCTGATCTCAGTGCCGACCGTGGAGACCAGATGATGCTCGATATCGCGAACCGTCATCCCGCCCGCATAAAGGGACACGATCATGTCATCCAACCCGCCGACCCGGCGCGAGCCCTTCGGGACCAGCATCGGGGTGAAGGTCCCGTCACGGTCCCTGGGGATCGCCAGATCCACGTCACCGACGCTGGTGGCCACCGTCTTGGCTGAGGAGCCGTTACGTGAGTTCGGGAACGCCGCCGAATCGGGATCGCCCTTGTCGTATCCGAGGTGCTCGCTCAGTTCGGCCTGGAGTCCGCGTTCAAGGCCGGCCTTGATCAACTGCTGGATCAGGCCATCCCTGCCGTCGAAGCGGACCTCGCCGGCATCGATACGGGCATAGAGATCATCCAACGCTCCAGAGGCCTCCAACGCCTCCACGCCCGCCCTCTGAGCACGGCGCCGTTCATCACGAGACTGCTTATCAATCATGGACATCAGTGTGTCTGCTTCCTAATCAGGAGCCACCCCTTACACAAACCATCTGACACCCTCCGAGGTCCGACTCCGGGACGGCTGGTCCCAAACGAAGATTGCTGCGGTACTCGGAGTGCATCGCTCAACCGTCTCGCGTGAGGTTCGACGGGTCCCTGGCCGGCATCGGGCCAAACCCGCCCAACGCGCCAGGCAAGTGGCCGCTCGACGACCACGGCCCTCGAAACTTGGGCCCGGGACACCACTGCGCCGCGAGGTGATCACTGGTTTGGGCCAGCGGTACTCTCCCGAACAGATCGCCGGGCGACTGAAACGACAGTTCCCTGACCGGCAGGATATGTGGGTGAGCCACGAAACGATCTATCAGGCGCTCTACGTCCAAGGAGCTGGCGCGCTTCGGCATGAACTGAGCGTGGAGAAGGCACTGCGTTCAGGCCGGAAGAGTCGTAAACCGCAGTCGAAACTGGTCGGGGTACCCGTGTCGTCCAGGTCCTGGATCGGGCCTGACACGATCATCACTGCCCGACCCGCCGAGGCCAGCGATCGGGCAGTGCCTGGCCACTGGGAAGGTGATCTCGTGATCGGCCGCGATGCGCGTTCGGCGTTGATCACCTTGAACGAGCGCACCTCACGGTTCACGCTGATCTCCAGGCTCGATACCCATGACTCGGTCACCGTCACCGCCCGTCTAGGCGAGATGATCCAACGACTCCCCACCGCAGCGTTCAAAACGTTGACCTGGGACCAAGGAGTCGAGATGGCCCGGCATGCCCAGTTCACCATCGCGAGCGGGATCCAGGTGTTCTTCTGTGATCCTCACTCGCCCTGGCAGCGGCCCACCAACGAGAACGGGAACGGACTCATCAGAGACTTCTTCCCCAAGGGCACTGATTTCACCACCGTGACCGATCAAGAGATCGCTGAGATGGAGACCCTTCTCAACAACAGACCCCGCAAGGTCTTGAACTTCGCCACCCCCGCTGAAACACTCCAACAAATACTCAACGTTGCGTCCACCACTTGAAACCGCCGGCCGCAGAAGGCAACGAGACACCAAACATGCTCAACGCAGGACTTTCACCCAGCGCGAAAAAACATCCCTGTGGCGGGAATATCGGCAGAAGACGCGGGGTTGCCGATGACATGAGCATTTACCCCGATGTGACGGCCCTGATCGGCCGTACGCCCCTCGTCAAGCTGAACCGCATCGCAGGCGACAACGCCACGGTGGTCGCGAAGCTGGAGTTCTACAACCCCGCCAACTCCGTCAAGGATCGCCTCGGCGTCGCCATCGTGGACGCCGCTGAGGCCTCCGGCGAGCTGCAGCCGGGTGGCACCATCGTGGAGGGCACCTCCGGCAACACCGGCATCGCGCTCGCCATGGTCGGCGCTGCCCGCGGCTACAAGGTCGTCCTCACCATGCCCGAGACCATGTCGCTCGAGCGTCGCGCCCTGCTGCGCGCCTTCGGCGCCGAACTGGTGCTGACCCCCGGCCCCGCGGGCATGCGCGGCGCCGTCGAGAAGGCCGAGGAGATCGCCAAGGAGCGCGGCGGCGTCCTGGCCCGCCAGTTCGCCAACCAGGCCAACGTCGAGATCCACCGCAGGACCACCGCCGAGGAGATCTGGAACGACACCGACGGTCAGGTCGACATCCTCGTCGCAGGCATCGGCACCGGCGGCACCATCACGGGCGTCGGCGAGGTCCTCAAGGAGCGCAAGCCCGAGGTCAAGATCGTCGCCGTCGAGCCCGCCGAGTCCCCGATCCTCAGCGGCGGCCAGCCCGGCCCGCACAAGATCCAGGGCATCGGCGCCAACTTCGTGCCGGAGATCCTGAACCGCGACGTCATCGACGAGGTGCTGCCCCGCAACATCGACCAGGCGGTCGAATACGCGCGCAAGGCCGCGACGCAGGAGGGCCTGCTCGTCGGTCTGTCCGCAGGCGCGGCCATCTCCGCGGCCGTCGAGGTCGCCAACCGCCCGGAGAACGCGGGCAAGACCATCGTCGTCATCGTCGCCGACTTCGGCGAGCGTTACCTGTCGACCGTGCTATTCGAGGGCCTGCTCGACAACTGACCCACTGGACGAGGCGACGGCATCAGGACCCCCCACTGGTGCCGTCGTCTCCTGCCGTCCAGGGGCTTTCGCCTCGACTCCGACCACCTGACGGCGCCTGCACCTCGTCCCGCCGACGACGCGGCCTCGCGGGAAGGCGTGCCCCCGACGCCGGCACCTGCCGCTTGGCCCTACCCTTGCTCGCATGAAGACACGGGAGTTCCGCTACACCGACTGGGTCAAGCAGCGTCCGGCGGTGCAGGTCGACCAGAAGCGTCGACTGATGCTGATGGGCTACGCCATGACGGTCGTGCTGGCCGTTCTCGCAGTCGCCTGCCTCATCGCGATGGTCCAACTCCGCCAACTGCAGTTGCAGTTGCTCGCCGGCCTGATCATCATGACCGGCGCCGCCGTCCTGATGTTCCGCAAGGCCGACGCGAACAGGCGAAGCGTCGCCCGCACCACCGGCACGGAGGTCTCGGAACACGGGCCCTATCCCCTGTCGGTCAGCGACACCGAGATCCACTTCCCCGAGTCCTTCGAGGACCCCGAGGAGACCTGGCCCCTCGAGGGAACCGTGGTGCGCCAGGTTCGCGTCACCAAGCAGGACATCCTGGCGCTCAGCCACCCGGGCAAGACCGCGCGCCACTTCTACGCGCGCGCCCTCGTCGAACCGCTGAGCGAGGTGCAGGACGAGATCGAGTCGCGCCAGGCACGGCTCGACCCGAAGCCAGAGCCCGAGGCAGAGCCGACGCCCGAGGCCGACGCCTGAACCGACCCGCTGGCACCGCCGGTTTCAGGACCCGTTGCGCAGGTCACGCCTGACGAAGATCGGCAGGCCGATGGCAACGAGCAGCACCGCGCCGACGGCGAGCCACACCGGCTGCCACCAGAGGACCCCCTCCTGCAGCGGCGGGCCGTACAGGTAGGCGCGCAACGGCGACCACCAACCCCAACCCTCCTTGCCTGCGGCCAGCAGCAGCGTGTAGCCGAAGAAGCCGACCACCGCGATCCCCGTGGTCGCCCAGACCGCGGGAGACGGCTTGCCGGTGGCTGCCGAGATGAACAGCGCGAGCGCGCCGAAGAACAGGCCGAGCAGGGCGAGCAGCCCGCACGCCCACGCCAGGTTGGCGACCTTGACGTCGATCCCGGACATCGCGACTCCGGCCCAGGATCCAAGGAACAGCGTCCCCGCGACGATGACGACATAGGTGGCCATCGCCGAGGCGACCGTGAGGTAGACGCGGCTCCGCGAGATCGGCTGCGAGAGCAGCGTCGACATGCGACGTGCGCGCTCCTCCCCCGCGATGCCCGACGCAGCGGCGGCGGTGGCCACCAGGATCACCCCGATGGGCGCCACCATCCCGAACGTCTCCAGGTGCAGGAACCCGGCGGCCGTCGTCAGGTCGCCGCCGCCGAACAGGTCGGCCATCGACTGAGGAAAGGACTGCGAGAAGTCCGCCATCATCGAGGCGAGCCCCTTGTACATGAACGGCATCGCCAAGCCCATGAGAAGCGAGACGACCACCACCACGTAGGACAGCAGCACCTGCTGAGCGGCCAACCGCAGGCCGAACAGCGACCCGCCCTTGCCTGTTGGCTGCAGGATCCTGGCCAGCATCGGGATGGCGCGGGCCTTGTCCAGCAGGCTGCCGCCGGTCTGGTTGAGGCGCAGTTCGCGGGTGCGGAAGCCGAGCACCCCGACGGCGACCAGGAGCGCGGCACCGCCGAGCAGCAGCGCCAAGTGGCCGCCATTGACACCCCCCACGAGCGGCTTCGAGCCGTTGAACCAGTACCAGGGGATCCAGTCGGCCGCATTCTCGCGCCAGATCGGCAGCAGACCGGTGCCGAGCCAGCCGAGCACCATCACGCTCGCCCCGACGCCCGCGGCGAGGCCCTTGCGGCCGGTGATCGCGCCGATGGCGAAGGCGAGGCAGCCGTGGAAGATCGCGTTGGCGGTGAGATGGAGCATCAACGCGAGCACCCGGGCGTCGCCGATCTCGACGTCGAGCACCAACGGGGCGATCGCGGCGACGGCCCACAGCAGGGCGCCACAGCCGACCAGCAGCAGCACCATGGCCGCCGCCTTCGACAGCGCGAAGGACACGCGCGAGACGGGGCTCGCCAGCACGAGCGGAAGGGTCCGGTTGGACTCCTCCCCCGCGATCGCGGAGGCGCCGATCGCGACGGCGACGCCGACGAAGGCCAGCGCGCCGATGGCCGCGAGCATCTCGTTGTAGGCCATCAGGGAGGCGTCCGCGTGCGGCGGAATGCCCATCAGCGACCGGACGACCTCGGGTAGGCCCTCGTAGATGCTGAGGTCGAGGTCCTGGTAGACGGCCAGGCCGAGCACCAGCATCGCGGCGACAGAGCCAGCCGCGATCGTCAGGCCGCGCCACCCGTCGGCGAGGCCGCGGCCGAGGACCGCGGTGCTCACGCCGCGTCCTGGTAGTAGGTGAGGAAGATGTCCTCGAGGTCCGCCTCCTGCGTGTGCAGGTCGCGCAGCCTCGCCTTGGCGGAGACGACGGCGAGCAACTGCGCCATGTCGCCGTCGAAGTTCAGTTCGACCCGGTCGGGATGGATCTCGATGTCGCGTGCGCCGGGCACGGCGGCCAGGTCGGCCTCGGTCACCAGGCCGTCGATGTCGAGTTCGATGCGGCGCATCTTCTTGCGGCGCAGCGCGGCGACCTCCTCGACGGCGATCAGGTGGCCCTTGCGGATGATCCCGACGCGGTCGGCGACGCGCTCGACCTCGGACAGCGTGTGGCTCGACAGGAAGACGCTGCGACCGTCGTCGGCGACCTCGCGCATCATGGCCCAGAACTCGTGCTGGACGAGCGGGTCGAGGCCGGCGTTCGGCTCATCCAGGATCAGCAGGTCGGGCGAGTGCATGAACACGGAGATAAGGCCGATCTTCTGCCTGTTGCCCGTCGACAGTTCGCCGACGCGCTTGGCGAGGTCGGCGTCGAGTCGCTCGGCGAGGGTCTCGACCCTTTTCCAGTCGACGCCGCCGCGCAGCTTGGCGAAGAACTTCAGGGTGTCGCGGCCCGTCATGGCGGGCCAGAGCGCGAGGTCGGCGGGCAGGTAGCCGAGCCGCCTGCGATGCTCGACCTCGCGCGGCTTCGCGCCGAGGACGGTAGCCGACCCAGAGGTCGGGTTCAGTTCGCCCATCAGGACGCGGATCGTCGTCGACTTGCCCGCGCCGTTCGGCCCGAGGAATCCGAATACCTCCCCCGGCATCACCTCCAGATCCAGGTCGATCAGGGCTGGAAACGAGCCGTAGTGCTTCGTCAACCGCTCAGTCTGGATGGGGTTCATGGTGCTCCTCGATTTCTTCGAGCAGAGGTAGATACTCGTCGAGCACCTTGGGCTCGACGACTCCTGAATACAGGTCGAGTTGGGCGCGCACGTAGCGCACGAATCCGGGCTGGCTTGCCAGGTCCTCGGAGCGGACGTCGACGTCGAAGTAGCGCTCGACCTGGCGGTGCATGCTCAGCGAGCCGAGCGCGACGATCGTCGCAAGGGCTGCCCGTCCGGGAAGGTCGGACGTGGGTGTCACGACGCCCGCGTCGATGCCCTCGCGCAGGTAGCCGATCGCGTCGGCGACGAGCAGGTCGATGAGTTCGTCGATCTCCGGGCTGTCGGCGCCGAGCCGTCGGGTGAGGTAGGCGAGCACGTGGTCGCTGCCTGTGGAGCGGAGCGTGCCGATGGCGTCGAAGCCGGGCGACGGCGTGATCGAATCGCGCTTGCCTGCGCGGATCACCTCGGCGATGTGGGCGTCGCAGGCGCGCAGCAGTTCCGCCATCGAGCCGTAGTGGTGCCGGATCAGCCCCTGCGAGAGCCCGGACCGGTCGGCGACGGCCCTGGCGGTGAGGGCCTTGACCCCGCCCTCGGCGACGAGTTCCATCGCCGCGTCCCTGAGTCGCGCCTTGGCGGTTCGGTCGTCGGTCACAATACGAGCGTATCAGAATCTATACGGTTGTATAGGGCCATCGTCCTGCGCCTGACCGCCACCTGGGACGGACGCCACCACGCGCCCAGGGTCGGTCGCGGCGCTCTACGATGCGGATATGAGGATCGTGATCACCGGCGCCAGCGGCAAGGCAGGGCAGGCCACCCTGAGGCATTTCGTCGAGGACACCCGGCACGAGGTGATCGCCACCGATGTCTCTCCGAGGCCCGCCTGGTACCAGGGCGCGTTCTTCCGCGCCGACCTGACGCAGTACGGCGAGGCAGTCGAGGTGCTGCACGGCGCCGACGCCGTCATCCACCTTGCCAACATCCCCGCGGACTCGATCCACACCGACTCCCAGACCCTCAACGCCAACCTCGCCATGAACGACAACGTGTTCCTGGCCGCATGGAAGTTGGGCCTGCAGCGCGTCGTCTACGCGTCGAGCGAGACGACCCTCGGGCTTCCCTTCGACGAGGTCAACTACGTCCCCGTCGACGAGGGCCACTACCCCTACCCGAACTCGACGTACTCGCTCAGCAAGGTGATGACCGAGACGATGGCCGAGCAGGTGTCGCGATGGGCGGGGATTCCGTTCGTCGGGCTGCGACTGTCGAACATCTTCACGGTCGAGGACTACCAGGCCCAGCCGGGCTTCGCGCGCGACCCCGAGGCGCGGCGCTGGAACCTGTTCGGCTACATCGATGCCCGTGATGTCGCGCAGTCCTGTGAGGACGCGCTCGGCGCGCATCTGAGCGGGGCTCACGCGTTCGTGATCGCCGCTGACGACACCATCCTCGACATGCCGACCCGCGAGGCACTCGCCGCGATCCACCCCGAACTGGAGGTGCCCGACTCGGTCGGCGAGTACGGCACGCTGCTCAGCAACGAGGCGGCGAAGCGGGCGATCGGGTTCCGGCCGCGGCACTCGTGGCGCGAGGAGGTGACCGCCGGATGAGCGAGGCCTCCTTCTACGAGCAGGTCGGCGGGGCGCCGGTGTTCGCGAAACTGGTGCGCGAGTTCTACCGCGGCGTCGCCGACGATCCGCCGCTGAGGGATCTGTACCCGGAGGAGGATCTCGGGCCGGCGGAGGATCGGCTGCGGATGTTCCTCGAGCAGTACTGGGGCGGCCCGAAGACCTACCAGGAGCAGCGCGGGCACCCGCGGTTGCGGATGCGGCACGTGCACTATGCCGTGACGCCGACGCAGCGGGACCGCTGGCTGCACCACATGCTCGCGGCGGTCGACACGCTCGACCTCGAGGCGGAGCATGACGCCACGATGCGGGAGTATCTGGTGCGTGCCGCGGACTTCATGGTCAACGCGGACGAACCGCTGATCTGAGCTCGCTCGGGCGGCTTCCACGCGCGACAAGGAGCGTCGCGTGCGGCCGGGACCCCGCCCGTTTCACGCTCGGATCGCCCGGGTAACGTGGCTCCCCCAGCAACGAAATGGAGACCAAGGATGCTGCGACGACTCGCGCTCGCTTCGGCCCTGACGATCGTCGGCGCACTCGCCGCCTGCGCCCCGGCCGCGCCCACCGCGGTCGGCACCTGGACGGGCGAGGGCAACGGTCAAGAGGCCCCGAGCCTCGAACTCCAGCAGGACGGCCGCCTGGCGGGAACCGACGGCTGCAACCGCCTGATGGGCACCTGGGAGCAGGACGGCGACTCGCTTACATTCATCCAGATCGCCTCGACCGCGAAGTTCTGCGAGGGCGTCGACGTCTGGCTGAGCGGCCTGGAGACGGGCACGATCGACGGCGAGACCATGGCGATCTTCGACAAGGACGGCGCCGAACTGGGTCGCCTGACGAAGACCGAGGCCGTCGCTGGTTGAGCCACGCGGGATGACCGCTGGTTGAGCCACGTGGGCTGACCGCTGGTTGAGCCACGTGGGCTGACCGCTGGTTGAGCCACGTGGGGCGCGGAGCGGACCACGTCGGTCGAAACCCACTCGCACCAGAAGGCGGACCCACCACAGGGGTTTCGACGCGGGCTGCGGCGCTGCGCGCCTTTGCCCGGCTCAACCAGCGGACACGCGAGCCGACCACGTCGGTCGAAACCCACCCGCACCAGAAGGCGGACCTGCTCCAGATGGTTTCGACGCGGGCTGCGGCGCTGCGCGCCTTTGCCCGGCTCAACCGGCGCTACTCGCCCTGTTCGGCCGCGATCTGCTCGTGGTGCCGCACGACCTCCGTGACGATGAACGTCAGGAACTTCTCCGCGAACTCCGGGTCGAGGTCCGCGTCGACCGCCAACGCCCGCAGCCGGGCGATCTGGGCGGCCTCACGGTCGGGGTCGGCAGGCGGAAGGCCTGCCGCGGCCTTCAACTCCCCCACCCGCTGGGTGACCTTGAACCGCTCCGCGAGCAGGTGCACGAGGGCCGAATCCATGTTGTCGATGCTCCCGCGCAGCCGCCGGAGCTCCGCCCGGGCCTCGTCCGGCGTCATCATCAGTGCAGGATCAGGTCGATGCGCTGGAACGACTTGACGTCGGTGTAGCCCGTCAGGGCCATCGCCTTGCGCAGGCCGCCCGCCAGGTTCATGGTGCCGTCCGGGACGCGCGACGGGCCGAGCACGACCTCCTCGAGCGTGCCGACCTGCTCAAAGAACGAGCGCTCGCCGCGGGGAAGCGTCGAGTGCCAGGCACCTGCGCCCCAGTGCCAGCCGCGGCCGGGGGCCTCGGTGGCGCGGGCAAGCGGCGAGCCGACCATGACGGCGTCCGCGCCGCACGCGATCGCCTTGGCGATGGCGCCGGACTTACCGACGGCACCGTCGGCGATGATGTGGACGTAACGGCCGCCCGACTCCTCCAGGTAGTCGCGACGCGCCTCGGCGACGTCGGCGACCGCGGAGGCCATCGGCACCTCGATGCCGAGGACGTCTGCGGTGGTGTGCGTCGCACCGCCGCCGAAACCGACCAGCACGCCGGCCGCACCGGCACGCATCAGGTGCTGCGCGGCTCGGTAGGTGGCGACGCCGCCGACCAGGACGGGGGTGTCGAAGCGGTAGATGAACTCCTTGAGGTTCAAGGTGTCCTCGCCGCCGACGTGTTCGGCCGAGACGGTGGTGCCGCGGATCACGAAGAAGTCCATGCCCGCCTGCTCGAGGACCGGGGCGAACTCCTGCGTCAGCGCGGGCGACAGCGACCCGGCGACGGGCACGTCTGCGGTGCGCAGCTCGGCGAGGCGGTCGCGGATCAGCTCGCCCTTGACCGGCTCGGCGTAGATCTCCTGCAGGCGGCGGGTCGCGGTGACCTGGTCACACTCCTGCGTGAGCAGCTCGTACTGGGGCTGCGGATCCTCGTAGCGGGTCCAGAGGCCCTCGAGGTTCAGCACGCCGAGTCCGCCGAGCTCACCCATCCGCACCGCGGTCGCGGGAGACATCACCGAGTCCATCGGGGCGGCCACGATCGGGATGTCGAACGTGACGGCGTCGATCTTCCAGCTGAGGTCGACCTCGTTCTCAGAGCGGGTGCGTCGGGTGGGCGCGATCGCCACGTCCTCGAAGGAGTAGGCGTGGCTGGCGCGCTTGCTGCGTCCGAGCTCGTACATGGATCTTCCTTACCGCGACCAGTAGTTGGGCGCTTCGGCGGTGAGCTGAATGTCGTGTGGGTGGGATTCTCGCAGCCCTGCGGCGGTGATGCGGACGAATCGGCCCCGTTCCTGGAGCTCGGCCATCGTACCGGCACCCGAGTAGAACATGGACTGACGCAGGCCACCGACCAACTGGTAGGCGACCGCCGCGAGCGGGCCGCGGTAGGCGACCTGACCCTCGATGCCCTCCGGCACCAGCTTGTCGTCGGAGGTGACATCACCCTGGAAGTAGCGGTCCTTCGAGTAGGACGCCTTGCGGCCGCGGGCGGCCATCGCGCCGAGCGATCCCATCCCGCGGTAGCTCTTGAACTGCTTGCCGTTGATGAAGACGAGCTCGCCGGGGCTCTCCTCGCAGCCTGCGAGCAGCGAGCCGAGCATCACGGTGGAGGCGCCCGCCACGATGGCCTTTGCGATGTCGCCGGAGTACTGCAGGCCACCGTCGCCGATCACCGGCACGCCTGCGGGCTTCGCGGCGCGGGCGGCATCGTAGATGGCGGTCACCTGCGGGACGCCGACGCCGGCGACGATGCGCGTGGTGCAGATGGAGCCGGGTCCGACGCCGACCTTGACGGCGTCCGCGCCCGCCTCGACGAGTGCCTTGGCGCCTGCGTAGGTGGCGACGTTTCCGCCGATGATGTCGACGGCAGCGGCCGCCGGATCGGCCTTGAGCCGCTTGATCATGTCGACCACGCCGCGGCTGTGACCGTGGGCGGTGTCGACGATGATGGCGTCGACGCCCTCCTCCACGAGCGCCATGGCGCGCTCCCACGAGTCGCCGAAGAAGCCGACGGCGGCGCCGACGCGGAGCCTGCCCTGGTCGTCCTTTGCGGCGTTGGGGTACTTGTCGGCCTTGACGAAGTCCTTGAGCGTGATCAGGCCGCTCAGCTTGCCGTCGGCGTCGACGATCGGAAGCTTCTCGATCTTGTGCTTGGCCATCAGGCCAAGCGCGTCCTCGTTGGAGACGCCGACGGGGGCTGTGATCAGCGGGGCCGTCGTCATCACCTCATGGACGGGGCGACGCGGGTTGTCCTCGAAGCGCATGTCGCGGTTGGTGATGATGCCGACCAGCTTGCCGTCGGCGTCAACGACCGGGGCGCCGGAGATCCGGTAGGTGGCGCACAACTCGTCGACCTCGCCGAGCGTGGCGTCGGGGCTGACGGTGATGGGCTCGTAGACCATGCCCGCCTCGGAGCGCTTGACCTGGTCGACCATGTGCGCCTGATCCTCGATGCTGAGGTTGCGGTGCAGGATGCCGATGCCGCCCTCACGGGCCATGGCGATCGCCATCCGCGACTCCGTGACGGTGTCCATGGCGGCGGAGGCCAGCGGGATGTTCAGCCGGATCCGCTTGGTGAGCTGGGTGCCGGTGTCGACCTGGGAAGGGATGATGTCCGACTGATTGGGCTGAAGCAGCACATCGTCGAAGGTCAGGCCCAACGTGGCAAATGGGGCGGGAACCCCGGATCCGGTCAGCTCGTCTTGCACTCTGGCACCTCTCGGTCGGGTCGGCTCAGAGCGGCCAGTCTATCGCCGGATGCCGAGGCACCCCAATCTCGACGATCACGCTTGGACGGGGCTTCGCGCACCGTCTCTTCTGGCTCATCGGGCGCTCCCACAAGCACGCCGACCCGCTCGCCCGCCGCCCGCGATGCCCGACGGCGGAGGCGCTGCTTCGCTCAGAGCGCAGCATCGTCACCAGAGACCTCCCGGACGCCGACCCATCACGCCGACAGGGCACGGGCGGGTTTCCGCGCGGGTTCAGCCTTGAGCAGCATTGCGTGCTCGTCGCGCCGACGTGGCCGTGTCAACGCTCGCACTGCGGTCGAGGCCGCGATACTGCTCAACGCCGTGCCCGCCTACCGCTCACCGGAGCGCGCGACCTTCGCTGTCAGCGAAGCGGGCAGGAAAGTCCCGGAACCCCACCTCGACGCGCGGTCGGCTCCCTAATGTTTGGCTAGGCGTCGCACAGGGGCGGCGCGCGAACAGACGAAGGAACCGTCATGAGCCTCGAGACCAATCCCCAGGACGCCGCCACGACCGCCACCGTCGTCGCGGCCCGCGACGCGGCGTTCGCCGCCTTCAAGGGCGGGTTCCGACTGGTCGACCTGAGCGACGCCCTCGGGCCCGACACCGTGCTGTGGCCGGGCGCCCCCGCGCTGGAGATCGCCGACGCCGTCACGCACGAGGGCGGCGGCTACCACGCCCGGATCATCACGACCTTCGAGCACGCCGGCACCCATTTCGACGCACCGGAGCACTTCGTTCCCGGCGGGGCGGATACCGCCTCGATCCCGATCGACGACCTCGTGGTGCCCGTCGTGGTGATCGACATCTCCGAGCGGGCCGCCACCAATCCCAACGCGACGGTCGACGTCGCCGACATCGCGCGGTTCGAGGCGGAGCACGGCACGATCCCGGCAGGCTCCGCCGTGCTGATGAACTCAGGATGGGCGCACCGCAAGCAGGACGCCCTCAGCTATGCGGGGACCGACTCGACGACGGACCTGAAGTTCCCCGGCTTCGGGGTCGAGGGCACCACGGAACTCGTGGCCCGCGGCGTCGTCGGCCTCGGCGTCGACACGCTTGGCATCGACCCGGGCGACAAGCCCGACTTCCCCGTCCACCGCAACGTGTCCCACCCGGCCGGCGTGTGGCATCTGGAGAACCTCGTCAACGTCGACCAGTTGCCTCCGACGGGCGCCGTGATCGCGGTCGGCGTGCCCCGCGTGGTGGGCGGAACCGGCTTCCCGACGCGGGTGTTCGCGTTCGTTTCGCGCGACTGAGGATTAACGCAACGATTAATTTGGCAACTTCAGACTGACGGAAAGTCAGCGGAACTATTTGCATCACGCCTTGTCAAACGCTATTTGGAGGGGTTGCCAAGGGGCGGTGAAAAATCTAGGATTGTCGTCAATAGACAACGGCACATCACCTGGAGGAACCGCCATGAGCACCGTCACCGCCATCACGTCATGCGCCACCACATCGTGCGCGTACAACGATTCGGGTTGCACCGCGTTCGCCGTCACGATCGAAGGCACCGACAAGGCCACCTGCGCCACGTTCGTCACGCTCGACGCCCGCGGCGGACTTCCGGTCGCCGACGGCCACGTCGGGGCATGCCAGCGCCTTGAGTGCGTCCACAACGCCGACCTGATGTGCACGGCCGAGGGCGTCGACATCTCCGACACCGCGACGTGCCTCTCCTACGAGGTGCGCTGACGGGGCACCCCGCTGGGCCAGACAACACGCACGGAAGACGGCGCCCGGGTAGTTCCCGGGCGCCGTCTTGGCGTTGCACCCCTCCGGGAGGGGCGTGATTCAGGACGCCAGGTCGGCGGCGGCCGCTTGCACGAGGGCCGCGAGCGCACCTTCGAGCGCGTCCACCGAGGCGACGGGGCGCGGGAAGGGTGCGTAGACGACGTGGGCCTCCCCCGGGGAGACCAACATCAGGGTGACGCCGCCGAGGTCAGCGTCGACGCAGAACACGCGGCCCATGGTGTGGGCGCAGGCGGCGGGGGGCGCGTCGGCCACGCAGACCTGACCCTCGAGCCGCCCGACCATCACGGCCCAGCAGAGGTCCTTGAGCGCGTCCTGACCGAGCCGGGCGACCGCGCCCTGGGCCGCCAGCTCGTCGAGCGGCGAGGGGGCGCGCAGTTCGTCGAGGTCGACGACGGTGGCGCCGTCGAGGTCATGCAGCACCGCGCGCTCGATCTCGACGATCCCGACCTGCATGCCGGGCAGGTCGGCAAGGTCGGCGACCCGCGACGGCAGGCCGGTGTCGCGAAGGCTCTGCAGTTCCGCTTCGCCTACCCAGGTGAGCTCGCCAAGCAGGTGCACCGACGCGGCCACGATGCTGACGCTGGGGTCGGCGGAATGCAGGACCGCGTCCATCCGCACGTCGACGCCGAAGCCGGGGGCGGTCGCGGGGAGGAGGCCTTCCGGACGGGCGGCGATCACCAGCGATCCATCGGCGGCAAGGCCGTGCGCGACGAACGGGAGCGATTCACCAAGTCGATAGGCGAAGATACCTGCCGACCCTGACCCGCCGAGCACGCGACGGGCGAGCGACTGCGCGCGCTCCGGGGTCTGGATCCTCGACGCCTCGAACGACATGGTCATGCGGCTTCTCCGTCCTCGCACCCCGCCTCGGATTTAGCGAACGTTTTGCTTGCGGTAATGCGAATAAGGCAACCCTAACCGATCGGTTCCCTCGCTCCAACTCGGGGCGGCGTCCATGAGACGGGCAGCCGAAAGCCCTC
Organism: Propionibacteriaceae bacterium AM104-82; assembly: GCA_027658995.1. Taxonomy (GTDB): domain Bacteria; phylum Actinomycetota; class Actinomycetes; order Propionibacteriales; family Propionibacteriaceae; genus Arachnia. The sequence continues at coordinate 14,452 of JAQDQK010000007.1, forward strand.
GCCGGACGCGCGGCGCTAGGCTGCAAACGACGCGCCACCTTCAGTTAGGAGCATCAGCGATGGAGCAGTTCAGCCCGATCCTGCCCGCCCTCACCGACGAGGAGCTCGACCCGCGTGCGGCGGCCGTGTTCGCCGACATCCGCGCCACCAGGCAGACGGACTTCGTCAACAACTTCTGGCGGGTGCTCGCCAACGACCCTGCCAACCTTGAGCGCACCTGGGCGGAGCTCAAGGAGGTGATGGCGGCGGGCACCTCGCTGGATCCGCTCGTCAAGGAGCTGATCTACGTGGCGGTCTCCACCGTCAACAACTGCACCTACTGCGTCCGCTCGCACACCGCGGCCGCTCGCGGGAAGGGCGCCACCGACGAGCAGCTCGCCGAGCTGCACGCCGTCGTGGCAGCCGCAAACAAGACCAACCGACTCGCGACCGGACTGCAGGTCCCGGTCGACGAGGCGTTCGCCTGAGGAGGTAGAGAGATGGAGCTCGGACTGGATGGTCGCCGCGCGATCGTCACCGGAGGATCGAAGGGGCTGGGGTTCGCGATCGCCGAGGAACTGGTCGCCGAGGGCGCGCGGGTGCGGATCTGCGCCCGCAGCGCCGACGAGGTGGCCGACGCCGTCGCGACGCTCGGAGAGCGGGCGGCAGGGCGCGCCGTCGACGTGCGCGACGCTGACCAACTGGCCCAGTTCGTCGAGTGGGCCGCCGAGGACATGGGCGGCATCGACATCCTCGTCAACAACGCAGGAGGTGCGCACCCGGGCACGTTCGAGACGCTCACCGAGGACGCCCTGGTCGCCGACTTCAACGTGAAGGTGCTGAGCTGGTTCCGCGCCGTCAAGGACGCGCTGCCCTGGCTCAAAGCCTCCGACGCGGCCCGCGTGATCAACATCGGCTCCGTGTTCGCGGAGGCTCCCGACTTCCGGTTCCTGTCGACGAGCGTCAACCGCGCGGCTGGCCTGAACCTGACCAAGACGCTTGCGCAGGAACTGGCCAAGTACGGCGTCCTTGTCAACGTCGTCAACATCGGAAGCGTCAAGACGCCGCAGTGGGCCAATATCCACGCAAAGCGGGCGCCGGAGAAGAGCGAGGAGCAGTTCTTCGCCGACCAGTCCGCCGCGATCCCGCTCGGCCGCTTCGGCGAGCCCGACGAGGTCGCTGGCGTCGTCGCGTTCCTCGCCAGCGACCGGGCGAGCTACATCAGCGGCGCCAGCATCGACGTCGCCGGCGGCGGCTCGATCTGACCCCTCCCCTACCGAAGAAGGCATCCGCATGACCCAGTTCACCCTCCACGACGCGCCTCTGCGCCCCGCCGAGGAACGCGCCTCGGTGTTGTCCGACCTGGGCTTCGGGGCCCAGTTCAGCGACCGGATGGCGGTGGCCGACTGGACGGCCGCCGACGGCTGGCACGACCGCAGGATCGTCGCCTACGGCCCGTTCGAACTCGACCCGGCGGCCGCCGTCTTCCACTACGCGCAGGAGGCGTTCGAGGGGCTCAAGGCCTACGCGCACGCCGACGGCTCGATCTGGAGGTTCCGCGCGGACGTCAACGCCGAGCGGTTCCGCCGCTCCTGCCGCCGCCTCGGGCTGCCCGAGTTGAGCGTCGAGGACTTCCTCGCGAGCGTCGACGCGCTGGTGGCGGCGGAGCGGGACTGGGTGCCGACTGGGGCCGAGCAGAGCCTGTACCTGCGTCCGTTCATGTTCGCCCGCTCGCCGTTCCTGGCAGTGAAGCCGTCCACGTCGGTGACCTACGCCGTGATCGCCAGCCCGTCAGGCGCCTATTTCGGCGGCACCGGGATCGCACCGGTCGACATCTGGTTCACCCGCGACTACTCGCGCGCCGCCCCGGGCGGCACCGGCTTCGCCAAGTGCGGAGGCAACTACGCAGCGTCGATGGTGGCGCAGCAGGAGGCCGAGGAGAACGGCTGCTCGCAGGTCGGCTTCGTCGACGCCGTCGAGCACCGCTTCGTCGAGGAGTTGGGCGGCATGAACCTGTTCGCCGTCACCTCCGACGGTGCCGTCGTCACCCCCGAGCTGACCGACACGATCCTGGAGGGCGTGACCCGCTCCGCGGTGCTGCAGTTGGCGCGCGACGCAGGGCTGAGCGTCGAGGAGCGCCGCCTCGAACTGACGGAACTGGTCGAGGGCATCGACTCCGGCCGGTTCACCGAGGTGTTCGCGTGCGGCACCGCCGCGATCATCACCCCGGTCGGCACGCTGAAGGACGCAGACGGCGCGCACGTCGTCGGGGACGGACGCCCGGGCGCGACGACGCTCGCGCTCCGCGAACGCCTCACGGGCATCCAGTACGGCCTCGCCGAGGACGTGCACGGCTGGATGCACCGCATCGTCTGACCCGGGTCGCGACGGCGCGGGTCGGGCGGGTGTTTGAGCATGTTTGGTTGCTCGTTGCCGATGTGAACGTTAAAACACGCTGTTCCCGTGCAACGAGTTACCCAACATGCTCAAGTCCCGACCCTCGCCCAGCCCCGCGGGGCGCTGACTTCGGCGTGTCGCGCCTTGGGCAGTTGACAGCGTCTTGTGCCGCCCGTTCCTGCGGGAGATGATGCGGTTCTAGGGGGATCGGCCCGCGGGGGGCGCGGGCTGAACAAAGGAGTCGCCATGCCCGAACCGCAGCGCCCTGACGTGGAGGCGAGACTGCTCCGCACCGAAGACCTGATCGACCTGACGCTTGCCGCCTACGGCTGCCACCTCGAGCAGGGCGACCCGACGGGGGTGCTGGTCGCCGACGACGACGCGCTGCTGGTCGTCGGCATTCCTCCGCAGCACATCGGCGAGGAGGTGTGGCAACTGATCCCGCCCGGCTCGAAGGTCGAGGCGCCACCACCACCCGACCCGTCGCGGCACCGCAGCGCCGAGCCGAGCAGACTGGTCTTCGCGGTCCCGCCCGGCACCCGGATCGACTGGCACGTCGACGGCGTGCTGGCGGCCATCTCCGACCTCGACCTGGTGGTCCCGCGCGCCGCGAGCCCCGCGGGCGAGGTCACCGACGTCGGCCCCGAGCCGCCGCAGGAACTGGAGACGGCCATCGAGGCGCCCTACCGGCTGGTGGTCTCGCCGTCGCGCGGCAGCAGGTTCCGCCACGCGGTCGCCCCGCGCGGCCCAGAGGGGCGCTCCGAACTGTGGCGCACGGAACTGGTCGCCGGACCCGACGGCACCCCGCCCGTGGTGCGGGCCAGGTGGACCCGCGACGACGACCAGGGCGCGCAGGACCCCGGCTTCGAGCAGTCACTCACCCCGTTCGACCGGCGGGCGATCGTCACGCAGACCCAGTCGGACGCCCGGTTCGCCGACACGCCGCTCCAGGTGACCCGACTCGCGCTCTCCACGCTCGGCGCCTGGCTGACCTGGGCGGGATTCTGGGACGGCGCCGTCAACGTGATGTCCTACCGGCACGAGGCCGAGATGGGCCGCGACAGTTACGTGCGCGTCGCCTACCCCGGCTTCCTGTTCCCGTTCGGGCACCGGTGCCTGCTCGTCAAGATCACCGAACGCAAGGTCCGGCACCGCGACGAGCCGGTCGCCTACCTCTGGCAGCGCTGGTTCATCATCATCCGCGAGCCCACCAAGAGCTACCCGGAGGGCCACCGCGACCTGCCGTTCGCCGAGGTCACCGTCGGCCCGCCTGTGACGCCGAACATCAACACCCCCGCCGACCCGTCCTACCCGTTCGTCGTCGAGCGACTTGGCGAGCCCTACCCGTTCACGCTCACCAGCACCGACCGGTCGGGCGCGACGCAGAGTTGGGCAGCGCCCCTGGTGTTCGTCCAGGTCGTCGCCGAGGCGGGCACCGACCTGATCTTCCCGCTGCACCCCGAGTTGGCCTCGGGCACCTACGTGCCGGTCCAGGAGATCCCCGGCCGCGGCCAGTCGGTGGCCCTCGCCCGGCCCGTGAAGCTGGGCGACACGAGCGTCGAGATCGCCACCATGACCTTCGACGGCGACATCGACGGCCCGACGTCGCGCCCCAGGATGGTCGAGGTCAAGGGCGTGCTGCCGCCGATGCGGCAGTTGAGCCCGTCCGCCCCGACGGTGTCGATGCGCTACTCGCCGCACTTCCTCGCCGACGGGCTGCCCGACCGCGCACCCGGGCAGCCGCCCGTCGCCGGCCCCAACGCCGGGGAGGTGCTCCTTGACCTCGTCTCGGGCGCCGCCATGGACTTCGGCTCCGGATCGGAACGCTCCGGCGGCTTCGTGTCCCCGAGCCTCGACGTCAAGGGGCTCTCCCGCTCGCTCGGCACCGTCGGCGCCGACGCAGACGGGCTGGCAGACGGCGCCTTCAACCCGTCGCAGTTCTTCGGGCCGACGCTGCTGCCACGCCTGTTCGGCCTGTTCAACCTCACCGACATCCTCGCCGCCACAGGGCTGGGCGAGGTGCCCGCCTTCGTCTCGGACGCGGCGGGCGCGCTGACCACCCTGACGTCGGGCCTGACCGCCCTGACGGAGGAACTCGGCGACGCCGCCGCCCGACTCGACGGCGACGTCGCGGATGCGGCGCACGCGGGCGCCGGTGCGGTGGCGACCGCGGCACGCGACGCGCTTGCCGCGCAGGCCGCGCCGGTCACCGCGGCGGTCGCGGCCCTGCGCACAAGCCTCGAGGGGCTCCCCGGCACCGCGGCGGCGGTCCCGGACGACGCCGCCGCCCTCGTCGCGGCGCTGGACGGCGCCGCCGGTTCGCTCGGCCTGCCCGGCATCCCGGCGGCCGTCCGCGCCCGACTCACCGGGGCGTTCGACGCGCTGCGACCCCCGCTCGCCACCGCCGCCGACGTCGCCGCCCTGATGCGCGACGCCGCGGCAGGCCGCGTCACGGCGCGCCTGAAATGGAGCCCTGAGATCCTGCCCTGGGGCATCGGCGGCATCGAACGCATCTTCGACCCGCTCGACCGGCACGGGTTGCGCATCGACGTGGTCGTCCAGGCGTTCACCGACGCCGCCCCGAAGGTCGACGTGACCGCCGAGATCGCCAACTTCAACCTCAACCTGATCGGCGCGGGCGACTCCGGCCTGATGCAACTCAAGTTCCGGCGGATCGGGTTCCACGCCGGGTCCGCAGGCAAGCCGGAGGTCGACGTCGTCTTCGGCGGCATCGCGTTCCTCGGGCCGCTCGCCTTCGTCGACACGCTCCGCTCCCTGATCCCCTTCGACGGCTTCTCCGACCCGCCCTTCGTGGACGTGAAACCCGAGGGTGTCACCGCGGGCTTCGACCTTGCCCTGCCCAACGTCGGGGTCGGCGTCTTCAGCCTCGAGAACATCACGCTCGGCGCCGACGCGCGGGTCCCGTTCCTCGGTGACGCGCTCACCGTCGGCTTCCACTTCTGCGCAAAGGACGCGCCGTTCCGGCTCACCGTGATGTGCGTCGGGGGCGGCGGATGGCTGGAACTGCGGGCCGCCCCCAAGGGGCTCGTCCTGCTGGAACTCGGCCTCGAGGCGGCCGCGAGCCTGTCGGTTGACCTGGGCGTCGCCTCCGGCTCGGTCTCCATCGCCGTCGGTGCCTATCTGAGGCTTGAGGGCGACGGCGGCAAGTTCACCGCCTACTTCCGGATCCGCGGAGAGGTCGACGTGCTCGGCCTGATCTCCGCCTCCATCACGCTCGAACTGTCGCTGACCTACGACTTCGCTACCGACAAACTGCACGGCCGGGCGTCGCTGGTGGTGGAGGTCGAGGTGTTCTTCTTCTCCGCCTCGGTGGAGATCGTGGTCGAGCGGCAACTGGCGGGCTCGCGCGGCGACCCGACCATGCGCGACACGCTGCCTCCCGACGCGGCCGGCGACAACGCCGACTGGGCCACCTACTGCAACGCCTTCGCTTCCCTCTAGGAGGACACCGTGCCAACAACAGTCATGGCGACGGCGCTGCCGTACTCCCTCGCCAAGGACGCCCCGTTCCAGGTCAGCGTCTTCTTCACCCACAAGCTCACCGGCGACGGGGCGACGCTTGCCGACTACCCGTCGGCGCTGAACTGGGTCGACGTCCTGGCAGGGGCGCGGCTCACGCTGACGATCGGCGCGACCTCGGCCGCGCTGCAGATCGTCTCGGCGCCCGACGCATCGGCCTGGCGGTCGCTGCTGCCGGGCAGCGTCCCGGTCGCGCCGTTCCCCGCTCCCCAACTCGCCGCCTCGACCATCCGCAGCAACCCCGCGAGCCGGATGAGCGAGCCCGCCATCGACGTCGCGCTCGCGGCCATCAACGCCTCCCCGGGGCTCCGTCCGAGGGTGTGGGGCACGCCGCTCGCGGAGGCCGTCATCACCACCATCGCGGGCCTCGACCCGAACGGCCCCGTCGCGGGGCTGCTGCACCGCGCGCGACGCCGCGGAGACCAGGCGCTGCTGGCGCGACGCGTCGCGGACGCGCTGGCCACCATCGGCCCGCTCGACGGCGTCACGATCGGTCGGGAACGCGGCCACGAGCCGCCGCACGAGGTCCAGCCACTGGCACCCGACTCCGCCCTCGACGGCATCCTCGGCGACCGGGACGCAGACCGCCGCGTCTCGGCCGCCCTCGACGGCCTGCTCGGCCAGGACCTGACGGGCCAACCCGAACTCCGGCTGCTCACCGACGCGCACGCGATGGGCCGCTACTACGAGCCCGGCCCGGCGGCGGCCGCTGCCGGGCCGCGTCCCGAGCCTCCCCAGCACGACTTCCACGCGCGCGTCGCCTCGTTCGGTTCGACCCCCGCGCTGCTGCGCGCGCTCGGCCTGGTCGTCGACGTGACGCTCGCCGACCAGGCGGCCATGCAGGCTCTCACGCAGGCGACCGAGATCGGCGTCGTCCTCGAAGGGATGCCCGACGATGTCGAGGTCATCCCCGCCCGACCGACCAAGGTGGAGGTCGACGGGGAGGCGTTCCGTGCCGCGTCGAGCCCTGCCTGGACCCGCGGCGCGCTTCCGCTCGGCGAGCCCGACTGGGTGCTGCTGGACACCGACCCGGACGCGGGCGGCCTCAAGCTCGAGCAGTACCTGCGCGACCTGCCCCGCCAACTGGCCTCGGAACTCAACGGCGACGCGGCGACAGCGGCGCCCGCCACGATCCGCTCGACCGGGTTCGCGATCGCGCGCACCAACCGCGCCGACGTCACCCGCCAACGCCTCCAGGCCGCGGAGGCGCTGCCGACCGACGGGCGGGCGCTGGTGCTCGACGACGTGGTGCGCGGCTACCGCCTCGAGGTCTGGGACGACGCGACCAGCACCTGGCACAGCCTGCACCGCCGCCGCGTCGACGTGACCGCGCCAGACGGCGCCACCGTGCTGAACGATGCCCCCGACGTCGGCTTCCTGCAGGCCTCCGGCCTCAACCGGCGCGACGGAAGCGACGACCTCTACCTGCACGAGGTGATCGCGGGCTGGGACGGCTGGTCCCTCTCGGCCCCGCGCCCAGGCCTGACCGCGGAACGGGTCACCGACCCGGCCCCCGGCGAGGCGACCGAGCGGATGGTCGAGACCCCGAGCGACGCGCCGCTCGACGGCGCCCGCATCGTCAGCCGGGTCGAACCAGGCTCGCTGCCCCGGCTGCGGTACGGCACCTCGTACAGCTTCCGCGTGCTGGCCGTCGACCTGGCAGGCAACTCCTACCCGGTCGTGGAGCCGGCCCCTGTTGTCGAGCCGCTCCCGCCCGAGCGACTCCCCGGCCATCTGAAGCGGCTCCGCGACCAGTTCGAGCGGCTCGACCGCGGCGGCGTGGCCGACAAGCTGCGCAGGTCCCGACCCGCCAGGGCCGCAGATGGAATCGACGTGGACGACCTGCAGCGGGCCCTTGGCACCGGCGACCGCGACATCGACGCGATCACCGGCGTCCTGTTCGGCGCCGTCGGACCCGTGACGGCCGCCCGGGAGAGGGCCATCGTGCTGCCCCAGGTGCCCGGCGACCGCCCGATCCGGGTGCGGCCGAACCTGGACGAGCTGGGCAGGAAGCTCAAGCGCAAGGTTCCCGGCCGGCACCCGGTGGACGACCCGCCCGTGGTCGAACCGGAGCCGCCCGGCGCTCCGCCCGGCCCGAGGGTCACGGTGACGCTTCCGAGGCCGTACCTGCGCTGGGAGCCGGTCGGCTCACCCGTGGTGGTCGCGCGCTCCGAACTGGACCCGGGAGAACAGTTGGCCGTCCTCGTGGTGCGCTCCGGGCCTGGCCAGCGGGACCGGTCGGAGCGTCACCTGGCGCCCCCGAAGGCGACGCAGTTCGAGGCCGAGACCGTCGGCCTGTTCGACGCGGCCATCGGCACGGGAGACGCCGCTGAGATCCGCCGCCTGTACGCGGTCGCGCTCGCCGAGCGGGGCACGCTGCTCGACTCCCACCGGCCGAGCCTCACCGACCCGAACGTGCTGACCGAGCAGCCCCAGATGCGGCTCGCGAGCAGGCCTGGAGCCGACCCTGCGCAGCCGAGTCTGGACGACCTCGCCGCCGACCGCGGCAGGCCCTTCGCCGAGGGCCAGTACGTCGTCCACGACGTCGACCAGCTGACCCTCCCCTACCTGCCCGAGCCGTTCGCCGACGGCGCCTCGCTCGTGTTCTACCACGCGGGTGAGGAGCACCTCCTCGACGACCCCAACGCGCTGCAGGTCCTCCGGTTGCCGTATCCCGGCGTCTGGCCGAGCCGGGAACCGCTGCGGCTGGTGCTGGAGCGCGGCGATGCCTTCGACGCCCGGGCCGACGGCAACGCCGTGCGGGTCACGCTGCCGCCCGGGGAGCAGTACCGGGCGACCCTCGCGTCGACGCTCCCCCAGGACGCACTCAAGCTCTTCGGGCTGTGGCGCTCGATCCTCGCGGGGAGCGTCGACGAATCCGACGGCTACACCACAGACGAACTGACGACGCTGGTGCGCCTGCAGCGCGCCGCCACGTCGGGCTGGCTGTGGTGGCTCACCCCAGGCACCCCCCTGCGACTGGTGCACGCGGTCCCCGCCCCGGCACAGGTGCCACAACTCCGGGATCTGCGGATCCTGGCCCGCCCGAAGGACCGGGGCGTGGTCGCGCTCGCCGGGGTCGTCGAGGTGCACGGCCCAAGCACCGACCAACTCGTGGTCCGGGCCGACTGGACCGAGCGCCGCGACGACCCGACGCAGCCTGCACCGGAGACGGTGACCCGATCCGACATCGTGGTGCGCTCCGGCGTCCCCGAGAACGAGCGCACGGGCGTGCTGCACCTGATCGACTGGAGCGACTCGAGCGGCGCCGGGCTGGCCGTCCACCGCGCGATCCAGAACTTCCCCGACACGCACCGCCGCGTCGTGACCTACCACCCGGGAGGCACCACCCGGTACGCCGAGTACTTCGCGCCGGACGAACTGCCCGCAACGCCCGAGACCGGCGACCCCGTCACGCTCGACATCCCCTCATCGGCGAGGCCGGCGGCCCCGACGGTGCTCGACACCGTTCCGCTGCTGCGCTGGGACGACGAGGCGGAACCGGCGACGCCGTTCGGATGGCTGCGCACCCGGGGTTCGGGGGTGCGGGTCTGGCTGGACCGGCCCTGGTTCTCCTCCGGGGACGGGGAACTGCTCGGGGTGGTCGTCTTCGACCCGACCCACTCGGTGCGCGAGGCGGGAGCCTGGGTCAGCAGGCCCAACGTGCCCGAGCCGCCCGACGAGGCGACAAGCCTGTGGGCCGTCGACCCGATCCAGCAGCGCGGCGGACGCACCTCCGGGGCGACGGTTCCGCCGCTGCTCGGCAGGGAACACGTCCTCCTCGACACCCTCTCCGCGCTATGGGCAGGGCCGCTCGGCATCACGCCGCCCATGATCGGCGGAAGCGCCGACGGGTGGCCGCGCGGCGCAGGGCTCCCGGTGGCCGCCTCGCCCGAACTCGTCCTGCGGGACGTGCACGGCTCCCCCACCGTCCGGGTGATCGGCTACGAGCCGGAGTACGACCCGGAGACGCGACGGTGGTTCGTCGACATCGCGCTGCAGAACGCGCCGGTCGCCTCGCCGTTCCTCCGGCTGGCGGTCGTGCGCTGGCAGCCCAACTCGCTGCCGGGCTGCGAGGTGTCGGGCGTGGCAGTGACGGGGTGGACCCAGCCGTTGCCCGAGCGCCGGCTGAGCGTCAGTCGCCCGGACGCGGCGACGGTGCAGGTCACCGTCTCCGGCGTGACGGCCAGGCTGAGGCCAGGCACGGACGTCCGGGAACTGCCGGGCGGCCTGATCGGCCCCGACGCGCCGACCGGCGAGGAGGCGGCCGCGGCGGCCCGACTGCTGCGGTCCCGCACGATGCTCGCCCGACTGGAGCAACGGCCCGACGGCGCGGGCGACCTGGACTGGTCACCCGTCGCCTACGCGAACCTGGTGCCGGTGCACGTTGACGAGGGCGGCACGCAGGAGGCGACCTGGGCGGGGACGATCCGGATCCCTGACGCGACGCCCATCGACCTGCGCCGCCCCGGCGGGCCCGAGTCGACCTGGCGGGTCGTCGTCGAGGAGCAGGAGTTGCTCGACGCGGACTCGACCGACGGCATGGAGCGCCTGATCGGGCGCCTGGTCTACGCCGATCACGTCGCCGTGTGACGCCCCAGCCTCGGACGGTGTGAGGCGGCCTGCTGGTTGGGCCATGGAGGGTGCGAAGCGACCTTCATCGGTCGAAACCACCCGCACCGCCGCGCGGACCGTGGACGGCCCCGGATCACCAACAGCGGTTTCGATGCGGCGGCAGCGACTCGTCGCCGCGGTGGCTCAGCCGCTGGTTGAGCCATGAAGGGCGCGAAGCGACCTTCATCGGTCGAAACCACCCTCACCGACAAGCAGACTGCGGACGGCCCCGGACCACCAACAGGGGGTTTCGACGCAGCGGCAGGCGACCCCGTCGCCGCGGTGGCTCACCTGTGCGTCAGTGCTGCTGGCCGAAGAGCAGGGTCATCGCGAGCCGCCTCGACGTCGCGACGTGGTGGTCGGCCAGGGACTTGGCGCGCGCCTCGTCCCCGTCGGCGATCGCGGCGGCGATCTCGTAGTGCTGCGCGCAGATCGTCGTGGCGTCGTCGTTCTGCTTGAACAGCCAACTCAGCCTGCTGCGCAGCGGGTCGAGCAGCGACGTGAGCAGGGCGTTGTGGCTCATCGCGACCAGTTGCATGTGGAACGCGGCGTTGCCCTCGGCGACCGCAGCGGTGTCCCCGGCGCGGACCGCGGCGCGCTCGGCCTCGACGATCTCGACCAGGCGGCGCTTCTCCTCCTCGGTGCCGTGGCGCAGCGCGAGGACCACCTCGTGCACCTCGAGCACCTCGCGGATCTCGAAGATCTCGTGCAGGTCCTCCGGCACCAACTCCGTGACGATCGCCCCGCGGCGGGGCTGCAGCGTGATGAAGCCCTCGGTCGACAGGCCGGTCAGGGCCTCGCGGATCGGGATGCGCGAGATGCCAAGTTCCTCGGAGAGTTCGCGCTCCTTGATGCGCGATCCGGGCGGGTACTCCCCCGACGTGATCCGTTCGCGGATGTGGTCGCGGGCCCGCTCGGCCAACGTCCGCTGGGTCGCTCCCAGGTTCGTCGGGTTCTCACTCGTCACGCCTGCAGTATTCCACTGTCCCGTGCGGGGCGCTCCCAGGCTCAGCCGCGCGGCGCGCCGCGGGAGCCCTCTCAGGCCGGCGCCGACGACTAGCCGAACAGCGCGTCCAGGCTCGGGACCGTCACCGACGGCGCCACCGGACGGGTCGCGCCCGCCGAGGTGGCCACCGGCGCGGCAAGCAGGCCCGCCGAGCTGACCTGGTCCATCACGCCGACAGCCTGCTCCGTCAGGAATCGGCTCGGCTTGGCCAGCACGTGCCGCGAACTCATGCTCGTGGGGTGCACCGGGAGCCGCATGGGCGAGTAGATGCGCAGCGAGTCGCGGGCCCTGGTCGCCGCGACGTAGAACAGGCGCTGCTCCTCCTCGAGGCCCTCCTTCGACGTGAGCGCCATGTCGGAGGGAAGCGCCCCGTCGGAGGCGCGCAACAGGTGGACGTTGCGCCACTCGAGGCCCTTTGCGGAGTGGATGGTCGACAGCACGAGGAAGTCCTCGTCCAGGTGCGGCTTCTTCGCCCAGTCCCCCGCGACCGACGTCGGGTCGATGGTCGCCTCCGCGATGAAGGAGCGCAGGTCGCGCTGCCGTGCCGCCGCCTGCGCGACGCCCTCGACGTCGGCGGCCCGCCTGCCCCAGTCGACGTAGTGCTGGCGAAGCAGCGGTTCGACCGCGGCGTGGCAGGCCTCGACCATCAGCGCTGGGACCCGCGTCTGGCTTGCGGCGCCGATGAACTCGAGCGTGGTCGCAAGCGCGGTGCGCGCCTTGGGCGGCGCCTCGGCGACGACCTCGTCGGGGCTTGCCCCCTCGACGAGCCGGGCCGCGAGCGTCCGGGACGACACCTTGCCGATCGCGCGGTGCCGCGTCAGGAGCCGGTACCAGGAGATCTCGTCCGCGGGGTTGAGGCTGACGCGGAAGGCGGCGATCAGGTCTCGGACGTGGGCGGTCTCGAGGTAGCCGATGCCTCCGTACTTGTGGAACGGGATGTTGCGCACCCGCAGTTCGATCTCGAGTTGGTTGCTGTGCGTGCCGGTGCGAAACAGCACGGCCTGGTCGCGCAGGTCCATGCCCTCCTGGTGCGCGGCCAGCACCGCCTCCGCGACCTCCCGCGCCTCGTCGTCGGAGTTGGCGCACTGCACGTGGACCGGCTTCGGGCCGCTTGCGCCGCGGTCGGCGACCAGGTCGAGGCGCAGGTCGCCGGGGCGCACCACGTTGGCGAGGTCGAGGATCTGCTGGCTGGAGCGGAAGTTGCGCTCCAGTCGCACAAGCGTCGAGCCGGGCAGGTCGTCGTGCAGGCGCAGGAGGTGTTCTGCGGTGGCGCCGCGGAAGCCGTAGACGGCCTGCGCGTCGTCGCCCACCACCGTCAGGCCGACCCCGTCCGGGCGGAGCAGGCGGACGATGTCGACCTGGATCTGGTTCACGTCCTGGTACTCGTCGACGAGCACCCAGTCCCAGCGGGCCCTGAGCCGGTCCCCGACGGACGGGTCGGCAAGCAGCGCCCGCCAGTAGAGCAGCAGGTCGTCGAAGTCGAGCAGGCCGCGGGCGCGCTTGCGCTCGACGTAGGACTTGAGCAGCGCGTTGATGGCGTCGGCGTGGTCGAGGCACCAGGGGAACTGGTCGCTCATCACGGTGCGGGTCGGCACCCCGGTGTTGACGGCACGCGAGTAGATGTCGGCCAGCGACTGCGACGTGGGCAGCCGGTTCGAGGTCCCGGTGAGGCCGTGCTCCTCGCGGAGCAGGTCGATGAGGTCGGTGACGTCGCCCGGGTCGAGCACCGTGACGTCCTCGAGGCCGAGGTGCTGGGTGTGCTCGGCGACGAGTCGGTGCGCGACGGCGTGGAAGGTGCCGCTCCACATCCGCTGCGTGACCGACGGGTCGGAGCACAGCGCGGCCGCCCGGCTGGTCATCGCGGCGGCGGCCCGGCGGGTGAAGGTGAGCAGCAGGATCCGCTCCGGGGCGACACCCGAGTCGATCAGCCGCGCGACCCGCGCCGTCAGGGTGCGCGTCTTCCCCGTCCCTGCGCCCGCGGCCACCACGAGCGGCCCGGCGTCGTGCTCCACCGCCTCGCGCTGCGCGTCGTCCAGGTCTGCCACGTAGTCCACGTCCGTCATGGCTCGGACCCTAATCGTCGCCTCCGACGAAACATGCCGGTCAGTACGCCAGGGCTGGGGTGAGCGTCGCGCCGAGTCGATCTGCTTGAGCAGCATTCACTTGTCGACGGGCGACACGCCGACGGCGAACGGTCGCGGGCCGATCGAACCCCGACTACTGCTCAACCACGAACCCGACCCAAGCCCCTCGGTCACCTGCACGCCGGGGAGGCTCACGCTGGCGGGCTGGGCGAGCGTTGAGCAGCATTCACTGGTCGACGCGCGACACGCCGACCCCGAACCGTCGCGGACCGATCGAACCCCGACTACTGCTCAACGAACGTCCCGCCCCAGCACAAAGAAGCCCCGGACCGAAACGGTCCGGGGCTTCCGAGCAGAGATCAGCAGATCACTTGTCGTCGTCGCTCTCGCGCTTGTCCACCACGAGGGTCTCGGTGGTGAGGAGCAGCGAGGCGATCGAGGCCGCGTTGGCGAGCGCCGAACGGGTCACCTTGACGGGGTCGATGACGCCGTTCTCGATGAGGTTCTGGTACTCGTCGATCTTGGCGTTGTAGCCGTGACCGACCTCCATCTCGGCGACCTTGGTCGTGATGACGTAGCCGGCCTGGCCGCCGTTCTCGGCGATCCAGCGCAGCGGCTCGACCAGCGACTTGGCGACCACCTGGACGCCTGCCGCCTCGTCACCCGAGAGGCCGAGGTCGTCCTTGAGGACGGAGCCGGCGTGGATGAGCGCGGAACCGCCACCCCCGACGATGCCCTCCTCGATCGCGGCGCGCGTCGCGGAGACGGCGTCCTCGATGCGGTGCTTCTTCTCCTTCAGCTCCACCTCGGTGGCGGCGCCGACCTTGATGACGCACACGCCGCCGGCCAGCTTCGCGACCCGCTCCTGGAGCTTCTCGCGATCCCAGTCGGAGTCGGTGCGATCGATCTCGGCGCGAAGCTGAGCGACGCGTCCCTTGACCTCCTCGGACTCACCAGCGCCATCGACGATGGTGGTGTTGTCCTTGGTGACGACGACGCGGCGGGCGCGGCCGAGCACCTCGAGGCCGACCTGGTCGAGCTTGAGGCCGACCTCGGGGGCGACGACCTGGCCGCCGGTGAGGATCGCGATGTCCTCGAGCATGGCCTTGCGACGGTCACCGAAGGCGGGGGCCTTGACGGCGACCGAGGTGAAGGTGCCGCGGATCTTGTTGACCACGAGCGTCGACAGGGCCTCGCCGTCGACGTCCTCGGCCACGATGAACAGCGTGCCCTTGGCGGCGATGACCTTCTCCAGCAGCGGGAGCAGCTCGTTCATCGACGAGATCTTGCCGCTGTTGATGAGGATGTACGGATCGTCGAGGACGGCTTCCATGCGGTCGGCGTCGGTGACGAAGTACGGGCTCAGGTAGCCCTTGTCGAACTGCATGCCCTCGGTGAACTCGAGTTCGGTGCCGAAGGTGTTGGACTCGTCGACGGTGATGACGCCGTCCTTGCCGACCTTGTCGAACGCCTCAGCGATCAGCTCGCCGATCTGCTCGTCGCGCGAGGAGATGGTGGCGACCGACGCCATGTCGGCGGTGGTGTCGACGGGGCGGGCGTTCTCGGCGAGGCGCTCGACGACGGCCTCAACGGCCTTGTCGATGCCGCGCTTGAGGCCGACGGGGTTGGCGCCCGAGGCGACCGCACGCAGGCCGGAGTGGACCATGGCCTGAGCCAGGACCGTTGCGGTGGTGGTTCCGTCGCCTGCGACGTCGTTGGTCTTGGTGGCGACCTCCTTGGCCAGCTGGGCGCCGAGATCCTCGTACGGATCCTCGAGCTCGACCTCCTTGGCGACGGTCACGCCGTCGTTGGTGATGGTCGGCGCGCCCCACTTCTGGTCGAGGACGACGTAGCGGCCCTTGGGGCCGAGCGTCACCTTGACGGTGTTGGCGAGGGCGTCGACACCGCGCTCAAGCGCGCGACGTGCGTCCTCGTTGAAAGCGAGAGTCTTTGCCATGAGTGATTCAGTCCCTTACTTGCTGACGACGGCGAGGATGTCGCGCGCGTTCAGCAGGAGGTACTCCTGGCCGTCGTACTTGACCTCGGTGCCGCCGTACTTCGAGAAGATGACGACGTCGCCCTCGGCAACGTCGAGGGGGATGCGGTTGCCCTTGTCGTCGATGCGGCCGGGGCCGGTCGCGATGACCTTGCCCTCCTGGGGCTTCTCCTTGGCCGTGTCGGGGATGACGAGGCCGGAGGCGGTGGTCTGAACGGCCTCGAGGGGCTGAATGAGGATGCGGTCCTCGAGCGGCTTGATCGTGGTTGCCACGTCAAACACCTTTCTCTCTTCGATTCCGGTTGCCCGGTTCAGTGTTCTGTCTGGGTGGCTGGGCGTCGTCGCGGGTGCCGCCTGGCCGTTAGCACCCGACGTGGTCGAGTGCCAATCCCAAAGCTATCGCTTGATTAGCACTCAATCAAGCCGAGTGCCAACCAAGATCGACGGTCTGCCGCCGTCGGTCCCCGGGAATTGCTCCCGGGGGTGCGGGAAGTTGAGCCGAACGGCTCTTAAGCTGCTAGCCACACCGACAAGGGAGGCACGGATGGCCTGGTTCAAGCGTAAGAAGGAAGAGGTACAGGAGCCCGAGGAGGTACAGGAGGACCCCCGCTGGGAGCAGTGGGCGGCCGCCCGCAACGGCTACTGGAGTGGCATCGGAAGCGTCGACAAGGACGTGGTCGCCTACCTGGTCAGCCCCGAGTTCATGGGCGCTCCCCCGTGGCCGACGACCCGACAGTCCTACAGCGTGACGCGCACCGACGCCACGACGATCATCGCCTCCGACGGCATGACCGACCCGCACCGCGACAATTCCGGCCCCGCAAACGGCTTCGGCGCAGAGGTCTACCTGGAGTCGCCCGGGCTCGTGGGGGCCGACTTTGCAGCCATCCGGGAGAGCTGGGAACTGGACGCGTTGCAGAACTTCGCGGCCAACGTCGCCGACCTCGGCGGCATCACAGGCCACCTCGACAACTACGGCGTGGTCTCGATGGAGCTTCCCGCGCCCGAGGGCATCCCCGCGCAGATGGTCACGCCCAACGGCACCGTCGGCGTCCTCATCGGCCTCGACGCGCCGGGCCGCCCGGCGGGCGTCGACCTGGGCGAGGGCGAGTCGGCGCGGATGAT
This sequence comes from Propionibacteriaceae bacterium AM104-82, assembly GCA_027658995.1. Taxonomy (GTDB): domain Bacteria; phylum Actinomycetota; class Actinomycetes; order Propionibacteriales; family Propionibacteriaceae; genus Arachnia. Next base: position 31,193 of record JAQDQK010000007.1, read on the forward strand.
CCCCGTCACCGTCATCACCCCGGCCGAGACCGCCTACATCGTCGAGGGCGGCGCCGCTGCCCGCAACGACCTCGCGGAGAAGTTGGCTGCCGCCGGCGTCGGGGTGACCTCCGACGTCAACCGGCAGAGCGTGGTCTGACCGCACGCACCAACCGACAGCGCCGCCCGGGCACCAACTGGGCGGCGCTGTCTGCTGCCTGCGGGGTGAGCACCCCGACGACGGGGTAGCCGCCGGTCACCGGATGGTCGGCGAGGAACAGCACCGGCTCGCCCGAGGGCGGCACCTGGATCGCTCCCCGCACCACCGGCTCGCTGGGCAGTTCACCGGGGGCGCGGCGCAGCGGCTCGCCCGTCAACCGCGCCCCGACCCGGTCGACGGACCCGCCAACGACCCACGTCGATCCGTCCAGCCCTTCGACCCACTCGGACCTCGGCCCGGGCAGATAGGCCAGGTCCACGACGTCAGCGGGCTGCGCCGTGACGGGGGTCCAGTCGACGCCGGGCAGCCAGCCGGGGCGCGCATCGCCGACGGGGACCGACGATCCCGCCACCAGCGGCGCGGGTCCGAGCCCGCCGAGCGTGTCGGTCGAGCGGGAGCCGAGCACCTCGAGCACCTCGACCCCGCCGCGCACCGACAGGTACGTCCGCAGCCCGCCCTCCGGACTCCGGAGGCTCAGCCGCTCGCCGTCGCGCAGCGCGAATGCGACGCCGGGCGAGACCGGCCGCCCGTCGACGTCAGCCGGGCAGGGTGCGCCAGTCAGCGCGACCGTGTGGTCCCCGACCGCCCGAAGCGCGACCTGGCCGAGCGTGATCTCGAGCGCCGCAGCGCCAGGCGGGTTCCCGACGAGCCGCTCGCCCAACCGGTAGGCGCCGAGGTCGGCCGCTCCGGAGGACCCGACGCCGATGGCGCCCAGCCGTTTGCGTCCCTCGTCCTGGACCGTGACGGGCAGCAGGGCGCTCTCGACGACGAGCCCCTGGACCGGCGCGGTGGGCGGGGCCTCCGCGACGGCCCTGCGGGACGGCTGGCCGGGCTTGGCGGAACCCGCGCGGACCGCCTCGAAGCGGACGGTGGTGCCCGGGGTCAGGAGCGCGGGTGGGGCGGCGTCGGGGTCGAACAGCGTGACGTCTGTGGTCCCGAGCAGCCGCCATCCGCCGGGCGAGGCCGTCGGGTAGATGCCCGAGAACTCGTCGGCCAGCCCGACGGAACCTTTCGGGACGCGGGTTCTGGGCGACGCGAGCCGAGGCACGCGCAGCCTCGGGTCGCCGCCGACGAGGTAGCTGAAGCCGGGCGCGAAGCCTCCGAAGGCGACCCGCCACGGTGTGTCGACGTGGGCACGGATCACCTCCGCCACCGTCAGCCCGGTTGCCTCCGCCACGGAGGCGAGGTCGGGGCCGTCGTAGCGCACCGGGACGACCACCTCGCGGGCCGGGGCTGCGTCCGCCGTCGAGAGCGGACCGGCAAGCAGCGTCTCGACCGACGCGCCAAGCTCCGAGGCCGGGGCGCCTGCGATCAGCACGGTCCGGGCGGCGGGGACGACGTCGGTGACCGATCCCCACGGTCCACGCCCGGCATGGGCGGCGGCGCGCAGCACCGGTTCGGCGGCGAGCACCTCGTCGAGCGAGGCGAACTCGACGAGCAGGGCGCGCTCGCCACACGGCAGGAGCCTCACCCGTGCTCATCCGACGAGGCGGCCACGAACGGTGCGACCCGCACCCCTGCCGCGGCGAGGCGGTCGCACACCGCGCGGGCAAGGTCGGCCGCTCCCTCGGTGTCGCCGTGCAGGCACACCGACTCCACGTGCATCTCGACCCGTGTCCCGTCGAGGGCGGTCACGCAGCGGTCGATGACCATCGTCAGCACCCGCTCGGCGACCTCATCCGCGTCGGTGACCAGCGCGCCCGGCTCGGAGCGCGGAACCAGCGTTCCGTCGGCCCGGTAGCCGCGATCGGCGAAGCCCTCAGCGACCGTCCGCAGGCCCGCCTCAGCGGCGCGGCGCAGCAGCGCCGACCCTGGCAGCCCGACGACGGGAAGCCGCCTGTCATAGGCGAGGACGGCCTCGACGACCGCGGCGGCCTGGGCCTCGTGGTGCACGACGGCGTTGTACAGCGCCCCGTGCGGCTTGACGTAGCCGACCCGGACGCCGAAGCGTCGGCAGATGCCCTCCAGCGCGCCGATCTGGTAGACGACGTCGGCCGTCAGTTCCTCGGGTGCCACGTCCATGAACCGGCGCCCGAAGCCCGCGAGGTCGCGGTAGCTGACCTGAGCACCGACGACGACGCTCCGCTCGGCGGCAAGCCGGCAGGTGGCGGTGAGCGTCAGTGGGTCCCCGGCGTGGAACCCGCAGGCCACGTTGGCGCTGCTGACGACGTCGAGCATCGCCTCGTCGTCGCCGAGGCGCCAGCGCCCGAAGGACTCTCCGACGTCCGCGTTGAGGTCGATCACCATGGCGCCGAGCCTATCGGCTAGGGCCTCGGCAGGGCGCCCGCTCGGGCGGGTCGCGGACCCCGTCAGCAGTGTTAGAGTGACCGCGTCAGTGAGAGGAAGCCGGTGCGATTCCGGCGCTGACCCGCAACCGTGACGGCATCGCCGAAGCCGGGAACTCACCCTGACAGACCACAGGTAATTTGCATCCGTCGCGGACTACGGATGGGTCCGGGCCCGCTTCCTCGGCCTGGCTCTAGCAGTCCCGAGGCAGAAAGGGTAAGAGGCCCATGTCTCTCACAGAATCCACCGGAACGACCGCTCGTCGCGGCGTCCTCGCACGCCTGACGGCGCTGCTCGCGCTCACCTTCGTGGCGCTGATGGCGGCGCTGCCTGCACCGGCCCGCGCCGACGGCGCAGACAACGAGGTGGGGGCCTGCCTCGCCGCAGACAAGGTATGGCTGCTGATCACCACCGAGACCGACGAGGTGATCGCCAACGAGTGCGTCGGCAACCCCGCCACCGGTGACGAGGCCATCGCCAACGCAGGGGTGCCCGTCGTGCTCGGCGACATGAACATGATCTGCACCCTCGGCGGCCACCCCGCCGAATGCCCCAAGACCTTCGCGGGCGCCTACTGGGCCTACTACCAGGGCGAACCCGGCAAGGAATACGCCTACGCGCAGGTCGGCCCCGCGGAGGCCAAGCCGGTCGGCGGCACCATCGAGGCGTGGTGCTACGCCACCGACAACAAGGAGTGCACCCCTCCGCAGTTGAAGATCGTCCAGGGCGGCACCGAGGTCGCTCCCCCGGCAGGCACCACCGCCGTCGACCTGAAGCTCACCGGTGCGGCCGCGAGCCCCAGCCCGACGGCGCAGCCAACGGCCGACGCGAGCCAGGTCCCGGCGCCCGCTGAGCCCACCGGATCGGCCCCCTGGGGCTGGATCATCGGCGGCGTCGCGGTGCTCGCCGTGATCGTCGGCGCGGTGCTGTGGCTGCGTGCCCGCGGCGGCGGCAAGGGCGCTGTCGGCGGACGCTGACCCAAGATGCCCCGTCTCCTCCCCCGGGTCGCACCGACCGGGCCTGCCACCCCGCAGGACCCGGTCGGGCGCGACCTCAGGTCCGTGCACCCATGGGCCTGGTGGGGATGGGCGCTGTGCGCGAGCGCGGCGGTGAGCCTCACCACCAATCCGTTGGTGATCGCGCTGATCGCCGCGGCCGTCGTCACGGTCGTGCTGAGACGACGCCCGGACGCGCCATGGGCACGGTCCCTGAAGATCTACCTGATGCTCGCCGCGATCATCGTGGCGATGCGGTTGTTCTTCCAGATCACCATCGGCGGAAGGCGCACCGGAACGGTGCTCTTCACCCTCCCGTCGATCTCGCTTCCCGACTGGGCCGCGGGCATCACGCTCGGCGGCCCCGTCACGCTCGACGGGCTGGCCTTCGCGCTGTTCGACGCGATCCGGCTCGCCGTGATGCTGCTGTGCGTCGGCGCCGCGAACTCGCTGGCCAACCCGCGCACCGCGCTGAAGTCGGTGCCCGCGGCGCTTCGTGACATCTCCACCGCCGTCGTGATCGCGCTGGCCCTCGTGCCGCAACTGATCGGCTCGATCCACCGGGTCCGCCGCGGGCAGCGACTGCGCGGCGGTCGCACCCGCGGCCTGAAGGCCATCCCGGGCACCCTGCTTCCCGTCATCGAGGACGCCGTCGAGGGGTCGCTGCAGTTGGCAACCTCGATGGAGGCCCGGGGCTACGGACGCACCCGCAACGCCGACGAGCCGCGCCGCGGCACCTGGCAGTTGCTCACGGCCCTGCTCGGGGTGCTGCTCGGCAGTTACGTGCTGCTCGCCGTGCCGGGGACCACGCCCGGCCCGTTCGGGCTCAGCACGGCCGCCTGGCTGGCCGTCGCGGTGCTCGGCCTCGCCGTCGGACTCGCGGTGTGGGGCATGCGCGCCTCCGCCACCCAACTGGGCGTGACGCGCTACCGGCCGGCCCCCTGGGGCGCCCCCGAGTATGTGACGCTGGCCTGCGGCGTCGTGGGCCTCGCCGTGGTGTTGTGGCTGATCTCCTCCTACGGCGCGCCGTCCGAGATGAACGCCAGGCAGATCCCCATGCAGTGGCCGACGCTGCCCCCGTTGGCGATCCTCGCCGCGGCCGCCTTCGTCGTGCCAGGCTTCGCGACCCCTGACCCGAGAAGGCCACGATGATCGAGTTCGACCAGGTCACCATCACCCAACCCGACGCGGCGGCGCCGGTCCTGTCCGGCGTCACGGGGGTGATCCGCGAGTCCGACCTGTGCGTCATCGTCGGTCGCACCGGCACGGGCAAGTCGACGCTGCTCGGCGCCATCAACGCGCTCGTCCCGATGACCACCGGCGCCAGCATGGCGGGTACGGTGCGCGTCGCCGGGGTCGATGTCACCGGCCGTCGCCCCCGCGACCTGGCCGACCTGATCGGCTACGTCGGCCAGAACCCGCTCAGCGGCTTCGTCACCGACGTCGTCGAGGACGAGATCGCCTACGGCATGGAACAACTCGGGCTCGACCCCGTCACGATGCGCAAGCGCGTCGAGGAGACCCTCGACCTGATGGGCATCGCGGACCTGCGTCGGCGCGCGCTCGTCGAACTCTCCGGCGGGCAGCAGCAGCGGGTCGCGATCGCCGCGGTGCTCGCCGCCCAGCCGCGGGTGTTGGTCCTTGACGAGCCGACGTCGGCCCTCGACCCCACAGCGGCGCAGGACGTGCTCGCCGCCATCACGACGCTGGTGCACGACGTCGGCCTGACGGTCGTGCTCGCCGAGCACCGCCTTGAGCGCGTGATGCACGCGGCCGACTCCGCGATCTGGCTGCCCGGTGACGGCAGGGCCGTGTTCGGCGCGACCGCCGAGGTGCTCGCCGTGGCCGACGTGAAGCCCCCGCTCGCGCAACTCTCCGAGGCGCTCGGCTGGCCCACCGTGGCCACCAGCGTGCGCGACGCGCGCCGCAAGGTCACCGCCGAGGGCCCGCACGTCGCGCTGCCCGACCTGCCTGAGAGGTCTGTGTCGTGGCTGACCGACGGGCTCACCGCGGTCGCTCGGGCCGAGGGGCTGGCCGTGCACTACGGCGACCTGCGCGCCGTCAGCGTCGACCTCGACCTGCACGCGGGCACCGTCGTGGCGCTGATGGGCCGCAACGGCTCCGGCAAGTCGTCGCTGCTGTGGGCGCTGCAGGGCGCGGTCGCCAGCACCGGCACGCTCACGGTCGACGGCTCCGACCCGCGCACCGTCGCCGACGCGGAGGCGCGCAAGCTCGTCAGCCTGGTGCCGCAGACCCCGTCGGACCTGCTGTATCTGCCCACCGTCGGTGAGGAGTTGGCGCAGGCCGATCGTGAGTCCGATGCCGCGCCCGGCACCACGCGCCAGATCCTCACCGACCTCGGCGCCGACCTGCCGGAGGACCGCAACCCGCGCGACCTGTCCGAGGGGCAGCGACTCGCGCTGGTGCTCGCGATCCAACTCGCGGCGCGGCCCACCGTGATCTGCCTCGACGAGCCGACCCGCGGCCTCGACTACCGGATGAAGGCCGAGCTGAGCGGGATCGTCCGGTCGCTGGCCGACGCGGGCGCCTGCGTGGTGATCTCCACCCACGACGTCGAGTTCGCGGCGCTGACCACCGACCGGTGCGTCATCCTCGCCGAGGGCGACATCGTCGCGGACGGGCCGACCCGCACGGTGTGCTGCGCGTCGCCAGCGTTCTCGCCCCAGGTCGCGAAGGTCTTCCACCCGCACGACGTGTTGACGGTCGCGGAGGTCCGCGAGGCCCTCGCAGTCCAGGGGCTCGTCTCGTGAAGGGTCGCACGGACCTCGTCTCGGTCCTGATGCTCAGCCTCGCCGCGCTGGCAGGGGCGCTCGCCTTCTGCTGGCCGCTGATCGTGGTGCCCTCGGCAAGTCTCGACGGCAACACGCAGTCGCCGTTCGTGTTCGCCGCGCTGCTTCCCGTGCTGCTCGGCATCGTGGTCTCGGAGTTGAGCAGGGGCACCATCGACGTGAAGAGCCTCGCGATGCTGGGCGTGCTCTCGGCGCTGGGCGCCCTGGCGCGCCCGCTCGGCGCGGGGACCGCTGGCATCGAGTTCGTGTTCGTCCCGCTGATCCTTGGCGGACGCGTGTTCGGGCCGACGTTCGGCTTCCTGCTCGGCAGCACGACGCTGTTCACTTCCGCGCTGCTGACCGGCGGCGTCGGCCCGTGGCTGCCGTACCAGTTGCTGGCGGCTTCGTTCGTCGGTCTTGGCGCCGGGCTGCTGCCGAGGGCGAAGGGCTGGGCCGAGATCGCGGTGCTGAGCTGTTACGCCGCGGTCGCCGGGTTCGCCTACGGCATCCTGGTGGACCTGTCGTTCTGGCCGTTCAGCCTGGGCCTCGGCACGGAGGTGAGCTACGTCGCGGGCGCCCCGATCCTGGAGAACCTGCACCGGTTCGCGCTGTTCAACCTGGCCACATCAATGGGCTGGAACCTTGGACGCGCGGTGACCACGATCCTGACGCTGGTGCTGATCGGCCGTCCGCTGCTGCGGATCCTGCGCAGGGCCGCGAGGCGCGGCACGTTCGAGGAATCCCGCCGCCCGGTCCCCGCACCGACCCGCTGATCCCCTCGACGCCGCCTGCTCGCTGAGCCCAAGCGGTCCGATCACGCGCCACTATCGGACCCCTCGGCCAGCTCGGGCAACGTTCGCTGAGCTTGTCGAAGCGTCCGCAACCACCGATCGCTGAGCTTGTCGAAGCGTCCGAAACCACCAACCAGACCCGCAGCCGACGAGAAGGCCCCGCAGCACCAGTCAGGCGCCACTATCGGGCCCCTCCACCAATAGGAGCATCGAGCTCGGGCAACGGCGTCACAACCCACTTTCGGACCTCTCGACAAGCTCGGGGAACGGTGGACGCCCGATCGGACCTAACCGCAGGCCCAGTCGAAGGTGTCCGAGGACAGGTCGATCTGCAGCGTGCCGCCGCCTCCCAGGTTCAGGCCGGAGATCTCGCCCAACTCCAGGTAGGTCGGGGTGAGCCCGTCTGGCATCCCCTGGGCGGGGAAGGCCGTGCCGCCGAGGTGGCACCGGCCGAACAGTGCCTCGGCCCACGGCTCGAACCGCGACGTCGACGTGTTGAACGGCTGCAGGTAGCTTCCGGCGCGGGCCTCGACCGGGGCCTCCCCCGCGTTCGGGTCGTCCCGCTCGACCAGCCAGACGCGACGCAGCGGCTCCACGTCGTCCCAGGCGTTGGCGCCCTCGCTGTCGTCCTCGGGCGCGCCGTCGCGGCGCACGTCGGGGTGCGGCGCCGTCGGACCAGCCGACAGTTCCGCCTCGGTGAGCCAGACGAGCTGGTACTGGCCGCCGATCTCGTCCTCGCGCACCAGCGCCATCGGGTGCCGCACGGCCCGACCCAGGTCGGCCAGGTACGGGTCCTCGGAGGACGCGTCGCCGACCAGCCTCCGGTTGCCGAACTGCCCCTCCCCCATGAACAGCGCGACGCCCGGGTAGTCGGGCCCCTTCGTCTGGTACTCGACGGGCAGCCGAAGCGTGCACACGTGCAGCATCGGGAAGCCCGCGTCCTCGGAGCGCGGCCAGTTCTCCCAGGCGATGCCCGGTCCGGGCGACCCGATCCAGCCCGCCGGTTCCCCGTCGACATCGCTCTGGTCGCCGTTGCGGAACTCGCCGAAGCCCTCGTCGTCGCCTTCGATTACCAGGTCCCAGGCGGTGCCCGCGCGCTCGGCGGCCGGTCGTGCCGTCTCGGCGTCGGGGCCCGCCACCGCCCGGGCAGACTCAAGCTCGGCCTGCTCGGCCGCCACCCGCGCCGCCTCAGCGGTCGCCTCGGCCTCGACCCGCGCCGCGAGCGCGCCGAAGTGCTCCGCCTCCTCCGACGAGAGCAGGTCGTCCCAGCCGTCTGCCGGGCGGCCGTTGGCCTCGGACCACGCGATCGCCGAGCGGCGTCGCACGGGGAGCCCGGTGCGGAACGCGACGTGGACCCGCGGGCCCGCCAGGTCGATCAGCAGGGCCCCGTCGGCGGTGCTGAGGCCGAACAGTTCCTCGAACTCCAGGTAGGTGGGCGAGAAGTCCGCGCCGGGCGGCGGGTTCGCCTTCGTGGTGCCGCCGAGGTGGTTCGGGGAGAGGTACCTGGCCCAGCTCTTCAGGTCCGGCTCGGCGCCCGGCTCCCGGACGGGACGGTAGGGCGAGACCCTGTCCGGGTCGCCCGGCGCGCCCCCCGGGTTCTCGTCGTCGGGCTCGGCGAACCCGATCAACGGCAGCACGGGGAAGGTCTCGATCTCGGCGATCTGGCGCGGCTCGAGCGCGTCGGCGGGCGGCTCCACGGCGCCCTGGGCGAGCTGATCTGAGCTCAGAAACAGCACCGCGAACTCGCCCGCGAGCCGGTCGCGCACGATCCAGCCGCGCTCCCCCAACTCCTCGACGCCCGCCTCGACGCCGGCCTGGTGCAGGGTCAGGGCGTCGTCGCCCTGGAAGACCGCGACCCCGTCGTGCCCGACGCCCGCCTCGGGCGGGAGCGCGGTGGTCACCACGTGCATCATGGGACGCCCGGTTCCGGCGGTCCGCGGCCACTCGTCAGCTGGCGCTGCCGGCCCGAAGCCTCCACCCCAGCCGACCCAGGCGCCGTTCAGCGCCGCCCGCTGGGCGATGTCGCCGTCGGTGGCGCGGCCGTCGGGTCGCTGCACGTCGACGAGCACGAACTCGAGCCGGGTCGGCCACCGGTCACACGGGGGAAATGCTGGCGGGGTCGGGGCCACGGCTTCTCCTTCGAACGCTGTCAGATCAACGTTACCTGCCACCCGGTGCTGTTCCCCCCGTCGTAGGGGATCACCCCGTGGAACTGGCGCACGTCGCCGTCGAAGACCAGCGGCAGGAAGTGCCGGTCGCCGTCCCACATCGGCAGGTCCATCATGGTGGCGACGTCGTGCCAGGCCAGTGTGCCCTCCTCGTTGGCCTCGGGGATCTCCCCGGTGAAGGCGGTGACGAGGAAGACGAACCCGAACACGTCCCTGCCGTTGAAGCCCGGCCAGGAGACGGTGCCCCTCAGCTGGAGTTCGGTTGCCTCGATGCCCGCCTCCTCGCGCAGTTCCCTGCGGATCGCGGCGACGACGTCCTCGTCCCGCTCGACCTTCCCGCCGAGCCCGTTGTACTTGCCAAGTTGCTCGTCCGAGTCGCGGGCGATCCGGTGCACGAGCAGCACCCGGCGGCGCTCCGGGTCGGTCACGTAGGCGAGCGTCGTCAGCTCGGGTGAGAAGGCCATGCCAGCGACGATAGTGGTGAGCTCACCTTTCGGCCAGGTTCGCCGCCCTTCCCCACCCTGGCGCCGTCGAACCGCTTTACTTGTCGCAGCACCGGGCGCTTCCCGGACCCGCCGCAGGAGGACAACGTGACGCAATCGGTTCGACGGCCCGCCGCGGTGCGCGAGACCCTTCCCAGCACGCTCGGCGCGGTCGGCCTCGCCCTGGGCGTCGTCTCGGCGTTGGGGATGCTGTTCGGGGCGACCATGGTCGCCTCGCTCGCCGCTCAGGCCGCTGAGGCCACTGAGGCTGGCACCCTCGAACTGGGCCCCCTCCTGGGTCAGAGAATCTGGATGTTCCTGGTCAGCATGGCTGGGGGCCTCGGGAGCGTCGCGATGGCCGTGTCGATCGTCGCGATCGCGTTGGACCGGGGCCGTCGGATGGCCATCGGCGGAGTCATCCTGGCCATCATTACGGTCCTCCTCCAGGCGAACGCGGTGTTCGTCATCTGAGGCGGTGGGCGAAGATCGCCTTGGTCCCTTCGACGGTGCGCGCCAGGATCAGCGTCGCGGTGGCCCTGCCCTTCGGCTTGAGTTGCCTGCGCAGCGCCGCCGGGTCGACGTCGATGGCGCGCTTCTTGATCTCCAACGTCCCGATCCCGCCCTCTGCGACGTGGCGGCGCACCGTCCGCATGTCGAAGGGCAGCACCGCGTCGACGGCGAAGGTGGTCGCGAACGGAGAGTCGACGGGGTCGTCCGAGCTCAGGTAGGCGGTGTGCGGGTCGAGCAGCCACAGGGGCTGGCCGGGCGCGACCTCTGAGATCAGCCCGGCGCGGATCACCGCGCCGTCGGGCTCGATGACGTAGTCGCCGACCGGCGCGACGTCCAGGTCCCGCTCGGCGGGCCCGTCGAGTTCGTGCGGCAGCACCACGGCCTCGACGCCGGTGGGCAGCCGGTTCCACAGCGTCGCCTCGACCACGTCGCCGTGCTCACTGACCCACCCGGAGCGCAGGCCGGACGGGATCAGCTCCTTCGGGACCCCGGGTCCGAGCTTGACGCACGCGAACCGCTCCGACGCGAGGGTGTCGAGCACGAACTCCCAGGGCGGGGTGAAGTCGGCGACCTGCCAGGTCCTGCCCCGCGCGGTGCGGCGGGCCGGGTCGAGGAACACCGCGGCGCCGTCGGGAAGGTGCTGCTCCTCCGCGAGCCCTACCCGCGCCTCTCCCCCGCCGACCAGCGCCAGGTTGCGGGCCGCGACCTCCGCGGTGGCGGGGTCGGCGTCGACGGCGACCACCCGCAGGCCCGCTTCGGCGAAGGCCATCGCGTCCGCGCCGATGCCGCAGCCCAGGTCCCAGACCTCCGTGACCCCGGCAGCGACGAACCGCGCGGCCCGCCAACGGGCGACCGCGTCGCGGCTAGCCTGCTCGAGGCCGTCGCGGGTGAAGAGCATCTCGTCTGCGCGGGTGAACTTGGCCCTGCCCTTCCTGCGCAGGGCGACCTGGCCGAGTGCCCAGGCCGCGTCGTCGACGCCGAAGTCGCGCCTCAGCCGCTCGCCTGCCGCAAGCGATGCGGGGTCGGGCTCGCGCATCGCCGCGGCCAGCGCCTCGTCCCGGGAACCCATGCGCGTCACCCTAGCGCGGGTCGCGGGGACGGTGCTGCGGTCGAGGGTGCAGTTCGCCGAGTCGTGACCGCCGTTCGTCGAGCCTGTCGAGACGTCCGAAACCGGTCGGCGCCCGGCCAGACGGATCGGGCGCCGACGTGACCGTCGGCGCCCGATGCGGGAAATCCCTTACTGACCCAGTTCGCGGGTGTCGAGTTCGACCACCGTGTCGCCGAGCGACTTGAGCAGCGCGTGGCGCTCCTCCCGGCGCGTCTTCTGCTCGATCGGGTCCGGCACGGGGGCGGCGGCCAGGAGGCGCTTGGTGTACTCCTCCTGGGGGTTCAGCAGCACCTGGTCGCGGGTGCCACGCTCGACGATCTTGCCGTACTGCATGACGACCACGCGGTGCGCGAGGGCGTCGATGACGGCAAGGTCGTGCGAGATGAACAGACACGCGAAGCCGAAGTCGCGCTGCAGTTCGGTGAACATCGCAAGCACCGAGGCCTGCACCGACACGTCGAGCGCAGAGGTGGGCTCGTCGGCGATCAGGATCTCGGGACGCAGCGCCAACGCACGCGCGATGGAGACGCGCTGGCGCTGACCGCCGGAGAGCTCGTGCGGGTACCTGTTGTAGGCGCTGCGCGGCAGTTGGACGGCCTCGAGCAGTTCGTGGACGCGGTTCTCGCGCTCCTTCTTGGTGCCGATCCCGTGCACGCTGAGCGGCTCGGAGATGACGTCACCGATCGGGAAGCGCGGGTTCAGCGACGCGGCCGGGTCCTGGAAGATGACGCCGATGCGCTTGCGCAGCGCCTTCATCTCCGCGCCCCGCATGGCGAGCAGGTCCTCGCCGAGCACGTCGACCGAACCCGAGTGCGACGGGATCAGCCCGAGCAGTGCCCGGCCGATGGTCGACTTGCCGGAGCCCGACTCGCCCACCAGGCCGACGATCTCGCCGCGCCTGACGTCGAAGCTGACGTCGTCGACGGCCCGGAACGGCTTCTTGCCCGCCCGCTTGTACTCGACGACCAGGTTGCGCACCTCGAGCGCCGTCTCGGCGCCCTCAGCGACCGGCGCCGGCGGGACACCGAACTGGCCGGGCCCCTCACCGAGGTGCGGGACGGCGGAGAGCAGCTTCTTGGTGTAGGGGTGCTGCGGGTTGAGCAGCACGTCGGTGACCGGGCCGCGCTCGACGACGTTGCCCTTGAACATCACCGCGACGTTGTCCGCCATGTCCGCGACCACGCCCATGTTGTGCGTGATCAGCAGGATGCCCGTGTTGAGCTTGTCCTTCAGCGAACGCAGCAGGTCGAGGATGTCGGCCTGCACCGTCACGTCGAGGGCCGTGGTCGGCTCGTCGGCGATGATCACCTCGGGGTCGCATGCCAGCGCCATCGCGATAACGACGCGCTGGCGCATGCCGCCGGAGAGTTCGTGCGGGAACTGGCTGACGCGACGCTCGGGCGCCGGGATGCCGACTGCGGCAAGCAGGTCGATGGCCCGTGCCCACGCGTCGCGACCGAACGCGACTCCGTGCACCTCCATCGACTCGGTGAGCTGCTCGCCGATCTTGATGACGGGGTTCAGCGCCGTCATCGGCTCCTGGAACACCATCGCGACGCGGCGGCCACGGATGGCGCGCAGCTCGCGGCCGGAGAGGTCGCCGACGACCTTGTCGTCGACGACGGTCTCGCCGGTGATGCGGGCCGTCTTGGGCAGCAGCCCGAGCGCGGTGGTAGCCGTGACGGACTTGCCGGAGCCGGACTCGCCGACCAGCGCCATGACCTCGCCGGGCTCGACGCTGAGCGTCAGGCCCTTCACCGCGTGCACGGTGCCGAACTCGGTCTTGAACTGGACGTCGAGGTTGTCGAACTTGAGCGCCGGGTGCTCCCCGGTGAAGATCTTCTGTTCAGTCATGTCGGAACCTCAGTCCATCTGCTGACGGGGATCGAACGCGTCTCGCAGGCCGTCACCGATGAAGTTGATGCACAGCGAGAACACGAGGATGAACATGCCGGGGATCCAGAACAGCCACGGGCGGCCCGTCAGCGCCGTCTGGTAGGTGCTCACGAGAAGGCCGAGCGACGTGTCGGGGGCCTTCACACCGAAGCCGAGGAACGACAGGGCCGTCTCGGTCAGGATCGCGGCCGAGATCAGCAGCGTCGCGTTGACGACGATGGTGCCGAGCGCGTTGGGCAGGATGTGGCGCACGATGATGCGTGGGCCGGGGGTGCCGAGCGCGCGGGCCGCCATCACGAACTCGCGTTCGCGCAGCGACAGCACCTCGCCGCGGACCAGGCGGGCGAGGCCCGTCCAGGACACCAGTGCCAGCACGACGGCGAGCATCACGATGTTGCCGCCGGTCATCCGGCCGAGCACCGCCGCGAGCACCAGCGTCGGGATGATGATGAACAGGTCGGTCATGCGCATCAGGAAGGCCTCGGTGATGCCGCGGTAGAAGCCCGCGATGGCGCCGATGGACGTGCCGATGACGGTGGCCATGATGCCGACGGTGAAGGCGATCAGCAGCGACTGCTGCACGCCGCGCATCACGAGCGCGAAGTAGTCCTTGCCCGTGGTGTCCTGCCCGAAGGGGTGTTCGCCGATCGACGGCGGCCAGAACTTGATGGTCGGTTCGCCGTTGCCGATCTTCGGGTAGGTGTCGACGAACGTCTTGCCCCACCAGCCGGGGATCGGGCCGTAGCCGATCGAGGTGATGGCGAGCAGGACGATGAAGATCAGGATGACCAGCGACACCATCGCGGCCTTGTGACGGAAGAAGCGTCTGCGGACCAACTGGCCCTGCGAGTACGACTTCGTGTTGGTGGTCTCGACGTCGTCCTCGATGGAGAACATCTTGTCGGTATCTGGCTCGATGGAGGGCATCGTGTTGTTGGGATCACTCATGGCCGGCTCCTATCGCGCGATCCGCGGGTCGAGGAAGGCGTAGGCGATGTCCGCTACCAGGTTCATCAGCACTGCCGCGGTTCCTGTCACCAGATAGAACGCCATCACGGGTGGTGGATCCACCGCGTCGAGGCCGACCTTGAACATGTTGCCCATGCCCTGCCAGCCGAACACCGACTCGGTGATGACCGCGCCGCCGATCAGCGCAGCGAAGTCGAAGGCGACGATCGTGGCAAGCGGGATCAGCGAGTTGCGGAACGCGTGGCGCGTGATGACCTTGCGCTCCGAGACGCCCTTGGAGCGCGCGGTGCGAATGTAGTCCTGGTTCAGGACGTCCAGCATCGAGGCGCGGGTGTAGCGCGTGTAGCCGGCGACCGAGATCAGCGTCAGCACGATCGTCGGGAGGATCAGGTGCGTCACCCCGTCGATGAAGTGGCCCCAGTATGTCGACTCGAAGTTCGGGGTGACCGAACCGATCGTGGGGATCGGGCGCGAGATCTGCTTGAGGTAGGCGTTCCAGTTGCTGAGCGCCAGGTCGGCGATGGCCGTACCCGAGGCGATGATCGCGACGGTGACCGAGGCGACGATCGCCTGCTTCCTGGAGAACCCACCGAAGACGAGGCCGCAGACGACCGCGAGCAGGATGGCCGCAACGAAGCACAGCAGCAGCATCGGGGTCGTCGGGGACTTCATCAGGAAGCCGCGCATGATGGCGTAGCCGGCGATGGCGACCAGCGCGGTCGCGCCGATCGCGTTGCGGACCCGCTTGTTCTGCGGGCCGGAGGTCAGCATCAGCACGATGACGGCCGCGGCGATGACGAGCACCGCGTACAGCGGGATGCCGAGCATCGGGCGCCGGAACCACTGCACGGCGGAGAAGTAGAACAGCGCACCCGCGAAGACGGCGGCGGCGATGCCGAAGCTGGCGAGGCGGCGCTTCCACGATCCACCCACCGCGGCGGCGAGGATGAACGCCAGCACGACGGATATGCCGATGACTTGTAATGGTGTGAACTGAGCCTCGACGATCCAGTTGTTGAACTCGATGGCCGCGTAGTGCTTGAGCAGCACCGCCGCCCAGAACACGGGGAGCGAGAAGAACACGAAGGCCATGAACGTGACCGCGTAGTCGAAGCCGCTGTACTGGCGGATCGCCGTGAGGATACCGAGCGAGATGCCGATCACGATGGCGAGGAGGGTGGCGACGACGACGAGCCTCAGCGTTGAGCCTGCCGCCTGCTGCACCAGGTCGCCGACGTTGCGACCCTTGATGTCCTGACCGAGATCACAACTGCCCGTGAAGCACTTGCCGACCCCACTGAGCCAGTCCCAGTAGCGCTCGTACCACGGCTTGTCGAGGCCCATATGGGCGATGCGCTGCTTGATGAGGTTGTCGCGGTTAGGGGCGTTCGACTCCCGATACTCGGCGAGCGGGTCGCCAGAGTTGATCGTGAGCACGAACATCAACAGCGAGCCGAGCACGAGGATCAACAAGGAGATCCCCAGGCGTTTCGCGATGTATCTGATCACTAGTGGTCCTTCGGATTACAGAAGACGGCCCCACTGCTAGCGGCGGGCCAATCGTTGGCCGATCATACGCCAGGTGAGGTTGGGTGACGAGCCCGAAACGCGAAGGGGGCAGGTGGCTCGTGCCACCTGCCCCCACGCGTGTCACTGACTCAGGGAGTCAGAGATCAGCTCATCACCCACTGCGGCGCGTTCCAGACGATCTGGTCCTGCGTCGAGGTGGGACGGATGTTCTGGACCTTGGCGTCAGCCGCCGACAGACCCGGGTGAGCGAACAGCGGGAGGCCGAAGAGCGTGTCCCACAGTTCCTTCTCGATGATCTTGGTCTGCTCGGTCTGCTCCGCCTCGTCGAGCGTCGAAGCGAGCTTGCCCCACGCCTCGTCGACCGTCGCGTTGGAGTACTCGCCGTAGTTCTGCGCCTTGTTGGAGGCGTAGATGTTCTGGCCCGAGGCGATCTGGCCGGAGCCAGCCCAAGCGAACAGCGCGACCTCGTAGTCACCGTTCGGCATTTCCTTGTCGAAGAAGGTGGCCGAGTTGGAGTCGATGACGTTGAAGCCGGCGTCCTTGCAGGAGGCCGCGATCTGGGCGACCTGGTCGGCGCGACGCTGGTTGCCAGCGCGGTAACCGATGCGGACGTCGATCGGGGTCTTCACGCCGGACTCGGCGATCTTGGCCTTGGCCTTCTCGATGTCGACCTTGTCGTACTCGCCGTTGTAGGCAGCCTTGACGACCTCGTCGTACTTGGGCTCCTGGAACGGGAAGACCTCGCGGGCGTTCATGACGACCGAGTCCTCGTTGATCGGCTTGATCAGGTTGTCGACGATCTCCTGGCGGGGAACGCAGTAGGCGAACGCCTGGCGCAGGGCGAGGCCGCCCATGCCCTCACCGTCGGAGAACACGTTGTTCGGACGGAAGTTGAAGTCCAGGTGCTCCCAGGTCAGGGTGTCGTAGGTCTCGACCTTGACCGAGTCGCCGATGGCCTGAAGCTGGCCGAGGGTGTCGACGGTGGGCTGCGGGCCGATGACCTGAACGTCACCGTTCTGCAGGGCCTGAGCCATCTGGGCGTCCTCGATGAAGCGGAAGATCAGGTTCTTGGTGCCCGCGGGGGTGCCCCAGAACTTGTCGTTGGCCTCGAGCGTCAGGGAGTTGCCGGCCTGCCAGCCGCCTTCCTTCAGCTTGTAGGGACCGGAGGAGGGAACCTCGGAGGCGTCGGGCAGCTGGCCACCCTCGAACATCCAGCCGGTGTTCCAGAAGTCGGCGACCTTCTTGACGGTCTCGGCGTCCTTAGCCAGGATCGCCTTGGCCAGCGCGTCGGGCTCGAGCCCGGCCTTCGTGGCGGCGACGTGTGCCGGGAGGGCGGAGCCGATCAGCAGCTTGAAGTCGGGATACTTCTCCTTGTAGACGACCTTGAAGGTCTTGGAGCCGGCCTCGCCCTCGGGGCCCTCGGGCACGAACTCGGCGAAGGAGGACGAGACGTGGTCGAAGATCGGCGCGGCGTCCTTGTTCTCACCGTTGGCGTAGCCGGGGACCAGGAACTCGGGGTTCTGGGCGGCCCAGTCGAGGAGGTAGTCGTTGATGGTGACGGGGGTGCCGTCGGACCACACGGCCTCATCGGAGATGGTGTACTCGACGGTCAGCGGATCCTCCGAGGTCACCTCGTAGGTGCCGAACTCGGTGTTGTCGCAGATCGTGCCATCGGTACCGAAGTAGATGAAGCTCGAGAACATGTGGGCGGCAACGCCCGAGTTGTACGTCGAGTAGGTCTTCGAGGTGACCGAGTTGTAGCCGTTCCAGTCGCCGGGGCCACCGGTGTAGCTGACCTGACCGTCCTTGGTCTCGGTGATGCCGACGTCCTGGAGGCAGGAAGCGGGACCGGCCTCGCCGCCGCCGCCACCGCCACTGGGGCTCTGGGTCGCGGCGGGCGAGTTGCCGCCGGGAGCCGGGGTGTCGTCCGTTTCAGGGCTGGTGCATGCGCCCAGCAGCAGCGCGCTGCTCAGCACGAGGCCGAGTCCTGCGCTCGTTCGCCTGAACTTCATTGATTCTCCTTGTCGTAGACCGACGGAAAGGGGCCACTGATGGGCCATCGTGATTCTGGACCTTAGCGAGTTCACGTTCAAATCCGAAAGGGCTCGGGCGATTTGACACCATATCGTTACCGAGTTGTTGCCCGACTTGGGGTTGTGCTAGACGACGATTGTCGACACGGGAAGCCCCGAGTTGGCGGAGAATCCGAACCCGGAGGGGCCGACGCCGGAGGTGATCGCCTCGCTCGCCACGGCGGCGATCATGGCGCCGTTGTCGGTACAGAGGGCGGGGCGGGGCCTGCGCAGTTCGATGCCGACGGCGGCGGCCCGCTCCTCGAGCAGGGTGCGCAGCCGCGAGTTGGCCGCCACTCCCCCGCCGATCAGGATCGAGTTGACGCCCAGGTGCTGCGCGGCGTCGACGGTCTTGGCCGTCAGGACATCGCAGACGGCCTCCTGGAAGCTCGCGGCGACATCGTTGACCGGCACGTCGAGGCCGTCGAGCCTGCGCTGCTCGACCCACCTGGCGACGGCCGTCTTGAGGCCGGAGAAGGAGAAGTCGAAGCGGTGCTTCTCCAGGTCGTGGCGGGCCGTCAGGCCGCGCGGGAAGCGGATCGCCGTCGGGTCCCCGTCCGCCGCCGCCTTGTCGATGACGGGGCCACCCGGGTACGGAAGGCCGAGGATGCGGGCCACCTTGTCGTAGGCCTCGCCCGCCGCGTCGTCGATGGTCGAGCCGACCTCTGTGATGCTGGTGGCGATGTCCTCGACGTGCAGCAGGGAGGTGTGGCCGCCCGAGACGAGCAGCGCGAGCGATGGCATCGGGAGCGGCCCGTGGTCGAGCAGGTCGACGGCGACGTGCCCGACGAGGTGGTTGACGCCGTAGAGCGGCTTGTTGAGGTAGGCGGCCAGCGCCTTCGCCGAGGCGATCCCGACGACGAGCGCGCCCATCAGGCCCGGGCCCGCGGTGACGGCGACGGCGTCGAGGTCGGCGAGGTCGACGTCAGCGGTCGCGGCGGCGCGTTCGAGGGCCGGGACGAGCGCGGAGAGGTGGGCGCGGCTGGCGACCTCCGGCACGACGCCGCCGAAGCGGACGTGCAGGTCGACAGAACTGGCGACCTCGTTGGCGAGCAGCGTGCGGCCGCGGACGATGCCGACGCCCGTCTCGTCGCAGGAGCTTTCGAGTCCGAGAACCAGCGGCTCAGTCATCCATGTCCTCCATGTCCCACATGCCGACGGAATCGGCGTCGACGCCCTCGAGGCAGCGCTCGAGCACGAGCGCGTGGGCCCCGGGGCCGTAGTAGTCGGCGCGGCGGGCGACCTCGCGGAAGCCGTAGCCGCGGTAGAGCGTGATGGCCGGTTCGTTGGTGTGTTCGACCTCGAGCAGCATCCGGGTGGCGCCCTTGCAGATCGCCCACTGCAGCCCGGAGACGAGCATCACGCGGGCAAACCCGAGGCGGCGCTGGTCGGGGGCGACCACGATGCGGTGCAGGTCGGCGACGTCGTCGACCAGTTGGAAGCAGGCGACGCCGACCGTCTCGCCCGACTCGCGCCGAGCGATCAGCACGAACCGTCCGTCGCCCTCGAGTTCGCGGCGCCACGACTCGTCCGACCAGCGCACGTCGAAGCTCGACTCGAGGTCGAGGATGGCGGCGAGGTCGGTGACCTTCGCGGGCTCGACGATCATCGGGCGCGCAATCGCGGCAGGGCCGACTTGGGCTTGCCAGGCACCGTGGCGTCGGCAGGACGCAGATAGTAGGGCTCGTCGCCTGCCGCCTCCAGGCTGGCCCACTGGGACGCGAGCACGCCCGGGTCGAGCGCGTCGGGGCCCTGCAGGTCGAACAGGCCGCGGTAGGCCTCAGGGATGGCGCCCGCGACCGGGAGCTTCGGCAGCGCCTCGGGGGCGCTGACCTGCGGCGCGCCCTGGGGCGTGCCGTCTGCCGAATACCGGCGCCAGTACAACTCCTTGCGGCGCGCGTCTGCCGCGACCACGAAGGCCTCGGGTGCGCCCTGGTCGGCGAACTGGCGGGCGACGACGTCGAGCGAGCAGACGCCGTGCGGCGTGCGGCCCGCGGCGTAGGCGAGGGTCCAGGCGGTGGCGACGCCGACGCGCAGCCCCGTGAACGGTCCGGGGCCCATGCCGACGGCGAACTCGTCGATGTCGGTCAGCGCGATGCCGGCCGTCTCGCACGCCTTGAGCACGAGCGGCAGCAGTTCCTCGACGTGGGCGCGGGTGTCTGCGACGATCTCGCGTGCCGCGATCCCGGTGCCGTTGGCCAGCCCGACCGCGACGTAATGGCTCGTGTCGATGCCCAGGGTCCAGCTCACGGCTGCCTCCTCAGTTCGTCCAGCGCCCCGGCCCAGCGAGGGCCGATGCCGGTCAGGAAAACGGTGCGCTCGTCGCTGCTCTGCCCCCGCAGGATGTCGATCTCCAACCGGTCGTCCGCGAGCCACTCGGCCAGCCCGCTCCCCCATTCGACGAGGGTGACGGCGTCCGGGAGCGACGCGTCGAGGTCGATGTCGGCCAGTTCGGAGGCGGCGCCGAGCCGGTAGGCGTCGACGTGCACCAGCGCGGGGCCGTCGCCCTTCGGCGGGTGGACGCGGGAGATGACGAAGGTGGGCGAGATGACGGGGCCCTGCACGTCGAGGCCCTCGCCGATGCCCTGCGTGAGGGTCGTCTTGCCCGCGCCGAGGTCGCCGGTGGCGACGATCACGTCCCCGGCGCGCAGCAGGCCCGCGAGCCTGCTGCCGAGGTCGCGCATGTCGTCGGCGGTCGGCACGTCGAGCACGACGGGAAGGTCGCGCCCCATCCACACGCCGTGCGGCGCAGGCTCGAGGACCTCGAAGCCGTGCTCGGCCCACCAACTGATCAGCTCGGGGAACTCGGTGCGGGCCACGAGCCGGGCGCGGCGGGCACCCAGGTCGGCCGCGACGGTCAGCGCCGAGGCGATCATGTCGCGCGCGACGCCGTGGCCCGCGGCCTCCGGCACCACTGACACCCTGCGGAGCGCGACGGTGTCCCCGTCCAGTTCCAGCAGCACGCCTGCGATCATCCTGCCGTCGGCCTCCACCACGACGCCGGTGCCCTCGACGAGGTCGCGCTCGATGTCGGCGACCTCGTCGGAGAGCGCGTCGGCGGGCGGGTCGACCGGCCTGCGGGCCGAGAACGCCTCCCGGATGACGCGCAGCAGTTCGGCGGCGTCGGAGGGGGCCGCGACCCGCAGGGTGAGTTCAGCAGATTCCATAGCGCACGCGATCTTAGTAGCGCGGGCCCCTGCGGTGCGGACGGTAACCACCGCGGCCGCGCTGACCGTCGGGACGGCGGCGCTGCTGCTGCTTCGGGGCGATCAGGCGCTGGTAGTCCTCGTCTGCGATCGAGACCCCCGACGTGGGGCGGGCGCCGGTGGCGTCGCGCAGTTCGGGCGTGCCGGGCTCCACCTCGATGGGCTCGGCGCCGACCCCTGCCTGGCCGAGCAGTCGGCGGGCAAGCTTGCGCTGGTGCGGGAGCACGACGGTCGCCACGACGCCCTCATGGCCGGCGCGGGCGGTGCGGCCCGCGCGGTGCAGGTAGTCCTTGGAGTCGTGCGGCGGGTCGACCTGCAGCACGAGCGTCACGTCGTCGACGTGGATGCCGCGGGCCGCGACGTCGGTGGCGACGAGCACGGGGACGCTTCCCTCGCGGAACGCCGTCAGGATCCGGGCGCGGGCGCCCTGAGTCAGGCCGCCGTGCAGCGCCCCCGCCATCACGCCCGCCTCGCGGAGTTGGGCCGCGATCCGGTCGGTGCCCATCTGGGTGCGCGCGAACAGGACGGTGCGACCCTCGCGGTTGGCGATCTCGGCCGTCACCTGGTTCTTGTGGTGCGGCTTCACGAGCAGCGGGCGGTGCACCATGGTGGTCACCGACGCCTTCTCGGAGTCGACCTCGCGGGTCACCGGGTCGTGCAGGTACTGCTTGACGAGCTTGTCGACGGCGTCGTCAAGGGTCGCGGAGAACAGCAGGCGCTGGCCCTCGCCGGTGGCGTCGAGCAGCGTGCGGACGTCGGTCATGAAGCCGAGGTCGGCCATGTGGTCGGCCTCGTCGAGGACGGTGATCTCGACCTGGCTGAGGTCGGCGGCGCCCTGCTCGAGCAGGTCGATCAGGCGGCCGGGGGTCGCAACGACGACGTCGACGCCGCGCTCGAAGGCGCGCAACTGCGGGCCGTAGGACATGCCGCCGGCGATCAGCGTGAGGTCGATGCCGACGGCGGCCGCCAGCGGGGAGAGGTTGTCGGCGATCTGCAGCGCAAGCTCGCGGGTCGGCGTCAGGATCATCGCGCGCGGCGAGCCGACGGGGGTGCCCTGGGCGAGCCTGGTCAGCAGCGGGAGGCCGAAGGCAAGCGTCTTGCCGGAGCCGGTGCGGCCGCGGCCGAGCACGTCGTGGCCCGCGAGCGCGTCGCCGATGGTGGCCGACTGGATCGGGAAGGGCTCGGTGATGCCCTGGCTGGCCAGGACGCGCACCAGCGGCTCGGCGACGCCAAGCTCGAAGAAGCCCGACGCGACGTCGCCCTGGACGCCCTCGACGGTCGTGGCGCTCCAGCTCATCTGGTCGGCCTCGGCCTCGAACCCCTGGGACTCGAAGTCGCGCCCTCCCCTGCGGTCCTCGAAGTCGCGGCCACGGCGGTCGTCGCGGCGACGGTCCTCACGTCCGCGGGGCTCGTGGTTGCGGCGGGTGTCGAAGCGGGGACGGTCGGAGGGGCGACGCTCGCCGCGCTCCTGGCGGTAGCCGCCCTCGCGGCGGTCGTCGCGGTCGTCGCGGCGACGGTCCTGGAACCGGTCGTCGCGCTTGGCGTAGCGGTCGTCGCGGCCGCCCGAGTGGCGGTCGTCACGCGAGTAGCGGTCGCGGTTGTCGAAGTTGCGGTCGTCGCGGCGACGGTCGTCGAAGCCCCGGTCGTCGCGGCGGCCCTGGAACCGGTCGTCGCGCGAGTAGCGGTCGTCACGGCGGCCCTGGAACCGGTCGTCGCGGCCACGGCGGTCGTCGCGGCCCCTGTCGTCGCGGAAGCCAGAGGAGCGGTCGTCGCGGCCACGGCCGCGGTCGTCGCGGGAGTAACGGTCGTCGCGGCCACGGCCCGAGTAGCGGTCGTCGCGACCGCGGCTCGAGTAGCGGTCGTCGCGGCCACGGCGGTCGTCGCCGCGTCCACCGTCGCGCTCGCCCCTGTCGTCACGGCGACGGTCCTGGGACCGGTCGTCGCGACCCTTGGAGCCGCTGTCGCGACGCTCGTCGCGGGGCTGGGTCTTCGCGGTGTCGCCGAACTGCAGCGCGCGGCGCTGCTTGCGGTTCATTGCGCCGCCTGCGGGGGCATCGAAGCCGCCCTTGCGTCGCGACGGGTTCTTGCCCTTCGCCGCGCGCTTCTCTGCCGACCAACGTGCCTTCTGGCGTGGTGCGTTCATGTTGCTTGTGTGTCCTAGCACTGGGAGTCCGCCCGCAAAATGTCGCGGGTTCGCGCCCGTTCATCTGTCACGCGGGCGTAGCTCGCCTCGGCCGGGCCGTATAAGTGTACGCGAATAGGACCGGATTAAACGAACCGTCAGGTGAGCGTCACCTGGTGTTGTCCTTCGCGTGGTCCGGCATTTACGCCGATCGGAGTAGCATGGGGGCGTGCGAGTGGCGATAGTTGCGGAGTCCTTTCTCCCGCAGTTGAACGGAGTCACCAACTCGGTTCTCAGAATCCTCGAGCATCTGAAGGCGAACGGACACCAGGCGATGGTGATCGCTCCGCAGGACGGCGACAGGACCCCAGACCAGTACTGCGGCTTCCCCGTCGAGGCCGTCAATTCCATCGGCCTACCGTTCTACGACCAGGTGCGTGTCGTGACGACGACGTCGTCAACCCTTGAACGTCTTCTCACCAACTTCCAGCCCGACGTGGTACATCTTGCAGCCCCGTTCATCGTCGGATACAAGGCCGCCTCGGTCGCGGCGAAGCTCGGCATCCCCATCGTCGGCATCTACCAGACCGAGGTGCCGACCTACGCGGCGCGCTACGGATTCCCGCATGTGACGCCGATCCTGTGGCACCAGGTGCGCCGGGTCCACTCGCTCGCGACGCTGAACTTCGCCCCGTCGACGTTCGCCCGCGACCAATTGGTCGCCCAGGGCATCCCGCGCGTCGGGGTGTGGGGCCGCGGCGTCGACTCGGTGCGGTTCACGCCAGCCAAGCGCTCCCCCGGGCTTCGCTCGCAGTTCGCCCCGAACGGCGAGAAGGTGATCGGCTACATGGGAAGACTCGCGAGCGAGAAGCGCGTCGAGGACCTGCTGGCGATCGCCGACGTGCCCGGCACCCGCCTGGTGGTGATCGGCGACGGCCCGCTGCGTGGGCAGTTGGAGTCGAGCCTGCCGGGGGCGCTGTTCCTCGGCCAGTTGACCGGCGACGACCTCCCCCGGGCGATGGCGAGTCTCGACCTGTTCGTCCACCCCGGCGAGATGGAGACCTTCTGCCAGGCCATCCAGGAGGCGAAGGCCTCCGGCCTGCCGGTGATCGCCCCGCGCCGCGGCGGCCCCATCGACCTGATCGACCCGTCGCGCACCGGATGGCTGTACGAGCCGGGCGACCTGCGCGGCATGCGCGCCCGCGTCGAGGACCTCGTCGGCGACGACCACAAGCGGCAGGCCTTCGGTCGCGCCGCCCGCTCCTCGGTCCTCGCCCGCACGTGGCACAACGTCTGCGACGAGTTGATCGGCCACTACTGGAAGGCGATCGGGATGTCGGTGCGCGGGGAGCAGTTCGCCGCCTGACATCCCCTCGGCCAGACCTGGGGTCGCTGCGCTCGGTGCGGTAGCGGGTTTGAGCATGTTTGGTTGCTCGTTGCGGCTTCAAGCCTGTTTGAACGTTCATACCGGAAACGACTTACCAAACATGCTCAAGGAACCACCCGACCCCGCCATGACCAGGCTCGGCTGAACGGCCCGAACGGGGGTCACCCGGGGGCTCGGTGAGGGTGCCGACTTGAGCATGTTTGGTTGCTCGTTGCGGTTCCGAGCCGGTTTGAACGTTCACACCGGAAACGACTTACCAAACATGCTCAAGGAACCACCCGCGCTCACCTCGCCGCGGCAAGCTCAGCGATCACCGCGGGCATCCGGGCCGACAACTCGTCGGGGGTGTAGGGGCCGGGGTTGCGGGAGGCGGTCATCGCCTGGATGCTCGCCCCGACCACGCCCGCCTTCCACGCGGGCAGCCCAGAGGCCAGCAGCGCCCCGCAGATGCCCGCCAGCACATCGC
The DNA here is from genome assembly GCA_027658995.1 of Propionibacteriaceae bacterium AM104-82. Classification (GTDB taxonomy): domain Bacteria; phylum Actinomycetota; class Actinomycetes; order Propionibacteriales; family Propionibacteriaceae; genus Arachnia. The sequence goes on from JAQDQK010000007.1 coordinate 56,169, forward strand.
CCGAGCCGGCGCGCGCCGTCCACGCGGGGCCCGGCACCGCGATCGTGACGCGGCCGGACGGCTCGGCCACGTACTGCGTCGCCCCCTTCAGCAGCACCGCAGCCCCGGTCGTCCGGGCGACCTCGCGGACGCACTCCAAAGGTTGCGACTCGACGTGCGCCCTGGTGCAGCCGAGGATGCGGGCCAGTTCGCCCGCGTGCGGCGTCAGCAGCCAGCCGTCCAGGCGACCCGACGGCAGGCTGTACAGCGCGTCGGCGTCCACGACGGCGGGCAACTGGTGCAGCTTGGCCCATTCGACGCGAGACTCGGCGTTGTCGCTGTCGCCCCAGCCCGACCCGAGCACGGTCGCCTCGGCGCGACCGTCGCCGACCACGACGCTCGGGAAGCGCGACATGATCAGCCCGGACGGTGCCCGCCCCGTGTAGCGGACCATCCCCGCGCCCGCATGCAGCGCGCCCGCGCAGCTCAGCAGCGCCGCGCCGGGGTAGGTCTCGGAGCCGGTGTCGAGCACGACGACGCCACGCGAGTACTTGTCGGAGCGCGCTCCGGGGACGGGCCACCAGGCGGCGATGTCGGATTCCTCTGCCGCCCGCAGCATGGTCTGCTCTGCGTCGATGCCGATGTCGGCGACGTGCAGCACGCCGCACCGCGACGCCGCCGGGTTCAGCACATGGCAGGGCTTGGGGGCACCGAACGTGACGGTGTGGGCGGCCTGGAAGCTCGGGTGCACCCTGGCGTCGTCGGCCCCCAGCCCGGAGGGAAGGTCGACGGAGACGACGGGGACGCCCTGCGCCTGGCACGCCGCGGCGAACGTCTCGACGTCGGTGGGAAGGCCCGGGCGCGACCCCAGCCCCGTGACGGCGTCGATGACGACGGCACACTCGGCCAGCGCCTTGATGGCGCCGACGGCGTCCACCTCCTGGGCTCCCGCGACGACCGCCGCCTCGAGGCCCGCCTCGTGCGCCGAGCCCATCGCAAGCCAGACGAGCACAGAGCGGTGCGCGGCGAGCCGGGCGGCCGCGAACAGCCCGTCTCCCCCGTTGTTACCTGGCCCGACGGCCACCAGCACGGTCCCGGTCGGGACGGCTGAGTCAGTGACCCGGGCGACCGCCTGCGCGGCCCGTCCCATCAGGTCGACGTCGGGCTCGGCGTCGAAGACGCGCTGCTCGGCGGCCCGCAGTTGCTTCGCCGTGAGGATCTGCCTCATTTCTCACACACCACCATCGTCGTCGCGTAGTCGCCATCGTGGCTGATGCTGAGGTGGATGCGCTCGATCCCCAGTTCCTCGATCCTGGCGCGGACCGTGCCGCTGGCCACGAACGAGGGGACGCCGTCGTCGGTCTTGACGACCTCGCAGTCGAGCCAACGCATCCCCCCGGGCGACCCGAGCGCCTTCGCGAGGGCCTCCTTCGCCGAGAAGCGGGCCGCCTGAGATTCGACGGAGAGCTGCAACTCGCGCTCGGTGAGGAGCCGCTGCGCGATGCCCGGGCGGCGCGCCAGCATCTCCTCAAACCGGTCGATCACGACGAGGTCGGTGCCGATGCCCACGATCATGGCCTCACCCTACTGTCGCGACGTGCCTGGTTCGCCGGTGACCGCCGATCGCCAGGGTCAGGGACGCGACCCCGGCCGCGAACGGGGACCCACCTCGGGCTCCGCCTGCTCGACCGGGGGCGATGCCCCGGCGGCGGCGCGCGGCCCGTAGCATGACGCCCGAGGAGTCAACATGGCAGCGTCGCCCCACCCACTCGCCCGCGCAGCGCTCGGGTCGCTGCTGGTGTGCGCGTTGGCTGGCTGCTCGCTCCCCCAGCAACGGATCCCGCTGGTCGATCCGCCGGGCAAGCCCCCACCGGTCGCGGCGAGCGCGCCAGCGCCCCCGACGACGTGCCTGGTCGACCTGACCGTGCCAGCGGAGGACTTCCTCCCCGACGCGGGCGTGGTGCTGCGCCACGACGACCTCACCATCACCCACGCCGACCGCCGACTGTCGTGGCACCTGGGCGAGGACTCGGGCGAGCTGTACGTCAGCCCTCCCCTCGAGACCCCCGACCCGGACGGCTGGGACGGCGACCGGATCAACTCGACGCCGCAGCTCAGCGGCGACTGGGTGCTGTTCACCACCGCCGACTCGCTGTGGGCGGGCGCCGAGCAGCAGCTCTACGGCTGGAACCTGCGCACCCCGTCGACCCCTCCCGTCCTGATCGCCTCGGCGGTCGGCTCGTTCGACGCGCGCGGCCCGCTCGTCGTGTGGACGACGGGCACCGCCGCCGACGACATCACGATCACGCTCACCGACCTGGAGAACTCGACGACCCGCAGGCTCGTGACCGGCACCGTCCACTCCCCCGTGCTGCTCGACGACGACACCGTCGTGTGGAACGCGGGACGCAGCGACGGGCCGCGCTGGTTGGCGGGCATCGAACTGGCCGCCGGCGGCGACTGGCACCCGCCGAGCGAGATCAGCGCGATCGATGCCTGGGCGGTCGCGGGCGACGGCGAGACGCTCGCCATCGTGTCGCGCGACCCCGACCACACCTATTCGCTGCGGGTCTGGAGGCCCGGCTGGGGCGAGGGAGTGCTGCTGCACAGCGCCGAGCAGTGGATCTGGCTCGACTCGGACGACGTCGACGGCGACCTCGTCAGCTACTCCGTCTCCCGCCCCGGCGCCGAGGCGGAGGATGACTACCTCGTCTTCAACGCGGCGACCGGGGTGGCGCACCGCTACCACAAGGGTTGGGGCTGGGCGCGCTTCCAGGACGGCAACCTGCTGCTCAGCGTCGCCGAACTCGGCGCGGCGGGACATACGGCGAGCATCGACCTGAATCGCTTCGCGTCCGCCGGCTGCTGAGGCCCCCGAAACGCGCCGACGGCGCCGCCCCCAGGGACGGCGCCGCGCTGGTCCGGCGGCGGTCGACTACTCGACGGTGACCGACTTGGCCAGGTTGCGGGGCTGGTCGACGTCGTGGCCCTTCACGGTCGCCAGTTCGCAGGCGAACAGTTGCAGCGGGATGATCGCGACCATCGGCTGCAGCAGCGTCGAGACCTTCGGAAGCTCGATGAGCGTGTCGGTGACGGCGCGCGCCTCCTCGTCGTCGGCCTCCGCGAGCACGATGGTGCGGGCACCCCGGGCGCGCACCTCGGCGATGTTGGAGATCACCTTGTCGCGCAGTTGGTCGCGGCCCTTGGGCGGGACGACGACGAACACCGGCAGGTCCTGCGAGATCAGCGCGATCGGGCCGTGCTTGAGCTCGCCGGCCGCGAACCCCTCGGCGTGGATGTAGGCCAGTTCCTTGAGCTTCAACGCCCCCTCGAGCGCGCTCGGGTAGCCGACGTGGCGGCCGAGGAACAGCACGGAGGTCGCGTCGACCAGTTCCTCTGCGAGGTCGTAGACGGTCGATTTGGCGTCGAGCATCTTCTGGATCGCCTCGGGCATCCGCTCCAGTTCGGCGAGCAGCGCGGCGATCTCGTCGCCGTACTTCATGCCGCGCACCTGGGCCAGGTACAGGCCGAGCAGGTAGCAGGCGACGAGTTGGGTGGTGAAGCCCTTCGTCGAGGCGACGCCGATCTCGGGGCCCGCGTGGGTGTAGATGACGGCGTCGGACTCGCGCGGGATGGTCGCGCCGTTGGTGTTGCAGATCGCGATCACCTTGGCGTGCTGCTCCCGTGCGTGCCGGATCGCCATCAGCGTGTCGGCGGTCTCGCCGGACTGCGAGATGGTCACCACCAGCGTCATGGGGTCGATGATCGGGTCGCGGTAGCGGAACTCGGAGGCGAGCTCGACCTCGCAGGGGATGCGCGTCCAGTGCTCGATGGCGTACTTGGCGACCAGTCCCGCGTAGAAGGCGGTGCCGCACGCCACGATGACGATCTTGTTGACGCGGCGCAGCAGTTCGGGGCTCATCCGCAGCTCGTCGAGCTGAAGCTCGCCCTTGTCGTTGAGACGGCCGAGCAGCGTGTCCGAGACGGCCTTCGGCTGCTCGAAGATCTCCTTGCGCATGTACCAGTCGAAGCCCTGCTTCTGCGCGGCCTCGAGGTCCCAGTCGACGTGGAAGGACTTGGTCTCGGCGGGGGCGCCGTCGAAGGTGGTCACGTTGACGCCGTCGCGGGTCAGCTCGACGATCTGGTCCTGGCCCAGCTCGATCGCGTCGCGGGTGTAGGCGATGAACGCGGCGACGTCGGAGGCGAGGAAGTACTCGTTCGAGCCGACGCCGACGACGAGCGGCGAGTTGCGCCGGGCGGCTACGATCCGGTCGGGGTCCTGCGCGTCGACGGCGACGAGCGTGAAGGCGCCCTCCAGCTTGGCGACGACCGCGCGCATGGCGTCGACAAGCCCCTTGCCGGACTCGACCTCGCGCAGCATGAGGTGGGCCGCGACCTCGGAGTCGGTCTCGGAGGCGAACTCGACCTCGCCCAGTTCGGCGCGCAACTGGTCGTGGTTCTCGATGATGCCGTTGTGCACGATCGCGACGCGGCCCGCGACGTGCGGGTGCGAGTTCTGGTCGGTGGGCGCGCCGTGCGTCGCCCAGCGGGTGTGGCCGATGGCCACTGAGGTCGGGGGCAGCGGGCGGGCCGCGATCTCCTCTTCGAGGTTGCTGATCTTGCCCGCGCGTTTGCGCCACTCGATCGCCCCCTCGACGGGCATCGCCACGCCTGCGGAGTCATATCCGCGGTATTCAAGTCGACGCAGCCCACTGAGCACCACGTCGAGTCCGTCACGGTCACCTAGGTATCCAACGATTCCACACACGGCGAGAAATGTACATGATGATTGAGCACTTCTTGACATTGGCGCTCCGACGGGTCCGGAACTTGCGGCGGGGCGCGAAATGTGCCGGTTCGCGTGTCGGCCCCTCCGCTCGCGGATCGGGCCGCTCCGTTAGGCTTGCGCAGGTCATCGCTTGAAGGAGCCCAGTGTCCGGACCCTACGTCACGCTGCAACGTCGCACCTGGGCGGAGCTGTCCGACGCGACCGAGATCGATCTCGACGAGGCGACGCTCGCCACGCTCAGAGGCATCGGCGATCCCACCTCCGGCCGCGACATCGAGGAGGTGTACCGGCCCCTGTGCCAGTTGCTGCACCTTTACATGGTCAACACCGGCCGGCTCTACGCGCAGAACAACGAGTTCCTGCACCTCGACGTGCGGCGCACACCGTTCGTGATCGGGGTCGCCGGGTCGGTGGCCGTCGGCAAGTCGACCGTCTCGCGCGTCCTGCAGGAACTGCTGCGCAGGGCGCCAGGCGAGCCGAAGGTCGACCTGATCACCACCGACGGATTCCTGTACCCCAACGCCGAGTTGCAGCGCCGCGGGCTGCTTGAGCGCAAGGGCTTCCCCGAGTCGTACAACCGTCGCGCGCTGCTGAAGTTCGTGATGGACGTGAAGTCGGGAGAGCCGCGGGTGGTCGCCCCCGTGTACAGCCACATGGTCTACGACATCGTCGAGGACGACCAGATCGTCGTCGAGAGCCCCGACATCCTCATCATCGAGGGTCTGAACGTGCTGCAGCCCGCCCGGGTCGAGGCCGACGGAACGCACGGGCTGACAGTGAGCGACTTCTTCGACTTCTCCGTCTTCGTCGACGCGGACGAGGACCACATCAAGGAGTGGTTCCTCAACCGGTTCATGGAGCTTCGACGCACCGCGTTCACCGACGAGCGAAGCTACTTCAAGCCGTACACCGAACTCTCCGACGACGAGGCCCTTGAGATGGGCTCGACGGTGTGGGACACGATCAACGGGCCGAACCTGCGCCAGAACGTCGCCCCGACCAGAGAGCGTGCGACGGCGATCCTGGTGAAGGGCCCCGACCACATGGTCGACTCGATCCGGATCCGCAAGGTCTGACCCGGACCGATTCGGTGGCCAGCCGCGTCGACGGACCCGCCGATTGAGCCAGCCGCGGCGACGAAGTCGCCCGCCGCTGCGTCGAAATCAACTCGAGGCCAGGCAGCGACCCGAGTCCCGCTGCCGGGCGCAGGAGGTTTCGACCGAAGAAGTCCGCTCACGCGTCCTTCTTGGCTCAACCAGCGATCAGCGCTCGGCGCGGCCCCCCTTGCCCGGTGGCCGCCTCCGGGTCTTGGCGAGGCCCCGCGCGACCGCCTCGCCGATCGTGATGGCGTCGTCGCCGACCGGCAGCGAGAGCCGACGCCAACGGGCGAGCAGCACAAGGGCCGCGCCGACGGCGGTCGCCGCGATCGAGCCGATCGTCGCGAAGTCCAGGTACCAGGAGCCGACCGCGACGAGCGAGGCCGCCAACGCCGCCGTCGCATACAAGGTATTGCCGCCAAGGACGCCTGGGATCCGGCGCAGCACCATGTCGCGGACGAAGCCGCCGCCGACCGCGGTGATGGTGCCGAGCATCAGCGCGGGAAGCACCCCGAAGCCCGCCTCGAGCGTCTTCAGCGACCCGGCGGCCGCCCACGTGCCGAGCGCGAGGGCGTCGATCGGCGGGTAGATGCGGTCCCAGAGCCGACCCTCGACGCGCACGATCATCACGATCAGCGCGCCGATCAGCGCGGCCGTGATGTAGCGCCAGTCGGTGATCGCGATGGGGGGTCCGGACTGGAGCATCACGTCGCGGATCATGCCGCCGCCGAGCCCGGACATGATGGCGAGCACCACGAGTCCGACGACGTCGAGTCGCGCCGCCCGGCCGATCACGGCGCCCAGCACGGCGTTGAACAGCACCCCGACAAGGTCGATCCATTGCAGGAAGGTCAGGAGAGTCATCTCGGTCATCAGCGTGGCCTACCCATCACGCCGCGATTGTAAGGCCCCCGCGTATGGTGGGCCACATGAGTGAAAACCAGGACCGTAACGAGAACCGTCGAGACCCCTACTCCGAGGCCTTCAAGACCTTCATCGTCAGCGACTGGGCACCGTACTCCGACGAGCTTCCGGCGCGTTTCCCGGCGGCGGAGTACGCGGCCGCCCGCCGACAGGCCCTTGCCGCCGAGTTCCCCGGCAAGACGTTGGTGATCCCCGCAGGGCCGCTGAAGACCCGCTCGAACGACACCGACTACCGCTTCCGCCCGCACAGCGCCTTCGCGTACTACACGGGCCTCGGCGAGGACCGCGAGCCTGACGCGGCGCTCGTCGTCAAGGACGGCGAGTCGACGCTCTACTTCCGCCCCCGCGCGCCCCGCACCGACCGCGAGTTCTACGCCGACGCCCGCTACGGCGAGATGTGGGTCGGGCAGCGCGAGTCGCTCGACGAGATGGCCGCGGCCACCGGGCTCGACTGCCGCACCGTCCTCGACCTGAAGGCGTCGCTGCCCTCCTCCGACGTGCTGGTGATCCGCGAGCCCGACCCCGCCATCACAGCGATGGTCGACGCGGCCCGCGGCTCCGTCGACGATGAGGGCGACGCCGCGCTGGAGCGCTTCGCCTCCGAGGCCCGGTTCTGCAAGGACGAGTTCGAGGTCGCGGAACTCAAGCGTGCCTGCGAGGCGACGAAGGTCGGCTTCGAGGCCGTCGTCGCCAACCTGCCTGAGGCCGTCAAGGCGGGTCGCGGCGAGCGCTGGGTCGAGGGCATCTTCGCCCTGCACGCCCGCCACCTCGGCAACGCCGTCGGCTACGACACCATCGCGGCAAGCGGCGACCACGCCAACACGCTGCACTGGATCCGCAACAACGGCGAACTGCGCGACGGCGACCTGATGCTGATGGACGCAGGCGTCGAGGTCGACTCGCTCTACACCGCCGACATCACCCGCACCATGCCGATCGGCGGCACCTACACCCCCGCCCAGCGCCGCGTCTACGAGGTCGTCCTCGCCGCGCAGACCGCGGGCATCGAGGCGTGCCGCGCAGGCAACGCGTTCACGGCGCCCCACCAGGCGGCCATCGCGGTCCTCGCGGACTTCTTCGAGGAACTGGGCATCCTGCCCGGCACCGCCGCGGAGTCGCTCGACCCGGTCAACGGCGGCTTCCACCGCCGCTGGATGGTGCACGGCACGTCGCACCACCTCGGCCTTGACGTGCACGACTGCGCGCAGGCCCGCGCCGAGCTCTACCGCGAGGGCGACCTCAAGGAGGGCATGATCATCACGGTCGAGCCGGGCATCTACTTCAAGTCGACCGACCTGATGGTGCCCGAGGAGTACCGCGGCATCGGCGTGCGGATCGAGGACGACATCCTGATCACCGACGGCGACCCCGTCAACCTGTCGGCGGCGCTGCCCCGCTCGGCCGACGACGTCGAGGCGTGGATGGCCAAGCTGATGGCCTGACGCCCCCGGACACGTGCGACGACCCGCCCCCGATCAGGGGCGGGTCGTTGTGCGCTCGAGGCGGGAAGCACCCGGTGGCGGATGACCCGGTGGCGGGGTGGAACTTGAGCATGTTTGGTTGCTCGTTACGAGTTGGAACGTGCAACATGCCCCGGCGGGCCAACGAGGCACCAAACATGCTCATCGCACTCCCCGCCACGAACCATCGAGGGTCCGGCGAGGGCGCCTGGTGCTAGTCGCCGGACTCGCTGACGACGCGGTTCCAGCGGGGTCGATCCATCATCTGGCGGATCAGGGCGGCGACCTTGAGCGGACGCATCACGGGCACCTGGTGCGCGGCGTCCTCGATGATGTGCAGTTCGCCGCGGGGAGCGGTCTCGGCCACCAGTTCGACGTTGGCGATGGGCGTCGAGGTGTCGCGGCCGCCCGCGATCATCATCACGGGGGTCTGGATGTAGGGAAGGTCGCCGCGGAGGTCGTGGACGGCGAGCGCGCGGCACAGTTGCGCGTAGGAGTGGTCCTCGCTCACCGAAAGGCCCTCCATGATGATGGCGACGGCGTCGGCCTGCTCGGCCCGGAAGTCGGGCGTGAACCAGCGCTTGGTGGTCTCCTCGACCAGTTGCTGCGTCCCGGTCGCCTCGACCTGCTCGGCGCGCTCGATCCAGCGGGGGGCCTCGCCGACGGTCGCGGCGGAGGCGACCACCACGACGCCCGCGAACAGGTCGTCGTAGTCGCGGGCGAGGTGCAGGCCGATGGCGCCCGAGATGGAGAGGCCCGCGTAGTAGATCGGCACGTCCTGGCCGAGTTCGTCCTTGAGGTCCCGGGCGATCCCGGCGATCGCGGCGGCGACGGTGTCGAGCGTCGGCTCGTCGTTGTCGTCCCACGGCTCGCTCAGCCCGGTGCCAGGCAGGTCCACGAAGATGACGCGCGCGTCGTCGATCAGCGCCGCGGCCACCTTCGTCCACTGGTGCGTGGCGTTGCCGCCGAGGCTCGGACCGACAAGCAACACCCGTTCTGCGGGCGTGTTGCGGTTGTAGATCGTCGTGTTCAACTCCATGGGACTTCTCCTCGGCTGAAGGGACCTTCCGTACACCCCAAAACCTACCCGACGGCGTCCTGCGCGGAGCCGACGGGTCAGCGCAAGCCGAGCGCCTGCACCACCGAACTCAGGCCCTGATGACCCATGCCCTCGAAGATCCGCCGCTCGACCAACCGGACGTCGAGGCGCCAGCCGTCCCAGTCGTGCAGGACGTCCTCGCGGGTGACGAGCAGATCGCGGTTCGTCGGGCCTCCGGTGCCGAGCGCCACCTGCGCGGGCGTGTAGGCCTCCAGGATCAGCTTCGCGCCGGGCGCGCACTGCCGGGTGACCACCTCCGCGACGCGGCGCCGCAGCGGCGCGGGCAGGTGCACGAAGATCGCGACCACCGCGTCCCACGGACGCAGCGGGTCGGGGTTCTCGACGTAGTCGGCCAGGTCGACGTGCCACGTCTCGATCGACGTGCCGCGCTCGGCGGCCAACGCCTCCGCCTTGTCCAGCGCGACGTGTGAGAAGTCGAGGCTGACGACGTCGTGGCCGCGTTCGGCGAGCCAGACGCCGTTGCGGCCCTCACCGTCGCCGAGGCACAGCACCCGGGAGCCGGGCTTCAGCAGCCGGGTCTGTTCCTTGAGGAAGTCGTTGGGCCGGTACCCGAAGAGGAAGTTCGGGTGCGAGTAGCGGTCGTCCCAGAACTCGGCCGTCACTCGAACATCGCCGCCCGCGCCCCCGGTCGCTGGTTCAGCAGTTCGCGCGCCTCAGCCGCCACCTTGTGTTCCACGAGGATCTCGTAACTCGTGGCGACGGTCTGACGGGCCGAGTTGAAGTCGCGCTTGCCTCCGCTGACGGCGTAGCCGAGGCCGGCCGCGAGCACGCCGAACAGGATGCCCATGCCGAGGCCGACGAGCAGCATCACCATGTCGCCCTGCAGGAACAGCATCAGCATCACGCCGACGAGCAGGCCCATGGTGATGCCGGACACGGCCCCCTGGCCGAGCACGCTCCCCCAGGTGCGGCGCCCGGTGACGCGCTCTATCAGCTTGAGGTTGGTGCCGACGATCATCAGGTTCTCGACGGCGAACTTGCTGTCGGCCAGAAAGTCGACGGCGGCCTGCGCCTCCTCGTAGGTCGAAAACTCGGCCAGGTGCTGTGGGTACTCCAGGCGGAACGCCTTCGATGCTGACGGGACGAGCGGCTCGCTCACGGACGCCTCCTTGGTCGGTTCGCTGCGAATTCGGCACAACTCTACGCTGGCGCCGCACGCCGGTCGTCGCGATCAGCCACTAGATTTACCCGCATGGTCGCCAAGGAATCCGAGGTCTTCATCTCGCGCGTCATCGGCCTACCCATCGTCGACGCCGCGGGCGACCAGGTCGGGCGGGTCAAGGACGTGGTGTGTTACATCCGCGCGGACGGGCTCGCGCCGCGCGTCAAGGGCATCGTCGCCGAACTGTTCGCGCGCGCCAGGATCTTCGTGCCGATGGTCCGCGTCCACAACATCACCCCTAACCAGGTGGCGATCCTCGGGCAGGTCGACACCCGCCGCTTCCAGCGCCGCGAGACCGAACTTCTGGTCTCCGCCGACCTGTTCGACCGGAGCATCGGGCGCGAGAGCCGCACCAAGATCTTCGACATCTCCATGCACCAGGTCCGCAACCGCGAATGGGAGCTTTCCTCGGTCGCGCTGCGCAGTTCTACCCGCGTCGGGCGGTTCGGGTTCGGTGGGCGTGGCGACGCCCAGGTGGTGTCCTGGCGCGAGATTCCCGACCTGATCCTGCGCACCGGTCGCACCCCGGCGCACCTGATCGCCGAGTTCTCCGACATGAAGGCCGCCGACATCGCCCAGGAGTTGCACGACCTGGAGCCGGAGTCGCTGCTTGCCGTCGTCGAGGCCCTCGACGACGAGACGCTGGCCGAGGCGCTGGAGGAGCTTCCCGAGGACGAGCAGATCGAACTGATCTCGCAACTCGACACCGAGCGGGCGGCCGACGTGCTCGCCGAGATGGACCCCGACGACGCGGCCGACCTCATCAAGGACCTGCCGAGCGACGTCGCGGAGGACCTGCTGCAGCGGATGGAGCCCGAGGAGGCCTCCGACGTGCGCCGCCTCCTGATCTACGGCGAGTTCACCGCCGGCGGCATGATGACGCCGGAACCGGTGATCCTCGACACCGACGCGACCGTCGCGCAGGCGCTGGCCAACGTCCGCCTCGAGGCGCTGACGCCCGCGCTCGCGTCGATGGTCTTCGTGACGCGCCCGCCGCTGGAGACGCCATCGGGGCGCTACATCGGCGCCGTCCACATCCAGCGTCTGCTGCGCGAGCCCCCGACGACGCTCGTGGCGACGCTGCTCGACGACAACCTCGAGACGTTGACCCCCGATGCGCCGCTCGCCCAGGTCAGCCGCTTCTTCGCTACCTACAACCTGGTCGTGGCGCCCGTCGTCAACACCGACGGCAACCTGCTCGGCGCCGTCACGGTCGACGACGTGCTCGACCACATGCTGCCCAACGACTGGCGCGGCGACCAGATGGACGAGGTCGAGGCGAGCGAGGTGAGCGATGGCTGAGCGCAACCCCCTCTCCCAGCCCGGCGAACGGCGCCTGATCCCGAAGGTGTCGGTCGACTCCGAGACGTTCGGCAGGTTCGCCGAGGGCGTCGCGTCGTTCATGGGCACCGCCAAGTTCCTCGTCTACATGACGGTGTTCGTCATCGTGTGGATCGCGCTGAACCTGATCGGCCTGTTCGGGATGCGCTGGGACCCGTACCCGTTCATCCTGCTGAACCTGTTCTTCTCGACTCAGGCGTCGTACTCGGCGCCGTTGATCCTGCTGGCACAGAACCGGCAGGAGCGTCGTGACAAGATGAGCTTCGACGAAGACCGTCGCATCGCCGCACAGTCGCGCGCGGACATGGACTTCCTCGCCCGCGAGATCGCCTCCATCCGGATGCACCTGGGCGAGTTGGCCACCCGCGACTTCGTGCGCGGCGAACTGCGCAGCGAGCTTCGCGAACTTGCCGAGCGCCTCGAGCGCACCGAGGAGGAGAAGCCGTGACCGAGCAGCATCCCGACGTCGCCGAGGTCGCTGGGCCGTCGAGCGAGATCAGGTGGTTCGGCCTCGTGCTGCTGGTCGGCCATCTGGGCCTGCTCGTGATCGGAGCCGTCGCGCTGTGGCGGATCGCGGGTGGCTGGTGGGTCGGCGCGGTCGCCGCCGCGGTGTTCGTGGCCGCCTACGCGGCCGTGTGGCGGTTCTGGCTCGCCCCCGGGTCGACCCGCAGGCTCGGCTACAAGGAGCGGTTGACGGTCAACGTGGTCGCGGGCCCCGCCGTGATCGTGCTCGGCAGCCTCTCCGGGCTGTGGCTCCCCGCGCTGCTCGCCACCAGCGTGATCCTGCTCAGCGATGCGCTGAACCAGCGCCGCTCCTCCTGACCTTGCCGCGCTCGGCGCTGGGCTGGAGTTGAGCAGCATTCGCAACTCGATTCCCGGCGCGCCACGTGGGAGCGCTCACCTGGGCAACGACCTTCCGATACTGCTCAACGCCAGGGCCGACCCCGACTCTCCCTCTCGACGGAGAATGCCGCCCGCTCTCGGCGTAACGATTTGCTTATAGGCCCCCGGGGAGCAACGCTGGGAGGGTGAGTGAACATCCCCTGCTGCCCCACGTGCGCGCGGCCCTCCACGAGGTCGAAGACCCCGAGATCCGCCGCCCCATCACCGACCTCGGCATGGTCGACGACCTGCGCGCCGACGACGACGGCGCCGTCTTCGTCCGGGTGCTGCTGACCGTCTCCGGCTGCCCCATGCGCTCCGAGATCACCACCCGCGTCACCAATGCCGTCTCCAAGGTCGAGGGCGTCACCTCGGTCGACGTCGAACTCGGCGTGATGAACGACGAGCAGCGCGAGGCCATGCGCACCATGCTGCGCGGCGGGCAGGCCGAGCGGGTCATCCCGTTCGCGCAGCCCGGCAACCTGACCCGGGTGATCGCCGTCGCCTCCGGCAAGGGTGGCGTCGGCAAGTCGTCCGTGACGGTGAACCTGGCGCTCGCGCTCGCCGCCCAGGGCCGCTCGGTCGGCATCCTCGACGCCGACATCTACGGCCACTCGATCCCCGACCTGCTCGGCCTCGGCGACGCGCGCCCCACGGTCGTCGACGACATGATCATGCCGGTGCCCGCCGCGCGGGGCCTGAAGGTGATCTCCGTCGGCATGCTGAAGCCCTCGCGCGACCAGGTCGTCGCCTGGCGCGGCCCGATCCTCGACCGGGCGCTGACGCAGTTGCTCGCCGACGTCTACTGGGGCGACCTCGACTACCTGCTGCTCGACCTGCCGCCCGGCACCGGCGACGTCGCGATGTCGCTCGGCCAGAAGATCCCCGAGTCTGAGGTCATCGTCGTGACGACCCCGCAGACGGCCGCCTCCGAGGTCGCCGAACGCGCGGGCACCATGGCCCACATCCTGGAGCAGCGCGTGCTCGGCGTCGTCGAGAACATGAGCTGGCTCGAGACCACCTGCCCGCACTGCAGCGAGTCGCACCGGCTCGAACTGTTCGGCGCGGGCGGTGGCGAGGCCGTCGCGGAGGCGCTCACCGAGCGCTTCGTCTACGACGTGCCGCTGCTGGCCCAGATCCCCTTCGACGAGTCGCTGCTGGCAGGCGGCGACCGCGGCACGCCCATCGTCGACGCGCACCCGGACCACCCGGCCGCGCAGGCCATCGCGGCGCTCGCGGAGCAGGTCGCGGACAAGAAGCGCGGCCTCGTCGGCCAGCGCCTCCCCCTGTCGCCGACCTCCTGAGCAATGCTCGTCATCGTCTGCTTCGTCCCCCTCAGCCACGCCGACGCCGTGCGCGCGGCGCTGGCGGGGGCCGGGGCGGGCGCGATCGGCGCGTACACGGCGTGCAGCTTCACCTCCCCCGGTCAGGGTCGCTTCCGGCCCGAGGCAGGGTCGAACCCGTTCATCGGGGATGAGGGGCGGCTCAGCGTGGTCGACGAGGTGCGCGTCGAGTGCGTCTGCCCTCGGGACCGCGCCAGGGCCGCGCTGGAGGCGATGATCGCGGCGCACCCCTACGAGGAGCCGGCCTACCACTGCTACGAGGCGCTCACGCTGGCCGACCTGGGCTGAGGGCCACGCCGCTCGTCGAGACGTCCGAAAGCACCGCTCAGCGCACACCGGTTCGTCGAGCCTGTCGAGACGTCCGACACCACCGCTTGGCGCACCCGTTCGTCGAGCCTGTCGAGACGTCCGACACCACCGCTCGGACCCGTGGGAATGATCAGACACGCTCAGCGCTCGGCCCCCTCGGCAAGCTCGGGGAACGAACAGGATCGCCCTGCAGGCTCAGGTGGCCTCTGGGTCGAACGGGGAGTATTTCGGGCCGACCAGCTCGAGGGCCGTCTCGGCCGGCTCGGCGATCGCAGACTTGTCCTTGACGGCGGAGGTCGCGTCGTTGGCCCCGGACTTCAGCATCTCCTCGGCCTCCTTCAGCTCCTTCTTCGCCTCGTCGATCAGCGCGACCTCGTTCTGAAGCTGCTTCGCGATGAACGTCTTCGGGTTCAGGTCCTTCAACTCGAGGTTGGCGTACTCAGGCCCGAGCTCGGTGCCGATGGTGTTCTTGGCGTTGTTGGCGATGTCGCGCAGGTACACGAAGACGCGAGCGGCCTTCCGCGAGTACTGCGGAAGCTTCTCGGGGCCGAACATGACGACGGCCAGCACGAGAATGATGACGAGGTCTATCGCATCGATGCCGAACACAGAGCTAGGGTACCGGTAGCTCGAGGGGTCAGCCGACCGAGACCAGCCGGTCGATGCCGGCCTTGATCTTGTCGACGAGCGAAGCCTGGTACGGCTCCTCCTGGGGCAACTGCTGCGAGATCTCCGAGACCAGCTCGACAGATCCGTTCGTGGTCACCCAGATCACCGCGTCGTCGCACTGCCACAACTCGACGGTCGGGACGCCCGGGCCCTGGGCCAACTGCTGCGTGGTGCCGTCCTCGAGGACGCCCTCGGTCCAGCCGACCACTGCCGACTCGAAGCCGTCCGAGTAGACGAGCGTCATCGACCGGTGCCCCTGCCTGTCGGAGGCCGCGTAGGCCACCAGCGGCAGACCTGCGATCTCCTGCGGGCAGCGGGCAAGCCCGATGCACCATCCGTCGGTCTGGCTCGTGGAGGCCGGGTGCAGGGAGATCTGCTGCGCGACGTCCTCCGAGAGGGTCGCCTCGCCCAGCCTGAGCTCCTGGTACCCCATGGCGAGCGTCACGTCGCCGGAGGCCTCGTAGCGCTCGGTCCACAGCAGGACGCCGGAGTCGGTGTCGAACCACCACGCGGCGACGGGACGACCCCCGTCGTTGGCCTGCAGGTGGACGGCGTCGCGGCCGCCGACACTCTCGACCTGGGCGCCCTCCGTGAACTCCCAGTCGTCCGGGGCGTCAACGGGGCTGGTGGTGATGGCGGGAAGGAAGCTGGACATGAAGCGGTCGCCGCGCGCGTCGAAGACCTCCAGTTGGGCCCCCTCCCCCGCGACCTTCGTGGTGCGCACCGACGCGTTGCGGTAGTGCCCGGAGCCGTCCGAGATCCACACCCGCTGGGTGCCGGTGTAGCTGGCAGAGGAGTCGGTGGCGCCGCGCAGCAGGCGGGCAGCGCGCTCCGGCTGCACCGGGCGCATGTCGTTGTCGTTGCCGCGGGGCTGGTAGCTGACGGACTCGCCGAGGTCTGCGCCGCGCTCGAAGGCGAGCAGGACGGCCCCCACGGCCTCGTTGACGCTGACGGCCGAGGACGACATCGAGAACTGTTCGCGGGCCGCCTTGACGGGGTCACTGATCCGCAGCGGTTCGGGGGCGATCAGCACCGCGAACACCACGGCCGACATCACGACCACCAGCATCGCGACCGAGCCCTGAGCGACGCGGCGGGTACGGGTGCGGCGGGCCGACGGCAGTTCGCCGGGCCCGCTCGCCATGTACAGGGGTGCCGCGGCCTGCTCGCCTGCGATCGACTCCAGCCTGGCGGCGAGCATCGCGGACGGGTCGGAGGCGCGGCACTTGCTCAGCTCGCTGCAGACGGCGTCGATCGCGGTGAGCTCGGCGCGGCACTCGGCGCAGCCTGCGAGGTGGTAGGCGACCTGCTCCCAGCGTTTGGGCGGGAGGGTCTGGTCGGCGTAGGCCGACAGGTCGGGGCGGATCCGCTCGCAGCAGGGTGAGGTCATTCAGTTGACCCCGGCGTAGCGCGTGCGGCCGTCGGTGGGTGCGCGGTGCGCCAGAGCGTCGCGCAGGGCTGCGCGTCCTCGGGCGATCCTGCTGCGCACTGTGCCGAGCTTCACGTCCAGGACCGCCGCGATCTCCTCATAGCTGAGGCCCTCGATGTCGCACAGGACCACGGCCACCCGCTGTTCGGGGTTGAGGGCCTTGAGCGCGGAGGCCACATCGGCCTCAAGCTCGTAGTCGTCGTGCAACTCCTCGGGACCCGAGGCCGAACCCCAGACCGCCTCGGGCGCGACGCTGAACGCATCCATCTTGATGCGCTGCTTGCGGCGGGCCTGATCGAGGAAGAGGTTCGTGGTGATGCGGTGCAGCCACCCCTCAAGGGTGCCTGGCTGGAACGTGTGGATCGACTTGAACACCTTGACGAAGACATCCTGGGTGAGGTCTTCCGCGTCGTGCTGGTTGCCGGTGAGTCGGTAGGCAAGGCGGTACACCTGTGCCGAATGGTCGCGGACGAGTTCCTGCCACGTGGGCGCGGTCCAGGTCGGGTCCGCGGCCTTGGCCGCCTTACCGCCTCTGAACATCGATCGCCTCTCCATACCCACCAGCCTGACAGATCCACCTGTGAGCAAGCTGTGAACTACCTCACAGCTTTAACGGATGGGCGTCCCCGTTTGTTCCATCGGACGCTCCCCGCCTTGTCAGGCGCCGTAGCCGAGGTTCTCCAGCAGTTCGGCGTACTCCTCCGCCATGCCGGCCGGGACGCGCCCCATCGGCGCCCTGCACGGGCCGACGTTGAAGCCGCGCAGCCCGAGCGTCGCCTTGACCATCATGCAACCCTGTGTGGCGAACACCCCGCGGAAGGCGGGCAGCACGTGCCGGTTGGCCATCACGGCCTCCTGCACGCGACCCGCGACGAAGTGGTCGACGATCTCACGGGCGGCGAGCCCGGTGAAGTGCGTTGAGGTGCCGACCACGCCGACGCCGCCGACGGCCATCAGCGGGAGCAGCATGGCGTCGTCGCCCGCGTAGTAGGCCAGTTCGGAGTTGGCGAGCACCACCGACGACGACGCGACGTCGCCCTTGGCGTCCTTGACGGCGCGGATGTTGGGGTGCTGAGCCAGCCGGATCAGCATGTCCTCCGGGATGGCGGTGCCGGTGCGGTGCGGAATGTCATACAGCATCGCGGGCAGGCTGGTGGCCTCCGCGACGGCGACGAAGTGGTCCTCGAGCGCGTCCGCCGGGGGCCGCGAGTAGTAGGGGGTGACGATCAGCACGCCGTCGACGCCGACGGAGGCGGCCTGCTTGGCCAGTTCGACGCTGTGCTTGGTCGAGAACGTGCCGACTCCTGCGACGACGCTCGCCCTGTCCCCGACCGCCGTGACGACGGCGTCGAGCAGCGCCCGCTTCTCCACGTCGCTCGTGGTGGGCGACTCGCCCGTCGTCCCGTTGATGACGAGGCCGTCGTGGCCAAGGTCGTCGACAAGGTGGGAAGCGAGCCGAGCGGCCTGCGCGTAGTCGACCTCCGAACCATCGGGTGTCAACGGCGTGACCATGGCGGAGAGCACCCGTCCGAAGACGGGCGACATGTCGTCGTCGTTCATGCCCGACATCTTAGGTCAAGACCTCATGGGGCTTAGTAGGCTGGCCACGTGAGCAACCCAGTCCATTCCCCTGACGCCGCGAGCTGGTCCTTCGCCGAGGACTACATCGCGCCCTCCCCCGACGTTGCCGAGGCCCGTGACGAGGCGACGGTCAACACCATCACCCCCATCTCGACCGGCGTCGCCGCCACGTTGAAGATGCTGACCCGCGCCATCGACGCCAAGGCGGTCGTCGAGGTGGGCACCCTGATGGGCGCCTCCGGCCTCACCTTCCTCGAGGGGATGGGCCCCGACGGCATCCTCACCTCGATCGACGTGGAGGCCGACAACCAGATCCCGGCGCGCGCCCTGTTCACCAGGGGCGGCTTCACGTCGTCGCGGTTCCGCCTGATCTCCGGCTCGCCCATCGAGATCATGCCGAAGCTGCGCGACGGCGCCTACGACATCGTCTTCATCAACGGAGACAAGCTCGAATACGTCGAATACGTGGCGGGCGCGCTTCGCCTGCTGCGCCACGGCGGCCTGCTCGTCGTCAACGACGTGCTGTGGCACAACCACGTCGCGGACCCCGACGACGAGTCGGACGAGGCGATCATCATCCGTGAAGCGCTCGAGGCGATCACAGGCAGCGAGTCGTACACGCAGGCGATGCTGCCTGTCGGCAACGGCATGCTTGTCGCCGTCAAGGACTGAACGCAGCAACGCGAAGGTCCGGCGGAGCAGTTCCGCCGGACCTTGCTGCGTCTGGTGCCTTGTCAGTCGCGCGGGACGGTCTCGCCCTTGCCGACGGTGACGATGCCGCCCTCGGAGACGCTGAGGCCCCGGGCGCGGTCGTGCTCATGGTCGACGCCGATCTGGACGCCGTCGGGGATGACGACGTTCTTGTCGAGGATCGCGCGGCGCACGACGGCGTCACGGCCGATCTGCACGTTGTCCATCAGCACCGAGTCGGAGACCTGGGCCCACTTCTCGACGCGCACGTTGGGGCTGAGCACCGTCCGGTCGACCTCGCCGCCGGAGATGATGCAGCCCGCCGTGACGATGGAGTCCTCGGCGCGGCCGCGCATCACGAACTTGGCGCCGGGGGCCTGCACCTGGTCGGTCCAGATCGGCCACTCCCTGTTGTAGAGGTTGAACTCGGGCTCGACGCTGACGAGGTCCATGTGGGCCTCGTGGAAGGCGTCGATGGTGCCCACGTCGCGCCAGTAGTTGATGTCCTTCTCGGTGGCCCCGGGAACCCGGTTGTCCTTGAAGTCGTAGACCTGCGCCTGGCCCTGCTCCGTGAACCACGGGATGATGTCGCCGCCCATGTCGTGACGGGCCGTCGGGTCGGCCGCGTCGGCGCGGAGGGCCTCGATGAGCGCCTGGCTGCTGAAGATGTAGTTGCCCATCGACGCGAACGACTCTTCGGGCGAGTCGGGCAGGCCGGGCGGGTCGGCAGGCTTCTCGAGGAAGCTCTTGATCTTGTGATCGGGGGCGGAGTCGATGATGCCGAACGCCGACGCTTCCTTGCGTGGCACCCGGATCCCCGCGACGGTTGCCCCGAGGCCGGAATCGATGTGGGCGTCGAGCATCTGCTCGATGTCCATCCGGTAGATGTTGTCCGCACCGAATACGACGATGTAGTCGGGTTGGGCATCGAGGATGAGGTTCAGGCTCTGGTAGATGGCGTCGGCGCTGCCCTGGTACCAGCGGGGCCCGAGGCGCTGCTGGGCGGGAACCGGAGCCACGTAGTTGCCGAGCATCGTCGAGAAGCGCCACGTCTTGGAGATGTGACGGTCGAGCGAGTGCGACTTGTACTGCGTCAGAACCGCGATCTGACGCAGGTTCGAGTTGGCGAGGTTCGACAACACGAAGTCGATGAGGCGATACGTGCCGCCGAAAGGTACGGCGGGCTTGGCCCGGTCGGCCGTCAGGGGCATCAACCGCTTACCCTCGCCGCCTGCAAGGACGATGGACAGGATCTCTGGACGTGCGACCATGCCCTGAACCTATTGCCTTTCGAGGCTCGGCAACAAGCGATTCCAGGAAATCCAACCGCAAGGGCCACCCCAGGTGTGCAACGATGCGAACATGACCATGAAACTGGCCCTGCTGACGCGTGAATATCCCCCGTCCATCTACGGCGGAGCAGGGGTCCATGTGGCTCAGCTCGTCCCCCAACTCCGCAAGCTGATCGACGTCGAGGTGCACTGCATGGGCGAGCCCCGCGACGGTGCGACGGCCCACGCCGAGGACTTCCCCGAGGGCGCCAACGCCGCGCTGCGGGTGCTCGGCGCCGACCTGTCGATGGCCGCGGCCGTGAGCCCCGACGTCGACATCGTCCACTCGCACACCTGGTACGCCAACATGGGCGGCCTCCTGACCTCGCTGATGCTGGACGTGCCGCACGTGGTGACGTCGCACTCGCTCGAGCCGCACCGCCCGTGGAAGGCCGAGCAGTTGGGCGGCGGCTACCGCGTGTCGTCCTGGGCCGAGAAGACCGCCTACGAGGCCGCCGACGCCGTCATCTCGGTCAGCGAGGGGATGCGTCGCGACGTGCTCGCGAGCTACCCGGACCTTGACCCGGCGAAGGTGCACGTGGTGCGCAACGGCATCGACACCGACGAGTTCCGCCCCGACCACGACACCGACGTCGTCACGGGCCTCGGCATCGACCTGGGCCGTCCGTCGGTCGCGTTCGTTGGCCGCATCACGCGCCAGAAGGGTCTCGTGCACCTGGTGCGCGCCGCCAAGCAGTTCGACCCGGACACCCAGTTGGTGCTGCTCGCCGGCGCCCCGGACACCCCGGAGATCGCCGCCGAGTTCGAGGAGGCCTTCGCCGACCTGCAGGCCGAGCGCTCCGCCCCGGTGATCTGGGTGCAGGAGATGCTGCCGCGCGCAGCCGTGCGTCAGGTCCTTACCCACGCCACGCTGTTCGCCTGCCCGTCGATCTACGAGCCGCTCGGCATCGTCAACCTCGAGGCGATGGCCTGCGAGACGCCCGTCGTGGCGAGCGCCGTCGGCGGCATCCCCGAGGTCGTCGTGGACGGCGAGACGGGCTACCTGGTGGCCTACGACCCGGCGCAGGCCGGCGACCCGGAGTTCGTGGCCGCGTTCGAGGCCGACTTCGCCGCGAAGGTCAACGAACTGACGCGCAACCCGGAGCGGGCCCGCGAGTTCGGCCTGGCGGGAAGACAGCGCTGCATCGACGAGTTCTCGTGGGCGAAGATCGCGCAGGAGACCGTCGACGTGTACCAGGCGGCGATCGCGTCGCACGCGGCCAGGAAGGCCTGAGCGGCACGAACGCCGACGGGGCGGCCCCTGAGTGGGGCCGCCCCGTCGGCGTCTGATGTGGGTGTGGGTCGGACTAGCCGACGACCTCCTTGAGAGCGTTCAGCAGGTCGGTGGCCTCGGTGGCGTTCATCTCGACGACGAGGCGTCCACCTCCGTCGACCGGAACGCGCATCACGATCCCTCGGCCTTCCTTCGTGACCTCCATCGGACCGTCACCCGTGCGGGGCTTCATCGCTGCCATCTGCCACCCTCATTCTGTGTTGCCGAACTGCGGTTGGCATCCATTATTCCTTATTCACGCAAAACGCGGCGGCAAGGGGCACAATATGCGCCGCACGCTCAGGCGTGACGATCGGTGCCCTCCGGGAGCCCACGTTGGGGCGTCGCGATGTCTTCGGCGTCGTCAACCGCGGTTTCGGGCACCGGCCTGAACGCCGCGTCGGTGGCCGGGTCGGCCGACGGCGCCGCGTCCACGAACAGAGGACCCGGGGTCTCGGCGACGCCCGGTTCCTGCGCGGAGACCCGGTCGAGGATGTCGTCGACCACCGTCATGTCGTAGCCGCGCCGCACGACGTCGAAGCGGGCGTCGACGGCCGGCCCAGCCGTGCCCGCGATGACCTCGTCGAGGAACGCGTCGACCTGCTTGGGCGAGTAGCCGTTGGTCCGCAGCGGGATCACGAGTCCCTGCATGAACTCGGCGTCGACCTGCCCGTCGGGAACCCGGCCCTTGGGGCTGTCAGTGATGGCGTCGGGGCGCATCTCCCCCAGCCGTCCGAGCGCGGCGTACGCGGCGAGGCCGAGCACGACGAGACCGACGATGACGATCGCGATCCACATCCGGCTACACCGTGCCGAACTGGCCGGGCTCGCCCATGGCCTCGATAGCCTCGTCCACGTCGTCGGTGACGGTGATCAGGTCCAGGTCCTCGTGCGAGATGTAGCCGCCCTCCGCGATCGACCCGCGGACCCAGTCGAGCAGGCCCGCCCAGTGGTCGCGCCCGAACAGCACCATCGGGAAGTGGGTGACCTTGCCCGTCTGGATCAGGGTGAGCGCCTCGAACAGTTCGTCGAGGGTGCCGAACCCGCCCGGCATGGTGATGAACCCCTGGCTGTACTTGAGGAACATCATCTTGCGGGCGAAGAAGTAGCGGAAGTTCACGCCGATGGTGATGAAGTCGTTCATGCCCTGCTCGTGGGGCAGTTCGATGCCGAGCCCGACGGAGCACCCGTCCGCCTCGTAGGCGCCCTTGTTGCCCGCCTCCATGATGCCGGGGCCGCCGCCGGTGATCACCGCGAAGCCCCTGTCGACGAGTTTGCGCGCGATCTCCTCGGTCGCCCGGTACATCGGGTCCTCGGGCTTGGTGCGGGCCGACCCGAAGATCGACACGGCGGGCTCAAGGGCGTTGAGCGCGTCGAAGCCCTCGACGAACTCCGACTGGATGCGCAGCACCCGCCACGGGTCGCGCTGGCTCCAGTGGTTCTTCTCGCGTCCCTCGAGCAGCGCCTGGTCGGCCATCGGCTGGGCGTGTTCCTTGCCTCCGAGGAGGACGGCGCCTTGGCGGCGGCGCTTGGGTTCAGTCATGGGTTGGCTCACTTTCGGGCGAACTGGTGAGGAAACTGCGCAGGCCTGCCGCGCAGGTGTCGAGGTCGGCGACGGGGCAGAACTCGTCGGCGCGGTGCGCGTACGAGGGGTCGCCCGGGCCGAAGTTGACGGCGGGCACGCCCAGTTCGCTGAACCGGGCGACGTCGGTCCAGCCGTATTTGGCGGACGCCTCGCCCCCGACGGCGGCCACGAAGGCCTGCGCGGCGGGACGGTCAAGGCCGGGGCGCGCCGCGGGCGAGACGTCGGTGATGGTGAGGTCGTAGCCGTCGAACCAGTCGGCGAGGCGGGCGAGCGCCTCGTCGGGGGTCTTGTCGGGGGCGTAGCGGTAGTTGACGGTCAGCGTCGCGGCGGGCGGGATCATGTTGGTGGCGACGCCGCCGCTGACGGCGACCGCGTTGAGGCCCTCCCGGAAGGTCAGGCCCTCGACGTCGATCTCCTCCGAGACGTAGCCGGCGAGCACGTTGAGCGCGGGCGCCAGGTCGTGGATGGCGTTGTGGCCCATCCACGCGCGGGCGCTGTGCGCCGCGGTGCCTGTGGTGTGCAGTTCGGCGCGGATGGTGCCCTGGCAGCCGCCCTCGATGGTGGCGGAGGTGGGCTCCATCAGGATCGCGAAGTCGGCCTCGATCAGGTCTGGGCGGTTCCTGGCGAGCCGGCCGAGCCCGTTCTTGGCGGCCTCGACCTCCTCGTGGTCGTAGAAGATCCAGGTCAGGTCGCGGTTCGGCTCTGCGAGTTCGGCGGCCAGCGTCAGCATGACGGCGACGCCGCCCTTCATGTCGCACGCGCCCCTGCCCCAGACCACGTCCCCGTCGGGCGTCTGGAGGTAGCGCGAGGGCAGGTTGTCGAGCACGGGGACGGTGTCGAGGTGGCCCGCGATGACGACCCGCTCCGGCAGTCCGCGCTCGGTGCGCGCGACGAGGCAGTCGCCGTCGCGGAAGACGGTGAGGTGGGGCTGCGCCGAGAGGTGCCGCTCGACCAGGTCGGCCAGGGCCCGCTCGTTGCCGGACACCGACTCGACGTCGATGATCTCCTGCAGGAGGGCCGCAAGCTGGTGGGTCATGGTCCCGAGCGTAGCGCCTCGGTTCGGCTCCCCGAGCCTGTCGCTGGGTCCGGTCGACGATCCGTTCCGGGAGCCTGTCGAGTGTGACGAAACCAGCGGTCACCGCTCCCCGAGCCTGTCGAGGGGTACGAACACCGAGCGCCACGCGACCTCGGATCTGCGCACTCAACTCGGGGCCAAGACCGCAGACACGTCTCGGACGTTTCGACGCGGACGCGCGACTTCGTCGGCCGTCCGGCTCAACGAGCGGCCGATCCCCGAGCCTGTCGAGGGGTCCGAACACCGAGCGCGCACTGTCAGGGGCTGCGACGCGGATGCCGCCGAGTGCTCGGCAACGCACCTCCGGCAGTCGCCCGCTCACTAGAGTGGTGTGATGAGTCAGTCACGCCCTTGCGTCGTCACAGGCCCAAACTCCCGTTGGCAGGTACTGGCGACGCTCAAACGCATCGCGGACTCGATCGACAAGCCCGACTTGCACGGCATTGGCTTGGCCGTACCAGCATTCAGCTTCTTCTACACGTGGGAGGTGCTGTATGAGGACTACGAACTGCTGCCAGACGTCTCACTTGCTACCCCAGGTGCGATTCTGCACCAATCGGAAATCCCCGCATTCGCGGCCTTCGGCGAGGCCCTCGGCGCGATCTACGACGACTACGACCAGGAGGACGACCCCAGGGCAGACCCCCGCTGGCCAGGCGTGGTGAACGCCGCCAGACGCGTCATCGCCGCAATGGAGGAATCCGATACATGGTAGGCGGATCGTCCTCGGTCCACGTGTCAGAGGCCTCCATCGCCGCCAACACGACACGAGCCGCCTCCACCACCGAGGGCCACCTAGGATCGGCGAGATAGACCTCCTCGCGACTGTTCCCCAACTCACCGACCATAGGGTCGAGAAGCCGTCCAAGCTCCTTGAAAGCTGGCACCTCAGACGGGTGAAGCACATCGTCTCGCTCTTCGGGACGGGTGAGAACTGGGACCACGTCGAACAACTGGTACAGCACGTTGTCGATCACGAACTGCCGAAGGTGGGTTCCGGTTCGGTGCAGGTTGGGTTTCTCGATCGACCTGGCGATCGCACGCACCTCCCGATACACAGCCCGTCGGCCCTGGGGCCACGGGATCGTCTTCCATCCTTCTCTCACCATCCTCGGAAGCTACCAGCCGCGACTCTTCAAGGTGCCGACGATGCGGAAGCCGCGCGAGAGCAGAACCGCACGGTGAGGGCCGGAACACCGCCTACGCTCCGGACGTTTCGACACGGACGCGCGACTACGTCGGCCGCCCGGCTCAACGAACGTGTCCCGTTCCCCGAGCCTGTCGAGGGGTCCGACCACCGAGCGCCACGTGACTCCCACTACTCCCCCTTGCCCGACACACCGCGCACGTCTCGGACGTTTCGACACGAACGCGCGACTACGTCGGCCGTCCGGCTCAACGAGCGGTCACCGATCCCCGAGCCTGTCGAGGGGTCCGACCACCGAGCGCCACGCGACGCCGCAGATG
>JAQDQK010000007.1:81684-157429 GCA_027658995.1 Propionibacteriaceae bacterium AM104-82
GAGCGCCACGCGACGCCGCAGATGTGCGCACACAGCTCTGGGCCAAGACCGCAGACACGTCTCGGACGTTTCGACGCGGACGCGCGACTTCGTCGGCCGTCCGGCTCAACGGACGGTAGGCGTCCGGCTCAACGAACGGGGGCCGTCCGGCTCAACGAGCGGTAGGCGGTCCGGCTCAACGAACGGAGCGCGGACTCTCTCACCGACCGGTGCAGGCGCACGCGCTCCGTTGGCTGCTGACTGCGCAAGACTTGGCAGGTGAGCACCTCGACGCAGAACCGCACGTCCCGGGACGAGAACCTGGCCCTCCTGCTCGGCGGGATCGGGTTCGCCGTCGGTGCCGTCCTCGCCCTGTTCATCCTCAAGCCCCAGTCGGCGATCTTCGGCCGCGGCTCCGTCGGCGAACTCGGCGCGTTCGTGGCGTTCTTCGCCGCGGGGATCGGGTTCCTGATCGCGATGCGGCTGACGGGATTCGGCGAGCGGCCATGGCTCGAGAGGCTGTCGAGACCCCGAAGGTTCCTCGACCAGGCGGGGCTCGCACTGGTGCACGCCTCGTTCGCGTTCTTCGCGGCGACCGCCGTCTACGCCGTCTTCTCCGGAGCCTTCCGCACCCTCGACCTGGACCGCTACGCGGGTGCCTTCACCGTCGGCCTCGTCTGCGCGATCGCCGCCTATGTGTCGGCCTCCAGCGCCACGACCCTGACGACCGAGTCCCTCTCGGTGCTCGTGGCCCTGTTCCTGGTGGTCGGATCGCTGGCAAGCGCGCTCAGTTCGTCCGACCCGCAGTGGTGGCAGCAGCACTTCTCCGCGCTCGGTGCCGCGTCGGACCGTTCCGGGGTGCTGTTCAACTTCACCCTGATCCTCAGCGGGCTGGTGCTGATGGCGCTGGCCGACTTCCTCACCCACGACCTGTCGACCTGGGCGGAGCACCACGACGAGCCAGTCTGGAAGGTGCGCTTCATGCGCGCCGCGCTCGTCGCGCTCGGCCTGCTGCTCGGCATGGTCGGCGTGATCCCTGTGAACCTGTCGATGTTCTGGCACAACATGGTCACCTACGGCGCGATCGGCGTGTTCGCGGTCCTGCTGGTGGGCGTGCCGATCCTGTTCAAGAAACTGCCGGGCGGGTTCATCGCCGTGACCCTGATCGTCGTTGCGCTGCTCGCCGGCGTCGTCTACCTGCACCTGGGCGCCGGCTACCTCAACATCACGGCGTTCGAGATGGGCGCCGTCAGTTCGGTGTTCGTCTGGCTGCTGCTGTTCATCCGGACGGTGACCGCAGCCGTCAACGACGTGCCGACGGCGCCCGCTCAGGTGAGCCGGGTCATCTCCACCGACACGTACATCTCGGACCCGCCGGAGCCGGTGTAGATGCCCTTCAGCGGCGGCACGTCCGCGTAGTCACGGCCGAAGCCGACCTCGACGTGGGTGCCGCTCGGCACCGACTCGCTCGTCGGGTCGTAGCCGAGCCACTCGCCGTCGAAGTACTGCAGCCAGGCGTGCGACTCGCCGATCAGCACCTCACCGACCTCCGGGTCGGCGCGCTGCACCACATAGCCGGAGACGTAGCGGGCGGGGATGCCCATCGCGCGCAGCCCGCCGAGCGTCAGGTGCGCGATGTCCTGGCAGACGCCGGCGCCCTTCTCCCACACCTCCGTGGCCTGAGTATGCACCTGCGTGACGCCGGGCACGTAGCCGACAGTGCCGCGCAGCCTGCTCGTCAGTTCGGCGACGGCGTCGACGGGAGTCGCAGCGTTCCTGCGGACCGATTCGGCGATCCGCAGCACGTCGCGGTGCGGCCGCACATAGCCCGTCTGGCCGAGCAGTTCGCCGTACCGGTCCCGCAGTTCCGGGTCCGCGAGGCCCTCCCAGCCGAGGGGCTCCTCGACGCGGCCGACCTCGTGGATGTCGACGGTCGACGTCGCGACGACCTTCAGTTCGGAGTGCCGCTCGTGCACCTCGAACGCGACGGCGGAGGTGCCCCAGTAGTCCCGGTAGCTGTGTGTCCAGGCGACCGGGGTGATGTCGAGTTTGCTGGAGAGCACCAGTTGGCGCCGCGACGTCAGCGGCGTCATCCTGGCCTCGTTGAACGAGTCGGTCGCGCCTCCGCCGTAGCGGTAGCCGGTCGTGTGGACGATGCGGTACTGGCTCACCAGGCACCCCCAACCCACTCCGCTGCCGCGGAGCCCTCGAAGTAGCGTGCGGAGATCGCGCTCGTGGCCTGCGAACAGACGGCCTGCAGCCGGGCCATCTCCTCGGGAAGGTCCCGCAGGATCTCGTCGGGAGGCAGGTACTCCAGCGTGGCGCGGGCCGCGCCGAGCAGCCGCATCGCCGGGTCGTCCGGCCGGATCCGCAGGTTGCTCGGGCCCAGTTGGGCGAGCGCCTCGACGGCGGTGTTGAGCGTGTAGATCAGGCTGCGGGGAAAGAGCCGGTCAAGCATCAGGAACTCGGCGGCGTCCCGGTCGGAGGCGAGCGCGCCGTAGCGCTGCACGAACGCGTGGTGGGCGCCGCAACCGCTGAGGACGTGGTCCCAGGCGCGCTGCGAGTTCGCAGCGAACGACGGGGTCGACAGCAGCCTCGAGGTCATGTCGATCCGCTCGATGCTGCGCCCGAGCGTCAGGAACAGCCAGCCCTCGTCGTGGCTCATGGTGTTGTCCGCGAGGCCTGCGATGACGGCGCAGCGTTCGCGGATGAACTTGAACATCGACGCGGGCCGCATCCGCTGCAGGCGGCCGCCGCGCACGGCGAGCCACGTGGTGTTGATCGACTCCCACACCTCCGTCGAGACCGTCTCGCGGGCCCTCCTTGCCGCCTCGCGGGCGTGGGTGAGCGCCGAGAGGAAGCTGACGGGCGAGGACTCCTCGTAGCAGAGCCGCATCAGCACGTCGGGGTTCTCGCTTGCGGGGAGGCCCATCAGCAGCAGCAGGTCGTTGGCGGCCTGCGTCTTGTCGAGCGTCGGGTCGTCGAGGCTCTGGTGCAGGTGGACCTCGACGATCCGGGCGGTGTCCTCGGCCCGCTCCAGGTAGCGGCCGATCCAGAACAGGGCGTCGGCGATCCGGCTCAGCATGGCGCCTCCCCTCCCCTGCTCTGCTGTTGCTGCTCGTGCTGGTGCCTGATCACCCGGTCGATGATCTGGTCGCTCAGCGGCACCGCGGAGGGCCGGGCGACCTGCCGGTCCTGCTCACGGCGACGGGTCGGGCGCGAGTCGGCGAGCACCCAGGTGTCCTTCGAGCCGCCGCCCTGCGAGGAGTTGACGATCAGCTCGCCCTCGGGCAGCGCGACGCGGGTCAGGCCGCCGGGCAACACGTAGATGCCCTCGGAGCCACCGTTGACGACGAACGGTCGCAGGTCGACGTGGCGGGGCCGCAACTGCCCGTCGATCATGGTCGGCACGGTGCTGAGCTGCACGACGGGCTGCGCGATCCAGCCGCGCGCGTCCTTGAGGATCAGGCGGCGCAGCTTCTCCAACTGCTCCGGGGTGGCGCGCGGGCCGATCACGATGCCCTTGCCTCCCGAGCCGTCGACGGGCTTGACGACGAGCTCGTCGAGCCGGTCAAGGACCTCCTCGCGGGCGTCGGGCTCCTCGAGCCGCCACGTGTCGACCTGCGCGAGGATCGGCTCCTCGCCGAGGTAGAAGCGCATCAGGTCGGGCAGGTAGCTGTAGACCAGCTTGTCGTCGGCGACGCCGTTGCCGACGGCGTTGGCGATGGTCACGTTGCCCGCCCGCGCCGCGTTCAGCAGGCCCGCGCAGCCCAGCAGCGAGTCGGCCCTAAACACCGCGGGGTCGAGGAACTCGTCGTCGATGCGCCGGTAGATGACGTGCACCGGGCGAAGGCCCCGAGTGGTGCGCAGCGACACGCGGCCGCCGTGCGCGACCAGGTCGCGGCCCTCGACGAGCTCGACGCCCATCATCCGGGCGAGCAGCGCGTGCTCGAAGTAGGCGGAGTTGTAGACGCCGGGGGTCAGCACCACGACGGTCGGGTCCGTGATGCCGGACGGGGCAGCCGCGCGGAGGGCCTTCAGCAGCTCGGACGGGTAGTCCTCGACGGGTCGGATCCGGTGCTTGCCCGCGACCTCCGGCAGCGCGGAGTTGATGGCTCGCCGGTTGGTCATCACGTAGGAGACGCCGGATGGGCTGCGGACGTTGTCCTCCAGCACCCGGTACACGCCGTCGTCGCCGCGGATCAGGTCGATGCCCGCGATGTGGACGCGGACGCCGTTGGCGGTGGTGAGGCCCGCCATAACGCGATGGAAGTGCGGGGAGGAGGCCACCACGTGGCGCGGGATGACGCCGTCGACGAAGCAGCGACCTTCCGAGTAGATGTCGTCGAGGAAGGCCTCCATGGCGCGGACCCGCTGCCTGCTGCCCGCCTCGACGTGGGAGAACTCGGCCGCCTGCATCACGCGCGGCACGATGTCGAGCGGGAAGGGCCGCTCCTCGCCGCCGATGTCGAACGTGACGCCCTGGTCGATGTAGACGGAGCTGAGGTACTCGGCGCGGGTGCGGACCTCGTCCAGGCCGAGCCGGTCGAACTCGGCCGCGACGGATTTCAGCGCAGGCCGCACGCCGTCGGGGCCGACCATCTCGTCGTAGACGGCCTGCCCCCGCGGGTAGCCGTCGAACAGCTCACTCATGGCAGCCAAGGCTATTGGCTACGTGGTCACCGCATGCGATGTTTCGCCCGGCACAACCCCAACAGGTGACGAGCCGGGTGCGGCACGCGAGGTCGGAGCAGTTCTGGAGCCGCGAGGTCGCTGCCCCGCAGCGGTGGCACACCCCGATGGGTTGCGTCCCATCGGGTTCGACGACCTCCCGCGCGTCGAACACCGTCAGGGCCCCTCGCCACCTCGACCCGCTGCCGAAGCGTTCCAGGTAGCGCGCGATCCCGCCGTCGAGTTGGTACACCTCGGAGAAGCCCCGCTGGATCATCAGCGCGCTCAGCACCTCGCAGCGCACCCCGCCGGTGCAGTACGTGATCACCGGCCTGCCCTTCAGGTGGTCGTAGCCGCCCGAGTCGAGTGCTGCGACGAAGTCGGCCGTATTGTCGACGTCCGGCACGACGGCGCCCTCGAAGCGCCCGACGGCCGCCTCGATCCGGTTGCGGCCGTCGAAGAACACGACGTCGTCGCGGGTGGCCGCCAACTCGTCGACCTGCTCAGGCGTCAGGCGGCGTCCACCGCCGACCACCCCGTCCCCGTCGACGGCCAGTTCCGGGTGACCGAACGCGACCAGTTCCGGCCGGGTCCTGACGCTGAGGCGCGGGAAGTCGACGCTCGCCCCGTCATCGTCCAGCGGCGAACCCTCGGACCATTTCGGGTCGAGGTCGCGGAAGGGGGCGAACTGCCTTGTCGCCTTCAGATAAGCCTTGCATGCGTCGATGTCGCCGCCGAGGGTTCCGTTGATGCCGTGCGGGGCGACGATGATGCGGCCCCGCAGCCCAAGCCGGGTGCACAGTTCCAGTTGCCACAGCCTGACGGCCTCCGGATCGGCCAACGGCGCGAAGCGGTAGAAGAGCAGGATCTTCGAGATGGCCATGCCGCGCAGTCTAGGCGGCGCCGATGCGGACTCAGCAGCCGGCTAGGTACCGCTACCCAATCCGGTTGGAACTGCGGCAAGTTGGCCCCCTGTGCTCCATAGGATCGCGACTGTGAGTACCTCGAGCATGCAGGGCAGCAGCGGCATCTTCGCCAAGCTCGTCGCGAAGTTCCTCGTCAAGTGGATCAAGAAGACCCGCGACAAGGGGTCCAACACGCCCGCGCTGTCCGCGGCCCCGCCGCAGATCGAGGGCAGGCCCGAGCGGGACCGGTCGCGCGAGACCATCGGCGCGCACACCGGCTCGAGCGGACCACGCGCAAGCGAGGCGCCCGCGCCGGCCGCCGCGCTGCAGGGTGGCACCTACGGAACCCACGCGGGCTCCAGCGGGCCACGCGCAAGCGAGGCCCCCGCACCCGCGACCGCTCTCCAGGGCGGCACCTACGGAACCCACGCGGGCTCCAGCGGGCCACGCGCAAGCGAGGCCCCCGCACCCGCGACCGCCCTCCAGGGCGGCACCTACGGGTCGCACCGCGGCGTCCCCACCCGCACCGCAACGATCGCGACGGCCACCTATGACCCGGTCGACGTCGAGCGCCGGCTTGCCGCGATGTGGAACACCGGCGAGAGGCAGGCCCGCGGCGACGCGCTGCGCGCCGCCGACCCCGGCACGCTCCGCGAGGCGGGCATGAACCAGCAGCAGGTCGCCCAGGCGGGCAACGGCAGGGTGCCGACCGGCTACCAGATGGAGCGGGTGCCGGGCACCGACGCGTCCCCTTCGCACTACCAACTCGCCCCGACGTCGCCGCAGTCGCAGTGCAACTGCAACCACGTCAACCAGTCCATCACCGAGGTCCGCTTCGGCAACGTGTCGGTGATCTCGCTTCCCATCGGCGGTCAGCAGGTCACCATCGTGCTTGGCGGCGGCGCGACCCTGGCGGGCTGAGATGCGTGCCATGACCGACTGGGTCGACTACGCGGAGGCCCAAGGATTCCCGCAGCGCGGCGGCGTCTCGGAGGGGCAGCTCGCGCAGATCCGGCCCGCCTTCCAGCGCCAGTTCGGCATCGACCTGCCCGCCGAGTACGCGGACCTGCTGCGCGTCACCGACGGCTTCGACTTCGACGGGATCGTCATCTACGGCCTGCAGGACGTGGACGAGAAGGGCGGCTTCCTGCCCGGCATCTTCGACTCCAACGAGCGCCTCATCCACGGCGTCACCTCGCTTGACACCCCGCTGCGCTTCATCGGGGAGGCGGGGGACGTGCTGTTCGCCTTCGACACCTCCGAGGGCCAGTGGAAGGCCGTCGCCAGGTACGGCTGGCACACCGTCTTCCGCTTCTCGTCGTTCGGCGACCTCTTCGGCGCCCTGATGGCAACCACCCAGTAAGGACCCCACATGAATGAACTTGAAGAGCTGTTGAGCAAGCTCGGCACCGAACTGGACAAGCCGCTCCCCCAGGTGGAGGTGCCGACCGTCGAGGGCGAGGGCCTTTCGGAGGACCAGATGGTGCGCGTCACCGTCTCGGGCGGCCAGGTCAGCGACATCGCGATCGACCCGCGCTCGATGCGCAAGTCGAGCGTCGAACTGGCCGACGACCTCAGGGAGGCGATGAACGCGGCGCTCGTGGCGCACGCCGACGCGCTGATGGTCGCGATGCAGGCCGACGCCACCGACCCGTCGACGCTGAGCACCGACCTCGACGCCATCGCGGGCGAGGCCACCAGGAGCCTGACCGATTACCTCGACCTGATGACCCAGATGATGGAGTCGACCGCGGCGAAGGAGGGCTGATGAGCGAGATCGTCTTTTCACCCGAGTCCTACAAGAAGGCGGGCGGCCTCATCGAGGACGCGACGTCGTTCATCAAGGAGGAGATCGACAAGCTGCTCGACTCCGTCACCGACTTCCAGATCCTCGGCACCAACGACACCGTCGGCAAGATCGCCAACGAGCTGTACCGGATCTTCATCGAGGCGTTCCGCGAGATCGTGCACGGCCTCATCGACGGCCTCGTCGACCAGTCCGAGACGCTGCGCAAGGTCGGAGAGCTGTACCAGAACACGTCCGAGGCGGCGTCCTCGCTCGCGGCCCTCGTCGGGAAGGACTACTGAGATGAGCATCACCCTGCCAGGCGCGCTGACCATGTTCACGCAGTTGATCGGCTTCAAGTTCCCGGAGGGCCAGGAGACCGAGATCATGCAGTGGGCGCAGAAGTGGCAACGCTTCTCCGACGCCGTCACCAAGCTGGTCGAGGCCACCGATCGCGCCGCCGACGAGGTCAAGAACAACAACCAGGGCGCCGCCAAGGACGCGTTCACGTCGAACTTCGAGTCGGACAACTCACCCAAGGACGTGTCGAAGAACCTGTCGAAGGCCGCCAAGATCACCGGCACCTGCCTGCTCGTGATCGGCGCCGCGATCCTGGTGCTGAAGATCATCTCGATCGTGGACCTGTCGGTGTTCTGCGCCAAGTACTGGTCGGCGATCGCTGCGATCCCCGCGACCTACGGCGCCTCCCTCGGCTGGATCCCGCCCGCTCAGGCCATCTGCAAGACGGCCGTCCAGTTGGCGATCGAGACGGCCGCGAAGAAGGTCCTTGGCTGAGCCTCCCCCTAGACTTGCCGCATGACCAACGCGACCCGCACCGCCTGGGCCTGGGGCCTTGCCACCGTTCACACCACCGGAGCCGTCCTCGACGCCTGGTACCCGGAACCCCGGCTCGGCAACGAGATCAGCGACGAGCCGCCGTCGATGCTGGTCGAGGCGCAGTATGTCGACGAGATCCGGCAGGTCGAGACGAAGGTCGTGCGCGTCGAGATCGACCTTGACGCCGACCCCTCAAGCGTCGAGGACGCCTACCTGCGCCTGCACCTGCTGAGCTCCCGCCTTGTGCACCCGCACGGCCAGAACCTCAACGGCATCTTCGGTGTGCTCCCCAACAACGCCTGGACGACCGCGGGGCCCGTGCGGATCGGCGACGTGAACCGAGTCCGCACCCTGCTGCGTTCCCGGGGCGAGCAGCTCACCGTCTATGGCATCGACAAGTTCCCGCGCATGGTCGACTACATCGTCCCCTCCGGTGTCCGGATCGCCGACGCCGACCGCGTCCGCCTCGGCGCCCACCTCGCCGAGGGCACCACCGTGATGCACGAGGGCTTCGTCAACTTCAACGCGGGCACGCTCGGCGTCTCGATGGTCGAGGGCCGGATCTCCGCGGGCGTCGTCGTCGGGGACGGCACCGACGTCGGTGGCGGCGCCTCGATCATGGGCACCCTCTCCGGCGGCGGCCAGGAGGTCATCTCGCTCGGCGAGCGCTGCCTGCTCGGTGCCAACTCCGGCGTCGGCATCTCGCTCGGCGACGACTGCGTCGTCGAGGCGGGCCTGTACGTGACGGCCGGCACCAAGGTGAAGCTTGACGACGGCGCCATCGTCAAGGCCCGCGAGCTGAGCGGCCAGAACGACCTGCTGTTCCTGCGCGACTCGCTGCAGGGCAGCGTCATCGTGCGGCACCGCCGCGGCTCGAAGGTCGCCCTCAACTCCGAACTGCACAAGAACTGATGCGCAAACCGCTGGTCATCACGCTTGTCGTCGTGGTGCTCCTCGCGCTCGCGGGGTTCGGCGGCTGGAAGGCGTACCAGTACCTGTACCAGCGCTTCACGCCGGAGCAGTGCGAGGTGCTGATCCCCGGCTCCGAGGACCCGACCACCCTGTCGCAGGAGCAGGCGAGGAACGCGTCGATCATCGTGGCGGCCTCGCTCGAGCGCGGCCTCTCCGAGCAGGCCGCGGTCATCGCGATCGCGACGGCCTACCAGGAGTCGGCGCTGCGGAACCTCGACTACGGCGACCGCGACTCGCTCGGACTGTTCCAGCAGCGCCCCTCGTACGGCTGGGGAACCGAGGAGGAGATCATGGATCCCTGGTACTCCTCGAACCGGTTCTACGAGGAACTCGTCAAGTTCGACAACTGGGAGACCACCGACGTCAACGACATCGCGCAGAAGGTCCAGCGCAGCGGCCACCCGGAGGCGTACCGCAAGCATGAGACCAAGGCGCGCGCCGTGGCAGGGGCGCTGCGGGGTTCGGCTCCCGCGACGCTGTCGTGCCTGAGCTTCAACGACGCCCCCACCGCGAAGCCCGCCGCGTTCGAGCGGGTGCTGGGCACCTTCGGCGACACGCTGCAGGTCGCCACCGAGGGCGACACCATGACGCTGACGGCTGACGACGACACGACGCTGTGGGCCGCGGCCCAGCAGGTCGTCGCCAACAGCTACGACGGCGGCGTCGCGTCGGTCGTGGTGGGCGACAAGGAGTGGAGCCACACCAGGCAGGGCTGGCACGGCGCCAAGACTCCGGCCGCCGCGTCGACCGCGGTCGTCACCCTCGGGAAGAGCTCCTAGCCAGCGGCGCTTCGCAGGTCCGCCACCCCTTCCCGACCACCCCGGAACGCCTCACCCTTCTGGATGGGATGACCCGCTCAGGCATCGGTCTTGCAACGAGAGCAAAATGAGTGGATGACGGTGCTCCAGCCAGGATAGGGTGGCGCGCATGGCAGTGAGGCTGCGTGACGTCGCTTCCCACGCTGGGGTGTCTGTGAAGACCGTCTCCAACGTGGTCAACGACTTTCCCCACATCTCCGCGGCGACCAAGGAGAAGGTGCTGCGCTCCATCGAGGAACTGGGCTATCGCCCCAACCTGTCGGCGCGCCACCTGAAGTACGGCCGCTCCGGGTTCATCGCGCTTGCCGTTCCCGAGTTGGACATCCCCTACTTCGCGGAACTGGCGACGCTCGTCGACGCGAAGGCCGAGCGGTTGGGCTACATCATGCTGCTCGACATCACCCGCGCCGATCAGCGCGCCGAGCGGAAGGTCCTCGAGGGCGTCCAGTCCCGGATGATCGACGGCGTGATCTTCTCCCCGCTGTCCCTGGAGGCGGGCGACATCAACCCGTCACAACTCGGGGCGCCGACGGTGTTCCTCGGCGAACGCTCCATCCCCAAGGGCGTCGACCACGTCGCCGTCGACTCGGTCGCCGCCGCCCGCGCGATGACAGAGCACCTGCTCTCGCTCGGGCGGACCAGGATCGGCGCGATCGGGCGCAGCAAGGGCGTCACCACGGGATCTGCCCGGCTCAAGGGCTTCCAGAAGGCCATGAAGGACGCGGGCCTGCCGGTCGTCAAGGAGTACATCCGCTCGACCGACTACTACTCCCGCGAGTCCGGCAGGCAGGAGATGGCGGCGCTGCTCGAGCTGCCGCGGCCGCCCGATGCGGTGTTCTGTTTCAACGACCTGATGGCCATCGGGGCGCTGCGGGCGTGCGCCGAGCGCGGCGTCCGGGTGCCGGACGACATCGCCATCGCGGGATTCGACGGCATCGTGGAGGGTGAGTTCTGCACTCCCCCGCTGACCACGGTGACGCCCGACCTGGAGTTCCTGGTCGACCGGGTGCTGGAGAAGCTGATCGCCCGGATCAAGGGCTCCGAGGCCGCGGGCGAACGCGTCAAGGTGCCGTGGGAGTTGACGCTGCGCGAGTCGACGCTCGGGCGCAGCTCTGGCGTTGAGCAGTAGTCCACCCTCGACGACCGATTCGGCCCATTTTCACGTTCCACTCGGCAACGAGTTCGCAATGCTGCTCAACGCCACGTCCGGCAGGATCAGGCGAGGCGGGACGCGGCGGCGGCGATCCGTTCGTCGGTGCCCGTCAGTGCGATCCTGACGTGGTTCGCTGCCGCGGGGCCGTAGAAGTCCCCGGGGGCCACCAGGATGCCGCGCTCAGCCAGCCAGGCGACCGTGTCGCGGCACGGCTCGTCCCGCGTGGCCCACAGGTACAGCGAGCCCTCGGAGTGGTCGATCCGGAAGCCTGCGGCCTCCAGCGCGGGTCGCAGGGTCGCCCGGCGGGCGAGGTAGCGCTGCCGCTGCTCCTCGACGTGCTCCCGGTCGCCGAGCAGAGCGATCATGGCGCCCTGGATGGGCCGGGGCACGATCATGCCGAGGTGCTTGCGCACCGCCACGAGTTCCTGCACGACCGCGGGGTCGCCCGCCACGAAGCCCGCCCGGTAGCCGGCGGCGTTGGAACGCTTGGAGAGCGAGTGGACGGCGAGCAGGCCCGTCAGGTCGCCGTCGTTGACGCGGGGGTCGAGCACCGAGATCGGCTCGGCGTCCCACGCGAACTCGCCGTAGCACTCGTCGCTCGCGAGCACCGCCCCCAGTTCGCGGGCGGCGGTGACGAAGGCGCGCAGTTCGTCGAGGCCGAGGATCCGGCCGGACGGGTTGGCGGGCGAGTTGATCCAGATCAGCCTGGCGTCATCAGGGATGGAGGCCGGGTCGTCGAGCGCGACCGGCCGAGCACCGGAGGTGAGCGCGCCCACCTCGTAGGTCGGATAGGCGCATTCAGGGAACACGACCGCCTCGCCCGCCCCGACGCCGAGCAGCGTCGGCAGCCAGCCCACCAGTTCCTTGGTGCCGACCACCGGCATCACCGACTCGTCGGTCAGCGGCACCGAATGCCACCTGTCGCGGAGGTAGTCGACGATCGCGCGGCGGGTCTCAGGGGCGCCCCACACCGTCGGGTAGCCGGGCGAGTCACCGAACGCGGTCAGCGCGTCGATGGCCATCTGGGGCGTCGGGTCGACCGGCGTGCCGACGGAGAGGTCGACGATGCCGTCGGGGTGCGCGGACGCGGTGGCCTTCGCCCCGCTCAGCGTGTCCCAGGGAAAGTCGGGAAGGCGGGAGCTCAGCCCCATCTCACTGGGCCTGGGGCGGCAGCGCCTCGACGATCGGGTGGTCCTTGTCGATCACGCCGAGCTTGGCGGCGCCACCGGGCGAGCCGATGTCGTCGAAGAACTGGACGTTGACGTCGTAGTACTCGGCCTGGTCTTCGGGGACGTCGTCCTCGTAGTAGATGGCCTCGACGGGGCACACGGGCTCGCACGCGCCGCAGTCCACGCACTCCTCGGGGTGGATGTAGAGCATCCGGTTGCCCTCGTAGATGCAGTCAACGGGACACTCTTCGACGCAGGCCCGATCCTTCACGTCAACGCATGGCAGACCGATGATGTACGTCACTTTGGTTCTCCTTCAGAGTGCTTGTGCGTGCTTCAGCTTAGCGCCGGATTGGGCGGGGGCCCTCGGCGGTCACTATTCGCACACGATGCGGTCGCCCGCGTTGTACTTCCAGCTGTACTTCTCGGTCTTTTCGACCTTGCCGTCCTGCCAGAACTGCCTGCTCCACGAGGCGGTGAAGCCGCGGATCGGCGCCTGCGGCTCACACTTCGGGTCGCCCTTCACCGTGCGGGTGGTGCCCGTGTAGTAGTCGGACTTCACGATGTCGGTCGAGGTGACCTTCTCCCAGGTCGGCTTGGACCAGATCTCGAAGGTCAGCGCGCCCTTCTTACCGGACGACGACGGGCTGATGTAGCCACGGATCACCGCCGGGTACTCGGTGTCGTTCTGGAAGCGCATGTCGAGCGAGCCGTAGTAGATCGTCGACTCCCGGCCCGCCGGGTAGCGGTCGAAGTAGAGGCTGTGGGGCTTGTGCTCGATGTCCTTGTAGCCGGCGAAGAAGCCCGCGTTGTACAGGGTCGTCGCGGCCTGCGAGATGCCGCCGCCGGACTCCTTGACGAGGCGGCCGCCGTTGATGACGTAACCGTCGACGAAGCCGTTCGCCGAGTTGCGCTCGCCGAGCGCCTTGTTCAGCGAGAATGTCTCGCCGGGCATCAGCACCGTGCCGTTGACCAGTTCCGCGGCGCGGCCCAGGTTGGTGTTGCGGTAGGCGGCGTGCGGGTAGTTCGTGGTGAACGCGCCGATCTTGGTGAAGGCGCCCAGCGCGGTCGCCTTCTCGGTGGTGTACTCGGGCTGCTTGGTGGCGACCTCGATCTTGGCGGTGCGCTCCGCGCCGGTGGCGGTGGCGGCCTTCTCGACGGCTGCCACGAAGGACTTCTTGTCGATCTCCTCGCCGACCACGGCCGGGACGACCTTCACGCCGGCACCGTCGAGCGCGAAGCTCGCGTCCTTGGCGGTGTTGAGCTTCAGGGCCTTCTGGGCCTCGGCGGTGGATTCGAACAGCTTGTCAGCGTCGAGCTTTCCGACGAGCTTGCCGTCCTGCTCGTCGAAGGTGGCGGCCTCGGCGAGCGCGGCAGGGGTGATCTGCATGGAGGTGTCGTTGTGGGTCAACGTCACGGGGCCGCTGACAAGCGGGTCGGCGAAGGAGGTGACGACCTCGTCGACCATCTTGTCTGTGACGGCGGGCTCGACGGAGTCCACGACGGCCTCGACGTGGCCCTTGCCCTCGTCGAAGGCGGCGGTGACGGCCTCGGTGGTCTTGGCGACGTTGAGGTTCTCGGCGTTGGCGGCCTCGGTGCGGACGACCTTGCCCGCGTCGAACTTGACGGTGGCGGGGACGCCCTCGACGTCGAAGGTCTTCGCGTCGGCCTCGATGGCGGCCGTCAGCTTCGGCTGGTCGACCAGGCGGACCAGGTCGACGGAGCCGCCGCCGGTCAGCGAGTGCAGGATGTCGGCCGGGTTCCAACTGAACCCGCCGCCCGCGTCGGCGACCGTCTGGTCGTAGTCGGCGATCAGGCCTGCCTGGGACGGGGTGATGCTGACGGAGCGGTCGCCCGCCGCGACGGTGATGGGCGCGTCGACCTTCGGGCCGAGTTCGGTGCGCAGCTTCTCGACCGCCTGGTCGGGGGCGAGCCCTCCGATGGCGACACCGCCGACCTCGGCCTTCGCGGGGACCTGATTGCCCGCAACGAAGTAGGACGCCACATATCCGCCGCCGAGGAGCACGACGGCTCCGCCGACGACCCCCAGAGCGATCTTCTTACCCTTGTTCACCTGCACCCCTCGAAGCCCTGATGGCCAAAAACGTCTCCCATGCTACGAAACCCTCGGCTCGTCCACCTAAACGAAGGTGTGTCACGCCGTCCTGATCCGCCACGGCATCGCCAGGACGCCGGACGTTTCGATGCCGAGCCGCGCCGCGACGGCCGCGAACTCCGACTCGACGCTCGGCAGATGCGCGCCGCCAGCCGCGGACTCCGAGGAGGTCGCGGGCTTGAACATCGCGATGAAGCCCGGGTCGCCGATGTGGCTCAGCCGGACCTTGTCGACGTCGACCCCTGCGAGCGCCGCGGCGCGCTCGACGGCGAGCCGCTGCCCGCCGATGTGGTCAACCAGGCCGCGCTCCTTGGCGTCGGCGCCCGTCCAGACCCGGCCGCGGGCCAACCTCTCGAGGTCGTCGTATGCCATGCCGCGGTCGGCGGCCGCGAAGGTCGTGAAGTCGAGGTAGACGCGATCCAGGAAGCGGTTGAGCCGCTCCCAGTCGGCCTCGGAGAACTCGTGGGCGCTGGAGAAGGTGCCCGCGGCGGCGCCGATGTCGACGGTCTCGCGGATCAGGCCGAGCTTGTCGTACAGGCCTGCGGTGACCATCTTGCCCGCGAGGACGCCGATCGAGCCGGTCAGGGTGGTGGCCTGCGCGACGATCTCGTTGGCGCCCATCGAGACGTAGTAGCCGCCGGAGGCCGCGACCGACTCCATGTGCGCGACCACCGGCTTACCCGCCTCCTTCAGCCGCAGCACGGAGCGGCGGATGAAGTCGGAGGCGACGGCCGAGCCGCCGGGCGAGTCGACGGAGAACACGACGGCCTTGACATCGTCGTCGCGCAGCGCGGCGCGCAACTGCTCGTCGACGACGTCGGCGCCCGCCTGCTGGCCGCCGGTGACGCTGCGCGCGCCGCGACCGGTGACGATGGCGCCGCGCAGTTGCACGAGGGCGATCTTCGGCTGCTTCGGGCGCAGCTTCTTGGCCAGTTCCGCCTTGTTGGAATAGCGCTGCGCGAACAGCAGGGACTCGGGCTCGACGCCCCAGGCGGCAAGCACGGAGGTATAGGCCTCGTCGCGGTAGCCGATGTGGTCGATGAGGCCAAGCTCCTTGGCGCGCTCCGGCTCGATGGGCGAGTCGTTGACTGCCTCCCAGACGGCGTCGGCGCTGAGGCTGCGGCGGCGGGCGATGTCGCCCACCAGGGACTCGACGATCGACTGGCCGAGCCGGGTGGTCATCTCGCGCTGCGGCTCGGTGACGTGGTCGGCGGCGTAGGTGTTGGCAGCGGTCTTGTACTCGTAGCGCTGCCCGAACTGCGGCTCGACGCCGACCTTGTTCAGCAGGCCCTTGAGCAGCGTCATGCTCAGCTCGATGCCCTCGATGCAGACGGCACCGGTCGGCTGGAGCCAGATCTCCTGCGCGGCAGTGGCCAGGTGGTAGGCGCCCAGCCCGCTCGTCAGCTCGCCGAAGGACTCGGCCCACGCCATCGTCTTCTTCTTTGCACCGAACTCCTCGACGAGCCCCGCGACCTCCTCGACGTGGGCCAGCGTCACCGAGCTCGGCACCGCGTGCACGATCAGCCCGACGACCCGCTCGTCGTCCGCGGCGACCCGCAGGTGGTCGCGCAGCCCGCTGAGCGTCGCGGAGTTGATCAGTTGGAGTGCCTGGAGAGGGTTGGAAGGTCGCGCGGCAAGCACCCCGCGCGCCATGTCGAGTTCGAGGACGATCGGCTTGTCTCCGGTGACCTTGCTGAGGATGTCACTGATTCCCATTGGTCCAGCTTACGGATCCCTCCAACCACGCTCGGGGCGAGTCTGGCGTTGAGCATGTTTGGTTGCTCGTTTCCTGCAGTGACAAGTGTTAACGCCAACATCGGCAACGAGTTACCAAACATGCTCAAACGCGTCACGCGACCACTGCCCCCAGGGACGCGAAACGGGGCCCTCCCCCGAAGGGAAGGGCCCCGGAGCGTTGGGTCAGGACAGGACGGACCTGGCCGCGTCGACCACGTGGTCGGCGGTGAAGCCGAACTCCTCGAACAGCTTGCCGCCGGCGGCGGAGGCGCCGAAGTGCTCGATGCTCACCGACGTGCCCTTGGGCCCGACGTACTTCGACCAGCCCATCGCGATGCCCGCCTCGACGGAGACGCGCGCGGTGACGTCGGCCGGAAGCACCGACTCCTTGTACTCGTCGCTCTGCTCGTCGAACCATTCCTGGCACGGCATCGACACGACGCGCGTCCCGACGCCCTCAGACTGAAGCTTGTCCTGCGCGTCGAGGGCGACGGAAAGCTCGGAGCCGGTGGCGATCAGGATCACCTTGGTCTCGCCGGTGGCCTCGCTGACGACGTAGCCGCCCTGCGCGACGCCCTCTGCCGAGGCGTACTTGTCGCCGCGCGGGATCGTCGGGAGGTCCTGGCGGGACAGGATCAGGCCCGCCGGGTGGTCGGTGCGACGCAGGATCTCGCCCCACGCGACCGAGGTCTCGTTGGCGTCCGACGGGCGCACGATCGACAGCCCCGGGATGGCGCGCAGCGCGGCCAGGTGCTCGATCGGCTGGTGCGTGGGGCCGTCCTCGCCGACGCCGATCGAGTCGTGCGTCCACACGAAGATCGAGTCGAGGTTCATCAGCGCCGCGAGGCGCACCGCGGGGCGCATGTAGTCGGCGAAGACCAGGAAGGTGCCGCCGTAGGCGCGGGTCAGCCCGGAAAGGTTGATGCCGTTGAGGACACCGCCCATCGCGTGCTCACGGATGCCGAAGTGCAGCGTGCGACCGTACTTGTCGCCCGGCCAGTCCTTCGAGACGCGGTTCTCGGGGAGGAACGACTTCTGGCCCTTCATGGTGGTGTTGTTCGACCCGGCGAGGTCGGCGGAGCCGCCCCACAGTTCGGGAAGCTGGTCGGCGAGTTCTGCGAGCACCTCGCCGGAGGCGGCGCGGGTGGACTTCTTGCCCTCCTCGAACACCGGGAGCTTCAGGTCCTCGGGCAGCTTGCGGGCCTCGACGCGCTGCAGCAGCGCGACGCGCTCCGGGTTGGCGTCGACCCATGCGGCGAAGCGGGCGTCCCACGCCTCGCGGGCGGCCTTGCCGCGGGCGGCGAGGTTTGCGCGGGTCGCGTCGACGAGGTCCTGCTCGATGCCGAAGGGCTGCTGCTCGAACTTGAGCAGGTCCTTCAGCGCGGTGATCTCGTCGCCGCCGATCTTCGAGCCGTGGATCGAGTGCTGGCCCTGCTTGTTCGGCAGCGGCCACCCGATGACGGTGGTGAGGCGGATGTAGCTGGGCTTGTCGGTGACGGCCTTTGCGGCCTCGATGGCGTCGTAGAGCGCCTGGAGGTCTTCCTTGTACTCGGTGCCGTCGTTGGTCCAGTCGACGTGCTGGACGTGCCAGCCGTAGGACTCGTAGCGGGCGTCGACGTCCTCGTTGAACGCGATGTCGGTGTCGCCCTCGATCGTGATCCGGTTGTCGTCGTAGATCAGCACGAGGTTGCCGAGTTCCTGCGTGCCTGCAAGCGACGAGGCCTCCGAGGCGACGCCCTCCTGCAGGCAGCCGTCACCGGCGACCGTGTAGACGAAGTGGTCGAACACCGACTCGCCCGCGGGCGCCTCGGGGTCGTAGATGCCGTGCTCGCGGCGGGCGGCCATCGCCATGCCCACCGCGTTGGAGATGCCTGCGCCCAGCGGTCCGGTGGTGCACTCGACGAAGTCGGTGTGGCCGTACTCGGGGTGTCCGGGGGTCTTCGAGCCCCAGGTGCGCAGCGACTCGATGTCGTTCAGCTCGAGCCCGAGACCGCCGAGGTAGAGCTGCGCGTACTGCAGCATCGAGGCGTGGCCCGCGGAAAGGATGAAGCGGTCGCGACCGATCCAGGACGAGTCCTGGGGGTCGATGTTCATGATCTTCTGGTACAGCAGGTAAGCCACGGGGGCCAGGGAGACGGGAGTGCCGGGGTGCCCGTTTCCGGTCTTCTCGACCGCATCGACAGCGAGGATTCGGGCCGTGTCGACGGCGCGAGCGTCCTGTTCGGTCCACTCAAGAGTCACAGTTTGTCCTAACTACTTTGTTTGTCCGCGGCTTACAAGCGCAGAGCCTACCGCGCACCGCTTTTCCACTGGGGTGTGGCCCAGTGGACGGCTACTCAGCCGGAGGGTAGAAGAGGAAGCCGGTCGACGCGTCGAGGTCGGTGACGCTCGGGGCGGCGGGGCCGCTCTCGTCGTCGGCCTTGGCCTTGTCCTGACCCTGGCGCCCGGCCTCGAAGGGTCGCACGGTCTCACCGATGGCCTCCCTGACCTGCTTCTGCAGGTCGTCGCCCTCGGTCGGCTTGAACTTGCGGGTCTCTGCCATCACTGCTCCTTCGTCACGGGCGGCTGCGCCGACCAGGGGAAGACGATCCAGTCGTCGGTGGCCTTCCACACGAAGTCAGGCGCGACGATGGTGCGGGGCTTCGCGTAGAGCACGGCCGAGCGCACCTCGGCGCCGAAGCCGCGCAGCAACTTGATGACGAGGCCGAGCGTGCGACCGGAGTCGGCCACGTCGTCGACGACCAGGATCCGCTGCCCCGCGATCGAGTCGGTGTCAAGCATCGGCGCGAGCAGCACCGGGTCGGGAAGGGTCTCGTTGACGTCGGTGTAGAACTCGACGTTGATGGCGTCGGTCAGTTTCACGCCCATCGCGTAGGTCATCGCCCCCGCAAGGGTGAGCCCGCCGCGGGCGACCGCGATGATCGTCTGGGCCTCGAACCCGGAGTCGACCACGG
Organism: Propionibacteriaceae bacterium AM104-82; assembly: GCA_027658995.1. GTDB lineage: Bacteria > Actinomycetota > Actinomycetes > Propionibacteriales > Propionibacteriaceae > Arachnia. The sequence continues at coordinate 100,782 of JAQDQK010000007.1, forward strand.
CCTGGGACAGTTCCCGCGCCGCGTCGCCGAAGCCCTCCCAGGTGAGGATTTCCTTGTCGGTCAGGTCGGTCGCGTCCGCGTGATAAGCCATGGGGGACATGGTAGTGGGCCTCGTCAGGCCAACACGAGGGTGACGAACACGACGTCGAGCCAGCGGTCGAACTTGCGTCCGACCTCGGGGAGCTTGCCCGAGACCTCGAACCCGAGCCGCTCGTGGAACGCGATCGACTCGTGGTTGGCGGCGTCGATGACGCCGACCATCACGTGCACGCCGTTGCCGCGGGCGACGTCGATCAGCGCGTTCATCAGCATCCGGCCCAGGCCCGCCGCGCGGTGCCCCGTCGAGATGTAGACGCTGTGTTCGACGGTGTACGCGTAGCCGCCGAGCGAGCGGAAGGTCCCGTAGCTGGCGTAACCGATGACGACGCCGTCGTCCTCCAGGACGAGCACGGGGTGGTTCTCTGCGGAGAGCCGGTCAAACCAGGCCCGCCGGTCGGCGACTGTGACGGGCTCGAGCGCGTACGAAGCGGTGGTTCCGACGCCAGCCTCGTTGTAGATCTCCGTGATGGCCGGGATGTCGTTGTGGGTGGCTGGGCGAATCGTCGGCATGGGTTCATCCTAATTCGCCGCGACTGGGCCGGGCGACAGGTCCGCAGCCCCGGACGATAGCGTTGGGCCCATGACGGCTACCCCTGATGAAGAACTGGTCCTCTCCGGCGCCTGGGGGTCGCTGTCGGTGCACCCGATCGGCGCGACGGTCACGTCCTGGCGCCCTGGCGGCCGCGAGGCGCTGTACACCGCCTCCGACGCGGTTCCGGGCACCGAGGCGATGTGGCACGGCGGCATCCCGGTGTGCACCCCCTGGTTCGGCGTCGGCACCGGGGACTGGGAGGTGCCGTTCATCCACGGCCTGGTGAGCAGGGTCCGGTGGCGCGTGGTCGCCTCCGAGTCGGGCGAGGACCGGGCGCACGTCGTGCTCGCCACCGACGGCGCCGCGACGGCCCACCTGCCCGGCGCGGACCGCTTCCCAGCCGACCTGCGCTACGAACTCGACGTGGTCGCCGACGCGTCGCGGCTGACGCTCGGCCTGACCGTGGCGACACCTTCGCGGGACGCCGTCGTCGAGATGGCGCTGCACCCGTACCTGCTCACCGACGCGCCCACCGCGAAGGTCGACGGGTTGCAGGGCGTGCGGTACACGGACTACGCGGCGGGCGTCGACGGGACCGATGACGCCCCGGTCGCCGTCGGGCGCTACCTGGATCGCGTCTACCGGGAGTCGCGACCGACGACCATCGTCTCGGACGAGGGGACGCTCCGGTTGGCCGCGCAGGGCGCCGGATCGGTCGTGGTGTGGAACCCGGGCCCCGAGGATCCGCCGGTGCCCGGCGACGAGTGGGAGCGCTTCGTCTGCGTCGAGTACGGGCAGGTCAAGTCGACGGCGGTGCTGATCCCGGCCGGCGCGAGCCACCTGCTGCGGATGACGATCGCCGTCTGAGGCGGTCTGCCGGGGCCGGCCGTCGTTCCCCGAGCCTGTCGAGGGGTCCGCAACCACCCACCCAATCTGACCACGCATCCTCGGCCACCACGCGGAGATCGGACGCTTCGACAAGCTCAGCGACCACCGTTCCCCGAGGCCCGTCGAGGGGTCCGCAACCACCGACCAAACCCGCACTGACCATGCATCCTCGACTCCCGCGCGGCAATCGGACGCTTCGACAAGCTCAGCGAACGGCCTCGCCCCGCGCTCACGGGCGCCAGACACGTTGCCCGATCGGACGCTTCGACAAGCTCAGCGAGCGGCGGTCGGGCCGGGTGGCGGTGACAGCCGGGACCGATAGCTCAGCCCCATCAACCGACGCCGAAACCAACCCCCGAAAAGGCCACACCCGTTCGTCTTATTGATAATCAGTCTCAGTTTCATTTAAGGTGAAGGTATGGCAACACACAGACGACTACTCCTGCTGCTCTTTCCCCTGACCCTGCTGGCCTCCTGCGCCGCACCCGCACAGCCGGGCGCGACCCCCTCGGGCGAGACCGAATCACCGACCCCGACCGCCGCCAAGACCACCGAGGTCAGCGGCTCGCATCCCCGCGCCGTCATCTCCCACGACGGCGGCCTCAGCACCGTCGACCTGGCCACCGGCGACACCATCTCCACGATCCCGACCGAGGGCCTCGTCCGACTGAACGACTCGGGCGACGGGCGCCACGTGATGGTCACCGAGGGCGACGCGTTCCGGGTCTTCGACGGCGGCCTGCAGGCCGAGTCCCACGGCGACCACTCGCACTACTACGCGAGCGAGCCGGCCTTCACCGACGTCAGTTACACCGCGGCCAAGCCGGGCCACGCCGTCGCGCACGGCGACCACACCGCCCTGTTCGGGGACGGCGACGGCTCCATCCAGATCATCGAGAGCGACGCGATCGCCGAGCCCGGCGCACCCGTCGAGATGCTCGCGGCCGACGCGCCCCACCACGGCGTCGCCGTCCGGCTGAGCGACGGCTCCGTCCTGCATACCCAGGGCACCACCGAGGCCCGCACCACCGTGCAGGTCCGCGCCGCCGACAAGGTGATCGCCGAGACCACCGACTGCCCCGCCACGCACGGCGAGGCCACCGCAAAGCCCACCGAGGGCGGCGATGTTGCGGTGATCGGCTGCGCGAACGGCGCCGTGGTCTACCGCGACGGGGCCTTCCACAAGGTCGCCATCGAGGGCAGCTACGGCCGCTCCGGCACCCTCGCCGGCTCCCCCGCCTCCACCGTCGTGCTTGCCGACTACAAGGTCGACGAGGCCGCCGAGCACGAGCACCCGACCAAGGTCGCGCTGATCGACACCACCGACGCGTCGCTGCGACTCGTCGACCTCGGCGCCTCCTACTGGTTCCGCTCGCTGGCCCGCGGCCCGCACGGCGAGGCCCTCGTGCTGACCACCGACGGCGCCGTGCAGGTGATCGACCCGGAGAAGGGCACCGTCACCGCGTCGATCGACGCGATCGGCGCGTGGCAGGAGAACGAGGACTGGCACGCGCCCGGCCCGATCCTGAAGGTCTCAGGCGAGCGCGCATACGTGACGGACGCGGCCGCGAACGAACTCGTCGTGATCGACCTGCACGACCTCGACGTCGTCGAGCGCCACGCGCTGGGCGTCACGCCGTTCGAAATCGCGATCGTGACCGGCCAGCCGGACCAGCCTCACCAGCACTGACCCCGACCGGATGATCCGGCCACGACCCCGGCGCTGAGGACGCCGGGACCAACAGAGCAGCGGCGGCGCACCCTCTCCTCCTTGGGTGCGCCGCCGCCTTCCCATCTCCCGAGCCGCGCCGCTTCGTGCGCACGGCGGGCCGTGCGTTGAGCATGTTTGGTAGGTCGTTGCGGATCTGAACGATCAAAAGCGGCTCAACCGACAACGAGCAACCAAACATGCTCAAGGAAGAGCCTCACCACCGCCCCCGAGGACGGCGGACGACTCCCCGCGACGCGCGAGGTGGGGTCGGCTCGGGTCAGCGGCCGAGGGCCGCGGCCTCCGCGCCGATCGTGGTGTCGTCGCCGTGGCCCGTGTGCACGACCGTGTCGTCGGGGAGGACGAACAGCTTGCGGCGGATCGAGTCCTCGATCACCTCGCGACTGCTGAACGAGCGGCCCGTCGCGCCCGGGCCACCGTTGAACAGCGTGTCGCCAGAGAAGACGCAGCCGAGCGTCGGTGAGTACAGGCAGACGGCGCCCGGCGAGTGGCCTGGCGTGTGCAGCACCTGCAGCGTCACCGGTCCGACGGTGAACTCCTGCCCGTCGGCCAGGTCCTGGTCCCAGCGACGGTCGGGATGGGTCAGGTTCCAGACCGGCTCGTCGTCGGGGTGCAGCCAGATCGGCGCGCCCGTCAGGTCGGCGAGGTCCGTCACGTAGCGGACGTGGTCGTCGTGTGCGTGGGTGCAGACGATCGCCTGCACCTTGCGACCGTCGATCGCCGCCATGATGGTGGAGACGTCGTGGGGGGCGTCGAGCACGATCACCTCGCGCTCGTCGCCGATCACCCACACGTTGTTGTCGACGTCGAAGGTCTGGCCGTCCAGCGAGAAGGTGCCGGAGGTCACCGCGTGCGTGAGCGTCACAGGATCACCACCGAGCGCAGCACCTCACCGTGGTGCATCTTCTCGAACGCCGCCTCGACGTCGCCGATCCCGATCTCCTCGCTCACGAACGCGTCGAGGTCGAGCCTGCCCTGCAGGTACAGGTCGATCAGCATGGGGAAGTCGCGCGACGGAAGGCAGTCGCCGTACCAACTCGACTTGAGCGCGCCGCCGTGCCCGAACACGTCGATCAGCGGGATCTCGGGGATCTTCGCGTCGGGATGCGGCACCCCGACAAGGACGAGGGTGCCCGCCAGGTCGCGGGCATAGAAGCCCTGCTTCCAGGTGGCGGGGATGCCGACGGCGTCGATCACCACGTCCGCGCCGTAGCCGCCCGTCAGTTCGCGGATCGCCTCGACCGGGTCGACGCCGGAGGAGTTGACGGTGTGGGTCGCGCCGAGGCCCTTGGCCCACTCGAGCTTCTTGTCGTCCAGGTCGACGGCGATGATGGTGCCCGCCCCCGCGAGGGCAGAGCCGGCGATCGCGGCGCAGCCGACGCCGCCGCAGCCGATCACCGCGACGGACTTGCCGCGGGTCACTCCCCCGGTGTTGATGGCGGCGCCGAGGCCGGCCATCACGCCGCAGCCGAGCAGCCCTGCGGCGGCGGGGCGCGCGGCAGGGTCGACCTTGGTGCACTGCAGAGCGTGCACGAGGGTCTTCTCGATGAACGCGCCGATGCCGAGCGCCGGCGTCAGTTCGGTGCCGTCCGACAGGGTCATCTTGTTGGTGGCGTTGAACGTGTTGAAGCAGTACTGGGGCTCGCCCCGACGGCAGGCGCGGCAGTCGCCGCACACCGCGCGCCAGTTCAGCACGACGTAGTCACCGGGCGCGACGTTGGTGACGCCCTCACCGACGGCCTCGACGATGCCTGCGGCCTCGTGGCCGAGGAGGAAGGGGAACTCGTCGTTGATGCCGCCCTCGCGGTAGTGGAGGTCCGTGTGGCACACGCCGCACGCTTGGATGGCGACCACCGCCTCGCCTGGCCCCGGGTCGGGGACGGTGATGTCTTCGAGAGTGACTGGCTGGCCCTTGGCGCGGGCCACAATGCCCTTGACTACCTGCATGGCCCTCACCCTAGCCAGTGATCGTCCAACAGAGGCACGATCTCCTGGACGAACAGCGGCGCCAGCGTCGGATCGCCCAGGTCCTCCGGCGCCACCCAGCGGACCGCGTCGATCTCCGCTGCGGGGCGCACGTCGACGGCGACCGGATCGGGCCACGCGTAGGTCTGCGACACCACCGTCCTGCCAGCCTCGTTCGCGGCGGCGGCCCGCTGCTCGCCCAGGAAGATCAACCGCTCGGGGTCGAGGCTCAGCCCCAGTTCCTCGGCCACCTCGCGGGCGCCGCACCGCGCGCCGTCCTCACCCGGCTCGGGCTTCCCTCCCGGGTTCATCCACATCGCGGTGCCCCGCTTGCGCACCATCAGGACGCGACCGTCGCGATCGCGCAGGACGACTGCCGAGACGTGGATCGGGGTGCTCACGGTGACGACGCTACTGGCCAGGCTGGCGCAAACCGATCCAGGAGGCTGGCAATGGGCAAGGCACTGATCGTCGTCGACGTGCAGGTCGACTTCTGCGAGGGCGGGGCACTCGGCGTGGACGGCGGCAACGCCGTCGCCGCAGACGTCGCGGCGCTGCTCGCGGAGGGGCACGGCTACGACGCCGTCGTCGCGACCCGCGACCACCACATCGACCCCGGCTCCCACTTCTCGACGACGCCCGACTTCGTCGACACCTGGCCCCCGCACTGCGTCGTCGGCACCCCAGGGCAGGAACTCCACCCCGACCTGGCCGGATACGGCTTCGACGCGGTCTTCGACAAGGGCTCCTACGAGGCGGCCTACTCCGGCTTCGAGGGTACCGTCGGCGGCTCCCCCGAGGGCGAAGGGCTTGCCAGGTGGCTCGGGCTGCGCGGCATCACCGCGGTCGACGTGTGCGGCATCGCCACCGACTTCTGCGTCAAGGCGACGGCCGCCGACGCCGCGGCCGAGGGCTTCGATACGACGGTGCTCGCGGGCCTGACCGCCGCCGTCCACCCCGATTCCGTCGAGGACGTCGAGGAAACCCTCACCCCTCTGGGTGTCGCCTGGCAACGGTGATCGCGTCGCGGCTAGGCCGTAAGCACGGCCCCCTCCGGCATTTGGCATTGTCTCGCTTTGATAACCAACCGGGGGTTTTCGGGTTCTTCGGTGCTTAGATGTCCCCAGCGTCACGCGAGACGTGACACACACCCTCGCTCAACAACGACCTGGGAGACACCATGAACCTCAGCCGCCGCACCGTCCTCGGTGCCACCCTCGGCGTCGCAGCCGTCGCTGCCACCACCGCCTGTTCCGCCAAGCCCGGCGGCGGAGGCGGGGGCGCGGCTCCGGCAGCCGACGAGATCAAGCTCGGCCTCAACTACGAGCTCTCCGGCGACGTCGCCACCTACGGCCAGGCCTCCGCCGTTGGCATCAAGATGGCCATCGAGGAGCTGAACGCCAAGGACGGCATCGGCGGCAAGAAGGTCAAGCTCGTCGAGTACGACAACAAGTCCGACGCGGCCGAGGCGACCACGCTCGCCAACAAGCTGATGTCCCAGGACAAGGTGCTGGCCTGCATGGGACCCGCCACCTCGGGCGGTTTCAAGGCCACCATCCCGGTCGCCAACAAGAACAAGATCCCCGTCGTGTCCGGCTCCGCCACCGCAGACGACGTCACCTGGGACGGCAAGACCGTCCAGGAGTACGCGTTCCGGATCTGCTTCAACGACTCCTTCCAGGGCACCGTGATGGCCAAGTTCGCGGCGGAGAACCTGAAGGGCAAGACCGCCGTCATCATCAAGGACAACTCCAACGACTACTCCAAGGGCCTTGCGACCGCCTTCACGGAGGAGTTCGGCAAGCTCGGCGGCTCCATCGCGGGCGAGGAGGCCTTCGTCGCTGGCGACACCGACTTCAACACCATCCTGACCCGCATCAAGGGCCAGACCTTCGACGTCATCTACCTGCCCGGCTACTACTCCGAGGCGGGCCTGATCATCAAGCAGGCCCGCGACCTGGGCATCACCGCCCCCGTGCTCGGCGGCGACGGCTTCGACTCGCCCAAGCTCGAGGAACTGGGCGGCGCGGCCGCGCTCAACGACGTCTACTTCACCAACCACTACTCCTCCATCGACAAGGACCCGAAGGTCGTCGAGTTCATCGAGGCGTTCAAGAAGGCCAACGACGAGGAGCCCAACGCGTTCCACGCGCTCGGCTACGACCTGGGTCACTTCGTCGCCGACGCCGTGAGCCGGGCCTCCGAACTGACCGGCGAGGCCGTGCAGAAGGCCATGGCGGAGACCAAGGGCTTCGTGGGCGTCACCGGAACCTTCGACGTCGACGAGCACCACAACCCCGTCAAGTCGATCGTCGTGATCGGGCTCAAGGACGGCAAGCAGGCCACCAGCGAGAAGGTCGGCTGACCGAGCCGGACTGAGGGGCGCGGCCGGGTCTGACCCTGCCGCGCCCCGCCAGTGGGAGGGTGACATGACGGAGTTCCTGCAGCAGGTGATCAACAGCCTGTCGCTCGGCAGTATCTATGCGCTGATCGCGCTCGGCTACACGATGGTCTACGGCATCATCAAGCTGATCAACTTCGCCCACGGCGAGGTGTACATGGTGGGCGCCTACGTCGGCTACGCCTCCATGAGTTTCCTCAAGTTGGGCTTCTTCGAGTCGCTGATCCTGGCGATGATCGTGTGCACGGTGCTCGGCGTGGTGATCGAGCGGGTCGCGTACCGGCCACTCAGGAACTCGACGCGCATCGCGGCGCTGATCACGGCGATCGGCGTCTCCCTTCTGCTGCAGTACACGATGATGTTCTTCGTCGGGCCGGACCCGCGCGCCTACCCGCCGATGCCGTCGTTCATGACCGGCTCCATCGACGTCGGCGGAATCATCATCAAGAACCAGCAGATCCTGATCATCGGCATCTCGGTGTTCCTGATGATCGTGCTGCAGTTCATCGTCAAGAAGACGAAGATGGGCAAGGCCATGCGGGCCGTCTCGCAGGATCCCGACGCGGCGCGCCTGATGGGCATCAGCGTCGACCGCACCATCTCGTTCACCTTCGCGATCGGCTCCGCGCTCGCGGGCGCCGCTGGCGTCCTGGTCGGCGTCTACTACAACTCCATCAAGCCGCTGATGGGCATCGCCGTCGGCCTCAAGGCCTTCATCGCGGCGGTCTTCGGCGGCATCGGCATCATCCCCGGCGCACTGATCGGCGGCTACGTGATCGGCGGTTCCGAGACGCTCGTCTCCAGCCTCGGCTACTCGATGTTCAAGGACGGCGTCGTGTTCGCGATCCTGATCCTGATCCTGATCGTCAAGCCCGCTGGACTCCTCGGCAAGAACCGGAAGGAGAAGGTGTGATGTCGACCCTCACCCGGATCGGGCTGCGCGCCCTCCCCTTCGTCGCCTCCTACGCGATCGTGCTCGGCCTGATGAACGCGGGCCTGATCGGAGACTATGTCTTCTCGATCATCGTCACGATCTGCATCAACATCATCCTCGCGGCCAGCCTCAACCTGGTGACCGGCTTCACCGGCCAGTTCTCGCTCGGCCACGCGGGCTTCATGTCGATCGGCGCCTACACCTGCGCGCTGATCTCCATCAACTTCGGCCCGACGCTCGGCGACGTGCCCGCCTTCCTGCTCGGCATGCTGGCAGGCGCCATCGCGGCGGCCCTGGTCGGCGCGCTCGTCGGCCTGCCGACGCTGCGACTGCGCGGCGACTACCTGGCCATCGCGACGCTCGGCATGGCCGAGATCATCCGCGTCGTGATGCTGAACCTGCCGATCACCAACGGCGCAGCCGGCCTGTCCGGCATCCCGCAGGTCGTCGACTGGAACTGGGCCTTCGGGTTCACCGCCCTGACCCTGATCGTGCTGTGGAACTACATCCGCAGTTCGCAGGGCCGCCGCGCCATCGCCGTGCGCGAGGACGAGATCGCCGCTGAGGCGATCGGCGTCAACACGACCGCGTCCAAGGTGCAGGCCTTCACGATCGGCGCGTTCTTCGCAGGCATCGGCGGCGGCCTGTACGCCTCCTACTTCTACTTCATCAAGCCCGACCAGTTCGGCTTCATGAAGTCCATCGACATCCTCGTGATCGTGGTCCTCGGCGGCCTCGGCTCGCTGTCCGGCACCGTGATCGCCGCGATCCTGCTTGCGATCGTCTCGGTCGCGCTCAGCGAGTTCTCCGACATCCGGATGATCATCTACGCGCTGGTGCTCGTGCTCATCATGATCTTCCGCCCCGGAGGCCTGATGGGATCGAAGGAGATCACCGACACGGTGCTCGGCAAGGCGTTCAGACGCGAGGGCAAGAAGGCGACCGTGGAGGAGGCCCGATGAGCCTGCTTGAAGTCAACAAACTGACCCGCAACTTCGGCGGCCTGACCGCCGTCTTCGAGGCGAACCTGCACCTCGACAAGGGCGAACTGATCGGCCTGATCGGCCCCAACGGCGCGGGCAAGACCACGCTGTTCAACCTGCTCACCGGCGTCTACCCGCCGTCGTCTGGCACCATCACGCTCGACATCGACGGCACCACCACCTCGCTCGGCGGCAAGGCCCCGCACCGGATCTGCGCCGCGGGCGTCGGCCGGACGTTCCAGAACATCCGCCTCTTCAAGGACCTGACGGTGCTGGAGAACGTGATGATCGCGCTGCAGCAGAACGTGCCGTACAACCTGTTCGCCTCCCTGCTGCACATCCCGCCCTACGGGGCAAGCGAGCGCCGGATCCGCGAGGAGAGCCAGGAACTGCTCGACCTGATGAGACTGGGAGGCAAGGCCAAGGAACTGGCCCGCAACCTGTCCTACGGCGAGCAGCGCCACCTGGAGATCGCCCGGGCGCTCGCGACCCACCCGTCGCTGCTGCTGCTCGACGAGCCTGCCGCTGGCATGAACCCGGCGGAGACCGCGGAACTGACCGGGCTGATCGCCGAACTGCGCCGCGACTTCGGCCTGACGATCCTGCTCATCGAGCACGACATGAGCCTCGTGATGAAGATCTGTGAGCGCATCTACGTGCTCGACCACGGCATCGTGATCGCGTCGGGCACCCCCGACGAGGTTCGCAACAACCCGAAGGTCATCGAGGCCTATCTGGGAGAGGAGGCCCCGAGTGCTTGAGGTCAAGGACCTGGCCGTCCACTTCGGCGTCATCAACGCCATCAAGTCCATCTCGTTCAACGTCGACGAGGGCGAGATCGTCACCCTGATCGGCGCCAACGGCGCCGGAAAAACCACCACGCTGCGGGCGCTGTCCGGGTTGAAGCGGCCGTCGGCTGGCTCCATCACGCTCGAGGGCAAGGACATCACCAACCTGTCCGCGCAGGACCGCGTCCGCCGCGGCATGTCGCACGTGCCCGAAGGCAGACGGATCTTCCCCGACATGACGGTGCTCGAGAACCTCGAACTTGGCGCCTTCCTGCGCAAGGACGCCGTCGCGAGCGACTACGACGAGGTCTACCAGCGGTTCCCGATCCTGGCCGAGCGCCGCAAGCAACTCGCGGGCACCCTCTCGGGAGGCGAGCAGCAGATGCTCGCCATGGGCAGGGCGCTGATGGCCAAGCCGCGACTGCTGCTGCTCGACGAGCCGTCGATGGGCCTCGCTCCCCTGCTTGTGCAGGAGATCTTCGACATCATCGTCCGGATCAACAAGGCGGGCACGACGGTGCTGCTCGTGGAGCAGAACGCCAACATCGCACTGCAGATCGCCAACCGCGCCTACGTGCTGGAGACCGGCTCGGTCGTGCTGTCCGGCCCGGCGGCGGAGCTGGCGGCCACCGACGAGGTGAAGAAGGCCTACCTCGGCGGCTGAGGACGCCTTTCGGGGTCCTCGACGGACCCACCAGGAGCGCGACCATTAGGCTGGATCGCGAGCCGCAAACGCTCGCCGACCGATGTGGCTCGGCGAAGGACTCAAGCTCGGAGGAAGAGATGTTCGTCAAGCAGCGGATGACCACCAACCCGTTCACGGTCACCCCCGACCACTCGATCCCTGACGCGCTGTCGGTGATGACCGAACGCGGCGTCCGTCACCTGCCGGTGGTCGAGGGAAGGCGCGTCGTCGGCGTCATCTCCCGCAACGACATCGCGGCGGCGTCGCCGTCGAAGGCCACGACGCTCAGCGCCCAGGAGGCCACCTACCTGATCTCGAAGCTGAAGGTCGGCAAGGTGATGAGCACCCCGCCGGTGGTGATCTCCCCCGACGCGCTTCTGGAGGAGGCCGCCGTCATCCTGCGCGACGGCAAGATCGAGATGCTGCCGGTGGTCGAGGGTGACGAACTGATCGGCGTCATCACCGAGTCCGACATCCTCGATTCCTTCATCGACCTGCTCGGCTTCCGCGACCACGGCACCCGCCTGACGATCGAGGCGAAGGACGAGCCGGGCGGCCTCAGCAAGCTGACGGGCATCACCGCAGCGCACCAGGCCAACATCCAGCACCTCGCCGTGCACCGGGGCAACCTGGACACCAGCGTCGTGGTGGTGGGCCTGAACACGCGCAACACCGAGGCCATCGAGGCCGACCTCGCGGAGGCAGGGATGAAGATCCTGGCGCGCCGCGTCAACCTCGACTGACCCTCCCCTGCCGCGCTCGGGCCCGGGTTGGCTGTGGCGTTGAGCAGTAGTCCACGTTCGTTGCCGGTTTCGTGGCGTTCGAACGTGCAAACCGCAACCGAGGCCATGATGCTGCTCAACGCCAGACCCGCTCCCGCGCAAGGGCGCGCGGGCGAGCCGTTCAGTGGTGACGCAGGGCGTCGATCAGCTCCGCCTTTGTCATCTTCGACCGGCCGGAGATCTCCAACTCGGCCGCCCGTTTGCGCAACTCGTCGACCGTGCGGTCCTCATAGTCCTCAGCCGAGCCGCCCTTGTGGCCGACCGCGCTGCGCGACGTGGCCGCCGCCGCGTTGGCGATGCGGGCCGACTTCTCCTTGGAGTTGCCCTCGTCCCGCAACGCCTCGTACATTTCCTTGTCCTTGACGCTGGGGCCAGGATCCCTCTTGCCAGGCATGGCTGCCTCCTTCTGGGTAGCTCTCGACGCTACGCCGAAGGCCGTCAAATGGGAACCCCCTCCCCCGCCGCGGGCGGCCGGGCTCGGCCCGGGCGTGTCGATGACCGGTGGCCTCAACGCCAACTGATCCACCGCGGCACGCGACCCACGTAGCGGGCGTAGGCCTTGCCGAAGCGCGACATCAGCGCGTCCTCCTCGTGCTCGATCTGCGGCGTGACGGCAGCGACGAAGCCCGCCGCGGGAAGGGCAGCGGTGAGCGAGCCACGCCACAGCGCGTGCGCGACGAGCAGGCCAGCGAAGCCAAGGTAGATGGGGTTGCGGGTCAGCCGGTTGGGGCCCGTTGTGATCAGGGTGCTCGAGCGGTCGGGGCGCGCAGGGTCGATCGTGGTGTCGCCGAGCCGGAACTGGGCGACCGTGCCGCCCATCAGCGCGAGCGACACCCCACCGACGGCGACCCCGGCCGCCCTGGCGAGCGCGGGCGCCGGGGTGTCTCGCTTCTTCCGCACGATCAGCGACTGTGCGAGCCAGGCGAGGGTGAACGGGACGGGCGGTGGGATGTGCATATCGGAACTCTCCTTGTCGGTGCCGCCCCGCGGGCGACGTCAGGCTGGTCGCGTCATCGTCACGGTGGTCTGCTTGGCGACAAACCCCAGCCTCTCGTACAGGCGGGTCGCGCCGGTCGGCGATTCGGAATCGACGTCGAGGCCGACGACCGTGATGCCGTCGACGTCGCGCGCCAGTTCGAGCGACCTGGCAAGCGCCCTGGTCGCCAGCCCCGTGCCGCGCGCCTCGCGGATCGTGCCGACAAGGCCGACCCACAGTTCCTGCGGTTCGTACTGGCTGACAAGCACGTACGCGTCGACCGAGCCGTCGTCGCGGCGCGAGATGGTCGAGACCTGCGGCCGCGCCGGGCGACCGGCGTAGACGTCGTGCCACCGCTCGGCGGTCCACGGCGCGAAGCCCCAGTGGTCGGCGAAGGCCGCGTTGTGGGCGACCCGGACGGCCTCCTCGTCCTCGGGCGTCGGCGAGGCGAGGCCCGCCAAGTCGACGTCGAGTCGCTCGCCGGGATTGTCGCGTTCCATCAGCGTGAAGAAGCGCACCGGCAGGTACCCGCGCGCCTTCAGCATCCGGTACGCAGACGACCCCTCGAGCCCGGCCGAGACGCGCAGCAGCCCGGTCGACCCGGGGTTGCGGGCGAGGTTCAGTTCGACCGCCCTCGCCTCCGCCCTGTCCATCAGGGCCCGGCCGATCCCGCGGCCGCGCCACTGAGGCCGGACGCCTCCGTCGATCTGGAGGCGCACCTCCCCGTCATCTCCCGCGGTGAATCCGACGCGCAACTGCCCGAAGGCGACAAGATCGTCGCCGTCCCAGACGGCCCACGTGTCGGTCGCGGGCGTCATGCCCGCCTCGGTGAGTTCCTCGGCCAGGTCCTCTGCCTCGTAGAACTCCTGTGTCTGGTCGGCGCGCGCCAGTTCGTTGGTGAGGTCGGCCCACTGCCCGACGGTGTCGGCGGTGAGGTGCGACCAGGTCAGTTCGCCCATGTCGCCATCCTGGCCGATCAGCCGTGCAGGTAGTTGACCAGGTGCTCCTGTTCGGCCTGCAACTGGTCGATCCGGTTCTTGACGAGGTCGCCGATGGACACGATCGCCGCGAGGTGCCCGTCGACGAGGACCGGCAGGTGCCTGATCCTCAGTTCGGTCATGGTGGCGGCGATGTCGGCGAGGTCATCGTCCATGCCGCAGGTGTGCACCTCGGGGGTCATGATGGCCGAGATCGGCTGGCCGAGCACCTCGGCGCCGAACCGGGCGAGGGCGCGGACCACGTCACGCTCCCCCACGATCCCGGCGACCCCGCCGTCGGCCCCCGCGACCACGACCGCGCCGATGTTGTTGTCCGTGAGGAGGCCCACCAGGTGGGCCACGTCGTCGTCGGGTCGCGCCGTGACGACCGCACTGCCCTTGTGGTTGATGACGTCTGTGATCCGCATGCCTCACGCTAACGCCTCCCCGCCTGGGCGAGGCGGAAATCGGGCGATCAGGCCAGCGCCGAACCAAGCGTTTCGGCGGCCCCGCGGAGCCACAGTTCGCGGCGCCGGATCGCGTCGCCGACCCCCTCGTCCCACATCCTCGCCCAGCCTCCGCCGAGGCGCCGCGCGCGGTCCCGCATCGAGAACCAGGAACGCTCAGCGTTCGAGATCGACGCGGGCACCAGCCAGGCGCGATCCTCCGCGTCCATCCCGTAGGCGTCGACCAACTCCCTGCCGCGTTCGGCGACGTCGACGCCGTCGAAGGCAGGGTCGCGATCCTCGGGTGCCTGCCATCCGCCCCACCACTGCAGCAGGTTGACGACCTCGTCGACGCGCGAACTCGGCCGCGTCAGGTCGAAGTCGATCAGGGCGAACGCCACCCCGTCGCGGAAGACCGTGTTCTCGGGGGTGACGTCCCGATGCCCGAGGAACGTCGGGGGCGGGCCGACCGGCTCGGGAGATCCCTCGGGGCGCGGGCCCGCGGTTGCGCCGTCGGGCAGGCCCAGGTCGAGCATCGCGTCGTCGAGTCGGCGCAGCAACCGGGCGACCGAGCGGCCCCGCTCCAGGTCGCCCACCCACGACGGCCACGGCCGACCTGCGACCTCGCCGTCGACGAAGGTCAGGATCTCGCGGCCACGGTCGTCGATGCCGAGCAGCCTGGGCGCGCCGTCGAAGCCGCGCGCCTCGAGGTGTCGCAGCACCAGGTGCACCTGGTCGCTGTGGTCTCCGAGCGGGCGCCGGACGGTGTCACCGAGACGCACCACGCCCTCGGTGACATCGCCGCCCGGGAGCGGGATCTCCTCGGTGGGGTCTAGATGCATGGGTCGAACGCGTCGAGCGCCTCGAAGTTCTGGTTCATGTCGAAGGCAGGCAGCGACGTGGCGGGCACGTTGACGACCTTTGCGGGGACGCCCGCGACCGTCGTGTGGTCGGGCACGTCTTTGAGGACGACGGAGCCGGCGCCGATCTTTGCGCAGTCGCCGATCCTGATGTTGCCGAGGATCTTGGCGCCTGCACCGATCAGCACGCCGCGGCCGATCTTCGGGTGACGGTCGCCGCCCTCCTTCCCGGAGCCGCCGAGGGTGACCTCGTGCAGCATCGAGAAGTCGTCGTCGACGACGGCGGTCTCACCGATCACGACGCTGGTGGCGTGGTCGAACATGATGCCCTTGCCGAGCCGGGCACCGGGGTGGATGTCGACGGCCCACACCTCCGAGATGCGCGACTGCAGGTACCAGGCGAGCGCCTTGCGGCCCTGCGTCCAGTAGTGGTGCGCGACGCGGTAGGCCTGGATGGCCTGGAAGCCCTTGAAGTAGAGCAGCGGGTTGGCGTAGCCGGGGCAGGCGGGGTCGCGCGAGACGACGGCCTGCAGGTCGGCGAGGATCGCGCGCTGGATGCACTCGTCCTCCTGCAGCACGTCGAAGAAGATGTCGCGCAGCCCGAGCGCGGGCAGCGTCGAGTTCTCCAACTTGCTCGCAAGCAGGTAGCTCAGCGACTCCTCGATGTCGGGCTGGCTGAGCACCGTCGCGTGCAGGAACCCGGCGAGCAGCGGCTCGTTGGCCGCCGCGACGGCGCACTCCGACTTGATCGACTCCCAGACCTGGTCGTCGGGGACGATGAGCGCGGGATCCATGGGCCCTCCTCTGCAGCTGACCCACACAGGCTACCGACCTGACGGCGCCTCATCCCGGGCAGTCCGCTGTCAGCGAACCTCCCCGAATGTCGCGACGGCCACGGGCTCCGCCCGCAGCGCGTCGGGGATCAGCAGCACAGTGGCGCCGTCGCGGTGCTCGATCTCGACCTCCGCTCCGCCCGACCAGGTCGCTGCCCGACCTTCGAGCTCCGTCGGGAGCTCAAGTCGGCCGGTCGACGGGTCGAGCGCGTGGACGTGGACCGCCGCGTCGGTGGTGGTGTATGCGCGCGGCGCTCCGGTCGCCTCACCTGCCCGAAGCCACGGGCGGGTGCCGTAGACGGCGCCTCCGTTGGTCTTCAACCAGGCACCCAACTCGCGCATCGCGGCGAGTTGAAGCTCCGGGATCGACCCGTCGGCCCGCGGCCCGACGTTGATCAACAGGTTGCCGTTCTTGCTGATCACGTCGACGAGCAGCCGGATCAGGGCGGCACCGGACATCGAGTGGGAGTCGTCCTCGTCCTGGTTGAACCCGAAGGAGAACCCGAGCCCGCGGGTCGCCTCCCATGGGTCGGCCATGATGTCGGGGACGTGCGAGTACTCGCGGGTCAGGAAGCCGTGGTACGGCACGCCCCAGCGGTCGTTGATGACGCCGTCGGGGACGGCGGCAAAGTACCGGCGGAACAGTTCGGCGAGCGAGTGCTCGTCCGCGTCCTTGCCGCCGTCTGGCCATTCGATGTCGTTCCACAGCACGTCGGGGGCGAAGCGGGCGACGAGTTCCTCGAGTTGGTCGGCCGAGTAGCGGGCGAACTGCCTGTCGTTGCGGCGGAACCGGAACAGGTCGGTGTCGGACTCGATGGGCGGGAAGTCGCTGACGTGCCAGTCGAGCGCTCCCGAGTAGTAGACGCCGAACCTGGCGCCCGCGGCGCGGGTCGCGTCGTGCAGTTCCCGGACCAGGTCGCGGCGCGGGCCACGGCGGGCGGCGTTGAAGCCGGTCGAGGCGGTGTCCCACAGGCAGAAGCCCTCGTGGTGCTTGGTGGTGGGGATCACGTAGCGCGCGCCCGCTCCCACCAATTCGGCGACGAACGCGTCCGCGTCGAACGCCTCCGCCCGCCACAGGTCGGCGAGGTCCTCGTAGCTGGTGCCGACCCCGAAGACGCGCTGGTGCCGCTCCCAGGTGGGGCTGCCCGCGATCCGGACGGTGTTGCCGTACCACTCGGCGTACTGGTGGTGAGTGTAGGCGTCCTCGACGGGCACGCCGCCGGGGCCGTGGGTCGTTGCCCACGCGGGGACGGAGTACAGGCCCCAGTGGATGAAGAAGCCGAGCTTCGCGTCGCGGTACCACTGCGGCACGCGGGCCTCCGGGTAGCTGGGCGCTCCGGCACCGAAGTCGGGGCCGGTGCGGGTCTCGAAGTTCAGCATGGGGCTTCCTCTCCTCGTCGGGTGACGACCGGGGTCAGGTCGGGGTGCTCGACGCTGGTGTCGAACGGGTAGACGCCTGGGGCGAGCCGGTGGTGGCCGAGCCGGATCAGGTCCTGGTCGACGCCTCCCGGGGTGAGCGCGAGGATCCAGTCGCCGGCGAGGTCGTGCAGTTCGGGTTCCAGGTAGCCGATCTTGACGATCACGACGTCGGCGGCGGCGGGGTCGAGGCCGAGGCTGCGGAAGTCGTCGAGGTGGTGGAACGGCTTGCGGCGCTCGGTGATGATGGCGTGCACCGCGCCGGAGCGGACCACGACCTGGCTGCCAGCCACGGGGTCGCCGTGCGTCACGGAGAACACCTCGCCGTGGAGGCTGACGGGGCCGGAGGGCCCAGCGTCGACCCGGCCGCCCACCTCCAGATCGACCGTTGCGCCGACGCCCGCCGCGACCGCGGTGGCGACGGCCGCCGGGTCGAAGATCGACGCGTGGATGACGGTGCGACCCGGGTCGCGCAGGTCGGCGCGTTCCAGCAGGCGCCCGAGCGTCCATGACACGTCGCCCGCGCCGCCCGCGGTCGGGTTGTCGCCGGAGTCGGAGATCAGGAAGGGGCGGGCGGCGCCGGGCAGCAGCGCGGCGTCGAGGGCCTCGTCGAGCGTGGCGGTGGGCCCGACGAAGACGAAGTCGGCGCGCGCGTCCCAGTAGCGGCGGGCCAGTCGCTCGGCCTCGCGGGCGATGGCGTCGCGATCGTCGCCGGTGACGACGACGGCGGCCTGGCAGCGCGGCTCGTCGGCCCATGCGTAGCCGACCCAGACGGCGGCCTCCAGCACGCCTGGCACCTCGGTGGCGACGGGGACGGCGTCGTAGATGCCCTTGGCGGGTTCGAGCCGGGTGCTCGTCTTCTCGCCCGGCAGCAGCACCGGCACCTGACGCCACGCCTTCCACGGCCTGCGCAGCAGCGGGTCCGATCCGTGCGATCCCCGCAGCCTGGTCAGCAGGTTGTGGACGGCGCGCTCCTTGGTGTTGAGCCAGTCCTCGTGCGGGGCCATCCGGTAACAGGTGATCAGGTCGACGGCATCGAGCAGGTCGCGCGAGACGTTGCCGTGCAGGTCCATCGAGGCCGAGACGAGCACGTCCGGCCCGAGCGCCTCCCGGACGGCGCGGGCGAGGTCGCCCTCGGCGTCGGTCATCCCGACGACGCTCATCGCGCCGTGAATGTCGAAGAAGAACGCGTCGAACGGGCCCTCCGCCTCGATGCCCGCCAGGATGGCCGACTTCATGGCGGAGTAGGTCGCGGGCGCGACGGCCCCACCCGGCAGCGACCTGCCGTGCGTCAGCGGCACCCACTGCGCCGCCTCGCGCAGTTCCCGGCCCGCGTCGAGGAACGGGTAGTAGCCGATCAGGTCCTCGCCGGTGCGGATCGTGAACGCCTCGTCGCCGGAGATGTGCGGCGAGAAGGTGCTCGACTCGATGGAGATCCCGGCGATGCCGATCCGTGGCCTCGCGAGGCCGCCTGCCTCCAGGTCGGGCAGCGGTCCCATCCAGATCTCGTGGGCCAGGGGTGCGTCAGTCACGGCGCGGGTCACTTCCTTCTCGGTGAGCTTCGGTGCTGTCAGGCGGCCGGGTTGAGTCGTCGTTGCGCGGCGGCGGCCGCGCCGAGGGCGACGCCGTCTCCCCCGAGCCTGGCACGCACCACGTCGAGCGGCACCCCCGAGACGGGGGCGTCGCTGCGCAGCGTCGCCTCGAGCGCGGGAAGCAGCAGGTCCCAGGCGTGCGTGACCCCTCCGCCGACGACGACGCGGGTCAGGTCGAGCACCCCCGCGGTGGCGACGCAGGCCATCGCGAGCGCCCTTCCCGCCTTGTCGAAGACGGCGAGCGCGGTCGGGTCGCCGGCGCGGGCAAGGTCGGCGATCGCGGCGGCGGACCGGACGACCCCGGCGGCCTCCGCGTAGCGCAGTTCGATGGAGCGCCCGGAGGCGAGGGTCTCGAGGTGGCCGACCTGGCCGCAGGTGCACACCAGGTCGCTGTAGCCGGGGGTGTGGCCGATCTCGCCCGCGGCGCCGTGCGGGCCGTACCTGAGCCTCCCGTCGAGGACGACGGCCCCGCCGACCCCGGTGCCGAGCATGATGCCGAGCACGTCGGGCGCAGACGCCTCACCCCAGGCGACCTCGCCGAGCAGGAACGCGTTGACGTCGTTCTCGACCCGGACGGGAACGCCGAGGCGGCGCTCGAGTTCGGGCCCGAGCGCGAAGCCCGCCCAGTCGGTGAAGGTGTCGGAGGCGGCCGTCACCTGGCCGCGCTCGGCGTCGATCACCCCGGCCGCGCCGACGCCTGCCGCGACGAGGCGCACGCCGGTGCTGCCGACGAGCGAGGTGACCAGCCCTGCTGCGGCGTCGGCCATGGCGGCCCCTCCGTCGCTCGCGGGTGCGGGCACGACTCCCCGCGCCAGGACCGCTCCCCCGTCGTCGACGAGCAGCGCGGCGATCTTGGTGCCTCCGATGTCGATGCCCGCGATGGCGCTCTCAACGGACGCCACGTCACCGACCCCCGAGGCCAGCCATGGCGATGCCCTTGACGAGGTGCTTCTGCAGGACGATCACGAGCAGGGTGGTGGGGATCATCGAGATGATCGCGGCCGCCATCTGCAGGTCCCAGCGGGTTCCGGTCAGGCCGGAGAAGCTGGCGAGGCCGACGGGGAGGGTCCCGTGGGCGTTGTAGTCGACCGTCACGATCAGCGGCCACAGGTAGCTGTTCCAGAACGACAGGAAGGTGAACACCGACAGCACCGCGAGGGCCGACTTCGACAGCGGAAGCAGGATCAGGACGAAGGTCCTGATGGGGCCGGCGCCGTCGACCCGGGCGGCCTCCTCCATCTCGTAGGGGATGCCGCGGAAGAACTGGCGCATCAGGAAGGTGCCGAAGGCGCCGAACGCGAACGGCAGGATCAGCGCCTGGTAGGTGTCGACCCAGTTGAACCACTGCATGACCTGGAACATCGGGATGACCAGCACCTCTGCAGGCACCATCAACGTCGCGAGGAACAGGATGAAGACGATGTCGCGGCCCTTCCAGCGGAGCCGCCCGAAGGCGTAGCCGGCGCAGGACGAGACAATCAGCACGACGAGGGTGCCTGCGACCGCCACGAACAGCGAGTTGAAGATGTAGGTCCAGAACGGGCCGAACTTGAAGACCTCGACGAAGTTGCTCCAGCGCACCTCCGAGCCGATCAGGCGCGGCGGCATCGCGAACATCTCGCCGTTGGGCTTCAGCGCCGAGAAGAACGCGTAGACGAGCGGAAGCATGAACAGTGCGGCCGCCACGTAGACGGTGATGTGGGCGAGGATCAGGCGCGCGCGCTGCCCGGAGGTCAGCGGGGCCTTCGCCTGCGAGCGGTGCTCGACCTCGACGGCCTCGTCGAGCGGCATGACCAGCGGACTAGTGCTCATAGTGCACCCACCTCTTCTGGGCACCGAACTGGATGGCGGTGATGATGATGATCAGGGCGAACAGGATCCAGGCCCCCGCCGCGGCCAGGCCGAGGTCCTGGAACTTGAACCCCTGGTTGTAGATCCACATCACGAGCGGCAACGTGGCGTTACCCGGGCCACCGCCGGTGAGCAACTGGGGCTGCGCGAAGACCTGCAGCGAGGTGATCATCGTCATGACGGCGGCGAAGAAGATCGACGGCGAGATCATCGGCAGGATGATGCCCCAGGTGACGCGCCATCCGGAGGCGCCGTCGATGGCGGCGGCCTCGAGCACCGACTCGGGCAACTGCTCGAGCGCGGCGGAGAAGATCAGCATGTTGTAGCCGAGGCCCTGCCACACGCTCATCACGACGACCATGATCATGGCCCAGTTGCGGTCGGCGAGGAAGTTGGGCAGTTCGACGCCGAACCAACTGGTGGCGACGCCGTTGAAGAGGCCCTGGGGCTGAAGCAGCATCTTCCAGACCAGCACGTTGGCGACCATCGGGGTCACAACGGGGATGAAGAACAGCACGCGCAGGGCGCCGCGGCCGCGGATGCGTGGGCCGAGCCCGATCGCGAGCAGCAGCGACAAGATGATGTTGGTGGGGACGTAGAGGACGGTGAAGACAAGGGAGTTCTTCAGCGCCGGGAGGAAGTTGGGGTCGTCGAGCAGGCGCGTGTAGTTCGCCCCGCCGTTGAAGGTGCGGGCGCCGAACGTCGGCCAGTCGAAGAAGCTCATCACGATGGACAAGACGACCGGCACGATCGTGAACAGGGCGAGGCCCACCAGGGCTGGGCTGGCAAAGCCCAGCGCCTGGCGCGCCTCCATCCTGGCGAGAGACCCGCGTCGCGTTCGCGCGGCTGTCGTGGTCATCGTCGAGGACTCCCCTAGCCGCCGAACTGCTGCTGGGCAGTCTCGAGCACGGTCTTCATGTCCTGCTGGCCGTTGTAGACGCTGACGAGTTCGGGCTGGACGTAGGTGTCGACCTTCGCCCAGTTGTCGCTGACGTACTGCCCCTCGACGTTCTTGAACGCGGCCTCGAAGGTCGCCTTGACCATGTCGCGGTGCGCCTCGTCGATCGACTCGAAGTACAGAGGCTGGCTCTCGGCGCGGGCCGGGTAGCTGCGACCGGAGCTTGCGATGGAGTCCTGCGAGTCCTTGCTCAGCAGCGAGCCGAGCACCTTGAGGGCCGCGTCCTTGTTGGCGCAGTTCTTGGAGATGCCGTAGCCGGAGCCGAGGATCAGCGACAGGTTGCCCTTGTCGCCTCCAGGCAGCGGCGCGAGGCCTGCCTTGAAGCCCGCGTCGTTGTTGAGGTAGCCGACGGCGTTCCAGGTGCCGTCGACGGCCATCGCCGCGTTCCCACCGGTGAACTGGTTCTCGCCCCAGCCGGTGTCGGAGGCCGACGCGACGGGCGCCGCGATCTTCTGCTCGGTGACAAGGCCCGCATACCAGGTGGCTGCGTCGAGGAAGGCGGGGTCGGTGAGCTGCAGCTTGCCGTCCTGCGTAACGGGCTGCACGCCCGCCTTTGCGATCGGGAGGGCCTGCCACTGGAAGCCGCCCATGCCGATGCCGAAGCCGTACTTGCCGTCCTTGGTTGCGGCCTTTGCGGCCGCCTCGAAGTCGTCGAAGGTCCAGCCGATCTTCGGCAGCGTCGCGCCAGCGGCGGTCAACTGGTCCTCGTTGTAGTAGGTGACCATGGTGGCGACGTCGAAGGGGAGGCCGTACAGCTCGCCCTTGTTCTTGAGGATCTCGAGCGAGCCCTCGGCGAAGTCGCTATCGGCCAGGCCCGCGGCCTTCAGGTCGTCGGCAGTGAGGACGGCGAAGCCGTCGGTGTAGCTGGCGAGCATGCCCGAGTTCATGCCGGTCACGCACGCCATGTTGTTGGAGGCCATGTTGGTGGTGAGCTTCGTGAAGAAGTCACCCCAGGGGGCGGTGCGCAGTTCGACCTTGATGTCGGGGTTCTGCTTCTTGACGACGTCCATCTGCGCCTCGAGCGCCTTGGTGTCGTCCTCGCTGCCTGCCCACATGTCGACGACGATCGCCTCGCCCTTGTCGCCACCGTTCGTGCCGCCCTGCGTCGGCGTGTTACCGCCGCCACCGCATCCGGTCAGCGCGACGGCGAGCCCAGCGACCGCGGCCACTGCTCCCAGACGGATCTTCTTCATTGAAACCCTCCTTCGGGTGGTGGATCTTTGTTCGATGATCGAATCAACTTTCCACGCGACTGAATGAAGTTATGCTGGCATACCCTGCAGAGAACCGCCAGAGGGAAGCGGAAAGTTATCAAAAGGTGACCTTCCCGGCCAGACTTCACCCCTGAGGGGATACCCTTTGCTTAGTTTGACCCCGAAGGAAGATTATGCGGATTCCCCCAGAAACCGGTGAGGCCGACGTCACGGCGCAGCGCATCCTCGACCTCGTGGCGCGCGGAGAGGCCCGTTCGCGCAGCGAACTGGCCTCGGCGCTCAGCCTCGCGCCTTCGACCGTGGGGCTGCGCGTCCAGTCGCTGGTCGACGCAGGCCTGTTGCGGGAGAGCGGGGCGGGCGCGTCGAGCGGAGGACGGCGCCCACGGCTGCTGGAGATCAACGGCGGCCAGGGCGAGGTGCTCACCGTCGACCTTGGAGGCGGCCACGCGCGGCTCGGCAGGCACGGCCTCAGCGGCGCGCTCGTCGAGACCGCCGCGCTGCCCATCACGCTGGCCGACGGCCCGGTTCCGACCCTCGACGCCGTCGCCGACGCGCTGCGGGAGTTCGGCTCGAGCAAGCTCCGCGGCATCGGGGTCTCGCTTCCCGGTCCGGTCAACCCGGAGATCGGCGGGGTCGAGCAGCCCTCCCGGATGCCCGGCTGGCCCGGCTACCGGGTGGGCGACCACCTCAGCGAGATGTTCGGCGTGCCGGTGGCCGTCGACAACGACGCGAACCTGGCGGCGCTTGGCGAGCACCGGGTGCGGATGGGCACCAGTCGCCACTCGATCACGGTCAAGGCGGGCACCGCGATCGGCTCCGGCATCATCGTCGACGGGCGGGTGCACCGCGGCGCCACCTCCGCCGCCGGGGACATCACGCACACCCGGATCGACTCCGACGAGCGGGTGCCGTGCTCCTGCGGAAACATCAACTGTCTCGAGACGGTGGCGAGCGGCGCGGGTGTGGTGCGGCAACTACGGGAGGCCGGCTACGACGTGACCACCACCGCCGAGGCGCTCGACCTGGCCCGCGCGGCCGACGTCACGGCAACCGGCCTGGTGCGCAGCGCGGGCACCCACCTCGGCCAGGTGCTCTCCGGGGTGGTCAACTTCTTCAACCCCCACGCGGTCTTCCTCACCGGGTCGATGAGTTCCTCCGAGCCGTTCCTGGCCGCCGTGCGCAGCCGCGTCTACGCCAGTTGCCACCCGCTCGTCACGCAGACGCTACGGATCGAGGCCGCGACCACCGGCGCGGACGCGCCGCTGCTGGGGGCCGCGCGCCTCGTGCTCGACGAGTTGACGCTCGCGGCTCCCTAGAGCAGCGTCAGCTCGATCACGGGGACCAGCACGTCAGGCCGTCGCACCGGGAGGTGCACCGTCAGTGTCCCTTCCGGCTCCCCCGCCGGGGTCAGGTGCGAGGCCTGCTGGTCGGGGCTGCTGACCGAGGTCCGCAGCCAGGACCCGTCGTTCAGCAACCGCGCGTAGCCGACCCTCCCGGCGAGGCCGGGCAGGTGCACGAAGCCGAGCGGCCAGGAGTGCAGGTGCAGGTACAACCGGTCGCCGCGGCGGGTGTAGACCCCCTCACGCGGCGGCTCGAACTCGGCGTGCCCGCAGCCGGTCACGGCGTCCCGGTGCAGGTCCATCCAGGCCGCCAGTTCGGTCAGCGTCGCCACGTCGTGCGGCGTCAGCGCTCCCCTGCCGTCCGGCCCGACGTTGAGCAGCATGTTGCCGTCCATCGAGACGGAGTCGACGAGCATCTGCGCTAGCAGCGCCGCCGGCTTGTGGTTGACGTTGTCGCGGTCGTAGCCCCACGACCCGTTCATCGTCTGGCAGGCCTCCCAGACCTGGGGTACGCCGTCCTTGAGCAGCGGGGCGGTCGGCTGGTACTGCTCGGGGGTCACGAAGTCGCCCTCGACGCCGAGCCGGTCGTTGACGATCATCGAGGGCTGGAGGCGCCGGCAGAGGGCGAGCAGGCCCGCCGAGTCCCAGTCCTCCGCCGACTTGCCGCGCAGCCCCTGCTTGGTCTCGGGGTAGGTGTAGTCGAAGAAGAGGTAGTCGATCCGGCCGTAGCCAGTCAGCAGTTCGGCGACCTGCCCGTGCAAGAACTCCCGGTAGCGGGCCATGTCGCGGGTGGCGTTGACCTCCGCGACGTCGGCGCGCTCGCGCAGCGGGTGTACCCAGTCGATCGTGAAGTCGGGGTGGTGCCAGTCGATCAGCGAGTGGTACAGCCCGACGCGCAGCCCCGCGGCCCGCGCGGCGTCGACGAACTCGCGCACCAGATCGCGCCCGCACGCGGCGGGCGCCGTGTAGTCGGTCAGGGCGGAGTCCCACAGCGCGAAGCCTTCGTGGTGCTTGGTGGTCAGGACCGCGTAGCCCATGCCCGCCGCGACCGCGGCGGCCACGATGGCCTCGGCGTCGAAGCGGTCGGGGTCGAAGTGGTCGAAGTAGACGCGGTACTCGTCCGGGTCCATCTGCTCGTAGGTCTGCACCCATTCGTGGCGGGCCGCGCCGCTGTAGAGGCCGAAGTGGACGAAGAGACCGAACCGGGCCTCGGTGAACCAGTGCGACATCGCGCCTCCTTGGACGGGTTCGCCGGTCATTGTGCCACGGCTGACTCAGCCGGCCAGTTCCTCCAGCGCCTTCGCGAGGCGACGCTGCCGGGTGGCGTCCTGCTTCGCGTCGGCGATCCCGCGGGCGATCTCCTTGCGGCGGGTGAAGCTGAGCGCGTCGAAGGCCGCCCTGGCCGCCGGGTCGGCGTCGAGCGCCGCCGCCAGTTCGTCGGGCACCTCGACGGTGCGTTCCTGCTCGTCGGCGGCGATGCTGACGTCGACCTCGTCGCCGATCTGCACGCCCAACTCGGCGCGGGCGGCCTTGCTGAGCCCGATGCAGATCACCTCGCCCATCCGGGCGACCCGCAGTCGCGCCGAGCGGCCCGCGATGGTGACGACGACCGGCGGGGTCTTGCGGGTCGACAACTCGGCGACCTGGGCGTCGGTGAGCATGATCGCCGCGGCAGGGCCGACGGGTTCGATCGTGGTGTGCAGTTCGAGGGTCATGGCCGCTCCTAGACGCGGGGTTCGAGGTGGATCGTGGCATGGACGACATCGCCGAGGCCGATGTCCTCCGCGCGTTGGACGGCGACCTTGACGGGAAGCAGGTAGCCGCCGTCGCGGGGAAAGAGCGAGGTGGTGAACTCGGTGTCGCCGATCACCGCGCGGGTCGAGATGCAGCCCCACCCGTAGGTCAGGATCGACGCCGAGTCGGAGATCACGCCCGCGGCCTCCTCGGGGAGCGCGACGAACAGGAACGGCGCGGGGCCGCGCCACTCGATGATCTCGCCGTCGAACTCCAGTTCCATGCGGGTCATTGTGCCCCGCGAAGCCCCACGTCGGGTCGGCTTTGCGGCACCGACCCGACCGTCGGTGCCAGCGGATAGCGTGGCTTCATGACGCTCAACATCGCAATGATCACCATCGACAGTTCCGATCCCCGCCCGCTCGCCACCTGGTGGGCAGAACGCCTCGGCGCCCCGATCCAGGACGAGAACGACGGCTGGTTCTTCGTCATCGGCAGCACCCCTGCGCTCGCGATCCAGCACGTCGGCGACCCGACGCCAGGCAAGAACCGGATCCATCTGGATCTCACCGTCGAGGACCTGGACGGCGCCCGCGACGAACTGCTCGCGGCGGGCGCGAGCCTCGTCGAGGAGCGCGGCGACGAGGCCTTCCGCTGGATCACGCTCGCGGACCCGCAGGGCAACCAGTTCTGCATCGCCAGCCACTGACCCGTTCCGCTTGGGGGGCGACGCGAAGCGGCCCGGGGTGAGGGACACCCCGGGCCGCCGGTCTCAGGTGGTTACGGCTTGCCTGCCTTCACCTCGATCGGCACGGTGACCGTGCTGGTGTTGCCGAACGCGTCGGTGGCCTTGGCGACGATCTCGTAGCTGCCCGGCTTGGAGACCTTGCCCGTCACGACGACGCTTCCGTCTGCATTCCTGGTCGCCGTGAAGTGCTTGGGCACCTGCACGTCGAGGGTGACGGGCTCGGACAGGTCGGTCGCGGCGAAGGTCACCGGGGTGGCCGTGTTGCCGGGGCGCAACTTCTGCGGCGTGGCGGGCGTCGCGGTCAGCGTCGGGCCGGTGGTGTCGGCGACGGTGATCGTCACGTCCTGGTGGGCGAGGTTGCCGTACCAGTCGACGGCGTCGAAGCCGATCACGTGGGTGCCGAGCGCCGGGGTGCCGGACAGCACGCCGCCCGCATACGACATCCCCTCGGGCAGCGGCGTGGTGAGCCGCAGCGTGACGGGCGAGTCGTCGGTCACCGCGACGGTGATCGGCTCGAGTTCGGAGCCGAGTTCGACGGTGACATCGGCGCTCGGGGTGACGGTGAAGACCGGCGCCGCCGTGTCGCGGACGAGTTCGCCGCCGGCGACCTTCAGGCGCTGCTCGACGGTGTTGCCCGAGTAGTCCGTGACGGTGACGATGACCGTGCCGTTGGCGGCGGGCAGGTTCCGGACGTTCTGCAGGCCCCGGTTCGAGTTGTCGCCGCGCTTGGCAGTGACGAGCGTCGTCTCGGCGCCGCCGTCGGCCGCGAACTTCACCGAGAGCTTCCACCAGTCCTTCGGGGACGGGGTGTGCAGCGCGAGTTTCTGGCCGGCGAGCGTGAAGTCGCTCAGCGGCATCGGCTGCGCGTGGCTGTCGCGTGTCGCGCCGCGCACCGCGACGCCGGGGCCGTCGCCCGCGGTCACCGTCGCGAGGAAGGAGTAGCCCTCCTCGACGGGGACGGGCACGGTGGCAGCACCGTCGGAGCACGGGACGGAGGTGCCGTACGGCTGGTCGTCGATGTTGTCCTTGGCGATGTCGAGCAGCGACAGGTCGACGCGGCAGGTCTCCCCCGCGCTGCCTCCAGGCGTCCAGGACAAGGTGACCTCGCCCGCCTTCGCGGCCTGGGTGAGTAGGCCGGACGTCGAGGGCGCCTCGGCCACGGTGACCTTGGAAGGCTGATCCGTGAAGTCGAACGAGACGGTGGCGGGGTCGGAGACCGCGCCGCCGTGGCCGATCGCCCGGAGTTCGTAGCGGACCACGCCCTCGGTCGGTGCGACCTTCGCGTAGGCGAGGTCCGCATAGCCGGTGTAGATGTGGCGGGCAGTGCCGTCGGCGGCGATCGCCGTCAGCTCGTAGCGGTCGACGCTGTCGAAGCCGGCGGCGTCCCACGTCAGTTCGGCCTGTCCGTCGGAGTAGGCGTGGTCGATCGAGAGGCCGGAGGGCTTCGCCGGTGCCTTGGCTCCTGCCGTGACGCCGATGGCACCGACGTTGATCTGGTAGCCGGAGGCGGCGTCGAACTGCAGGCCGATCGTGGCGATACTCCGGCCCGCGAACTGGGTGAGGTCGACGGTGCTCGTGGTCCAGTCACCGGCGGCCGCGGTGTCGGGCAGGTCGACGGGGACGACCTGGTCGGGCGCGTCGGCGAAGATCAGGGCCGCCCGCATGGCGGCGGCATCCGATGAGGTCTTCTTGAAGGTGATGTTGAGCTTGGACGAGTCCTCGACGGCCAGGTCGGTCTTGAACAGGCGCAGCGTCGCGGGGGCACTGAGGTCGCCGTGCACGACGAGCGAGCTGCCGCCCTCGTAGCCGCCGACCTGCGTGAACGTCGGGGCGACCTGGGTGCCGGTGGTCGACTTGTTGGTGAGGGTGTCGCCGTAGTCGAAGTCGACCTTCGGGCGGCTGCCCTCGGTGTCGACCCACCACTGCCAGCTCGGCAGCAGCGACTGGGAGTCGATCGCTGTCCACTCGCCGTCGGTGGCCTTGCCCTGGCTGTACCACTGCATGCCGTGGCCGGTGTTGAAGGTCGAGGAGAACTCGGTGCCTCCGATGACGGAGCGCTCGGGGGTGAAGTCGGCGACGCCGACCCAGCCGGAGGCATTCTTGACGCCGACGTCGGCGCGTGCGAAGCCCGCCTTCTTGCCCGTGTCGCGCGGGTTCTGCGTGACGCCGGAGAAGTACATCCGCTCACGCTCGGCGATCATCCACTGGAACTCGTCCTGCTGCATCAGCGGCAGGTCCTTGGTGAGGTCCGGGATTTTGACGTCGTCGTCCAGGCCGCGCTGGTAGTAGTCGCTCGGGGTGAACAGCGCGACGCTGCCGCGCGGGTTCTTGGTGCCGGGTGCGTACAGGTTGGGCAGCATGCTGGAGGAGGTGTGCGAGCCGCTGAACTTGGCCTGGTTCGCCTCGACGCCGAAGAAGACCTCCTTGTAGGGGTCGACGCCGTTGGCCTCCGCGTAGGAGAGCGCCTGGTTGACGGAGTAGGGCCAGCCGTAGTTGACGAACACCGAGTCGTGGATCTGGCCGTTTGTCTCGTCGGAGAGCCACTCCTTCTTGGCGGCGTTGAAGGTGCTGTTGGTGTCGTACCACTGCGTGTAGAGGCCCTGGTCGGTGAGCCACGCCATGAACGGCTTGAACTCGGAGTCGTCGCCGCCCTCCTCCTGGTTGAGGAAGTAGCCGTCGAAGCCGTAGTAGTCGGCCATCTCCTTGAGCTTCTGCGCGATCACGTAGCCGTGCGAGTTCGGGTCCTTGTCGAAGGACTCCTTGAACGTCTGGCCGGGGCGGAACGCGGGGTCGAAGTAGATGGTGGCGATCGACTTCACGCCGTTGCGGTGGGCCGCGTTGGTGTATGCGGGGTTCGGGATGTTGACGATGCCGAACTCGAAGCCGCGGTTGCGCCAGTCGGAGGTCGCCGGGTCGTACAGGCTGGACGGGGTGCTCGCGGTCGCGGCGCCGTGCCAGGGGCTGAAGTAGTCGACGTACTGCCAGAAGTTGAGGGTGTGGTTGGCGAAGTCGTTGTTGACCATGGGGGTGTCGAAGAAGGCATTGCCGTAGTCACCCTGCATGAGCATCACCTCGGCCTTGCCGTCGAGGCTGGGGTTTGCCTGGGTTGCCGGTAGCGGGGCGATCCGCTGCTGAAGCGGTATAGCGGAACGCAGATATTCGGAGTAGGGGTCCGTCTCGGGCGACCAGTCCTTGATCTCCTGCAGGCGGTATCCGGAGAAGCGTGGCTGGGCCGACGCGACCTCCTTGGAGCCGATGGCCGGGACGCTGTCCGCGGCCTGCGCGGCCGAGATCCCGACTCCGATCAGCAGCGAGCCCGCGGCGACGCTGGCGATGGCACGTCTCATGGGTGAACCTCTCTGTTCAACGGAGGAGGAGGATGTCCCCCTCTCGAAAGCAGATACTAAAGCGATTTAGCTCACTTGGGAAGAGGGTTCGCGAAATCGCGCGCACGGAGTGCCGTGTCGCGCCGGAAACCCACCGCCGACCAGACGCCAAGCGACGACGGTCCGGTCGGCAATTCACGGCCCGGCCCCTTCCCGGGCCGGGTCGTCATCGGAGTACACCCGACGGCCCCCGCGCGACGCTGTCTGGTGGCACAGTTTTCCCGTGGAGGAGGCAACGACAACGGCGGACGGTGAACGCGACCACTCGGGGATCGAGTGGCTTGAACTGTTCTTCGACCTGATGGGGGCGGCGGCCGTCGCGGTGTTCGTCGACGGCCTGCTGACCGGCGCCGACCTGGCGAACCTCGGCATCTTCCTCGTGCTGTTCAGCACCGGATGGTTCGCATGGACCCTGGTGGTGATGTACGCCGACCTCGCCGCCGAGAGGACGGCCACCCGCACGATCGTCGCCGCGATGGTGCTGCTCGGGGTGATGGCGGCCACCTCGCCGCTGCACTTCACGGGCCGCGCCAACGCGTTCGCCGTCGCGTTCATCGCGCTGCGGTTGATGATCGCGGCGGGCGCCCGCAGCACGGGCCGCAGGCTGGTCAACGACCCGATGCTGCTCCAGGCGGGCAGCGTGACGGCCCCGTGGCTCGTCTCGCTGTGGGTCGCGGCGCCCGGCAAGTACTGGCTGTGGGGGCTCGGCGTGCTCGTCGACATGGGCGTGCTCGCGGTCCGCACCGGGCGACGTCGACGCCATCCCCGCGCCAACGACCGGCGGTTGCGCAGGCGCCTTCGGGAGTGGGCGGGCAACGAGGCTGTGGCGGTCGACGCGGATCATCTGGGCGAGCGACTCGAGCTGGTGTGGCTGATCCTGCTCGGGACGATCGCGAGCACCCTTGTGCTTGACGCGGCCCGCAGCGACTGGGACCTGCCGTATGTGGCGACCGTGCTGGCGGGCTTCGCGATCCTGCTGCTGTTGTTCTTCCTCGGCTTCTCAGGCCCTCCCGCGCAGCGCCCGCACAACGCGCTCGGCAGGCGCTCACCAAGGATCGGGCTGTCGATCCACCTGTCGACGATGCTCTCGATCGCTTTCGCCGCAGCCGGGATCGGCGCCGCGATCGCCGAACCGTTGGCCGCGGTGCCGCTGCTGTTGCGGGTGCTCCTCGGGCTTGGGCTTGCCTGCTATCTGCTCGCGGTGGCGACCGCCCGCGCCACCGATGGCGCCCCGGCGAGACCGCTGTGGCCGGCGACCGGAGCGGCTGCCGCGGTGTGCCTCTCGCTGGTGGTGCTGCCCGTGCCCGGGGTTGCGGCCCTCGGCATCGGGACGCTCGCGCTCGCCGTCGCCCTGGTCAGTGTTCGGCGCTGACGGCGCACGCCTCGTCCTCGCCGTGCGCGCCGGGGCCCTCGAGTTGGAACGTGGTGTGCGCCACCTCGAAGTGTTCCGCGACGCAGGCGCGCACCTCGGCGAGGATGCCCTGGGCGTGGCCGTCGTGGAAGCACGAGTCGGCGACCACGACGTGGGCGGTCAGCACGGGAAGGCCGGTGGCGACCGTCGAGGCGTGCAGGTCGTGCACCTCGATCACGTGGTCGACCTCGACGAGGTGGGCGCGCAGTTCATCGAGGTCGAGGCCCTCGGGCGTGAACTCCATCAGCACCCGGGTGGTCTCGCGGAGGATCACGAAGGCCCTCGGCAGGATCAGCGCGGCGATCAGCAGGCCAGCGAGGGCGTCGGCGCGCTGGAACCCGGTGGTGGCGATGACGATGGCGGCGACGATCACGCCGAGCGAGCCGAGCGCGTCGTTGAGCACCTCGAGGAAGGCCGCGCGCATGTTGAGGTTGGCGTCGCGGCCGCGGTGCAGCACGAGCAGGCCGATGAGGTTGGCGGCGAGCCCGATGATGCCGAAGATCAGCAACTCCCCTGCCGGAACCTCGGGCGGGGAGACCAGGCGTTGGACTCCCTCGATCACCGCGTAGACGCCGACGCCCAGCAGCAGCGCCGCCTGCCCGAGCGCCGCCATCACCTCGATCCGGCGGAAGCCCCAGGTCCTGCGGTCGTCTGCGGGGCGCAGCATCAGCGTCGCGGCGATCAGGGCGACGACGAGGCCGGACAGGTCGGTGACTGCGTGCACGGTGTCGGTCAGCAGCGCGAGGCTGCCTGTGATGATCGACCCGACGAACTGGGCCACCACGATGACGCCCGTGATGGCGACCACCAGCGCAAGGCGGCGGCGATGGTCGGTGGTGACGGGGCCCGCGTGCGAGTGGTCGTGGGCCATCATGCGACCTCCGGCCGCATCAACTGACTGCAGAGCGTGACGCGCGCCCCGGTCGCGTCGAGGAGATGCTGCGCCGCGCACAGCACGCCCGCCAGGTCGTCGGCGTCGGCGAGGCCGTACCAGGAGGCCCTCCCCTCCGCCCGCACCGTGACGAGGCCGCACTCCAGCAGGCAACTGAGGTGCTTGCTGACGGTCGACTGGGCGATGCCGAGGTGCTCGACGAGGTCGCGCACCCGGTGCTCTCCCGTGGAGAGGTGCTGCAGGATGGTCAGCCGCGACGGCTCGGACAACGCGTGGAACAGCCGCGCGAAGACCGCGGAGGCCTCCCGGTCCTCGCCGCTCATTTGAATCGCCATACAGCGATGGTATCGCTTTTGGGCGATGCACTTCCACCCCGATCCCCGGGCCGTCGCGCAGCCACTAGGGTTGCGCCATGCCTGCCGCCCCCGTTGGACGTCGACTCTGGTTCTGGGTCGTTGTCCTCGGCCTCACCGGGCAACTCGCCTGGACCATCGAGAACATGTACCTGAACGTGTTCGTGTACAACACGATCACCGACGACCCCAACGTGCTGGCCGCTCTGGTCGCCGCCTCCGCGGTCGCCGCGACGATCGCCACGTTCGTCGCGGGAGCCTGGTCGGATCGGCGCGGCAGTCGCAAGCCGTTCATCGCCGCGGGCTACGTGCTGTGGGGCGCCAGCACCGCCGCGTTCGGCCTGATCGACGTGCACACCGCGGCGCTGCTGTTCCCGGCCGTCAACGCGGTGGCCGTCGCGATCGTGGCGATCGTCGCGCTCGACTGCCTGATGAGCATGCTCGGCGCCACGGCCAACGACGCCGCGTTCAACGCCTGGGTGACCGACTCCACCAGCGAGTCGAACCGCGGCAAGGTCGACGGCGTGCTCGCGACCTTCCCGCTGCTCGCGATGCTGATCATCTTCGGCGCCCTCGACCCGCTGACACAGCAGGGCAACTGGCTCGCCTTCTTCGGCATCCTGGGCGGCGCGACGGCCGTCGTCGGCCTGCTCGCGGCGCTGTTCCTGCGCGAGACGACCACGCCTCGGCCGAGCGGTTCGTACCTGTCGACGCTGATCCACGGGCTGCGTCCAGCCACGATGCGCGAACGCCCCAAGCTCTACATCGCGCTGGCGGCCTGGGCGGTGCTCGGCACCAGCACCCAGGTGTTCCTGCCCTACCTGATCATCTACGTGCAGCGCTACCTGCGCATCGACGGGTACCCGATCGTGCTCGCCTCCGTCCTGATCGGCGCGGCGGTCCTCAGCGTGCTCGGCGGCCGTGTGCTGGACCGGGTCGGTGCGACCAGGGCGATCCTGCCCGTGATGGCAGGCTACGTCGTCGGGCTGCTGGGCATGTTCCTGGCGCGCGGCATGGTGCAGGTGATCGTGGTGGGCATCGTGATGATGGGCGGCTTCATGCTGGCGGTCGCGGCGCTGTCCGCGACGGTGCGCAACCTGACCCCGGAGGGGCGTGCCGGCGAGGTGCAGGGCCTGCGTATGGTGGCGGTCGTGCTCATCCCGATGGTGGTCGGCCCGTTCATCGGGGCCGCCGTCATCCGGGGCGCCAACGAGACCTATGTCGACCTGGGCGTGACCAGGCAGGTCCCCACGCCGTGGATCTTCGTGGCGGCCGCCGTCGTGGCCGTGTTCATCGTGATACCCGTGCGGCTGCTCCGCCGCCGACAGGAGGCCTGAGAATGCTGACCCGCTGGGGCGAGAACCTCGACCCGAACCGCCCGCTGCCCGAGTACCCGCGCCCCCAACTGGTGCGCGACTCGTACCTGAACCTGAACGGCCGCTGGGACTACGCCTTCACCTCCCTCGACGCGGGAAGGCCGCAGGCCTGGGACGGCGGGATCGTGGTGCCCTTCTCGCCCGAGGCTCCGCTGTCGGGCGTCGGGCGCACGCTCGACGCCGGGCACGCGCTCTGGTACCGGCGCCGCCTCGAACTGCCCGAGGGATTCGTGCGCGGCCGGGTGCTGCTGCACTTCGGCGCCGTCGACCAGGACTGCGAGGTGTTCCTCGGCGGGGTCAGCGTCGGCTCGCACCGGGGCGGCTACCTGCCGTTCGCGCTCGACATCACCGACGCCCTCGCCGCGGGCCATGACGAACTGGTCGTGCGGGTCGTCGACGACACCGACGCCACCTGGCGCAGCCGCGGCAAACAGTCCACCCGCCCCGGCGGCATCTGGTACACGCCCCAGTCAGGCATCTGGCAGAGCGTTTGGCTCGAGTCGGTGCCGGAGGTCTTCGTCCGCGACGTGGTGCTCACTCCCCTGCTGGAGGAGGGCGCCGTCGAGGTGACGGTGGTCGCCGACGGGGGCACCGCGCGGGTGAGGATCCTGGGCGACGCGGGGCGCGTCGACGAGGCCGACGTCGAGGCCAACGTGGCGACCCGGATCGGGGTCGGCCGCGCGGCGCGGCGCTGGTCACCGGAGGACCCCTTCCTGCACCAGGTGCAGGTGCGGCTCGGCGACGACACCGTCGAGAGATACTTCGGGATGCGTTCGGTCGGGGTCGGCCCCGACGCGGAGGGGCGCCCGCGCCTGCTGCTCAACGGAGCGCCGTATCTGCACGCGGGGCTGCTCGACCAGGGCTACTGGCCCGACGGGCTCTACACGCCGCCGTCGGATGAGGCGATGGTCTACGACATCGAACTGGCCAAGGAACTCGGCTTCACGGTGCTGCGCAAGCACATCAAGATCGAGCCGCTGCGCTGGTACCACCACTGCGACCGGCTCGGGATCCTGGTGTGGCAGGACATGGTCAACGGCGGGAGGCGCTACAACCCGCTCGTCATCCAGGCGCCGGTGCTCACCCCGCTGAACCTCGACGACCGCAGGCACCGCCTGTTCGGGAGGCAGGACGAGGAGGGTCGCGCCGAGTTCCTCGAGGAGTTGGACGAGACGGTCGCGCTGCTGCGCTCCAGCCCGAGCGTGGCGCTGTGGGTGCCGTTCAACGAGGCGTGGGGCCAGTTCGACTCGCTCGCGGTCACCGACCGGTTGCGCGAACTCGACCCGACGCGCCCCATCGACCACGCCAGCGGCTGGCACGACCAGGGCGGCGGCGACCTGGCCAGCAGGCATGTCTACTTCCGCAGGTACCGGCTGAGCGACGCCGACGCCTCCGACGCGCGCGCCGCCGCGCTGACCGAGTACGGCGGCTACTCGCACCGCGTGGAGGGGCACACGTGGAGCGACGACGAGTTCGGCTACCGCCGCTTCGCCGACCGGGACGAGTTCGAGCGGGCCTTCCTGCGCCTGCAGCACGACCAGATCGGTCCCGCGGTCGACGCGGGCCTCTCGGCCTACATCTACACGCAACTCAGCGACGTGGAGAGCGAGACCAACGGGCTGGTCAGCTACGACCGGAGGGTCGTGAAGGTCGACACCGACTCGGTGCACCGCTCAAACCTGAGCCTGCGGCAGCGCCACGACGCCGCCGCCCTCGGGTCGCCGTCCAGGCCGGTCCCGGTGCTGGAGTGCGAGATCACCTCGCCCGTTCCGTTGACGCTTCCCGACGGTCGCCTCAACCCGGCGTCGACCGGTTGGACCCGCACGCCGCTGATCCGCACCGACGGCATCGGCCGCGGCAGGCTGGGCGCGGGCCGCAACAAGCGTTGGGAGTACTGGGCCGTCATGACACCGAGCCACGTCGTCGCCCTTGTCACCTCCGACATCGACTACGCGGCCGTGCACGGCATCTGGGTGCTCGACAGGGCCACGGGCGAGGCGGTCGCGCACGACGCGATCGGGGTGCTCGGCGGCTCGGTCGACCTGCCAGGCACGCTCGGCGAGGGACCCGTGCGGACGTCGACGCGCGTCGTCAAGATAGCCATCGACGAGGTCGAAGGCGGCACACGGCTCCGGGCGCGCGGCCCTCGCGTCGAGGTGGACATCGTGGCGCACCGCCCCGAGGGGCACGAGTGCCTCGGCGTCGTGGTGCCGTGGAGCCAGACGCGCTTCCAGTACACCGTCAAGGACGTTGCCAGGCCCGCGACCGGTTGGGTCGCCCTCGACGGCGTCCGCCACGATCTGCCGTCGGAGGGTTCCTGGGCGACCCTCGACCACGGCCGCGGCCGCTGGCCCTACGACGTGACCTGGAACTGGGGCGCGGGGGCGGGCGTGGTCGACGGGCGCGTCGTCGGGGTGCAGGTCGGCGGGAAGTGGACCGACGCGACCGGCAGCACGGAGAACTCGCTGGTCGTCGACGGACGGCTCACCAAGATCAGCGAGGAACTGGTCTGGGAGTACGACCAGGAGGACTGGATGTCGCCGTGGCGGGTGCGCGGCGCTGGCGTCGACGCCACCATGACGCCGTTCCACCTGAAGCAGTCGGTGACCGACCTCAAGGTGTTCTCCTCCCACACCAACCAGTGCTTCGGCACCTGGCGGGGCAGGGTCCGCGACGAGCACGGCGCCTGGGTCAGCATCGACGGGATCGAGGGCTGGGCCGAGCACGTCCACAACCGCTGGTGACGGCCGCGGCCGCCGACCGCGGCCCTAGCCAGCGCGCGCCCCGCTGCCCATGATCCTGGCGCCACCTACCCTTTCACCATGCTGCGAACGATCGGACGCTGGATCGCCTACCCCCTGATCGCGGGGGTGCTGGCCGTCATCCTGAGCATCGTGATGGCGAGCGTCAAGGGCCAGAGCAGGGACCTCGACTCCAGCTTCGAGGTCACCTCGTTCGACGCCACCTACGTCCTCGAACCGCAGGACGACGGCAGCCTCGACGTGCTCATCACCGAGACCCTCCAGGTCGACATCCAGCACACCGGAAAGCACGGCATCATCCGCGCCATTCCACTGACCTTCCAGAGCCACGAGAACGAGCTCTCCGACGTCGAAGTCGAGGGGCGGCTGCGCGACGTCAACGAGTACTACGAATCCGGCGAAGCGGAAACGCCCCAGGAGTGGACCCCCGCGTCGTTCAGCGAGGAGGACATCGACGGCGGCATCGCCCTGCGGATCGGGTCGAGCTACTCGACACTCGAGACGGGCGAGCAGTTCTACCGGATCAGCTACCGGCTCGCCGACGTCGCGATGAACACCCCCGACGGCACGGCCCAGGAGGTGGCGCTCGACGCCAACGGCACCGGCTGGGGCGTCCCCTTCGGCAGCGTGACCACCAAGCTGACGGTTCCTGCCGGGCTGGCCGAGCGCCTCAACGGCAACGCAGCCTGCTACATGGGCTCGGAGGGCGACCGGGCCACCTGCTCCGTGGAGCGCACCGGGGACGGGCCGGTGGTGTTCACCTCCGGCGCGCGCGGCTTCGAGCCGCACCAGTCGCTCACCTTCGCCGTCGGCTTCGAGCCTGGCACGTTCTCCCAGGCCTATACCCCACAGCGTGGCCTGTACACCGCGCTGATCGTGATGGCGGTGCCGGTCGGCGCCGCGCTCCTCATCCTGCTCGGCGTCGTCCTCCCCCCGCTGGTGCGCAGGGCGTGGCTGAACCGTCGGGTGCTTGTCACGGAGTTCCAGCCGCCCAGGGGCGTCGAACCCGTGGTCGCCGCCGACGTGTGGGGCGTCCCCGAGCGCGGCATGGCCGCCCAACTGATCCAGGCCGTCGTCACGAAGCAGATCAGCATCGTCACACCCGAGGACGCGGCCTCCGAGGCGCAGGCGGGCATGTCCAAGTGGCGCCAGGCGAAGCAGCGCAGGCAACTGCGCGAGTCGATCCGCTTCGAGGGGATCGACACACTCGACGACCGCGGTGTCGGCGCCCTGCTGCGGGGCCAGTTCCGCTACGGCCTGTCCTCGGGCCCGAGCGACACGCTCGTGCAGCGGCGCCGCTCCCTCGTCGAGGAGTCCGGGATGCGGTTCGGCAGGTACAAGGAGGCCGGTTCGTGGTTCCTGCCCACCTACATCTTCGGACTGTTCGCGCTGGCCATCTTCAACCTGATCGCCCTGAACATCTCGCTCGAGATCACCGGATGGAACATCCTGATGACCGTGGTGGCGGTGCTGCTGCTCGTCATCGCCCTGTACCGCACCCAACCGATGGGCCCCCTGACGGAGAAGGGCAAGGACGTCTACCAGCACCTGCGTGGGCTGCGTCACTTCATGGCCATGTCCGAGGCCGACCGGATCGCCTACCTGCAGGGCACCGACACCGCCCCGCGCGTCGCCAGGGGCGACGAGACGCTCATCAAGCTCTACGAGCCGCTGCTTCCCTACGCCGTCATCTTCGGGATTGAGGAGTCGTGGGGCCGCCTGATCGGCGAGCAGCACGACCAGGTACCGACGGCCGGGTCGGTCGCCCCGCTCGTCAACGCCTATCTGCTGACCGACATGCTGCATTCGTACAACTACTCGAGCCACCGTTCCTACGACCACGCGATGACGCTCAGCAGCGCCAACGACCGGGCGAGCGACGGGTTCAGCAGCGCGGGAGGAGCCCTCTCCGACATGTTCGCAGGCAGCAACGACGGCTCCGGCGGTGGCGGCTGGTCGGGCGGCGGCGGAGGAGGCGGCGGAAGTTGGTCCTCCGGCAGTTCCGGCGGCGGGGGCAGCGTCGGCGGCGGCATGGGAGGCGGCGGTGGCTCCAGTTGGTGAGCGTGCCATAGGGTTCGCGCATGTGGCGTAACTGGTCCAGTTGGGTCGGCTTCCTGATCGGGCTGATCGTCGTGCTCATCGGCATGACTTGGCTCGCCGCCAGTTGGGGCCCGCGGGACGCGCCGAGGCCCGACGACGCGATGCGTGGGCACACCTTCACCGCCGACTACGCGGCGCGCGAGCGCGACGGGGGCCTCGACCTCGACGTGACGGAGGAGGTCGTCATCGACTTCACCTCGTCTGCGCGGGGCATCATCCGCGACATCCCGACCCGCTATCGGGGCCACTCCAACGAGGTCCGCGACGTGCAGGTCGAGTGGGGCCCCGTCACCCCGGGCGGCGAGGCGCCGGTTGCCTGGGAGCAGGCGCAGACGCAGGTGGGCACGGACTCGGGCGTCACGTCGATCAGGATCGGCTCGGTCAACGCCTACCTGGAGCCGGGCAGGTACGCCTATCGGATCAGCTACACGTTCACCGATGTCGCGCTGAACACCTTCGGCGGTCAGGAGATCTATCAGAACGCCAACGGAAACGAGTGGGGCACCGGCTTCGACCGGGTCGAGGCGACGCTGCTGGTGCCCGCCTCGCTGGCCGACCGGTTGAACGGCGACGCCGCCTGCTATCAGGGGCCCGAGGGGTCCCGGGAGCGGTGCACGATCGCGCGCACCGAAGGCGCGGACGGGACCGTCTTCACCGCCACGTCCGACGCGGCGCTCGGCGCGTTCGAGGGGGTGACGTTCGCCGTCGGGTTCGAGCCGGCGACGTTCGAGCGGGCCTCCACGCCGCGCACGCTGACGCTGTGGAGGCTGCCCTTCCTGCTCGCGACAAGCTCGGTCGGCCTCGTGGCGCTCGCCGTTGCGCAGGTGCGGCGATGGCTTGCGCGTCCGCGTCGCGACGCCGATGCTGCCGTCCGCTACGCCCCGCCCAAGGACCTGCCGCT
The DNA here is from genome assembly GCA_027658995.1 of Propionibacteriaceae bacterium AM104-82. GTDB lineage: Bacteria > Actinomycetota > Actinomycetes > Propionibacteriales > Propionibacteriaceae > Arachnia. The sequence continues at coordinate 140,694 of JAQDQK010000007.1, forward strand.
GATGGCGGCCGCGGACGTCTGGGGTGTCGCGGAGCGTGGCCCGACCGCCGAACTGATCGCAGCGGTACTGGACGGGGAGGTGCGCTTCACCACCGCAGGCAACTTCGTCGACCAGTACGCGCAGGCCGGCCCACCCCGTCGCCTCTCCCGCGGCGAGGCGAAGCGACTGCGGGCCGGGTTCGTCGCGGAGGGCCTGCAGGAGGTGAGGGACGACACCACCAGGAAACTGCTGCTCGACTACTTCCCTGCAGGCCGGATCGACCCGTCGCACGTGCCGCACGCCGTGACGGAGGATCGCAGGCGCGCGCTCGTCGAGTCGCTCGGGCTGCGCAGGCCCGGAGGCTCGGGCCGCTGGTTCGTCAAGCTGTACGTCCTGCTTCTCGCCCTGGTCGCCCTGTCGACCGTCTTCCTGTGGGCGATGGGCGATCACTGGTGGGTCGTCTGGGTCGCGGGGATCGTCGGCCTGCTGCTGCTCGTGGCTGCCGCGTTCCGGATGCCGACGGGCGGGCGGCTGACCGAGCACGGCGAGGAGGTGCTGGGCGAGTTGCGCGGCCTCGAACGCTTCATGTCGATGGCGGAGAAGGACCGGATCGCCTGGCTGCAGTCCACCTCGTCAGCCCCCCGGCTCCGGGACGCGGACGACAGGGCCAGGGTCAAGCTGTACGAGCCGCTGCTGCCCTACGCGGTGATCTTCGGCCTTGAGGACTCCTGGGCCGACCTCGTCGGCGCGGACCTGGACGGGAACCGGTCGCGCTGGATGCTCGGCGGCGCGTCGGTCGCCTTCGCGCAGTTGCTGTCGTCGGTCAGTGGGCCTCGGCCGGGCACGCGCGCCTCGTTCGCGCCGGGGCGCCGGACGCTGCGCCAGGCCTCGACGTCGTTTGCCACGGGCCTCACCAAGTTCTCCTCCAGCGGCTCCGGCCGCGGGGGCGGCTCCCGCAGGGGCGGGTCCCGCGGAGGCGGCAGCAGCGGCGGCGGGCGCGGCGGCGGCGGCGGCCGCAGTTGGTAGCGCGGGTCTGTCGTTGAGCAGCATTCCACGTTCGTTTCCGGGATTGCCGCTTGGCAGCGCTCACATGGGCAACGAACCGCGGATGCTGCTCATGCTGGCACCGCGTCCGGATGCTCGACCGAGGCCCTGAACTGGTTCGCCACCCAGTCGCGTCGGCTAGGGGTCAGGCCTCGTCGTCGTCGTTCGTTGGGCGCGTTGGCACGTCCAGTTCGATGACGCCGGACTCGAGGTCGGGCGGTTGAGGCCCGGGCGCGCCCTTGCCGGTCTCGACGATCAGGCTCTTCTCAAGGTCGCGCTGCCGGAAGACGTGTTCCATGCCGGGCGAGAAGGCGGTGATGAACTCGCTCATCGCAGGCCGACCGACACGACGACGGGGGCCGACCCGTCCTGCTGTTCCGCGGACTTCTTCAGCGACAGCACCGAGACGAGCACGATGATCGCGGTGAGCAGCCCGACGGCCATGATCAGCAGCACCGCGGCCCGGCCGTTGCCGCGCGGCTCCTCCGGCGTCTGATTCTGGCTCACGTGACTCCCCTCGTCGTGACGCAACCCTACCCCGGTCGCCACGACGACTCGTCCGTCGGCCGGCGCGACCCGCGCCCGTGACCCGTCCCGTCGCTAGGGTCCGAGCAGACGGACCGCCGCAGACGAAGGGCAAGCCATGGCATATCTGGACCTCGTGTACCGACGCGACGCCGACGGCGCGCTGCACTACCTGGATGCCTGGACGGACAAGGGCGGCGTGGTCGTCCACACGGGCAAGGTCGGCCACCGGGGGCGCCAAACCCTGCGCCGCACCGGTGCGAAGGCGGGCGTGACCGCCAAGGAGGCGATGGCCGCCGTCGCCGCCGAGGCCTCAGAGCAGGGTTACGCCCCGATCCCCGACGAGGACCGCGGCTGGGTCGTGCTGCAGGTCTGGACGGCGACCGAGGACCTCTCGCATCCCGAGGACGAGCGGATGATGAACGACACGTGGGACGCCCTGGATCTCCACCTCAAGTTCCTCGGCGTGGGCGAATGCGACGGCAACGATGTGGGTGGGAAGTCCACCAACCCCGACTACCAGCGGGGCACGGTCGTCAACTGGTTCTGCCCCGTTGTCGACGCCGAGGCGGGGGTCAAGGCGCTGCGGAGCTTCACCCGGGCGTTCCACCTGGGCAGCAACCACGTGATCGGCGTCCGCCCGCGCCCGGACGACGATTACACGCTGGCGTTCTCGCCCCGGAAGTCGGACACCGAGTTCCGGTTGTAGGCGCTGAGCCGGCGCTGAGCAGCATTCGGGGCTCGATCTCTTGTGCCGCCGGTCGGAGGCCGACGTTGCCGCCGAACTACCCGTCGGTTGTCACCACCGCGAAGGGCGCGGATCCGCTCGGCGCGACCGGCCCGTCGCTCGTGCTCGGCAGGCGGCCGTGTGGGGGCCCACCGCCTGCTTCTTGCCGGGACGGTGCTTCGTCCGTCCCCCAAGTGCCATCCCGGCGCGTCGACCCCGCCGACTCACTAGGCTGGCTGCACGACCGATCGAGGAGGACCCATGATCTTCATCTGCGTGAAGTGGAAGGTGAAGCCGGAGCACGCCGATCAGTGGCCGGAGATCACCCGCGAGTTCACCGAGGCGACCCGGGCCGAGCCGGGCAACCTGTTCTTCGAGTGGTCGCGCAGCCTCGACGACCCCGACACCTACGTGTTGATCGAGGCGTTCAAGGACGACGCAGCCGAGGCCCACGTGACGAGCGACCACTTCCGCAAGGCGCAAGCCGACCTGCCCGCCTACCTGCCGGAGACGCCCAAGGTCCGCAACGTCCAGATGGACGGCGACCACTGGGACGAACTGGGCGAGTTCCGCGTCGGCTGACGTGCGACGGGCCCCCACCTGTTGAGCCCTCTTGGAACTCGGGGGACGAGTCACTGGGAATCTCACGAGGGTTTCGACCGATGCCAGCCGCTCCGCGCCTGCCATGGCTCAACCAGCAGACCGCCGGTTGAGCCGCGCCCAAGGCGCGAAGCGCCGCAACGCCCGCCGACCATGGGTTGAGCCGCGCTAAGGCGCGAAGCGCCGCAACGCGCGTCGAAACCAACCAACCCTCCCCCTCGCAGAGACCCGACCCCAAGGACCCTGGACACCTCACGAGGGTTTCGACCGATGTCGACCGCTCCGCGCCCGACATGGCTCAACCAGCGGCTCCAAGGCGCGCAGCGCCGCAACGCGCGACGAAACCAACCAACCCTCCCCCGCGCAGAGACCCGACCACGATCGGCCCCCTCGACGAGCTCGGGGAACGAGTCCCTGCCGACGTCACGAGGTTTCGACCGATGCCAATCGCTCCGCGCTTGCCATGGCTCAACCAACGGGGTTTCGACCGATGTCGACCGCTCCGCGCCCGACATGGCTCAACCAGCAGACCGCCGGTTGAGCCGCGCCCAAGGCGCGAAGCGCCGCGACGCGCGTCGAAACCAACTCGCGCTCGCGCAGAGACCCGACCCAAGGCCTTGAACACCTCACGAGGTTTCGACCGATGTCGACCGCTCCGCGCCTGCCATGGCTCAACCAGCGACTCCAAGGCGCCCAGCGCCGCTCGTGTCGAAACCGACCAACCCGCAGGCGACCAGAGACCCGACCACGATCGGACCCCTCGACGAGCTCGGGGAACGGGGTCCCGGACGTCACGAGGTTTTGACCGATGCCAATCGCTCCGCTCTTGCCATGGCTCAACCAACGGGGTTTCGACCGATGCCAGCCGCTCCGCGCCTGCCATGGCTCAACCGGCAGAGGCCACGAAGACGTACTCGGCGCCCGGCCGATCCGGGGCGTCGCGGACCTCGTCGACGACGAAGCCCGCCGAGCGCATCGAGGACTCCAATGCCTCCCTCGGCCGGAATCGCAGCGTGGAGGTCGAGTCGACCCGAACGCCGTCGCGGTGGAAGATCGTGGGCGACTCGAACGTGACGAACTCCCCGTCAACCGACGTCACCTCGGCCCAGTCCTCGACCGGCCCCTCGTGCTCGACGTCCACGACCTGCCTGGTCTCCTCCTTCGTCCAGCCCTCCCAGGCGCGGCGCTCGGGAACGCGGGACTCGAAGACGAGCCTGCCGCCCGGTCGCAGCGCCTCGCTCGCGGCGGAGAGCGTATCGGCCCACTGCTCGTCGGTCAGGAACACCTGCGCGACGTTGGCCGTCATGAACGCCAGGTCGACCTGCAGCGGAAGCACGTCGCGCGCCACGCCGTGCACGAACCGGACCCGCTCTGCGTGCGGCTTGCTCCGGGCGACCTCCAGCGACGCGAGCGCCGGGTCGACGCCCACCACCGAGACTCCGTCAGCGGCTAGCCGGGTCGCGAGGGTGCCGGTGCCGCAGCCGATGTCCAGCACGTCGGTCGCACCGAACTCGGCGACCATCGCGACATACGCGTCGAGGTCGCTGCGGTCGGGGTCGAGCGGGTCGTAGACCGCCGCCACGCGCGGATGGTCGAAGATCTGGTCGGGCATGGCACGAGCTTACGAGCCGGGCCACGATCGTCGCCGTCGAGTGACACGATGGATCATGGCCACGATCTACTGCACTGCGACCTCGCTGGACGGGTTCATCGCCGACGACGCCGAGAGCCTCACGTGGCTCTTCAACACGCCCAACTGCGACGGCGACCCGAAGGGCCGCTACGGCGACGACGCCACCCTCGACTTCGACCGCTTCATCGAGCGCGTCGGGTCGACCGTGATGGGGGTCAACACCCTCGAGTGGCTGAGACGCGAGGCGCAGTCCTCCGGCAAGCCCTTCGCCTGGCCCTACGAGCAGCCGTCGTGGGTCGTCACGCACCGCGACGTCGAGGTGCCCGACGGCGTCCACCTCTTCCAGGGCGACGTCGCCGACCTGCACCCACTGCTCGTCGAGGCGGCAGAGGGGAAAGACGTGTGGGTGATCGGAGGCGGCGACCTCGCGGGCCAGTTCGCCGACGCCGGCCTGCTCGACTACATGTGGGTCCATCTGACGCCCGTGACCCTCGGCTCGGGCAGGCCGCTGATGCCCCGCAGGCTGCGACTGCACCGCGAGAACGTCGAGCGCGACGGCCAGTTGACCGCCATGCTGTTCACGGTCGTCGGACCCGAACCCGACTGACCGCCGCACCCCGATCGTTTCGGCGGCGGGCGCCACCTCCGGTAAAATGCCTCGCGGTGTGCCGGGAAGTCTGGTCGGCGCCGTCGGATCCCCGGCGGGACAGTCACCGAAAGGCACCATGACCTCACCCATCACCCGGCTGCGCGACTTCGTCTCGCGCGAGTCGGTGGCAGGCATCCTCCTCCTGATCGCCGCGGCGCTCGCGCTGCTGTGGGCCAACTCGCCCTGGCGCTCCGCCTACTTCGACCTGTCGGCCGTCACCATCGGCCCGGCCGCGCTGCACCTCGACCTGAGCCTTTCGCAGTGGGCAGCCGACGGCCTGCTCGCGATCTTCTTCCTCGTGGTGGGCCTCGAACTCAAGCAGGAGATCGTCACGGGCAGCCTGCGCAACCCGAAACTGGCGGCGGTGCCCGTGTTCGCTGCGATCGGCGGCATGGCGGTCCCGGCGCTGGTCTTCGCTGGCGTGATCGCCCTGACCGGCGCGACCGACGCGCTGGGCGGTTGGGCCATCCCCACCGCGACCGACATCGCCTTCGCGCTGGCCGTCCTCGCGGTCTTCGGCAGGGGCCTGCCGCGCGCGCTGCGGGTGTTCCTGCTGACCCTCGCCGTCGTCGACGACCTGCTGGCGATCATCGTCATCGCCGCGTTCTACACGTCCTCGCTTTCCCCCGTCTGGCTGCTGGTCTCGCTCGCCTGCGTCGCGCTGTTCGCGGTGCTGACCCGGACGCGCCGCACCCACTGGTGGCTGCTGCTGCCGGTCGGGCTGCTGGCCTGGGGCTTCATGCACGCCTCCGGGGTGCACGCGACCATCGCGGGCGTGCTGCTCGGCCTTGTGGTGCCCGCCCGGGCGATCCACGGGGAGGACGAGTCCCGCTCGCACCGCTTCGCGCACTCGATCCAGCCGCTCTCCTCCGGGCTCGTTGTCCCGATCTTCGCGTTCTTCGCCGCGGGCGTCTCGCTTGTCGACGGCGATGGGCCGCTCGCCGTGCTGCGTCAACCGGTGCTGTTGGCGATCTTCCTCGGCCTCGTCGTCGGCAAGGTGGTGGGCGTGATGGGCACCACCGCGCTCGTCACCAAGCTCACCCCGCTGCGACTGCCCGACGCCGTCGGCCTTCGCGACCTGCTGCCCGTCGGCCTGCTCACGGGCATCGGGTTCACGGTGTCGCTGCTGATCGCCGAACTGTCGTTCCCAGACGGCCCGCACACCGCGGCGGCCAAGTTCGCGATCCTTGCCGGGTCGCTCGTCTCGGCGGCGCTCGGTGCCGCGGCGCTGCGCTGGTCGGCGCACCTGAAGCGCTCCGCCGACATGAACGAGGACGGCATCGTCGACGTCGACACCGACCCGATCCCCTGACCCGCTCCCCTAGGGTGTCGGGATGGAACCCATCCCGTTCACCCCGGTCGACCAGGACTTCCCCGGCTGGCCGATGCCGCCGTCGGTCCCCGCTGGCATGCGCCTCGAACTCAGCCGGGCGCGCCTGCTCGACGGGGAGGAGGCGCGCTTCGACGAGTGGATGGCGATGCTGCACGAGCGCTACGACGAGTGCCTCGCGACCCTTCCACAGGAACGGATGGCGTTCGAGGCGACGTTCCTGAACCGGGAGGCCGACGGCAGTTGGTGGATGTACCACCTGCAACTGATGGGCGAGGACTCCCCCGGCCTGGTGCTCGACAACGACCTGGACAAGGCGCACCACGACTTCGCCGTCGCGACCAAGCACCGCGGCTGGGAGGAGTTGCAGCCGAGGCTGCTGCTCGCCCCGCCGCAGGTGCGGGCCGCGCTCATCGAGGCGGCCCAGCCGGGCTAGTTGGCCCGGCCAGCCGGTGGAGCGGTGGCGGTCAGCTCGCCCGGGCGAGCCGGAGCCGACGCACGGGGGCGGGTTCCGGGGCGCCGTCGGGCTGGCCCATCAGGGCACGACGCCAGCCGAACCAACTGACGGCGACCGGCAGCAGCGCGCCGACCCATGCGAACGGGGCGGCGAGCGCGACGCCGAGGAAGCCGAGCGGGGCGACCAGCACGAGGCCGACGACGGCGCGCACGATCAGTTCCATGAACCCGGCGAGCGTCGGGATCGCGGTCGCACCGAGACCCTGGATGGCGTTGCGCAGCACGAACACGCTGGCCAGGATCGGGTAGAGCGCGCCCTGCACGATCAGGTAGTCGTGCGCGAGGCGGACGACCTCCTGCTGACCGTCGCCGACGAAGACCTGGACGATGGGCGTCCCGAGGAGCGCCACGACGAGGCCGAGCACAAGGGCGAGGGCCCACGTGACGAGGCTGGTGCGCCACACGCCCGCGCGGATCCGGCCCCACTTGCCCGCGCCGCGGTTCTGCGCGACATAGGTCGTCACGGCGACACCGAACGAGCCGAGCGGGGCGACGGCCAACTGGTCGACGCGCATCGCGGCGGTGAACGCGGCGACCGAGGTCGCGCCGAGGCCGTTGACGGCGTACTGCAGCACGACGGCGCCGATCGCGATCACCGACATCTGGAAGCCCATGGCAAGGCCGGGTCGCACGGACTCGCCGAGCTCACCGGGCTGCGACTTCCAGTCGGCGCGACCCAGCCGAAGCTGGGGCATCCGGCGGGCGATCAGGATCACGCACAGGATCACGGAGACCAGTTGCGCCATGACGGTCGCGAGGGCCGCGCCGGGCACACCCCATCCGAAGGCGCCGATGAACACGACCACGAGGATCACGTTCAGCACGCACGAGATGATCAGGAAGTACAGCGGGGTGCGGCTGTCGCCGAGCGCCCGGATCGCCGAGGCAAGCAGGTTGTAGGCCATCACGATGGGCGCGCCGGCGAAGGAGACGATGAGGAACGCCTTCGCGTCGCCCATCAACTCGTGCGGCGTCTGCATCAACGTGAGCAGGTCCTCGGCGCCGAGCACGCCGACCGCGGTGATCACGGCGGCGATGGCGGCCGAGACGCGGATGGCGTTGGCGAAGTGCCGCTTGAGGGCGGCGAGGTCGCCTGCGCCGTACGCCTTGGCGATCGGGATGGCGAGGCCGCCCGCCGCGCCGAAGGTGAAGCCGAGCAGCAGGAACATCAGGCTGCCGGTCGCACCGACCGCCGCGAGGGCGTTGACGCCGAGCATGCGGCCGACGACCGCGGCGTCGGTGAACTGGTAGACCTGCTGGAACAGGTTGCCGATGAGGAGGGGAAGGGTGAAGGCGACAATCACGCGGGTCGGCGAACCGACCGTGAGGTTGTTAGACATGGGTGTACTCGCGCGCTCAGATAGGGCTGGATGTAGAGAGGGGGAAGCTATTTGGGGTTCAGCGAAATTAACTCGAACCGACCGACAAGCTTACGCCTCTTGCCCCAGAGTGCAATTCGGGGTCGGGTGAACACTGGTGCGTTCACGGCCGGGTCGGTGGCGTTGAGCAGCATCCCCGACCCGACGGAGATGTGAGCGTTCACAGATGGCGTAACCAGCAACGGACACCGACTACCTCTCATCGCTGAGGACTCCACCAGGACGCGCCTCGGAAAGTCGTCGGCGCCGAGCCGTGCGGGCCGACGCGGGCTCCCACTCGGCGGGCAGGTCGGCCCCGGGCTCTGACGCGCGGAGGCGCCCTCCAGGGCTCAGGTTTCACCCGTCCCGGCGGCGCGGGGTGCCCCGCGCCGCGTGGTGCCCCAACGGCCACCTCACCCACGGCAGGGGAACCGGCTGACACCGTCAGTGCTTAAGCTCACCTCGTGCCCGCCGTTCAACTGACAGACCACGATCTGCCCACCTCCGACGAACTCGTCGCGCTGTACTCCAGCGTCGGCTGGACGGCCTACACCCGCGACCCGGTCCGCCTGTTCGACGGGATCACCCGGTCTCTGCGCGTGGTCTGCGCCCGCGAGAACGGACGGCTCGTCGGGTTGGCCCGCGTCGTCGGCGACGGGCTCACGATCGTCTACCTGCAGGACATCCTGGTCGCCCCCTCGCACCAGCGCGGCGGGATCGGCAAGCGCCTGTTCGAGCGCGTCCTCGAGCCGTTCGGCGAGGTCCGCCAGAAGGTCCTGATCACCGACGATGAGCCGCGCCAGCGGGCCTTCTACGAGGCCATGGGCTTCACGGAGATCCGCGACCTTGACTCCAAGATCCACGCATTCGTGAAGTTCAGCTGACCCAAGGCCAGCCCCAGCGGGCCACATAGACCACCGCGCCAGCCAGCGCGAACACGAAAAGGGTTCCTCCCATGAACGGCCCGACGGTGGCGCTCGTGGGGCCCTCGCGGCGACGCAGCGGGCCGATCAGGAGCAGCAGCCCGATCGTCTGCACGATGCCGAGCGCCGCGACCGACCAGTCACCCAGGATCGCCCAGCCGAGCGGGATGAAGTGCAGCGCGACCGTCAGGGCGACCCACCAGGCGGCCCACCGGCCCTGGCCGCGCCTCGCAAGGATGAGCGCGCCGACGCCGGCCACGACCACCTCGACCGCCACCAGCACCCCGAACCAGGCCTCGCGGCCGGCGAGCACGCTCCCCTCGCTCCACCGGGCGTAGACGGCGTAGCCGAACAGCGCAGCAAGCGCGATACCTACGACGGATCCCGCGCCGAGCAGCCCCCTGAGCCGGGGCGACGGGGCCTCCTGCGCCCACCCGAGCCACACGATCGTCATCAACCCGAACCACGCCGTCGTGAACGCCTGGTTCAGGGGGAACTCCGCGAGCATCGTTGCCTCACCTCGGTGTCGTCGGCCCAAACCCGTCCGGCAAGGACCTCTTCTCCACCCTGACACGGAACCGGGTCAGACACGCCTCCGAGCCGGCTGAGCGGCACCACTCGACGACCGAGGGTTGGTGTTCGGCGGTATCGATCGCCCGATGCGAGAATCGCCCAACGAGCGAGGCCTGCAGCGGCGATGCTCGACCTGCTGGTTGCGTCCGTGAGGCCAACGACGGCCACCCGGAACGGGCCGCTAGGCTGCGGGTTCACTGGCCGAAAGGGTGAGTCATGGGCAAGGGTTGGGGCACGATTCTGGCGGCGGTGGCCGTGGTGGTGACGGGATGCGCTCCCTCCCCCGATCTGAGGCCGCAGCCCTCCCCGTCCGAGACCACTCCCGCGACGGCCGTACCCTCGGCGACGGCCTCACCGTCGACCCCCGCAGAGCCCGAGCAGGTGGTCCCCGCGCCGCCGCTCGACGCGGCCGAACTCTCCACCTACGGCGGGGTCGCAACGCTCGTCGTGTCGGCGGGCTGCACCGGCACCCTGATCGACACGGGGGTCGACTCCGGCCCTGCTTACCTGCTCACCAACGGTCACTGCGTCGGTGTCGACGGGATGTCGGCCAACGACACCCTGATCGACTCCGAGGGCCAGGGCGAGGTCCGTTTCTTCAACGTCGCGGGCGGCGCCGAGAAGGTGCTCAGCGTGCCCGTCGCGCGGTTCGAGTACGGCACGATGCGCGGCGTCGACGTCGGCATCATCCGCGTGGACTCGACCCTGGGAGAGCTCAGGGCCGCGGGCGCCGTGCCGCTCAGGATCGCGTCCGAGGCACCGGCCGAGGGCACCAAGGTCGTCAACATCGCCTCGCCGACGCAGGGCGTCGCCGCCGATCAGCAGGTGCTCCGCAAGGGCGAATGCACCATCGGCGGCACCGTCGACCTGATCGAACACAAGTGGCTGTGGCTCGACGCGCCCCGCAACGACTGCCCGGGCGTGCTGGGCGGCTCCTCCGGCTCCCCGATGATCGCCGATGGGCAGATCGTGTCCGTCATCAACACCACCAACACCGGGGTGCCCGCCGACCGCGGCGCGAGTTGCTACCTCGGCAAGCCGTGCGAGATCACGGACGAGGGGGCCGAGTTCGTGCCCAACAGCAGTTACGGCGTCAACATCGCAGGCATCGGCGCGTGCTTCCCGGACGGGACGTTCGCGTTGGGTGACGACTGCCCGCTCGCGGCCGGATCGCTGTCGCGGGTCGGAGGAGGCGGCATCTACGGAGCCGACGGCACCGACGGCGCAGACCGCCCCGCCGAACTGACGCTCGAGGCTGGCGGCGCGCAGGCCGTCGCCGTCGTGCAGGGTGTCCCGCTCAAGGACGCCAGGACCTGCACCGAACCGGCGACCTACGACTCCGCCCCCATGATGACGCTGGAGGACGGCATCGAGAGCGCCAGCACCCCTGTCACGCTGCCCACCACCAACGGTTTTGTGCTCGCCTGCGCGGCGGAGCCGGGCAACGAGGAGGCCGCCGCCCGCTTCGTCTACTCGGTCGACACCGTCGCCCCGACGGAGGGCCCCAAGCTGAGCCTTACCCCGCTCGGCGAGGACGAACTGATGGTCGACCCGCTGTTCGACATCCCCGACATCGCCGACATCCACCTCGTGTTCGGACCTGTCGACGAGACGGACTGCTCGGACCGGTCGGCGTACTTCCCCTACCGTCGCCAGCCGTTGTTCTTCGCCCCGGAGGACCTGCCTGCCCGCTTCTGTGCAGTCGGGTTCGACATGGCGGGCAACGAGTCCCCGGTCACCGATCAGATCGTGGAGCGCTGACCAGCGACATCCGCAGCAGCGGATACGGCCTGCCCTGGTCGTCGAGGTCGCTCCGCCCGACGGTGTGGAACCCGTTGGCCAGGTAGAAGCCGACCGCCTGCGGGTTCTGTTCGTTGACGTCGACCCTGTCGACTCCGCGACGTAGCGCCCACCGCAGGAGCGTCGTCCCGACGCCGCGACCACGGAAGTCGTCGTGCACGAACAGCATCTCCAGCGAGCCGCCCGCCACGCCCGCGAAGCCAACGACCCGGTCGGCGACGACGGCGACGGCGAGGCTCACCTGCGGGAAATAGTCGCTGACCAGGTGCGACTCGATCCGGTCCCTGTCGTCGGCGGCCAGGAAGTCGTGGGTGGCGTCGACGGCGCTGCGCCACACCTCGACGAGCGCCGGCCAGTCCTCGACGGTCGCGTCCCGCACCTCCATGTCACCCTCCCGTGCTCGGCGTTTCCGTCCACCGATCTTCCCAGACGGGGAGCCTTGCGCGTCGTGCGTGCGTAGCGTTGCGCACGACCCAGCGACGTGGAGGCAACCATGAGCACCTACCTGATCTCCTTCCCGGGCACCGCGATGCGGGTCGCCCCCGAGGACCTGCCGCAGGTCTCGGCCGACGCCGACGCCGCCACCCGGGAGGCGCGCGACGCGGGCGTCCTAGTCTTCGCAGGCGGCATCGACAACGCGGTGGGCCCGGTCATGGTGGCCGCCGACGGCACGGTCACGGAGGGCACCTACCCGCAGACCCGCGAGTTCGACGGCGGGTTCACGGTGATCGACGTGGCGTCCAGGGACGAGGCGCTGCGCTGGGCGGCCCGCTTCGCGCAGGCCTGCCGCTGCCCGCAGGAGGTCCGCGAGATCAGCTAGCCCCCGACGGCGCCGACGTGCTCGAAGGGCGTATCGCCCGGCCGCCAGCAGTTCCAGGACTGGTCGGACATCCGGAGCAGCGCGATCTCGACGAACACCTCGTCGGCGCGTGGGTCGATCCGCAGTTCCCCGTCCTCGAGCACCAGTCGCATGCCGTCGCGGGGGCGCTCGGACGCGTCGGTGACCAGTTGCCCCGGCAGGCTGAGCAGCGCATCGTTGTAGCCAGCGTCGCCGTGGCGCAGCACCGTCTCACCCCTGGCGAGGTGCGGCCACACCTCGAGCGTCAGCGACGCGATGTCGTCGAAGTAGAGCGTCACCGTCTCGGTCACCGCGACCGAGACAGAGTAGACGCGCGAACCCACAAGTCGTTCCAGCATCGGTGTCCTCCCGGCACGAGACTAACGCGGGCGACGCCCACGGTTCCTGGTCAGGGCTCGATGGTCAGGGCGCCACCGGGTAGTGACTGAAGACAGCGAGTCGGTTCCAGGAGTTCATCACCACCGTCTGCCACGCGACGGCCGCTGCCTGGTCCTCTGTGAGGGACCCGTCGTCCCAGTGTCGGGGCTCAGGCACGGGCATCTCGGTCAGTTCCTCCGCGAGTGCGAGCGCCGCGCGTTCCTGCTCTGTGAAGTACTGCGACTCCCACCAGGCGGCGAGCACCGCCAGCCGCTCGGCTGTCTCCCCCAGGCGGATCGCGTCGCGGGTGTGCATCCGCAGGCAGTAGGCGCAGCCGTTGAGTTGGGAGACGCGGATCTTGACCAGTTCGATCAGCAGCGGGTCCAGTCCGGCACGCTTGGCAGCCTCGGCTACGGACGCGTCGAGTTGGGTCAGGCACCGGTAGGACTCCGGCTGACGCTTGCTGAGATTCGGGTTGATCATGTCGCGCTCCTTCGCTGTGCGGGCGACGTTTCGACCATACGCCCGGTGCCGCGCCCCGCGGCCGGTGATCGCTGGGTGACCGGCCGCTCTCCTGCCATCCCCCGGCCTGACGACGCGGCCGACAGCCGTCCGTCGAATCGGGGCATCGTCGGGTGTGCGCGCTGCCCGACGTCACCGTCGGCTTGGCCCTAGTATGACGCCATGCTCAGACGATTCATCGCCCGCGCGTTCTGGGCCATCAGCCGCTGGAAACTCGTCACCGAACCGGCACCGGATCGGCCGACCATCCTGATCGGCGCCCCGCACACGTCCAACTGGGACTTCGTGCTGATGCTCGCCATCGCGTGGCGGCTCGACATGAACGTGCGCTGGCTCGGCAAGCACGGCCTCTTCAAGGGGTGGCGCGGGCCGATCATGCGGGCTCTCGGCGGCATCCCCGTCGACCGCTCCAACCCGAGCCGCATCGTCGACGAGGTCGTCGAGGAGGTCCGCTCCGGCAAGGTGTTCGGGCTCGTCGTGACCCCCGACGGCACCCGCAAGGGCCAGACGCACTGGAAGTCGGGCTTCTACCGGATCGCGCGGGAGACGGGCATGCCCGTGACGCTGGGCTACGTCGACCGCACGACGATGACCACCGGCCTGGGCCCGACGATCGAACTGACGGGCGACATCCCGGCCGACATGGACGCCATCCGCGCCTTCTACGCAGACAAGGCGGGGGTGATTCCCGCGCATCGGGTCGAGCCGCGGTTGCGCGACGAGCAGCCCCCGACTTCCTGACGACACGCCGGTCGCGACGACTGGCCTAAGGACATCTTTCTCGGACAAATGCAGTAGTCGTAGCATGGCCGGATGGGGGGAACACCATCGCGCGAGCCTGGCTCCAGCGCGCCAGAAACCATGCCGGTTGCACTGCCCGACGACGCGAACGCGGTCTGGGCGAAGCTGTGGCCCGAGCCTGCCACGACCACCCGCGGGCGGCCACCAAGATGGACGCTCAGCGACTTCGTCGACGCGGGCATCCGGATCGCCGACCGCGGCGGCCTGGACGCCGTCACTGTTGCGTCGGTCTCGGCCGAGGTCGGCGGCAGCCCGATGTCGATCTACCGCCACATCGCGTCGAAGGACGAGTTGCTCGTCCTGATCGAGGACGCGGCGCTCGGGCCTCCCCCGCCGCTGACCGGTTCGGACGGCACCGAGGAGGGATGGCGCGAGGCGCTCGGGAGTTGGGCCGTCGCTCTGGGGGAGGTCTACGACCGGCGACCCTGGCTGCCCTATGTCCCGTCGTTCGGCCCTCCCGCCGGGCCCAATCAGTTGGCGTGGCTGGACGCGGCCCTGTACGCCCTGCGCGGGTTGGACGTCGGCGGCCTGCAGCGCTTAGCCCTCGTGCTTCTGCTGAGCGGGCACATCCGCAACGCGAGTCGCACGGTGGTCGAGATGGGGCCGACCGTCAGCAGCGACGGTCTCGCGGGCTGGTTCGCGTTCCTCGCGGCGCGCGTCGGCGACCGGTTGCCCAACCTAGCAACGACGATGCGCGACATCGCCGAGTCCCCGGAGATCGGGGCCGACTGGGACCATCGGAGTTTCATGCTGGACCGCGTCCTCGACGGCATCTCGCACCTCACACCACCGTCTGACTAGGCACGACCCTGACCCGGCCGACCGGGTCGTTCCCCGACGCGCGGTGATGGTCGCCTCGCGGCCCCCTGCCCGTGGCCAGAGGGCCTCGAAAATGCTGGAATAATCCTGCTGTGATGAGCGCAGCCCCAGTCAGTCAACGGTTAGTCGGAAGCAAGGCGGGGCAGGTCCCCTGGGCGCGTGAGGCGCTCATCATCCTGCGGGAGACCGCGTCGCGCTACGGCGCGACCGTCACGTATGCCGACCTGGCGGAGGCCGTCCAGCATCGTTCGGGGATCCGCACCCACGCCCAGCAGCGCACCTGGTTGGCCCCGGTGCTGAAGTTGGTGGCGACCGCCTGTCAGGGTCGCGGCCTTCCGCCGCTGATCTCGCTTGCGGTCAACGCGCAGGACGGTCGGGTCGGCGCCGCCTACGACGCCGTCCGCCAGGTGGCGGGCGAGCCCCCGTTCGCCACCAAGTCGGAACGCGAGCGGCACGCCTCCGAGGCGCGTCTCGCGTGCTACAAGGCGTTCTGCGAGTCGATCCCCGAGGACGCGCGCCCCACGACGGCCCCGCCGCGCCCCTCAGCCGCGCCGCGGACGGCCACCCGCAAGCCTCAGCCGGTCGAGATCAGGGCGGCGGTGTGCCCCAGTTGCTTCATCGAGATGCCCCTGGTCGGCGGCGGCTGCCCCAACTGCGACTGACCTCCGCACCGGACCCGGCGGAGCCCGTCGCACAACCGCCTGTCGGCCCTGCCTCATGGGCCGTTGGGACCGACGATCGCTCGACGGCATGCGGTGCGCCGCGAATCACCCTTGGTCGCACCGACTGTGGTCGCACCGGCGCCCCGACCGGCTCGCCCTGCTCTGAGTCACCCCGAAGATGGCGAAGTAGAAGTTGGCCAGCGGGGCGACGATCGCCTCGCCGGGCATCGGCACCTCCCGCTGGACGGTGTTCGGGCGCGAGGAATCGTCGAAGCTCCCACAGCCGCTGAGCGCGACGAGCATCACCATGGCGACCACACGGAGACCCCACATGGGGCGAAGGCTATCCCCGCGTCGGGAGGGTTCGCGCAGGCGGGATGGAACGGGCAGACTCTGACGCATGGAGGATCTGCACGTCGCGCCCGGGCCCGGCATCCCGGACGGTCTCGTCGTGCCCGCAGGCGAGTTGCGGGAGCAGTTCTCGCACGCCTCCGGCCCGGGCGGTCAGGGCGTCAACACGGCCGACTCGCGGGTCCAGTTGAGCCTTGACGTCGCGACGACCACGGCACTCACCGATGAGCAGCGGGCGCGGGCTCTTGGCAGGCTCGATGCCAGGCTGAGCGGGGGCGTGCTGACGGTCAGCGCGGCGGAGCACCGCTCCCAGTTGCGCAACAGGACGACGGCACGGGCGCGCATGGCGGTCCTGTTGCGGGAGGCGGTCGCCCCTCCGCCCAAGTCGCGCCGGGCCACGAGGCCGACGAGGGGCTCCCAGTTGCGCCGGTTGGCGGCCAAGCGCAGCAGGGCCGAGACGAAACGGAACCGCCGCCGCCCCGGCCTGGACTGACAGCAGGTCGAAGGGGGCAAGACGCGAGGGCCGCTGGTTGAACCGGCACCCGACCGACCCCGCTGGTTCAGCGCAAGACGCGAGCACCGCTGGTTGAGCCGCGCAAAGCCACGAAACACCGCTGGTTGAGCCGCGCAAAGACGCGAAGCGTCGCAGTGAACCGCCTCAGGTTTGGTGCCGCTTCCTTTTGAGTTGAAAGGATGGCGTCATGCCA
>JAQDQK010000008.1 GCA_027658995.1 Propionibacteriaceae bacterium AM104-82
CCACCGCGCCTCAGAGGCACAGGCACCTGCCAGAGGTCTACGCGGAACGTCACGAGGATCTCGACGCAGCAGCGGAGCGACTCCGTCGCCGCGGCTGGCTCAATCAACGAAACCTCGTCGCCTCGCTGGCCCAATCAGCAGACCGCCGGTTGAGCCAAGAAGGACGCGTCAGCGGGCTTCTTCGGTCGAAACCTCCTACACCGGCAGGAACTGCTGCCCTCAGTCAGCGCGACTTCAGCGCCTCTCGCCTCGACAGCGGCGACAGGCGCGCCTCGTTGGCGGCGACGTAGTCGCGGACCCACTCGGGGTCCGTCTTGGCGTACTCCCGCAGCGCCCAGCCGATCGCCTTCCTCGCGAAGAAGTCCGGATCCCTGATCGAGCCCTCGATCGCGTCCGTCAGCAACGCCAGGTCCGTCTCCCCACGGAACCCCAGTTGGCAGATGATCGATGACCTCCGCAGCCACAGGTCCTCTTCCCTCGACCACGCCCTCACCACGGGCTCCATGGCATCGGGCGCGGAGCGCAGCACGTCTCCGACACAGTGCGACAACTCGTCGACGAGGTCCCACCAGGCGGCGTCGACGATGAGCCGACGCAGCAGCGGCACGATCTCGATGTCGCTGGCCCACTTCTTGTAGCGCGGGGCGCGCAGCAGTGCGAGCGCCGCGTAGCGCTGCTCGCGGTGCGTGGCGCCGTCCCACACCTCCTCCACAATCCGGACGAACTCGGAGCGCGAGGCCAACGGCAGTCGCCTCGACAGGGATCGGGTGAGCGAGCGGACCTGCGGCACCGGGACCCCATGGAACGGCAGCGCCGACTTCATGTACGCCTGCTGCTTGACGGCCCGCTCCGGGTCGCCGAGCGCGGCCAGTTCGACCAGCAGCGCCTCGCGGAACCCGCTCACGCCCGTCGCCCCGCACCTGGCGACCCCACCGTCGACGGCGAGGTCACGCGGCGGCCCGCAACTCGGCTGACGTCTTCGGGGTCGCGATCGCCCAGCCTGCGACCCTGGTCGCGAACCTGCCCAGCGGTAGCCCGATGAGCCGGTCGAACCAGCGCGAGGTCGGCAGGTGCAGCAGTTCGCGCGCCCACCGAGGCAGCGTCGCGATGGCGCCTGCGGCGAGCATCCAGTAGCCGAGCTTGCCCGGCCACGGGACGGGCGGCGTCTTGAGGAGGAAGTCGACGGTGTCGATCGCTGCCGGCGACGCGCGAAGCTCGGGTCGGTACGCCTCGATCGCGCCGATGAGGTCGGCCTCCGTCCGCGGCAGGTCGACGGCGCCGAGCAGTTCACCCACGGGCGCCGCCGACGCGACGTACTGGTCAGCCTCTGCCTGCGTCAGCGGCGACCCGCCGAACGCCTGGTAGGCGGCGAGGAAGCTCTGCGTCTCAGCCGCGTGGACCCAGGCGAGCAGGTGCGGGTCGGACGCACGGTACGGGGTGCCGTCGTCGGTCTTGCCCCGCACGCGCTCGTGCACGCTGCGGATCCGCGCGATCAGGGCCTCGGCCGACGGGACCGGCCCATAGGTGGTCATGGCGATGAACTCGCCGGTGCGCTGCAGCCGCCCCCACGGATCTGAGCGGTACCCGGAGTGTCCCGCGACGCCCGCCATCGCGGCGGGGTGCAGCGCCTGGAGCAGCAGCGCCCGGATTCCGCCCACGTACATGGCCGCGTCGCGGTTCACCGTCCAGATGGCGTCGGACGGCTCGTGCCAGCGGGGGCCCTCGGCGCCCCAGATGCTCGCCTCGCGTGCCTCCGGATCGGGCCCCGCAACCTTCGCGCGGATGGCCGAGCCGATCAGCTCGCGCAGCGCCTCCACCGGATTACGCATTGACCTTCTCCTCCCGCCACGCGGCGCCAGCGGGTGTGCCCGATGCGCGGGTGACCCTCAGGTCGACGCGGGGCACAGTCCATACTTCACCCCAGCGTAGGTGCCCGCTCAGAACACCTGCCGCCAGTTGGTCGTGGCCAGGTCGAGGAGTTCGTCGCCGCGCCCGTTGAGGACCGTGCGGATCGCGTACAGCGCGAAGCCCTTGAGCTGTTCCTGCGTGATCTTCGGCGGGATGGTCAGCTCCTGGCGACCGGTGGGCACATCGACCAGCGCGGGCCCGTCGTGCGCGAACGCCTCGCGGAGCGTGTCCTCCAACTGGTCGGAGCTGTCGACGCGGAACCCGCGCACACCCATCGCCTCGGCGACCGCTGCGAAGTCGGGGTTGACCAGTTCGGTGCCGAAGTCGACGAAGCCCGCGGCCTTCATCTCGAGCTCGACGAAGTTGAGGCTCGAGTTGTTGAACACCACGATCTTGACCGGCAGTTTCTCCTGCACCAGCGTCAGCAGGTCGCCGAACAGCATCGTGAGGCCTCCGTCGCCCGACATGGTGACCACCTGGCGGTCGGGGAATGTGGCCTGAGCGCCGATCGCCTGCGGAACGGCGTTGGCCATGCTTCCGTGGCTGAACGAGCCGAGGATGCGGCGCTTGCCGTTCATGGTGAGGTAGCGCGCGGCGTAGATCACGGGCGAGCCGACATCGGGCAGGAAGACGGCGTCGTCGGAGGCGAGCTTGTCGATCATGCGCGCCACGTACTGCGGGTGGAGCGGCTTACCCTTCGGCGACGGGGTGGCCAGCTCGTCGAGCTTGTCCCGCGTCTTGCGGTAGTGCTTCTGGGCCTCCTCCAGGTGCGACCTGTTCTTCTTGCGGGTGACCAGTCCTGTCAGCGCCGCGGCGGTGTCCTTGACGGTGCCGATCAGGCCGAGATCGAGTTGGACGCGTCGTCCGAGCTGCTCTCCCCGCACATCGACCTGGATGATCTTGGCGTCGTCGGGATAGAACTGCTGGTAGGGGAAGTCGGTGCCGAGCATCAGGAGGGTGTCGGCCGTCGCCATCGCCCGGTAGCCGCTCGCGAAGCCGAGGAGGCCCGTCATGCCGACGTCGAACGGGTTGTCGTATTCGATGAACTCCTTGCCGCGCATCGCGTGCACGATCGGAGCGCCGAGCGTGTCGGCCAGGGCGACCAGTTCGTCGTGGGCGCCCGCGGCCCCTGCGCCGGCGAGGATGGTGATCCTGCGTCCCTCGTCGAGCAGTTCCGCTGCGCGGCGGAGGTCGCTGTCGGCCGGGATCACGCGGGGCAGCGACTCGGAGGCGAGTGCCAGTTCGTCGCTGACGGCCTGCGACAGCGCCACGTCGCCGGAGATGACGAGGACGGCGACGCCACGCTTGGAGATGGCCTCCTGCATGGCGATCCTCAGCAGTCGGGGCATCTGCTCAGGGCTGCTGACGAGTTCGGCGTACACGGAGCACTCACGGAACAGTTCCTGCGGGTGCGTCTCCTGGAAGTAGTTCGAGCCGATCTCCTGCGAGGGGATATGGGCGGCGATGGCCAGGACGGGCACGCGGCTGCGTTGGGCGTCGAACAGGCCGTTGATCAGGTGGAGGTTGCCTGGCCCGCATGAGCCGGCACAGACCGCGAGTCGGCCGGTCAGTTCGGCCTCTGCGCCTGCCGCGAAGGCGGCGGACTCCTCGTGGCGGACGTGGACCCAGGTGAGTTTCTTCGAGTTGCGCACGGCGTCGGTGAGACCGTTGAGCGAGTCACCGGAGAGGCCGTAGATGCGCTCCACTCCTTGGGCTTCGAGCGATGAAATCAGATTCTGCGCGACGGTAGCCATGTCCATGATTCTTGTACATTCCCCGACCCCGACAAGCCACTTTGCGCGATGTCCCTTGTCAGAGGGATTCATCCGGACGCGAACACCCGGCGCGGACACCGTCAATCGTGAAATCCTCCACCTCACCCTTGACATACAACCGTTTGGTTGTATGTTTGTCTCATGACCGAGCAGGACGAGGAACGCGCAGACGCACTGTTCCACGCGCTCGCCGACCGGACGAGGCGCGACATCGTGCGCCGCGTACTGGCGGGCGAGCACTCCGTCTCGGCCCTGGCGGCGAAGTACGACATGAGCTTCGCCGCCGTGCAGAAGCACATCGCGGTCCTCGAACGGGCTGGGCTCATCACCAAGCGGCGACAAGGCCGCGAGGCGTTGACCAGCGGCGACATCGAGGCCGTGCGATCGGTCGGCGGGATGCTCGAGGAACTCGAGGCCATCTGGCGCGGTCGGATCGCACGGATCGACGACCTTCTCGCCGAGACAGGCCCGCACACCACACCGAAAGGCTGAACCTCATGCCCCTCACCGACGCAACCCACGACCTCGAGTCGCGCACCATCACCATCACCGCGGACTTCGCCGCCCCCGTCGAACGTGTGTGGCAGGTCTACGCCGACCCGCGCCAACTCGAGCGCATCTGGGGCCCGCCGTCGCATCCAGCGACCTTCGTCGACCACGACCTCACCCCCGGCGGCCGGATGAACTACTTCATGACGGGGCCCGACGGCGAGAAGTTCTACGGCTTCTGGAGGGTCACGCAGGTCGACGAGCCCACCAGTTTCACCTTTGAGGACGGCTTCGCCATGGACGACTCCTTCGCGGAGAACCCCGACCTTCCGGTCGGCACCAACACCTTCACCTTCGAGCCGGACGGCGACCGCACGCGGATGACGGCGGTCACCACCTACCCCACCGCAGAGGCGCTGGAGCAGGTGCTGAGCATGGGCGCCATCGAGGGCGCGACCTCGGCGATGGGCCAGATCGACGATCTGCTCGCATCCTGAGGACCGAGGCGGCGATCCTGGCGTGTCGACGTCGGGATCGCCGCAACGCGCAGCACCTGGGCTACGTGACCTCTGGACGACCACCCACCGCGGGTTGAACCGCACAAGCGGCGGAGCGGCACAGCGCGCATCGGGACCTACCTGCGCGACCGCGGGGTCAGCACCGAAGGCTCGCCCTGACGCTCGGGAGCGGCGGGCGGGTCCCTGCGAAGCCCTCAGGAGGGTTTCGACCGATGAAGGCCGCTCCGCGCCCTTCATGGCTCAACCAGCGTGACCCGCAGGGTCGGCGCACCCGCGCCGGGCGGTCAAGACCGCGGAGCAGCGCAGCGCGCGTCGTGACCTACCTGCGCGCGACCGCGGGGTCAGCACCGAAGGCTCGCCCAGACACGCTCGGCGAGCGGCGTGCGAGTCCCTGGGCAGCCTCAGGGGTTTCGACCGATGAAGGCCGCTCCGCGCCCTTCATGGCTCAACCAGCGTGACCCCCTCGGTCGACTGTTGACATTTTGATTAGCTGAGCTAATGAGCTAGGGTAACCAGTTGGACGACGAGGGGAACAGACATGGCTCAGCAGCACAACACCGGCGAATCGGAGATGTTCTCGCTAGCCAACGACCTTCGACTGGCCTGCCAGCGCATCGCGCGGCGGGTCCGCTTCGAGTCGACGAGCGCCGTCGCCCCCCACCAGTTCTCGGTGCTTGTCTACCTGCACCGCGTCGGCCCCCAGACGCCCACCCAACTCGCCGCGCACGACCGCGTGAGCGCGCCGTCGATGACGCGCACCATCAACTGCCTCGTCGACGAGGGTCTCGTGGAACGGTTCCCGCACCCGGACGACCGCAGGCAGGTCTTCGTCCGGGCGACCGAGGCCGGCGAGAGCGTGGTCCGCGAGACCATTGCCGAGCGGGACACCTGGATGCTCAAGCACCTGGAGGACAAGACCCCCGAGCAGTTGGCCCTGCTACGGCAGGCTGCCGACCTGCTACTGGAGGTCTCGGATGCCTGAACGCATGAAGACCTTCGCCTCGATGGCGATCCGCAACTACCGCTACTACTTCCTGGGCGCCCTGGTCAGCAACCTGGGCACCTGGATCCAGCGCATCGGCCAGGACTGGCTCGTCCTGACCGAACTCACCGACAACTCGAGCACCGCGCTCGGCATCGTGACGGCGCTGCAGTTCCTCGCGATCCCACTGCTCGCCCCATACGCGGGTTCCGTGATCGACAGGTACCCGAAGCGCAAGGTGCTGATCGTCACCCAGATCGGCCTGATGCTGACCGCGCTCGGCCTCTGGGCACTCGTGGCGAGCGACCTCGTCCAGTTGTGGCACGTCTACGTGTTCGCCCTGCTGATGGGCGCGATCACCGCGTTCGACAACCCCGCCCGTCAGGCGTTCGTCTCCGAGATCGTGCCGCGCGAGTACATCCCCAACGCCGTCGGGCTGAACTCCACCTCGTTCAACGGCGCCCGCCTCATCGGCCCCGGCCTCGCCGGCCTGCTCGTCGCCGCGGTCGGCGTCGGGCCGACCCTGCTGATCAACGCGCTCAGCTTCGTCGCCATGATCGGCGCGATCCTCCTGATGCACGGCGACGAACTGCACCCGGCACCCATCGCCAAGACGCGCGGCGGGGCGCTCGACGGCCTGCGCTACCTCCGCAGCAGGCCCGACCTCATCGTCGTGCTCGTGATGGTCTTCGTGCTCGGCACCTTCGGGATGAACTTCCAGATCTTCAACGCGACGATGGCGACCACCGAGTTCGGCGTCGGCTCAGCGGAGTTCGGGCTGCTCGGCACCATCATGGCCGTCGGCACCCTCGCCGGGGCGCTGATGGCGGCCAGACGCACCCGGCCGACGCTGCGGGTGCTGGTGCTGTCGATGATCGGCTTCTCCGTGAGCACCCTGCTACTGACGCTCTCGCCGAACTACCTGACCTACGCGCTGCTGCTGATCCCTGCGGGCTTCTTCTCCCTGACGGCGCTGACCACGGCCAACGCGTCGGTCCAACTCGGCACCGCGCCGGAGTTCCGGGGCAGGGTGATGGCCGTCTACATGGCGATCTTCATGGGAGGCACCCCGCTCGGGTCCCCGCTGATCGGCTGGATCGGGCAGGCCCTCGGGCCCCGCGCCTCGGTCGCCGTCGCGTCGGTCACCACCGGGCTGTGCGCCGTCGGAATCTTCGCCTACTTCGCGCTGCACAAGGGCCTGCGGGTCAGGATCGCCAGGCACCCGCTCCGGATAAAGGTGTGGACGCACCAGAACGAGGTCGAGGCGACGAGTTGACGGCCGTGAGCTAGATTCGGGTCAGTCGACCAACGGAGGCGTCATGTCCATCAGCGCGCTCGATCTGTTCAAGATCGGGATCGGGCCCTCGTCGTCCCACACCATGGGGCCGATGCGGGCCGGGGCGCTGTTCTCCGACGCCATCGCGCACCGACTCGACGACGTCGCCCGCGTCCACATCGATCTGTACGGCTCACTCGCGGCGACCGGTGTCGGGCACGGCACCGACAAGGCCATCGTCGGCGGGCTGATGGGGTTCCTGCCGGAGGCGACCGATCCCGACGACTACGCGGCGGCCGTCGACGCCGTCGGGCGCGAGGGTCGCCTGGTGCTCGCAGGCCGCAAGCCGATCCCGTTCGACTGGGCCACCGACCTGACCTTCCACCGCGAGGCCCTCCCCCGCCATCCCAACGCGCTCGACGTCACCGCCCATGACAGGTCCGGCGACGTCGTCCACATGGACCGCTACTACTCCATCGGCGGCGGCTTCGTCGTCGACGAGGAGGAGGCTGCCCGCGGCGAGACCGGGGTGAGCGAGGTCGCGGTCGCACACCCGTTCTCCTCTGCAGAGGACCTGCTGCGGATCACCGAGCGCGAGGGGCTCGGCATCGCGGAGGTGATCCTGCGCAACGAGGCCGCGTACCGCACCGAGGAGGAGACGCGGGCGGCGCTCGTCAGGATCTGGAAGGTCATGGAGGCCTGCGTCGAGCGCGGCGTGAAACAGGAGGGCTTCCTCCCCGGAGGGCTGCGGGTGCCGCGTCGCGCCCCAGACCTGCACCGCAGACTCACCAGGGACGCCAGGCCCAATCTGATCACCGCGACGTTCTCCGCGATGGAATGGGTCAACCTGTACGCGCTCGCCGTGAACGAGGAGAACGCGGGCGGCGGACGCGTCGTCACGGCCCCGACGAACGGGGCCGCGGGCGTGGTCCCGGCGGTGCTGCACTACTACATGGACTTCGCTGAGAACCCGACCGATGACGACGTCGTCGACTTCCTGCTCGCCGCGACCGCCGTCGGGGTGCTGCTGAAGCAGAACGCCTCCATCTCCGGCGCCGAGGTCGGCTGCCAGGGCGAGGTCGGCTCGGCGTGCGCGATGGCGGCCGCCGGTCTCGCACAGGTGCTGGGAGGAACGCCCGCGCAGGTCGAGAACGCCGCGGAGATCGGGCTGGAGCACAACCTTGGCCTGACGTGCGACCCGATCGGCGGGCTCGTCCAGGTGCCGTGCATCGAGCGCAACGCGATGGCCGCGGTCAAGGCGATCAACGCGGCGCAGTTGGCGCTCAACGGCGACGGGACGCACCGGGTGACGCTCGATCAGGCGATCCGCACCATGCGCGATACGGGCCGCGACATGTTGAGCAAGTACAAGGAGACCTCGGAGGGCGGCCTCGCGGTCGCCTTCATCGAGTGCTGACGGGGCTCAAATGCTCAGGGCTGCGACGGTGGCCCCCACGGCGATCACCAAGCCGAAGACGGCGTTGACGATGCCGACGATGGTGAGCGTCGGCACCACGGTGCGGGTGCCCGACTCGGCGAGTGCCCGCTTGATCGCATGGGAGAACACGCTCCTGTTGAGCGTCGTGACCTGCACGCCGTCGGCTCCGATCGTTGCCTGGAAGCTTCCTCCCACAGCGCTTCCGACCCTGACGCTCCGCTTGTTCCCTCGCCGCGTCCGGTCGAGGTCGACCCGGTAGAACCCGTTGGGGTCGCGGCCGCTGAACAGGGTGGTGCGCCAGCGGAACCGGAGCGTCTTGCGCGACCCAGGGCGCCGGAAGTTGCCCGAGTCGTAGTAGATGCGCACGGCGTTCGGCGCGGTCGTGACGCGGTGCGGCAGGTCGCCGAGTTCCCGGTCGATCACGGTGGCGAGGTGCTGGACCTGGGGCGTCCCGAGCACCGGTCGGCCGGCGTCGAGGGGAACGAACTCGTCGTTGTGCGGCGCCTCCTCGCGGGAGTAGCGCGGCACGAGCGCCAGGTTCGCGATGCCCGCCACCACGAAGGGCCAGCCGAGCCAGCGGAGGGCGTCGGGGAGATGCTGGGCGACCACCAGGAGCAGCACGACGCCGACCGCGAGCAGGACGACGCCGACGATGACGGAGCCGAGACGCTGCGCGTTGGTTGACATTCGGGTGTCTCCTCTGGTCGACCGGTCGGACGCCTCGTGCCTTGTCAGATGCGCAATGGCCCCCGAATGAGGGTAGCAGCCGGCCCCAGGCGTGCTCGAGGAGGGGGCTCATCTGCCGCGTCCAGAGATCCTTGGGAGATGGCGCGGTCGGTCGAGGGTCGGGTCGTCCGGACGGCGGGGCGATCCCGTCGCTCACCCGACGACGAGGCGGTCGACGGCGTCCGCCCGGTGCCCACCGTGCGGTAGGGGCGGTCTGTCGTTCGGGCTCAGTCTGCGGCGGGTTTCGGGTCGGCGTCGGCGGGCTCGGTCCGCTCGTTCAGTTCGATCCAGGACGAGTCGCAGCCGGGGCAGCGGTAGACCGGTGCGCCTTCGACCCTCTCGTCGGTCTCGACGGTGCCGCAGGCGTCCTGGCAGGGCCAACTGGTGAGAAACCTGGCGCTCATCGGCCCCACGTGGCGCGCAGCCACGACGCGCACATGTCGAGCCAGGCGTGCGCGTTCTCCGGGAGCGACGCACGGTCGGCGTTGGCGACCGGGGTCGCAGTCGACAGGCCGTGCTCGCCGCGGTCGAAGTGGTGGTACTCGAAGGGGACGCCCGCGTCGGACAGGGCGGTCGCGAACCTGAGCGACTGCGTCGGTGGGACGACGTTGTCCTCGTTGGTCGTCCAGAGGAACGTGGGAGGCGTCTTGTCGGTGACGGCGGTGATGCTGTCGCTGAAGGAGATCTCGTCGCCCCGGTCGTCGACCCAGTCGAAGTTGAACACCGCGTAGCAGGGGACGATCGCGTCGGGTCGGGGGCTGACCTCAAGCAGGCCCGCGTTCGCGTCGAGGCCGCGCGCGACGAGCGCCTCGTACTCGGCGCGCTCGGCGTCATGGAGGCTCGGCTCGTGCCACCTGGTGCCGATCATGCCCGTCACGTGACCGCCGGCGGAGAACCCGAGGAAGGCGATCCGGGTGGGGTCGACGCCGAGTTCCGCGGCGTGCAGTCGCACCCACCGGACGGCGCGCGCGGCGTCGATGAGGGGGTTCAGTCCGGTCGCGTGCTCACGGATGGAGTAGCGCAGCACAAAGGTGTCGAATCCCTTGGCGAGGAAGCCGGCGGCGACCGGGTCGGCCTCGCGCTGCGACAGGAACTCATACCCGCCGCCGGGGCAGACGATCACCGCGGGTCGCGGCGTCTCGAGCGAGGTCGGCTGCTCGTCCGGGCTCGGCAGGTCGAACACGGTCGCCTCGAGGGTGACGTTCCGCTCGGGGTTGAACTCGACGGTGAAGTTGCGCATGGCACAACCCTAGACCGCCGCCCGGAAGCGATGGTCGGCCGCGCCTGGGTCGCGGATCGCTGGTTGAGCCATGCCGGGTTCTGCTGGTTGAGCCATGGCGGTCTTGCTGGTTGAGCCATGGCGGACGCGAAGCGGCCGGCATCGGTCGAAACCCCGTGACGTGTCCGGAGTCTCGGCCGTAGGAACCATGCTGGGCGCGAAGCAACCGGCGACGGCCTTGCTGGTTGAGCCATGGCGGACGCGGAGCGGCCGGCATCGGTCGAAACCTCGCGACGTATCCGGGCCTAGACGCATCCGACGCCTCGTTGGCCGATGCGAACGGTCCTGGTCGTGACAGGATGAGGCATGAGTGAATCCCCGCGGTTCGACCCGCTGGACCCCGACCTCGTGAGGCTGCGCGACATCGCCCTCGCGCTCCCCGGAGCAGGCGAGAAGCTCGTGGTCGGGCACCCGGCGTTCTACACGCGCAAGGTGTTCGCCTACTTCGGGATGAGCTACAAGATCGACGGGGACTGGGTCACCAACCCGAGGACGGTCAACGTCCTGCTCCCCGAGGACGAACGCCTGGCGCTGCTCGAGGAGCCACGGGCCCACGTACCCGGATACATCGGCCCGTCCGGCTGGCTCGGGATCTGCGTCGACGACGACACCGACTGGACGGAGATCGCCGAGTTGGTCGAACTGTCCTACCGGGAGACGGCGGGCGTTCGGAAGATCGCCGAACTCGACGCGCGCAGGGACGGCTAGCTGCACCGGCTCCTGCGCCGCCGCGGTCGCGGCCGAGTCGAAAAGTGCGCAACCACCAGCAACGATCGGCGCTCGGACCCCTCGACAGGCTCGGGGAACGGGCCCCTGCGCACGTCGCCAGGGTTTCGACACAGCACGCGGGCGACTCCGTCGCCGCGGCTGGCTCAACCAGCAGAACTCGACAAGCTCAGGAAACGAGCGACGTGAGTCCCCGCGCAAGCCCCACGATGCCCCGGCGACCCGCAGGCCCATCGTTCCTTGAGCCGGCCCGCCGACGTAGTCGCGCGGCCGAGTCGAAAGGTCCGAAACCACCAGCAACGACCGCCGCACGGCCCCCTCGACAACCTCGGGGAACGGGTCCCTGCGCACCTCACCAGGGTTTCGACACAGCCCACGGGCGACTCCGTCGCCGCGGCTGGCTCAACCAGCAGAACCCGACTAGCTGGGGACGGGTCCCTGCGCACCTCACGAGGTTTCGACACAGCCCACGGGCGACTCCGTCGCCGCGGCTGGCTCAACCAGCAGAACTCGACGAGCTCGGGGACGGGTCCCTGCGCACCTCGCGAGGGTTTCGACACAGCCCACGGGCGACTCCGTCGCCGCGGCTGGCTCAACCAGCAGAACTCGACAAGACCTGGCGCCGGACTGGGCGCAGGGCCTGGCTCAACCAGCAGCGTCGCTGCCTAGACTTGGCGCGTGGAGGAGCAGGCGCTGACCGGGGGCAATGCCACCGACGCCGTGGTCCGCGTCGGGGACACCGTGCGCAAGCCCTGGACCGCCGCGACGCCGAGCGTCTCCGCATATGTCGACGCCCTCCGGGCCGCGGGGGTCGACGCGCCCAAGCCCATGGGGCGGGACGATCTCGGCCGCTCGGTGCAGGAGTTCGTGCCAGGCACGAGCGGGATGGACGTCGGCCCGCTCTCGCCCACGGACCTGCGCCGGGTCGGCTCGATGGTCCGGCGGATCCACGACGCGAGCGCCGACTTCACCCCGCCGTCAGGTGCCGTGTGGGAGACGGCGATACCCGCACCCGGCGTCGACCTCGTCTGCCACAACGACCTCGCCCCGTGGAACCTGATCGTCGGCGAACGGTGGGTGTTCATCGACTGGGACGCCTCCGCGCCGAGCACCCGACTCTGGGACCTCGCCTATGCCGCGCAGGCGTTCACGCTCAACGACGCCACCGCGCCGCCGGAGACCGCGGCCGCTCGGCTCACAGCATTCATCGACGGGTACGGCGCCGACCGCGACCTGCGGGAGTCCCTCCCGCAGGTGATGGTCGACCGGACGGCGGCGATGCTCGACCTGCTCGGGTCGTCCCATCGCGACGGCCGCGAACCATGGGCCTCGATGTACGTCTCGGGGCACGGGGCGCACTGGTCCGCCGTCCTGCGTTACGTCGAGCGGCACCGCTCCCAGTGGTCGGCGGCCCTGAACGGGACTCCCTCCCACCCGGCAGACTGATCCGAAGCTCACCGGTTGGCGTTCGTCCATGGCGACGCCGACGGTTCCATCGCACGGTTCCATCCCCACCGCTGCGACCCCACGGTGGGCGCCGACCGTCGCAGGCAGGAGAGACGACGGTTTGACAGGGCCCGACGACCGGGCACGTGCGCGGCGTCGGCTGCCTAGTCTTGGGTCATGGCCGATCGCACCGTCCCGAACCTGCCCTCGCGGGATCTCGACCGCACCGCGGCCTTCTACGAGTCGTTCGGGTTCGTCGAGAGGTACCGCGACGACCGCTGGTTGATCCTGCAGCGCGGGCCGCTCGGTCTGGAGTTCTTCCTCCACGTCGACGTCGACCCGTACAGCAGCGGCTTCCAGTGCACCGTCCGGGTGCGCGATCTCGACGAACTGTGGGGCGCGATCCGCAGCGCGGGGGTCGATGTCGCCACCGTCGGGTTTCCCCGTCTGCACGAGCCGCGCGTCGAGGCGTCAGGGCTCAGGATCGGTTACCTCGTCGATCAGGACGGCACCCAGCTCACCCTGATCGAGGAGGCGTGAGGGCTACTCGCCGCGCACCTTGCCGGAGACCCACTTGCCGAGGTCGCTGATGCCGCCGCCGATGTCCTTGGCGAGCTTGGCGAGGGCGTCCTCGCTCTCGTTGAAGTCCTTGCTGTAGGCGTCGGCGGCCGCGCTGGCCTCCGCCGAGATCTTCGCGTCCTTGTCACCCGCGCGACGCGGGTAGTTGCCACCGAGGATGTCGGCGTAGGCGCCCGAGTCGACCCAGCGACGGATCTCGCTTGCCCGCACCACGTTCATGGGGTGCGTCGTCCCGTCGACGAGCAGCAGCTTGGCGATCGAGTCGCGCAGGTCGTCGGTGTCCTGGTAGTCGCGGGCCTGCGCCAGGAACTCGGTCTGGTCGAGGTCCTCGAGGTGGCCGCCCGAGGCGAGCTTCATGTTGACGCGGATCGCGGCCTGCACGTCCTGCGTGGCGAGCAGCCCGGCGCGATCCGAGGAAAGCTCGGACTTGCGCGACCATTCGCTGAGCGCCGAACGCAGCGCGATCAGCCCGATGCCGCCGAACGGAACGCTGGTCAGCGTCATGCCGAACATCAGGATGTACTGCAGCAGCGTGCGGTAGAGGGCGTGTCCGCTGAGCGCGTGGCCGAGCTCATGGCCAAGCACGAAGCGCAGCTCCTCATCATCGAGCAGGTCGACCAGCGCCGAGTTCACCACGATCTTCGGGGTGTCGATGCCGATGGTCATGGCGTTGAACACCGGGGAGGCGATCACGTACAGCTCCGGCAGGTCGGGCGCGTCGAGCGTCGTCGCGGCCTCGGCATGCAGGCGCTGGAGACGGGGGAACTGGCGGTCGCTGACGCGCACCGCGGAACCGAGCAGTTGCATCTTGATGGCGCGCTCGTTCATGAACGCGGAGAACTTGCGCAGGATGGTGTCGAAGCCCTGCAGCTTGCGGAGGGCGACGAGCGCGCCGCGGTCGGCCGGATGCTCCCAGGCCCTGCTGGAGATGCCCTTGAGGACGACACGGTGACGGGTGGTCTCGCTGCTCTCGTTCATGGTCTCCAGTGTGCCCGGCTCGCGGCTCAGCGTGCCTCAGACCGTGGTCGTCGGTCGCAGGACAAAAAAAGACCCGACCCACGAGGGATCGGGTGAATATATGGACAAGTTTACATCGCGACGGGCAGAAACTCCAGTGAGCGAACGAAAACACAACCATCTCACCGCATCACGTTCTCTACCCGGAGCGATCACCAGCCGGGCGGCCTACTCTGGCCACCCGCAGGATCAGCAAGTTGCGCACTCTTGAACGTTTGAGCGCGGGCTGTCCACCACCAATGGCCACCAACGCCATCTTGCTTGGAACCTTTCAGCGCCCCGGCAGTGGGTCCGTTCTGGGGATTGATCAGACCCACTGGCACTCGCTTTCGCGCTTCAAGTATTGGGAGCGCCAGATCACTATCGTTTGACACTACGACCGCTGCATCGACCTGTCCGCCGAGCACATCGAGCAGGAGGTGCGAGGCAACGTTGACGTCACTCCCCTTCTCCTCAAGATGTAGGTACTTCACAAGGAATCGCGAGTTTGGCAGCGCGCCTCCGTTCGCATCCTGGACCATCACCGGCCAGCGTGATGTGACCGGCACTGGTCGACGAGACACGGGGTCCTCGACGGCCATGAGAGCTGACTTCGCTCGCGCCACGTATCGTCCGTACTCGACCCAATCAACCGACCCGGAACCGATTAGCGCCTTGAGGTACACGTCCTGATCGCCATGGGCGGATGGGTTCGTGCGAGCATCAACACGCGCCGTGCAATAGACAACACGCGATACGCAGTACCCAGACCATCCTCGTTGGGCGCGAATGATGTTCTCGACGAACTCGCGGACATCCAGCCAGCGCCACCCGCTCGTTCCCCGACCGCAATGCGACCTCCCGCCGTAATAGAGGTTGTACCCGTCGACGTAAACGCCCACTCTCATGCGAGAAGCGTAGCCGCGGCTCCTCTTGTCAGGGCTTCTCACGCAAAAACCCCCGGCCGTTGGACCGGGGGTTTGCATCGAGGTGACTCAGATCACTGAGCGACGACCTCGAAGGGGACGTGAGCGGAGACCGCGCCGTGCAGCTTGATGTTGGCGGCGTGGGTTCCGACAGTCTTGACAGGCTTCGCGAACGAGACCGAGCGCTTGTCGATCGTGGGGCCGCCGGCCTTCTTCACCGCGACAGCGAGGTCGCTGGAGGTGATGGCGCCGAACAGGTGACCCTGCTCGGAGACGCGGGCGGGGATCTCGATCTTCAGACCCTCGAGCTGCGAACGGATCTCCTGCGCGTGCTCGACGCCGCGAACCTCGCGGGCGTCGCGGGCACGCTTGATGCCGTCGATCTGCTTCTCGTTGCCGCGGGTCCAGCGGATCGCCTTGCCCTGGGGCAGCAGGAAGTTACGGCCGTAGCCGTCCTTCACCTCGACGATGTCGCCGGCGATGCCGAGCTTGTCAACCGTGCCAGTCAGGATGAGCTTCATATTTCTTCCCTTCCAGATCAGCGAGCGGTCGACGCGTACGGCAGCAGGGCAACCTCACGCGCGTTCTTGACGGCGAGGGCGACCTTGCGCTGGTCCTGGACCGAAAGGCCAGTGACGCGGCGGGCGCGAATCTTGCCACGCTCAGAGATGAACTTCTTGAGCGTGTTGGTGTCCTTGTAGTCGATGTTGGCGACGCGAGTCGTCTTCACCGGCATGATCTTCTTCTTGTTCACAGGCTTGCGCTGTGGACCGGCCATTGTGGTGCTCTCCTTTGCTAGTGGGCGTGGTGCCCTGAAAGCCCGTCTCTCGACGGAATGTGCCAGCTAGCCCGAGCGGGCTAGATAAGCGGGTGGATCAGAACGGGGGCTCTTCAGGCTGCGACTGGGCCCACGGATCGTTTCCGCCGCGGTTGCCGCCGGCGTTGCCGGAGCTTGCCCAGGGGTCAGACTGCTGAGCGTTGGTGTTGTTGCCACCACCGCCGCCGCCCTGATTGCCCTGCCACGAACCGCCACCGCCGCCGCCACCCGTGGTGCGGGTGACCTTCGCGGTCGCGTATCGCAGGGCGGGACCGACCTCGTCGACGTCGACCTCAAACACGGTGCGCTTCTCACCCTCGCGGGTTTCGTAGCTGCGCGACTTCAGCCGGCCCGAGACGATGACGCGAGAACCCTTGGTGAGGGACTCGGCAACGTTCTCGGCGTACTGGCGCCACACCGAGCAGTTGAGGAACATGGCATCGCCGTCCTTCCACTCGTTCGTCTGACGATCGAACGTGCGGGGGGTCGAAGCGACCGTGAAGTTCGCAACAGCTGCCCCGTTGGGCGTGAAGCGAAGCTCAGGATCGGCGGTCAGGTTGCCGATGAGCGTGATGGGTGTCTCGCCTGCCATGTCTATCTGCCTTCCGATGATCGGACTTCGGTGAGCCGTTTGGCCGACTCACCTCGTGGTACCTGAGATTCTGGGCCAGCGGGCTGACACATTTCTCAAGTAGCCGGGAAGTTGTGGAAAAGAACTCAATCCTCGAGACGGAGAACCTTGGTGCGCACAACCTTCTCGTCGATGGACATCAGACGGTCCATCTCGGAAACGGTCGCGGGCTCAGCGGTCAGCTGGAGGACGGCGTAGATCGCCTCAGACTTCTTGTTGATGTCGTACGCAAGGCGACGACGTCCCCAGATGTCGATGTTGTCGATGGTGCCGCCATCCTTGGTGATGACCTCAAGGTGCTTGTCAACGAGTGCGGGTGCCTGACGCTCATCAACGTCGGAATCGATGAGAACCATGACTTCGTACTTACGCATACTTCAGCCCCACCTCCTTCGGACTAACGGCCACGGGTCTGTCCCGCGGCAGGAGGGCGTGACCGACCACATGGTCAGTCAGCGTGCCACTCTACCGTGCGCCCCACCGGCGCGGAAATTGCTCACCTGCCGCGCAGCTCGTCGAGCTTCCCGCTGTCGACGATCGAGGCCCAGAACAGGTCGGCCCACGCCCGGTACCCCTTGTCGTTGGGGTGGAACCAGTCCGCGGCCGTGTTGGTGTGGAACTTGAGGTACCCCGTCTCGCGCATCGCCTGATAGAGCGGGACGAGGTGGTGGCCGTAGCTGGTGATCAGCTCGGAGGCCCGCGCCGTCATGGACCTGGAGCGCTTCGAAAGGCCGGGCACCATGAACCACGGCACGTCGCCGACGAAGCTGCCGGGCGGCAGCGCGGCGAGGATCGCCTCGAAACTCTCCGCGAACGACTCGACGGTGTTGTCGGCGGCGAAGACGACGTCGTTGCCGCCGATGTCGAGGGTGACGAGGTCGGGGGTGAAGCCGAGGTCCTGCAGCACGGGGAGTTGTCGCGTCACGACGTCACCGCTGACCGCCCCGGAGATGGACAGGTTGGTGATCGCCACATCGCGCCCCGTGGCCTCCGAGAGCCGGTCGCCGATCAGTGCGACATAACTGGCACCGACGTGGGTCGCGCCGACGCCCTGCGCGGCCGAGTCGCCGAGCGCGACGTAGTGGAGCACGCCGTCGGGATGGGCGGCGCGGCGCGTCTCCCAGTGCTCACGGTAGGACTCGACGTGCCGGTTGATCAGCCGGTGGCCCTGCAGGTAGTTGTATCCGGCGGCGGCGGCACCGGCGAGCGCGGCGCCGACGGCGAAGCCGGCAGCGAACCTGTTCATCGACGTCGCCGGTAGGGGCCGGGAAGCACCGGGTTGCCGTCCTTCGCCCAGGCGCGCAGGCCGCCGGCGACCGACTCGGCAAGCAGGCCCGCCTCGCGCAGTTGCGCGGCGACGAGCGAGGAGCGCAGCCCGTTGTCGCACATGACGACGACCGCGGAGTCGCGTTCGGCGAGCGGATCGTCGCCGTGGATCGCGTCGAGGGGGTTCTCTCGCAGTTGCTTCGGATCGACCGGTCTCGCGCCGGGCGCGTGCCCCGCCTCGTACTCGACGGGGGTGCGCACGTCGATCAGCACGGCACCCTTGCTGAGCGCCATCAGCGTCTCTTCGATGCTGAGGCCTCCCGCCGAGCGTTTTCCGAGGAAGTCCATCAATCCCATGGGGCAATCGTGGCTCGCGAAAGCGTCAGAGCCAAGTCCCGGCGGGTCTCCGGGCGTCAAACCACCCGGTCAGGCGGGCGTCGACGACGCCGCGTCGGCGCGTGCGGGGCCGCAACTGGCTCTCTGGCGACTCAAGCGCCGAAGCCTGCCAAAGCCCTGGCGTGCGGTGACAAGATGGAGGGATGAACGACCAGGTCGAGGTGCACACCTACACGTCCAAGGACGCCCAGGCGACACTGAGCGTCTTCATCGACGCGGTGACGATCACCGCAGCAACCCGGTACACCCCCGAGCAGGTCGAGGCCTGGGCCTCGCCGGCGGACCGGAACCTGGAGGACTGGCATCAGCGGCGCTCGAGCCGGGCGACCCTGGTCGCGACGGTCGCCGACGAGGTCGCGGGATTCTCCGACATCGACATCGACGGGCTGATCGACATGTTGTTCGTCTCGCCCCGCTTCGCCCGACGCGGCGTTGCGACCCGACTGCTGGCAGAGGTGGAACAACGGGCCCGGACGGTGGGGGCCTCGGCCATGTCGGTGCACGCGAGCCTCGTGGCTCGGCCGCTGCTGGAACGGCTCGGATTCACGGTCGAGGCGGAGGAGCACCCCGTCATCCGCGGCGTGAGCCTGGTGAACTACAAGATGGTCAAGCCGATCCGCGGCTAGAGGATTCCCGACTGGAACAGGCCGAAGATGCCGAGAACGGCCGCGAGCCCGAGCCCGAGCAGGACGTATCCGGCCCACGTCTTCCGCGACCAGTACGTCGTCAGGATCGGCAGCGCGAGGCCCGCGAGCACCTGAACGGCCCACAGCACCCCGAGCCAGGCGGGCTGAGCCGTCATCTCGATGTCGACCCCCGTGTTGTCCGGCGGCGGGATGAGCAGGCCGATGGCGCCGGTCAGCAGCCCCGCGGACCCGAGCACGAATGCCGCGAACCCCATCGCCAGCGCGCCGGGCCAGGTCCCCCACCAGATCTGCTTCGCCATGGGCCGAGTCTATGGGCGACTTCCGCGCGGACCGGGCGCGCACCTGGGCCTCCGCCTAGATTGATGGCTAGCCCCGGCGCAACGGATACGCGGGGCGATGTCGCGGCAAGGAGGCCATGATGACAACGCACACGAGGCAAGCCGACCTCCCCACCGAGGTGTTCGACTGGGGGTCGATCAAGTGGGGCGTCTCCGACGAGCACTTCCCCGGGGCACCGGCGACCGTTGGCGAGGTGGTGATCAACCCGACGATGGGTCACGACATCCACACGCATCCGGAATCGGACGAGGTCCTCGTCATCCTCGAGGGCACGGGCGAGCAGACCGTCGGCGACTCGGGGAAGTTCGAGGTCGGGCCGGGCGACTCGATCTTCATCCCCAAGGGAACGGAGCACTCGACGTTCAACACCGGCTGGAAGCAGTTGCGGATCCTGGCGATCTACCTTCCGGGCGGCGCCGAACTGGCCCTCCGGGGCGCCCCGGACTATGCGCGACTGGACGCCGGGACTGCACCCGCATGGGTGCGCGGCTGACCCCGCACCGACTGGCAC
This sequence comes from Propionibacteriaceae bacterium AM104-82, assembly GCA_027658995.1. Taxonomy (GTDB): domain Bacteria; phylum Actinomycetota; class Actinomycetes; order Propionibacteriales; family Propionibacteriaceae; genus Arachnia. The sequence continues at coordinate 19,672 of JAQDQK010000008.1, forward strand.
CGCACCGACTGGCACCGCACTGACTGACCCGTCCACGCCCGGCCGACCGTCGGGCGGCGACGAGGATCAGTGGTGCTCGGAGTAGCGCTCCTTCAGACGCGCGTACATGTCGTCGACCATCGCCTTGAACCGGGCCTCCACCTCGCGACGACGCACCTTCAGCGTCGGCGTCAGGAGGCCGTTGTCCATGGTGAACTCCTCGTCGATCACCTTGGTGTCCTTCGGGCGCTCCTGGGTCGGCAGCTTCGCCGTCAGTTCCTCGACGCGACGCTTCAACTCCTCGAGCAGTTCGCTGGAGGCGAGCCAGTCCTGCAACTCGCCCTGCCAGTGGCCAGCCTTCGCGAGGGCCTCGACGTGCGGGAGCGACGGCTTGACGAGCAGCGTCACGAACGGTCGGTTGTCGCCGAGCAGGACGGCGTGCTCGAACAGCGGATCGGCAAGGATCAGGCCCTCGATGGGCTGTGGGGCGACGTTCTTGCCGCCGAGCGTGACGATGATGTCCTTGAGCCGGTCGGTGATCGTCAGGAAGCCGTCGGTGTCGATGTAGCCGACGTCGCCCGTGCGCAGCCAGCCGTCCTCGATCGTCTCGGAGGTCGCCTCGGGGTTGTTCCAGTACCCGGCCATCACGTTGGGGCCGCGGTAGAGGATCTCGCCGAGTTCGGCGATCCGCAGTTCGCCGCCGATCAGCACCTTGCCGACGGTGCCCTCCTTGAAGTCGTTCGGCGCGTTGAACGAGACGAGCGGGGACGCCTCCGTCAGGCCGTAACCCTCCATGATCGGCAGGCCGACAGCGCCGAAGAACTCCTCGATCTCGACGCGCAGCGGGGCGCCGCCGCAGGCAAGCACCGTCTTCGGGCCGCCCATCGCGTCACGCACCGCCTTGAGCACCAACTTGTCTGCGACCTTCAACTGGGCGCGCAGCCAACCGCTCGGCGTGCGACCGGAGCGGTGCGCGTACTGGTTGTGGCGACCGACCTTCAGGGCCCAGGCGAAGATCTTGCGCTTGGCGGACGACCCGGCGGCCTTGGCGTGCGCCGTCGTGTAGACCGTCTCGTACAGCTTCGGGACCGAGACCATCATGGTCGGCTGCGCCAGGATCATCTGCTCTGCGACCGTGCGCGCGTTCTCGACGTAGGTGTTCATGCAGCCGTGCAGCAGGACGACGATCGTCCAGGCCCGCTCGAGGGCGTGCGAAAGGGGCAGGAAACACAGCGAGTGGTCGTCGGTGGTGATGGTGAAGAACTGGTCGAGCGCGTCGGCCTGCGCGAGGAGGGCCTTGTGCTGGATCATCACGCCCTTGGGGTTTCCGGTGGTGCCCGAGGTGTAGATGATCGACGCGAGGTCGTCGCCGCTGCCCTCCGCGAGCCTCGCGTCGAGCGCTGCGAGGTCGGGGTCGGCCATGACGTCGGTGTAGGCGACGACCTTGTCGCCCATCCCCTGGTAAGGGTGCACGATGACGATGCGCTCAAGGTCGGGCAGGTCCGCGGCGAGCACCCGCTCGGCCTCGCTCTGGTTGCCGACGAACATCACCGTCAGCCCCGAGTCGCGGGCGATGTGCTCGATCTGCTCCGGCGTCGAGGTGGCGTAGAGAGGGACGGGCACGGCGCGCACGCTGAGCGCCCCGAAGTCGATCTCGGACCACTCGGGCGAGTTGCCGAGGAAGATCCCGACGCGTCCACCTGCCTGGACGCCTGCGTCGAGGAGGCCCTGCGCGACGCGCTGGATCTTTGCCCCGAACTGCGAGTAGGTCTGCACGGCCCACTCGTCGCCCCGTCGGATCCGGGTGGCCGGCCGCATGGGGTTCTCGGCGATCACAGAGCGCAGGCGGGTGATGATGTGGTTCGACATTGGACGCCCCTTCTGAAGGTGGCCCAACAGTACCGATCGGCACCAAGGTTGGGGGCCGATGCCAGAGCGTGAGCCTCAGTGCGTGGCCGCGTCGTTGTGTCGCGGTCGCCCGGCCGACCCGGTCCTGAGCCCCGTGATCGGGAGGGGAGCCCTTTCACGGCTCGGGCCGGGTGAGGGCTTGAGCATGTTTGGTAACTCGTTGCGCGACACGCCGTGGAAATGTGGCTCCAGAGCACACGAGCAACCAAACATGCTCAACGCCATGGCCGACCACAGCGTCGCATCGACTACAGTGGACGCGCCCCTAGTAGGAGGTCCCGAGTGACTGACTGAGCCTGGCACGCCCCGTTGGCGTGCCGTCCATCCCGACCGCATCCCAGCGACCCCCAGGACCACTCATGGCTCATTCCTCCCCTGCCGTCGTCGTCGACGGCCTCTCCTATCGCCTCGCCGATGGCACCCCGATCCTCCACGGTGTCGACGCGACCTTCCCCGTCGGCATGACCGGCCTGATCGGGCCCAACGGCTCCGGCAAGACGACCCTGCTGCGGCTCATCTCCGGCGACCTCTCCCCGACCGCCGGGGCCGTGCGCGTCGCGGGCACCGTCCACGTCGTGCCGCAGCGCCTGTCGACCGCGGGCACCGTCGCCGACCTGCTCGGCATCTCCGGGACCCGCGCCGCGCTGCGAGCCATCGAGTCCGGTTCGGTCGATCAACGCCACTTCGACGCCGTCGGAGACGACTGGGACGTCGACGCCCGCGCGGTAGCCGAACTGGGCGTGCTCGGCCTCGACGCCGACGCCGCGTTCCTCGACCGCGACGCCGCGAGCCTCTCCGGCGGCGAGGCGACCCGCATCGCGCTGGCGGGTGCCCGGCTCGCCGGCGCCGACGTGACGCTCCTCGACGAGCCGACCAACAACCTCGACACCCGCACCCGGCGCTGGCTGTACGACGCGCTCGACGGCTGGGACGGGGCGCTGGTCGTGGTCAGCCACGACCGGGACCTGCTGGAGCGCGTCGACGCCCTCGTCGACCTCGACCCCCGCGGCGTCGTGAGCTTCGGCGGCACCTTCTCGCAGTACCGCGACCAGCAGGCGACCAGACAGGCCGCGGCCGAGCGGCGACTGCGGGAGGCCGACGCGGAACTCGACCGGGCGAAGCGGCAGGCGCAGGCCGAGCTTCAGCGCCTGGCCCAGCGCGACAGGTCGGCCCGCAAGGAGCGCGCGCTCGGCAACGTGTCGAAGGGCGCCGTCGACTTCTACCAGAACCGCTCCGAGAAGAAGGCGGGCTCGAAGTCCCAACTGCACAGCCAAGCGATCGCCGACGCCGGCGAGGCCCGCTCAGAGGCGGACGCGGCCGCGCGCACCGCGGACACCATCCGGATCGCGCTGCCAGAGACGAGCGTCCCCAACGGCAAGGAGGTGCTGCGCCTCACCGTCGGGGGCACCCGCCTCGACGTCGTCGGGCCGGAACGGATCCGGCTCACCGGGGACAACGGGACGGGCAAGTCGACGCTGCTGTCCCTGATCCTCGGCGAGGGCGACGACGCGTCGTGGCGCGATCTGGTGCTCGGCGACGCGGCCCTCGACCTCGCCCCGGCGGTCGCGACGGGGCAACTCGCGCAGCGCCTCGACGAACTCGACGCGTTTCCCAGCGCCATCGAGGCGGTCCGGGATGCGGCGCCGGCCAGGTCGCCGCACGACGCGCGGGCGCTGCTTGCGCGCTTCCTGATCCGTGGGGAGCGGGCCGACCAGGCGCCGTCGACCATGTCGGGAGGCGAGCGGTTCCGCGTCGGTCTCGCAAGGACCCTGTTCGCCGACCCGGCGCCGCAGTTCCTGGTGCTGGACGAGCCGACCAACAACCTCGACCTGGCCTCGGTCGAGCAACTCGTCGAGGCGCTCGAGGACTACCGGGGAGCGCTGCTGATCGTCACGCACGACGAGCACCTCGCCGCCGAACTGAGGGTCACCAGGCAGTGGCACCTCGGCCGCGACGGCGAGGGGATGGTCGTGCGCGACGAGATCGCGTAGCGGTCAGCCGCGCGCCTTGTCGGCCGCGATCACCTTGCGCATGCCCTCGATGGCGACCGGGATGACGTTGTCGACCTTCGAGGCCTCCTTCTCCTCGTCGGTCATCGGGGTGAAGTCGTGGTGACCCATGATCATCATGATTCCGCCGGTGCGGACGCGGCGCACGGAGCCGAGCAGGAACAGCGCTGCGCACTCCATCTCGGAGACGAGGCAGCCGCCCTTGACCCAGGCGTCCCAGCGCTCGTGGAGGCGGGGGCCGATGGGCATCGAGTCGGGGTCGTGCTGGCCGTAGAAGGAGTCCTTCGACTGCGAGACACCGACGTGCCAGGTCTTGCCGAGGTCCTTGGCGGCGTCGACGAGGCCGTTGATCAGTTCGAGGTTCGCCACGGCGGGGAACTCCATCGGCAGGTAGTGCAGGCCGGTGCCCTCGTCGCGGATGGCGGCGTTGATGACGGCGACGTCGCCGGGCTGGGTCTCGGGCTGCATCGCGCCGGAGGTTCCGACGCGCATGAACGTGTCGGCGCCGACGTGGATCAGTTCCTCCACGCAGATCGCGGTGCTCGGGCCGCCCATGCCGGTCGAGGTGACCGCGACGGGGACGCCGTCAAGCTCGCCCGCCCACGTGGTGTGTTCGCGGTGCGATGCCACGAAGCGAGGGTTGTCGAAGTGCTGCGCGATGACCTCGCAGCGGCCGGGGTCGCCGGGCAGGAAGACGTAGCGGCCGATGTCGCCCTGCTTGAGGTGAATGTGGTACTCGTAACCCTCTGAATAGGCCATGGATGCTCCTTGTCTCGGACGTGATGCCTAACGCTAACGCGGAACGCAGGGTCGCGTCAGTCGGGGCACCCGGAAGGCGTTTTCGGGCCCTTCGAGGGTCCTCGGCGAGACCGAAACGCGGCGCGGCAGACGGGGTGCTGGAAGTCCGGCGGTGGGCCGCGCGGCTCCCAGCGCAACGAGCCCGACCCCGATCGCCGAGGCCCTGGAACCACAGCACGCACGATGCAGGCGGGCGCGACCCCGATCGTCGAGCCTGTCGAGACGTCCGAAACCGAGGGCCAGCCGCGTGGCCGTGGAGGCCCGCTCGGTGCGCGGATCCCCGACAAGCTCGGGGAACGGCCAACGCACGACGCAGGCGAGCGCAACCCCGATCGTCGAGCCTGTCGAGACGTCCGAAACCCAAGGGCCAGCCGTGTTGCCGCAGAGGGCGCTCGGTGCACGGACCCCTCGACGAGCTCGGTGAACGAGAGACCACTCGGCGCCCGGACCCCTCGACGAGCTCGGGGAACGGCCAACGCACGACGCAGGCGAGCGCAACCCCGATCGTCGAGCCTGTCGAGACGTCCGAAACCCAAGGACCAGCCGCGCCTCCGCGGGGACGCTCGGTGCACGGACCCCTCGACGAGCTCGGGGAACGGCCAACGCACGGCGCAGGCGGGCCTCCCCCGATCGTCGAGCCTGTCGAGACGTCCGAAACCAGGGGCTGGCCGTTGCCGTCGAGCGGTCCTCGGTGCACGGACCCCTCGACGAGCTCGGGGAACGAGAGACGCGCTCGGTGCTCGGGCCCCTCGACGAACTCGGGGAACGGAAGACACGCTCCGGGCACGGCGAGACGGATCTGGAACGGACAGCGCTCAGGGTCCTCCCCGGGTGACGCGCTCAACAGCGGCACCACCGGCCGATCCCGATCCGCGGGTCCGCCGTGCAAGACTCATCCCAACCGGGAGGAGCAGCCCATGATTATCGGGACGCTGATCAACGTCGTCGTGCTGATGTACCTGTCGCGCCGCCTTCTCGGGGTGCCCGTCGGCTGGGGCAGGACGCTGATGGTGTGCCTCCTCCAGAACGCGATCGCGTGGAGCTTCGCCGACTCGATCGTCACCGCCCTCGGCATCAACGACGCCTCCCCCGCGCTGCCCGTCGTGCTCGTGATCATCGTCATGGCCGGCTGCGTCATCGCCTTCGACCTGATCGTGCTGACCATCCTCGAGGCCATCGTGCCGACCTGGAGCGTCCCGACGCTGACCAGCGTCATCACCGGCTTCCCCGCGGCCCTCCGGCGCGGCCGCCGCTACCTCACGATCTGGTGGATCCTGCTGAAGAACGGCCTGACCGCCTACATCGGGCCGACCCCGAAGAAGGACCGCGAGTCGCCGCGCGTCGCCCGCTCGCTCCGCAAGGCGCTCACCGACGCGGGCGTCACCTTCGTGAAGTTCGGCCAGATGCTCTCCACCCGCGCCGACCTGCTCCCCGCCCCCTTCATCAAGGAACTCTCGAGGCTGCACAGCGACGTCGAGGCCGAGCCGTGGCGCGACGTCCGCCCGGTGCTCGAGGAGTCCCTCGACAAGCCCATCGACGAGGCGTTCGCCGAGATCGACGAGACGCCGATGGCGGCGGCCTCCGTCGCCCAGATCCACGCCGCCAAGCTTCCGGACGGGACGGACGTCGTCGTGAAGCTGCAGCGGCCGAAGGCCCGGCAGCAGGTCACCGCTGACCTCGACATCCTGCACCGCCTCGCCGAAAGGCTCGAGCAGGGCACCGCATGGGGTAGGCAACTCGGCGCCGTCGGGCTGGCAGATGGCTTCGCCGACTCGCTGCACGAGGAACTCGACTACACCGTCGAGGTCGCCAACATGCGCTCCGTGGCTGCCGCATCCGACCTCATCGTGCCGACCCCCTACCCGGAGTTGTCCTCTGAGCGGGTCATCGTGATGGAACGCATCGCGGGCAAGCCGCTCTCTGCCGCCTCCGAGGAACTCGCGGCCATGGACGACGACGCGCGCGCCGCGCTCGCCGACCGACTGCTCAGCGGGGTGCTCCGCCAGATCTTCGTGCACGGCGTCTTCCACGCCGACCTGCACCCCGGCAACGTGATCCTCACCGACGACGGCGACCTGGCACTCCTCGACTTCGGCTCGGTCGGCCGCCTCGACCGCCCCACCCGGTCGGCGCTCGTGATGCTGCTCTACGCCGTCGAGCGGCAGGACTCGATCGCCGCGACCGACGCGCTGCTCGACCTGATGGACCGCCCCGCCACCCTCGACGACCGCGAACTCGAGCGCGAGGTCGGCAAGCTGATGCTGCGCTACGGCGACGGGTTCGCCCCCGGCGGCTCCGCCTCGATGTTCGCGGACCTGCTCGACGTCGTCGTCCGGTTCGGGTTCCGCGTCCCTCCCCAGTTGGCTGCCGTCTTCCGGACGCTCGGCACGCTCGACGGCACCCTGCAGTTGATCGACCCCGACATCGACCTGATCGCGGTCGCCCGGAGCCGCGGCTCCGAGCTGGCGCAGTCGCTGCTCGGCCGCGACGCCGTCAAGGCCCAGGTCGAGCACCAGGTCGCGACGCTGATGCCGATGCTCTCCAGGCTGCCGAGGCGCCTCTCGCGGATCACCGAACAGTTGGAGGACGGCTCCCTGACGGTCAACGTGCGGGCCTTCGCCGACCAGGGCGACCGGCGATGGCTCGCGACCATCGGCAGCCAACTCAACCTGAGCCTGATCGGCTCCGCGCTGCTGTTCGGCGGCCTGTTCCTGCTGACCCGCTCCGGCGGGCCGATGCTGCTGCCGACGCTGTCGATCTGGCCCTTCCTCGGCATCACGCTGCTGTTCCTCGCGTTCATCCTGGGTGCGCGGGTGCTGGCAGGCATCTTCTTCTCCGCGAGGGACTGAACCGTCGGCATCGCTGGATAGGGTGGCCCCATGACCATCCGCCTGGGAGCCCACGTCTCGTCCGTCCACCCGCTCGTCGACGCCGCGGGCATGGGAGCCGAACTGGTGCAGGTCTTCGTCGGCGACCCGCAGAGTTGGAAAAAGCCCGTCACCCCCTACCCGGACGGCGCGGCCGCGCTGAAGGCATCCGCCGAGGCCGACGGCGTCGGCATCGTCGTGCACTCCCCCTACGTGCTCAACGTCGCCTCCACCAACAACCGGATCCGGATCCCGTCGCGCAAACTGCTGCAGCAGACCATCACCGAGTCCGCCGCGGTCGGCGCGATGGGGGTCGTGGTGCACGGCGGCCACGTGACGGCCAATGACGACCCCGCCGTGGGGTTCGAGAACTGGCGCAAGTGCATCGACGGCCTCAAGCTCGACGTGCCCATCTTCATCGAGAACACCGCGGGCGGCGCCAACGCCATGGCCCGCACGCTCGAGTCGATCGAACGGCTGTGGGCCGCGATCGCCGACTCACCCAACATCGACAAGGTCGGCTTCTGCCTCGACACCTGCCACGCGCACGCGGCGGGCCTCGAGTTGGACGGCCTCGTCGAGCAGGTCACGGCCATCACCGGCCGTGTCGACGTCATCCACTGCAACAACTCGCGCGACGCCGCAGGCAGCGGCGCCGACCGGCACGCGGGCCTGACCGACGGCACCATCGACCCCGAACTCCTGCTGTCGGTGGTGCGCGCCGCCGACACCGACACCATCCTGGAAACCCCGGGTGACGTGGCCGAACATGCCGCCGAGATCGCATGGCTCAGGGAGCAGTTGGACCTCTGACGATCAAACTTGTTTGATCCGTTAAACTACTTTCCGCCACCACGTACCCGATCCCGAAGGGACCACTGGCGTGCTTTATGCCTTGATCGCAGTCCACGCGATCCTTGGCGCGTTCACCCCCCTGATGGTCAAGAGGCTCGGCGCACGGGTCTTCTACGTCCTCTCGATCGCGCCCCTCGCCGCCGCGATCTGGCTCACCGTCCAGGCCCCGCACATCGTCTCCGGCGGTGTGTACGTCGAGGCGTATCCGTGGATCCCGACGCTCGACGTGTCGCTGACGCTGCGGATGGGCCTTGTCCAATGGGTGCTCGCCATGATCGTCACCTGGATCGGCTTCCTCGTGCTGCTCTACAGCAGGTGGTACTTCGAGGGGATCACCACGGGCAGGTCGGCCGCGATCCTGACCGTCTTCGCGGGCACCATGCTCGGGCTCGTGACGGCCGACAACCTCGTGCTGATGTTCGTCTTCTGGGAACTGACGACGGTGCTGTCGTACCTGCTGATCGGCCACGATCCCACCCGACGCGCCAACCGCGGCGCCGCGCAGACCGCCCTGATCGTCACCACCTCCGGCGGCCTCGCGATGCTGGTCGGCATCGTCGCCGTGTGGAGCACCACCGGCACCATGTCGCTCGCCGAGATCGTCGCCGACCCGCCCAAGGGCACGCTGGCGGGCATCGGCGCGATGCTGATGCTGGTCGGCGCGCTCAGCAAGTCGGCGCTCGTCCCCTTCCACTTCTGGCTGCCGGGCGCGATGGCCGCTCCGACGCCGATCTCCGCCTACCTGCACGCCGCCGCGATGGTGAAGGCGGGCGTCTACCTCGTCGCCGTGCTGGCGCCCGCGTTCGCGGAGGTGCCCCTCTGGCGACCCACGGTGCTGATCCTCGGCACCGTCACGATGATCCTCGGCGGCTGGCGGGCGCTGCGCCAGACCGACCTCAAACTGCTGCTCGCCTACGGCACCGTCTCGCAACTGGGCTTCATGGTGCTGCTGCTGGGCGTCGGCACCAAGGCCGCCGCGATCGCGGGCCTCGGCATGGTGATCGCCCACGCGCTGTTCAAGTCGACGCTGTTCATGTGCGTCGGCCTGATCGACCACTCGGCGGGCACCCGCGACATCCGCGAGTTGAGCGGCGTCGGCTACCGGGTGCCGTGGCTGGCGATCCTGGGTGGCCTCGCGGCGCTGTCCATGGCGGGCATGCCCCCGCTGGTCGGCTTCCTCACCAAGGAGACGGCCTTCGAGTCGATCGTCTACCTGATCGACGGCGAACTGGCGCTCCTGACGCCGCTGGCCGCCGTCGCCCTCGACGTCGCGCTGCTGTTCGGCGCGGCGATCACCGTCGCTTACTCGCTCCGCTGGTGGTGGGGGGCCTTCGCGTCCAAGGAGGGCGCGCCGGTGCTGAGCTGGCACCGTCCGGCGTTCGGGATGGCCGCCGTTCCGATGTTCCTCGGCATCCTCAGCCTGGTCCTCGGCTTCCTGGGCGACCCCCTGACGCGGCTCCTGTCCCCCTACGCCGATGGCCTCGCCACCGGCGAGGAGAGCCACGGCTTCGCGCTGTGGCACGGGTTCACGGTTCCGTTGCTGATGTCGGTCCTCGCGCTCGGCGCGGGCGTGGTGCTGTTCGTCTTCCGGCGCAAGATCGCCGCGGTGCAGGCAACCTTCCCGAAGGTGCACACCGCTGAGGAGTTGTACCACCGCTCCATGCACGGCATCGACCGGATCGCCGTCGAGGTGACGGCGCGCGTGCAGCGCGGTTCGCTGTCGATCTACCTCGGCACCATCCTCGTCACTCTTGTCTCCTTCTCGCTGTACGCGATGCTCCGGATCGAGGACTGGCCGAGCATCCGGCTGTTCGACTCGTGGCCGCAACTGCTCGTGGCGATCGTGATGGTCACCGCCGCGCTCGGCGCCGCAGGCTCCCGCGGCCGGATCCGCGCCGTCCTCCTGGTCGGCGTCACCGGCTACGGGCTTGCGCTGCTGTTCGCGATCGGCGGCGCCCCCGACCTCGCCCTGACCCAGGTGCTCGTCGAGACCGTCACGCTCGTCATCTTTGTGTTGGTCGTACGCAAACTGCCGCGCTACTTCACCAACCGTCCCCTGACCTCGACCCGCTGGTGGCGCGTCCTGGTGGCCCTTGCGACCGGCACCACCGTCACGCTGATCGCCCTCGTCGCCTCCGGCGCCCGCGTCGCCGAACCCGTCTCGAAGGCCTGGTACGAGTGGGCCTACTCGTTCGGCTACGGCAAGAACATCGTCAACGTGGCGCTCGTTGACACCCGCGCATGGGACACCTTCGGCGAGATCGCGGTGCTCGTCATCGCGGCCACCGGCGTCGCATCGCTGATCTTCCTCCGCTCCCGCGTCGGGAAGGTCGCCACCACCAAGGACGCGTTCGAGGCCCGCGAGGACGAACCGCAGGCCGACACCTCGCCTGGCGTGTGGCTGCGCGCCGGGCAGACCCTCTCGCCCATGGTGCGCTCCATCGTCTTCGAGGTCGTCACCAGACTCCTGTTCGGCATCATGATCGTGGTGTCGATCTACCTGCTGCTGGCAGGCCACAACTGGCCTGGTGGCGGGTTCGCCGGCGGCCTTGTCGCGGGCATGGCGCTGATCATCCGCTACCTCGCCGCAGGCAGGCACGAACTCGACGAGGCCGCCCCGATCGACGCCGGCCGCCTGATGGGCGGCGGCCTGCTGCTCGCCCTCGTCGCGGCGGTCGCCCCGCTCGCGCTGGGCGGAACCATCCTGCAGAGCTTCGACGTGTACCTGACCATCCCGCTGCTCGGCGAACTGCACGTGGTGTCGTCGACCGTGTTCGACATCGGCGTCTACCTCGTCGTCGTCGGCATGCTGCTGGACGTGGTGCGCAGCCTCGGCTCCGGCATCGACCAGCACGCCACCGAGGAGATCGCCCCCGTGCCGCTGCCCGACTCGACAAAGGCCCTGCCCGGATACGGGGGTCGCCCATGAGCGCCAACCTGGTCCTCGCGATCACCGCAGGCCTGCTCGTCGCATGTGGCGTCTACCTGCTGCTCGAGCGTTCCCTGACCCGCATCCTGCTCGGCGTGCTGCTCGCGAGCAACGGCGTCAACATGCTGTTCCTGATCGCGGCGGGCAGGCCCGGCACCCCTCCGATCATCGGCCTCGCGGGCGAGGACGTCTCCGACCCGCTCCCGCAGGCCATGGTGCTGACTGCCATCGTCATCACGATGGCGGTGGCGGCGTTCGTCCTCACGCTCGCCTACCGCAGCTTCCAGTTGCACGGCCATGACGAGGTAGCAGACGACGTCGAGGACGCCCGCATCCGCGAACTCGCCGAGGCCGACGTGGCCTCCGAGTCCTACGAGGACACCACCTTCTCCGACACCGGCCGGGATGTGGTGAGCGAATGATCAACCTGCTGCCAGTCCCCGTGCTGCTCGCCATCTTCGGCGCAGCCGTCACCCTCGTGGTGCCGCGCCGCCCCGGCGTGCAGCGCCTCGTCTCCGTCGCGAGCCTCAGCGGCATCGTCGTGGTCGCGGGCGTGTTCATGTGGTGGACCGACGCAAACGGACCCATGGCGCTGTGGCTCGGCGGCTGGGCCGCCCCGCTGGGCATCGCGCTGGTCGTCGACCGGTTGAGCGCGCTGATGCTGCTCGTCGCCTCGGTCGTGGCGCTCGCCGTCCTCATCTTCGCCACCGGCCAGGACAAGGACGAGGTCCGCCGCGAGACCCCGGTGTCGATCTTCCACCCGACCTTCCTGCTGCTGGTGGCGGGCGTGTCGAACGCCTTCCTGGCGGGCGACCTGTTCAACCTGTTCGTCGGCTTCGAGATCCTGCTGTTCGCCTCCTACGTGCTGCTGACGCTCGGCGGCACCGGCGACCGGGTGCGAGCGGGCACGACCTACGTGATCGTGTCGCTGCTCAGTTCTTCGCTGTTCCTGATCTCGATCTCGGCGATCTACGCGGCGACCGGCACCGTCAACATGGCCCACCTGTCGGTGCGCCTGCGCGACCTGTCCGAGCCCGTCCAGTTGCTCCTCGAGGTGCTGCTGCTCGTCACCTTCGCCATCAAGGCGGCGGTGTTCCCGCTGTCATCCTGGCTGCCCGACTCGTACCCGACGGCGCCCGCTCCCGTCACGGCGGTGTTCGCGGGCCTGCTGACAAAGGTCGGCGTCTACGCGATCATCCGCACCGAGACGCTGCTGTTCCCGCTGCACACGCTCGACACGATCCTGCTGGTGGCCGCGGGCCTGACGATGGTGATCGGCATCCTCGGCGCGATCGCGCAGGTCGAGATCAAACGAATGCTGTCGTTCACCCTGATCAGCCACATCGGCTACATGATCATGGGCATCGCGCTGAACACGACGGCGGGGCTCGCCGCGACCATCTTCTACACGGCGCACCACATCACCATCCAGGCGACGCTGTTCCTGGTCACCGGGCTGATCGAGCGGCGCGGCGGCACGTCGTCCCTCGACGGGTTGGGCGGGCTGCTCAAGACGGCCCCGCTGCTTGCGTTCCTGTTCTTCGTACCCGCCATGAACCTCGGCGGCATCCCGCCGTTATCGGGCTTCATCGGCAAACTGGGCCTGCTGGAGGCGGCTGCGACCGTCGGCACCCCGCTCGCCTGGGTCGTCGTCGCGGCGGGCGTCGCCACCAGCCTGCTCACGCTGATGGCCATGGCGAAGGTCTGGAACCGCGCGTTCTGGGGCGTGACGCCCACCGAGCAGCGCCGTCAGGCCGCGATCGCCGCCAACCAGGATCCGGGAGACGTCGAGGAGGACGACGACCCGCGCGTGATGCCTCCGCTGCAGGTCGGCGCGACCATCGGCCTGATCGTCTTCGGTCTGGCGCTGACGGTGTTCGCCGGGCCGCTGTATGAGTACGCCACAGCCGCCGCGGAGTCGCTGCGCGACGGGTCGATCGTGGCGATCGTCCTACCGGAGGGGCTGCGATGAGCGAGACACGCAAGCAGCGGGTGCAGCGCTTCAAGTTCCGGCCGCTGTCGGTGCTCGGCATGACGGCCGTGTGGATGGTGCTGTGGGGCAGCGTCGCGCCCATGACGATCGTGTCCGGCATCCTGCTCGGCTGGCTCGTCTCCGTGATCTTCCCGCTCCCCCCGATCTACTGGGAGGGGCGCTTCCACCCGCTCGGCTTCCTGAACCTCGTGTGGCACCTGCTGCGCGACCTGGTCGTCTCGTCGATCCGGATGGTGTCGCTGGCCTTCGCCCGCAAGGTCGAACTGAACGCGGGCATCGTCCGAGTCGACCTGGACAGCGACAACGACCTGTACCAGGTGCAGGTCGCGGAACTGATCTCGCTGGTGCCCGGCACGGTGGTCGTCGAGGTGGTGCGGCACCCGCGTCGGCTGTATCTGCACGCGCTCGACCTGGTCGGCCCCGATCCGGTCGACCGGATCCAGCAGATGACCCACGACGTCGAGGGCCGCGTGCTTGCCGCATTCGGGTCGAAGCAGGAGATCGACGAGTACCGGGCGGCGCGCGCCGCCGGGGCCCCCGTCGTCGTCGAGGAACACCCGGAACTGGAGGTGGAGGAGTCATGATGATCGCCACCCAGACGATCCTGTCGATCGCGGCGGTCGTGCTGTTCGTGTCGGCCATGATCGGCGTCAACCGGATCGCCGCCGGCCCGACGCAGTTGGACCGCTCGATCGCCGCCGACCTGATCGTCGCCGTCGTGGTCGCGGCGCTCGGCCTGTGGGCCGTGTGGACGGAACTGTCGACCGAACTGCTGGTGCTCGTCCTGTTGTCCATGCTGGGCTTCACGAGCGCGGTGTCGATCGCCCGGATGGTGAGCGACCGGATGGCGACGAGGCGCCGCTTCTCGCCGCACAAGAGGCCGGAGGGAGACGCATGAGCGACCAAGTCTTCGACCTGATCGGGGCCGTGTTCGTCCTGGTCGGCGCCCTGCTGTGTTTCGGCGCCGCCGTCTCCCTGATCCGCTTCCCCGACGTGCTGAGCAAGATGCACGCCATCACGAAGCCGCAGGTGCTGGGGCTGATCATGGTGACGATCGGGATCGCGCTCAGCCTGCGCACGTGGTGGTCACTCGGGCTGTGCCTGCTGATCGTCGTCCTGCAGTTGCTGACGGCGCCGGTGTCGGCCAGCCTGATCGCCCGCAGCGCCAGCCGCTCAGGCCTCGTCGACGACCAGTTGCTGAAGGTCAACCAGTTGGCAGAAGACCTGGAGGACGCGGGCTACATCCGCGGCGAGCAGTAGGCGGGGTCAGCCGCAGACGCACACCTTCGCCGAGCGATCGGACGTCTCGACGGGCTCGACGAACGTGCCCGCTCGGGCCTGTCCGATCTCACATCGCAGCTGGCTCCGCGGCGTGGGACGGGGAGTCGCCGTCGTTTCGGCCCTCCGACCAGCACAGGCAGGCCCGGTTGCCCTGGGCGTCCTCCAGCACCCGGAAGGTGCCCGTCTCCCACGCGATCCGGCCGCCCGCGGCGAGCGCCGCCTCGGTGCGCGGCTCGATGGCCTCGGGCGGGATGGTGATGTCGAGGTGGAAGCGCTGGTGCGGGGTCTCGTGCGGCTCGCTGTCCTGGAACCAGAGGTCGGGGCAGCGGCCGAGCGGGTCGACGACCGTGTCGTCGACGTAGTTGTCCGGGTCCCCGGTCAGGACGACGGACCAGAACTCGCCGATGGCGGCCTGGTCGGGAGTGTCGAGCGCCAGTTCGACGGCCTGCGTCGAAGCGGGGTCGGCGAGAACGCCCCGCTCCTCGGCGAGGGCCGAGATGACGCGGGCGAGGTCGACGTCCTTGTCCGTCACCCCGCCCTCGTCGTGCGTGGTCAACAGGACGGCCACGCTGGGGTAGGTGAGGGTGACGTCCGGGTGATGCCCCGCCTGGTCCGCGGCCCGCGCGATGGCCGCGACAAGTTCGGCGCCCGTCTCGAAGTCGACGGTCAGGAAGCGCGCGGACAGGTGATGCAGCAGGGTGCGCCAGTCGTTGAGACCGGCATCGAGAATCTGGGGATTGGTGAGCCTAGTCATACCTCAACCCTGCAACGAATCCGCTCGTCGGACCTGGATTCCGCGGAATCCGGGCCGACGGCGCCGCTGGGCGGTCGATGCGCGCACGTGCGAAGACCTCCGCGTCCGTGGCGTGCTTCGCCGGTCGCCGCGGCGCGCCGGACGGCGGATCAGAGCAGGGCGTCGGCGAGGAGTTGCAGGCCGTGCAGCTTGGCGGGCCACGAGTCCGAGGGTTCGCCGGGGCGGGCGCCCTGCACCGGGTGGACCATGATCTCGTCGACGTCGAACTCGGCGGCCGTGTCGCGCAGTTGCTCCGCGACCTGGGCGGCGTCTCCGATGGCCCAGGTGTGCAGCGCTGGCGCGACGACCTCGCGGAGTTCGTCGGTGAGGACCGAGCGGACGTCGTCGCCGACCAGCCTCGCTCGGGAGAGCCCGCCGCCGGAGCGCAGGCTCGCCATCGAGTGAATGTGTGGCTCGGCCAGTTCCCAGGCCTGGTCGGCCGTGTCGGCGACCGAGACGTTGACCGTCACGAAGGTGCGCGGCTTGGAGCCGTTGTCGGTCGGCGTGAAGTTACTGCGGTACAACTCGAGCGCCCGCTCGGTGCCACGGCCGGAGAAGTGGTGCGCGAACACGTACGGGAGGCCGAGGGAGGCCGCCAATTCTGCGGAATAGTCGCTCGATCCGAGCAGCCACACCTCGGGCCGGGCGGCGAGATCGGGCGCCGGGCGAAGCGTGTAGGTCTGGCCGTGTCGCAGCAGCACCTCGGCACCTCCTGGGCTCAGCAGCGTCAGGATGTCCATCACGTTCTGCGGGAACTCGGCGACGGGGTCCAGCGGGCGCCCGTTGGCGTCGACGTAGCTGCCCGCGCCGAGGTGACCGCGGATGGCGGCCGACGTGACGGGGTCGGTGCCGGGCGCGCGCCCGATGCCGAGGTCGATCCGGTCGCCGTAGACGTTGCACAGCAGCGCGAACTGTTCCGCTACCGCCAGCGGCGAGTGGTTCGGCAGCATCACTCCGCCGGAGCCGAGGCGGATCCGCTCGGTGTCCGCACCGAGGTACATCAGCTCGACGGCGGGCGAGGTCGAAGCGACCGACTCCGTGTTGTGGTGCTCCGCGACCCAGTAGCGGGTGTAGCCGAGCCGGTCGGCCAACTCGACCATCGCCTTGCTGGCCTTGAGGGAGTCCCGGGCACTCTGCCCGGTTCGCACGTTGATGAGGTCAAGGACTGAGAGGCGCATGCTGCCACGGTAGTCGCGCCCGACGAGGGCCACGCCGGTTGAGCCATGAAGGACGCGCCACGCTGGTTGAGCCATGAAGGACGCGCCAGCGGACTTCATCGGTCGAAACCCCCGCGACCCCGAGCGCCAACCCGACTCCCAGCACCGGGCGCCAGAAGGTTTCGACACAGCAGCAGCGACTGCGTCGCAGCGGCTGGCTCAACCAACGGAGGTGACTACGTCGCAGCGGCTGGCTCAACCAACGGAGATGACTCCGCCGCCGCGGCTGGCTCACCAGCGGGCACCTTGACACTCCCGCGACTCCACGAATTGGTCATGGTTTAGAGTTCAACTATTATCGAAGGGTAAGCGACAAGCGTCAGAAGGACATTTTCTATGAAGATCGGCATCGTGCTCGGTTCCATCCGCGACCACCGCAAGGGCGAGTCCGTCGCCAAGTGGGTGCTCGACGTCGCGTCGAAGCGCACCGACGCGACCTACGAAATCGTCGACATTTCCCAGTTCGACCTCCCCCTGCTGAGCGACGAGGTCCTCCCCGCCATGCGGCACAAGTCCTACGACGACCCGCGCGTCCAGGCCTTCTCCGACGCGATGGACGCCTGCGACGGTTTCATCTTCGTTACCCCCGAGTACAACCACGGCATCCCGGGCGCCTTCAAGAACGCGATCGACCTGCTCGGCTCCGAGCTCAACGGCAAGCCGGTCGCCTTCGTCTCCTACGGTGCCGCCATGGGCATCCGCGCCGTCGAGCAGTGGCGTCAGATCGTGGCGAACTTCAACATGTTCGACATCCGCCCCCAGATCACCTTCGGCATCTTCACCGACTTCGACGGCTCGACGCTGACCCCGGGCGAGCGCTCCGGCAAGGATCTCGACGGCCTGCTCGACGTCCTCGTCCCGATCGCGGCAAAGCTCGCCGCCTGATCACACCCCACCAGATGCCCCGTCGCGACCCGCGGCGGGGCATTTGCTCAATCTCTTCCCCCAGCCAGTCACGAGGAATGTTCCCGAGGCGAAGCAAGGTAAGGTGGCCGCGTGACCAAGAGTGTGTTCATTGCCTCATCGGAGCGGCAAGTCAGCAAGTCCTCCATCGCGCTGGGCGTGATTGACCTGTTCGCCCGCCAGGTGCGGTCGGTCGGCGTCTTCCGCCCCCTCGTCGCCTCCACGGAGAGCGACCCCGTGACCGAGGCGATGCTCTCGCAGAAGGGCGTCAACCAGTCCTTCGAGTCGGCCGTCGGGGTCTCCTACCCCGAGTACGCCGACGACCCAGACAAGGCCATCGACAAGATCGTCGCCAAGTACAACGCGCTGGCCGAGAGCCGTGACGCGGTCGTCATCCTCGGCTCCGACTACGAGGACATCGACACCTCCTCCGAGTTGGCCCACAACGCCACCATCGCCGCGAACCTCAACTCGCCCATGGTGTTCGTCTGCCGCGCGGAGGGACGCTCCATCGAGCAGGTCCGCCGCCTCACGGAGGCCGCGATCGAGTCGCTCGAGCAGCAGCACAACACCGTGATCGGCATCGTCGCGACCCACACCGACCCCGAAGAGGTCGGCGACCTGAAGGCCGCGCTCTCGACGCTCGGCGAGGTCGCCGTCTCGGTCCTCCCGTTCAACGCGGTGCTGCGCGCCCCTTCGGTCGGCGAGCAGTTCGACGCCGTCGGCGCGACCCAGTGGCTCGGCCAGGACGACTTCCGCAGGCACGAGTCGCTCCACACGCTCGTGGCTGGCATGACGCTGCCGAACCTGCTGACGCGGCTGCGTCGCGAGGCGACGGTCATCGTCCCGGCCGACCGCCTCGACCTCCTGCCCGGGCTCCTGATGGCCCACCGCTCCCCCGACTACGGCCCGCTCGCCGCGCTGGTCCTGACGGGCGGCTTCGAGATCCCGACCTCGGTGTCGAAGCTCTTCGCCGATTCCTCCATCGACCTGCCGATCGCCGTGACGGAGCGCGACACGTTCCCGACGGCCGTCGCACTGCAGGCCGTGCGTGGCACCTCGACGAGTTCCGCGCGCAAGATGGCCGAGTCCAGAACGCTGTTCTCGCAGTATGTGGACGAGGACGCGCTGCTGAAGGCGATCGATCTGCCGCGCACCGAGAACCGCACGCCGACGATGTTCGAGTACCAGATCATGCAGCAGGCGCGCGCCAACCGGCAGCGCATCGTGCTCCCTGAGGCGACCGACGACCGGATCCTGGAGGCCGCCTCGGTGTGCCTGCAGCGCTCCGTCGCCGACCTGATCCTGCTGGGCGACCACGCCAAGATCAGCCAGCGCGCCACCGAACTGGGCCTCAACCTCAGCGAGGCGACCGTCGTCAACCCGCACGACCCCGAGCTGATCGAGACCTTCGCCGCCGAGTACGCACGGCTCCGCGCCCACAAGCACGTGACGCTGGAGCAGGCCCGCGACAAACTCAAGGACCTGTCCTACTTCGGCACCATGATGGTCCACCTCGACATGGCAGACGGCATGGTCTCCGGCGCGATCAACACCACCGCCAACACCATCCGCCCCTCGCTCGAGTTCATCAAGACGGTCCCCGGCGTCAGCGTCGTGTCCGGCTCGTTCCTGATGTGCATGAGCAACCGCGTGCTCGTCTACGCCGACTGCGCCGTCAACCCCGATCCCGACCCGTCGCAGTTGGCCGACGTCGCCATCTCCTCGGCCAAGACCGCCGTCGACTTCGGCATCGAGCCCCGCATCGCGATGCTGTCCTACTCGACGGGCGACTCCGGAGCCGGCGCCGACGTGGACAAGGTCCGTGAGGCGACCCGCATCGTCCGCGAGCGTGCCCCCGAACTGAAGGTCGAGGGGCCGATCCAGTTCGACGCCGCCGTCGACGAGGTCGTCGCGCAGAAGAAGATGCCGAACTCCGAGGTCGCAGGCAAGGCGACGGTGTTCATCTTCCCCGACCTGAACACGGGCAACAACACGTACAAGGCCGTGCAGCGCACCTCGGGTGCCGTCGCTATCGGCCCCGTCCTGCAGGGCCTGCGTCGCCCGGTCAACGACCTGTCGCGCGGCGCCCTCGTCGACGACATCGTCTCGACCATCACCATCACGGCCATCCAGGCCCAGTCGGTCTAAGGAACAGTTTCGCCCCGCAGCAAGCGGGGCACTCCGCCCGGCAGGGGCGGCGAATCAACTCAATCGAACAGGAATGCCCATGTCGCAGCCGATCCTCCTCCTCAACTGTGGATCGTCGTCGATCAAGTACCAGTTGCTTGACCCCGCCCAGCCCGGCCCTCAGGCGGTGGGAATCGTGCAGCGCATCGGGCAGGACATGTCCACCATCGACCACGAGGTCGGCGACTCCGAGTACCACGAGGACGTCCGCTTCGACGACCACACCGAGGCGGTCGCCGCGGTGGTGCGGATGTTCGAGGACCACGGACCGAGCCTCGCCGACGTCGTCGCCGTCGGTCACCGCACCGTGCATGGCGGCTCGGCCTTCGTCGAGTCGACCCTGATCGACGACGCGGTGGTCGCAAAACTCGAGGAACTCTCCGACCTTGCGCCGCTGCACAACCCGCCCGGCATCGCAGGCATCCGCGCCGCGCAGGCGGTGCTGCCGGACGTGCCCCACGTTGCGATCTTCGACACCGCGTTCTTCTCGACGCTGCCCGCCGAGGCCTACACCTACGCGATCGACGCCGACCTGACCGCCAAGTACGGCATCCGCAAGTACGGCTTCCACGGCACCTCGCACTCCTACGTGTCGAAGAAGGCCGCAGAGTACCTCGACCGCCCGCTCGGCGAACTGAAGACCATCGTGTGCCACCTCGGCAACGGCGCGTCGATCTCCGCCGTCGACGGTGGCATCGCGGTCGACACGTCGATGGGCCTGACGCCGCTGCAGGGCCTCGTGATGGGCACCCGCTCCGGTGACGTCGACCCCGGCCTGCCGAAGTACCTCAACCGCGCCGCAGGGATGTCGGTCGACGATGTCGACGCGATGCTCAACAAGGCCTCCGGCATGGGCGGCATGTGCGGCTACACCGACATGCGCGACATCAAGTCCCAGATCGAGGCGGGCAACGAGCAGGCCCAACTGGCCCTTGACGTCTACGTGCACCGCCTCGTCGGCTACATCGGCTCCTACATCGCGATCCTGGGCGGCGTCGACGCGCTCGTGTTCACCGCTGGCGTCGGCGAGAACGCCGACCACGTCCGCGGCCCGGTGATCCGCCGCCTCAAGGGACTCGGCTTCGACCTGGACGAGTCGGCCAACCTGGTGCGTTCCAAGCAGCCCCGCGAAATCTCGACGCCCGAGTCGCAGGTCCGCGTCCTGGTGATCCCCACCAATGAGGAACTGGCGATGGCCGAGGAGACCCTCGAGGTCATCGGCAAGCTCTGACGGGGACAGATGTGGGACGGGCCCGGCGGCCGAGGTCGCCGGGCCCGTCCCATGCCCGGGCTAGATGCCGCCTTCGGGCCGCTCAGGGCCATCGAGCGGACCCCTTGTCGGCCCCTCACAATCGCTCAACCTCCGGCTTGTTCAACCCCAACAATCGACGGTGTCGAGACGATGGCCGCTTGGGTCAGCCTCGCCGCGGTGGCGTACCTTAGACATCATGGCTTCAGCTTTGATCACGGGTGGCACGTCGGGCATCGGTCTAGCGTTCGCGCGGGAACTGGCCGCCCGGGGCACCGACCTGATCCTGGTGGCCCGTGACGAGGACCGACTCAAGGGCGTCGCCGCCGAACTCGGCGAGGTGCACGGCATCGATGTCGAGGTCCTCCCCGCCGATCTGTCCGACCGGGACGACACGCTGCGCGTCGCCGCGCGACTCGAGGACCACACCCGCCCGGTCGACTGGCTCATCAACAACGCGGGCTTCGGGCTGCACTCGACTGTGCTCGATCCTGACGACATCGACCTGCACGCCAAGGCGCTCGACGTCATGTGCCTTGCCATGCTGATCCTCGGCGGCGCCGCGGGGCGCGCCATGCGCGGACGCGGCCACGGGCACATCGTCAACGTCGCGTCGTCGTCGGCTTCGATCTTCACAGGCAACTACTCGGCCATCAAGGCGTGGGCCCGCACCTACTCGACGGCACTCGCGCTCGAACTGCACGGCACCGGGGTGAAGGTCACCGGCCTGCTGCCCGGCTGGGTGCGCACCGAGTTCCACGGCCGCGCGGGCATCAACGCGAGCAAGCTTCCCGGGATCGTCTGGATCGACCCGGACAAGCTGGTCCGCAAGGCCCTCGAGGACGCCGAGAAGGGCAAGATCGAGTCCATTCCCGACTGGAAGTGGCGCGCCGCCATGTTCGTGGCCGACCACGGCCCCCGCGGCATCACCCGCCTCGTGTCACGGATGCTGACGGCATCCAGGAAGAAGCACTGAGGTGGCGGGCGAAGTCGAACAGAGCAACTCGCGCTATACCTCCCGGCTGCAGGCGACCACCAGGTCGACCGCGCAGTTCCTGCTCCTCAAGCCCGCCCTCAACCGGCTCCTGAAGATCCACGTGCACGGCGTCGCCAACCTCGACGGCCTCGAGGGGGCGTTCGCCGTCTACGGCAACCACTCCTCGCACCTCGACGCGCCGCTGATCCTCTCGTCGATGCCGAGCAGGCTGTCGCGCTACGTCGCCACCGGCGCCGCGGGCGACTTCTTCTTCGGGAACTGGGTCAAGGCCATCTCCATGAACCTGTTCATGAACGCCTTCGCCGTCGACCGCGGCAAGGGCGGCAAGGGCCGCCGCGGCATGGCGGGGCACCTCCTCGAGGACGGCGTCCCGATCCTCCTCTTCCCGGAGGGCACGCGCTCCCGCACCGGCGCGATGGGTCCGTTCATCCCTGGTGTCGCCTCGCTGTGCGTCTCCCGCGGCGTGCCGGCCCTCCCCGTCGCGCTGGTCGGCGCCTACGAGGCGTGGCCGTCGAACCAGAAGCACCTGCCGAAGGGCCGGCCCGAGGTGCACGTCGTCTGCGGACGCCCCATGACGCCCTATCCGGGTGAGATCGCCCTGGAGTTCAACGAGCGGATGCGTCGCCAACTGCTGGAACTCCATGACTCGACGGCCCGCGCATACGGTAAGAAGACGCTAGCCGAGTATGAACGAAACCTCGCCTTGAAGAAGGCCGAGCAGACAGAGATTGCTTCCCTGGCAGAGGACGCCAAGGAGCAGGCCGACAAGCAGGAGGACCGATGATCGAGGGCGTCAAGCAGCAGAAGTGGTGGGGCTGGGGCGAGGACGGCCTTGCCTACCGCTACGAGGACAAGCCCAAGTTCCCGGCCTTCGTGCAGAAGATGGTCGGCATCGACGTGACGCGCCCCGTCAAGCCGATCCCGCCGTTCTCCTCGCTCAACGTGCCCGCCTCGCAGTTGAGCGACGACCTGCACGCAAAGTTCGACGAGATCCTCGGCGCCAAGTACGTGCAGACCGACGACGAGACGCGCGTCGTGCACGCCTACGGCAAGGGCGTGCGTGACCTGATCCGGATCCGCAAGGGCGACCTCGGCCGCATCCCCGACGTCGTGCTCTACCCAGGCTCGCAGGAGGAGGTCGAGAAGCTCCTCGACGCCGCCGTCGCGGCCGACGCCGTGGTCATCCCGTTCGGTGGCGGCTCGAACATCGTCGCCTCGCTCGAGGCCGAGCCGGGCGAGACCCGTCAGGTCATCTCGGTGAACATGGGTCGCCTCAACAAGGTGCTGGAGATCGACGAGGTCTCCGGGCTCGCGCACATCCAGGCGGGCGTGTTCGGCCCCGACATGGAGGACCAGCTCAACGCCCGCGGCTGGACGATGGGGCACCACCCCGACTCGTTCGTGTGGTCGACGCTCGGCGGCTGGATCGCCACCCGCAGTTCCGGCATGCAGTCGGACAAGTACGGCGACATCGCCGACATCTGCCGCGGCCTGACCATGGTGATGCCCGGCCAGGTGCTTTCGCTGCGCCCGCTGCCGTCGTCGTCGTCGGGTCCCAGCGTCCGCGAGATGGTGCTCGGCTCGGAGGGCCGCCTCGGCATCATCACCTCGGCGTGGGTCAACGTGCACCGCATCCCCGAGGTCCGCGAACTGCAGGCCTACTTCTTCCCGACCTACGAGGACGGCCTGAAGGCGTGCGAGCAGATCGTCGCCTCGGACGCCGCCGTCATGATGGCGCGCGTGTCCGACCCGATCGAGACGCAGTACATCATGGCCAACGGCAAGAAGTCGGGGCGCGTGTCGTCGTTGGCGAACAAGGCCATCCAGCGGATCATGCTGCAGAAGGGCTGGGACCTCGAGAACATCGCGATGAGCTTCATCGGGTTTGAGGGCAGCGCCAACCACGTCCGCTACGAGAAGGGCCTGGTCGGCAAGATCGTCAAGGAGAACGGCGGTCTCGGCGTCGGCAAGGGTCCCGGCACGCTGTACGACCAGAAGAAGTACGACACGCCCTACATCCGCGACTTCATGCTCGACCGCGGACTGATCTGCGACGTGTCGGAGACGACGACGCCGTGGGCGCACGCCGCCGAGATCCACTCGGTGATCATCGAGCGTTTCCAGCAGGCCATGGACGACCTGGGCGTGCGGGGCGTGGTGTTCTGCCACCTCAGCCACTCGTACCACTCGGGCGCCTGCCAGTACTTCACGTTCGCGATCGCCGACGACTCCGACCACCAGGAGGAGACCTACGACGTCGCCAAGCGGGTCATCCAGCAGGGCTTCATGGACTTCCACGGCACGGTGTCGCACCACCACGGCGTCGGCGAGGAGCACAGCCCGTGGCTCGAGCAGGACATCTCCCCCGCTGGCGTGTTCATCCAGCGCAAGCTGTTCGAGGGCGTCGACCCCGGCAACAACCTGAACCCGGGCAAGATCATCCACGACGGTCGCCCGGGGATCTCGTCGAACTCGAAGGACGCGTAGGTCGGGTGGTACCTTGAGCATGTTTGGTTGCTCGTTGCGCTGTGGAACGTTAAAACGGGCCTTTGGCGCAAACGACTTACCAAACATGCTCAAGTCACGACCCGCGCCGAGCGCCGGGGACCGGCGAGCGGGCAGGGCATCGTCGGGGCCATCTAGACTCTGAGGCATGCTCACCGTGCTCTCGCCCGCGAAGTCCCTCGACTACGAGTCGAAACTGCCGACCCGCAAGCACTCGGAGCCGAGGCTGCTCGGCCAGTCCGACGGGCTCATCGAGATCATGCGGACCAAGACGCCCGCCGACATCTCGCAACTGATGCATATCTCCGACGACCTCGCGCACCTGAATGCGACCCGCTACGCGCAGTGGTCGCGCGAGCACACGCCGAGGAACGCCCGCCAGGCGGTCCTCGCGTTCAACGGCGACGTCTACCAGGGCATGCAGGCCTACGACTTCGACGCGCGCGACTTCACCGACGCTCAGAAGACCCTGCGGATCCTGTCGGGGCTCTACGGGCTGCTGCGCCCCCTCGACCTGATCGAGCCCTACCGCCTCGAGATGGGCACCAAGCTCGCCTCAAGCCGAGGTCGCACGCTGTACGACTGGTGGGGGACGCAGGTCACGGACCTGCTCGCGAAGGATCTTGAGGCCTCCCCCGGGTCGCCGGTGCTGGTGAACCTGGCGAGCAACGAGTACTCGAAGGTGATCGACCGGCGCCGGCTCGGCGCCCGCGTCGTGTCGCCCCGCTTCGAGGATCGCGACAAGAACGGCGAGCCCCGCATCGTGAGCTTCTTCGCGAAGCGCGCCCGCGGCTCGATGGCCGGCTGGATTGTGCGCAACCGGGTCCGCTCGGCCGCCAAACTCGCCGACTTCGACGTCGACGGTTACGCCTACGACGAGGCCCGCTCCAGCAAGGA
Source organism: Propionibacteriaceae bacterium AM104-82 (assembly GCA_027658995.1). Taxonomy (GTDB): domain Bacteria; phylum Actinomycetota; class Actinomycetes; order Propionibacteriales; family Propionibacteriaceae; genus Arachnia. The sequence goes on from JAQDQK010000008.1 coordinate 45,042, forward strand.
CGAGCCGGTCTTCGTCCGCTGACGACCGGCGGCTGAGCCGCGCCAAGGCGCTAAGCGCCACCAAGTGCATCTCAACAGCCACACGCAGGGACCTGGCCCAAGGACTCTGGGCATCTCACGGGGTTTCGACCGATGCCGGCCGCTCTGACCGCGGGTTGAGCCGCGCCAAGGCGCGCAGCGCCGCAACGCCCGCCGACCGCGGGTTGAGCCGCGCCAAGGCGCGAAGCGCCGCAACGCGCGTCGAAACCAACCAACCCGCGCCCGCGCAGGGACCCGACCCAGGACCCCGGACACCTCACGAAGGTTTCGACCGATGTCGACCGCTCCGCGCCCGACATGGCTCAACCAGCAGTCATGGGTTGAGCTGCGCCAAGGCGCGCAGCGCCGCAACGCCCGCCGACCGCGGGTTGAGCCGCGCCAAGGCGCGAAGCGCCGCAACGCGCGTCGAAACCAACCCGAGCCCGCGCACAGACCCGACCCCAAGGACCCCGGACACCTCACGAAGGTTTCGACCGATGTCGACCGCTCCGCGCTCGACATGGCTCAACCAGCAGACCACCGGTCGAGCCGCGCCAAGGCGCGTAGCGCCGCAACGCCCGCCGACCGCGGGTTGAGCCGCGCCAAGGCGCGCAGCGCCGCGACGCGCGTCGAAACCAACCGACCCCGTCCACAGACCCGATCCCAAGACGCTGGGGCTCTCACGAGGTTTCGACCGATGTCGGCCGCTCCGCGCCCGCCATGGCTCAACCAACGGGGATTTCGATCGATGCCAGCCGCTCCGCGCCCGCCACGGCTCATCCAGCGTCTACCAGCGGGCACAGAAAAGGGGACGAGCGGCGCTTGCCGTCTCGTCCCCTTCTCAGCGTGTCACATGCCGACAGCGAAGATGATGCCGAACATCACCACGTACAGCAGGATGATCAGCGACCACATCACGATCCAGATGATCGAGAACACCTTGCCGAGCGTGTAGCCGGTCTTCAACTGGCCGCCCCACTCATAGGGTGCGCCCGCCTCGATCTCCTTCTTCGCCTGAGCGCCCATGTACCAGGCGACGAACGAGGTGATCGAGGTGAAGATGCCCACGATGGCCATGATGAACACCATCTGCGACTGCGGGTGGTCCATCTTGGCGTAGCCGTAGGGCTGCTGCTGGTAGGGCTGCACTCCATAGCCGGGCTGCTGCTGGCCGTAGCCGGGCTGCTGCTGTCCGTAGCCGTAGTTGGGGGCCTGCTGACCGTAGTTCGACGCCTGACCGTAGTCGGGCTGTCCGTAACCGTAGTTGGGTGACTGCTGCCCGGTCGGGGCCCCGTAACTGGACGACTGCGACGGCTCTGCGTAGCCGGAGGGCTGGGAGTACGGGTCCGCACTTCCGGGCTGTTCGCCGGGACGGAAGTCGGGTTGTTCACTCATGGTCGGGCCCCTTTCCGAGGATCGATTTCCAGTCTCTCACACGCCGGGTTTGCCCAAGCGTGACGACGGGCCGGACGCCTCGGCGTCCGGCCCATCGTTGCGTGTAGGGGTCAGCCGCCGTAGGTGGAGGCAGCGCCAAGGCCCGCGACAACCGCGATGATCGCGATGATGATGTAGAGAACGATCACACAGATGTAGATGATCGAGAAGACCTTGCCCAGCATGTAGCCGGTCTTCAGCTTGGTGCCCTCCCAGGCGTAGGGAGCGCCAGCGGCGATCTCCTTCTTGGCCTGGCCACCCATGTACCAGGCGATGAACGCACAGACGCCGACGAAGATGCCGACGATGCCGAGGATGAACACGGTCTGGGTCTGGGGGTGCTCCTGACCGCCCATGCCGGCTGCACCGTAGGCGGGGGGCTGCTGGCCGTAGCCGGGCTGCGGCTGACCGTAGTCCTGGCCGTAGTTCGGCGACTGCTGCGGATCGGGCTGGCCGTAGCCACCAGGCTGAGTCATGTCTTCTCCTATATTCTCACGACACTTGCGTGACGATTCTGGATCATGACGGGGTCAACTAGCAATAGCCGCTTCCCAATCGGCTATTAGCCGAACATGATCCCCAGCATCATGAGCCCGAAGAAGAGCGTCCCGATAACCGAGTAGATGATCCCCACGACATAGCCGAACTGGGCCAGCCCGGAGAGTCGGTACGGTGCCCCGCGGGCGATCTCCTTCTTGGCCTTTGCGCCCATGTACCAGGCGATCGGGGCCGTCACCCAGATGGCGAAGCTGGCGAGGCCGAGGACCCCCACCGTGGTGCTCGACGGATGCTCAGGGAAGACCGGACCGTAGCTGTAGGGGTACGGCTGCAGCGGATACGGCTGCTGATAAGGCACGACGTGCGGATGGTAGCCGTAGCCGTAGTTCTGCGGCCGCATGGGCACCATCGGATGCGGCATGGGCTGCGGCCGAGACTGCAGGTTGACCGGTGTCGGCCCGGGATCCTGGTACCCCGCCTCCACGACGGGTGCAGGGGTCGGCGTGACGTAACCCTCGTCGTAGACGCTCGGCTCGGCTGGCTCATCGTCCAGCGACTCATAGGCGGACGAGAAATCCGGCCCCGCCGTCGAGGAATCGGGCCCGGACGTCGAGAAGTCAGGACCCGACGTCGAGAAATCAGGACCCGAGGTCGAAACAGCGCCCGACGTCGAGGAATCAGGACCCGACGTCGTCTCGACGGAGGCTTCTTGCCACTCGGCGGCGACGTCTAGGGCCCGGCCCTCCTCGGCGGGCTCGGGGGTGTCGAAGTGTTCCGGTTCTGCGGCCCTGGCGGGGCGCGTCGGCTCGGCCTGGGGCGCCGTCGGATCGGAGTCGGCTGGCGACGCTGACGTCTCGTATCCCGGCGTCAGATAGTTCGGCTCATACGACTCATGTTCGCGGTCGAACGGCGACGAGGACATCTCCACCTCCTGTTTGGCGTTCACCCCAGTGTAGGCAGATGCCCGCACACCCTCGTCAGACGAGGGTGTGCGGGCGGCTCGTCATCCCTGGTTCAGCACTGCTCGCGCCGCGGCGAAACGGGCGATCGGTACCCGGAACGGCGAGCAGCTCACATAGTCGAGCCCGGCCGAGTTGAAGAAGGTGATCGAGTCGGGATCGCCGCCGTGCTCACCACACACGCCGGTCTTCAGGCCTGGCTTGACGGAGCGACCCTTCTCGACGCCGATCTCCACGAGGGCGCCGACGCCGTCAACGTCGATCGACTCGAACGGGTTGCGCTCGAGGACGTGCTCCATGACGTAGCTGGTCAGGAAGCCGTTCTCCGCGTCGTCCCGGGAGATGCCGATGGCGGTCTGGGTCAGGTCGTTGGTGCCGAACGAGAAGAAGTCGGCGTACTGCGCGATCTGGTCCGCGACCAGGGCGGCGCGCGGCAGTTCGATCATCGTCCCGACGGTGTAGTCGAGCTGACGTCCAGCCTTGGCGAGCTCGTCCTCCACTGCGGCGACGACGATCTGACGCTGGGTGTCGAGCTCCTGGCTCAGCGCGACCAGCGGGATCATGATCTCGACGCCGACCGTCTCGCCCTCACGGTCGAGCACCGCGAGCGCGGCTCGGACGATCGCCCGTGCCTGCATGTCGGGGATCTCCGGGTACAGCATCGCGAGCCGGACGCCGCGGGTGCCGAGCATCGGGTTGAGCTCGTGCAGCTTCTTGACCTGCGCGAGCGTCTGGCGGGCCTCGGCGAGCGCCGTCTCGTCGCCGCCCTGCAACTCCAACTTCTGGACGAGCAGGGACTGCTCCACCAGGTTCGGCAGGAACTCGTGCAGCGGCGGATCGAGCAGTCGGACGGTGACCGGAAGGCCCTTCATGGCGGTGAAGATGCCCTCGAAGTCGACCTGCTGCATGGGCAGGATCTCGGCGAGGGCGGCGGCGCGCTGGTCGGCGTTCTCGGCGAGGATCATCTTGCGGACGGCGGGAAGCCGGTCCTGTGCCATGAACATGTGCTCGGTGCGGCACAGGCCGATGCCCTCGGCGCCGAGTTCGCGGGCCTTGGACGCGTCGTCGAAGTTGTCGGCGTTGGCGCGGACGCCGAGGCGGCGGACTCCGTCTGCCCACTCGACGAGGCGGGTGAAGTCCTCGTTGATCTGCGGCGGGATCAGGTCGAGCGCCTCGCCATAGACCTTGCCAGTGGAGCCGTCGAGGGTGACGACGTCGCCCTCGTTGAGCACCCGATCGCCGATGGTCAGCGTCTTGGCGACCGGGTCGATCTTGATGCCGGCGGCACCGGCCACGCACGGCTTGCCCATGCCGCGGGCCACGACGGCCGCGTGCGAGGTCATGCCGCCGTGGGCCGTCAGGATGCCCTGCGCCACGATCACGCCGTGGATGTCGTCGGGGGTGGTCTCGAAGCGGACCAGCACGACGGGCTCGCCGCGTTCGCCGCGCTCGGCGGCGGTGTCTGCGTCGAATACGACCTCACCGACGGCGGCGCCGGGGGAGGCGGGAAGGCCGGTGGCGATGGCCTCCTTGCCGTGGTTGGGGTCGATGGCCGGGTGCAGCAACTGGTCGAGCTGGGCGGGTTCGATGCGCAGCAGCGCCTCCTCCTTGGAGATGACGCCCTCGTCGACGAGATCCGAGGCGACCTTCAGCGCGGCCGCGGCGGTGCGCTTACCGTTGCGGGTCTGCAGCAGGTAGAGGTGGCCGTCCTCGACGGTGAACTCCATGTCCTGCATGTCCTTGTAGTGCTGCTCCATCTTGTGCATGGTGTCGATGAGCTGCTGGTACGCCTCAGGGAGGACCTCCTGCATCTCGGCGAGCGGCCGCGGGGTGCGGATGCCTGCTACGACGTCCTCGCCCTGCGCGTTGACGAGGAACTCGCCGTAGAGGGCCTTCTCGCCGGTGGAGGGGTTACGGGTGAAGCAGACGCCGGTGGCGGAGGTGTCGCCACGGTTACCGAAGACCATCTGCATGATGTTGACGGCTGTTCCGAGGCTGGCGGGGATGTTGTTGGCGCGGCGGTACACCTCGGCGCGGGGGTTGCCCCACGACTTGAACACGGCGTTGACCGCGCGGTTGAGCTGCTCGCGCGGGTCGGAGGTCCATTCGCCGCCGAGCGCCTCGTTCGAGATCTCCTTGAAGGTGCCGACGAGCTGCTTGAGGTCCTCCGCGGTCAGGTCGGTGTCGTTCTCGACGCCGCGGTCGTGCTTGAGCTGGCTGAGGGCGTCCTCGTACAGGTGCGCCGGCACGGACTCGACGACCTCGCCGTACATCTGGATGAAGCGGCGGTAGCAGTCCCATGCGAAGCGCTCGTTGCCGAACTCCTCGGCAAGGGCCATCACGGAGTCGTCGGACATGCCGAGGTTGAGGATCGTGTCCATCATGCCGGGCATCGAGAACACGGCGCCGGAGCGCACGGAGACCAGCAACGGCTTCTCGGCGGCGCCGAGCTTGCGGCCGGTGCGCTCCTCGAGTCGTGCGAGGCCTTCGGCGATCTGCGTGTCGAGGCCCTCGGGCCACTGGCCGCCGTTGTTCATGGTCTCGACGCACGCCGTCGTCGTGACGGTGAAGGCGTCGGGTACCGGAACTCCGACCTTGTTCATCTCGGCGACGCCGGCACCCTTGCCGCCGAGCAGGTTCTTCATGCTCGCGTCGCCGTCAGAAAGGTCGTAGATGTAACGATCGTCACTCATGGTGGGGAAATCTCCTTTGACTGCCCAGGTTGAAGGACAACTTCGTCCTTTTCTCAAAGCCTAGCCCCCATGGCGCGGGCGCGAGGGTCGGGGATCGTTAGAAGCAAACGCACCACGCAACCGCGCGCCGGGTCGGACGGTGAGGGCGTGCGGAAGGTTCGGGGAGGCTCCGACTGACGCTGGCATGGACGCAATGCCGCTGCTCGTCAAGGAGATCACGCCGCAGTTCGCCTGGCCGACGCTCGTCGTGCATTTTCCGGCTTCGGTGCGTCATGCGCCACCGTTCCGCGGCGTGTCTCGCGGCGAGACACGGATCCTGCTCCAGTCCCCTGCACCCTGGCACGGCTGCATTCAGTGGCGCGCTTGGCATCGTCGCAGGGGATTCCGGGAGGAAGCCGCCGGCATCGATCTGGCATCCATCCCGAAGGCCCAGCAAGCCGTAGCCCCGCGCCACGTACCCGGCGCGCAGGTCGCCGTCGGCCGCCTGCGAAGTCGGCCGCCAGCAAAGTCGGCTGCGTCGACTCCTTGACGAGAACGAGCCTGTGATCGCGCGTCGGCTCCGGGTTCGGCGCTCGAACGTCCTCGCGGCTACGGACGCCAGGAATCCCCGGCCCGCACGACGCCCGGTGGGCGGCGCAGCCGGGCTCCGACCTTCTTGGCGCGCTCGTCGACGATGTCGATGATCCGCGACGCCGCCTCCTCCAGCGCGACACCGGTCGTGTCGATGATGGGCGCCCCCAACCTGCGGTGGACCTTTGCGATCTCGTCGAGTTCGTCGTAGATCTTGACGAGGTCGGCGTAGCCGTCCTTGGTGCCGAAGCCGCCCATGCCGCGCACCCGCTCGCCGCGGATCTTCAGAAGCCGCTCCGCGTCCATGGTGAGCCCGATTATGCGCCACCTGTCGATCGTGAACAGCTCGGGCGGCGGCGCGATCCCAGGCACCAGCGGCACGTTGACGGCCTTGTAGCCGAGGTAGCCGAGGTAGATCGACAGGGGCGTCTTGCCGGAGCGGGAGGGGCCGACGAGGCAGATGTCGGCCTCGTGTAGCGCTCCGGGCATCGCGCCGTCGTCGTTGCGGACGGCGAAGTCGATGGCCGACATCCGCACGAAGTACTCGGCCTCGACGCCGGGCGCGCGCATCGCGACCTGGTCGGCCTCGATGCCTGAGATCTGCTCCAGGGCGTGCATGGCGTCGGTCATCAGGTCGGCGACGGGGATGCGGGCGTCGCGGCAGAAGTTGCGCACCAGGTCGGCCAGTTCCTCGTTGACGAGGGTGTAGAAGACGGCGACGGGGTTGCCGGAGTCGCGCACCTCCTCAAGGGCCAGGATCAGCGCCTTGGTCGAGTTCATCTTCCTGTGCCGCACGATGGTGAACTCGCGCGACGGGAACTGCGCCACGGCGGCCCGGGCGATCCTGGCCGCGGTCTCGCCGGTCGAGTCGGCGATGATGTGGATTTCGAGGGCTGACATGGCCTCACTCTAGGGGCGGCGTCCTCAGGGACCGCGGGCAGGTCCTGCCATCACTCACGGTCGACGCTCGTCGCGGTCCACCGCGCCGGTTGAGCCATGAAGAGCGCGAAGCGTCCTTCATCGGTCGAAACCCCTGAGGTCGCCCAGAGACGCGCACACCGCTCGAGCCTGTCTGGGCGGAGGCATCGGCGCAGCCCGCTGTCAGGCGCCAGTTGGTTTCGACGCGCGCTGCGCCGCTTCGCGGCTTTGCGCGGCTCAACCGGCAGCCGCTGGTTGAGCCATGAAGGGCGCGGAGCGTCCTTCATCGGTCGAAACCCCTGAGGTCGCCCATGGACTCGGCCCTACTCTTGCCCAGCACGACGCGCCCCACGGGCCGAGCGTTACCCGCAGGTCACCGTCGCGACGGCGGGCCATCAATGCAACCCCGCTGTCGGGCGCCAGTTGAGCAGGCCCACTTGTCAGGCGCCAGTTGGTTTCGACGCGCGCTGCGCCGCTTCGCGGCTTTGCGCGGCTCAACCGGCAGCCGCTGGTTGAGCCATGAAGGGCGCGAAGCGTCCTTCATCGGTCGAAACCCCTGAGGTCGCCCAGAGACCCGCACACCGCTCGAGCCTGTCTGGGCGGAGGCATCGGTGCAGTCCCGCTGTGGCGCCAGTTGGTTTCGACGCGCGCTGCGCCGCTCCGCGGCTTTGCGCGGCTCAACCGGCAGCCGCTGGTTGAGCCATGAAGGGCGCGGAGCGACCTTCATCGGTCGAAACCTGCCGAGCGCGCGCAGGAACTCCCGCCCCGCTCCCGCGCGAGGAGTGCCCTGAGCCATCGGTGCATGTCCGCCTGCAGGCGCAGGTTGGTTTCGACGCGCGCTGCGCCGCTCCGCGGCTTTGCGCGGCTCAACCAGCGGAGGATGCGCTTCCACCCGGCGGTGGCTTCGCGGCCTGACGCGGCTCGATCGGTGGCGGCGATGGACGCGACCGTCCCCGACATCGGGCGACGCTGGTTGAATCGGAACGTGACGTCAGCCCCCTTCGACGGATGGGCTCCGGGCCAGGCGCAGTACCGGCGCATCACCCTGGGGCTGTTCCTGGCGGGCCTGGCGACCTTCGCGCTGGTGTACTGCCCGCAACCGGTGCTGCCCCTGCTTGCCAGCGACTTCGGCGTCGGGGCCGGGTCGGCGACGCTCGCGCTTTCCGTCACGACCGTCGCGATGGGCGTCGCGCTGCTGGTGTTCGGGCCGCTGTCGGACGCCGTCGGACGGATGAACCTGATGCGCGTCACGCTTCTGGTCGCGGCGCTGCTCGGCACCGCGGTCGCGTTCATGCCGTCGTGGCCGCTGCTGCTGGTGCTGCGCGCCGCCGTCGGGGTCGCCGTCGCGGGGCTGCCAGCCGTCGCCGCGGCCTACCTGCGCGACGAGATCACGCCGAGATCGGCCTCTGCCGCGACCGGGCTCTACATCGGGGGCACGGCGATCGGCGGGATGACCGGGCGCCTCCTCACGGGCGTGATCGCCGACGTCCTCGGCTGGCAGTGGGCCATCGGACTGATCGGGGCCATGTCGCTGGCGATCGCCGTCTCGCTCGGCTTCCTGCTACCGCCCGCGCGACGGTTCCAGCCGACGCCGCTCAACCACACAGAACTCGCGGCCAACGCGCGTCGGATGCTGCTCGACGGCGGGCTGCTGCGGCTCTACTGCATCGGGTTCACCGCGATGGGCGCCTTCGTGGCGGCGTTCAACGCGTTGGCGTTCCGGCTGGTCGGCGAGCCGTTCACCCTGTCGGTGGGGCTGGCGAGCCTGGTGTTCGTCAGTTACCTGCTCGGCTCCGTCAGTTCGCCATATGCGGGCCGGGTCGCAGCGCGGTTCGGGCCGAGCCGGGTCGTTCCCGTCGCACTGCTGGTCTTCCTGCTCGGCATCGCGGTGACGCTGCTCGACAGCCTGGCGGCGGTGATCGTCGGGGTGGCGCTCATCACGACCGGCTTCTTCGCGGCCCACGGGACGGCGAGCGCGTGGGTGACGCTGCGAGCGGCGAGGAAGGGCCGCGGCACGGGGATGGCCGGATCGCTGTACCTGGCGTTCTACTACTTCGGCTCCAGCGCGTGCGGGTCGGCGGCCGGCTTCATCTGGACCCACTACGGATGGCCCGGGGTCGCGGCGTTCGCGGGCGCGCTCGTCGCCGTGGCCACGGCGCTGGCGGTCTCGTTGAGGTCGGTCGATCCGGTCCGGGCCGCCGAAGTCGAGTCCCCCCGACGCCAGCCCTAGACCTCCGCCAGCAGGACCTCGACGCCTGCGCAGCGGTAGGCATGCAGGGCATCGGCGGGTGCGTCGGCGGTCGTGACCAGGTGCGTGAGGTCTGCCGGGTCACCGAACCGGAAGCTCGCGGTGCGGCTGAGCTTGCCTGCGGAGGTGACCAGGATCCGTCGTCGGGCCGCCGCGATCACCGCTCGCTTGAGTTCGGCATCCTCGAATGTGGTGCTTGTCAGGCCGTCCTCCGGCGCTGCGGAGCAGGCTCCGAGCACCGCGACGTCGGCACGGAAGTTGAGCACGGCCGCTAGGGCCGCCGAGCCCACCAGCGCCAACGTGTCCGTCTCGACGGGCCCACCGGGAGTCGAGACACTCACCCCCGGCCGCGACGCGAGCGCGGCGGCAGAGTGAAGCGAGAGCGCCAGCACCGTCAGAGGCCGCCCGGCCAGTTCCTGCGCGACCGAGTAGCAGGTCGTGCCGTTGTCGAGGATGACCGACTCATCGTCCGCGATGAGTGCCGTAGCCCTCTTGGCTAGCGCGGCCTTGACGTGCTGATCCGCCTCCCAACGGGACGCGAACGGCATCGGGGCGCCCCTCTTGAGCGGACGACGCGCGCCCCCGTGGGTCCTCTCGAGCGCCCCAACGGCGGCAAGCTCGGCGAGGTCACGACGGATGGTGATGCTCGATGCGCCCGTCAGCCGCATCAGGTCAACGTTCCTGACCTCGCCCTCACCCAGAGCCTGAATGATCGTTTTGTGGCGAAATGATCGTTGCACGTGATCATTCAAGCACCTACCGTCGAGGAATGTCCTCTCCGCGACTCGCCCAGGTCGGCGTCTCCCTGATGTTCTTCACCAACGGCGCTCTGGTGGCGAGCATCCTGCCCCGGTTGCCGGAGGTGAAGGAGGCGTTCGCGCTCAGCAACACCCAATTCGGCCTCATGGTGATTGCGATGCCGGTCGGGTCGATCATGGCGGCAGCGGCAGGTGGCGCATTCGTCAGGAGATTCGGAGCGCGGACGGTGACTGCGGCCGGCTCAATCCTGCTCGGCGCGCTGATCGCGCTCGCAGGGTTCGCGCCGACGCCGGTGCTCTTCGCCCTCCCCTTCGGCCTGGCCGGCTTCACCGACGCCGCGGTCGACGCGGCCCAGAACATCCAAGGAGTGACTGTCGAGGAGTGGCGGGGGCGGTCGATCATCAACTCGCTGCACGCGTTGTGGAGCCTGGGTGCCGCCACCGGCGGCAGCGTGGCGGCCTGGAGCGCGGCCATGGGCCTTCCGCTCGGCCCCCAACTGGCGGTCACCGGGGCGCTCTGGGCCTCCATCGCCGTCGTCGCGAGCCTGATCGCGGGTACCCCTCACGACGGGCAACCACCCGCCACGGCAGCCGAGGGGACCGAGGCCGGCTCGCCGACGCGATCAGCATGGCGCCTGCTGCTCCCGATCGCGCTGCTGGCGATCTGCGGCACGCTCATCGAGGACATCGCCAACAACTGGGTCACCCTGTTCCTGACGAACGAGGCGGGTGCGACCATCGGCCTGGCGGGGATGGGCTACACCGTCGTCCTGCTCAGCCAGTTCGTCGGCCGGATCCTCGGCGATCCGATGACGGACCGATGGGGTCGTGGAGCGGTCGCCCGATTGGGGGGTGTGCTCGTTGCGATCGGTGCTGTGACGGTGGTGACCGCGCCTGGGGTCCTCGCCCCATATCTCGGGTTCGCGCTCACCGGCTTCGGGTGCGCCACGCTGGTTCCCGCGGCCTTCGCGGCCGCCGCCCGGATCCCCGGCTTCGCGCACGGATCCGGCGTCGCGCTGCTCGGCTGGTTGATGCGACTCGGCTTCCTGGGCACCTCTCCACTGATCGGAGTCGTCTCGGATGCCGTCGGGCTACGGCTCGCGATGATGGTGCCCGTCGCGGCGGGTCTGACCGCCGCATTGATCGCTCATCTGGTGTGGCGGGCCAAGCGCGATTCAGCCGCGCTCGTCGGCGCTCAGGGCTAGGGTTGTACCACGGTCGGCAACGACGCTGACCGCAGCAGGAGGTGCAGTCGATGCAAACCGCAGACCCCGCAGCAGACCTCACGAATCTTGAGGTGTCGCTCGCCGTGCACAAGCCCCTCGCCGACGTGTGGTCGGCCCTCATGACCCCGCCCGGTAATGAGGCCTTGCTTGGCACCGGCGGACGACTCGGCTCCAAGGGCGACGACTGGCGAGCCACGGACGGCTCATACGGCGTCACGCGAAGTTTCCATCCCATGGAACAGATCAGATTCTCCTGGCACGCGGACGGGGACGCACCACGCACGGTGGTCGACCTTCGCCTCAGCGACCAGGACGGGCACACCCGGCTCGACCTGGCTCAGGACCGTCTCCCGGCAGACGCCGACCTCGACGCCCTGTCGTCCCACTGGGAGGACGCGCTCACGCGCCTGGCCGACCTGGCCTGAGGCTCAGTTCCACAGGGTCAGCGTCCCGTCGGGATCGATCGTGGCCAGGTGACTGCCGAGGCGGGTGAGGCTCCACGAGTCACGCTGATCCCGCCACACCCACGAGATCTGGCCGCCCTCGGTGAGGGCGGCGACCTCGAAGGTCGGCGACTCGTCGTGCGCGTCGTACATCCGCGCGATGACGGTGTCGGTGCCGAGCATCACGTCGAGCACCGGTGACGGGGTGGTCGTCCGCCACAGCGGTCGCCCGGTGGACAGGTCGATGGCCCCAACCCACGGCGCCACAGAGTCGGCCTTCGTCGTGCCCCGGTCGGGGAAGATCGTCTGCGCCCCCTCGTAGAAGATCAACTGGTCGCCGTGCTCGACGAGTGCCGTGAACACCGACCCGACGGTGGTGGTCCACTGCGTGCGGCCCGAGTACGGATCGAGCCGACGCAACTCGCCCATCGACTCGATGATGAGAGCGCTGTCGGTCCCGAACAGGTAGGCCGACGCGGGCTCCAGCCGCCACAACTCCCGGCCGGTGCGCAGTTCCCGCCCCTCTAGCCGCCCATCGATGCCGAACACCGCCACGCCGCGCGCGATCACGAACCGTTCGACGCTGTGCGTCCAGTCCGGAACCCGCCCGTCGGAGGTGCGCAGCGCCAGGGAGTATCGGCCGGATCCGCGCCACCCGTCCGCGCTGCGCAGGAGCAGCAACCCCTCGCGCTCGACCACGTCGGCCTGGCGCATCGCGAGAGTCAGGATCGAGGTGAGGGGAACCTCTCTGCTCCAGACGACGGCGTCCGGATCAGGCGACGCCAATCTGGAGACGGTCAGGACGCGGCCAGTGGAGCCGTAACTTGGCACGGCCATCAGCAGCGTGCCCTTGTCGCTCGAGCCGAACCATGCGTCGCCGCCGTCGCCGTCGGGGAGGGTGAAATGTTCCTCCTGGTTGCCCGTCAGTCGGTCGAGGAGGGTCACCTCGGCGCCTGCCTGGAGCGTGAGCCAGCCGGTGCCGGGGAGGTTACGCACCTGCAGCGGCCCAGCGTGTCCGCGGACGTTGTGTCGCCACAGTTCACGCCCGGTCGCGGGGTCGATGCCGCGAACCGCCGCACCCTGGTCGCCGAGTCGACGTTGGTGGATGACGATCAGGTCGCCGCCGATGCCGATCGCGGACTCGTCGTCGGCGAGCTTGGTCGTCCAGGCGGGCGATGGCGCGGCTTGGAGCAGGAGCCGGTCGCCCGGCGGGAGCGGGGCGGCGAGGAAGTTCAGGGTCGCAATGAGGCCCGCGATGAGGACGAGGGCCCCGAAGACGAGCCCGGTGTGGCGGCCCGTCCACCGGGTTTCGGGAGCCGGCCGGGTCAGTTCGGCGAGCTCGATCACGTCGTCGGTCATGCCTCCTCCATGGCAACGGTAACCACGGAAACCCGGCGTTCGGAGTCCTCCCGCGCGATCCGTTCGCGGAAACGCCGAGCGTTGGTCGAAGACCACCCGCGGGCGGTAGTCGGTAGGGGCGTCTGGGCGCTCTCGACGCGAGAAGCCGCAGATGTGGCAAACGGGCCTGGTGAGGCAACCCGGAGAGAGGGGGTTCGACGCGCGGGGTCCGGTCGTCGAGCTTGTCGAGACGTCCGAACGCCGAGCGGTGGTCGCGGACCCTTCGACAAGCTCAGGGAACGGTAGTCGCGCGACCTTCGGCGGGCGGCCCGTTCGTCGAGCTTGTCGAGACGTCCGAACGTCCAGCGGTGGCCGCGGACCCTTCGACAAGCTCAGGGAACGGTGGCGGGCACCGTGTGACACTCGACGAGAAGCCCGCTCGTCGAGCTTGTCGAGACGTCCGAACGCCGAGCGGTGGTCGCGGACCCTTCGACAAGCTCAGGGAACGGTGGTCGCGCGCCCTTCAGCGGGCGGTCCGTTCGTCGAGCTTGTCGAGACGTCCGAACGTCCAGCAGTGCTCGCGGACCCGGGCACCGCTCCCGGCCGCCAGAAGGTTTCGACGCGGGCTGCGGCGCTGCGCGCCTTTGCCCGGCTCAACCAGCAGACCCGTCGATTGAGCCAGCCGCGGCGACGAAGTCGCCCGCCGCTGCGTCGAAATCCACCGACATCGACAGGTCCGACCCGAGTAAGGCTCTCGGCTGCCAGAGGGTTTCGACGCGGGCTGCGGCGCTACGCGCCTTTGCCCGGCTCAACCAGCAGACCCGTCGATTGAGCCAGCCGCGGCGACGAAGTCGCCCGCCGCTGCGTCGAAACCCACTGACATCGACTGGTCCGACCCGAGTAAGGCTCTCGGCCGCCAGAGGGTTTCGACGCGGGCTGCGGCGCTACGCGCCTATGCCCGGCTCAACCAGCAGAACCCCGACTCTCGCTGTCGGCCGCCAGAAGGTTTCGACGCGGGCTGCGGCGCTATGCGCCTATGCCCGGCTCAACCAGCAGAACCCGAGTACCGCTCCCGGCCGCCAGAAGGTTTCGACGCGGGCTGCGGCGCTATGCGCCTATGCCCGGCTCAACCAGCAGAACCCCGACTCTCGCTGTCGGCCGCCAGAGGGTTTCGACGCGGGCTGCGGCGCTTCGCGCCTATGCCCGGCTCAACCAGCGACTTCGTCCGTGCGATCCTCGCCTCAGCGGTAGGCGACGACCTTGCCGTCGACGATGTCGATCACGCGGCGACCCACCAACTGTGGGGTGCTCGCGTCGAGGCGCCACCGCTCCTCGCCCGTCGCCAGGTCGATCGCGAAGAGCGCCTCGTCGTTCAGGTTCGCGACCGCGGAGCCGTCGGGGTCGCTCGTCATGGTCCACGCGTCGACCATCACGTATCCGTCCCCCAGCGACGTCGACAGGCCCGTATAGCCGTCGATCTCGTGGGACCAGCGCACGGCGCCGTCGTCGAGGCCCAGCATCGTGAGCGCCGCGTTGCCGTTGAGGGTGCGAAGGTTCGACACCAGGACACTGTCGCCGGTCACCCTGGCGATGGAGGCCACGAGCGGTACCTGGGCGCGCCAGCGCTCACGCCCGGTCCACGGGTCGATCGCCGACACCGTGCTGGTGGGCCTGCCGGACGCGGGATCGAGCGTCGCGTCGGGCCCTGGGGCATCGACGAGGATGATCGTCCTCTCCCCCGCCACCGCGAGCGAGGCGTCGCCCCCCTCCAGGTACCACAGGCGTCGACCTGACGAGATCTGGTAGCCGGCGACTCCCCCGGGTTCCTGGGCCGCCACCACATCGTCGACGACGGCCATCCGCGAAGTGGTCGCGCTCCAGTGCGGCTGCTCGCCCGTCCCGGCGTCCAGCGCCAGCGCGTAGCCCGACCCGTCGTAGTCGGGGTCCCACAGGTATCCGTGCCGCTCCTCGACGGGGCGGTAGCCGCCCTGGAGCCCTGCGCCGGCGTCGCGCGTCGGGAGGTCGACGCGCCACCGTGGCTCGGACGCGTCGAGGCCCTTGAGCGCAGTGACCCTCAGCCCCGACTTCTGCCCTGCCGTCCAGATCGAGGTGATCAGCAGTCCCCCCGACGTGGTGCCGGAGAGCGTCGCCGGGAAGTCGCTTGTCTGTGACGGGAGGGGCACGCGACCGGCAATGCTCCCGGTCTTCCTGTTCAGGAGCGTCACTTCGGGAGCCGCGCCGACGGCAAGGTAGGGCGTGCCGACCAGGTCGCGGACCTCGAGGCTCCGCTGGTCGGGGACCTTCGCCGTCCAGGCCTCGCGACCGTCGGCCGCCTCCAGGCACGTGATGGTGAGGTCGGGCGCAGTCATCTCCACCAGGGCGATCCGCTCCGCTCCGCAGCGAAACAGCAGCGGCACCTGCCGAGGGTTGGTGACGGGCCGCTCCCAGGCCACGACAGGGCCATCCGCCATGCCGACGATCTCGAGCGGCGGGTCGGGTCGCGGCCACAGCGTGACGGCAAGGGTGGCGACGAGGGCGGCGGCGACCCCGATCGCGACGGTGGCCAGCGTCCGCTGCGGCGTCCACGCCGACAGCGGCCCACGGGTCGGCGGCTCGTCGAGGTCCAGGAACTTCGGGCGCGCGTGTGCGCTACCCGGATCCGCATCGACCTTCATGTCCGCATGCTAGACCGGCCCGTCGCCACGCGTGGCGGACCCGAATGTCTCTGTCCGGTTGGTCGTGGCCGCCAACCGCTGCCGGCGAACTCGCCGCCGACGCCCGCCACGACTCGCAGAGCGTCGGCCCCGATGCAGCAGCGGTCGCCGCACCTGCACGGCCGGCAGCCGGCAAGACACCCGACCCGAACAGCCGTAGACGGCGAAGGCGGCCCGAGCCGACCGGACAGCGATAGACGGTGACGGCGACCGGCCGACCAGCGGCAGCCGACAAGACACATACCCGGACAGCCGTAGACGGCCGAGCCGACCGGTCAGCGGTAGACGGTGACGGCACCCGACTCGTCACCGACCACGAGGTGCCGGCCGATCACGGTCGCGGCGCCCTGGCCGAGGCCGAGTCGCCACCGGTCGACGCCGGTCTCCAGGTCGACCCCGACGACCGTGCTGTCGTGACCCGCGAGCCAGTCCGTGCGCTCCCCGTCGGAGTGGGCCGTCAGGGACGTCGGGCCGACGAGTTCGGCGACCACCACGCCGTCCGCGCCGCGCACGAAGCCGAGCCTGCCCTGCGGGAACCGACGGGTCCATCCCGGCTCGCCCGTGCGGGCATCGACCATCGACAGCGCCGCCTCGCCCGCGTTCCAGGGCGTGAAGAAGTTGTCCTCGGCTACCAGCAACCCATCGCCCATCACCGCCGCGATCCGGGTCGGGTGGTCGATCACGCTCACCCACCGCTCGCGCCCGGACCGCGGATCGACCCGGGTCACGCGCGAGGCGATGTGCTGTCGGGAGCGGAGCCCGCTGACGGGGTCGAGCGTGGAGGGCACCGTGACCGGTTCGACGAGGAAGAACGCGCCGTCGCCCGACGCCACCGACATCGTCCTGCGCTCCTTCGCCCAGAGCGTCCGGCCCGATGCCAGGTCGTAGGCGACCACCCCGCGCCCGGCGATCGTGCCGACGACCACGTCGCCCGAGAAGGTCATCAGGTCGCTCGCGGCGCTCCACTGCGGCACCGAACCGTCTGCGGCGCTGATCGCGAGCACGTAGCCTGCGTCGCTGGTGTCGTCGCGGTCCCACAGGAACCCGCCGTACTCCACGAGGGGCTCCGCGCCGAAGCTCAGGGAGCGGCCCGCCCTGCTCCGCTCGATCCGGGTGGTCCACAGCAGCCTGCCCGGGTGGCGCACGTCGATGGCCCGGATCGTCACCCCCTCCCAATCACCCGGCGTGGACGAGTTGACAAGCACCATCCCCCGGTCGGACAGCGCGAGGGGGCTCAGGTCTCCGGCCGCCACGTTGACGGCGGGAAGCCGGATCGTCGCGACCTCCCTCCCGGAGTCGCGGGAGATGACGGTGGCGTGCCTGACGCGCTCGTCGAACAGCACCACAAGGGGGCTCTCGGGGGCGCTGAGCAGCGCTGCGGGCACGTCATCGCAGGTGTGGCGCCACAGTTCGTCCCCATCAGCGGCCGACCGGCACGCCAGCGTCGAGCGTCCATCCTCCGAGGAACCCAGGAGCGCGATGCCCCCGACGGCGCAGTCGGCGACGGCTTGCAGCGACCCACCGCGCTCCGGTTCGGCGACCCAAGCGACCTCGGGTCGCCCGGTCAGGCCGACCACGTCCTCCTCCGCTTCGGGTTGGGGCCAGAGCAGCGCGAGCACTGTGGCCAGCGCGACGAGGGCCGCGGCCCCGGCGGTCACGTCCGTCTCGCGCCTGCCCCAGGTGCGTGACGGGGGTTGCGGCCGCTCGCGGTCGAGGTCCACCAGGTCGACGTCGGACGGCGACGACCAGCGACCACCGACGGTCGGAGACCCCATGGGGCAATGCTAGAACCGGCGGCCGGTCGCTGGCTCCATCCGTGAGGTTCTCCCTGTTGCACACAGCCGCCGGCTCAGCGGTACACCGTCACCGTGCCGTCGGGTCGATAGGTGACGAGGTGACCTGCCACGACCTGCGCCCACATCTCGTCGACCTCCCAGAGCACCTCGCCGCTTCGAAGGTCGTACGCCACCACCGCGGTGCTCGGCAACGAATCCTGCTCGGACTGCGGGTAGGTCACGAACTGAGCGATGATCGAGTCGTCGCCCGAGAAGAGCCCGGTAAGCAGGGCTCCCTCCCGGGTCGCGTCCCAGAGTCGGCGACCGGTGCGGTCATCGTGAACGCTCAGCCTGCCCACCGCCTCATCAGGGGAGCCCGAGAGCAGCGGCTCAGCAACCACCAGTCGCCCGCCCAGTTGCCGCACCACACCGATGTCGTGGTCAAACGACGCGGCCCACCGTTCGCGCCCGGAGCGCGGATCGACCTTGGTCAGTCGCGTCACCCCGTGCTGCTGCGTGTGTTCCCCCGTCTCGGGGTCGTAGCCCCCGGGCTCGGTCCGGCGCGTGAGCAGGTAGGCCGCATTGGTCGCCCCTACCGCCGTCACCCCGATCTCGTCCTTCTTCCACAACTCGGCGCCCGTGGAAAGGTCGAAGGCCCGCACCCCTGAGTACGACTGGGCGACGATCCCGACCTCGCCGACGTAGGCGAAGTCCTCGCCGTCGCGGGCCCACTCGGGGGTCGATCCGTCGTCGCGGTCGAGCACGAGACGATATCCTCCCCGCTCGAGGTCGTTGCGGTCCCACAGGTATCCCGCGTGCTCGTCGAGCACCGCTCCGTACTGACCCGTGAGCGCCTTGCCCGGCCATTCCTCCAGGCTCGACGTCCAGAGGCGCCGGTCCGGGCGCGAAGGGTCGATCGCCCAGACCTCGAGCCGACCAGGTTCGGCGTGCTGGTGGCTGGCCACCAGCGTCCCCTTGTCGCTTGCCACCAGGACGCTCCATTCGCCCGCGTCCCAGTCGGCGCCGGGGAGCACCAGTTCCGCGACGCTCTCGCCCGTGCGGCGCTCCAGCACCGTGTACGTGACGTCGTCCGTGTTTCCCTCGACATACTGCGGTTGCACCACGAGATAGGGGCTGCCGGGAAGATCGGTCAACCAGGGTCCGATCGACTCAGGGTGGCTCTTCTCCCAGGACAACGAACCATCCGAGGCGTTTCGGCATTCGAGCGTGAGGCCGGCCTCGCTCGGCCGGGCCAGCCCGATGTCCCCATCGCCGCATTCGAAGGCAAGCAGGGCCCGCGAGAGGTCGAATCTGTCGGTCCATGCCTCCTGGGGCGCCGTTCGAAGGCCCTCAAGGTCCACCGGGGCGCGTGGCGCGGGGCGAAGCAGTACGGCCGTCAGGCCGACGGCGACCACCGCGACGCCGGCCAGCACCCAGCGTGACTGACGCCGTCCCCACCTCTGCGGGGGCGGCGTCTCGTCGTCGTCGAGATCGAGCACGACGGGCTCGGGCGACCGGCCCTCGGCCATCGGAGACCCCATGGACAGATGTTAGGCCTTCGCCGATCTTCCCTTGTTGATCATGTCGAATGCGACGGCCACGATCAGGACGAGACCCTTGACGACGAACTGCCAGGACGGGTCAACGCTCATGATCGACAGGCCCATGTTCAGCACGCCCATGATGAGCGCGCCGATGATGGCGCCCGACACGCGGCCGATGCCGCCGGAGACCGCCGCACCGCCGATGAAGCAGGCAGCGATCGCGTCGAGTTCGTAGTTCTGACCAGCGGCCGCGACCGCGGCGCCTGCGCGCGACGTCACGACGACCGCGGCCAGGCCGCACAGCACGCCCATGTTCACAAACAGCCAGAAGTTGACCTTGCGGGTGTTGATGCCAGACAGCTTCGCGGCGGCGAGGTTGCCGCCGATCGCGTAGACGTGGCGTCCGAAGACGGTGTTGCCCATCAGCCACGAGTAGAGCAGGATCACGACTCCGACGATCACCAGCACATAGGGGAGGCCGAGGTTGCTGCTCGCGACCCAGTAGGTGGCGAGTCCGATCAGGACGCTCAGACCGATCAGCTTGACCAGCATCAGGCCCATCGGCTCGACCTCGAGGCGGCGCGACTTCGCGACCATCCTGCGGCGCAGCGTCGAGAAGATCAGCCCGACGATCGCCACGATGCCGACGATGACCGTGAAGGCGTCCAGGTTGCCCATGAAGCCGACCCAGCCCGCGACGCCTCCGTTGGAGATGCTGACGAAGGAATCCTCGAACCCCGCGCGCGTGCGACCCACGAGGACCTGGGCGACACCGCGGAAGATCAGCATGCCGCCGAGCGTCACGATGAATGCGGGCACACCGACGAAGGCGACCCAGAAGCCCTGCCAGGCGCCGATCACCGCCCCGGCGACCAGCGCGATGACGACGGCAAGCCACGGATTGACGTGGTAATCGGCCATCAGGACGCCGATCACGCCACCGACCGCCGCGACAACCGAACCCACCGACAGGTCGATGTGGCCCGCGACGATGATCATCAGCATGCCGACGGCCAGGATCAGCACGTAGGCGTTCTGCTGCACGAGGCTCGTGACGTTGTTGGGCTGCAGGAGTCGACCGTCGGTCAGTACCTGGAAGAGGATGACGATGAGGACGAGCGCGGCCATGATGCCGTACTCGCGCATCGTGGTGCCGAGGCCACCCCAGGCCTTCGGCTTAGCGATTGCCGTTTCGGTACTCATGCGCGAGCAGCCTCCATAGTCATTAGTTCCATGAGCGACTCCTGTGTCGCTTCTTCGCGGGCGAGTTGCCCGGTGATGCGCCCCTCGCTGAGCGCGTAGATCCGGTCACAGATGCCGAGCAGTTCCGGCAGTTCGGAGGAGATCACGATGACCCCCCGCCCGCTTGCGGCCAGCTCGTTGATGATCTGGTAGATCTCGTATTTGGCGCCGACGTCGATGCCTCGCGTCGGCTCGTCGAGGATCAGCACGTCGGGGTCGGTGAACATCCACTTGCTCAGCACGACCTTCTGCTGGTTGCCGCCGGAGAGGTTCCCGACGCGCTGCTGGATCGACGCCGAGCGGATCCGCATCTTGTCGCGGTAGTCGCGGGCGACGCCGTCCTCCTTCGGCTTGTCGATGACGCCGCCGCGGCTGACCTTCTTCAGCGCGGCCCCGCTGATGTTGTGGCGGATCTCGGCGATCAGGTTCAGGCCGTACTTCTTGCGGTCCTCGCTGACGTAGGCCAGGCCGTTGGCGACTGCCCTCGGCACGGTAGTGGTGTCGATCAGCTTTCCGCGCAGGTAGACCCGCCCGGTGACCTTGGAGCCGTACTGGTGGCCGAACATGCTCATGGCCAGTTCGGTGCGACCTGCGCCCATCAGGCCCGCGATGCCGACGACCTCGCCCGCGCGCACGTTGAGCGAGGCGTTGTCGACGACCATCCGCTCGGTGTCCTCCGGGTGGTGGACCGTCCAGTCCTCCACCCGGAGAAGCTCCTCACCGATGTGCGGGTCGCGGTCGGGGAACCGGTTGTCGAGCGAGCGGCCGACCATCGAGCGGATGATGCGGGACTCGCTCGCGGGGGTCTCGCCGGTTGTGATGTTGTCCATCGATTCGACGACCGAGCCGTCGCGGATGACGGTGATCGAGTCGGCGATCGCCATCACCTCGTTGAGCTTGTGGGAGATGATGATCTGCGTCACCCCCTCCTCCTTCAGCGTGCGCATCAGGGTGAGCAGGTGAGCCGAGTCCTCGTCGTTGAGAGCCGCGGTCGGCTCGTCGAGGATCAGCAGTTTGACGTTCTTGGACAGCGCCTTGGCGATCTCCACCAACTGCTGCTTGCCGACGCCGATGTCCATGACGCGCGTCTCGGGCCGCTCCCGGAGGCCGACGCGCTGCAGCAGGTCCTTGGCCTCGCCGTTGGTGGCGGCCCAGTCGATGACCCCCATCTTGGAGCGTTCGTTGCCGAGGAAGATGTTCTCGCCGATCGACAGGTACGGGGAGAGCCCCAGTTCCTGGTGGATGATGACGATGCCCTCCGCCTCGGAGTCACGCAGCGACTTGAACCGCATCTCGCGGCCCTCGTAGACGATCTCCCCCTCGTAGGTGCCGTGGGGGTAGAGCCCGGAGAGCACGTTCATGAGCGTCGACTTTCCGGCGCCGTTTTCTCCACAGATGGCGTGGATCTCACCGGGCAGCACGTCCATCGTGACGCCGCCCAACGCTCGGACAGGGCCGAACGTCTTCCCGATGTCCTGCATCCGCAGGATTGGCTCTGTCATGCTCGTGTCCTTACTCTCCGGGCTCCCTCAACCTCACAGACCCAGGTCGGAGGCCTTGTAGAAGCCGGAATCGACCAGCGCGCTCTGGACGTTCTCCTTGGTGACGACCTCGGGCTCGACGAGGAAGGTCGGCACGACCTTCACGCCATTGTCGTAGGTCTTCTCATCGTTGACGGAGACAGTCTCGCCCTTGATGAGCTGGTCGACCATGGTGGCGACCTGCTCACCCAGCTTGCGGGTGTCCTTCCAGACCGTCATCGACTGCTTGCCGTCGAGGATGGCCTTGACGTTGGCGAGGTCGGCGTCCTGGCCCGTGACCAGCGGCCAGTCGGTGCCGACCTTGTAGCCTGCGCCGTCGAGGGCCTGCTCGATGCCAAGGGCGAGCGAGTCGTTGGGCGACAGGACGATGTTGACCTTCTTGCCCGCGTAGAACGAGTTGAGGCGGTTCTCCATCTCGGACTGCGCCGTCTCGGACTTCCACGCCTGGATGCCGATGGTGGTCCAGTCGTCGTTGCTCTTGGGAGCCTTGCCCGACGGGACGGTGAACTTGCCCGACGCGACCTCGGGGCCGACGAGGTCCCAGGCGCCCGAGAAGAAGAACTTCGCGTTGTTGTCGTCAGGCGAACCGGCGAAGGGCTCGAGGTTGATGGTGCCGTCGGCGCCCTTGTACTTGTCGGCGTTGTCGAGGATGAACTGGCCCTGCAACTGGCCGACCTTGTAGTTGTCGAAGGTCGCGTAGTAGTCGACGTCCTTGGAGCCGTTGATGAGGCGGTCGTAGGCGATGACCTTGACGCCCGCGCTGGCGGCTGCGGTCAGGACCGGGCCAAGCGCCGTGCCGTCGATGGAGGCGATGACGAGCACCTTGGCGCCGTCGTTGATCATGTTCTGGACCTGGTTGTTCTGCTGGTCCTGCTTGTTGTCTGCGTACTGCAGGCTGGTCTTGTAGCCGGCCTTCTCGAGCAGTTCGACGAGGTGGGCGCCGTCACGGTTCCAGCGCTCGAGGCTCTTGGTGGGCATCGCGATGCCGATCAGCGCGCCCTCGGCGCCGCCGCCACCGCCACCGGTGGTGCCGGTGGGTGCAGGCGACGCGCCCCCGCCACGCTCGCTGCTGCAGGCCGACAGGGCGCCGACTGCCATCGCGGCCGCCGAGACGGACAAGAGATTGCGACGTGAGATGTTCATTGAGGTCGTCCCTTCTGGTGGCACCCTCGCCACCACGTAGCGCCCCGCCGCCATGGCGGGCACGCTTTGTTTCGCAACAATACTTTCAGGGATACCCTCGCGGTCAAGCCGCTTGGGTCACAACGTCATAACAATTCGCGAAACGCCGGTTCGTCAGGCGTTTTGCGGCAATGCGGGGGTCACGTCTCCGCCTGTACGACACGCCGTAGGATGTCGAGGGACGGCAGTGAAGCCGTCCCTGACGGCAGCGTTGCCGTCTCGCTATACCTGTTCACAGGAGATGTGATCGACGTGGAGATAGCTGGATCAATTCGCAGCAAGCTGACACCCAGCAGAGCAGGGGCCGCGTTGGCGGCTCCCCTTGTACTGCTCCTGGCAGGTTGCGCCGGTGGCGACGGCGGGGAAACCCACGTCGGCGGCGAGGCGAACCTGCAGTTGCCCGATCTCGGCAGCGTGACGTTCCTCGGCATGCCGGGCGACGTGCTGCTCGGTCTCGGGCTGATCGTGTGCGCGCTCGGCCTCGGCTTCGGGCTGCTCACCTACACCCAGTTGAAGAAGATGCCCGCGCATCAGGCCATGCGGGAGATCTCCGAACTGATCTACACGACCTGCAAGGCGTACCTGAAGCAGCAGGGCCGGTTCCTGCTCCTGCTGTGGGCCTTCATCGCGGCGATCATCGTCGTCTACTACGTGTCGCTCGGGTTCGGCATCGGCAAGACCGCCATCGTGATCGGCTTCTCGCTGATCGGCATGGCCGGCTCCTACGCCGTCGCCTGGTACGGCATCCGCGTCAACACGCTTGCCAACTCCCGCACCGCGCACGCCGCGATCGGCGGCAGGCCGCATCCCCTGCACGACATCCCGCTCCGCTCCGGCATGAGCATCGGCATGGTGCTGATCTCCGTCGAACTCGCGATGATGCTGATCATCATGGTGTTCCTGCCTGGCGAGATCGCGGGGGCCTGCTTCATCGGCTTCGCGATCGGCGAGTCGCTCGGCGCCGCAGCGCTGCGCATCGCGGGCGGCATCTTCACCAAGATCGCCGACATCGGCGCGGACCTGATGAAGATCGTCTTCCACATCAAGGAGGACGACGCCCGCAACCCCGGCGTGATCGCCGACTGCACCGGCGACAACGCTGGCGACTCCGTCGGCCCCTCCGCCGACGGCTTCGAGACCTACGGCGTCACCGGCGTCGCGCTGATCACCTTCATCCTGCTCGGCGTCCCCGAGCCCACCATGCAGATCCAGCTCCTCGTCTGGCTGTTCGTGATCCGCGCCGTCATGCTCGTCGCCTCCGGCATCTCCTACTTCGTCAACGCGGCCATCACCCGCTCGCGGTACGCAACGGCGGAGGAGATGGACTTCGAGAAGCCCCTCACCTCGCTGGTGTGGATCACCTCGGTCGTGTGCATCGCGCTGACGTTCGGCACCTCCGCGCTGCTGATCGCCGACATGCCGGACGGCATGTGGTGGAAGCTGTCGCTGATCATCAGTTGCGGCACCCTCGCGGGCGCCCTGATCCCCGAACTCGTGAAGGTCTTCACCAGCACGAAGTCGCGCCACACGCGCGAGGTCGTGGTGTCGTCCAACAAGGGCGGCCCCTCCCTCGACATCCTCTCCGGACTCGTCGCGGGCAACTTCTCCGCCTACTGGCTGGGCATCGCGATCGCGGGCCTGATGGCGATCTCCTACTGGATCTCGACGCTCGGCCTCGGCGAGTTCATGCTCGCCCCGGCGGTGTTCGCATTCGGCCTTGTCGCCTTCGGCTTCCTGGGCATGGGCCCCGTGACGATCGCCGTCGACAGTTACGGGCCCGTCACCGACAACGCGCAGTCGGTCTTTGAACTGTCCACCATCGAGGAGGAGGGTGTCGAGGACGAGTTGGAGAAGGAGTTCGGTCACCGCCCCGACTTCGAGAAGGCAAAGTTCCTGCTCGAGGCCAACGACGGCGCCGGCAACACCTTCAAGGCCACCGCGAAGCCGGTGCTGATCGGCACCGCGGTCGTCGGCGCGACCACCATGATCTTCTCGATCATGATGGGCCTCACCGGGGGCCTCCAGCACGACGTCGAGAACCTGTCGCTGCTGCACGCCCCGTTCCTGCTCGGCCTGCTGGTCGGCGGCGCGGTGATCTACTGGTTCACGGGAGCGTCGATCCAGGCGGTGACGACGGGCGCCTACCGGGCGGTCGAGTTCATCGGCGACAACATCGACCTGCACAGCGACGCGAAGCGGGCAAGCGACGAGGACTCGTCAAAGGTCGTCGAGATCTGCACCAAGTACGCGCAGAAGGGCATGTTCAACATCTTCCTCGGCGTGTTCTTCGCGACGCTTGCGTTCGCCTTCGTCGAGCCGTTCTTCTTCATCGGCTACCTGATCGCGATGGCCCTGTTCGGCCTGTACCAGGCCATCTTCATGGCCAACGCGGGCGGCGCCTGGGACAACGCGAAGAAGTTGGTCGAGGTCGACCTGGCGGCCAAGGGCACCGCGCTGCACGAGGCGACGATCGTCGGCGACACCGTCGGCGACCCGTACAAGGACACCTCGTCGGTGGCGCTCAACCCGGTCATCAAGTTCACGACGCTGTTCGGCCTGCTCGCCGTCGAGTTGTCTGTGCTGCTGCGCGCCGAGGTCGGCGTCGGGCTCACGGGCGCGCTCGCCGCGGTGTTCCTGCTCGCCTCCATGGTGTTCGTGTACCGCTCCTTCTACTCGATGCGGATCAACGAGGAGATGGAGGACATCAAGATCGAGGTCGTCAAGGCCTCGTAGCGAGAAAGCCTCGAAGGGCGTCCCGTGGGAGTTCTCCTACGGGGCGCCCTTCGGCGTTTCGCTGGTTGAGCCATGAAGGACGCGCAGCGGACTTCATCGGTCTTCGCTGGTTGAGCCATGAAGGACGCGCAGCGGACTTCATCGGTCGAAACCCGACATCCGCAGCGACACCTCCACACGCTCGGGAACGGCAGAGTGCAGGCCATGCGGCCACTCGCGGGTTGGTTTCGACGCGCGCTGCGCCGCTTCGCGGCTTTGCCCGGCTCAACCGACGGATCGCTGGTTGAGCCATGAAGCACGCGTAGCGGACTTCATCGGTCGAAACCGTTGCAGTTCCGCTGGTTGAGCCATGGAGCACGGGCAGCGGATCTCATCGGTCGAAACCCCGTGGCATTTGCACAGGCGCGGCGACGCCCCGCGGCCAGGGGGGAGCCGCGGGGCGTCGGTACCGGGGTCCGAGCGTTGGGCGCTCAGAAGGTGAGGCCGAGTTCCTTCAGGAAGGCGGCCGGGTTGGAGGCCGAGTAGACGTCGCCGGGGCGGGTGCCGGGCGTGTAGTACTCGAAGTGCAGGTGGGCGCCGAAGGCGCGGCCGGTCTCGCCGACCTTCCCGATCTGCTGGCCTGCGGTCACCTTGGTGCCAGGGATCACCGTCTTGGCGCTCAGGTGCGCGTAGAGGGTGTGCGAGCCGTCGGCCGCCTCGATGATGACGTGTGTGCCCGCCCAACCACCGGCGCTCGACTCGACGACCGTGCCGTCGACGACCGCGTAGACAGGGGTGCCCGTCGGGGCCGAGAAGTCCATGCCGGTGTGGTAGCGCGACCAGGATCCGGTCGCACCGAACTGGGCGCTCAGGCGGTAGGCGCCCTTGGCGAGCGGCATGGACGCGCCGTCGACGGCGAGGTTGCTCGTGGTGGCCGCGACGGTCGCCGTCGAGGACGACGAGGTCGACGTGGAGGACGTCGACGAGGTCGAGTAGTCGCGATCTCCGCCGCTGCGCTCGCTCGAGTACGAGGAGTGGTGCCGCGACGAGGAGTGGTGCCTGGTCCCGCTCTTGCGGGAGGTCGACGAGTCGTCATCCCTCGAGGACTTTGAGGCGGTGGTGGTCTTCGACGGCGTGGTCGCCTCGGGCCTGGTCTGCTGAGTGGGCTTGGCCTGCTCGGTCGGCTTGGTGGTGGGAGTCGGCGAAGGGCTGGGCGTCGGCTCCTCGGACGGCGTGGGCGTCGGCTCCTCGGACGGGGTGTTCGACGTGTTCGAGTCGCCGCCACCGCCGTCGCCCGCCTGTTCATTGGAGCCGGTCGACTCGGAGCCGGTCGAGTCGGAACCCGTCGAGTCGGACCCCGTCGAATCGGACCCCGTCGAATCGGAGGCTCCAGAGTCGCCGTCGTCGTTGCCTTCCTGCCCGGACCCGTTGCCCGCGGAGTTGTCGGCGCCGGACGACGTATCGCCCTTGCCGCCATCGGCGGAGCCGGCATTCGAGCCCTTACTGTCCGAGCCCCTGCCGTTCGAGGACTGCTCGGAGCGCTGGCCGGAGTCGGACCCGCGGTCGGTGGAGGTCGAGTGTGATGCAGTCACGGGGGCGCTGTCGTCGGCGGACGCGGTGCTTACCCCGAGCCCTGCCAAGCCGATCGTCGCCGCGGCCAGGCTCACAGTTGCCTTGCGCCACCAGGTCCCGGGCTCGCTCGGCGGTGTGTAGTCGAGCGCCCTTCGCGGCTGGATGGAGTGGTTCTTCACTGTGTCTCCTTGGTGTTGGATGCCCCGCTAGTCTGAGACTTTCTCAGAAACTTTTCAAACTCCTCAGACGGGACTCTCACAGGAATGGCTGCGTAAACGGAGGCCACGGCGGGTAGCTCACGCTCAGTTTCTGAGGATTTCTCTCAGGTTAATCACAGGTTGGGGCGGCCTCGCACACCGGGAGACGGACGAGGGGCCGCGCCTCAACGGCGCGGCCCCTCGGGGTGGTGTTGTGGGTGAGGTCAGTTGATTCCGACCAGGTCGCAGACGAAGATCAGCGTCTCGCCGCCGGCGATCGCGCCGGGCGCGCCGCGGTCGCCGTAGGCCAGGTGCGGCGGGATCGTCAGCTTGCGCCGTCCGCCGACCTTCATGCCCTGGATGCCCTGGTCCCAGCCCTGAATGACGCGGCCGCCACCGAGCGGGAAGGACAGCGGGGCGCCACGGTTCCAGGAGGAGTCGAACTCCTCGCCGGAGCTGAAGGCGACACCGACGTAGTGCACGTGGGCGACGTCCCCGGCCTTGGCCTCCTGGCCGTCGCCGACGACGATGTCGTCGATGACGAGATCAGCGGGCGCCTCGCCCTCGGGGAAATCAACCTCGGGCTTCTCGTTCATATTGGTCATGGCACGACCTTACCCGTCGACGCCCCGCGACGAGGGTCGTCGGGACGGCCACACCGCCGCCACCACGAGGGCGGCGAGCGCGAGGAAGGCCCACAGCGTCTGCGCGTTTCCGAGGATCTGCTGGGTGCCGTTCCACTCGACGACGCCCGAGTCGACGATGGGCTGCTCCCAGATGATGCGTGAGTAGAAGACCCACAGCCCAAGCGCGGCGACCGCCGCGCCGATCCAGCCGACCACGGGGCCGCGGGGCCGCCAGAGGAAGGCGAGCATCAGGATCGCGGGCACGCACCACACCCAGTGGTGCGACCAACTCACGGGCGAGGCGAGCAGCGCGTACAGGGCCATGGTGACCATGGCGGCCGCGTCGAGGCCGACCTTGAAGAGGCGCCAGAGCAGCCACAGCAGGCCGAGCCCGATGACGGCGCACGAGGCGAACCAGACCAGGCTGGCCGTCCGGTCGTCGAGGATCAGCCTGCGGATCAGGCCGTTGATGGACTGGTTGGCGAGGTAGGCGAGGTTGCCGACCCGGTCGGCCGACAGCAGCGCGTCGGTCCAGTAGTTGACGGAGTCGCGCCAGGTGACGGCGAAGCCGATGGCGGTGTAGACCAGCGCGGAGACGATCCCGACGATCAGCGCGCGCCAGTCCTTGCGCATCAGGAAGTAGGCCAGGAAGACAGCGGGCGTGAGCTTGATCGCCATCGCGAGCCCGATCAGGCTGCCCTGCCACTTCCGGCCGCGGAGCGCCAGCAGGTCGACGACAACCAGGCACATCAGCACGTTGTTGATCTGGCCGAACCAGATGGTCTCGCGCATCGGCCCGATCCACATGAAGGCGCCGGTGAGTGCCACGCCGAACCATGCGGCCCGGGCACCGCGCAGGCCGCTGACCTCGCGTCCGACGAGCCAGGTCGCCACGCCGAACGCGACGATCGACACGACGGTGAACAGCGCGGAGGCGACCTTGAGCGGCATCATCGCGAGCGGGGCGAACAGGATCGCGGCGATGGGCGGGTACGTGAAGGGCAGGTTCGCACCGAGTTCGATGTCGGGGAGCCTGCCGTAGAGGTCGCCGCCCTGGAGCAGCACCTGCCCACCGAGGCGGTAGACGTCAAGGTCGGTGCGGTACACGTTGGCGCCGCGCTTGGCCATCCAGAACTCCTCGAGCCCCGGGACGCCGTAGAGCAGCAGGAACGCGCCGACGCCGACGGCCGCCATCGCGACGGCGCGGAAGACCCAGTTGTCGAGGACCTTGCCCGCGATCTCCGCGGCCCGCGCCCTGGTGTCGGTCGAGTTCTGCATGCGGCCATTCTCGCATCGCCGCCCCCTCCGGCAGACCCACCGGTGTCGAGGGTCTGGCGTTGAGCAGCATCCGCAACTCGTGGGCCTGGGCGCCACGTGCTAGCGATAACACCAGCAACGAACACCCGAAACTGCTCAACCGCCTCCCCCGTGCCACGCTCCCGCACGTCCCCGTCATCCGGACGCGGCGACGGCACGGCCCCGCTCACGGGCCCGACTCCCCCGCGCGCCACCGCCCTCGACCCGCCCCGCGGAATGACCCCGGATCGGGTCCGCCCGGTAGCCTGTGGGGGTGAGCATCACCTGTCGACCCATCTCAGCCGAGCAGCACCTCGCCTTCATCGAGGAGCGCGGATCGGCGTCGTTCCTGCAGACCCCCGCCTGGTCGAAGGTCAAGGCGGAGTGGCGCGCCGAGTCGATCGGCTTCTTCGACGGCGACGCCCTGACGGGGGTCGGGCTGGTCCTGTACCGGCAGTTGCCCAAGCTCAAGCGCTACCTGGCCTACCTCCCGGAGGGCCCCGTCCTCGACTGGGCCCGCACCGACATCGACGAGCACCTGTCGGCCCTGATCGGCCACGCCAAGTCGCGCAAGGCGTTCGCCGTGCGGATCGGCCCGACCATCGTCCACCGCCGTTGGTCCCCCGTCACCATCAAGGCCGCCATCGCCGACGAGAACGTAACGCGCCTGTCGGAGGTCACGCCCGACGAGACGGTCAACGTCGCGACCCGGCTGCGCAACGAACTGCTGCACGAGGGCTGGGTGACCGACGAGACGGGTCACGGCTTCGCGGCGGGCCAGCCGATGTTCAACTTCCAACTCCCACTGCGGCACGCCGACGGCACCCAGAAGACCGAGGACGAACTCCTCAAGGGCATGAACCAGTTGTGGCGCCGCAACATCAAGAAGGCGACCAAGGAGGGCGTCACCGTCCGCACCGGGTCGCGCGAGGAACTGGCCGACTTCCACCGCATCTACCTGGAGACGGCCGAGCGCGACGGGTTCACGGGCCGCTCGCTCGGCTACTTCGAGACGATGTGGGACGCGCTGAACGCCGAGAACCCCGAGCGGATGAAGCTGTACCTCTCCGAGCACGACGGCGACCTGGTCGCCGCGACCACGATGGTGCAGGTCGGCGAGCACGCCTGGTACTCCTACGGCGCCTCGACCAACGCCAAGCGCGAGGTGCGCGGCTCCAACGCCATCCAGTGGCAGATGATCCGCGACGCCAACGACGCGGGCTGCGCCGTCTACGACCTGCGCGGCATCACCG
Source organism: Propionibacteriaceae bacterium AM104-82 (assembly GCA_027658995.1). GTDB lineage: Bacteria > Actinomycetota > Actinomycetes > Propionibacteriales > Propionibacteriaceae > Arachnia. The sequence continues at coordinate 75,799 of JAQDQK010000008.1, forward strand.
AGGGCGTCGGGGCCGACGACCCGGAGATCGGCCTGATCCAGTTCAAGGTCGGCACCGGCGGCGAGGCCGTCGCCTACCTCGGCGAGTGGGACTACGCGATCAACAAGCCGCTCTACTTCGCCTTCGACCTCTACCTGAAGAAGCGCTGACCCATGCCGCTGACGCTCACCATCGACGACGCGCGCTGGGAGAAGCACCAACGCGACCTGCTCGCCCAGGTGCCCGGCCTCGTGCCGGTAGCCAAGGGCAACGGCTACGGCTTCGGCCTGGAACTGCTGGCCGACCAGGCGGGGCGGCTCGGCCTCACCACGATCGCCGTCGGGATCGCCCAGGAGGTCGACGCGGTCCGGGCGGGCGGCTGGGACGGCGACATCGTCGTGCTGAACCCGTGGCGCCCGTTCGACGCGGTCGCAACGGCTCAACTCGGAGACCCGTCGGTGATCGTCACGGTCTCGCGGTCCGAGGATCTGACGGCGCTCGCGCGCGACCACGCGGGAACCCGAGTGCTCGTCGAGATCGAGACGTCGATGCACCGGCACGGCCTGCAGCCAAGTGAGGCCAACCCCGCGGACCTGGATGCGCTGCGCTTCGAGGGCTGGACGATCCACCTGCCCGCCAACGGCTCACTCTCCGACGCCCGCGCCCTTGCCACCGCGGGGCTGGCCGTCAGGACCGGCGCGATCTGGGTGTCGCACCTGAGCGTTTCGGACTACCGGGCCCTGCACGACGAACTCGACGTCGAGACGCACATGCGGGTCGGCACCCGGCTGTGGCTCGGCGACAAGGGCGCCTACCGCACCACCGCGACCGTCCTCGATGTGCACCCCATCAAGAAGGGCAGGCCGCTCGGCTACCACCAGCACGGCGCCCCGAAGGACGGGTTCATCCTGATCATCTCTGGCGGCACCGCGCACGGCGTCGCCCTCGCCGCCCCGGTTCCGCAGCGGACGCTCCGCCAGCGCGGCGTGACGGTCGCGCAGGGCATCCTCGACGCGACGGGGCGCACGCTGTCGCCCTACGAGGTGGGCGGAAAGAAGCGCTCGTTCGCCGAGCCGCCGCACATGCACTCGTCGATGATCTTCGTGCCCGGCCCCGATCCGCTGGCGCGGGTCGGCGACGAGGTCCCGGTGACGACGCGGATGACGACGGTGCTGACCGACGAGATCCGCAGGGCCTGACGCCTCTGCTGGTCGAGCCGCGTTAAGCCGCTGGTTGAGCCGCGCAAAGACGCGAAGCGGCGCAGCGCGCGTCGAAACCAACCCGCACACGACCGCAGACTTGCACCGATGCCCCGACCCGCTCAGGGAGAAGACGAGTCCCCGCGCGACCTCACGAGGGTTTCGACCGATGAAGACCGCTCCGCGCCCTTCATGGCTCAACCAGCAGAACCGCACGGGTCTCGACCGATGAAGACCGCTCCGCGCCCTTCATGGCTCAACCAGCAGAACCGCACGGGTTTCGACCGATGAAGACCGCTCCGCGCCCTTCATGGCTCAACCAGCGACATCCGCCGGTTGAGCCGCGCAAAGACGCGAAGCGGCGCAGCGCGCGTCGAAACCAACCGGCGCCTACTCGCCGACGAGGCCGTCGATGCTTTCGCGGATCAGGTCGGCGTGGCCGGCGTGGCGCGCATACTCCTCGATCATGTGGGTCAGCACCCAACGCAGGCTGACCCTGCGACCCTCGGGTCCGTGCGCCGCCTCCATCGCCCCCGGCTGGTACTCCAGCAGGCCGTCGATCAGCTTCGTCGAATGCTCGATCGAGCGCTTCCACAGCGCGCGCAATTCGTCGCCGGTGCGCTCGGAGGCGCTGGTCCAGTCGTAGTCCCGGTCGGCCTCCCAGTCGGCGCTGAGGAACGGCTCGATCGGGTCCTTGCGGCCGATCGTGTAGTTGAACCAGAAGTCCTCCGCGAAGGCGAGATGGCTGAGCAGCCCGCCCAGCGTCATGGTCGACGGCGGCAGGCTCACGCTCAGTTGCTCATCGGTGAGGCCGTCGGTCTTCCAGGCGATGGTGGCTCGAAGGAAATTCAGGAAGCCGAGCAGCGTATCCGCCTCGTCGGCGATCGCCGGCGATTCGGGGCGGCCCTGCTCATCCACGGTGATGTCGGTCATGACTCAACGCTAGCCTTCAGCGCGGCTCAGGGCGCGTACCCGCCCCAGGTGACACTTCCGTGCACAAACACGACGCGGCCCTGCCCCGCCTTCCACAGCGAGAGCCAACCTCCGTCCCGTCGCCCGAACGTGGGCGTCGCGCCCCGGACAAGCGCCGGGTCGGGCCAGTCGAGTTCACCGCAGTCCGTCGGCCCGCAGCCGCAGCCGCCCCACACGACCAGCGCCCCGGACTCGACCTCGCGACGCGCGGTGTCTGCGTCGATCTCGTCGAAGGCCAGTTCCATCCGGACGCCGTCCGGGGTGCTCAGTTCGTCGACCTCGTTGCGCTGCCCCGGCACCAGCGGCACGACGGCCTCGACGCGTGGGTGCCGCTTGGCGTCCGCCACGATGTCCGCCATCGAGGTGCGCTGCTTCCTGCCCATCATGGGGCAAAGGCTATCGTCAGCCCGGCATTGCGAGGGTGAGCCTACCCAGCGGTTACCGTGTCGCGATGGACCCATCAGCAGAGGACCGGCGGCTCACCGGCAGCGAACTACAGGTGCTGCTCGGCAGCCTGGCCCATCTGCGTGACGAGGTGGAGCGGCTGACGGCCGACCTCAGCGACGCCCAACTCCTCACCGGGACACCGACGACGGACATCACGCTCGCCAGCCTGCTGAGCCATCTCGCCTTCGTCGAGGACCACTGGTTCGGCCGCCGCGACACCCGCAAGCCCTACCAGGCGCCGCGCTGGGATCCCGACGGCGACCACGGCTGGACGCTCCCTGCCGACGAGTCCCCCTCGGAGGCGAGGAAGCGCTGGCGGACTGCCACCCGCGTCAGCGACTGGATCATCGACGGACAGGTGGAGCACCGCCCGGGAGCGCTCGGACAGCCCCTCGGACTGGCCGGAGGACGCGTCAGCCTACGGTGGGCGCTGCTGCACCTGATCGTCGAGTACGCGCGCCACCTCGGACACGCACAACTGATCCGCGCGACCCTCGGCGACTGATTCGGGTGAGCCGGGCGGGCCTCAGGCGGGCGCGGGTGAGGTGGCGAGCGGTTCGCCGGTGGGCGGCAGCACCTCCGCAGTGTTGAGGGCTCCACCGATCGGGTCGGGGACGTCGGGCGAACGCATCGCGTCACGCAGCGGGTCGAGGCAGTCGCGAAGCGAGGCGGTCACGATCCAGAGATGGACCCCGGAGCGGGCCAGGATCGCGAGCCAGTACAGCAGGTACGGCCCCGACTGGTTGGTGGTGAGCGCGCCGCCGAGCCACCCCCAGATCGCCAGGTAGTAGCCGACCTCTGTCACCGTCAGGGCGATCACCTCGCGGCGATAGGGGCGGCTGAGGATCAGCGCGACGAGCAGCCACAGTCCGGTCTGTGGCGGGTAGGCCGGGCCGAGCAGGGCCGTCGCGAACACGATGACCGCGATCAGCGAGCCGACCCGTGGCCTGCGCCCACTCACGTACAGGTGGGCGATCAGGACGCCGAGGAAGACCATCAGCAGCATGAAGCCGAGCGACCCCGCGTCGCGCACGTTGACGCCGATCAGCGACAGGAAGTACCACAGCGACCCGTAGCCGGTCGGCTTGTTGATCTCCTCGTGGTAGAAGCCGTAGACGCGATCGAAGTTGTCGATCAGCAACGGCAGGTGCACCAGGGCGAAGGTGACCACGGCCGGCACGGCGAACTTCAGCGCCGCGCGCCACCCGCCACGCAGCCCGGAGGCAAGGACGACGGCCAGCGCGATGGCGATCGGCATGGTGCCTGCGCAGGCGGCGATGCCGATCAGGATGCCTCCCTCGATCGTGCGGCGCTGTGCGAACTGCAGCAGGCCGAGCAGCGACAGCGCGATCGGAAGGAACTCCCAGGAGATCAGCCCCGACGCGAACACCACGGGCGAGGCGGCGAGCAGCATCGCATCCCAGGACGGGCGGCCGTCGGGCCGCCTGCCGAGGTAGGCAAGCGCGAGGCAGGAGACGAGGAAGCAGAGGAACAGCCCGACGGTGGTCAGGGCGAAGAACACGAGGCTGGAGTCGATCTGGGTCTGGAGGTCGACGCCGGGTGCGACCTCCGCCCCGAACAGGCCGGACGCGAGTTGCCTGGTCAGCAGGATCGCGACGGCGACCAGCGGCGGGAAGGCCATGTAGTCGGCCCCGAGCGGGGAGACGCCCTCGCCGAAGCCCTGACTCAGGTAGGTCGTCTGGATATCGGAGTAACAGATCCGGATGTAGGCGTTGATGGGGTTGTCGTCCGCGCTCTGGAGGCACGGGACGTGACGCAGTAACAGCAGCGTGAAGATGGCGGCCGCGGCGAACGCGATGGCAGGGGCGGGGCCGAACCAGAATCCGCGCCTGCGGGCATGCCTGCCCATGGGCCCGCCGAGGCGCGGGTGCAACGCGTTGTCCACGCCCTCACCTTAGCCGCGGGGCTGTGGCACTGAGTGGCAGCGGGGGTCGGCGATCCTGGCGCCGGACACGCTCGGGGAACCGGTGCGGTGCGAGGTCGCCCGGGCCTCGGTCTGGGGGTTTCGGACCCTTCGACACGGGCGCAGGCGCCCTGCTCAGGGAACGGACACCGGCGACCCTCAAGGGATCCGCTCCCGGCCATCAACCCGAACCTCGCCCCCGTTCGTCGAGCCGTCGAGACGTCCGATACCCCGCGAGCCCGACGCTCGGCCCGTTCGCCGAGCCTGTCGAGGCGTCCGATCCCCACCGCGAGCCCGACGCTCGGCACGTCGTCGAGCCTGTCGAGACGTCTGAAACCGGCACGAGTCCGGCTTCAGATCCGTTCGCCGCGCTTGTCGAGGCGTCCGATCGTGTCGGCTAGGACGGTCCGACAGCCAACGGACCCTTCGACACGGGCGCAGGCGCCCTGCTCAGGGAACGGACGCTGACCCGCCCTTCGCCGTCAGCCGATAGTTGCGTCCGCGCCGGGACCGGCGCCGTTCCCGTTGCCGTTGGTCGATCCGCCGCCGGGTTCCTTGGTGGGTTCCTTCGTCGGTTCCTTGGTGGGTTCCTTCGTCGGCTCCTTGGTCGGTTCCTTCGTCGGCTCCTTGGTGGGCTCCTTCGTCGGCTCCTTGGTGGGCTCCTTCGACGGCTCCTTGGTCGGTTCCTTCGACGGCTCCTTGGTCGGCTCCTTCGACGGCTCGGTCGACGGGGTCGGCGTCGGAGTCGGGCGTGCCGACTCGGTCTTCTTCTCCGTCGGCTTCGCCGTCGGGCGCCTCGTCTCCTCGACCTTGCCCTTCTGCGCCTTGATCGGCTTCGCCTCGTCGAAGTCCTGGACGGGCATGCCGTCCGAGGCCGCCTTCATGAAGTCGACCCAGGTCATCAGCGGGTAGGACGAACCGAAGAAGGTCGAGTCCTGCGGGCGCTTGTAGACCTCGAGGTCCTCGTTGCCGCTGTCTCCGGCCACGAACATCACGGCGGTGGAGATCTGCTTGGTGTACCCGACGAACCACGCCGAGGTGATCGCATCGTCGACGCCGTTGGTGCCGGTCTTGCCGGCGACGGGGCGCTCAAGCGAGGCGGCGCGGCGGCCGGTGCCCTCCTCGACCACCGAGGTGAGCGAGTCGGTCACGTTCGCGGCGACGTTCTGGTCGATCGTCTGCTCGTTGGGCTTCTTCGCCTCGTAGATGACCTCACCGTTGCGGTCGAGCACCTTCGAGACGATGTGGACCGGGTTGCGCTTGCCCGAGTTGGCGAGCGTCGCGTAGGCGTTTGCCATGTTGGTGGGGCTCACCTCGGCCGAACCGATCGCGACACGGTTGACGGGATCCCAGCCTGCCGCGGTCGGGGCCCCCGCGTCGTTGGCCGCCTGGATGACCTGCTTCGGGCCGTCGTCCATCTGCGTGGTGAGGTCGACGAAGGCCGTGTTGATCGAGTCGGCGGTCGCCTTGCGCAGCGTGACCGGGCCGTACTGGTGGCTGAACTCGTTGCGGATCGGCTTCGAGTCGCCCTTCGGCGTGAACGTGTCGCCGTTGAAGACCGACTTCAGCGAGAAGCCGTTGCGCAGGCCCGCGACGGTGGCGAAGGTCTTGAAGGTGGACGCGGCCGGTCGATCCGTGGTCGCCCAGTTGCGGCTGTTGGCGACGTAGTCGGCCCCGCCGTACTGCGCGAGCAGTGCGCCGGTCGCGGTGTCGACAGAGGCGATCGCGACGTGCAGGTCGGCCGGGTTGGGGTCGCCCTTCGCCTTGTCCGCCGCCTGCGCGGTGTACTGCTGGGCGGTCTTGACGGCGGCGTCCTGCATCGACTTGTTGATGGTCGTGATGACCCTGAGCCCGCCGCCCTGGACCTCGGCCTCGGAGAACCCGAGCTTGCCGAGTTCCTTCTCGACCTCGCGGATCAGGAAGCCCTTGGTGCCGCCGTAGCGGTTGTTCACCGGCACCTCGGGGAACTCGGGAAGCTTGGGGTGCGCCTCGTCGTACTGGGCCTGGGTGATGGCACCCATCTCGAGCATGCCGTCGAGGACGTACTTGTAGCGGCCGTAGAGCCGGTCGAGCTTCTCCTGGCCGCCCGACGGGTTGAACCCGGCCGGGTTGTTGAGGATGGCTGCCAGCGCGGCCGACTCGGCGACGCTCAGTTCGCCAGCGGGCTTGAGGAAGTAGGACTTGGCGGCGGCCTGGATGCCGTAGGCGCCGCGGCCGAAGTAGATGGTGTTGAGATAGCCCTCGAGGATCTGCTCCTTGGTCATCTCGCGGCCCATCTTGGTGGCGAGCATCAACTCCTTGACCTTGCGCTTCATGGTCTGTTCGGAGTCGAGGTAGAGGATCTTGATGTACTGCTGCGTGATGGTGGAGCCGCCCTGCACCTCGCCGCCGGTCGCGATGGACCAGGCGCTGCGCAGGATGCCGGTCACGGAGAACCCGGGGTCCTCCCAGAAGCTGCGGTTCTCGGCCGCGACGACGGCGTCCTTCACCATCTGCGGCATCTCGTCATAGGTGAGGTTGACGCGGTTCTGGACGGCGAGCGAACCGAGTTGCTCCTTGCCGTCCTGGTAGTAGATGAACGTCGTCTGGGTCTGGAAGTCGCTGTTGGGGTCGGGAAGCTTCGTGGTGGTGTAGAGGTACGCGACCGTGCCGATGCCGCCGAGCCCCAGCACGATGAACATCACCAGGAAGGTGACGCCGATCCGGCCCCAGATCCTCCTCGCGCGCGATTTCGTCTTCTTACCGCGCTTCGCCTTGCCTGCTTTAGCCATGAATGTCCTCGACCCTCGTCTGCCTGCCCGCTGCGCGCTCTGCGTGCCCGGGTGAGCCTGCCTCGATGATGTGGCGCCCCCTGGCGCGTGCCGCGTCGACGCCCGCAACGACCACCGTCAGGGGGTCGTGGGCGTCGCCGTCAGCCGCGCGGAATGCGCACGACGACGGCCGCACGGAGCCGGGTTCGGCTCGTCGTTGCGGCGCGAAAAATCGTCGTTCGCGCGTGGACCACATGCATCCAGGGTAAGCGCGGACGGCAAAAACCCCGTCCTCCTGGGGTGCCGAACGCTTCGACCACGGTCGTCGAAGGGGGCCTCAGCACCCCGACCCTGGGCGGGTCTCCGGCGTCTCGACCCCGAACCCGAACCGCCGAAGGACCCACCAGAGCCGGCGGGCCGATGGGGCCGAATCCCGGTCGAGGCGTCAGCCCTGGCTTCCCCGATGCGGGGCGTCGTAGGGCGGCCACTCTGCTTCGGTGTCGGCCGCCTCGGTGTCGTCGTCGGGACCGGGCTGCGTCGGCAGCGACGGCTGTTCCGCCGGGGCGTCAAGCAGCCTGATCCCGAAGAGTTCTCCGCTCACCCGGAACTCGCCGCTCCAGGTCCGCACGACCAGGAAGACGAAGATCGCCGCGAACAGGCCCGACACGACGGCGACGACCACGCCCCCTTCCACGCCGGACAGCCCCGCGGCCACGCAGATCGCCACGAAGCCGAGGGCAAGCAGCCCCATCGACAGGCGCACCACCCATGGCCGGAGCATCGCGTAGGCGTCGAGCGCGTGCGGTGCGATCCTCGGGTGCTTGGCCAACAGGATGGTGGACAGCGAGCCCGCGATGCAGGGCAGGATCAGGGCGCCGACGGCGTCGGGGAGGCTGCGCGCGATGGCCAGTCCGTACCCGAGCCCGAACAGCGTCGTGAAACCCGAGGCGACGGTCGCCACCCACCAGGTCGGCGAGCCGCCCCTGATGTTCTTCAGCGCGTCCCTGCTCATGGCACCTCCCTCACGCGCGCTCACTATCGCATCGTGCCAGGCCAGCGGCAGATGGGAAGGCCTAGGTGAGCGTCGCTCCAGGCAGGATCGGGCCGCGGATGCCCGCCTCGGCCAGCGCCCGCTGGGCGCGCTCGCGGATCGCGCGGGTCGGCCCCCACTGCTGGTCGGGCCCCGTCTTGATGCTGATCTGCATCGTCATGGTTCCCGCCGACATCGACCCGACGCCGAGCACCTTCGGCTCCTCGAGCAGCTTCTCGGCCCACTCGGGCTCCTGCGCCATCGACCCGACGGCCTTGCGCAGAACGGCCTGGACCTGCTCCGGGTCGGCGTCGATCGCGACCGGGATGTCGATGACGGCAGTGGAGAAGCCCTGCGACACGTTGCCGAGCGTCAGGACCTCGCCATTGCGGACGTACCAGACGGTGCCCGACGGATCGCGCAGCTTCGTGACGCGCAGCGTCACCTCCTGCACGGTGCCGGTCAGGTCCCCGACCTTGATCAGGTCGCCGACGCCGAACTGGTCCTCCGTGAGCATGAAGATGCCTGACAGATAGTCCTTCACGAGCGACTGCGCCCCGAAGCCGAGCGCCACGCCGCCCACACCCGCCGACGCGATCAGCGGCGCCATCGGGACACCCCAGATGGCCAGCACCGTCAGCAGCGTGATGACGACGAGCACCACGTCGACGACGTTGCGCAGCAGCGACCCGAGCGTGGTGAGGCGCTGCTTCTGGCGCGCCGACGACAGCCCCGCGGCCTTGTCGAGCATCTTGCGGGTACGCGATCCGGGCTCCGCATCGCTGGCCACCGGGGCCGAGCGGACGGTGAGGGCGCGCACGGTGCGGCGGATCGCGAACAGCAGCACGAATCTCAGCACCAGCGCGATGGCCAGCACGATCCCGCTCATCAGCAGCTTGTCCCAGAAGTCGTCCATGTCACCAGCCTGCCAGGCGTCGCTTCCATCGCGGGGAGCCGCTCGCCGCGGTGGACGGTCGAGCCCTACGGTCGCCGTCCGGGGCGACCGGTCATCGGCGACCGCGTAGACTTACCCCCCGTGCCCAGCCTGACCCAAGCCCAGACCAACGCGATGCAGGAACTGCTGCGCATCGCGCCGGTCATAGACGACCTCGGCCGGCTCTTCACCGACGCGGGCCACGAGATCTACCTCGTCGGCGGCTCCGTGCGCGACGCGCTGCTCGGCGTCCTGGGCCACGACCTCGACTTCACCACCTCCGCCTCGCCCGACGAGACCGAGGCGCTGCTGAAGAGGTTCACGCCGACCACCTGGGCGATCGGCAAGGAGTTCGGCACGATCGGGGCCCTCAAGAAGTCCGACGGCGCACAGTGGCAGATCGAGGTCACCACCTTCCGCGCCGACGTGTACCGCAGCGAGTCACGCAAGCCCGAGGTGGCCTTCGGCGACACCATCGACGGCGACCTGATCCGCCGCGACTTCACCGTCAACGCGATGGCCATCAACCTGGCGACCAAGGCCTTCGTCGACCCCTACGGCGGCCTGGACGACCTCGCAGACGGCATCCTGCGCACCCCGTCGACCCCCGAGGTCAGCTTCTCCGACGACCCGCTGCGGATGCTGCGCGCCGCGCGCTTCTCCGCGCGCCTCGGCTTCACGGTGGCCCCCGACGTCGTCAAGGCGATGAAGGACATGGCCGAGCGGATCGACATCGTCTCGGTCGAGCGCATCCAGGCCGAGCTGACCGGCCTGCTGCTCACCGACGAGCCGCGCGAGGGCATCGACCTGCTGGTGCGCACCGGGCTGGCCGACCGCTTCCTTCCGGAACTGCCCGCGCTGCAACTCGAGGTCGACGAGCACGCCCGCCACAAGGACGTCTACCAGCACTCGCTCACGGTGCTCGACCAGGCGATCGAACTCGAGAAGGCCCGCGGCCACCAGCCAGACATCGTCAACCGGCTCGCGGCGCTGCTGCACGACATCGGCAAGCCCCCGACCCGCAGGTTCGAGGGGGCGAAGGTCACCTTCCACCACCACGACGTGGTCGGCGCGAAGATGGTCACCAAGCGCCTCAAGGCGCTCAGCTACCCCACGCACGTCGTGAAGTCCGTCGCGAAGCTGATCGACCTGCACCTGCGCTTCCACGGCTACTCCGACGGCGGCTGGACCGACGCGGCCGTGCGCCGCTACGTGCGCGACGCCGGCGACGAACTCGAGCGGCTCCACATGCTGACCCGCGCCGACTGCACCACCCGCAACCGGCAGCGCGCCACCCGGCTCCGCCGCGCCTACGAGGAACTCGAGTGGCGGATCGACGAGTTGGCCGCGCAGGAGGAACTCGACGCGCTGCGGCCGCACCTCGACGGCACCCAGATCATGGAGGTGCTCGGCCTGAAGCCCGGCCGCGAGGTCGGACAGGCCTACGCGTTCCTGCTGGAGCACCGCACCGAGCACGGCCCGATCCCCGAGGACGAGGCCGTCGAGGTGCTGCGCGCCTGGTGGGCCGAGCGCAACGCCTAGCGCTTGAACGAGCCCGCCGAGTCCGACCCGGTCGAGGCGACGCAGTAGAACATCCGGCTGCCGGTGGCGAACGCCGCCTCCGACGGGGGAAGCACCTGCAGGTCGACCTCGTCGATGCCGAGGCCCGTGTACTCCTCGAGCGCCGCGCTCGTGCAGGTGGCCTGCACCGCGGGATCCTCCAGCACGTCGTCGATATTGGCCGACGCGACGTCGTCGGTGAGCGAACCCATCCGGTAGGCCTCCCACGGGTGCGGGTCGGCGCAGGAGGCCTCGCGGTAGGTGTAGTAGCCGCTGATCGAGACCAGGCCGCCGAAGCAGATCGGCTCGGCGGGCGCGAGGCTGCCGTATTCCGCGCCCTCACCGCTCGGTTCCGGTGAGATCGACGGGCTGGGCGACAGCGAGGGCTCCGTGGACGGTGTCGTGCCGGGCGTCTGGCTGCCTGCGGGCTTGTTGGTGTCGGTGCGCGCGGGCGGTTCCTCCGCCGTCTGCGTCGGGCCGTTGACGAGTTGCCTGCCGATCGCGACTCCCCCGCCTCCGAGGGCGACGGCGAGCAGCACGCCGAGCACGATCGGCCACGCGCGCCGCGGCCGGGTCGGCCCGTCGATCGAGGCGAACTGTGCGACGGGTGCGGGGGACGGCGCGCCGAGCGGCGGAGGCTGCAGCGGCGGGCGCTGCCCGCCCCCTGAGCCGCCGGACGGGGCGAGCGGGAAGCGCTGCTGCTGCAGGCCCGGCGTCATCCGGGTGACCTCGCCACCTGCGAGCACGTTGTGGGATCTGCCGAGTTGGCCGCGCAGGTCGAGCAGCGCGGAGTGCAGTTCGGCGCCGTCGGCGAAGCGGTGCTCGGCCTGGGGTGCGGTCGCGCGCCAGATGATGTCCAGCAGCGGGTCGGCGCCGGCGACGTGCGGGGCGGGCGGCAGCGGCCGGTAGAGCGACTGAATGATCTCGGCGACGGTCTGCGGCGACCCATCGTCCTTCTGCCGCGGCGCGTAACCGGTCAGCACCGAGTAGAGGGTCGCGCCGAGTGCCCACACGTCCGCCCTCTTGGACGGGGTGGCCTGCTCGAACGCCTCGGGCGCCGCGTAGGCGGGGGTGAGGGCCTCGAGCGTGACGGACGCCTCGCCGTGCGCGGGAAGCGCGGCCAGGCCGAAGTCGCCGAGCCGGGGCGTGCCGTACGGGTCGATCAGGATGTTGGAGGGCTTGATGTCGCGGTGCAGGATGCCCTTCTCGTGCGCGGCCGCCAGCGCGCTGGAGATCGCGATGCCGAGTTCCAGCACGTCGGGCGGGGGCATCGGGCCGCTGCGCTTGACGAGTTGACCGACCGACCCGTTGTCGCACAGTTCCATCACGAGGTAGGGGCGGTTGTCGCGCGTGGTCCCCGCGTCGATCAGCGACACGACGTGCGGGTGCGAGGAGATCAGCGCCGACGCGGTCGCCTCGCGCAGGAACCGCCGCCTGTTGCGCTCGTCGTCGAGCACGCGTGAGTCGATCTTGATGGCGACGTCGCGGTCGAGGGAGGCCTGCCGTGCGCGGTAGACCGTCGCGAAACCGCCCTTGCCGATCGCCGCCCCCAGATCGAAGCCGGGCACGAGGCCGCCCGGTTCGTGGGAGACGCGGTCGGACATGACTCTCCTTGGCTGTGGGTGGCGTCACGGCGGGCATCGGACATCCGCTCGGAGTCTATCCGCCGGTCGGTTCCCCGCGTGATAGTTGAGATTTCACCGAAAGGCGTTGTTGGATATATGCTTGCTGCATGCACATAAACCAGGGGCTGTCTGAGGAACTGTTCCGACTGTTCACCAACATCGGGCACGCCAACCACAACTCCCCCGTCAAGCCGGCGCTCACGCCGATCCAGTACACGCTGATGCTGACGATCGCGGCGCGCCCCCGACGCGGCACCGACCTGGTCGGCGTCGTCGGGCTTGACCAGTCGACCATCTCGCGCCGGATCGCCCAACTGTGCGACGCGGGCCTCGCGGAGCGGATCCCCGATCCCGACGACGGCCGCGCGCAACTGGTGCGCCTGACGGACGCGGGCGTGGAGATGGTGGAGGGCGAGCGCGCACGACGCGTGCGCACCGTCACAGACGCCCTGGACGAGTGGGAGGACGAGGAACGCGCAGACCTCGCCCGACTGCTCGCACATCTGAACGAAACGCTTGAGGCCCGACGCGGCCAGGCCACTAAGGAGCCACGTGTCTGAACAAACCGAGACCTTCCGTCTCTCACCCGAGGCCAAACGGGTCCTCATCGGCCTGATCATCGGCATGTTCGCCGCGTCGATCAGCCAGACGATCGTCGGGCCCGCAATGCCGCGGATCGTCGCAGAACTCGGCGGCATGGAGCACTACTCGTGGGTCGCCACCGCCGCCATGCTGATGTCGGCCGTCGTGGTGCCGATCGCGGGCAAACTCTCCGACCAGTACGGCCGCAGGCCCTTCTTCCTCGCCGGCCTCGGCATCTTCATGGTGGGCTCGCTCGTCAGCGGCTTCGCCGGGAACTTCTGGGTGCTGGTCGCGGGCCGCGCGATCCAAGGCATGGGCATGGGCACGATCATGCCGCTGTCGCAGACGATCATCGGCGACATCATCCCCGCCCGCCAACGCGGCAAGTACCAGGGCCTGATGGGCGCCGTCTTCGGCCTCACCTCGGTCGCGGGGCCGCTCGCGGGCGGCGTCATCACCGACAACCTGGGCTGGCGCTGGCTGTTCTTCGCCGCACTGCCTGTCGGCGTCGCCGCCTTCGTGCTCGTCGCGCTGTTCCTGCACCCTCCGCACACCCCGCGCGACGCGAAGGTCGACATCGCGGGCATGTCGACGCTGAGCGTCGCCCTCGTCGCGATCCTGCTCGCCACCAGTTGGGGCGGCACCACCTACCCGTGGGGCTCGACGGTCATCATCGGCCTGTACGTGGCGGGCGCCGTGCTGCTCGCGCTGTTCATCGTCATCGAGACCCGCGCCGAGGAACCGGTGCTTCCGCTGCGCCTGTTCCGCTCGTCGATCTTCACGCTCACCAACGTCGCGGTGTTCGCCTTCGCGATGCTGATGTTCGGCGCCATCATCTACATCCCCGTCTACGCGCAGGGCGTGCTCGGCGTCAACGCGACCAGTTCGGGCCTGATCCTGATGCCGCTGATGATCACCTTCGTGGTGATGGGCATCGTGACGGGACAGGTCGTCACCCGCACCGGACGCTACAAGGAGATCATGCTCGCGGGCATCGTCTTCATGGGCATCGGCGTCGCGTTCCTGACCCGCCTCGACCACAACTCGACGCCGTTCCAACTGTCGGGGTCCATGGTGGTGCTCGGCATCGGCATGGGCATGGTCTCGCAGCAGTACGTGCTGGTGATCCAGAACGCCGCGACCCGGCGGGACCTCGGCGTGGCGACCGCGTCGACGCAGTTCTTCCGCAACGTCGGCTCGACGGTCGGCGTGGCGGTGATGGGCACCGTGATGAACTCCGGCCTGCAGCAGGCCATCGCGGGTCACCTGCCCCCGGGCGCGGCCGACGCCATGCCCGAGGGTGGGCTCGACGCCGGTTCGGTGCTCGACCCGACCGCGCTCACGTCGCTGCCGCCCGCGGTCGCCGACGCGGTGCGTCAGGGGCTTGCCGATCAGTTGCACTGGGTGTTCATGCTGCTCTACCCGCTGCTTGCGATCCAGTTCCTGGCGACGCTGTTCATCAAGGCGCTTCCGCTGCGTGACACGCTTGATGATCCGGGCAAGGAGATGCTCGACTCGATGGCGCAGACCTCGGCGCACGAGGGCGACGTGGTGCCCGTGTTCCACTCGGCCTCGACCACCGGCGCCCGCTCCCGCGAGCGGGTGATGGGCTACCGCTTCCACCTGATGGCGGAGCAGTCGGAACTGCCGTCGCACGTGATGCTGCGCAGGGCCGTCGAGGAGATCGGCTCGGGCGACCTGGAGCGCGGCCAGCGGTTGCTACACCTGGCCGGAGACATGCTCGTCACCGAGGATCCAGAGGTGGCTGCCCAGCGCGAGAAGTACGCGGCCGAGGTCGCGTCGAAGGTCAAGGACGGCTCGATCCTTTCCCCCGCCCTGCGCATCGACCTTGCGACCGTGCTGTCCGACGTCGACCGCGCCGCGGTCGTCGGGAGCGTCGAACCGACGGTGGCCGAGCAGCACGAGGCGGTCGACGTCTCGCGCCTGCAGGAGGCAGCCACGGACCTCGCGGTCGCCTTCCTGGCCGACATCTCCGGCCGCGGTTCGCGTCTGACCCCGTCGCCCGACCCGATTCCCTGACCGACCCGGTCGACCCGAGACCGCCGTGGCCTGATCGCCGCGCCACCCCTCACCCTCGCCGCGACCCCCGCGGCTAGGGTGAGGGGCATGCGCACCCTTCGCACCGTCACCATGAACACCGGCTACGACGACTACTACACCGTCAGCGGCCTGAGTTGGGGTGGGCGGGGCACGCAGCACCAATTCGAGGCCGTCTGCTCCGGCAAGGGCATCTCGTGCGCCCGAACCGCGGTGTCGCTCGCGCTCCCGACGGTGGCCTACGGTCTGATCGGCGAGCCCGACCGGGCCGAGTTCTCCGCGCGACTGACCAACGAGCACATCGACCACCGCCTCTTCACGGTCCCCGGCCGGGCGCGCCACAACCTGACGCTGATCGACGCGACCGGCGAGAAGGTCGCGGCGCACTTCATGGCCCAGGGCTACGTCCTCGACGACCCGCTGTACGTCGCCCCGATGGTCGAGGCCGTGCTCGCCGACACCCGCACCGGCGACATCGTCACGCTCAACGGGTCGACCTGCAAGGGGCTCCCGTCCGACACGTGGGCGGCGCTCGCCTCGGGTCTCATCGAGCGCGGCGCCGACGTCATCGTCGACGCGCAGAACGAGGCGCTGCTCGACGCCCTCGACGTGCAGGGCGTCACGCTGTTCAAGCCCAACGACGACGAGATCATGGCCATCCCAGCCGTCCAGGCGGCCGACGACCGCGTCGGGGCAGCCCTGGAGGTGCTCCGCGACGCAGGGGCGAGGGTCCCGCTGGTGTCGCTCGGCGCGCGCGGGGTCGCGTTCCTCGACGAGCGGGGCGACCGGATCACCGGCACCTGCCACGTCGACTCCCCCATCCAATCGGTGATGGCGGGCGACGCGTTCGTCGCGGGCTTCGTCTGGGGCATGGTCGCGGGCGACGACAGCCGCGAGTGGATCCGCCACGGCCTCGCCGCAGCGGCCGCGCACGTGGCGGGCAGGACGGGCGACGCACTGCTCGCCCGCGCCATGGAGAACAGGTCGCTGGTGGAGTTCACCGCCGGCTGAGGCTAGTCGGCCTCGCGGGAGTCCTCGATGCCTGCCCTGGAGGCGAGGTAGGACAGGCCGCGCGCGGACGGGTCGGCCAGGACGGCGACCACCGCGGCCACGGCGAGCCCGACGCTGAGCAGGTCAAGCGGGGTGCGCAGCGCCGTCGGCAGCCCTGGGATCGACGCGAGCACCTGCACCAGCATCCAGCCACCGAACCCGCACAGCGACCGCAGTGCCCTGCGCGGCCTGGCCGCCCATTCCGGTTCGAGCCAGACGGCACGCTGCCCGACCGAGGCTCCCGAGCCGACAAGCGTCGGGACCAGCAGCACCGCGAAGCCGATCAGGGTCGCGACGGCGCTGGCCCCGGCGTCGTCGGAGGTGTCGGGGGCGCCGAGCAGGAGCGTGTCGACCAGTCGGTAGCCGATCAGCAGCGCCGCGGGGAGCACCACGAACGCGAACCCGTCGATCAGCATGCCGACGAGGCGACGACGCCGCGTGACCGGCCGCGCGTTGCCCCGGGAGCGGGCCGTTGCGCGGGCATCGGTGACGAAGAACAGCAGCAGCGGCGCGGCGACGGCTCCGATGACGGTGCCGAGCGTGTTGAGGATCACGTCATCGATGTCTGCGACCCGATAGCGGCACGGCAGCAGCCCGAAGGCGCCGGTGCCCTGGGTCGCCTCGATCAGCACCGACGTGGCGAAGCCGAGCAGGATCGTCCAGCCCGTGCGGAGGCCGAAGTAGCGGCGGGCCAGCGCGCCGAACGGCACGAAGAGCAGCACGTTGAGCGCGGCCTGCAGGAACACGAAGCTGCGGAGCAGTCGCCGGGCGCCGTGCTCGCGCAGGTAGTCGAGGTTGTCGCGCACCACCTCGAGCGGGTCGAGGTTCCTGCCGGGCAGGCGGTGGGTCGCGCACCATTCCTTGTCGGGGAACGGCAGCAGCGTGTAGGCAAGCAGCGCGACGGCGAAGACGGCGACCATCGCGGCGCCGATCACCCGGTCGACCCGGATCTGGCCGTGCCTGCGCGACTCCCACACCAGGATGGGCACGAACAGCGCGACGAAACCGACGCCGCCGAGCAGGACGGCGACGAGGGCGGGCTGCGTCCAGGCGTCGATCACGTCAGCGAGTAAACCGGAGGTGCCCCGCCCCGTTCAACGCGGGCGGCGCCACCGGCGACCAGGGGATGATGCGGTCGCGACCCTGGTCGGTGGGCCTCAGGCCTCACCGGCTCGTAGCATCAGGGTGATCCTGGAGGTGCACCATGACTGACGCGACAACGGCCTGGCGGCGTCGAACGCCGACGGCGCACGCCCCGTCGACCCCTGTGACCCCAGCCGCGCGGGGCATCGGACCGGCGCAGGTGGCACTCGCCGTCGTGCTGCTCGTCCATGCCCTCCTCTCGGCCGTCCAGGTGCTGGTGCTCAACCCGCTGGCGGCGCTGCCGGGTCGGCCGCTCGAGGAGATCTACGCGGGCGTCACGGCCAGGGGCGAGTCGATGTCGGTGCCGACGGTGGTCGCGGCCCTCGTGCTGCCCCTGGTCCTCGGGGTGGCGGTGCTCGCGCAGACGGCGCGCTCGTCGTTGTCCCGGGAGACCTCGACCGGGCTGCTGCTCGGACTGGTGGCCTTCTCCGCGGTGACCTACTGGTTCGCCAGCGCGGGTCCCGCGATGGCGCTCGCCGACGCCTACCTCATCTCCGGGGCGCCGTACTCTCCGTTGTGGATGGCGCCTGCCGGGCTGAGCCTCGCGGCGCTGGCCACCCTGGCGATCCGGGCACGACGCGACGCGTCCCGCTAGGACGACCGCCGGGCCCGGAAGGTCAGCTAGGCGAACAGCGCCTGGCCGACAAACTCGCCCTCGGCGACCCCGGCAGGCACGGCCCACAACCCCGAGCCGATGTGCTGGAGGTACTCCATCATCAGGTCGTTGCGACTCATCCGCGACTGCATCGGGATGTAGTGCGTGCGCGGGTCCGTGACGAAGGCGATGAAGAACAGCCCGGCGGACAGGCGCCCGAGGTCGTCGTTGCCGTCGACATAGTTGTAGCCGCGCCGCAGCATGTGGACGCCGTCGTTGTGGTCGGGGTGCGCGAGCGCGACGTGCGAGTCGACGTCCATGATCGGCACCCCGCCGCGGCCCTCGAGCGCGAAGTCGGGCTGGTCGAATTCGGCGCCTCCCGAGAGCGGGGCGCCCTCCCGCTTGGTGCGACCGACGATGTTCTCCTGCTCCCGCATCGGGGCCCTGTCCCACGTCTCGATCTGCATCTTGATCTTGCGCGCCACCAGGTACGACCCGCCCGCGAGCCATTCGGCCGCCGGGTCGGCGCCCTTCGGAACCCAGACGTGCTCGTCGATCATCGCGGTCTGCTCGCCGCGCAGCCCCATGGTGCCGTCCTTGAACCCGAACAGGTTCCGTGCGGTGACCTGGTCGACGCTTGTCGACGACGTGCGCCCGAAGCCAAGTTGCGACCACTTCAGCACGGCGCGACCGAACGCGATGCGGGTCAGGTTGCGGACGGCGTGAACGGCGACCTGCGGGTCGTGCGCGCAGGCCTGGATGCAGAGGTCGCCGTCGGAGAGCGACGCGTTGAGGTTGTCGGCGACGAAGTGCGGCAACCGCTCCAACGCCGCAGGCCTGCGGGCCGCGATCCCGAACCGGTCCGCGCCGGAGCCGTCCACGAAGAGCGAGGGGCCGAAGCCGAACGTGATCGTCAGGCCGGAGGGCGGCAGGTCGTAGGCCTCACCGGTGTCCTCGGGCGGCGAGTCGTAGTTGCCCGACATGGCGTCCAGTTCGCCGGCCGAGCCGCCCTGCGTCATCCGCGCGGCGGCCTCGGTCCAGTCGGTCAGCAGGCCGATCAGCGCCTCCCTGTCGATCCCTTCCGCGACGTCGAAGGCCGCGAAGTGCATCCGGTCCTGGGCGGGCGTGACGATGCCACCCTGGTGCGCGCCGTAGTACGGATAGGCGTCGGAGGCGTGGGGCTCCTTCTCGGCGGGCTTGCCGACCGCCATCGACAGCGCAAGGGCGCCAGCCGCCGCGCTGCCGACGCCCGCGGCGCCGAACAGTCCCCGACGACTCAGCCCACTCACGACAGGATCGCCCCCGCCATCTTCGACAGCGGCTCGGACAGCGTGTTGACGGCGTCGGCGAGCTTCTTGACGTCGTCCTCGGAGAGCTTGTCGTAGGTCACGAAGCCCTCGCCGTCGCGGTGCTTGTCCAGCAGTCCCTGCAGCGAGTCGAAGGCCGTCCCGATCTGGCGGTCGAGCGCCGAGTCCTTGCGCTGCAGCAGCGGGCGAAGGCCCTCCCAGGCGACCTTCGCGCCGTCGACGTTTGCCTGGAAGTCCCACAGGTCGGTGCGCGACCAGTACTCCTCCTCGCCGGTCACCTTGCCGGTGGCGACCTCGTCGAGGAGGCCCTTTGCGCCGTTGGCGATGTCGGAGGCGGTGAACGTCATGTCGCGGGTGCGGTCGTACAGCGTGGCGGTGTCGGCGACCAACTTGTCGGCGACCGTTGCGCGCTCGGCGTCGGTCATGGCCGTGTAGCCCTCGGCGCGGGCGGGCCACAGGTCCTTCTCGAGTCGGTGCCAGCCGGTGAACTCGTCGCCCGCCTCAAGGTCGGCCTCGCGGGCGTCCATCTGCGGGTCGAGGTCGCCGAAGCTCTCGGCGACGGTCTCGACGCGCTCCCAGTGCACCCGCGCGTCGGCGTACAGGGCGCGGGCCTCGTCGTCCTTGCGCTCCTCGACGAGCGTCGCGAACTGCTCGGTCTTGGTGACGAGTTGGTCGACCTGGTCGCGCACGTAGGAGGCGTACTGCTGGTCCGCCTGCGCCACGAGTTCGGCGTCCTCGCCCTTCGGGCCGACGTCCTCGCCCGAGTCGGTGACGGTGAAGTCGCCGCGGATGCCCTCGCCGACCATGCCCGGCTTGCATGCCGTGAAGTACGTGCCGGCGGGTGCGGAGAGCACCAGGTCGCGGGTCAGGCCGGGGCCGATGTTCTCGACCTCGGCGACGATCCGCAGGCCATCCTCACCGAGCAGGTAGAACTCGTTGATCTTCGACCCCTCGTTGGTGACCTTGAACGTCAGGGTGCCCGACGGGGCCTCCACGCTGGAGACCTCGCACGCGGTGTCGCTGGCCTTCACGCTCATGGTGCGGGCGTCGCCAGAGGCGGCGGTGTTGTCGGTGCATGCGGTGGTCAGCAGCAGACCGGCGGCGAGCACCGGGGCGACGAGAGATCGGATCATGAGGCGGCTCCTTGGGGAACGGGGGTCGCGGCCGGACGGTGCGCGGCGCGGTTACGCAGGATGAAGAGGGTCCCGACCACGACCACGTAACTCACCCAGGCGATCGCCTCGAGCACGGTGGTGACGGGGGAGAAGTTGAAGATGCCCTTGAGCAGCGAGCCGACCACGCTGTCGAGCGAGATCACGTGGCTGACGTCAAAGGCGATGGTGTGCAGGCCAGGCAGGAAACGCGCCTCCTGCAGGTCGTGGATGCCGTAGGCGAGCACGCCCGCCGCGACCAGGATCAGGAAGGCGCCGGTCCAGGTGAAGAAGACGCTGAGGTTGATCCGCAGCGCGCCCCGATACATCAGATAGCCGAGCACGATCGCGACCACGATGCCGAGCAGCGCCCCGAGCAGCGGTTGGAGGGTTGCACCGGTGTCGCGGGCCGCCGCCTGGGTCGCGGCCCAGATGAACAGGGCCGTCTCCAGGCCCTCCCTGCCGACGGCGAGCAGCGCCACCACCACGAGCGACCACGGCCTGGTCGCCTCGTCGAGGCTGCCCCTCAGGGTGCGGCTGAGGCCCTTTGCCGCCGTCGCCATCCACAGGATCATCCAGGTGACGAAGCCGACGGCCACGATCGACAGGGTGCCGCCGATCAGTTCCTGAGCCTCGAACGTGAGGCCCTTAGGGCCGTAGGTGAGCACGGCGCCGAAGATCAGCGAGATGCCGACCGCGATCCCGACGCCGGTCCAGATGTAGCGGAGGTCGGAACGGCGCTCCGACTTGACCAGATAGGCCACCAGGATGCTGACGATCAGCGCGGCCTCGAGCCCCTCCCGGAGCCCGATCAGAAAATTAGCCAACATCTGTTTGCCTTAAAGTGTTTTGGTGAGGTCACCCTAACTAAAAACCCGCGAGGGGGGTCGCGTCAACTCTGTGGCCGCGGTGCCCATCAACCCGGCGGGTTCGGCGGCCGTCTACGATGAGACGGTGAGTCCACGACGAATGCTGCGCGCCCTGATGGCGGCGCTCGTGCTCGTCGTCGGATTTCTGGTGGTGCCGACGACCGCCTCCGCGGAGGCCGACTACCTCGACGTCCGCATCACCGCCGTGTCGACGCCGGTGCTGAACCTTTCCGACCCGCAGCAGGTCGTCGAACTCAAGGGCACCATCACCAACACCTCGACCGTCGCGATCGAGGGCGCCGTCGTGCACTTCTGGCGGCTCCCCACCCCGATCCGCTCCGAGGCGCGTCTCGACGAATTGGAGCAGAACCTGCCGATCGGTTCGCGCATCACCGACGAGGCATCGCTGTACCAGTTCCCCAAGGACGTGCCGTTCGGGCCGGGCGAGCGGGCCGACTTCAGCGTCAAGGTCACCATCGCGCAACTCACCCAGGGCCGCGATCCGCTGGTCAAGGACGGCGCCGCCTACCTGATCGGGGCGCAGGTCCGAGGCGTGCCGGAGGGAGAGTCCCGCGCCATCGTCGGAAGCGACACCTTCCCGATCACCGCGACGACAGCGCCGGTGCGCTCCTCGGCCCTCGTGGTGCTGTCCGCGACGCCCAGTTGGCTGCCGGACGGCTCCTTCACCGATTCATCGCTTGCCGCCGACCTGGAGGACCGCCTCGACCCGCTGCTGGCCAGCGCGGAGCGCGAAGGCGTCCAGGCGGCGATCGACCCGGCCCTGTACGAGGCCGTCACGCGCCTCTCCGGCACCCACACCGTCGACGGCGCCTCCGTCGAGGGCAACGGGATCGCGCTGCGCTGGGTGCAGAGGGTCGACGCGCTCGCCGGGGAGGGGCGGCTCTGGAGGCTGCCCTACGGCGACCCCGACCTGACCCGCGCCGCGCTCAGCGGCCAACTCGACACCGTGATGGACTGGAGCGCCGAGGCGGGAAACGGGATCCTGCCGGAGGTCGGCTCGGTCGCGATCCTTCGTGACGGCGCCTCGCCCGACCTCGTCGATCACCTCTCGGACCTCGACACCGTGGTGGTGAGCGGCATGAGCGGTGCGACGTCCGGCACCCCGCAACTGCTCGGCGCCCGCAGCATCGGCGCAACGGCGCGCCCCGACGGTGGCTCGCTGCCCGAGCGCATCACCCGCGAGTTCCTCGCAGTGCGACCGCCGCTGTACCTGATCGACTCGGTGCAGGCGGCCGACGCGGACGCCGACCTCGGCACCTGGCGGGAACACGTCGCGCCCTCGGCGAAGCCCTCCGAGTCGCTCACCTGGCCCGAGACCACGTCGTCTGAGCCGTGGCCGGATCTCGCCGACACCCTGACGCAGGCGTCCAAGGCCGCGGAACTGCTCGACGACCTGACCGACGGCCCCTCGTCGGTCAACCTGGCAGTCCTCGGCGCCACGTCCTGGTCGTCCGGCTTCTCCGATCAGCGCCAGGCGGTGGCCTACGCCAAGGCCGGATCGCCTCCCGACCTGGACCTCAAGAAGGTCAAACTCCGCGCCGCCGCGTCGTTCGTGATGGGCTCGCGCACCAACACCTTCCCCGCGACGCTTACCAACGAACTCAGCGTCCCCGTCACCGTCGGCGTCACCTTCCAGTCCGACTCCCCCCAGCGCATCAGGGTGCCGAACGTGAAGCCGGTCACGGTCGAGCCTGGCGAGTCCGTCACGCTCGACGTCACCCCGGAGGCGACGGCAAACGGCGTTGCCCTTGTCAGGGGCCAGGTCGTCACGACCGGAGGCGTCGCCGTCGGAAAGCCCGTAACTATTGAGATCACTGCCACCGACTTTGGGCGCGTCGGCTGGATCATCATCCTCGTCTCGGGTGCAGTACTCCTAGGAGGAACCGCGTGGAGAATCCGCGCGGTGCGCCGGGAACGGGCCAAGGCCTCCGCGGAGGTAAGCGAGTGAGTCAGGTCAGCAGCACGAAGAAGCTCGTCTCGGCGAGCGCCATCATGGCGTCCGGGACGCTGGTCTCCCGCGTGCTCGGCATGCTGCGCGTCGTCCTGATCGTCTACATCCTCGGCACCGGCAGCCGCCAGGCCGACATGTTCGAGCTCGCCAACACCGTCCCCAACTCCATCTACATCCTGTTCGCCGGCGGCGCCCTCAACACCGTGCTCGTGCCCCAGATCGTGCGGGCCATCAAGAAGGACCCCGACGGGGGCGAGGCGTACACCAACCGCATCATGACGGCGTTCATGCTGATCGTCGGGGTGGTGGCGCTCGGCGTGACCATCGCGGCGCCCGTGGTCACGTCGATCTACTCGTCGAGCAGTTGGCGCGCGCCGGAACTCGCCTCGCAGTACGCCTCGCTCGTGGCGCTGGCCTACCTGACGCTGCCGCAGATCTTCTTCTACGGCGCGTTCTTCCTGCTCGGCCAGGTGCTCAACGCGCGCGACAAGTTCGGCCCCATGATGTGGGCACCCATCGCCAACAACGTGGTGTCGATCGCGGTGCTCGCGCTGTACCTGGTGATCTGGGGCAACGACGTCGACACCTCGCTCGCGTTCACGACCGGCCAGATCTGGATGCTCGGCGCCGGCTCGACGCTCGGCATCGCCGTCCAGACGGCCGTGCTGATCCCCTACGTGCGCAAGGCGGGCTTCAAGATCCGCCCCCGCTTCGACCTGCTCCACACGGGCCTCGGCAAGACCTTCAAGTTGGCGGGCTGGACGCTCGGCTTCGTCGGCGTCAACCAGTTGACCCTGATCGTCGTGCAGCGCCTGGCGACGTCGGCGACCGCGGTCACGGGGCACGGCGCGGGCCTGAACGTCTACAACAACGCGCACCTGTTGTGGATCCTGCCTCACTCGCTGATCACGGTCTCGCTCGCCACTGCGATGCTGCCCAACGCGTCCCGGCTGGCGTCCTCCGGCGACAAGGCGGGCGTTGTCGCCGAGTTCACCAAGACCACCCGCCTGGCGCTGATCGTCATCGTGCCCGCGGCGGTCACCTTCCTTGCCCTCGCCGGTCCGATCTCGGCGATCCTGTTCGGGATCGGCCCCCGCGGCTCCGACGCGATCCTGATCGCCTGGACGCTGATGGCATTCGCGGTCGGCCTGATCCCGTTCACCATCCAGTTCGTGTGCCTGCGCACCTACTACGCGCTGGAGGACACCCGCACGCCGTTCTTCCTGCAGATCCTGATCGCGGGCGTCAACATGCTCGCCGCCGTCGGGTTTGTCGCGCTGACCACGTCGACGGACTGGGTCGCGCCCGCGCTCGGCCTCGCCTACTCGCTGGCCTACCTCGTCGGCGTGCTGGTGTCGTGGCAGTTGCTCGCTCGGAGGCTGCCCGGCCTCGGCGGCGGCAAGATGATGCTCCACCTGATCCGACTGCTGATCGGCTCGGCCGTCGGCGGTGTCGCCGCGTACTTCGTGTCCGGCTGGATCACCGACCTGATCGGCGTCCGCCTCGTCGGCGACATCGTGGCGTGCGTCGTCGGCGGTCTGCTGATCCTCGGCTCGTACCTGCTGGTCGGCAAACTGCTCAAGGTCCGCGAACTCGGTAACCTCAGCGAACTGGTCCGCAGCCGCTTCGGCAGGGGCAAGTCGTCGGCCGCCTCTGTTACCGGGCCGGACATCACCGACGACCAGGCCACCATCATGCTGCCCGCCTTCGTCGACGACACCTCCAACCGGCCCGCCGACGACTTCGACGACATCGGCCCCGTCACGATCGTGCGGAACCGTCCCCCGATCAGCAGGCACACCTTCGACACGCCCCCCACCGCCACGGCTCCCGCCGCCGAGGAGGCACCCCCGACGCAGCCGATGGCCGCCGTCGACCCGCAGGCCGAGGACATCCGCGACGCGATCTTCCGGCGCCCCGGATCGGCCGCGCCCGACCCATCTACCGACGAGGACGACGATGGGGAGTCGACCGACGGGATCGACGAGGAACCGACCGGCGGGAACGACGAGGAATCGACCGCGGAGAACTTCGCGGACCTGCCCACCGGCCCCATCGAGATCTCCGAGATCTTCCGCGAGTCGAGCAGCCCGCGCCGGGTGCACCCCAGCCACATCGCGACGGTCGGGACGCTGCTGAACACCCGCTACGAACTGGTCGAACTGTTGGCGCAGCGGCACGGGACCGAGTCGTGGCGCGCGCACGACCAGGTGCTGTCGCGCGACGTCATCGTCCACGTGGTCGCGCCCGGCGACGAGCGGATCTCCGAGCTGATGACGGCCGCCCGCAAGGGCGCGGTCGCCACCGACTCGCGCTTCCTGCGCGTCCTCGACGCCGACGAGGTGACCGACCCGACGCAGGGCATCGGCGCCTACGTGGTGGCCGAATACGCCAACGGTAGGTCGCTGACCGAACTGCTCGCCAAGGGGCCGCTGAGCGCGATCGAGGCTGCCTTCATCGTGCGGGAACTGGCAGATGCGCTGGTCGCCGTGCACGGTCAGGGGCTCTTCCATGAGCAGTTGAACCCCGACAACGTGATCATCACCTCCTCCGGCGCCGTCCGACTCGTCGGCTTCGGCACGGAGGCGACCCTCGCCGGGGACGCTCTGGAGAGCAATGCGTGGGCCGTGCGGGAGCGCTCGGACGTCGTCGGCCTCGGCAACCTGCTGTACGCGACGCTGGTGCGGCATTGGCCTGGCGGCAGCGACTTCGGGCTGCCCGCGGCGCCCATCGTTGCCGGCGAGACCGCCGCGCCGCACAGCGTGCAGGCGGGCATCTCCCCCGCGCTGGATCGGATCTGCTCGACGACGTTGACGCAGCGCGGCGCGATGTCGGAGCGCCGCATCACGACCGCGGCGCAGTTGGTGACCGCGCTCAACCAGGTGCTGGGCACCGCGGACGCGTCGGCCGACCTGGAGCAGCGCGTCAGGGCGTGGGACTCGCTGCGCGACGCGCCCGTTCCCGCCACGTCGGTGGACGAACACTCCGGTCAGCTCAGCCTCGCTGCCCCGGCTCAGCGGACGCAGGTGCGGCAGCAGTCGCCCGACCCGATCGTGCGCGAGGAGGCGACGGGCCGGTCGCGGCGGGTGCTGTGGCTGTTGATCGCGCTCGCCGTGGTCGCACTGGTGGTGTCGCTGATCATCGTTGGCGTCAACAGCGCCAAGGACAACGCGGCGGGTCCGTCCCCGACGGGCAGCCCGAGCGTCACGGCCGGCCAGAGTCCGTCCGGCCAGGCGGCCATCACGATCGTGGGCGCGAAGGACTTCGACCCGGACACCGACGGCGGCAACGGCGAGGAGTTCCCCGAGCTCACGAAGAACGTGTTCGACGGCGACCCGAAGACGTCGTGGAAGACGATGTCGTACAAGAACCGCCCGAACCTTGGCGGCCTGAAGCCCGGCGTCGGTCTGATCCTGGACCTGGGCGAGGTGCGCAAGGTCAGCAGCGTCGAACTGCTGATGACGGGCGGCGAGACGAGCGTCGAACTGCGCGTCCCGAAGGGCGAGGAGCCGTCGATGCGGACGGAGGCCGACTGGTCGATCGTCGGTGCCAACGACGCGGCGAAGGGCACGGTGACGATGAGACTCGACAAGCCTGTCGAGACGCGTTACGTGATGGTCTACCTGACGAAGCTCCCGAAGGTCGGCGACCGCTACATCGGCGAGATCAACGAGATCACGATCTCCTGAGCGTCCCTTCGGCCACCGGCCGACTCTGGATGGACGGCCCGACGCTGGTTGAGCCAGCCCGCCGACGAAGTCGCGCGCCGTGTCGCGTTGGTTGAGCCAGCCCGCCGACGAAGTCGCGCGGTGCGTCGAAACCCCCTGGCCATGCGCGCAGACCTAGCCCAGGACGGCGCAATCCTCACGAGGCTTCGACCGGTACCGCTGGTTGAGCCAGCCCGCCGACGAAGTCGCGCGCCGTGTCGCGTTGGTTGAGCCAGCCCGCCGACGAAGTCGCGCGGTGCGTCGAAACCTCGCGACATACGCAGAAACTCGACCCCAGTAACCGAGAACGTCACGAAGGCTTCGACCGATGCAGGCCGCTGACGCGCCCCGCATGGCTCACCCAGCGGTGGTCGCGCGGTGCCCCGCGCTGGTTGAGCCAGCCCGCCGACGACGTCGCGCGGTGCGTCGAAACCTTCCGGCCATGCGCGCAGACCCGGCCCGGAATCCGCACGAGGCTTCGACCGATGCGGGCCGCTGACGCGTCCCCCATGGCTCACCCAGCGGTGGTCGCGCGGTGCGTCGAAACCCACTGGACATGCGCGCAGACCCTGGCACCGTTGGCTGAGCTTGTCGAAGCCTCCGATTGACGAGCGGGACCTGCCTGTGGTTGCTGACCCTTCGACACGGGCGCGGGGCGCCCTGCTCAGGGAGCGGGGGGTCGATCTCCGGAATCCGCACGAGGCTTCGACCGATGCGGGCCGCTGACGCGCCCCGCATGGCTCACCCAACGGGGGCCCAGCTCAGTCCGTGGTCGGGTCGTAGAGCGGCGTCGCCGTCCGCATCGCCTCGGCGACCGCCAGGTCCCGCGGGCGACCGCGCTCCCCCAATCCCGTGATCGCGGCCTCCCTGTCGACCTCGGTGCGGTTCTGGGACAGCTTGAACCGGCCGACCACGTCCGTGATCCGCAACTCCAGGCCGACGATTCCCCGCAGCATCGCGTCGAAGTAGTCGCCAGGCAGTTCGGCGGCCGTCCACGGCCCACGATGCGCGTCGGCGGGGCAGCCCTCCCCGAGCCGGTGTTCGTCGTGCAGGGCGCCCAACTCGCTGACCTCGCGGCGCAGCCTCTCCCGGTCCCGGTGCACGCTCAGCACGCCCGCGATCTGCACCTGCCGGTAGTTCCAGGTCCCGACTCCGCGACCCTCCGCCCGACCCCGCGCCGAGCCGCCCTCGGAGGCCGGCTGCACGCTCTGGTACCAGCGCGGGCTGATGTAGGCGTCGGCCCCCTGCACGACCACGCGGCACGGCACCTCGCCCTCGATGAGGCTGAACTGCTCGTTGTGGTCGGAGGCGTGTGCGATCAGCAGGTCGCCGCGCCACATCGTCGGCAACAGGGTGGCCGAGGGGGCGCCGTCCCCGCCGGTGATCCACAGCGCGGCGCCGCACGCCTCGAGCAGGTCGCGCGACTCGGCCTCGTCGACGCGCTGGCTCGCGGGGCAGTACACGTAGGTGGCAATGTCCTTGGTCACGGCCCAACTCTAGGCCGTGATCTCAGGGGCAGATCGGCCCAGGGTGGCACGCGCGAACCGGCACCCGCCCCGTAGGCTTGGCACATGAGCTATGGCATGTACGGGTACGCATCGGTTCCTGTCCCCTCGATGTTCTACGTCGCGGGCTACGGACAGGAGCACGGCCCGTACCCCGTCCAGGGGCTCGCGCACATGGCTGTGACGGGGACGCTCCGGCCCGACACCATGATCCGTGACGCAGCCGGCGGCAACTACTTCCCCGCCGGCCAACTGCCTGGGCTGTATTCGAGCCGCGACTGGACGGTCGCGCTGGTGCTGAGCATCCTGCTCGGCTACTTCGGCGTCGACCGCTTCTACCTCGGCCAGGTCGGCCTCGGCATCCTGAAACTGCTCACCGGCGGCGGCTTCGGCATCTGGTGGCTGATCGACGTGATCCTGATCGCTACGCGCAAGCAGGCCGACGCGGACGGTCGCCCCCTGCGCTGACCGCCGTACCCGCGCGGCGCACCGCGCGACCACCGCTGGGTGAGCCATGCGGGACGCGCCAGCGGCCCGCATCGGTCGAAGCCTCGTGACGTACACGGGGACGTAAGCGGAGCGGTGCCAGTAGGTTTCGACGCACCGCGCGACTTCGTCGGCGGGCTGGCTCAACCAACGCGCCGCACCGCGCGACCACCGCTGGGTGAGCCATGCGGGACGCGTCAGCGGACCGCATCGGTCGAAGCCTCGTGGGGGTTCCGCGATCCTGGGCTAGGTTTGCGCGTACGGCCAGTAGGTTTCGACGCACCGCGCGACTTCGTCGGCGGGCTGGCTCAACCAGCGCGCATCGGTCGAAGCCTTCGTGACGTTACCCAGCTACCTGGGTCGAGTCTCCGCGCATGTCGCGAGGGTTTCGACGCACCGCGCGACTTTTCGTCGGCGGGCTGGCTCAACCAACACGTCTCACCGCGCGACCCACCGCTGGGTGAGCCATGCGGGACGCGCCAGCGGCCCGCATCGGTCGAAGCCTCGCGACGTTACTCAGCTACCTGGGTCGAGTCTCCGCGCCGGTCGCGAGGGTTTCGACGCACCGCGCGACTTCGTCGGCGGGCTGGCTCAACCAACGGCTGGCTCAACCGGCGCCGAGGACCTTCGACAGGTCATAGCTGACCGGCTCCTCCAACTGCTCGTACGTGCACGACTCGGGGTCGCGATCCTCGCGCCAACGGACGAACTGGGCCGTGTGCCGGAACCGGTCTCCCTCCATGTGGTCATAGCGCACCTCGACGACGCGCTCGGGCCGCAGCGGCGTGAACGACAGGTCCTTCTTCGCGTTCCACCTCGAGTGCGCCGCCGACGTCGGGGTCCGTGGGATCGACTGGTCCCGGTTGTCCGGGAGCGACTCCTCCGGCTTCGCCCAAGCCCACGGATGGTCGTCGAAGTCCGTGACCAGCGGCTGCAACTCCTCGAACAGTTCCTTGCGACGCGCCATCGGGAAGGCCCCGATCACGCCGACCGAGTTCAGGACGCCGTCGGGGGTGTACAGCCCCAGCAGCAGCGACCCGATCGCGTCCGACTCATCCTTGTACAGCCGGTACCCGGCGACAACGCAGTCCGCCGTCCGCTCGTGCTTGAGCTTGTACATCACCCGCTTGTCCTCGGCGTACGGCTCGTCGAGCGGCTTGGCGATCACGCCGTCGAGCCCTGCACCCTCGAACTGGTCGAACCACTCCATGGCGACGGACTCGTCGTAGGTGCCCTGCGTCAGGTAGATGGGCGGCTCGGCGTCCGCAAGCGCCTTCTCGAGCGCCTCCCGACGCTCCCGGAACGGCCGCTCAGCGTAGTTGTCCTGGCCGAGCGCGAGCAGGTCGAACGCCACGAAGCTCGCGGGCATCGACGCGCTCAGCTTCTTGATCCGCGACGCCGCCGGGTGGATCCGCTGCTGCAGCGCGTCGAAGTTGAGCCGGTCCCCCGTCTCCGGGTCGATCATGATGATCTCGCCGTCGATGACGCTGTGATCGGGGAAGTTCGCGATGATGGCCTCGACCAGTTCGGGGAAGTAGCGGGTCATCGGCCGCGAGTTGCGCGACCCGATCTCGACCATGTCGCCCGAGCGCCAGATCAGCGACCGGAAGCCGTCCCACTTCGGCTCGAACAGGTACTCCCCCTTGGGAAGCTTCTTGACGGGCTTGGCCAGCATCGGCCCGAACGGGGGCACGACGGCGGTGCCCCACTCGGCGTCGCGTTCGGCCTTGGGCGCCATGTAGTCCTCGTCGGCCCGGTCCGACTTGCGCTTGCTCGGCGGGACCCGGGGCGGCTCGCCCGGCATCTTGGGGTAGTCCGGCGGGAAGTTCAGCTCGCCGAGCCCGTTGTCGAGGTCGGCCTGCCACATGGCGAGCGCCCCCGACACGTCGCCGACGTGCTCGTCGATGTCCGACCAGGGGCAGGCGCGGCGCTTCAGCAGGGCGGGGACGGTGCGGACGGTGAGGTCGCGCGGGTCGGCGTCGACGAGTTCGTCCCAGCTCAGCGGGGTCGACACAGGCGCCCACGCCAGGGGCCGCGGGGAGTAGGCACCGGCGATGGTGCGATCCCGGTTGGCCTGGTTGAAGTCGACGAAGACCTTCTCGCCGCGCTCCTCCTTCCACCACGACGTCGTGACCAGGTCGGGCATCCGGCGCTCCAGTTCCCTCGCGATCGCGATGACGCCGTGTCGGACGTCCTGGAACTCGTGCGTCGGTGCGATCCGGGCGTAGACGTGCACGCCGCGGTTGCCGGAGGTCTTGGCGTAGGCAGTCAGCCCGTTCTCGGCCATCACCTTGCGCAGTTCGAGGGCGGCGGTGACGGCGTCGCCGAAGTCGCGGCCGGGCTGCGGGTCGAGGTCGATGCGGAACTCGTCGGGGTTGTCGAGGTTGGCGGTGCGCACCGGCCACGGATGGAACGTGATGGTGCCCATCTGCGCCGCCCAGGCCAACTCGGCGGGCTCGTCGAAGACGAGTTGCTCGTGACGGCGCCGCGACGGGTAGGTGCACATCACCGCCTTGAGGTAGCTGGGCGCGCCGCGCGGCGGGCGCTTGGAGAAGAACTCCTCGCCCTCGACGCCGTCGGGGAACCGCTGCAGCGTCATGGGCCGGTCGCCGTTGAGGAACAGGAACGGCTCGGCGACCGCGAGCAGGTAGTCGGCGAGGTCGCGTTTGGTGATGGGGTCGCCGTCGATCGGCCAGAGCACCTTGTCGGGGCTGCTGAGCTTGACCGACCTCGGCTCAGGGCCGGGCACCTCGAGGATCACATCCGCCATGGGGTCAAACCTAAACGCCATAGGCGTTGCGCGCACCGCTTAAGCGCGCCGAATCGCCGCATGGCATGGTGGGCGCATGGGGACCAAGCATCCACCGATCGACCTCAGCCTTGCCGAGATCCGGGGGTGAGCGACTTCGCGCTGCGCTGCGCCGAGCGCGTCCTCCCGCTGTTCGCGGAGGCCTTTCCCGACGACCCGAGGCCGGCTTTGGCGATCCTTGCCGGGCACCGCTTCGCCGACGGCGGCCCGCGCGACACGGGCCTGCGGCGCGTCGCGATGGACGCCTGGCGGGCAGGGCGCGAGGCGACCGCGGCGGATCGTCCGCGGGCAGGGCACGCGGCCTTCTCGGCGTCGTCGGCGGGGGCTTCGGCGTTCCTGCATCCGTTCGCGGAGGAACATCAGGTCAAGCACATCCTCGGCGCAGGCGGGCATGCCGTGTGCGCGCTCGAACTGGACGATCTGGACGCCCAGGAGGGCATCGACTGGGTCGACTCGCTCGCCGACGACGTGGTGCGCGAGGTGCTGCGGAGGCTGCCTCCCGCGCCGAAGAAGGGCGGCCGCGTCGGGGCGGTGGTCAGGCGGTTGGACGCGCAGTTGCGCGGCTCAGGCGGCGCCGAGGCCGCGGAGCAGGACCCGGACGCGGGCGCGTAGCGCTGCCTGCCTGTCGGGGGTGCCCCGACCGACGACGTCCTGCAGCAGTTCGCTGACCAGCGCGGAGAACACCCACCTGGCCGCCTCGGCCAGTTCCATGCCCTCGAGTCGGTCCTCGTAGGCGCGCAGCAGCACCGCTATCCGGCTGACGACCTGGTCGACGAGGGCAAGGGCCTCGCGCCGCTGGGGCCCGTCATCGCCGAACAGGACCTCGCGCAGGAAGGGCGCCGCGTTCTCGGGTTGGCTCTCGGCCAGGTCGATGATCGGGCCGAGCAGTTGCAGGATCTCGTCCTCGACGGCGACGCCCGCGGGGGTCGCGACGCCCTCGACCAGGGGACGCAGGTGCTCGTTGATGACCATCAGGAGCAGTTCGGGCTTGCTGCTCGCGTAGCGGAAGAGCGTGCCCTCCGCGACGTCGGCAACCCGAGCGACCTGCTGCGTCGTGGTGGCGGCGTATCCCTGCTCGGTGAACAGTTGCGTCGCGGCCCGCGAGATGGCGGCGCGCTTGGCCGCCTTGTTGCGGTCGCGTCGTCCGAGGATGGGAACCGTGGTCATGGGATCACTATAGCCCATTTCAGAGTGCACTCATTTATGAGTAGACTCCTCTTTGTGGATACGCCGCATCATGCCTTGCAGGACGACGACGAGACGCGCGACCCAGTGCTCGTCGCCACCAACCTACGCCTCGAGACCGGCCAGGGAGTCGTCTTCGACGGGGTCACCACGGAGGTGCCACGCGGCGCCGTCGTGGCGGTCACGGGGAAGGCGGGAGTCGGCAAGTCGGCCCTGCTTCTTGCCCTGACGGGTCGGATGCGCGGGGTCACCGGCGAACTGGTCGTCGACGGCAACGACGCACTGCGGCACCCCGGCCGGGTGCGCAAGATCACGGCGGTCGCCCGGATCGACGACCTGGTCGAACCGGAGGACTCGCTCTCCCTCGAGGACTGCATCACCGAGCGCACGCTCGCCGACGCCGCCCCGGCCCGCTCACGGATGGCCAACTACCTGCACACGTCCAACCTGCTCGGCCTCGACGTGCCCCTCACGACGCTCTACGGGGACCTGCCCCCCGCGGACCAGGTGAAGGCCGCGATCTCGCTTGCCACGATCCGGCCCGCGCCGCTGATCGTGCTCGACGACATCGACCGCGAGACAACAACCCTTGAACAGGGCGACCTCTGGGAGGGCCTGCTGAGGCTCGCCGACGAGGGCGTCAGCATCATCGCCTCCACGTCCGAACGCACCGCCATTCCCCTGTCGGTGCTCTCGATCGAGATGGATACCCCGCATGCCAGATAGCTCACGCAACCCGCTGACCCTCGCCCGCTTCGAACTCAAGCGTTTCAAGGGGCCACTGCCCCGGCTTGCGCTGGTGTTCATCCTGCTGATCCCGCTGCTGTACGGCTGCATCTACCTGGCGGGCAACTGGGATCCCTACGGTCGCCTCGACCAGGTGCCGGTCGCCGTCGTCAACCACGACGTGCCGACCAAGGTCAACGACAAGGACGTGCACGCGGGCCAGGACTTCGTCGACAGCCTGCACCGCACCGGCACCTTCGACTTCCAGAACACCGACGCCGCCGACGCCGACGCCGGCCTGAAGGACGGCCGCTACTACCTCGTCATCACGGTGCCGGAGGACTTCTCCACCAACCTCGTCAGCGGCCAGGGCGACGACCCGACGCGCGCCAAGATCATGCTGCGCCGCAACGACGCAAACGGCTTCGTGATCGGCACGATCACCAACTCGGCGCAGAACTCGATCGCCAAGGCCATCGACGAGACCGCCGTCAGCAGCTACTTCGAGGCGGTCTTCGCCAACCTCAAGACGATCCGGGAGGGCATGGTCGCCGCGGCTGACGGCGCCGCCCAACTCGACACCGGCCTCACCGACGCCCACGAGGGCAGCGGCAAGCTCCGGCAGGGCGCCTCCGACGCCGCCGCAGGAGCGGACGAGCTGAACACGGGCGCCGCGAAGCTCGCCACCGGCGCGGGCACCGCCTCCGACGGGGCCGGGCAACTGGCCGACGGGCTCACCAAGCTCAACGACGGCGCCTCGAAGCTCAAGGACGGCTCGCAGCAGGTCGCGGGCGGCACGCAGCAGTTGGCCGACACCCTCGACCCCGTGCTCACGGTCGCGGCAGAGAAGCTCCCCGGCGTCCAGGCCGACGTCACGAAGGCAGCGGACGCCGCCGCCGACCTGACGAGCCTCACGGCGCAGGGTAGCGGCACGATCGCGGGCAACAGCGCGGCGATCTCCGACGCCGTCGACGACCTCGTGGCGCAGCACCCCGAACTGGCCGATGACCCCGCGTTCAAGCGACTGCAGGGCCACACCACCAACCTGACCTCCATCACGGGCGACGTCGCGACGCACGCGACGACCATCGCCGACGCCGTCGCCAAGGCCGACGAGACCATCCGCAACACCGGCGACCTCTCCACCAAGGCCAAGGACGCCAAGTCGAAGGTCGAGGCCCTCAACAGCGGCGCTCAGCAGGTCGCCTCGGGCGCCTCTGAACTGGCTGGAGGCACGTCGACGGCGCTCAGCGGGGCCACCTCGCTCAAGTCGGGGCTTGGCGACCTGAAGTCGGGAGCCGACCAACTCTCCGAGGGCGCTGGCTCGTTGGCGACGGGGTTGCACACGCTGTCGGAGGGGGCCGTGTCGCTCGACGACGGGCTCTCGAAGCTCTCCGACGGGGCCCACGAGCTATCGACCAAGTTGGCGGACGGCGCCGCGCAGATTCCCGCGTTGACGGAGGACCAGGAGGCCGACGCGGTGAGCGTGCTTTCTGCCCCCGTCGACGTGACGATGACCGTCGACAACCCGGCGCACGTCTACGGCCGCGGCCTGGCGCCGATGTTCTTCTCGATCGCGCTGTGGGTGCTCGGCATCTCCGCGTTCTTCATCGTGCGGCCGATCACGGGCCGCGTGCTCGCGGCGCGGGGCAGCGACCTGCGGATCGGCCTGACGGCTTGGGCGCCGCTCGGCTTCATCTCGGTGATCGCTGGCTGGCTGATGCTCGCGGCCGCCTGGATCGGCCTCGGCCTCGACCCGGTGCATCCCTGGCTGATGATCCTGCTCGTGACGGTGGTCTCGCTCGCGTTCTCCGCCGTCGCACACCTGATGAGAACCTGGCTCGGCTTCGTGGCGACCGCGGCGATGCTGGTGCTCCTGATCCTGCAGTTGACCGCCGCGGGCGGCACCTATCCGCCGGAGTTGCTGCCGCCGTTCTTCGCGGCGATCGGCCACTTCGTCCCGATGAGTTACTCGATCGACGCGTTCCGGATCGCGATCTCCGGCGGGCTGATGAGCAAGTTCATCCGCGACATCGCGCTGCTGGCGACGCTGTTCTTCTCCTGCATGGCGCTGCTGGTGCTCGTGGTGCACCGCAAGCGCAGGTTCACGGTCAAGGACCTCCACCCGCCGCTCTGACGCGCTGGTTGAGCCGACGCGTCGGCGGACTTCATCGGTCGCGCTGGTTGAGCCATGAAGGACGCGTCAGCGGACTTCATCGGTCGCGCTGGTTGAGCCATGAAGGACGCGTCAGCGGACTTCATCGGTCGAAACCCACCGCACCCCACAAGCAGACCCAGTCACAGCACCGGGCGCCAGAGGTTTCGACCGATGTGGCGACGCTCCGCGCCCCCTCATGGCTCAACCAACGGGGCCGGGCGCAAGAGGTTTCGACCGATGAGGCGACGCTCCGCGCCGCCTCATGGCTCAACCAACGGGACCGGGCGAGCACGGCCGACGAGGTGCTCCTCAGGTGGCGCCGATGTGCCGTGCCACCGCCTCCGGCAGCGGATAGGGGCGTTCGACGGGCAGCGGTGCTCTCCCCGAACGGATGCCAGGCAGCGACCCGGTGATGTCGGCGAGGCCGACGATCCACTCGTCGACGTAGCGACGCACCGCCGGCCCCGTGAGGCCGATCTGGAGCGACCGGTGGGGCAGCGGCGCCCCGTTCGTGGTGCGTTCCGGATCCCACTGGATCCGCACCGGCGAGGCCGCCAACTCGGCCCGCCACGCCTCCTGGGACTCGTGGTGCGCCGGGTCGAACGCGCTCAGACAGGCCTGCGCGAGGGCCTCCTCGAATCCCGCGCGACGGATCCGGATGGCCAACACCCTCTCCTGCCCCGACTTCTGCGCCCAACCGCAGCGGTACATCATCCACAGGAACGACGGCTTGATCCACGTCATCCTGTCCATCGAGAACGGCGCGACGAACGTGCCCGCCTCGACGGCGCGCGCGGCGATCTCCGGCGGGTAGGCCTGGTAGACGGTGATCGTGTCCTCGTCGTAGTCCGCTCGAACCTGCCGGGTGGGCGTCATCGTCAATTCCTCTCTCGGCGCTCGGCCTCATACCGCCGGATCCAGAGGTCGTAGTTGGGCCTCGGGTACAGCCGCTCGACCGGCCAGTGGTCCTCGCTCCTGTTGACGCTGCGCAGCCTCCGCGTCATGTCGTCGATGTCGAGCACCCGCGCGGCCAACCAGGGCGCCAGCGAGTCGGGCACCGAGATCCGCAGGGTTCGCCACGGCATCGGCACGCCTGCGCCGTCCCGGTCGCTCGGCCAACTCTCCAGGGACGTTCGCTCGTCGGGGTTCAGCGCCGACCAGGGCGTGTTGAAGAGGGCGAGGCTGCGCATGTTCGAGCGGAGTTCGTCGAAGGTGGCGCGCGAGATCGTCAACCGCAGCACGCGGTCGTAGCCCGGCTTTCTCCCCCACCACGAGGAGTTCATGGTCTCGAGGAAGGACGTGCGTAGCTCGCGGCCGCGCCTGTCGACCCCCGCAAGGTCCCCGGCAAGCGCCCGGCGCGCGCCGTCCTCGTCGTCGACGGTGTAGAGCGAGACGTGTCTGTCGTCGTAGCTGACCCGCACGGCCGCGAAGTCGTCGTCGATCTGGCTGCACCCGACAAAGACCAGCGGATCGTCCGAGAGCCGCAACCGGTCAAGCGCCGCCCGCGAGGCGGTCGTGTCCATCGGGCTGAGGACGTGCGCGACGCGCTGCCCCAGCCCCTCGTTCCCTGGGGACTGGATGCGCCCCGCGGCGCGGTAAAGCAGATCGACGGCACGCGGGTGGCGGTCGTCGCGATAGCTGTCGACGATCGGCTCGTGCAGGCCGTGCCACGCCTCACGGATGAGGAGTTCCTTCTCGTCCTGCGTCAGGAACGCCTCGGGAGTCAGGTCGAAGGCGATCAGTTGGGCGGCGGCTGCGAGGCGTGCGTCCCGGGATTCGATCGCCGACGCCACCACCTCGCGCATGATCGTGGCGCCGTCGGCCCCCGGAAAGCGCTCGAACACCTCCTCGATCGGCAGGCCCTCCGGTTCGGGCGTTCCGACGGGGCGGATGTGGCCGAAGACGAACTCGACGATCACGTCACGCTGCTCCTGGGTCAGCATTGCGGCTGCCGCTGGGTTCTCGTCATGGCGTCAACGGTATCCACCTGGACCAGCAGAGGAGGCGTTCACAACGGGTTCCGCCGAGGGCGCGGTGCGCGCCTGGCGTTGCGCGTTCCGTGCTCGACGCCTCCCGGGCCACGTTTGCCCGATCACACCAGCGTCGACCCTCGACCGCCGCTCAGGGGCAACCCGACCCCGGGACGCGCGAAGGGCGCCGGCCGAAGCCGACGCCCTTGCGGTATGGGAACGCGTATCACTCGATGACGTCGTCGTCCATCCAGTCGAAGGTCCGGGTGACGGCCTTCTTCCAGTTGCGGAACAGACGATCGGCCTCGCCACGGTCCATCTCGGGGACCCAGCGCTTCGACTCGGCCCAGTTGTCGATGACGTCCTGCTCACCCTCCCAGTAGCCGACGGCGATGCCAGCGGCGTAGGCGGCGCCAAGCGCGGTGGTCTCAGCGACGACGGGGCGAACCACCGCGACGTTGAGCTCATCGGCCTGGAACTGCATGAGGGTGTCGTTGGCGGTCATGCCGCCGTCGACCTTGAGCTCGGCCAGCTTCACGCCCGAGTCGGCCTCCATGGCCTCAAGCACCTCGCGGGTCTGGTAGGCGGTGGCCTCCAGGACGGCGCGGGCGATGTGGCCGCGGTTGACGTAGCGGGTCAGGCCGACGAGCGCGCCGCGGGCGTCCGCACGCCAGTACGGGGCGAAGAGGCCGGAGAACGCGGGCACGAAGTACGCGCCGCCGTTGTCCTCGACCGTCGCGGCGAGCTGCTCGACCTCGGGAGCCGAGTCGAACATCTTCATGTTGTCGCGCAGCCACTGGACGAGCGAACCGGTGACGGCGATCGAGCCCTCAAGGGCGTAGACGGCCGGCTTGTCGCCGATCTTGTAGCAGACGGTGGTGAGCAGGCCGTTCTTCGAGGGAACGATGTCCTCGCCCGTGTTCATCAGCATGAAGTTGCCGGTGCCGTAGGTGTTCTTCGCCATGCCGGACTCGAAGCAGGCCTGGCCGAAGGTCGCGGCCTGCTGGTCGCCCAGGATGCCTGCGATCGGGACGTCGGGCAGCATGCCCTGCTGACGGCCGACGCCGTAGACCTCTGCGGAGCTCTTGATCTCGGGAAGCATCGACATGGGGATGGTCATGTCGGCGGCGATCTCGGGATCCCAGTCGAGGGTCTTCAGGTCCATGAGCATGGTGCGCGAGGCGTTGGTCACGTCGGTGACGTGGATGCCGCCGTCGGTGCCACCGGTCATGTTCCACAGCACCCAGGTGTCCATGGTGCCCATGACGAGATCGCCTGCGTCGGCCTTGGCGCGTGCGCCCTCGACGTTGTCGAGGATCCACTTGACCTTGGGGCCACAGAAGTAGGTCGCCAGCGGAAGGCCGACGCGCTCCTTGTAGCGGTCCTGGCCGATCTCGCCGCCGAGTTCCTCGACGATCTTGCCGGTGCGGGTGTCCTGCCAGACGATGGCGTTGTAGACGGGCTCACCGGTGTTCTTGTCCCACACGACGGTGGTCTCGCGCTGGTTGGTGATGCCGACCGCTGCGATGTCGTTGTGGTTCAGCGAGACCTTTGCGAGGGCGTCGGCGACGACAGCGCGGACGTTGTCCCAGATCTCCTTGGGGTTGTGCTCGACCCAACCGGCGCGCGGGAAGATCTGCTCATGCTCCTTCTGACCGGTGGCGACGATGGTGCCCTTGTGGTCGAAGATGATGGCGCGAGAGCTCGTCGTGCCCTGGTCAATTGCGAGTACGTACTTGTCAGACATGTACTAACACTTCCTTGTGTGTGTTGTGTTTGAGTGAGCTGATCAGGCCGGCAGCAGGACGCCGGAGAGGAGGCCCGCGATGACGCCACCGAGGATCGGGCCGACAACGGGAACCCAGGAGTAGCCCCAGTCCGAGCCACCCTTGCCCTTGATCGGCAGGATGAAGTGCGCGATGCGGGGGCCGAGGTCACGGGCGGGGTTGATGGCGTAGCCGGTGGGACCACCGAGGCTGGCGCCGATACCGACGATCAGCAGCGCAACGCCGAGGGCGCCGAGCCAGCCGAGGCCAGCGGGGGTGCCGACCTCCTTGTCGCCCCAGTGACCGGCGGCGAGCACGACGAAGACCAGCACGAAGGTGGCGATGATCTCAGTGACGAGGTTCCACGCGTAGCTGCGGATGGCAGGGGCGGTCGCGAACACGCCGAGCTTGGTGGCCTGGTCGGGCTCCGCGTCGAAGTGGTCCTTGTAGGCCAGCCAGCAGAGGGTCGCACCGATGATGGCGCCGAGCATCTGAGCCAGGATGTAGATCGCGATGGAGGCGACGCCGACGGCGATGCCAGGCACGAACTCCTTGGCGCCGGACGACGCGATACCGAGCGTCACGGCCGGGTTCAGGTGGCCACCCGACTTGTAGGAGACGAGGACACCAGCGAAGACCGCGAGACCCCAGCCCCAGTTGACGAAGAGGAAGCCGGTGCCGTTGCCCTTGGTCTTGGCGAGGGCCGTGTTGGCGACGACGCCACAGCCCAACAGGATGAGCATGGCCGTACCGACCGTCTCAGAAAGGAAGATGACTCCCAACGACATAGTTGAAGCTCCGTTCCTGACAGCAATGTCAGCTTGGCGTCACTGCTGACGCGCACTTTGCGGACGACAAAGGTGTCGACCTCGGTCTAGCGAACCGTGACAATGCACGTCGTTGCAAGTGCTGTGCACGTCTGTGCACGCGGGTGAGCGGGCGGTGCACTGGTTCCTGTGAACGTTAACTAGGCCCATGATTCTTGGTTAAAACGACGACTGCAGACGATACGCGCCGCTCCAAGTGGGCCCGCAGTTCGCGTCGGCACCGGGGGCGGGCGTCAATGCCACCCTTTCGGCCCGACTTTTGCCGGGCGCCATCCGGCGGGAGCGCGCTCCCCCGGGTCGAGCGGGACGGGAGGCAGCGGACCGGGACGAGGCTCAGCTTCCGCCCACCCACTCGGCAGCGCACGCGCCCGGAGGCGGCCGACGGGTCTGGCGTTGAGCAGTAGTGCGTGTTCGTTCCCGATCGCGCCAGGTTTGCACGGTCGAAAAGCAAACGAGTTACGGATGCTGCTCAAGCCCACAGCCCGAGCCGGGCAGGGGCGTCGGTTCACCTCGCGGTGGCCGAGCCGTGGGCGCCGCCGACCCGGTTGGTGTCGCCGGGGACGACGGAGGCCATAGCGCCGCCGGTGGGCCACTGCTGCGGGCGGAGGATCGCGGGCGAGTGCAGCGTGCTGGAGATCTGGTCGGCCAACTCGCCGCTGCTTCCCTCCACCGACCCCCCGGCCGCGGCCGCGTTGATCCGCCTGAGTGTGGTGCGCAGGATGGTGACCGCCTGCGCGGTGCGGCCGCCGAGCCGGTCGGGCGCCGCCCGGTCGATCTTGAGGCGGGCGCCGACGAGGATCTCGGCGCACTCCTGGAAGATGGCACGGTTGAGGCCCGCCATCAGGCGCAGCGCGTCCGAGACGCCGTCGGCGATGCCGGCCAACTCGACCGAGGCGTTGCGCTGCACCTTCGACGCGTCGTGGTAGCCGGCCGCCGCGGTGCCCTGCCAGCCCTCGGGCTTGGCGATCGCGTCGATCTGCTCCGAGAAGGCGGCGACCCGCTGAGCGGTGAGCAGCCACTGGTCGGCGTCGGCCTCGAGCGCGTCGGGGATGTGCGCGGCCTTGGTGCCGATCCGGGCGACCGCCGCGGTGAGCGCCGCGACCGCCTGGTCGCACGAGACGTCCAGGTCGACGATCTCGATCCGGGCGCGCCCCCTGAGCATGTCGATCATGGGCGCAGGGATCAGCGCGCTGAAAGCGTGCAGGATGCCGTCGATCTGGTTCGCGTCGCGCGTCTTGGCGCGCTCGACGGCGGCCAGCAGTGCGTCGAGCTTGCGTCGCACGTGATCGAACGACGTGGTCGCGTCGAGTTCGAGGTCCTTGCGGTCCGCGTAGTCGCGGATCGTGGTGACGAGCTTTGCCGCCCCGCTGCCGCTGTCGATCACAGTGCCTCCCTCACGATGCCTTCGCCGGCCGACTCGGCCTCGGTGTAGTTGGCCGCGACCGCCATCAGGCGCTCGCCGATGGCGGTGAACTCGGCGCCCGCGCCGCCTGACCACCCGGTGCCCGCGCCGGAGAGTTCGGACAGGCCGAGGTCGGGGACGAGCCCGAAGCTGGTGGGGGTCGGCGACGCCGTTGCCGCCTGCGCCTCGGTGCTGAGGTCGAACCACTTCTTGGCCGCGGTGCGCAGCGCATCGGGCGTGACGGCGACCTCGCGGCCACCGCCGTCCCCGCCACCTCCGCTCCCGTCGTCACCAGGCCCGCCAGGTTCCCCGGGGCCGTCGGAGCCGGGCGGATCTTCCGGCCCGCCGGTGCCGCTCGGGTCGCCCGGGTCGGTGTCGTTCGGGTCGGGGATGCCGTCGGGGTCGGGCGCATTCGGGTCGCCCCCGGTGCCCGGCCGGCCGCCGGTGATCTCGTCCCAGTCGGAGACGCCGTCGCCGTCGGAGTCACGGTCCCGCAGTTCCTGCTCGGTCGGCTGGCCCGACACGCCGCCAGGGGGTTGCCCACCGGGGCCCCCGGTCGACGGCGCCTGGCCTGTCGCGCCCGGGCCGCTGGGGGCACCTGCCGCGCTCGGCCCTGCCGACGCGCCGCCTGGCATCCCACCCGGCATCGCGGATGCGCCTCCACCGCCTGGGCTGCCTCCCCCGGGCATCCCGCCCCCTGCCGGCAGGCCGCCGGTCGGGATGCCTGCGCTCGCGGCACCCGGGGCGGAGGTCGCGGTCGGCGCCGCGCCCATCGGGAGCGGCCCACCTCCCGAGGCGGCCGACGGGACCGGCGGCGCGGCGGGGCCTGCCCCGGCGCTGCTCAACCCTCCGCCTCCGCCGGACGCACCCGCGCCAGCGCCGCCCTGGCCCGCGCCGCCCATCATCATGGGCGGCATCATGCCTCCGGCTCCGGCGCCCGCGCCCTTGCCGCCCGCGGCGGCCGGGTTGATCATCCCTTCGCGGAGCGAGGCGTCATCGACCTCGTCGTCACTGTCGGCGCTGATGCCCGCGAAGCGGCTCTCCGCTGCGCGTCGTTCCAGGGTGGCCCAGGCGTCGTCTGCGTCGGTCATCGTCGGCTCCTTCGCGGGTTGAGCATCGCCCGGTATGCCGCCATCAGGAGGCGGCGTTCCTCGAGCAGGTCATCGAGTTCCGGGTGGGCGGCCCCGGTGTCGCCGTGCCTGGCGTAGGCGTCCTGGGCGGCGGCGAGCACGGCAGAGCCGATCGCGCCGACCTGCACCTCGTCGAGCCAGTCCTCCTCGAAGTGGACGTCGCAGGCCCTTCCCCGGGCGTCGAGGACGACGCTCACGCCCGGTGCTGATCCGACGGTCGGCGGCGCGGGTTCGGCGCGTCCGGGAGACGAGTTGTCGACGGCCTCGTCGATGCGCCGCTCCAACTGGGCGAACAGTTCGCCGAACGCCGCGAGCGAGGCCTTGGACAGGCGGGGCAACTGCTCGAAGGCGGCATCGTCGTCGGCCACCCCGCCCTCGTCGTCTTCGACGGGTGCGGTGGACTCGGCGGGGACGGAGGCGAGGGAGAACGACGCCTCGGCGAACGCCTGGCGGAAGTGGTTCTCGAGGGTGTCCTCGCCCATCACCCGGCGGAACCAGACGGGGCTGACCCGCACCTTGGTGAGCCGGTTGTCCTCGACCCAGACCCGGACGATCCGATCGGGATCGGCGAACCCTCCGACGTCAGGGTCGGCGGCCTCGTCCGGGGCGTCGCCGAAATCGGGCGGCGCAAGCGGATCGAAGTCGTCGTCGAATCCGATGGTCATGGCTCACACCCCTCTGCCTCGGGCCCACCAAGTTAAGCAAACGGCGGGGTCACGCCCGGATTGCCCGTCAGGGCATCGAGGCCTGGAGGTCGGCGAGCGCGGTGTTGGCCGCGTTGTTCAGGCTGTCGGCCTGCCCCTGCGTCAGTTCGCCGCCGGTCGCCGCGTTCAGGTGGACGTTGATCTCCTTCAGGTGGCCCGAGACCGAAAGGGTCCGGTAGAAGGTGCCGTAGGCCGGTGGGTGCTGCATGAGGGAGAGCTTGGCGCGCGCGATCGACTCGCATACCTTCTCCGCGGCCAGTTGGTTCGCCGCGCCGACCTTCACCAGCGCCGCCGGCAGGTCGCCCGCGGCGCCGTTCATAATCCCCGCCGCCTGCCCTCGAGCACCCGCGAAGCCCCCGTAGCTGACCGAGGCGGCGCCGGTCCAGCCCTCGCCGGTCTGGAGCGAGTTGACCTGTTTGTCGAGGGCGCTCAGGGCGATCACGGTGTTTCCCCACCGCATCACGTCGGTCCTCAGCGCGCTGATCGCGGCCTGGAGGAGCGCCTGGAACTTGTCCAACTCGGTGCGCTGCTGACTGAGGCTCTGCAGGTTCGCCTCGTGGACGGCGCGGCAGGCCGCCTCCGCGGCGGCGGCCGCCATACTCGCCCCAGGCATGAGTGTTGTCACCCCGGTCAGCACCTTGAACTCGGCGAGGTCGAGGTTCCAGGCCGACTGGACAGCGTCGTTGAGTCGGTAGTGCTCCGCGACCACCTGGAGTTCCTGGGCTTCCGCAGTGTCGCGGGCGCGCTGGGCGGCCTCGACCGCCGCCTTCACGCGGCGCAGCAACTCCTGCAGGATCGTGTACAGGTCCATCGCTATCCTCCGATCTGCTTGGCGCTGGCCGCGTTGACCTGCTCCATGGTCTCGTAGCGGTCTGCCGCC
Source organism: Propionibacteriaceae bacterium AM104-82 (assembly GCA_027658995.1). Lineage (GTDB taxonomy): Bacteria > Actinomycetota > Actinomycetes > Propionibacteriales > Propionibacteriaceae > Arachnia. The sequence goes on from JAQDQK010000008.1 coordinate 120,201, forward strand.
TTCATCAGTTCCGCGCTGGTGTTGGCGTAGGTTTTGCTCGCCGTCCCCGCCTGCCGCGTGACGCCGCTGGCGAGGTCGGTCACGCCCGTCGCCTTGACGACGCCGAGGTCGCCGGGGATCGGGGTCTTGGAGGCGGTTCCCGCGGTGTCGCTCGCGTCGGCCCACTGCTTGGCGAGCTTGCGGAGTTCCTCCGGGTCGACGGTGTAGCCGCCGTCGCTCTTCTCGGTTGTGGTCGGGGTGCCGCCGCTGTCACCCGTCGAGCGGCTACCGTCGTCGCCACCCTTGGAACCATCATCGCCACCCGTGCCGGGGTCGCGGCCTCCCGTGGAGCCGTCGTCACCGCCCTTGGAGCCGTCGTCGCCGCCCTTGGAGCCGTCATCGCCACCCTTGGAGCCGTCATCGCCACCGGTGCCGGGGTCGCGGCCTCCCGTGGAGCCGTCGTCACCGCCCGGGCCGGGGTCGGAGATGGGCGGGTCGTAGATGTACTCCGGCAACGTGTGTAGTTCCGGATACTTGGAGTCGCTCGGATCGGGGTCGGTCGGGGCGGGGCCCGGCGGCAGATAGCTGCCGGGCGGCTGGGTGCCGTTGTGGTCGGCGCCGGGGCTGTCGGTGCCGCCGTTGAGCCACTCCTGGTAGTCGGGGACGCCGTCGCCGTCGGAGTCCCAGCCGCCGGCCGGGGTGTCGGGGATCCCGTCGCCGTCCCGGTCGATGAGCGGCGTGTCCGGGATACCGTCACCGTCGGCGTCGATCATGTCGGGGATGCCGTCGCCGTCGGTGTCGAACATCTGCGGAGACGAGGCACCAGCGGCAGACAGCCCACCGCCGCCGAGGCCGGAGCCGGGGATGCCTCCCGGGCCCATGCCCTGCGCGCTCGCCAGCGTGGCTCCGCCGCCGAGCGGTGCACCTGCGCCGCCCGGCATGCCGCCGCGGAGCGCCTGCCCGCCGAGCGCGGCCGCGTCGGCACCGAGGGGCTGGCCCCCTCCTGGTGCCACGCCGCCTGCGGGGCCGGTGGCGCCCTTGGCCCCAGCGCCGCCCATCATCGGCGGCATCATGCCAGAGCCGCCGGAGCCGGAGCCCTTGGAACCGGTCGCGTTGGGGTTGATCTGACCCTCGCGCAGTTCCGCCGAGTCCAGTTCGTCGTCGGTCTCGGACCCGATGCCCGCGAAGCCGCTCGCCGCGGCCCTCATCTCAAGCTGGTCCCATGCCGATTCTGCGTCAGTCATGACTACTTCCCCCTCGGATTGAGTACGGCGGTGATGGCGACCCCCAGCAGTTCCTGCTGCTTCAGGAGGTCATCGGAGACGCCGCCACGCGGAACCGGCCGGTACGACTCCTGCGCACGGTCGGACGCGAGTTGGACGTGGGTGACGATCGAACCGACCTGGGCCTCGTCGAGCCACTTCTCCTCGAAGGCGACGCTGTGGGTGCGACCGCATTCGTCGAGCGTGACGCTGACCCCCTGCGACCGACCGGTCACCCTGCGCGCCTCGCGCTCCCAGGCGTCCTGTTCCGCGGCGAGCGCCTGGGTGATCTCGGCGTCCAGTTCGTCGGCGACCGCCCTGAAGGCAGCCACCAGTTCGGGGCTCAGCTCGGGAAGCTCGTCGAACGCGGCGCGCACCTCCTCCGGCATGGCCGCCAGTTCCTCCAGCGGACCCACCGGTTCGGGACGCTCGACTGGGTCGGCGCCGGGCAGTTGTGCCACGACGAAGGCCTCACGGAAGCGGTCCTCGAGGCGCTCCTTCGGTCCGAGCTTGGTGAACCAGACGGGGCTGACGCGCACCCGGATGAGGCGGCCCGCGTCGTCGAGCCAGACGCGCACGAGCTTGTCCCGGTCGGAGAAGCCACCGTCGCCCGCGTCGTCTGGTTCCGGCTCCGGTTCAGGCTCACCCGAGAAGACGGGCGCCGCCAACGGGTCGGCCTCTTCCTGGTCGTCGGAGCGCTCCGGCTCGGGTTCCGCCACCGGGGCGGGCGCGGCCGCGACCGCATCCACGTCCGGCCAGTCGCCCGCAAGCGGCGCGGCTGGCACGGCAAGGTCGTCGTCGAACTCCCGCTGACTCATCGGCACCTCTCCCTTCACCGTGCCATTTAATCAGCGGTCGGGTCCGACCCAGGGTGCTCAGGCGGCCGTCGTGATGGACTTTCGGAACCGGTCGGCCGTGATCCGGCGCTTCGTGGCGATCGCCAGATAGGACAGCGTGGCCGCGATCGCGAACATCAGCACGGATACTGCGGCGATGCCGATCTCGCCCGTTCCGCCCGACAGCCAGGTGCGCACCAGCGTGAAGCCGTTGTGCAGCGGCGACACGACCCCGATGGGGCTCAGCCAGCCGACAGCGGACGAGACGCCGAGCCCGATCGTCACCACGAGCAGCAGCGCCGAGATCGCCCGGCCGATGTTGCCCCACCAGCCGGCGAGGGCGTGGTTGGCGAGCACGAACGAGAGGCCGAGGAGCGCAAGCAGGCCCATCAGGCCGAGCGTGGTGCCGACGCCGGCGTCGAGCACGATCCCGCCGACCAGGCCGAGCAGCAGGCCCTGCACGCCGACGATCGCGGCGGGCAGCCAGAGCGCCCTGCCCCACAGCGTGAGGCTCGACTCGCGGGAGGCGACGGCGTCGCGCGGCACGGGCCGGACGGCGACGTAGGCGGCCAGCGCGCCCAGCCACAGTCCGGTCAGCAGCAGCAGCGAGACGAGCGGGACCTTGCCACCGGCCATCAGGGAGTCGGAGCGTTCGACGGGGCTGGCGACGACCTTTGCGAGCTTCTCGCGGTCGCCCTGCGAGTAGCTGGGCACCTGGTCGGCGCCCTTGGCCAGCTCGGACGCGAACGTGCCGATGCCCTCGTCGAGCTTGGTGGTGCCGGCCGAGAGTTGGACGAGGCCGTCCACGAGCGACGCGGTGCCGTCGGCTGCGGACTCGACGCCGTCGGCGTACTGCGAGACGCCGTCGACGAAGGTGGTGGCGCCGTCCTGCAGGGTCCCGACGCCCGTGTCGAGCTCGGATGCGCCATCCGCGAGCTGCTTGGCGCCGGAGGAGAGCTGGTTGACGCCGTCGGGGAGGGCCCCGATCTCGTCGTTGAGCTGCTGGATGCCGGAGTTGAGCTGCTTGGCGCCCTCGGAGAGCTGCGGGGCGCTGGCGACCAGCGGGGCCGCCTGCTCCTCGAGCGTCTTTGCGCCGTCACGCATCTGCGTCAGGCCGCCGGTGAGCTCTCCCATCTGCTCGGCGGTCTCCTTGGCGATGGCGTCGGGCAGCGACGTGACGCCTGCGGCGAGCTCGGAGGCGCCGTCGGCCACCTGGGCCGCACCGTCGGAAAGGTCCGAGGCACCGCCGGACAGCGACTGACCGGTGGCCGGGTCGGGGCCGGTCAGCATGCCCGCGCCCATGCCGGTGCCCGTCTGAAAGCCAGCAGTGACCGCAGGGACAAGAAGGTCGCATGGCGGGGTGGTGGACTCCAGCGTGCAGCCAAAATTCGCGAGGGTGGTATCGAGCGCACCGCGCGCGTTCTGATCGAACGTGCCCGCCGAGTAGCCGCCGAGGGTGCCCGCGACCTGCTCGATGCCCTGGCTGATGCCAGCGGCGCCGGTGCTGATCCCGGCGGTGCCGGTCTTGAGGCCGGTCGCGCCCTCGATGAGCGGGTCGAACTGGCTGGTGTCGACCGGCGTCGATCCGATCTCGGTGATCATCTGGTCGAGGCCCTGCCGCAGCGGGGTCACGCCGCCGATCGCCTGCGCGGCACCGTCGGCGAACTGCGGGATGCCGCCGAGCAACTCGTCGGCGCCGGTGGCGAGCTCACCAACACCGGAGACAAGTTCGGGGGTCTGGGCCGCGAACTGGCTCACCCCGTCGGAGAGTTGGCTCGCGCCGTCGCTGAGTTGGCTCGTGCCGTCCTTGAGGTCGCCGATGCCGGAGACCAACTGCTCGCCGCCGAGGGTCAGCTTCGGGCCGTTCTCGGCGAGCTGGTCCATGCCGTCGCGCAACTGCGTGCCGCCCTGGGCCGCCTCCGTGGTGCCCTTGGCAAGCTCGGTGGAGCCGTCGTGGAGTTGTTTGGCGCCGTCGACGATGGTGCTGAACTGCTCGCCGACCGTGTTGAACCCGACGTAGATGCCGTCGAGATAGCTGCCCGTCAGCGTCGAGTTGATGGTGTCGACCGCGAGTCGGGAGATCTCCTGCGCGACCTGCGAGTCGGTGACGGGCGCGTTCTCGCTGACCTGCACCTGGATGGTGGCCTGCTCGGCCTTTGCCGCGTCGTTCGCGGAGAAGGAGGTCGCGGCGGCCGAGAAGCCCTTGGGGATGGTCACGACGGCCGAGTACTCGCCCGTCTTGAGGCCCGCCGCCGCGCTGGGGGCGTCGGCGAGGGTCCAGTCGATGTTCTCGCCGTCCCGGTCGACCATGGCGGCCGCGAGTTGGCGACCCATCGGCACGTACTGGCCGTTGACGGTGACCGCCTCGTCGAGGTTGACGACGGCGGCGCTGACGGTGGAGTCGGCGCGGTTGCCCGCCAGGCCGATCAGCGCGGCGACCGCGAGGAGCGGGACGAGCGCAAGGGCGACGATGCTCGCCCAGCCCATTCGGGGTTCGGTGGTCTTCATGCGTTGCTCCCCTCGAGCGATGCGGTGGGGGCGGCGTAGATGCCGTCCAGGGGGATGTCTCCGAGGCTCTCGGCGCTCGCCCCGCACAGGACGACTGCGCCGGTCTCCCGGGTGCGGTCGATGAGGCCGTTGAGGGCCTCGTGGGCGGATTCCGTGTCGGCCAGTTCGATGGTGTCGACGAACACGGCGGTTCCGGGACGGGCAGCGGCGAGCGCCGCGGTCGGGTCGTCCACCGTCGCGAGGTCGAGGTAGGTGACGCGCCTGCGGACGCGCCCGGCACCCTCGGGAAGCAGCGCACCCGCCACGCGGGCCTTGCCACCGGTCGTCTCGAGGCGGCCGCTCAGCGCAAGGGCCGCGCCTGTCCGGGCGCCGACCGGGCCGACAAGACCGATCACGTTGCCAGGCACCAGGCGCAGGTTGATGGGCCCGACGACGCCTTCGACGGCCAGGTCGTCGGCGAAGGCGACCGAGTCGTCGCCCGGCCAGTCGCGCAGTTCGACCTCGCGGGTGAGGACCTCGCCCTCCACGTCGAAGGTGGGGAGCACCTTGTCGAGCCACTTGGGCAGCCACCAGGCGCGGTCGCCGAGCAGCGTCATGACGGCAGGCACCAGGGTCATGCGCACCAGGAACGCGTCGACCGCCACGCCGACGGCGAGCGCGAACGCGATGGCCTTGATGGCGGCCATCCCCTCCGGGACGAAGAACGCGAAGACGGAGATCATGATGACGGCGGCGGCCGCGACAACGGGACCGGAGGCGACGAAGCCGCCCCGGATCGCCTCGACGGCGCTCTTGCCGTGCACGTACTCCTCGCGCATCCGGCTGACGAGGAACACCTCGTAGTCCATCGCGAGGCCGAACAGGATGCCCATCAGCAGGATCGGCAGGAACGAGATCACCGGCATCGGCTTCTCGAGGTTGACGATCTCCTTGAACCAGCCGTGGTTGAACACCAGCGTCGTCATGCCGAAGGCGGAGCCGACGCTGAGCAGGTAGCCGAGCGTCGCCTTGACGGGGACCCACACGGAGCGGAAGACCGCGGCGAGCAGGATCAGGGAAAGCCCGACGACGAGGATGCCGAAGGGCCACAGCGCCGCCGTCAGCTTCTCGCTGATGTCGATCTGGATGGCGGTCGCGCCGGTGACGTTGGTCTGGACGCCGTACTTGGCCTCCCAGCCCTCGCCCTTGTCGATGAGCGCCCGGACGAGGTCGGAGGTGGCCGGATCGTCGGGACCGGTCGTCGGGACGACCTGGATCATGCCGGTGTCGACGTTGGGGTTGGGGGTGGCGATGGGCACCTGGTCGACGCCGGGCATCGCCTCGATGTCGGCCTTCAGCGAGTCGAGCAGGCCGATCGGGTCGGTCGAGCCGATGATGTCTGCGGTCACGATGATGGGGCCGTTGGCGCCGGGGCCGAAGTTCTCGGCGATCAGGTCGTAGGCGACGCGCGCGGGAGAGCCCGCGTGCTGCTGGCCGGCGTTGGGCAGCGCGACCTGCAGCCCGACGGTCGGCACGGTGAGGCCGATCAGGCCCGCGACGACCACCACGATGGTGACGATGGGGTGCCGCGTGGTGACGCCGACCCACCAGGCGAACGCGCCCTGCCGCTTGCCCTTCTTCTCCTTGGCCGCCTTGGCTGGCTTCTTGGGCTTGGGGCGCATCCGCTCCCCCAGCAGGCCCATCAGCGCGGGCAGGAAGGTGAGCGCGATCGCGACGGCGATCGCGACGGTCGCCGCGGCGAAGATGCCCATCACCGTCAGGAACGGGATCTGCGCGACCGCGAGCCCGATCAGCGCGATGAACACCGTCAGGCCCGCGAAGACGACCGCGGAGCCGGAGGTGCCGACCGCGCGTCCGGCGGACTCCTCCGGGTCGAGGCCGTCGCGGAGTTGGTCGCGGTGCCGCGAGAGGATGAACAGTGCGTAGTCGATGCCGACCGCCAAGCCGAGCATCACCGACAGCAGCGGCGTGGTGGAGTTGATGTCGAAGATGCGCGTGAGCAGCAGCATGATCGTCATCGAGATGCCGACGCCCGTGATGGCCGTCAGCAGCGGGAGGCCCGCCGCGACCAGCGACCCGAGCAGGATCGTCAGGACGATCAGCGCCACGATCAGGCCGATGCCCTCGATGATCGTGATGGCGGGAAGTTCGATGTTGTACGCCTCGCCGCCCATGCTGACCTGGGCGTCGTCGGGGAGGTCGGCGCGCAGGTCGTCGGCGACCTTTGTGATGGGCGCCAGGTCCTCCGCGCTGGGCGCGATGGTCGGGAACTCGAGGCTGAGTTGGATGATCGCGGCGCGGTCGGAGTCGGAGACAAGGCCTGAGACGTGTTCGTTCCACGGCGACGTGGCCGCCTCGACCTCTTCGAGGCCGTCGAACTCGCTGACGGCGGCCTCGATCTGCGGCCGGTAGGTCTCGATGGATTCACCCTCGGGGACCACGACGACGGCCATCGCGGACAGCGCGGCCGCCTGCGGGAACGTCATTCGGAGCTTGTCGAGCGCCTCCTGCGACTTCGACGACGGGATCTCGAACGTGTTGTTGAACGAGCCCATGAACGAGACGGCGAGGCCGCCCAGGGCGACCAGGAGGGCAAGCCAGATGGCGATGACGGTCTTCCTCCGTCGATAGCACCAGCGTCCCAAGGCGTAGAGCCATGCCGACATCTCGTCGTCCCTCCCGATGGGCGTACAGTTTCAGCACCCAAGGCTAGGTGAATACACTCCTGTATCCAAAACACGAGTGTATCCGATACGATCCTGTATCGAAGTGGAAGGAAGGGACGGAAATGAGCACCCCACGCGTCACGGCTCGGCGGCATGAGACCCGTCGAAGGATCGTCGAGGCGGCGCTCGATCTGTTCGGTCGCAACGGCATCGACGCGACGTCGGTCGAGCAGTTGTGCGAGGCCGCCGGTTACACGCGCGGCGCCTTCTACTCGAACTTCGAGACCAAGGACGACGTCTGCGAGGCGGTCGCCAGGTACATGGCCGACGAGTGCATCGACGCGTGCAAGGACGCGCTCGACTCGGCGACGGCGAGTGTCGACATCGGCGAGTTGCTGACGACGCTGTTCGGCGCGGCCGCGTTCGGCCCCGACCGGCACCGCACGATGATCGAGATGCAGTTGCGGGCCAACCGGGAGCCTGAGTTGGCCAAGCGCCTGCAACGCGCCCGCGAGGACCAGTGGCCGCTGCTGACCGAGGTGGTCGAGCGAGGCGCGGCTCAGGCGCAGTGCCACTTCTCGGTCGACGTGCACGACCTGCTGCGCTTGTGCGAGGCGCTGTACTTCTCGCCGCTGCTGTCCCCCGACGGCTCGAACCTGCGCTTGATGACGGCAGTCGTCGAGTCGCTCGCGGTGAAGGAACCCTTGACAAACTGAGCCGGGCCCACCGCTCGTTGAGCCGGATCGCCGACGAAGTCGCGCATCCGCGTCGAAACGTCCGCAACCTGTACGCCGACCCAACCACGACAACCGCGCACCACGACAGGCGCTCGGCGTTCGGACCCCTCGACAGGCTCGGGGAACGGTCCCGCTCGTTGAGCCGGATCCCCCCCGTTCGTTGAGCCGGATCGCCGACGAAGTCGCGCATCCGCGTCGAAACGTCCGCAACCTGACCGCCGACCCAACCACGACAAGCGCGCACCACGACAGGCGCTCGGCGTTCGGACCCCTCGACAGGCTCGGGGAACGGTCCCGCTCGTTGAGCCGGATCCCCCCCGTTCGTTGAGCCGGATCGCCGACGAAGTCGCGCATCCGCGTCGAAACGTCCGCAACCCGCCCGCCGTCGTCCCCCACATCCGTCCTCACCGCGGCGTTCGGACCCCTCGACAGGCTCGGGGAACGGCTACCGCTCGTTGAGCCGGATCGCCGACGAAGTCGCGCATCCGCGTCGAAACGTCCGCAACCTGTACGCCAACCCGACCACGACAAGCGCGCGACACCACGAGGCGCGCTCGGTGTTCGGACCCACCGCTCGTTGAGCCGGATCGCCGACGAAGTCGCGCGTCCGCGTCGAAACGCCCGCAAGGTGTACGCCGTCTCTCCCCAGGCTCGACATCGACCCAACCACCGACTCGCCCGACGTCACCAGCCCCGCGCGACCCACTCCTCCAGGTGCGGCGACTCCGCCCCGACCGACGTCGACGGCCCATGCCCGGTGTGCACGACCGTCTCGGACGGCAGCGTGAACAGCCTTGTGCGGATCGAGTCGATGATCGTGTCGAAGCTCGAGTAGTCCCACCGCGTCGCGCCAGGGCCGCCCTCGAACAGCGTGTCCCCCGTGAAGACCGCCCCGAGGCCGTCCGCAACGAACGACGACGACCCGGGCGTGTGACCCGGCGTGTGACGCGCCTCAAGCGTCACCCCGGCGACGTCGAAGCGCTGCCCGTCCTCGATCGGCCCGAATCCGACCCCGCCGTGGCTCTGCTCCCACAGGAACGCGTCCGAGGGGTGCAGCAGGAACGGTGCGTCAACGAGGCGCGCGAAGTCGATCACGGCCCGCACGTGGTCCCAATGCCCATGCGTGAGCAGGATCAGGCGGACCTTCCTGTCCCCGACCGCCCGGGCGACCGCCTCCGCGTCGTGCGCGGGGTCGATGACGATGACCTCACGATCGTCGCCAACGATCCAGACGTTGTTCTCGTGCACCGGGGGCCCCGCGGGGTCGGAGTTGCCAGCCGTGACGAGGTGGTCGATGCGCGCGTCCATGTGCGACCCCTTCCTTTCCGGCCAGTCTTGCACGCCCCGCTCGCGCAAACCGTTCACCGCTGCGATCGCCCGGCGGCCCGGTTCTAGGATGAAGGCTCAACCTGAGGAAGGAAGCACATGCAGATCTTGATCACGGGTGGCGCGGGCTATATCGGCAGCACGGTTGCCTCTGCCTGCGAGGACGCCGGGCATCAGGTCGTCATCCTCGACGACTTCTCGACCGGCCGTCGCGAGTTCATCGGCGACCGCACGCTCTACGAGGGCGACATCGCCGACTCCGCCCTGCTCGACCGGATCTTCACCGAGCAGAGCATCGACGCCGTCGTCCACTGCGCGGCCAAGATCGTCGTCCCAGAGTCCGTCTCGGACCCGCTCGGCTACTACGAGAACAACGTCTCCAAGACCGTCACGCTGCTGGAGGGCATGCAGCGCAACGGCGTGCACCGCTTCCTCTTCTCCTCCTCCGCCTCCATCTACGCGCCCGACGAGAACTTCGTCGTGACCGAGGCATCGCCGCTGCAGCCGGGCTCCCCCTACGCCCGCACCAAGTTCATGGTCGAGTTCATCCTCGAGGACTTCACGAAGGCCTCCGACGTCAAGGTGCTGTCGCTTCGCTACTTCAACCCGATCGGCACCGACCCCAAGCTCCGCTCCGGCCAGCAACTCGAGCACCCCTCCCACGTGCTGGCCAAGCTGCTCGAGGCCTGGTCGAAGCACGAGACCTTCACGGTCACCGGCGTCGACTGGCCGACCCGCGACGGCTCCGGCATCCGCGACTTCATCCACGTCTGGGACCTGGCGCAGGCTCACGTCGCAGCGATCGAGGGCTTCGACAAGGCCACCGCCGACAGCAGCTACGAGGTGTTCAACATCGGCACCGGCAACGGCGTGACCGTCAAGGAACTGGCCGCCTCGTTCGAGGAGATCTCGGGCGACCCGCTGAAGGTCGAATTCGGCCCGTCGCGCCCCGGTGACGTCGCGGGCGTCTACACCGTGTCGTCCAAGGCGAAGGACGTGCTGGGCTGGGAGGCGAAGCTGACGGAGCAGGACGCCGTCCGCGACGCCATCGCATGGCTCCCCGTCCGCAAGGAGATGCTGGGTTACTGACCCGCATTCGACGACGAAGACCGGCCGCCATGCAGGCGGCCGGTCTTTCGCATCGTGAGGGCCGTGACCGGGTCACGCGCGCCCCACGCCACCGTGCGGCGGCGCGGGCGGTCAGGTGTCAGGTCAGTCGGTGGCCTCGGACCACAGCTCGCGGCGTCGCGCCGCCTTGCTGCGATCAACCAGGCTGGTCGTGGTGAAGACCAGCGTCAGCAACGTCATCAGCCAGAACATCTTTCGGATCATGTGCCTCAATCTAGGAGAAGCGGGCGTCATGGCGACACCATTTGCGGCCAGCTTAAGACCACGGTGCACAAACAACGGCGAAGGGTTGCCCGCGGTCTGACGTCCCCCTCGTGCTACAGCACCTAGGCTGATGCCCATCATGAAGGAGACTCGTTGGTCGCGGGAGACCCGCACCGTGCTGCGCGATGCGGCGATCGCCGGGCTCTTGGGCCTGATGACACTTGCCCCCCTGGCCTTCATCTCCGAAGCGTCGTACGCGTTCAAGGCGATCGCCTGGTCGCTGCTGATGTGCGCCTCGGTCATCCCGCGACGGGTGGCGCCGCTGATCAGCCTCGCGATCCTGACGGTCGCGGGCGTTGGGATGGTGTTCACGCTGACCGCTCCGATGCCGTCGCTGCTCGCCGTGCCCATCGTGATCTACAGCGTCGGGCGCTACCGCCGCCTGTCCGGCCTGCCGTACGTGATCGCCTTCGGAATCGCCGGCTCGCTCGCGGGCCCCATCTCCTGGACCAGGGACCTCGACTCCAGGTACCGCTTCCTCGGCACCTCTGTCGTCGTGCTGCTGTGCGCCTGCGTCGTCGCGCTCGCCTACCTTGCCGGGCGCTACATGCGCGAACGCGTTCTCAACGCGAGCCTCGACCATGAGATCGTCACGGAGCGGTTCACGGCGGCCCAGCGGCAGAGCGAGCAGGAGACGCTGCTCGCAACGGGCCGGGCACGCGTCGAGGTCGCCCAGGAGCTGCACGACGTGCTCGCCCACTCGCTGTCGGTGATCGTGGTGCAGGCCGAGGGTGCGAAGGCCTTGACGGCGAAGCGACCGGAGGCCGCGGCGCAGGCGCTGGGCGTGATCGCCGAGACCGGCCGCAAGTCCATCGACGAGGTGCGCCGCATCGTTGCGCTGATGCGCGGCGAGATGGAGAGCCCGCGGTTCGGGCCTGCGCCGACGCTCAGCCAGATCCCCGAACTGGTGGCGGGGGCGGGTGACCGGATCGACCTGACGATCTCCGGCGACGTTCCGCTGGTGCCCGAGTCCCTGGGGCTCACGGCCTACCGGATCGTGCAGGAGGCGACGACGAACTTCCTCAAGCACGCCGGCCCCACGGCGACCGCGACGGTCTCCGTCAGCTACCTCAATGACGAGATCGACATCACCATCTCCGACGACGGGATCGGCGCGCTGTCCAAGCCGGACGGCAGCGGCTCGGGCGTCGCCGGGATGCGGGAGCGCGTCGCGGCGATGGGCGGCACGCTGGATGCGGGGCCCCGCGCTGGTGGAGGATATGAGGTGAGGGCTCAGCTACCGATGCCGAGCCGACTGGGGAAGAGCTGGCTGAAGGAGGCCTCACGGTGATCAAGGTTCTGCTCGCGGACGACCAGTCGCTGGTGCGCAGCGGCTTCCGGATGCTGATCGACTCGGCCGACGACATGGAGACGGTCGGCGAGGTCGACAACGGCCGCGACGCCGTCGCCCTGGTCAAGACCCGCCCCGTCGACGTCGTCCTGATGGACATCCGGATGCCGATCATGGACGGCACCGAGGCGACCCGCCTGATCGCGGATCTCGACGTCGACACGAAGGTCCTGGTCCTGACCACGTTCGACCTGGACGAGTACGTGTTCGCGGCGCTGCGTAACGGCGCGAGCGGCTTCCTGCTGAAGGACGCGCTGCCCGAGGAGTTGTTGGGCGCGATCCGCTCGGTCGCGGCCGGCGACGCCGTCGTGGCCCCGTCGACGACCAAGCGGCTCCTGACGCACTTCGCGGACCTGCTTCCGAAGGCGACCAAGGAGGACGGCAAGCGCCTCGACGCGCTGACCGAACGCGAGCGTGAGGTTCTGGAGGAGGTCGCCCGGGGCGCGAACAACCAGGAGATCTCCGAGCGCCTGTACATGGCCGAGGGAACGGTCAAGACCCACATCGGCCGCCTGCTCAGCAAGTTGGACGCGCGCGACCGCGTAGGCCTGGTCCTGATCGCCCTCGAGGAGGGCCTCGGCGACTGACGCCGCATGACGGCTGGGTGAGCCGGGCAAAGGCGCGTGGCATCACCGCTGGTTGAGCCGGGCAAAGACGCGGCGCATCACCGCTGGTTGAGCCGGGCAAAGACGCGCAGCGCCGCAGCCCGCGTCGAAACCCCCTGGCACCCGGACGCACCCAACCACGGGTAGAGAACGACCACCTGGCCCGCTGGTTGAGCCGGGCAGAGGCGCGAGGCATCACCGCTGGTTGAGCCGGGCAAAGGCGCGCAGCGCCGCAGCCCGCGTCGAGACCCACTCGCGCCCGGACGGCCACCCAACCACAGCTTGAGACGACCACCTGGCCCGTTGGTTGAGCCGGGCAGAGGCGCGAGGCATCACCGCTGGTTGAGCCGGGCAAAGGCGCGCAGCGCCGCAGCCCGCGTCGAAACCCCCTCGCGCCCGGACGGGCACCCAACCACAGTCGGTCGCCATCCCGCCCGGACGCGAGGCCCAGGATCAGTCGGCCGGGGCCTCTGCGCGGGCGGTCAACGACTCGGTGCCGCGCTCGAACGTCTCCGCGCCGAGCCTCCGCCTCGCGCCGCCCATCACCGCGGCGCACACCGCGTAGGCGACCGCGATGCCGACGAAAGCCGCCGCCGAGATCCCGTCGACCGGAAGGACGAACGCCGCGACCACGCCAGCAAGCACGAAGGCGCCGTTGAAGGACATGTCGTAGAACGTGAAGACCCGACCCTTGTAGCGGTCGTCGATCGAGGCCTGGACGATGGTGTCGACGCAGATCTTGAACGACTGCACAGAAAGCCCGATCAGGAAGCTCGCGACGAACAGCACCGGCTTGGCCGGGGAGATCACGGTCACGAGCGACACCACCGCACCGCCGACCAGCAGCCCGACGGCGGAGCGACCCAGCCCGAAGCGGCGGGTCAGCAGCGGCACGAGCGGAGCGGCCAGGATGAACCCGGCCCCCGTCGCGACGCCCCAGATCGACAGGTCGGCCAGCGCCGCGTCAGGGTCGGAGACCGGGTGCCACAGGTGCCTTGCGGCCAGGATCACGGCGACGCTCAGCAGCCCGAACAGCAGGCGTGTGACGGCCATCAGCGCGAGCGCGACGACCGCCGCGGGGCGGGTGCGCAGGTGACGACCTGCCTCGGCCAGTCCGCGCAGCACCTCGCGGGCGCCGCCACGTTCGGCGTCGGAGGTCTCGGCCGCGTCTGGTCCGAGCGCATCGCGGGAGAAGCCGCGGCAGATCAGCACCGAGCCCACGAACCCTGCCGCGGCGATCAGGAACACCAGTGAGTTGGCCCTGTCGACCCCGAGCGTCCCGGCGAACCCGAACCGGACCACGAAGCCGATCGCGGCGCCGAGCACCACGCCCATCGGGCCGACCGTCGGGACGATCGAGGACGCCGTCAGGAACTCTTCACGGTCGACGGTGTGCTGCAGCCCCGCCGACAGCCCGGCGAGCATGAACCGGTTAATGCTCATCGCGACCAGCAGTGCGCCGTACAGCACGAACATCCACACGCCGGTCGTCGCACCGCTGAAGATGATGACCGCGATGATCACGGCAAGCACGCAGCGGGCGATGTCGGAGTAGAGCGCGATGTTGCGGCGCGACCAGCGGTCGAGCAGCGGAGCCACGAAGGGCCCGACGACGGTGAACGGCAGCAGGGTGAGCGCGAGCACCCCCGCGATCGCCCACGCGTCGGGCTGCGACTGCGGTGAGAACAGGATGTAGGAGGCCATCCCCACCTGCAGGGTGCCGTCGGCGGCCTGGCTCAGGATGCGCAGCGTCAGCAACCGCCGGAACGGTGCATGCTTCCAGAGCCGACGGACGGCGGAGACGACCCCCATCTATCAGTCGGTGCTCTCCGCGTGCAGGGCGCGCGCCTTCTCGACCTCGCGGTCGGCGCCGGTGTCCTCCATCATGGCCTGCACCTTCTCGGTGTCGAACTTCATCAGCGAGGTCTCGGAGGCGAGCATCTTGTCGAAGTGGAGCTGACGCTCGCTCTCGTCCGCGTGGTAGGCGGTGTTGAGGTAGGCGTGCGCGTGGCGCTGCACCGACTTCACGGCCGACAGCATCTTGCCCTTGGGCGAGACGATCGACGCGATGACGGTGACCGTGAGCACGCCGACGATGATGCCGAGCGAGGTGTACGGGTCGAAGGTGTAGACGTTGAGCGGCTTGCCGTCGTTGATCCAGGAGAACTGGTTGGTGTGCATCGCCTCGAGGATCAGCTTGACGCCGATGAAGCCGAGGATGATCGCCAGGCCGTACTTGAGGTAGACGAGGCGGTCGAGCAGGCCGTCGATGAGGAAGAAGAGCTGACGCAGACCCATCAGCGAGAACGCCGTCGCGGTGAACACGATGTAGACGTTGTCGGTGACGCCGTAGATGGCGGGGATGGAGTCGAGCGCAAACAGGATGTCGGTGCCGCCGATGGCGATCATCACGAGCAGCATCGGGGTCAGCACGCGGCGGCCGTTCTCGACCGTGAACAGCTTGTCGCCGTCGTAGTGGTCGGTGGTGCGCAGGAAGCGCTTGGCGAGCCGGATGATGAAGTTGTTTGCCTCGTCGTCGCCCTCCTTCTCGGGGGCGAGGAGGCGGCCTGCGGTGATGATCAGGATCAGGCCGAACACGTAGAAGGCCCACGTGAAGTTGTCGATGATCGCCATGCCGAGGAAGATGAACGCGGCGCGGGCGAACAGCGCGAAGACGATGCCGAACAGCAGCACCTTCTGCTGGTCGGCGCGGGGCACGGAGAAGCTCGCCATGATCACGACGAACACGAAGAGGTTGTCGACGGAGAGGGCCTTCTCGAGGATGTAGCCCTGGAAGTAGTCGACGCCCATGCCGTGGCCGCCGACGACCCACAGCACGATGCCGAAGACGACCGCGAGGCCGACGTAGATGGCCGACCAGATCGCCGCCTCACGCAGCGTCGGTTCGTGCGCCTTGCGCACGTGGAAGAAGAAGTCGAACGCCAACAGGCCACCGATCACCAGGATGGTGATGAGCCACACGTTCAGCGAAACGTTCGTTGTCAAAAGGGCAGTGGTCAACAAAGAAGTTGCTCCTGGGCAGGCAAGAAATCGGGGTTTCTGCCATCGGTACCCTTCAGGGCCAACGTCGATGACTGCACCCAGGATACCCGCCGGGCCTCCTTTCACCCAACCATGCACGCTCCGCGGGCTGCCTGTCGGAGGCGCCCGGTACCCTGTGCGGTGAGGATTTACGAGGAGGTTCCCCGATGCGCCGCGCACTCGTCGCCCTGTTCGCCGCAGCCCTTTTGGTGGCGGGCTGCACCCCAGGCGACGGCCCATCGCCCTCGCCCACGTCGGCGGCCCCGACGTACAACGGCCCGAAGGTGGACGCGCAGGTCACCGAACTCGTCGCGGCGCTGAACGCCAAGGATCTGTCGAAGCTGCGCACCGTGCAGGGCGGCACGACCGCGCAGACCGACCTGACGCTGATCTTCGCGGGCATGGACGACGTGTACCCCACGTTCACGGCCGGCCCCATCGAGTACAAGGACGATGTCGCGACGTCGAAGCTGACCGTCGCCTATCCCGATCTCGGCAGCGGATGGACGTATCAGACGACGGCGAGTTTCCGGCTCTCCGGCGACACATGGGTCTTCGACTGGGCCCCGAGCGTCATCCAGCCTGAACTGACCGAGAAGACGCGGCTTCGGCACATCCAGAAGGAGGCCAAGCGCGGCTCCATCAACGACTCGGCGGGGCTGGCGCTCGTCGAGGAGCGGGCCCGCTACGAGGTCGGCCTCGACAAGAGCGTCATCCCGGAGGCCGAGTGGGCGGCGGCGGCAAGGAAGATCGGCGGCCTGTTGACGATCGACGCGGAGGCCTACGCCACGAAGGTCGCCGCGGCAGGCGCGAAGGCGTTCGTCGTCGCCGCGACCGTGCGACAGGAGGACATCCCGCCGTCGATCACCGATGTGAAGGGCAGCCACGTCAACGAGGTCACCGCGATCCTCGGTCCCACCGACACCTTCGCCGTCCCACTGCTCGGCGCCGTCGGGCAGCCGACCGCGAAGATGATCGAGGAGTCGAAGGGCAAGCTCACCGCGTCCGACCGCGTCGGCCTCTCCGGCCTGCAACTGCGCTACGACACCCAACTGCGCGGCGTGCCGTCGCGGGTGATCGAGATGGTGGCGCGCAAGGGCGTCGAGGGTGTGCCGCTGAAGGTGCTGTTCCAGCAGGACGCGAGCATCGGCAAGCCGATCGATCTGGCCCTCAACCGCGACCTGCAGACGAGGGCCGAGTCGGTGCTGAGCACCCAGACGGGCATCGCGACGCTCGCCGTGATCGACGTCAAGACCGGCGGTCTGCTCGCCGCGGCCCAGTCCCCGCCGGCCGGCACCTACCCGTACGTCACCTACGGCAAGTACGCGCCGGGCTCCACGTTCAAGGCCGTCACGGCGCTGGCGATGCTGCGCTCCGGCGCGACCGCGTCGTCGACCGTGCAGTGCCCGTCGACGCTGAAGGTCGACACCTACACGTTCGGCAACTACTCGGGCTACCCGTCCTCGGGCCTCGGTTCGGTGTCGCTGACAGAGGCGTTCAAGTACTCCTGCAACACGGCCTTCGTCGGCGCCTCTCAGGTGACCGGCGACCTGCTGCACTCGGCCGGCGGGTCGCTGGGCGTCGGCACCGACTACGACGCGGGCTTCACGACCAACTTCGGCACGGTCGCCCCGACCAACGCGATCGACGCCGCCGCGTCGCGGATCGGCCAGGGCCAGGTGACGATGTCGCCGCTTGGCATGGCGGCGGTTGCCGCGTCGGTCGCCTCCGGCAAGACGACGATCCCCTGGCTGGTGAAGGGTCATCAGGCGACCTCGACGGCGGCGCCGCTGACGGCATCGGAGGCAGAGCAGTTGCAGACGATGATGAAGGCGACGGTCGACTCGGGTACCGGCAAGTCACTCAAGGGCGTCATGACCGGCGCGAAGTCGGGCACCGCCCAGTGGGGCAAGACGGGCGAACTGCAGACCCACGCGTGGATGATCGCCTACAACGAGAATTACGCGGTGTCGGCCTTCGTCGAGGTCGGCGACTCGGGCGGCACCACGGCCGCCCCGCTGATCGTCCAACTGTTCAGCTAACGCGCAGTCGGCGATGAGGTCGGCGGGGCCACTGGTCTAGCGGCGGCACGGTCCGCGAACCAGTACCCCTTCGATTAACAGGCAGTTGCATGCACATGGACCCGGACGAAAGGGCGCCTCGTATCGGGACTTTGAGGGATGTCTCGGCCCGCATCCGGAGACTCCCGTCCCGGCCGCGACGCGCGGTCATCGCCAGTGCCCCGCTGAAGGCGCTGGCCGACTCCGAGCGGCTGCCTGCCTGAACACGCACGTCGGGTCATCGCTTCCTGACGCCTGCGAGGAATGACACTTCTCCCGTTCAGCCGACCGGAACCGGTGCTGCCGGGCGGAGGTAGCGGTTCAGGACGCGGTGCCAGCGGTTGGCGGGGGCGTCGTGGGTCAGGGCGATCCCGGCGCAGTACTTGCTGACCGACACGTCGCGCTGCGAGTAGCGGTGCAGGATCCGGTCGGCGATGCTCGGGCTCTCGGCGGCCTTGGTCTCCACGAGCACTCGACCAGCAGGCACCGCTGCGCTCGTCATCGGCGACTCGAAGGTCAGGTCGACGTCGCAGGTCAGCCGCAGCCCAGCCTCGGCGTGCACGAACGTGGCCCGGCAGTAGCGGCTCACGAGCGATGGGCGCAGGTCGGAGGCGTCGGGCTCGCCCTCGAGGAGGTCGTCGACGAAGTCGCGGCCGCCGCTGCCGAGCCGGAACAGCTCGGACGGCGACCAGTCGGTGCGGTGTTTCACCGTCTCCCCACGGCCGCCCTTCTCCTTGACCTCCAGCATCGTGAGGTCGCTGTCGACGTAGCGGCGCGTACGGACCTTGTGCCTGATCCGGCGGCCCTGGACGTGGTCGCGGTAGAACTGCAGCCGCGGGGTGTCGAAGTAGACCGACTCGTAGCCGAAGACGCGCAACCCGTCGATCTCCAGCGCGCGGAGCCCGGGGCCGAGGTCTCGCAGGACCTGGCCGAGCAGGGGAAGCGGCAGGAGGTACTTCTTGTCGATACGCGTCTGGAGGCTCGCCTCCTCGGCGGTCTCCGCGAGGCTGATCGGGGACAGCCGGTCGGCGAGGGCGGCCAGACGGCGACGGTCGCTCATCGCAGCACCATCGTCGGGGAGGCCACCGACGGCGACTGGGGCGCGTTCGGCGTCCACGCGGCAGCGGGCTGACCGTGCGGCGGCGTCGGGAACGGGCGGGGATTGGCGACCGGTCGGTACCAGACCTCCAGGATGGTGAGGTCGCGCACCAGGTCGATCTCGCGGACGTCGAGGCGACGCACGACGCCGCCGACACGCTCGCCGACGATCCGCTCGAGACGGTCCCGGTCGAGGACGGCGACGTCGAGGGTCATCACGAGCGAGCGACTGCTGCGTGTCAGGCGCGGCGAGTCGGCGATGGCGATCACGGTGAGCAGGCCCGCGGCGAGCACCGGCGTGACCCACCAGGAGCCGGGCGCGAGGCCGCCGATCAGGCCGAGGGCCAGGGCGCCGAAGTAGTACGCGACCTCCGCCTGGCTGATCGGGTCGGAGCGGAGCCGGATGATCGACAGCACGCCGAACAGGCCAAGCCCAAGACCCGCCCCTGCGCCGGTCGAGCTGCCCAGGGCGGCGGCAACCACCATCACTCCGACGTTGAGGGTGATGAACGCGAACATCAGGTCGCGCCGCCTGTGACGTCGGTAGTAGAGCGGTCCGGCGAGGATCACGATGGCGATCAGGTCGGCAGCGATGGCGATGAGACTTGTCGAGGTAAACATGGGGCGACTCCTTCCGATGTCGAAGACCCTGTCAGTCGGGGGTTGGCAGGTCATGAGGGCTTGATGAGAGACCTCTAAGCTCGAAGAACAACGACGGCGACCGCCGCGTGGCGCGCCAGGCGCGATGAGCCAGCAGTGGACGCTCGGTGCTCGGACCCTCGACAGGCTCGGGGAACGGCGCTCGCACCTCTCGACCACCTCGGGGACGGTCCTCGCACCCCCGGCAAGCTCGGGTGACCCGACGCTTCTATGTGGTGTCAAGTGGTTTGTTGGTGAGGGTGCGGTGGATTGTGCGGGCGAGGTAGCGCTTGAGGCAGCGGCGGATTTCGCGGTCGGTTTTGCCTTCAGCGCGGCGGCGTTCGTAGTAGGCCAGGGTCGCTGGATGTTTGTGTGAGAGTCGGGTGTTGATCATGGTGTGGAGGCAGCGGTTAGCTTGTCTGTCTCCGCCGCGGTTGAGCCGGTGGCGTTGGGTGTTGCCTGATGAGGCGGGGATAGGGGCGGTCCCGGTCAGCATCGCGAAGGCTGCCTCGTCACGGACCCTGCCCGGGTGGGACCAGGTCGCTAGGAGGACCGCGGCGATGTAGCCGCCGACCCCGGTGATGGCGCGGAGTTCGGGGGCGTGGTGTTGGGTCAATTGGTCCAAGGTGGCGGTGTTGGTTCGGATCCGCTGCTCGATGGCGCTGATGTCTTGGGCGTAGTCGACAGCGATCGCCCGAAGGTGGGCATGGTTGGGGTCTTCGTTGCGGGGTCGCCAGGCCGCGATGGTGCGGATCTGCGCGGTGGTCAACGAGTGGCGGGCATCGATGCCGAGGTCGTGGATGCGTAGGTGCGCGGTGAGCGCGTTGATTGTTGCGGTGCGGCGTTTCTGGAGTTGGTCACGCATCACGACGAAGTCGCCCGAGCTTGTCAAGTTGTTTGTGTAAGTGGTGGTCTCCGGGGGTGGTTTAGAGGTAGGG
>JAQDQK010000009.1 GCA_027658995.1 Propionibacteriaceae bacterium AM104-82
CCCCGTTGGTTGAGCCATGGCAGGCGCGGAGCGGCTGGCATCGGTCGAAACCTCGTGAGGTGTCCGCAGTTCTGAGGTCGGTGCCTGGCGTCGTGGCGGTCGCGTCTGTTGCTGAATGTCGGTTCTTGGCCGGGTTTCTGCGCTGGTGCGGTTGGTTTCGACGCGCGCTGCGGCGCTGCGCGCCTTTGCGCGGCTCAACCGGCGGTGGCGCGGCTCAACCGGCGGTGGCGCGGCTCAACCGGCGGTGGCGCGGCTCAACCAGCGCAGGTCGGGGAGCGTCCCTCGACGCTCCCCGAACCGTTCTCGCAGCCCCCCGATCGCCTCAGCCAGTGACCGTGAAGCTTGCCCTCAGCAGGCGGGAACGGTCGGACGACGGGCCGACCCTCAACTCGAAGGCGCCAGGTTCGACGATCCGGCGACCCTCCGCGTCGACGATCGTGCAGTCCGCCACCGGCAGGTCCAGGTCGACGACCCGGGACTCGCCGGGGGCCAACTCGACCTGGCGGTAGGCCTTCAGCTCCTGGTCCGCCCAACTCACCGACGTGACCGTGTCGCTGACGTAGACCTGCACCGTCTCCAGCACGGGGCGGCTGCCCGTGTTCGTGACCCGCACGTGCCCACGCACCACGTCCGACGGCGTCAGCGACTCGGCCTCCACCGACAGTTCCCCGTACTCGACGCTCGAGTACGACAGGCCGTGACCGAACGGCCAGGCCGGGGCCTGCGTCAGGTCGGCGTAGCGGTCGCCGTGCTGGCCGCGGATCTGGTTGTAGTAGCTCGGCTGCTGGCCGACGTGCAGCGCGAACGACACGGGAAGCCTGCCGCTCGGCTCGACGAGGCCGAGCACGATCTCGGCGACCGCCTGCCCGCCCTTCATGCCGGGCGAGGCCGCCCAGATCACCGCGGCGGCATTCCTGGCCGAGGGAGGCAGCACCAGCGGCTTCGAGGCCATCAACACCACGATCATCGGAGTCCCCGTCGCGGCGAGCGCGTCGAGCATCGCGATCTGGCTGCCGATCAGCTCGAGCGTCGCCGTCGAGCGACCCTCACCGACCAGTTCGATCCGGTCGCCCACCACGGCCACCACGTAGTCCGACTCGCGCGCAAGCGCAACGGCCTCGTCCAGTTGGGCCTGGTCGGTCTCGGCGGCCACGATGACCGGCGGGCGCGGCTGCCCGTCCGGGAAGTGCGACCCCTCCGGGTGCTCGGCCAGCGTCAGGATGTCCGCGCCACGCGCGTGCCCGACCTCCCAGCCGGACGGCGCGAGGCCGCGGAGGCCGTCGAGGACGGTGGTGATCATGTGGCGCGGATGGCCGTCGGGCAGCCAGCCCGCCTGGCCGGAGTTGCCCGCCCAGTCGCCTAGCTGGATCTGTGCCTCGTCGGCGAGCGGGCCGACCACCGCGACGCGTCGCGGCTCAGTGGCCACGGCGCGACCGGTCTCGTCCCGGTCGGCGGTCTCCGTCAGCGGAAGCACGCCGTCGTTGCTCAGCAGCACGATCGAGCGGCGCGTCACCTCGACGTTGACCGCCTCATGCTCCGAGGTGGCGATCTCGGCGGCGATCCGCTCCGCGTCTGGCCGACGCGGGTTCTCGAACAGGCCGAGGTCGAACTTGACCCGCAGCACCCGCGACACGGCTCGGTCCAGGTCGGACTCGCGCAGCAGGCCCTGGTCGATCGCGTCCAAAGCGCCCTGATAGAAGCCGGGCGTCGTCATGATCATGTCGTTACCGGCCTTGACGGCGGCAGCGGAGGCATGCGCGTAGTCCGGCTGGACCTGCTGCTCCCACACCATCCGGCCGACGTTGTCCCAGTCGGTGATCAGCATGCCGGTGTAGCCCCACTCGCCGCGCAGCACGTCGGTGAGCAGCCAGTCGTTGACGGTGATCGGCACGCCGTCGGTGGTCTGGTAGCCGAGCATGAACGTGCCGGTTCCCTCGCGGGCGACCCGCTCGAAGGGCGGCAGGAACCAGGAGCGCAGCTTGCGGCGCGACAGGTCGGCCTCGCTGGCGTCGCGCCCGCCCTGCGTCTCCGAGTAGCCGGCGAAATGCTTGGCGGTGGCGAGGATCGCGCGCTCGTCGGTCAGCCCGTCGCCCTGGTAGCCGCGCACCATCGCGGAGGCGAGTTCGCCGATCAGGAAGGGGTCCTCGCCGAACGTCTCGTCGACGCGGCCCCAGCGCAGGTCGCGCGTGATGCACAGCACGGGGGAGAAGGTCCAGTGGATGCCGGTCGCGGCGACCTCGACGGCCGTCACGCGAGCCACGCGCTCGACCAGTTCGGGCGACCAGGAGGCGGCCATTCCGAGCTGGGTCGGGAAGATCGTGGCGCCCTCCCAGAACGAGTGGCCGTGGATGCAGTCCTCGCCGACCAGCAGCGGGATCCGCAGCCGCGTCCGCCCCGTCAGCTCGTGCGCCCTCAGCACCCGCTCGGGGGAGGTGTGCAGGATCGAGCCGACGTGGCGCTCGAGCACCAACTGGTCGAGGTCGTCGCGGGCGTCGAGCTGCATCATCTGCCCGACCTTCTCCTCCACGGTCATCCGGGAGAGCAGGTCGGCCACGCGCTCGGCCGCGGGGAGGGAGGCGTCGAGGTAGGCCTCGACGTGCTGGGTTGTCACTGCTTGTCTTCCTTCTTCAGTGCCACGGGGCGGACGGTCGTGACGGCGGAGTTCGCGTCGATGCCCTGCTTGCGCAGCGCGCGGGCCCGCTCACCTGCGGAGCGCAGGCGCGGGTTGACGTACTCGTCGATGCCGAAGTTGATCAGGGAGAGGGCGACGCCGATGGCGGCGATGCACAGGCCCGGAGGAAGGTACCACCACCACTGGTTCTGCCTGAACGCGCCCTGCGCGGAGGCCCAGTTGAGGATGGTTCCCCAGTTGTAGGTGGTCACCGGGATGACGCCGATGTAGGAAAGCGTCGTCAGGCTCAGGATCGCTGCGGTTACGGTGCCGACGAAGCTGGCGGCGATCAGCGCCATCAGGTTCGGCAGCATCTCGACGGCGATGATCCGACGCAGCGGCTCGCCGTTGGCGCGCGCGGCCTGCACGAAGTCGCGGTTGCGCAGCGACATCGTCTGGGCGCGGAGCACCCGGGCGCCCCAGGCCCAGCCGATGATGCCGAGCACTGCCGCGACGATCCACAGCGGCGGATCCTCGAACATCGAGGCGACGATGATGATCAGCGGCAGGCCTGGGATGACGAGGAACACGTTGGTCAGGGCCGAGAGCGCCTCGCTCTGCCATCCGCTGATGTAGCCGGAGATGACGCCGACGGTGATCGCGATGACGGTTGCGATGGCCGCGGCGAGGAAGCCGACGACGATGACGCCGCGGGTGCCGAAGATGACCTGGCTGAGGACGTCCTCACCGAGGTGCGTCGTGCCGAGCCAATGCTCTGCTGACGGTGGCTTCAGCCGCAGCTTGGGGTTGACGGCGGTCGGCGAGTAGGGGGCGAGGAACTCGGCGAAGATCGCGATGAGGATGAAGAATCCGAGGATCGCCAGGCCCGCGATCGACTTGCCGTTGCGGAACATCGCGAAGGCGGAGGCCAGCTTCGCGCCGAAGCTCTGCCCCTTCGGCGCGGGCGGGGTGGCCGCGACGGGGGTCTCGAGTGCTGCTGGGGTAGTCATGGCTCAGGCCTCCGTCTGGCGGGTGCGTGGGTCGAGGAAGGCGTAGGCCACATCGGCCAGGATGTTGGCGACCAGCACCGAGATGGTGATCACCAGGAACACGCCCTGCATGAGTGCGTAGTCCTTGCCGTTGGTGGCATCGAGCAGCAGTTTGCCGATGCCGGGGTAGCTGAACACCATCTCCATCACGATGGTGCCGCCGACGATGAAGCCGAGCGACAGCGCGAAGCTCTGGATCTGGGGGAGCACCGCGTTGCGGGCCGCGTATCCCCACAGGACCTTGCGGTCGGGCATGCCCTTGGCCTGCGCGACGGTGATGTAGTCCTCGTCGAGGACCGTCAGCATCATGTTGCGCATGCCGAGCATCCAGCCGCCGAGCGAGGCGATGACGATGGTCAACGCGGGAAGGGTCCCGTGGTGGATCACCTGGCTGATGAACTCGGCGGACCACTCGGGCTTCATGCCGACGCCATAGGCCTTGCCGATCGGGAACCACTTGAGGTTCACCGAGAACACCGCGATCGCGAGCAGGCCGAGCCAGAAGTAGGGGATCGTGCTCAGGAAGGTGGTGATCGGGATCATCACGTCGAGGCGGGAACCGCGGCGCCAGCCGATGAAGGCGCCGCCTACCGTGCCGATCGTGAAGGACACGATGGTCGCGAAGCCGACCAGGCCGACGGTCCAGGGCAGCGCGCCCGCGATCACCTCGCTGACGGGCCGAAGGCCGTGGAGCAGCGAGACGCCGAGGTCGCCGCGCAGCAGGTGCGACCAGTAGTCGAGGTACTGCTGGAACAGCGACTTGTCGGTGTCGAGGCCGAGAAGGGCGCGCAGCGCGCCAGCGGCCTCGGGGGAGATATTGCGGTTGCGGGCCAGATACGCGTCGACGGCGTCGCCCTTCATCATGCGAGGCAGGATGAAGTTGATGGTGATCGCCGCCCACAGCGTGAACAGGTAGAACAGGGCGCGGCTACCGAGGAAGCGCCACGGGATGCGCGCCCGGCCCTTGACGGCCTTCGTGGCGGTCGTGCCGACCTCGAGGGCGTCGGGTCGGGGGTCGTCGGTGAGGGTCGGCTGCACGGCGCTCATTTCGTTCCTCCCTCGTGCGACAGGTGCGCGAAGTGCTTCTCGGGGTCGGGTGAGGCGGCCCGCAGTTCGCGGGTGTAGGGATCCTGCGGGTTGAGGATGACGTCGTCGGCTGGCCCGTGCTCGACGACGCGGCCCTGGTTGAGCACCATGATCTCGTCGCTGAAGTGGCGGGCGGTCGCCAGGTCGTGGGTGATGTAGAGGACGCCGAGGGCCTCCTCGCGCTGAAGGTCGGCCAGCAGGTTCAGCACGCCGAGCCGGATCGACACGTCGAGCATCGACACGGGCTCGTCGGCGACCAGCAGCTTGGGGCGCGACGCGAGCGCGCGGGCGATGGCGACGCGCTGGCGCTGCCCGCCGGAGAGTTCGTGCGGGCGTCGGTCGATGACCTTGTCCGGCTCCAGGCGGACGCGCTCCAACAGGCGTCGCACCTCACCCTCGGTCTCGGCCTTCGGCACCACGTTGTGCAGCCTGAGCGGGCGCTCGATGTGGTAGCGGATGGAGTGGTAGGGGTTCAGCGAGGCGAACGGGTCCTGGAAGACCATGCGCAGTTGCTGGCGGTAGTCGCGCAGCGCCTTGCCGCGCCGGGGAATGGGGGCGCCGTCGAGCAGCACCTCGCCGGAGGTGGCGCGCTCGAGCTGGGTGAGGATCTTCGCGATGGTCGACTTGCCGCTTCCGGACTGCCCGACCAGGCCGATCGTCTGGCCCGAGGTCAGGGCGAAGCTGACGTCGTCGAGGGCCTTGAGTTGGCCGGCGCCGCGGACGTTGTAGATCTTGGTGACGTTCCTGAACTCGAGGAGGCTCATCGGACCACCACTCCTCTCTCGCCTGTCAGGCGCGGGAACGACGCCAACAGCTTCCTGGTGTAGTCGTGCTGGGGGTTGGTCCAGATCTGCTCGGAGGTGGCCAGTTCGACGATCTCGCCCTCCTTCATGATGGCGATCCGGTCGCTGATCTCGAGCAGCAGGGGCAGGTCGTGGGTGATGAACACGACGGAGAATCCGAACTCGCGGCGCAGTTGGGAGATCTGACGCAGGATCTCGCGCTGCACCAGCACGTCGAGGGCGGTGGTCGGTTCGTCCATCACCATCAACTGCGGCCGGAGCGCGAGCGCCATGGCGATCATGACGCGCTGCCGCATGCCGCCGGAGAGTTCGTGCGGGTAGGAGCGCATCCGCTGTTCGCCGACCTTGACGATCTCCAGCAGTTCCTTCACCTCGGCGAGGCGCTGCTTGCGGCTCATCTCGGGGCGGTGCACCTGGAAGACGTCATCGAGTTGCTTGCCGATCTGCACCACGGGGTTGAGCGCGTTCATCGCGCCCTGGAACACCATGGAGATCTTGTCCCACCGGAAGCGGCGCATCTGTTCGGCATCAAGGGCGTTGACGTCGATGTCGTCGCCCGACGCGTCATGGAAGACGACGGAGCCGCTCGTGATGACGGCGGGTGGTTTGAGGAGTCGCTGCACCCCGTATGCCAGGGTGGTCTTGCCGCAGCCGCTCTCGCCTGCGAGTCCGAGGATCTCGCCGCGGTGCAACTCGAGGCTGACGTTCTTCACCGCCTCGACTGGCGGATCGACGTCGTAGACGACGGAGAAGTCCTGCACGGACAGAAGCGTGTCGCTCATGAGTCTCGCTTTCGTGTGCTGAAACACGCGGGGGGCGGATGCACGCCCTGGTGCATCCACCCCCCCACGCGTCACCGTTGTGTGGAGACTAGGCGGTCTTCAGCTTGGTCAGGATCATGACGATCCCGGGCTGGGTCGGGTCGCCCGCGGCGTACTGATCGTCCTGGGACGGCCAGCCGACGTAGTTGCGGGTGTTGAACTCGCCCAGCAGCGGGTGAGCGCCGAGCGGGATGGCGGGCACGTTCTCGACGAACGCGGTCTCCATGACCTTCAGGGCCTCGGCGCGCTCGCCCTCGTTCGCGGCGTTGGCGTAGGTGTCGAGGGCCTTGGTGACGGCCGGGTCGTTGAAGCGGCCGAAGT
Source organism: Propionibacteriaceae bacterium AM104-82 (assembly GCA_027658995.1). Lineage (GTDB taxonomy): Bacteria > Actinomycetota > Actinomycetes > Propionibacteriales > Propionibacteriaceae > Arachnia. The sequence goes on from JAQDQK010000009.1 coordinate 6,692, forward strand.
TGAACTGGGCCTTGTCATCGACGATCCACTTGGGATCCATCGTCGAGGTGTAGAGGCCGTAGGCGTTGCCGGTGTCCTCGAGCCAGTGGATGATCATCTGGAAGGTGCCCGTCTGACGGGCCTCGTCCCAGCCGCCCCAGTCCGGCTGGTCGACCTTGACGTCGATGCCGAGACCGTTCTTGAGCTCCTCGGCGATCAGCGCCTGCTCGGTGTTCCAGTCGCTCCAGCCCGCGGGGACGGAGATGGAGAAGGAGACGGCCTCGCCGTCAGGATCGACGAGCTTCTCGTCCTTCCACGTGTAGCCGGCGTCGGTCAGGATCTGCTTGGCCTTCTCGACATCGACGGAGTAGTTCTTGTCGGCGTACTCGGGCAGGATCTCGTCCTTGAGCAGGTCGCCCAGGCCGCTGACGTTCCAGATCGCCTCCGACGCGCCCTCGCGGGCGATGTCGACGTAGGCGTCGCGGTCGATCGTCCACGCGATCGCCTCACGCAGCGCCTTGTTGTTGAACGGCTTGGTCTGCAGGTTCATGAACAGGGTGCCTGCGCCCGCGGTGGGGGAGACGAGGAACTGGTTGTGCTCGTCGGCTGCCAGGTAGCTGTCCTTGATCTGCGGGATGAACGCCTGGGCCCAGTCGGCCTCGCCCGAGACGAGGGCGGTGGTGAGGGCCGCGTTGTCGCCGTAGGAGACGTAGTGCAGCTCGGGAACCGCAAGCTCGCCGCCCCAGTAGGTGGGGTTCGCGGTCAGGGTGACGGACTCCGTCGACCAGTTCGACAGCACGTACGGGCCGGTGCCGACGGCCATGCCCTCGCCGGTCAGCGGGTCGGTGTTCGGGTCGGCGATCTTCTCCCAGATGTGCTTGGGAACGATGGGGTGGTGCAGGACGCGGGCCTGCGAGGTGAACTTGGAGTTACCGAAGGTGATGACGACCTTGTCGCCGTCGGCCTTGATGTCGGTGATGTTGTGCGCCGAGGTGTCGTTCAGCTTGCCGGACTTGACCATGTCGAAGCTGAAGATGACGTCGTCGGCGGTGAAGTCGGTGCCGTCGCTCCACTTGACGTCCTTGCGGGGGACGACCGTGAGCTGGGTGTAGTCCTCGTTCCACTCGACCGACTCGGCGAGCCAGGGGGTGGTGCCCAGGTCGCCGGTCGGGTTGACCAGCGCGAGGGACTCGAAGATCACCTTGCCGTAGGCGTACTTCGAGGCGGACGAGTCGCCGAGGTACGGGTTGTGCGACTCGGTGGTGATGGCGCCGTCGGGCTTGGCGATGGTGAGAGCGGCGGTGCCGACTCCGGTGCCACCCTCCGTGTTTCCGGTCGTCGGCTTGGTGGTGCCGCCGCTGGTCGGGTCGCCGCCGCTCGTGCTGCTGCCATCGGCCAACAGGAGTGCTGCCACGGCAGACATGGCGATCAATGGCTTCAGCTTCATTGCTGCTCCTCGGTCTTCGCCCGCGCTATTGCGGGCTGTTTTTTAGTTCCAGGGTTCCTGGTGTTTCGATGATCTTACTGGCCAGTAAGTAAGTTGCAACTGTAGGCTGCGTATTGTTAGCAATACGTGACCAAGTCGCACCGGGCACCACGCGCAATGAGGCAGTGCCGGTGACTAGGAGATTCCAGCCAGGAACCTCTGGTCAGCCGATCGAAGGCGGTCTAGATGAGCACCCAGCGGCGGAGAACGGGCACGCGCCCAGAGACGCAGGCCCGCAGGCAGTCCATCCTCAAGGCCGCCACGGAGGTCTTCGGAAACAAGGGGTACGCGAACGGGACGCTCGCCGAGATCGCCGACCAGGTCGGCATGACGCACGCGGGGATCCTGCACCACTTCGGGTCGAAGGACCACCTGCTGCTGGAGGTCCTCACCTACCGCGACCAGACCGACGTCGAGCACCTGAGGGAGCGACACATTCCCGGCGGCCTCGACCTCTTCCGGCACCTGGTGCGGACGGCGTTCGCGAACGCGAAGCGGGCGGGCATCGTCCAGGCGTTCGTGGTGCTCTCCGGCGAGTCGGTCACCGAGGGGCACCCGGCTCGCGAGTACTTCATGCGCCGCTACTCGACGCTGCGCGCGGAGATCACCGAGGCGTTCGAGCAGGTGTGCCAGGAGCGGGGGATCACCGATCCTGGGCCGATCCGCTACGCGTCGGCCGCGATCCTCGCGGTGATGGACGGCCTGCAGGTGCAGTGGTTGCTCGACCCGAGCGTCGAGTTGGCCGAGGCGACCGAGTTCGCGATCGAGTCCATCGTCTCGGCGGTCCTGAACCCCGTCCCGAGCCCGCTGGCGGTCGAGGACTGAGTCCGCGGGTTGAGCCAGCCCGCCTCCGTTGGTTGAGCCAGCCCGCCGACGCAGTCGTGGGCCGTGTCGCGGTGGTTGAGCCAGCCCGCCGACGTAGTCGCGCGGTGCGTCGAAACCCTCCGGCGCCTATCCGGTGAACTCGACCATGGACTCTGGAAACGTCACGAGGGCTTCGACCGATGCGACCGCTGGTTGAGACAGCCCGCCGACGTAGTCGCGCGGTGCGTCGAAACCCTCGCGACATGCGCAGAGACTCGACCCCAGTAGCCGAAAACGTCGCGAGGCTTCGACCGATGCGACCGTTGGTTGAGCCAGCCCGCCGACGTAGTCGCGCGGTGCGTCGAAACCCTCGCGACAGGCGCAGAGACTCGACCCAGGTAGCTGAAAACGTCACGAGGCTTCGACCGATGCGGGCCGCTGGCGCGTCCCGCATGGCTCACCCAGCGGTGGTCGCGCGGTGCGACGCGTTGGTTGACCCAGCCCGCCGACGTAGTCGCGCGGTGCGTCGAAACCCTCCGGCCCAAGCGCGCGGACCTGGCTCAGGACCCCGGAAATGTCACGAGGCTTCGACCGATGCGGGCCGCTGGCGCGTCCCGCATGGCTCACCCAGCGGTGGTCGCGCGGTGCGTCGAAACCCTCTGGCGCCTATCCAGTGAACTCGAACAAGGACCCTGGAAACGTCGCGAGGCTTCGACCGATGCGGGCCGCTGGCGCGTCCCGCATGGCTCACCCAGCGGTGGTCGCGCGGTGCGTCGAAACCCTCCGCGACGGGCGCGGAGTCCCGGCCCAGTAGCCGTTGAACATCACGAGGGCTTCTACCGGCCGCTGGCGCGTCCCGCATGGCTCACCCAGGGTTCGGCCGCCCGGGAGAGTGGGCTCCCGGGCGGCCGATCGGTTCAGTTCTTGGCGACGTCGAGTTCGATCGCGGCCCACGAGATCGGGGGAAGCGTGACCCGCAGCACCCACTCCTCGATCCCGACCGACTCGAGCCTCCGCATCCCGACGGCGTCCTGTGCGACCTCGGTGTTGGCCGTCAGGCGGTCGCCGCCCTCAGGGATCGACAGCACCTCCGCCGAGCGGATCGCCGATGCCGACAGGCCTCGCAGGTCGACCGTCACGTCGCCGTCGGAGTCCATCGACCGGTTCGCCAGGAACAGCGCGATCCGGCCGTTCTCCTCGTCCCACGTCGCGGCCGCGTCGACAGAATCGACGTCGCCGTAGCGCTTCGTGGACTCCTTCGAGGCGTCGACGGCGACCCTCAGCACCCGTCCCTTCGCCATTCGCGCCATCAGCGCGAACGGCCAGAAGATCGTCTGACGCCACGCCGGACCGCCCTGCTCCGAGCGGATCGGTGCGATCACGTTGACCAACTGCGCCTGGTTGGCGATCTTCACCCGGTCGCCGTGGCGCAGCAGGCTGTGCAGGAACGTCCCGACGACGACGGCGTCGGTCACGTTGTAGGTGTCCTCGATGAGGCGGGGGTGTTCGCGCCACGACTGCGACACGTTGTGAGGCTGGTCCTCGGTGTCGAGGCCGCTCTGGTACCAGACGTTCCACTCGTCGAAGGACAGGTTGATCTCCTTCGAGTGCTTGCCCGCCGCCTTGACCGCGTCGACCGTCGCGATGACGCCCTCGATGAAGGCGTCCATGTCGGTCGCCTCGGCAAGGAACGAGGCGGCGTCGCCGTCATGCTCCTGGTAGTAGGCGTGCATCGAGATGTAGTCGACCTCGTCGTAGGCGTGTGTGAGGACGGTGTGCTCCCAGGTGCCGAACGTCGGCATCTGGCGGTTCGACGAGCCGACCGCGACCAGTTCGATGCTCGGGTCGACCAGGCGCATCGCCTTTGCCGTCTCCTGCGCGAGGCGTCCGTACTCGTGGGCGGTCTTGTGGCCGATCTGCCACGGGCCGTCGAGTTCGTTGCCGAGGCACCACAGCTTGATGTCGAACGGGTCGGCGGCGCCGTTCTTGCGCCGCAGGTCCGACCACGCGGTGCCGCCCGGGTGGTTGGCGTACTCGACGAGCGCGCGGGCCTCGTCGACGCCACGGGTGCCGAGGTTGACGGCCTCCATCACCTCGACGTCGGCGGCCTTTGCCCACTCGACGAACTCGTGCAGGCCGAACGCGTTGGTCTCGACCGTGTGCCAGGCGCCGTCGAGGCGGCGGGGCCGCTGGTCGACGGGGCCGACGCCGTCCTCCCAGTTGTAGCCGGAGACGAAGTTGCCTCCTGGGTAGCGCACGACGGTCGCGCCCAGTTCCTTGACGAGGTCGAGGACGTCGGTGCGGAAGCCCCGTTCGTCGGCGGCCTGGTGGCCTGGTTCGTAGATGCCGGTGTAGACGCAGCGACCCATGTGCTCGACGAAGGAGCCGAAGATCCGGTGCGGGACCTCCGCGATCGTGAAATCACGGTCGAGCGTGATGCGTGCTGTTGACATGGACTTTCCTTCTGTTGTTGAGGTGTTACTGGCCGCCGAGGCCGGTGGTGGCGATGCCCTTGACGATCTGCTTCTGGAAGATCAGGAACACGACGATCAGGGGCACGGAGGCGAGCACCGCCTGTGCCATCACCTGGGCGTACTGGACGCCGTAGGCGCTGATCACGGTCTGCAGGCCGACGGGGAGGGTCATCAGCGTGGTGTCGTTGATGACGAGGAACGGCCACAGGAAGTTGTTCCAGGCGCCGATGAACACGAAGATCGCGACGGAGGCGAGGATCGGGCGCGACAGCGGAAGCACGATCGACCAGAAGACGCGGAGCCTGCTGGCCCCGTCGATGCGGGCGGCCTCCTCCAGTTCGATGGGGATCGCCTTGAAGAAGCGCGTCAGGATGAACACCATCGTCGGCGCGACCACCTGCGGCAGGATCAGGCCCATGTGGGTGTCGACCAGGTTGAAGGCGAGCATCTCGTAGAACAGCGGGATGATCAGCACCTGCGGAGGCACCACGATGGAGGCCAGGACGGCGTAGTAGAGCAGTTTGCGGCCGGGGAACTCGAGGCGGGCGAACACGTAGGCCGCCAGCGCCGAGATCGCCAGGGTGATGAGCGTGACGGCGATGGAGGTCCAGAGGCTGTTGAACGCCCAGATCCACACGTTGCCCTGCGACAGGATCGACGTGAACGCGTCGATGGTGATGCCGTGCTCGCCAATCCACGTCGGGGTGGAGGAGGCGGCGTCGTTCTCGGTCTTGAACGCGGTGGCGACGGCCCACAGGAACGGGAGCAGCCAGCCAGCGGCGAGCAGCAGGAGCACGATGAACGCCGCGATCCGCAGCGGGGAGAACGGGCTGCTGCCCGGCTTGCGGGTGCGCTGCAGGTCGATCTTGGCAGCGGACTGGGTGAGGGTTGTGGTGGACATCACTGCCCCTTCCGTCGCGTGACGACAGCCTGGATGAGCCCGACGATGATGATCAGGGCGAAGAAGACGTAGGAGATCGCGGCCGAGTAGCCGAAGCGGTAGCCGACGAAGCCCGTCTCATAGATGTACTGGATGATCGAGCGGGTGGTGTCGCTCGAGACGCCGCCCATCATCTGGTAGGCCTGATCGAACAGTTTCAGCGAGGCCAGGATCTGCAGCATCACGATCAGCGCCGTGATGGGGCCGAGTTGGGGCAGCGTGATCGACCAGAACTGACGCCAGCCGCCCGCCCCGTCGAGCGCGGCCGCCTCGTACTGCTGCGCGGGGATGTTCTGCAGCGCCGCGAGGTAGAGCAGGAAGTTGAAGCCCACCGTCCACCACACCGTCGCGATGACGATGGCGATCATGTTGGTGTCGGGGTTCTGCAGCCACGCGATGGGCGCGATGCCGAACTTGGCGAGGATCGCGTTCGCCGCGCCGATCTGCGGGTTGAAGATCCACACCCAGATCTGCGAGATCACCGTCGAGGCGAGCAGGTACGGGGTGAAGAACGACAGCCGCCACAGCCACTGGCCTGGCAACCCGCGGTCGACCAGGACGGCCATCACCAGGGCGATGATCACCAGGGGGACGGTCGAGAGAAGCGTGAACCACAAGGTGTTGCCGAGCGAGCCCCACATGACGGGGTCGGTGAGGGCCTCCGCGTAGTTCGCGAAGCCGACCCAGTCGCCGCCCGCGCCGGTGAGGGACTGGTCGGTGAAGCTGAGGTAGAAGCCGTGCAGGATCGGCCAGACGAGGAACAGCGCGAACGCGACCAGGAAGGGGGTCAGCATCGCCCAACTGGTCAGGCGCTCGCCCTTCTGAAGGCCGCCCGCGGAGACGCGGATGGGTGCGGTGGTGGCGCTCATGGCTTCCACACTCCCTTCGGATCGGCCGGGTTGGGCTTGGAGAGTTGACGGGTGACGTAGTCGCGGAACTTCTTCACGGCCGCGCCCGGGTCGTCGCCGGAGAGCAGCACCGGCTGCGCGGTGGCACCGAACTCGGAGTGGAACTCGGAGCCCGATCCGGTGAACCAGGCGGGCGGGTCGTAGCGGACCTGGTCGGCCGCCACCGCGTAGTTGGCCTGCGGCAGGAGGTCGGCGTACTCGGGCGATTCCGTGACGGGCAGGTAGGCGGGGATGTGGCCCGCGGTCGCCCAGTCGAAGGAGTTCTTCAGCAGGTCGGCGACGAACTGGTAGGTCAGTTCGCGACGGTGTTCGTCCGGTTGTGCCTGGTGCGGGAGGACGAACGTGTGCGAGTCGGCGTAGCTGGCGGGCGTCCCGAACATCGTCGGGATCACCGCAGCGTTGAACGGGAAGCCGGCGGCCTGGACGGTGCGAAGTTCCCACACGCCGGTGAGCAGCACGCCGCTCTTGCCGGTGGCGAACTCGGCGATCGCGGTCTGGTAGTCGGCCTGTGGGGCGGCGATCTTGCCGTCGAGCAGGGAGCGCATGAACGTCAGCGATGCGACGGCGGCGTCGTCGTCGATCACGGGTGCCCCCTCCTGGGGGAACTCCATCTCGGCGCCGTGCTGGGTGTAGAGCGTGTAGAACAGGCGCCACATCTGCGAGCCGTCTCCGAGGTAGCCGTAGGACAGGCCGTGCGACTCGGAGGCTCCGGTGATCGCCTGCATGACCTCGACGAACTCGTCGGGCGAGCTGATCGGGGGCAGGTTGCCGTCGCTGTCGAGGACGCCCGCCTTGTCGCAGATGTCGGTGTTGAACATCAGCACGAACGGGTGCGCGTCGAGGGCGACGGAGAACCGCTTGTCGCCGATCTTGCCCTTGTCCCAGATGGGTGCGGCGAAGGTGGACTCGTCGACGCCGAGCGAGGAGAGCCGGTCGAGGTCCCAGGTATCGAGCAGGCCGCCGGGCGCGTAGCCCGCGACCCGGGTGGCGTGCATGATCGCGACGTCGGGGGCGCGGCCGCCGGCGCCAGCGATGGCGAGTTTCGTGTAGTAGGGGGTTCCCCACGCCAGCACGGTCGGCCGGACGTGGTAGGCGTCCTGGGCGGCGTTGACCTTGTCGAGCAGGCCCGACATCGTCACGCCGTCACCGCCGGAGAGGAGGTGCCAGAACTGTAGGGTCTCGGCCCCCGACGGGGTCATCGAGGGTGAGCAGCCGGCCAGCAGGCCCGCTCCGGTGAGGGCGGCGGCTCCCGTGAGGAGTTGCCGTCGGTTGAGGTGGATCATGTCACTCCTTCGTGACTTCCGGGTGTCCGGACAGACTATGTCGATTTTCCTCCGTTGTAAATCACCCGTTGTAAATTTGTGTTAGCGGGAACTTTGCCCTGGCATGGCCCCGAGTGGGAGAAGACCGCCGTCGGCGTCGGAGTATGGCTGTGGGAGGGGGAGGGTTTGAGCATGTTTGGTAACTCGTTTGCGATCTGAACGTTCAAACGCGGTTCCGGAGGCAACGAACAACCAAACATGCTCAACGCAGGACCCAGCCCCAGCCTTGGGGCGGCTAGAAGAACCAGGCGCCCCGCGTGTAGGCGACGACCCCGACCGTCGCGATCGAGGCCATCGCGAGCACGACGTAGGTGTTGGCGCGGTCGCGGCGCTTGACGAAGGCCGCGATCAGGAACGCGAAGGGGAAGAAGGCGAGCGCCAGTCGCGGGGTGCTGTAGTACCAGGCGTTGCTCAGCCCGATCAGCAGCGTCGCGCCGACGTAGATGCTGTAACCCAGGTAGCCGCGCCACATCAGCCACACCAGGAGGATCAGCGAGAGCAGTGCGAAGACGATCTCGAGCCGCCAGGTGAAGATCAGGTTGGCGCCGTAGTCGCCCTCCCAGGTGTGCCAGGTCGCCAGGAAGCCGTCGGTGAAGCCCATGAAGTCGCGGCCCCAGCCCTCCTTCTGCACCTCCATGAACGTCCAGAACGACCCGCGCACGCGCGACAGGTACAGCCCGTACGCCCAGAACGGAAGCGACGCGACGACCATCGCCGCGACCGCGGAGGCCATCTTCTTCCAACTCGGCCACGCCCTGCGGGCAAGTTCGATGGCGACACCGAGCAGCACGAAGAGGCCGACGGTGCGACTGCCGACCGCGATGGCCGTGAAGACCGCCGCGGGCCATGGTCGGCCGCGCAGCCCGTAGTAGAACGCGGGGACGGCGCCCGCCAGGAACAGCGCCTCGGTGTAGGGGGCGACCAGGAAAACGCCCGTCGGGAACAGCAACAGGTAGACGACGGAGCGCTCGCCGTCGAAGCCGTGCAGTTCGGCCAACCGGTAGAGGTAGGCGGACGCGACGAAGGTGCTGACGGCAGAGATCAGGAGACCCGCGTGGACCGGTTCGAGGCCGATGGTCGTCAGGACGCGCAGCCCCAGCGGGAACAGGGGGAAGAAGGCCGGCGCGTTGCCCGCCACGATGTCCGGGCCGTAGCCCTGCTCAGCGATCGCGACGAAGTGGTAGGCGTCCCACTGCAGCCAGATCTTCCAGTCGAAGAACGGCTTGACCTGGTCCGTGACCATCAGCCACTGCGTCGCGTAGGCGGCACCCATGAACACCACGCGCGTGACGACGGTGGCGATCGCGGCCGCCAGGATCGGCCGCCGCCAGCGCGCCCAGGTCGTCGTCCCCGCCTCGGCCGCCTCCGCGTCGGCGACCGTGCGACCGCCCGGCCGCGCGGCGACCCATGGATGGTCGTTCAGTTCGCCGCCGATCGGGTCGTCGTCGAAGGCCGCGCGGACGGCGTCGCGGGTCGGCCGCGCCACATCCCACAGCGTTTCGGCGAGCAGCCAGACGAGGACGCCGACCTGCGCGATCACCGTCAGCCAGTACACCCATGGCGCGCCCGACAGCGCGCCGCCGAGCCACGCCCACAGCCCGATCGCGTGGAGTACCTGCGTGACGGTGACGGCGATCAGGTCCCGTCGGTTGGGCCGCGCGACGACCATCGCGAGCAGCGCCCACAGCGCCGTCTGCGGCGGGAACGCCGGCCCCGCGATCGCGACGGTCAGCACGACGATGGCGATCATCGACCCGACGCGCGGCCGCCGCCCCGTGGTGCGGAGCAGGCCGAACAGGCAGCCGAGCGCGATGGCGGTCACCGCGAAGCCCACCGACCCGGCGTGCGGTTGGTCGAGGCCGAGTTGCTGGGCGACGAACCACAGCGATCCTGGGCCCGGAGCGCCGCCCGCCTCGGCGCGGTAGTAGTCCCAGATGCGGCCGGGGTCGATCGCGATCAGGGGGAGATGGATCGCCAGGAACGCGGCAAGCCAGGGGATCGCGAACCGGGCCGCGACCTCGAGGCCACCGCGCAACCCCACCGCCACGAGCACGCCGACGGACACGGCGATGGGCATCGTCCCCGTGCACGACGCGATCGCCAGCACCAGCGCGGCGGGCACCGTCCGCCGTCGGGCGAACAGGGCCAACCCGATGCCTGTCATGGCGAGCGGGATCAGGTCCCAACTGACCAGGCCGACGGCCAGCACGATGGGGGAGGCGGCGATCAGCAGGGAGTCCCGCGAGAGCGCGTCGCCGACCCGGCGGCCGAAGTAGCCCGCTGCGCCGATCAGTGCCGCGAAGCAGACGAACAGCAGCACGCTGGTGAGTCCGAAGAACGCGACGCTGGCGTCGACCTGCCCCTGTATGTCGGTGACCGCGGGTCGCCCGCTCAGCGCCGACGCGATCCGGGCGGTGCCGAACAGGATGACGGCCAGCACCGGTGAGAGCGTGAGGTCGCCGCCCGTGAGCGGGGACGCGCCGCTGCCCATCGAGTCGGCGAGGAAGGCGGTCTGGATCTCGCTGGTGCAGCCGAGCAGCGCGTTGTGCGACCCGCCCGGCCCGGTCGCCACGCACGGCGTCATCCGCAGGAAGAGCACCAGGAACAGCGCGGTCCCGACCGCAAGGGCGACCCCGTTGGGGGTCAGCCTGCGTCTCAGATCGCTTCGGTCCACGGCGGTCACGCTATCCGACGCGGGGAGCGGCCGCGGCCCGACGTCGAGGCACCGGTCCCGGCCCGCGGGTTACCAGTTCTCCAGTGCGGAGGTGACGCTGGTCAGGAGTCGCTCGAAGCTGCGGCCGACGTCCACGGGGAGCCCGAAGGCGCCGCTGGTCTCGAGGTCGACGAAGCCGTGCGGGCTGGTGCGGACGGCGACGACCCGGCCGCACAGGGCGACCGGGCCGTTCGTGAGTTGAGGGGTCAGCGACCCCGGCGACGTTGGGCGCTGAACGCCGCCACGCCACCGGTGCTTCCAGCGCGGGCCGCGCTGCCGTGGCCGGCGCCTGAGCCGGAGCGACGCGACTCGCCGCCGCGCCGCTCGCCGCCTCCGGATCCGCGACGCTCACCCGAGCCGCCGCGACGGGCGCCGCCGCGGTTCTCGCCGTCGCGACGGGACTCGGAGTCCCTCCGGTTGCCCGGGCGACCGCCGGTCGACGGGCGATCCGACCCCGCAGAGCGGGGCCGACGGCGGTTGCCGCCACCGTTACCGCCATTGCCGCCGTTGCCCTGGGGCTGGGCGGGCTTGGACGGGTAAGCGACGGCCTGGGCCGCCTCCGGGGAGAGGAACTCGCGCTCGCCGGGGGCGAGTGAGACCAGCAGTTCGTCGCCGGAGCGCACGACCGCGGTCGTCGGGTTGATCTTGGCCGCGCGCATCAGGGCGCGGACCTCGCCGTTTTGATCCGGGGTGACGAGGGTCAGGACCGTGCCGGCCTTGCCCGCGCGCGCCGTCCGACCGGAGCGGTGCAGGTAGGCCTTGTGCTCGGCGGGCGGGTCGGCGTGCACGACGAGTTCGACGTCGTCGACGTGGATGCCGCGTGCCGCGATGTCGGTGGCGACAAGCGTCCGCACCGCGCCCGAGTGGAACGCGTCGAGGTTGCGGGTGCGGGCGTTCTGCGCGAGGTTGCCGTGCAGGTCGACCGCGGGGACGCCCATCGAGATGAGCTGCTTTGCGAGCTTCTTGGCGCCGTGCTTGGTGCGGGTGAAGACGATCATCTTGCCGGGGGCGGCAGCCAGTTCGGCGACGATCCCGACGCGCTGCGCCTTGTCGACCTTGAGGACGTGGTGGTCCATGGCCTTGACCGGCGACTCGGCGGAGTCGGCCTCGTGCGTGACGGGCTGGTGCAGGTAGGCCTTGACGAGCACGCCGACCCCCTGGTCGAGCGTGGCGGAGAACAGCATCCGCTGCCCGTTCTCGGGGGTCTTGTCGAGGATGCGGCGCACCATCGGCAGGAAGCCCATGTCGGCCATGTGGTCGGCCTCGTCGATGATCGTGATCGTCACGGCCGAGAGGTCGACGGCGCCCTGGCCCATCAGGTCGAGCAGGCGGCCGGGGCACGCGACGAGCACGTCGACGCCCTTGGAGAGGGCGCGGACCTGCGGGTTCTGGTTGACGCCGCCGAAGACGGTGACGTGGCTGAGGCCGGCGGTCTTGGCCAGCGGGGTCAGCGATTCCTCGATCTGCGAGGCGAGCTCGCGGGTCGGGGCGAGGATGAGTGAGCGCGTCTTCTTGGACGCCGCGGGGCGTCCGCCGGAGAGACGGGCGACGAGCGGGAGCAGGAAGGCGAAGGTCTTACCCGAGCCGGTCCGGCCGCGGCCGAGGACGTCGCGTCCGGCCAGCGAGTCGGGGAGGGTGGCCTCCTGGATGGGCGTCGGGCTGGTGATGCCGCGCGCCTCGAGGGCGGCGACAAGGGAGGTGGGCACGCCGAGACGCGCGAAATCTGACGACAAAAGGGATCCTTTTTGATCGGTGTCTTGCGCGGCGCCCGTAACTCGCCCCCGAGTGGGGCGTCAGGCGCGGCTGGCGGAGTTCCCATGCCTGGGTTCGGCTCCGATCACCGGCGGCCCACTGCAAGACTGGGTGGACCGGAGGCCCATTCTACCGTGAAGGTTCAACTATTCCCGAATCGCTGGTCCGCGGCTGGGGTTGGCGCGGCCCTTGAGCATGTTTGGCTGCTCGTTGACCCTCCGGGGCTGTTTGCACGTTCCAAACACAAACGAGTCACCAAACATGCTCAAGGAACCACCCGCCGCGCGGGCATTCAGCGGACGAGGCGACCCGCGGCGATGTCGAACAGGTGCGGGAGCACATCTTCAGAGCGCAGCCCGCTGTGCTCGTGCCCGCTGGTGACGTAGGGCGTCACGCCCGGCATCAGCGCGACAGTCTCCATGGAGTACTCGACCGGCACGTACAGGTCGTTGTAGTAGACGGCCGCGGCGCCCTTTGCTCCGGAGGCCGCGATTGCGGCCTCGTCGTAGAGCCGCGGCCATTCGATCTCGGCGACGGCGTCGACGACCTCGCGCCACGGCTGGAAGGCGGGGACGGTGTCGGCCCACTCCCGGCGGACGTGCTCGGCGGTCAGCAGCGTCGGGTCGGCGCGGAAGTCGTCCGGTTCGACGCGCTCGGCGGCCCACCTGGTGGCGGCCCCGTCGGCGTAGCAGGACTCGTGGATGACGTAGTAGAGCGGGTTGCGTCCGCCGAAGGGCAGCGCGTCGGCGAGGTCGTAGCGGAACGCGTTGCTGCCGGGATCCTTGTCGAGCAGCGCCCACAGCGTCTGCCAACCGTCGTTGGAGCCGAGCAGCGATCCGATCGAGCGCAGCCGGGACACCGAGACCACCTCGCCTGACGGCAGCACCAGGTCGCCCGAGCCGGCCATCTCGACGAGGCGATGGACGGCGTCGCGGTGCTCCGGGAAGCGACGGTAGTAGGCCTGCGTCGCTGTGCGAACCTTGTCGTAGGACAGCGCGTACGCCTCGTCCGGGGTGCGACCGACGGCGCTCAGCCCGCCGGTGAAGAAGACGGTGTCGAGCGAGGCGGCGTCGGTGCTGAGGTAGCTGAGGGTCGTGAAGCCACCGAAGGACTGGCCGAGCGTCGACCAGGTCTCGACGCCAAGGTGTTCGCGCAGCGCCTCGGCGTCGCGGACGATCGAGTCGGCGCGCAGGTGCGTGAGGCGTTCGACGAGTTCATCGGTGCCGCGCGCGAGGTCGCCGTCGCCGATGGGGGTCGACTTGCCGGTGCCTCGCTGGTCGAGCATCACGACGCGGTAGTGCTCGAGGGCGGCGTCGAGCCAGGACGGAGACGTCGGCGCGTGGAACGCGTTCGGACCCTCGTGACCCGGTCCGCCCTGCAGGAAGGTGAGGTAGGGAAGCTTCTCGCCGCCCTCCCGCATGACGACGGCGGCGTGCACGTCGATCGTGCGACCGTCGTCCGGGTGCCCCCAGTCGAGGGGGACGGTGATGGTGTGGTCCTCGATGGACAGGTCCTGCATGCGTCGGGTGCTCACATGGCGACCATAGCCGCACAGGGTCGGGCGCCGTGGGTCGAGGTTGCCGGTCGCTCGTCGGGCCCGTCGGTCGCTCGCCGAGACGTCCGATTGTCCAGCGACACCCCTGAGCGTTCGGCACTGGTTGCTGGGTCGCGTACGTCGTGGAGCGGGGAGGGGTCCGCGGCTTGGTCTCGGACCCTTCGACACGGGCGCAGGCGCCCTGCTCAGGGAACGAGGCCCGTTCGTCGAGCTTGTCGAGACGTCCGATTGTCCAGCGACACCCCTGAGCGTTCGGCACTGGTTGCTGGGTCGCGTACGTCGTGGAGCGGGGAGGGGTCTGCGGCTTGGTCTCGGACCCTTCGACACGGGCGCAGGCGCCCTGTTCAGGGAACGAGGTCCGTTCGTCGAGCTTGTCGAGACGTCCGAATGTCCAGTGAGAGTGACGGCTCTGAGCCGATGGGTCCCGCGCTTGTCGGGTGGAGCGCGGTCGACGGGGAGAGTAGAGGGGCCGGCGCCGGCGTGCGGTGCTGTGGAGCGTGCGGGCACTTCGCCACGGCGCAGGCGCCCCGCTCAGGGAACGGGCCGAGCAGGCGGACTGCCCAGGTCGGGGAACTCAGATCGGTACCCAGGTGTGCCCATCACTCAGCCAGCGGCCGGTCGGTGGACTCGCGAGGGCCGGGCGACGACCGTCGGTCAGGGGTGGCAGAGTGGGGACATGCCTGACTCCCAACCCTCTCCCTGGTTCGATCTCGAGACCTACGTCACCACCCCGCGCCTCGCGGGCCTCACGCTCAGCCATGACGGCTCGACGCTGATGGCCTCGGTCCAGGGCCCGGACGTCGACAAGACCGCTTACGTCACCTCGCTGTGGAGTGTCGACACCACCGGTGAGCGGCGCGCGGTCCGCAAGACGCGCTCACTCAAGGGCGAGGCCGCGTCCGCGTTCCTGCGCGACGGGTCGCTGGTGTTCACCTCGAAGCGCGACATCCCCAACGAGGGCGACGCGCCGAAGGACTCCACGACGGCGCTCTGGTGCCTGCCCGCAGACGGCGGTGAGGCGTACGTCCTTGCCCGCCGCGACGGCGGTTGGGGCTCGGTGCTGACCAACGCCGCCAACGACGACGTGCTGCTCGGCGTGCTGATGTTCGACGGCGTCGACGGCGACGAGGCGGACGCCGAGAAGCGCGAGTCGCGCTCCAAGCGCAAGGTGACCGCGATCCTTCACGACGGCTACCCCGTGCGTTACTGGGATCACGACCTGGGCGCCGAACACCTGCGCATCCGTCGCGCCCGCGTCGTCGGGGAGGTGGATGACCACAGCCTCGCCGACAGCGCCGACGTCACGGGCGACGTGGGCGACGCCATCGAGGCGCTCGCGCAGTCCAGGGACGGGTCGACGCTTGTCGCGGCATGGAACGAACACCTTTCGCAGGGCGTCACCGTCGGCCGGATCGTCCGGATCGACCCCGTCACCGGCGAACGGACCGTGATCGCGGGCGACGCCGACCACGAATACGGCCACCCCGTCGTCAGCGACGACGGCCGGTTCGTGCTGTGCATGAAGCAGCGGATCTCCAGCGCCGAGCGCGCGCTGTCGTCCGTGCTGTGGCTGATCGACCTGAGCACCGGCGAGGGCAGGGTCGTCTCCGAGGGCTGGGATCGCTGGGGCGCGCCCGTCGCCTTCTCGCCGGACTCGGCCACCGTGTTCGTTGTCGCCGACGAGGACGGCGCGTGCCCGGTGTTCGCCATCGACCTGGCCACCGACGAGGTCCGCCGGCTCACGCAGGACGGCGCCCACTCGTCCGTCCTGATGGCTCCCGATGGCGCAACTCTGTACGCGCTGCGGACCTCCTACTCCAACCCCGGAGACATCGTCGCTATCGACGTGGCGTCGGCCAGCAGTCGCGTTCTTCAGGCACCGGTCAGCTACCCGGACCTGCCGGGAAGCGTCGAGCGGGTCGAGACCACCGCCCCGGATGGCACCCGCATCCCCGGTTGGCTGGTGCTGCCCGAGGGCGCGTCCGCCGAGAACCTGGCCCCGCTGACGCTGTGGGTGCACGGCGGCCCCGTTTCGTCCTGGAACGCATGGTCGTGGCGCTGGTGCCCGTGGCTCCTGGTCTCCCGCGGCCAGGCGGTGCTGCTGCCCGACCCGGCCCTGTCGACCGGCTACGGCCAGGACTTCATCCAGCGCGGCTGGGGCCAGTGGGGCGCTGAGCCGTACACCGACGTGCTGGCCTTGACCGACGCGATCGAGGCGCGCGACGACATCCGCGACGACGCCAGCGTCATGATGGGCGGCTCGTTCGGCGGCTACATGGCGAACTGGATCGCCACCCACACCGACCGGTTCAAGGGCATCGTCTCGCACGCGTCGCTGTGGAACCTGACGAGCTTCGGGCCGACAACCGACGCGGCCTGGTACTGGAAGCGCGAACTGAGCCCGGAGATGCTGGAGGCCAACTCGCCGCACCTTGGCGCCGCGGACATCGTCACGCCGATGCTCGTGATCCACGGCGACAAGGACTACCGGGTCCCGATCAGCGAGGGCCTCGCCCTGTGGTGGGCGCTCAACGAGAACTTCGACGGCGACCCGGCAGAGTTCCCGCACCGCTTCCTGTACTTCCCCGATGAGAACCACTGGATCCTGACGCCTCAGCACGCGATCGTCTGGTACGAGTCGGTCCTCGGCTTCGCGGAGGCGGTCAGGAACGGCACGACCATGGAGCGCCCGTCGATCCTGTGACTCGCGCTGGTTGAGTCATCCAGCGGCGGCTGGTTGGGCCACGGCGGGCGCCGAGCGGTCGACATCGGTGGAAATCCCCGTTGGTTGAGCCATGGCGGGCGCGGAGCGGTCGGCATCGGTCGAAACCCCCGTTGGTTGAGCCATGGCGGGCGCGGAGCGGTCGGCATCGGTGGAAATCCCCGTTGGTTGAGCCATGGCGGGCGCGGAGCGGCTGGCATCGGTGGAAACCCCCGTTGGTTGAGCCATGGCGGGCGCGGAGCGGCTGGCATTCGGTCGAAACCTCGTGAGCCTCGCAGGAACTTGTTCCAGAGTCTGTCGAGTGGCCGATTGTGGTCGGGTCCGCTCGTGGACGCGGGCGTTGGGGCGCGTCGACGGAGCGGTCGGCATCGGTCGAAACCCCCGTTGGTTGAGCCATGGCGGGCGCGGAGCGGCCGGCATCGGTCGAAACCTCGTGAGCCTCGCAGGAACTTGCTCCAGAGCCTGTCGAGTGGCCGATTGTGGTCGGGTCCGCTCGTGGACGCGGGCGTTGGGGCGCGTCGCGCCTTGGGTCGCTGGTTGAGCCATGTCGAGCGCGGAGCGGTCGACATCGGTCGAAACCCCCGTTGGTTGAGCCATGGCGGGCGCGGAGCGGTCGGCATCGGTCGAAACCTCGTGAGATGCGCAGGGTCCTGGGGCCGGGTCTGTGGACGGGGTCGGTTGGTTTCGACGCGCGTCGCGGCGCTGCGCGCCTTGGCGCGGCTCAACCCGCGGTCGGCGGGCGTTGCGGCGCTGCGCGCCTTGGCGCGGCTCAACCGGCGGTAGCGCGGCTCAACCCGCAGTGGCGCGGCTCACCCCGCGGTCACCGGGCGCAGCGCCAGCAGTTCGACCTGGGCAAGCGTGACCTCCGTCTCGAAGACCAGGCGCAGCGCCTCGGCCTCGACCGGGGCGTCCAGGACGAACGGGCGAAGCTGCGTCGGCCATTCGAAGGACTCGCCATCCCGCTCATCCACCACCGAACAGACCGTGCCGTCGAAGGTCTCGAGTCGCCAGGCCAGGCCGTCGACCGCGTCGGCGCCGCCTGTGAGCGTGTACGCCTCGACCCGGGTCGGCGCGTCGAAGCGCCACTCGAGCGCCTCGCCCGCCGCGACCCTCGCCTCGCCGCGCGGCTCATCGTCGACCAGCACCGACACATCGGCGCCGTTCGTCGACGCCGCACCTCCGACGCCGTTCGTCGACGACGCACCCTCAGCCGTCCTCGACACCGATCCCTCTGGGCCGACGTCGACCCAGCGGCTCGGCGCCTCGCCCCACGGGGTCAGCGACTCGGCCGACGCGTCCTGCTCGACCCCCCACGACGACGGCTCATCGCCCAACTGGAACACCAGTTCACGGCCGCCGAGCAGTTCCGAGTGGTCGATCCAGGTGCGCCCGACCGGGGCTCCATCCAGCGACACCGACTGCACGTAGTCGCCCTCGCCCTCGGCGCGGATCACGAGGTCCCCGCCAGGCAGGTGCCAGCGGTTGACGGGCACCGACGGGGCGTGCAGCGTGTAGCGCGACGTGCCGACCTGCAGCGGGTACAGCCCGGCGATCGCGAACAGGTACCAGGCCGACATCTCGCCGTTGTCCTCGTCGCCGGGGTAGCCCTGCCCGATCTCCGAGCCGCGGAACAGGCGTCGGACGGCGTCGCGCACGATCTCGCCGACCCGCCACGGCGTCGACGTGAACGCATACAGGAACGGGATGTGGTGCACCGGTTGGTTGCTGACGGCGAACTGGCCGGCCCGCGTCAGGCGGGCCTCGGTGATCTCGTGCATCCCGGCCGGGTAGGTGCCCGGCAGGTTGCCGCGCTCGGGCGTGGCGAAGAACTCGTCCAGGCGGCGACGAAGACCCTCGCGTCCGCCGACGAGGTGCGCCAGTCCGGCGACGTCGTGCGGGGCGGGGAACGCGTAGGACCAGCCGTTTGCCTCGGTGTAGTCGCCGCCCCAGACGCAGGGATCGTAGTCGGCCGACGGGGTGCGGAACGTCCCGTCGAGGCGGCGGCTCTGGAAGAAGCTCGTCGAGGAGTCGAACAGGTTGGCATACGTCGACGCGCGGCCGAGCAGGTAGGCCGACTCGTCGCGCAGCCTCCTGGCGGCGCGCTCATCGAGGGCAGGATCGTCGGCGAGGCGGGCGGCCATCAGCCCGAGCGCGTGGTCGTTCAGCGACGCCTCGAACGCCCACGACACCGGTTCGTGCGACTCAGGGGTGGGCGCTCCGCGGAACACGAACCACAGGTCCTTGCGTCCGACGCCGGGAGAGGTGGGCATCGACGTCGCGTTCCGCAGCCCCGCCAGGTAGGTGGCACGTCGGTCAGGCAGCGGCGCGCCCTTGGCGTCCAGGTCGGCGAACGCCACGTCGGAACTGGTGCCCGTCATCAGGTCGGCGTAGCCGGGCGAGGACCATCGCGCGACCCATCCGCCGCTGCGGTACTGCTCGACGAAGCCGTCGGCCAGCGCGGCACCCTCCTCCGGGTAGGCGAGCGCGTACAGGGGCCACACGGTGCGGTAGGTGTCCCAGAAGCCGTGGTTGACGGCCATCCGACCCGGCACGACCTGGGCGCCGGTGGTGTCGTCGTCGCTGTCACGCAGGTGCGGAAGGACGGGGCTGGCGTGCACCGTCGAGCCGTCGACGACCTCGTCGCTGAAGTTCGGGAAGATGCCGACGCGGTACAGGCTGGAGTAGGCGCTGACCCGCTGGTCGTGGGTCGCGCCCTCCAGGTCGAGGACGCCGAGGCGCTCGGCCCACTGCCCGCGGGCGGCGTCGGCCAGTTCGGTGAAGTCGGCGTCGAGTTCGTCGCGCAGCACCGCGACCGCCTGCGCCGACCCGAGCAGCGACGTGCCGATCCGTGCCTCGACGCTCTCCCCGGGCTGCGCGTCGAGCCGGATCCGCAGCGGCTTCGCGTTATCGAGGCTGGACGGCGCGTCGAACGCAATCGCCACGTACAGCCTGCTCCTGCCGACCGAAAGGCCCGAGCCGTTGTCGACCCAGCCGACCCACAGGCCGTCGTCGCGCTGCCTGAATCGGAAGTCGCCGCTGCACACGCCGACGCCGAGGCGCAGCGTCCCGTCGGTGTCGGGTAGGCCGAGTCGCAGGACGCAGCCGTGGCCGGTGGGGGCGAGTTCGACGCGCGGGCCGCCGTCGAGTTGGACGCGGTAGCGGTACGGGCGCGCCTCCTCGTTGGCGTGGCTGAACGTGTGCGGTTCGCACGAGTCGGCCCACGTCGGGGTGAGGATAAACTGGTTGCGGTCGCCCATCCAGGGGCTCGGCTGGTTGGTCAGGACGACGCCCTCGAACGCCGGGTAGCCGCACGAGGTGTTGTGTCGTGACCACGAGTAGAACCAGTCGAGGGCGCGGCGGGTCGACGGGGAGGTCAGCAGCGCGCCGTTGGGTAGGCCGGTCGCGGGGTAGGTGTTGCCGCGCGAGAGTTCGAAGGACGAGTTGGAGCCGCGCCTGGTGTCGACCAGGTCGACAGGGTCAACGACGCGGGGCGCCGCGTCGATGGCGACATCGTCGATCCACGCCTGACCGGCGTCCGGGGAGTCGACCCAAGCGACGACCTGCGTGACGGTACGCCCCTCGAACCCGTCGAGGGCGCAGGAGACGCGGTTCCACTGCAGCGGCATCAGGATGCGCGAGCCACCCTGCGCCGTCGGGGAGAGGCCGACGCCGTGCGCGTCGACGGGGGAGGACGCCGAGAGGGTCGTGCCGTCGTCGAAGACCAGGTCGAGGCAGACGAACGCGCCCGGCGGGG
Organism: Propionibacteriaceae bacterium AM104-82; assembly: GCA_027658995.1. GTDB lineage: Bacteria > Actinomycetota > Actinomycetes > Propionibacteriales > Propionibacteriaceae > Arachnia. The sequence continues at coordinate 27,101 of JAQDQK010000009.1, forward strand.
TCGGGTCGTCGAGGTCGGCGTCCAGGAACAGGTCGTAGCTGAGCCGCCCGTCGGCGGGGACACGCACCGGGGTGTCGACGATGACGATGCGGCGCTCGCCCGGGCCGTCCCATCGCACCCGCATCGCGCGGAGGCCGGAGGAGCCGTGCCGCGAGGTCCCGGCGAGTTGGGTCTGCGGCCCCGAGGCGACCTGCGCTGTGATGCCCTCGCCCTCTCCCGGCGACGCCGGATGGGATGGTTCGAAGGAGGTGCGCAGGACGTCGGGAATCATCGGGGTGAACTCCTGAAAGGGCTACGAGATCGCCGTCGGTGGACGGCACCGGCATCTATCTTCGCGGAGGACGCGTGGACATGCCACCGCGGCCCGGGCCAACCGCTCCCGACAAGGTCCGGGGATGCCGATCGGACAGTGTTGGGCTGGGAGGATGACCCGCATCGACCCGGCTCCGGGGGGCCCGATGAGGGTGTCCCCGTGGTCGCTTGCCTCCCTCGGCAGGGCCGGCGGTCTCCGTAGATCAGGAGCCCAGGCGAGGAAGGAGGGATCAGTCCTCGATCTGGCGGACCTCCAGGTAGCCGCCCTGGCTGGTGATCGGGTTGCGCTGGGCGACGGGGAGGGCCTCGTCGAGGTCGTCGATCTCGATGACATAGGCGCCGACGAGCGCGCCCCTCGGCTCGGCGGCCGATGCGTCGTCGTGGACGTTGCCGAGGGTGACCGTCGCCGTCGGGTCGCTCACCACGAAGGCGGACCGCAGCACGTCCTCCTGCTGGATCTGTTCCGCGTAGGCCTGGTGCTCGGCCAGATCGTTCGACGAGTCCCGGTCGGGATCGGGGCGCGTTGGGCCGTAGAGGCAGATCAGGAACTTGGCCATGGGGACTCTCCTTGCATCGGTGGGGGTTCCAGTCTCACCCCGGGATCGCGGGTATGCAGCCGGACGCCCAAACCGGTGCCGTGTCGGCCAGAATGTTGCGAACCGCAGAACTGGGAGGTCGAGCATGTTCGAGCCGGACGTCATCGTGGTCGGTGCCGGGCTCGCCGGGCTGGTGGGCGCGTACGAGGCGGGCCTGCGCGGCAACCGGGTGCTGATCCTCGACCAGGAGAACCGCGCAAACCTCGGCGGCCAGGCGTTCTGGTCGCTCGGCGGGCTGTTCCTGGTCGACAGTCCCGAGCAGCGCCGGATGGGCGTGAAGGACTCCTTCGACCTCGCCTGGCAGGACTGGAACGGGTCCGCCCAGTTCGACAGGCTCGCCGACGAGGACTCGTGGGGGTCGCAGTGGGCCCGCGCCTACGTCGCGTGGGCGGCCGACGGCAAGCGCGAGTATCTGCGCGCGCTCGGCTGGAGCGCCGTCCCGTTCGTCGGCTGGGCCGAGCGCGGCGAGGGGTCTGCACTCGGGCACGGCAACTCCGTGCCCCGATTCCACATCACCTGGGGGACCGGTCCGCGGGTCGTTGAACTGTTCGCGACGCCGGTGCTGCAGGCCGAGCGTGAGGGACGCGTCGAGTTCGGCTTCCGACGAAGGGTCGACGACCTGATCGTCGAGGACGGCGCGGTGGTCGGGGTGCGCGGATCCGTGCTCGCCGACGACGACTCGCCGCGCGGCGTCTCATCGTCCCGGGAGGTGGTCGGAGACTTCGAGGCGAGGGCGGGCGCCGTGATCGTCACCTCCGGGGGCATCGGGCACAACCACGAACTGATGCGCCGCAACTGGCCCGTCGACAGGGTCGGACCCGCCCCGTCGCACCTGATCTCCGGCGTCCCGGCGCACGTCGACGGCCGGATGCTCGGCATCACCGAACGAGCGGGAGGCCGGATCGTCAACCGGGACCGGATGTGGGCCTACACCGAGGGCATCCACAACTGGGACCCGATCTGGCCCGACCACGCCATCCGGATCCTGCCCGGCCCGTCGTCGATGTGGTTCGACGCGCTGGGCCGCAGGCTGCGCGGCATGTCGGGCGTGCCGGGCGCCGACTCGATCGGCGCCATGAAACAGATCCTCGCCACCGGGCACGACTACTCCTGGTTCGTGCTGACGCAGTCGATCATCGAGAAGGAGTTCGCGCTGTCGGGCTCCGAGCAGAACCCGGACCTGACGGGAAGGGACGTCTCGTTCCTCGTCAAGACGCGACTGGCCAAGGGCGCGCGGCCCAGTCGAGGCATTCAAGGAGCACGGCGTCGACTTCGTCGTCGCGGACACGCTGCCGGACCTGATCGCCGGGATGAACGAGATCTCGCGCGGGCCTGCGCTGGACGTCGACGAGATCGAGCGGCAGATCGTCGCGCGGGACCGCGAGATGGACAACCCATTCACCAAGGACGTGCAGGTGATGGTGATCCACAACGCGCGCCGCTCCCGCACAGACAAGCTGATCCGGGTCGCCCGGCCGCACAAGATTCTCGACAGGTCGCACGGGCCGTTGATCGGCGTCAGGCTCAACATCTTGTCGCGCAAGACGCTCGGCGGGCTGCAGACCAACCTCGACTCGCAGGTCCTCGGTGTGGACGGCGCGGCGATCCCTGGGCTGTACGCGGCTGGTGAGGTCGCCGGGTTCGGCGGTGGCGGAGTGCACGGCTACAACGCGCTCGAGGGCACCTTCCTCGGTGGCTGCATCTTCTCCGGTCGGGCCGCGGGTCGCGCCGTCGCCGACCGTAGCTGAGTCGCCCCGGCGGATGGGACGGGGGTGCCGTGGTCGGGCCTTGCGTTGAGCATGTTTGGTAACTCGTTTCCGATCTGAACGTTCAAACGTCGCGTTCGGGACAACGAGCAACCAAACATGCTCAAGGAGCCACCCGGCCCGCTGTCGTAGGGTGGCGGCCATGATCCTGCTCGACGCCTGGCTGCCCGATGGCATCGGCGTCGAGACGCTGGCCCTGCTCGTGATCGCAGCCTTCGCCGCGGGCTGGGTCGACGCCGTGGTCGGCGGGGGCGGGCTGATCCAGTTGCCCGCGCTCCTGCTCGTCCCGCAACTCGCCCCCGTGCAGGCCCTTGCCACCAACAAGTTGGCCTCCATCTGCGGCACCGCAACCAGCAGCGTCACGTACTACCGGCGCGTGAAACCGGACCTCCGAACCGCCCTGCCGATGGCCGGCCTTGCGCTGCTCGGCAGCTTCGCCGGGGCTGCCGTCGCGACGGTGCTGCCGACGGCGGTGTTCAAGCCGATCATCGTCGTGGCGTTGGCTGCCGTTGCGATCTTCGTTGCTGTCCGGCCGCGGCTCGGCGCAGCCACCAGCCTTCGCTTCGAGGGGCGTCGGCACCTCATCGTGGCGGCCCTGCTGGGGGTCGGGATCGGGTTCTACGACGGCATGCTCGGCCCCGGCACCGGCGCGTTCCTGGTGATCGCGCTGGTGAGCGTCGTCGGCTACGACTTCATCGCCGCGAGCGCAAAGGCCAAGATCGTCAACTTCGCCACCAACCTGGGCGCCCTCGCGCTGTTCGTGCCGACGGGCGCCGTCGTGTGGGGCCTTGGGCTGTGCCTGGCCGTCGCGAACGTCGCGGGCAGCTACCTGGGGTCGCGCACGGCGATCGCGAAGGGGACGGGTTTCGTCCGGGTGATCTTCCTGTGCGTCTCCGCGGCTCTGATCCTCAAGCTGGGGTGGGACGTGTGGGTCGAGACGGTCGCACCGATGCTCCGCTGAAATGGGTCGTCGTTCCGGAGCTTGTCGAGCGTCCGATGGAGCCAGGTTTTGCGATCCGGTCGCGGACGTTTCGACGCGTCCGCGCGACTTCGTCGGCGGGCCCGGCTCAACGAGCGGCTGCTGATTGAGCCGCCTGCCGGGCGGAGCCCGCGTTGGCGTGTCGAAATCCTCGTGGGTTTTGCGGGGTCGGTTTCCAGGTTCGGGTTGCGGACGTTTCGACGCGGCCGCACGACTTCGTCGGCGGGCCCGGCTCAACGAGCGGGAACGCCCGGCTCTGCGTGTGGAAGCGGGCCGGCTCAGCGAGCGGCTGCTGATTGAGCCGCCTGCCGGGCGGAGCCCGCGTTGGCGTGTCGAAATCCTCGTGAGGTTCTGCGGGGTCGGGTCCCAGGTTCGGGTTGCGGACGTTTCGACGCGGCCGCGCGACTTCGTCGGCGGAGCCGGCTCAACGAGCGGGGGACGGCCAGGCTCGACGAGCGGGAGCGGCCCGGCCCAGCGAGCGGGGCTTCCCGGCTCCCCTAGCCGAGTCGCTCACGCTCACGGCCGTCAGCCGACCGGGAGCAGGTCGGCGATCCTGGCGCGGAGGATCTCCTCGTCGCCCTCTCCCGGGTACAGGACCGCCTCGTCGCCTACCGTCTCGTAGCGGTGCAGGCCCCTGTCGGTCAGGAAGAACCAGTCGATCTCGCCGCCCTCTCCGGGCGACCCCGCCGTGATGCGATCGAGGACCAGACCGGCGCGCTCGCACAGGCCGATCACGATGTAGACGAAGTCGGGCTGCGGCATGTCCTCCAGCGCCGCCTCGCGCTCCGCCAGGTCGGGAAGCTCCGCGAGCAGGTCGCGGATCAGGCCCTGGATCTCCTCCTCGGGAAGCACCACCACATCCGGCTGACTCATCAGGTAGGCCGCGTTGCGGATCACCAGGTCGTCCTCTGCCTCCGCGAAGCCGGCGGCGGCCGCGTCGAGCCGGTCGCGCACCGGGTTCTCGCCGAACAGGTCGCTCTCCAGGTACTCCTCGATGTCCTCGGTGCTCATCGCGTCGAGCTCGGCCCGCGCGCGGGAGAACACCGCCGCGTGCCGGGTCGCGCCCATCTGTTCGAGGCCGGCCGCGACGCACTCAAGCACCAGCGGCGATGCCTCGCTGTTGAAGGCGAACTGCGAGAAGCCGCCGTTGGCCATCTGCGCCTGGTAGAAGTCCGTGTAGTAGCTGATCAGCGCCGCGGCGGGCAGCTCGTCGGGACCCAACAGCGCGGCCAACTCGTTGACCACCTCGATGTTGCTCAGGATGACGTCGTACGGATCCTTCGACGCCACCGCCTCGGCCGAGACGATCAAGGGGGCGATGGGCTCCGGGGGTGTCTGCTCGGACATGTTTCTCCTAAGTGGGGTCCCCCAACCCTAACCGCGCCCGCATCGCGGTAGGGCGTCGCTGGCCCCAACCAGACCTACCCTTTTGCGATGAGCGAGTTCGACGCGGCCCAGGGGTTCAGGCCACGTCCACTGCTGCATCTGCTGTGGACGGTGCCCATCGCGCTCGCCGTGACCTGGTTCGCGGGTGTCTGGATGACGATCAACTGGTGCGGCGTCAGCGGCTGCAGCGGCGGCGGGTTCGGGCGCATCAGCGATCCGTCGCTCGGCGGGGTGCTCGTCGGCTCGGCCCTGATCGCCTTCGTCTGGTTCGCGATCATCGCGATCATCCCGTGGCACACCTCGCGACGGATCCGGCTGATCCTCGCCGTGGTTGCCGGGCTGCTGATGTCGGTCGCCCTGACGCTGATCTCCACGAGCGCGTTCGTGCGATGACCCGGCTGTCCACCCGGGTGCAGACCCGGTCGCCCCGCCACGATCGCCACGCCGTCGCGCCGTCCAGCAGACGATCCGACGGTTCGGATCGCCGTCGACGCGACGTCTAGGCTTGGTCCCCTCAGAAGGGAGCCAGATGGCGGACACGACGACGGACGAGGTGCTTGAGGAACTGCGCAGCCTCGCCGACCCCAAGATCCTGAGCGTCAACGAGCGGCACGGCGACGACCACGCCGTGAACCTCACCAAACTGCGCGCCGTCGCCAAGCGACTCGGCGCCGACCAGGACCTGGCACGGCGGCTCTGGGCGACCGACGACACCGCCGCAAAACTCGTCGCCCTCCTGATCTGCCGACCCAAGCAGTTCGACGCCGACGAACTCGACGCGATGCTCCGCGGCGCCCGCACGCCAAAGGTGCACGACTGGCTGGTCGGCTACGTCGTCGGCAAGGGACCGCACGCCGATCGGCTGAGGGTTGCCTGGCTCGACGACCCGGACCCGGTCATCGCGAGCGCGGGATGGGCGCTGACGGCCGACCGCGTCGCCAAGGCACCCGAAGGACTCGACCTGCCGGCCCTGCTCGACACCATCGAGGCCGAGATGAAGGACGCCCCCGAACGCCTCCAGTGGCAGATGAACACCTGCCTGGCCCAGATCGGCATCCACCACCCCGCGCTCCGCGAGCGCGCCGTCGCCATCGGCGAGCGCCTCGAGGTCCTGAAGGACTACCCGACGCCACCCAACTGCACCTCGCCCTTCGCGCCGACCTGGATCGCAGAGATCGTCCGACGCCAGGGCTGAGCACCCGCCCCCGCTACCGGGGCGCCCACCAGGCGAAGGGCGACCCCAACGTCACCGCGCCGGTGCGACCGGAGGGTCGATCCGAAACGTCGCAGCGAAGCACCCCAGCAGCCCAGGGTCGCCCTCGGCCACCTCGACCGCGCCGTCGGCGAGCGCGTCGGCCGGGGTCAGCGTGCCCGCGATCACCTCTCGGATCCGCGGGCCCGCCACGATCACGACCTGCGGCTGAGCGTCATGGTCGGCGACCCAGGCGGTGCCAAGGTCGGCGACGCTGAGGCGCCCTTCCGAGACCGTCACGAGCAGGCGCGCCTCGCCGACCCGCAGTTCGTAGGTCGCCTCCGACGCCGAGTCGGGTCGAAACGCCGCCCGCAGCGCCATCGTCAGGGAGTCGGCCGTGACGATGTCGCCGTCGGACGGCTCGCCCATCGACGCGAACCCCCAGCGCCCGAGCGCCAGGATGATCGGCTCCAACGCCCGCCCGTACTCGGTCAGTTCGTAGGCCGGCCCGCACTTGGCGATCGGCACCCGCCGCACGACGCCAGCCTCCTGCAACTCCTTGAGCCGGGTCGCCAGGATGTTGGTGGGAACCTTCGGCAGCCCTCGCTTGAGGTCGGAGTAGCGCCGCGCGCCGACGAGCAGGTCGCGGATGATCAGGATCGCCCACCGCTCCCCGACGAGTTCGACGGCCGTCGCGACCCCGCAGTACTGCCCGTGGCCCCTGGGAGCCACGTCAGGCGTTCTCCGCCAGGTACGCCTCCGGTCCCTTCGCCGCCGCCTCCGGAGCCATGTACAGGAAGCCGAGGATGTTGCCGTCGGGATCCTCGAGGTCGCGGGAGTACATGAAGCCGTAGTCCTGGGCCTCCCGCGGTTCGCTGCCGCCCGCGGCCAGCCCGGCGGCCATGGTGGAGTCCACCTCCTCGCGGGAGTCACGGGTGAACGCGATGCTCGTCTGGGCGTGGGTGGCCGGGTCGATGACCTCCTTGGCGGTGAAGGTCTGCAGGTACTGCCTGGTCAGGACCATGAAGTAGATCTCGTCGCTGAAGACGATGCAGGCGGCGTTCTCGTCGGTGAAGTTCTCGTTGATCGTCGCGCCAAGGGCGGTGTAGAACGCCTTGCTGCGCTCCAGATCGCTGCTGGGGAGGTTGACGAAGACCTGTAGGGACATGCTGGCTCCTTCGTGAGCGACGCCGACCCGGAGGATCGACGGGTGGGCCGTGTCTGGTCCGATGCCCAGCTTGCAAAAAACAAGTGAACTTGTCAAGGGTCCTTTGGGGCGGATTCTCGGCGGCGTGCACATCCCGCCTCTCAGACGTCCGACGCGAGGGGCGTCGTCGGCCGTACTCTTTTCCCACCCTCCGGAAGGATGCCGCGTGACAAGCACCGATACCGCCGCCCCGCGGCCGCCGCACGGGCTCGCCCCGATGGTCGGACGCGACCCGCGCGAGCCCGGACGCGTCGGGTCGCCGCTCGAACTGATCTTCGACCTGATCGCCGTCGTCGCCATCGCGATCGCGTCCTCACAACTGGGGCACCTGATGAGCGAGGGTCACTGGCTCGTCGGCATCGGGTCGTTCCTGTTCGCCGTCTTCGGGATCACCTGGGCGTGGTCCAGTTACTCGCAACTGCTCTCGGCCTTCGACACCGACGACTGGTCGGTCAGGCTGGTGACGCTCATGCAGATGGTCGGCGTCCTGATCCTTGCGCTCGGCATCGAGCCGATGGTGACGTCCCTCGACGCAGGGCTGACGCTCAACAACCAGCAGATGGTGCTCGGCTACGTCGTCATGCGCGTCGGCGTCATCATCCTGTGGCTGCGCGTGGCCCACGACTCGCCGCAGTACCGCGACACCGCCCTGGCCTATGTGCGGGCGCTGGTCATCTCGCAGGTCGGCTGGTGCCTCCAGGCGTTCCTGCCGCTACCGCCCAACCTCGCCCTCGCGGTGATGGGCGTGTGGCTGCTGCAGGAGGTGCTCTACCCGGTGCTGGCGGAGCGCCGTCGCAGGCTTCCATGGCATCCGCACCACATGGCCGAGCGCTACGGCGCCTTCACGATCATCACCCTCGGTGAGGTGGTGCTCGGCACCGTGACCGCCGTCGGCGCCGACGTGACCGCGTCCGGCTGGAGCCTCAACGCCGTCGTCGTCAGCATCGCCGGGCTCGCGATGGGGTTCGGCATCTGGTGGATCTACTTCATCCTCCCGGCAGGGGAACTGCTCGCGGTGCGACCCGCGCGCCTGCATGTCGTCGTGGTGCTGCACATCCTGCTGTACGCCTCCATCGCGGCGACCGGCGCGGGCCTGCACGTCGCGGCCAACTACGTCGAGGGCGAGGGGCACGTCACGCTCGTGTCGCTGGCGCTCCTCCTGGCCTGCGCGCCAACTGCCGCGGTCGTGATGATTTTCGCGCTGTTCCACGTGCTGTTGCCCGGCTTCGACGGCTTCCATGTCGGACTCCTCCTGGGGTCCGTGGCCGTCGCCGTCCTGGGCGTCGTGCTTGCCGCCGTCGGGGCGCCGCTGAGCGTGGTGATCGCCGTGCTGACGATGATCCCGTGGGTGAGCGTCGTCGGGTACGAGGTGCGGGGTCATCGGAGCCTCAGCAGGCGCGTCGACCAAGCGGTCGGGGCTGGCTCCTAGACGGCGCCTGCGGCTGTCTCCTGCGGGCCGGGCAGCCGGTGGGAGACCCACCAGACGGCGGCGCCGAGCGCCAGGCCTGTCGCGAAGATGGCGAAGCTCACGACGGCGACGGATCCGTAGCCGTTGCTCGGGTTGAGAAACGGGTACGGAACCCAGCCGTCACTCGCCCCGCGGGCGAGCACCACCCCCAACCACACGGCCGGGTAGGCCAGCACCCACGGCAGCGCCCGCCAGGGGAGGGGCGGACGGTCGCGGACAAGCACCCAGTCGATGGGCAGAAGCAACGGGCTGATCACGTGCAGCACGGTGTTGGCCCACGGCGACGGGACGCCCCCGGCCTCGCCGAGCGGCGCCAGCAGCGTTGCGTAGACGATTCCGACGATGACGAGATAGACCGTGGCGCACGCCCGGGCGAGGTGCAGCCAACCGGGCACGCGACGACGTGCGAGGGTGAGGACGGCGACGGCGGCGAGCACCGCCATACCCAAGAGGTTGGATTGGACGGTGAAATAGCCGAAGAAGTTGAACGCGTTCGGCGGAGCTCCGGTGTCCCTCCAGGCGACGGCGAAGGTCCACGCCGTGGCGGCGCCGATCAGGATCGCCAGGGCGAGGCGGGCGATGGCTGGCCACAGCGGCTTCATGTCGGCACGCTACTGCTGACGCCGCGGGCGCGTCACCCCCTCGGGGGTGCCGGGGACGGACGCGCCGTCGCCGCGGTGCGCGGTCAGGTGTTGAGCAGTATCGGCAAACCGTTGCACAACAACGCCCGTGGTCACGGCGTGGCGGCCGACGAGCAGCGGTGCTGCTCAATAGGCGGCGAAGGCCTCGACGGCGGCGCCCCCGCGGGTCCTGCGAGAGGGTGTCCGGCCGAGGCAGGTTCCCCAGCGGAGGCCGAATGCCACGCAGACGTCGGCCGTGGTCGGGTCGGAGAACGGGGCGCGCTACCGGCGGGCCGGACAGCGTCGCCAACCGCGCGTGCTCAGAACAGCCCGACGATTTCGCCGTCCTCGTCGACGTCGATCGCCTCGGCGGAGGGTCGGGCGGGTAGGCCGGGCATCGTCATGATGGTGCCGCAGATCATCACCACGAAGTCGGCACCCGCGCTGAGTCGCACCTCCCGCACGTCGACGACGTGGCCTTCCGGGGCGCCCCGGAGTTTCGGGTCCGTGGAGAACGAGTACTGGGTCTTGGCGACGCAGATCGGCAGGCCTCCGAAGCCGTCGGCCTCCAGCCGGCGCAGTTTCGCGCGCACCGCGGAACTGGCGCTGACATCGGAGGCCCCGTAGACGCGGGTCGCCACGGCGCGAAGCTTGCCGAGCAGCGACTCGGTCAGGGGGTAGGCGTAGGTCGGCTCGCTCGGGGTGTTGTCGCCTGCGACGCGCATCACGACCCGTGCCAACTCCTCGGCCCCCGCGCCGCCCTCGGCGAAGTGGCGCGCCTCGACGGTGGGCACGCCCAGCCGCTCGCAGGCCTCGACGATCGCCGCGACCTCCTCCGGGTCGTCCTCCGCGCGGTGGTTGATGGCGACGACGACCTTCTGCCCGAACACGTCGCGCATCGTGGCGACGTGCCGCTCGAGGTTGACCAGGCCGCCGCGCACCGCGTCGACGTCGACCGCCGGGAGGTCCTCCACCGCGACCCCGCCGTGGTACTTCATGGCGCGCACCGTCGTCACGATCACGGCGCACGCGGGACGCAACCCGGCGTCGCGGCAGACGATGTCGAAGTACTTCTCGGCGCCCAGGTCGGCGCCGAAGCCCGCCTCGGTGACGACCCAATCGGCGAGGCGCAGCGCGGAGTGGGTCGCGATGACGGTGTTGGTGCCGTGCGCGATGTTGGCGAACGGCCCGCCGTGCACGAACGCTGGCGTGTGCTCCATGGTCTGCACCAGGTTGGGGGAGAGCGCGTCGCGCAGCAGCGCCGTCATGGCTCCGTGCGCGCCCAGGTCGGCGGCCGTCACGGGGCGCTTGTCGAGCGTCTGGGCCACGACGATCCGGCCGAGTCGCTCCTTCAGGTCGGCGATCGAGGTGGCGAGGCAGAACACGGCCATCACCTCGCTTGCAGGCACGATGTCGAAGCCGCCCTCGGAGGGGAAGCCGTTGCTGACGCCGCCGAGTCCCGTCACGATCTGGCGCAGCGCGCGGTCGTTGATGTCGAGCACCCGGCGCCACGTGATGCGGCGCTGGTCGATGCCGAGCGCGTTGCCGTGGAAGATGTGGTTGTCGATCATGGCGGCAAGCAGGTTGTTCGCGGCCGCGATGGCGCTGAAGTCGCCGGTGAAGTGCAGGTTGATGTCCTCCATCGGGATGACCTGCGCGTACCCGCCGCCCGCGGCGCCGCCCTTCATGCCGAAGACGGGGCCGAGCGCCGGCTCCCGTAGGCACAGCATCGCCTTCTCGCCGAGCCGGGTCAGGGCGTCGCCCAGCCCGACGGTCGTGGTGGTCTTGCCCTCGCCCGCGGGGGTCGGGGAGACCGCCGTCATGAGGATCAGTCGACCCTGGCGTCGAGGCGGGAGCGAGCCGAGCACCCGGAGCGGGATCTTCGCCTTGAAGCGTCCGTACGGCTCGATCTTGTCTGGGTCGATGCCGAGTCGCTCGGCGATCGTCGCGATCGGCAGCGGGGTGGCCGCTTGGGCGATCTCCATATTGTTCAGTGTCAACGCTGGCACCTTCCGGGATTCGTCCACTCACTATTTCATCCCCCTCAGCGGGGGTGCCAGTCAGGGCCACATTGGGGACGTCGACGGGGAGTTTCACGCTCAGCCGGTTGGCTTAGGGTGGGTCGCATGGAGGCAGTGCTGCGCCCCGCGGAGGGGCCCGATTGGGAGGCGACCGAGCGCGTCGAGCGCGCCGCCGACCGGTTGCTGGTCGACCTGCTGAGTCCCGACGAGTGGCCCCCTTCGGCGACGGCCGCCGAGCGTCGCGCGGCCCCCGGCTTCACGTTGGTCGCCGCCGTCGGTGGTGAGGTCGTCGGGTTCGTGCAGGTCCTCGAGGTCGACGGGGCGGCGCACCTGGAGCAGGTCTCGGTGCTGCCGGAGGTCGGCGGACACGGGATCGGACGCAGCCTCGTCGAGGCGTCGGTCGCCGAGGCCTCGCTCCGCGGGCATCGGGAGATCACGCTGCGGACCTTCGCCGACGTCGCCTTCAACGCCCCGTTCTACGCGTCGTGCGGGTTCGTGGAGTCTGCGCCGACGACGCCCTTCCAGGTCGGGTTGGTCGCGGTCGAGGAACGCTTGGGGCTGACGTCCCTAGGTCGCCGGATCCAGATGACTCGGACCCTGGACGCCGGCTGACCGACCTGCTGGTTGAGCCGCCTGCCGGGGGAGCCCGCGCTGGCGTGTCGAAACCCTCGTGAGTCGGAAGCGGGTCCTTGGCCGGGTTCCGGGCTCCGCGCCTGAGGGCGGGCGAGACCGGGTCGGGATCGACTGTTGGGTTGCGGACGTTTCGACGCGGACGCGCGACTTCGTCGGCCGTCCGGCTCAACGAGCGGTGGTCTGCTGGTTGAGCCGCCTGCCGGGCGGAGCCCGTGCTGGCGTGTCGAAACCCTCGTGAGTCGGTCGCCGTCCTTGGATGTGCGGCCGGTGCCGCATTTGACGGTGTGGAGAATGAGCGGGGTTGGGATTGTCTGCTGGGTTGCGGACGTTTCGACGCGGACGCGCGACTTCGTCGGCCGTCCGGCTCAACGAGCGGTGTCCCGCCGGACCCACTGCCCGTGCGCTTACCGTGAACCCGTCGGCGGCTACCGGGTGTGCTCGGCGAAGAAGGACCAGATCTCCTGCGTGGTGTCCAACTCGTTGCTCGCCGAGTTGCTGGGGTTGCCCTGCGACGTGACCGAGCCGGGCCAGTGGTGGGCGCCTCCGTCGATGGTGATCAGTTCGACGGTCCGTCCGGACGGGCAGGTCGCCGTCGAGCGCGTGATAGCGCCCGATCTCTGGTCGCTGGGCTCGGCGCAGTCGTCCACCGTGCGCCAGAACTCGTTCACGGTGGGGGCCGATGGGCCGTCGACGTTGCCGACCCCCGACCCGGGACCGCCGTCGTACGGCACGGACGGGTCGGAGGTGCCGTGGATCGCTAACAGCGAGACCGGCCGGGCGTCGGCGCAGTCGACCAACTGGGTTCCCGACACCGGCGCGATCGCGGCGAAGACACCTGGCGCCTCGCAGGCGATTCGGTAACTCAGCATCGCGCCGTTGGAGAACCCGGTCAGGTAGACCCGGTCAGGGTCGAGCGGTTCCTCGCCGAGCAGTTCCGCCACCACCGCGGTGACGAAGCCGACGTCGTCCGCGTCGACGGTCTGCGCCCGGCCGCAGCAACTGCCCGCGTTCCAGGCCTGGCCGAGGCTCTCCGGGTAGGCGACGACGAAACCGTGCCGGTCCGCCGCCCGGTCCCAGCCGTAGGCGGCCTCGGCGGTTGCGGCGCTCCCGCCTCCGCCGTGCAGCACGACGACCACCGAGACCGGTTGCGTCACCTGGGCCGGTCGGTAGATCCGGAAGCTTCGCTGGGTTCCGTCCCAGGTCAACTGATGGTCGGAGCGGCCGTCGGGCAGGGTCAGCGAGGAAGGGGCGTCGGTGGAACTCGGGTCTGCCGAGGTCGGTGGCGTGGCGCTCGAGGGCGCCGCGCTGGGAGGAGCCGTGCTGGGAGTCGCCGTGTTCTGGCCGACCCTGTCGGCCCCGGCGCAGCCGGTGAGCAGCGCGAGGACAAGAGCGATGACGGCGAACACTGGGGCTCGTCGCGGGCGGGGGCGGCCCGCGTGTCGTGTCGCCTGAAGTGTGTCCATGCTCCATAATGACAGGTAACCTGACAATCGTGAAGGGGTTGGGCTGGATGACTACCGAGAACGCGCTTGCCGGGCGCACCGTTCCTGGGCTGGTGCAGCGCTTGGCCAGGCGCAACACCGCGGCGTTGGCGCGTGCGCTGGCGGATGCCGGGATGGACGACCTGCCGCCGGCTCAGGCGCTGTTGCTCCCGGTAATCGGGCGTGAGGAACGGGCGGCGCGGGTCGCCGAGCGGGCCGGGGTCGCGCGCCAGACGGTGGCGCAGGCGATCGCCGGGCTGGAGCGGTCGGGCTACGTGGAGCGCGACGAGGATCCGGAGGACGCGCGCGCGAAACTGGTGCACCTGACCCGTCGCGGACGAGAGGCGATCGCCGTGGTCAGGGCCGCAGGGGTCGCCGAGCAGCGACGCTGGGCGCAGATCCTTGGCCCCAAACGCCTTGCCGATCTGCGTGAGCACCTGCTGGACCTGCTGGAGGCCGACTGAGCCGCCAGCGTGGGTTGCGGACGTTTCGACGCGGACGCGCGACTTCGTCGGCCGTCCGGCTCAACGAGCGGTCTCGATGCGTCGCCGAACCGTAGTGGGGCCGATGGCCTCGCCGGTCGCTGCGAGCCCGTCGGCGGTCCGAGCGTGCATTCACCAACGTCTGAGGTGGTGCGTGACGTCCGCATCTCACGGATGCCCGGTGTTACCGTCGAAAACCGATCTCAGGGCAGAGATGGACGGATGGGAGTGCAGCCATGAAGCAAGACGCCCGACTTGCGCCGGCGGTCTTGGCGGCGCTGACGGTCCTCACCCTCGCCGCCGGCTGTGCCGGGCAGTCTCCGTCGCCCACGCCCAGTTGTGCTCCGGATCTGAGGGCGTGGATCGGCCAGCCTCTCGACAAGTTCGTCGCGTGCAAGGGCGACGACGGGACGCTTCTGGTTCAAGACGCCAGCCCGCGGGTGGGGCTGAAGCCGTCGTATGACGGGACGCCTGGGAAGAATGGGCAGTGGCGGATCGTGAACGCCTGCAGTGATGCTCCGGATTGGCTCGCTGCCAGGACGGTTGAAGTCGCCGTGATCCCCGTTGAGCACGCTGTTGGCGATGCCGACTTCTCGGACGCGGTGGTGTGCGAGTTCCCGCAGTGACTTGGGGTGAGGGTCGACTCAGGGTGGGAGTCGGTAGTCCCGCGCAGAGCCCGCGGACGCAGCCCGATGGCGGACCGACGAGCGGCGTCCTCGGCCCTAGACGACCAGGTCGCCGTCCCGTACGACGACGCGGCCGCCAGCCACCACGACCTCCCGGCGCGGGGTCCGCACCAGGGCGTCCGGGACGTTCTCGGCGTCGAGCAGCACCACGTCCGCGCGGTCGCCGACCGACAGTCCGTGCGACCCGCGGTGCACGAACGGGGCCGCCGACGATGTCGCCAACGCCACGGCCCTGGTCAGGTCCTCGTCCGTCCTGAGCCCGTGCAGTCGGGCGAAACCGAGCGCGACCTTCAGCAGGTCGCCGTCCCCGAACGGCGACCACAGGTCACGGATCCCGTCGGTGCCGAGGCCCAGGTGCATGCCGCGCTCCAGCATCCGCCGCCACGGCAGCGGCGCGGTCCGCACCGGTGCGACCGTGGTCCAGTCGATTCCCGCCTCGGCCAACCGGTCGACCAGCGCCTCCTGCCTGCCGGGGGTCACGTCGCCCAAGCCGAATCCGTGCGACACCACGACCCTGCCCTGCAGCCCGATGGCGATCGTCCGATCTGCGATCAGCTCGAACTGGAACGCCCCCAACTCGCCGCCGTCGTGCAGGTGGATGTCCAGCCCGACGCCGCGCCGCGCCGCGATCCCGAACAGGCCGTCGAGTTGGCCGACCGGGTCGCGGTCCAGCGACGCCGGGTCGATCCCGCCGATGCTCGCTGCCCCAGCCTCGGCTGCCCGGTCGAGCAGGTCGAGCACGCCCGGCCGACGCAGCACGCCGTCCTGCGGAAACGCCACGATCTCGACGTCGACGGCGCCGTCGAGCGCCGCGGCAGCCTCCTTCACCGCCTCGATGCCGCGCAGGCCGACCCCGAGGTCGACGTCGACGTGCGTGCGGGTCGCCGTCGTGCCGTGCCTCAGGAACTCCCGCAGCACCGCGACCGTCGCGTCGACGCTGGGGATGCCGAGAGCGTCGCGCTCGGCCCGCTCGTGCGCGATCCGCCCCTGCGTGGTCGCCTCGCCGCCGTAGGACACCCACGGCATGCCCCACCAACTCTTGTCGATGTGTGCGTGAGCGTTGATGAACCCGGGCAGCGCAAGCAGGCCGCGCCCGTCGAGCACCCTGTCCGCGACCGCCTCACCGCCGGTCGGGGCGATCGCGTCGATCAGCCCGTCCGTGATCGCGAGGTCGACGGCGGCGCCGCCGAGCGGGCGGATGTTGGTCACGATCAGGTCGGTCATGTTCGACACGCTAGTCGCCGCGGGGCCAGCGGTGGTTGACTGGCCGCATGGACCCCACACCTGGGCTGGCAGGCATCCACCACGTGACGCTGAGCGTGAGCGACCTCGACAGAACCCTCGCCTGGTACCGCGACGTGCTCGGCTTCGAGCCGGTGATGTCGGCCGAGGTCGACGGGATGCGCAAGGCGCTGCTGACCCGCGACGGCATCCGCGTCAGCTTCGTCGAGCACGGTGACCTGGCCGAGCCGGGGCCGTTCAGCGAGCGCAGGGTCGGCCTCGATCACCTCAGCTTCGCGGTCGCCGGACGCGAAGCGCTCGACCGCTGGGCCGAGATCCTCGATGGTCACGAGGTCCGGCGCAGCCCCATCGTCGGCGGGACCATGGGCGACGTGCTCTCGTTCCGCGATCCCGACAACATCGCGCTGGAGTTCTACACCGTCTAGCCGCGGAAGCGTTCCCAGGCCGACTGCCGGGTCATGTCGAGAGCCTCGCCGATCCTGGCCCAACTGATGTGCCGCTCCCTTGCGGCCGCGACCCATCGCCCAAGGTGTTCCTGCACCTCGCGTGAGGCCTTCGCCACCTCCGGGATGCGGGCAAGCAGGGCCTCGTTGTCGAGGCGCTCCCATGGGGTTGCGGGTCCCGGGAGGTCGCTGGGGGTGGGGTCGGACTCGAAGGCCGCGACCGCGTTGCGTGCGCAGTCCTCGCAGATGGCGGCGAGGGGACTGGCGAACAGTCGCATCGCTCCGACGCGCGGGCGCAGGCAGTAACTGCACATCGGCGATTCGGTCATGCCGCCAAGTATTGCAGCGCCAGACGTTGTGGTGTCAGGCAACGTCTGACACTCTGTCAGGCATGACCTTACATCCCGATCGAGGGGCCCTGTCGCGTCTGGTCGCGGTGTCCGGAGTCGAGGCACTCTCGGACGGGATCTCGCGGACCCTCATGCCCATCGTGGCGATCACCGTGCTCGGGGTCGGCGGTCTCGGCGTCGGGGTCGTGAACTCCGCGTCGCTGATCGCATTCCTGGCGTGCTCGGTGCCCTTCGGCGCCGCAGTAGACCGCAGAGGCTGGCGGGCGACGTCCCTGATGGCGAACGGCTCCCTTGTCAGGGCTGGTGTCTGTGCCTGCCTCGTGCTGTCGTGGCTTGCGGGGTTTCTGCAGGGCGCGTCCGGTGTCGCGATCCTCCTTGCGGCGGCGTTCCTGATCGGACTGTGCGATGTCGTGTTCAGCACCGGGCAGGGCGTGGCCACCGCGCGCATGACGGACCCCACGGACGTCTCGCGTCAGATCGGCAGAATGCAGGCCGCCGGACAGGCCTCTGCGGCCTTGGGTCCGATCGTCCTCGGTGCGGTCCTTGCCGTCATGGGGGCGCCACTCGCGTGGCTCGTCCCCGTCGGTGGCTACCTCGTATCGACGATCCTGTCGCGCAGCCTCCACGGCGAGAGGCGGCCGACTCCCGTGTCGCGCGGTGGCGAACGAGGGTGGCGCACGCTTCTTCGGCGGCCCTCGCTCGTGCGGTTGAGCCTCGCCAACGCCGTCTTCAACTGCGCCGTGACGGGCGCCAACGTCGTCGTGCCGCTCGTGACGCTGGCCTCGCTGGGGATTGGTGCCCCGACCTACGCCGCGTTGGGCGCGCTCGGCTCGGTAGCGGGGGTGGTCGGCGCGATGGTGGCGCCAGCGCTCGATCGGATCCTCGGGTTGGCTCGGGCGAGAGTCCTTGCGCTGATCCTCGCGCTCCTCGGTTGTGCCGCGCTGGCCGGCGCTTGGGGCGGGCTGCTGCCAGGATCGCCGCTCGTGTGGGTGGCCGCTCAGCAGGTGGCGACCGGGTTCTCCACCGCCGTGACCCTCGTGGTGGGAAGCGACCTACCTGCCCGCCTGATCGTGCCGGAGCGGCTCGCGTCGGTGCTGGGTGCCCAACGCACGCTGGTGCTGGGCGTGATGCCCTTGGCGGGGGTGGCGATCGGGTTGATCGTCGACGGCGCGGGGCTTGGCGTGGCGCTGGCGGTCTGGGCGACGCTGCTAGCCGGCTCGGCGATCCCGCTGATCGGCCTTCGCGACGAGCGCGGGATCGATGCCTAGCAGGTGGGCGCCGAGTTCGAGGATGCTGGAGTGGATCGCCTCCGCGCTGATCGAGCCCTCCTCCCGCAGGGCAGGCTGCGCCGGGGCGTTGCAGGCGGCCAGGAAGTAGGCGACCGCGAGTCGCCGCCCCGCCGTCGGTTCGGGGCCCAGCAGTGCCGTCTCCATCTGGACGAAGGTGGCGGCGGTGTGGGGGTCCGCGGCGAGGATCGGGCCGACCGTCGGGTCGTTCATCATGATCGAGTAGCGCTGCCGATGGTCGACCATGATGTCGGCCAGGCCCTTGACGATCAGCCAGGCGCGTTCCTCCGGCGTGGTCGCGGCAGACGACGCGGCGACGGCGTCGTCCAATTGCGCTAAGCCCTCGCTCAGCACCTCGACGACGATCTGGTCCTTGACGGGGAAGTGGTGGTAGATCGCCGCCTTCGTGATGCCGAGCCGGTCGGCGATCATCTGCAGCGAGGTGCCCGCGACGCCGTGCTCGGCGAACAGTTCGAGCGACGCGTCCAGCACCCGCTCGCGTCCTACGCCCGCTGCCGCGCGACCCATAGCTGCCTCCGTTTCCCCACAGCAGTGTGGCGGCTCTTGAAGTTAAGTGCCACCCCAGCCTTCCAGAAAACTTGCCGTGCGGCTAGTATTTAGACAAAGGCGGCTGTCCCGCCCGAGATGCCACAGCAAAGGAGCACCCCAATGGCAGAGACCGTTCCCCCTCCCGTTCCCGCCAAGGACTGCACAGTCGACCTGCTGGTCGTCGGTTCCGGCACCGGCCTCGCGACGGCCCTCGCCGCGAAGGAGCGCGGCCTGAACGTGCTGATCGTGGAGAAGACCAAGTACGTCGGCGGTTCGACGGCCCGCTCCGGCGGCGCCTACTGGATCCCCGCCAACCCGGTGCTGCTGCGCGACGGCGGCGTCGACACCCACGAGCGTGGTCTCACCTACATCGGCGACGTCGTGGGCGACACCTCCCCGGAGCCCCGCTGGACCGCGTTCATGGAGCACGGCGATGAGACCGTCAAGATGCTCGAGCGCACCACCCCGCTGACCTTCTTCTGGGCCGAGGGCTACTCGGACTACCACCCCGAGCGTCCCGGTGGCGACGCCGCGGGCCGCAGCTGCGAGCCGAAGCCCTTCAACCTCAGCAAGCTGGGCGAGGACCGCGCCCGGTTCCGTCCCGCGACGATGTCCGCGCCCGTGCCGATGCCGGTGACCGGTGCCGACTACAAGTGGATGAACCTGATGATGCGCACGCCGCTGAAGTCGATCCCGAAGATCATCCGCCGCGTCGTGCAGGGCATGGGCGGCCTCGCGATCAAGCGCGAGTACTCCGCAGGCGGCCAGGCGATCGCGGGCGGCATGTACGCCGGCGTGCGTGACGCGGGGATCCCCGTGTGGACCGAGGCCTCGCTGAAGGACCTGGTCATCGACGATAACGGCGCCGTGACCGGCGCGATCGTCGAGCAGGGCGGACGTGATGTCACCGTCACGGCTCGCAAGGGCGTCGTGCTCGCGGCCGGCGGCTTCGACCACAACCTGGACCTGCGCCACCGCTACCAGTCCGAGAAGATCACCAAGAACCTCAGCCTGGGTGCCGAGGGCAACACCGGCGACACGCTCTCGATGGCGGAAGGCGCCGGCGCCCAGTTGGCCAACCTCGACCAGGCGTGGTGGTTCCCGGCCGTCGCGCCCGTCAAGGAGGGCATGGCCCCCTCGGTGATGCTCGCCGAGCGTTCGCTTCCCGGCTCGCTGATCGTCGACCACACCGCCAAGCGCTTCATCAACGAGTCGATCGACTACATGAGCTTCGGCCAGAAGGTCCTGGAGCGCGAGAAGGCGGGCGACCCCGTCAGGGAGATCTGGCTGATCTTCGACCAGCAGTACCGCAACTCCTACGTCTTTGCGGGCGGGATCTTCCCCCGCCAGCCGCTGCCGCAGGCCTGGTACGACGCGGGCATCGCCGCGAAGGCGTCGACTCCCGCCGAACTGGCCTCCGCCATCGGCCTCGACCCGGCCGTGCTGAGCGAGACGATGGAGCGGTTCAACCTGATCGCGGGCGCCGGCGTGGACGAGGACTTCCAGCGCGGCAACAGCGCCTACGACCGCTACTACGGCGACCCGACGCAGACCCCGAACCCGAACCTGCGCCCTCTGTCGGGCCAGTTGTACGCGGTCAAGATGGTCGTCTCCGACCTCGGCACCTGTGGCGGCGTGATGACCGACGAGCACGGCCGCGCCGTGACCGCCGAGGGCGAGCCGATCGAGGGCCTGTACGCCCAGGGCAACGCGGCCGCCAACGTGTTCGGCCACAGCTACCCGGGCGCTGGCGCGACGATCAGCCAGGGCCTGGTGTTCGGCTACATCATCGCCAAGCACGCCGCAGACGCACGCTGACGAAAGAAGGCCGACGGCCGCCCCGCGATCGCCACACCGCGGGGCGGCCGTTCCGCGTCTCCGGGTGACCTCGTCGTCAGAGTGGCGGGTCGTCGTTGAGGCGGCTCAGGACCAGCAGGTCGACCAGGCCGCCGTGGGTGCGACCTCGGCGTCGTAGCGTTCCCTCGATCCGGTAACCGGCACGCAGGGCTACGCCCAGCGATGCCAGGTTGCCGGTCGCGACGTGCACCTCGACCCGCTGCAGGCCCTGTCGGAACGCGTAGTCGGTCGTCGCCATCAGCGCCGTCGTCATGAGGCCCTTGCCGCGGCCCCACGGTGCGAGCCAGTAGCCGGCCTCGGTGACGCCGACCGACCAGTCGGTCGTGTTGAGCCCGATCACCCCGCAGAGCCTGCCCTCCGATTCGATGGCCCGCTCGATCCCTGCGCCGGTCGCCAACTGGTTCGGGGCGTGGTCGAAGGCGAAGGCCCGCGCGTCGTCCTCGCTGTAGGGGACCGGGATCGGGAGCCAGGCGCGGATCGCGTCGTCGTTGCAGGCAGCCGCGATGTCGGCCAGGTCGCGCTCGGCCAAGGGGCGCAGGCGCCCGCGATCGAGTTGGATGATGTCGTCGCTGAACCGTCGCATGCACCGAGGCTAGCCCGGTTCGACGGCCCCTGTCGACCGGGGTAGGCCAGGTCCCTGCGGGGCGGTCGTCAGTCAGGGGTTTCCGTTTCCTGATCGTCGGGCACCCAGGTCATCACGTCGCCAGGGGTGCAGTTCAGCGCCCGGCAGATCGCGTCGAGGGTGCTGAAGCGCACCGCCTTCGCGCGACCGTTCTTAAGCACCGCGACGTTGGCGGGGGAGAGGCCGATTGCGGTGGCGAAGTCGCCGACCGACATCCGGCGCTCCGCGAGCAGGACGTCCAGGTTCACCACGATCGCCACTCAGACCACCTCCGCCAGTTCGTCGTGCAGCGTGACGGCCCGACGCAGCAGGCCGCGCATCACGAAGACCACCATCGCGAGGCCGAGGGCGGTACCGGCGCCCGCCATGCAGAAGAACAGCAGCGACACGTCCGTCATATCGCCCGCGCCGTCCGGGTTGGGGGTCAGGGGTGGCAACCACGCCGTCGAGACCAGGAACCCGACGCACAGCGCAGACGCGGCGAGGCAGGCCGCGATCACCAGGTCGACCCACGCGAACGCGCGCCGGGAGAAGATCCCCTCGCCGAGGCTCATCTGGGCGAGCACCGCGGTGGCGATCAGGACGACCTGGACGCACACCAACCCGAGGATGCCCACCACGATCAGGCGGCCCTCGACCTGTGCGATCACGGGATCGAGCGCCGCCTCGGCGGGCACGGCCTGTGGGATCACGACCACCTGGAAGAAGAGGCAGAAGGCGGCGGCGAGGAGGGCGCCGATCTGGACGAGGATGACCACGGTTCTGTTCATGACACGAGTATCGACAGGTATCTATCGGTAATCAATAGATTTCGGACGATGATCGACAGGTTAGGACCAGGGTCTGACGGCGTGGGCACCCAGGTGCGACCGATGGGTTGCCGCGAACCGGGCCGCGCGGGGGTCCGGCGCCGGACGAGAGCCGATGGCTGGATCTCTACGCGATGTAGCACTGCGTCCAGTAGCATTCCCGCAGAGGAGGTGGCCAGTGGCAGGTCAGCGGTCCCGGGAACCGGGCGAACTCGAGGCGGAGGTGCTGCGCGTCCTCCGCTGCTTCGACGGCTCCGTCGGCGCGCGGGAGATCCAGGCGCGGTTCGCGGAGCCCCGCCCCGCGAGCACAACGATCCTCACCATCCTCGAACGACTCAGGGCGAAGGGCCTCGTCGAGCGCGAGGAACTCTCTCCCCGCAAGATCCGCTTCGCCGCGGTCCACTCGGTCGAGGAGCACGCCACCGAGGCGATGCTCGGAGTCCTCGAGGGCGTCGACGACCGCCGCGCGGTGCTGCTGCGCTTCGCGGGCAACCTCGACGACGCCGACGTCGCGTTCCTGCGCGACGCGCTCGCGACCAAGCGGAAGTGACGATGCTGCTTCCCCTCTTCCTGCTGCTCGGCGCCCTGGCCCTCGCGTTCGGCGCGCCCCTGCTGCTCGCAGGCGGTCGCTGGCAGGTGTTCCGCCCGGCGCTCGCGCTCGGGCTGTGGTTCTCGGCCTTCGTGCTCGGCGTGGGGCTCGCCTGCTCGGCGTTCGTCGCGAGCGTCGTCGTGGCTGTCGATGCGTCGACGACGCCTGGCTCGTTCGGTGCGTCACTTCTGGCTTGGGGGGCCGTTGTCGTCGCCGCGGGCGTCATCGCCATTGCGACCGGGGCGTCCGACCCGCTCGTCGACTCCTACCGCGAGAACCTGCGTCGGCTCACCCCGGTCGCCACCTCGCGCGAGGACCGCGGCGCCTTCACCCTTGTCCGTTTCGAGTCCGATGACCCCGTCGCCGTCGCGGTGCCTGGCAGGCCCGCGGAGATCCTGGTCTCCTCCGCCCTGGAGCGGGCGCTCACCACGGCCCAACTCCGCGCCGTGCTCGCGCACGAGTACGCGCACCTGCGCGGCAGGCACGGACTGCTGGTGCGCCTCGCCGAACTGAACGAGGCCTGCCTCCCCGGCTTCGTGCCCGCGGGACGCTCGCTCAGGAAGGCGACCCTGATGCTCGTCGAGTTGGTTGCCGACGACGTCGCCGCGCGCCAGGCGGGCTCCGCGCAACTCACCGTCGCGCTTGAGCGGTTGGCCGAGGCCAGCGGCGAGGCGGGCTTCCTCGCCCGAGCCGAGAGACTGCGCGCCATCGCCCCGCAGCGCCCCGACAGCGCAGCACTTCCCGCGGCGGTGCGGGTCTAGCCTCCCGCCACGTCGACGGTGGCTCTCGAACCGCGACACCCGCGCCGTGAACTGCACCTGCCAGGCGCCGCCGACCGGCAGCGGAAGCGAGGCCACCCACCGCCCGTCCTCGTAGCGCGCCTCCGCGCGGATCGGGCCCAGCGACTGTTCGGGAAGCCGCGCCTGGACGACGACCTCCCCGTCGGTCACCGTTTGGCCCTGGTAGTCGAGGCGGAAGGACAGGTCCAGCGCCTCGCCCCGCTCCGTCGCCTCGCCGTCGACCCGCAGGCCCTGCGAGTCGGCCGAGATCGTCACCGGCGCAGGGTCGTGGTGATGCGCGTCGTGCGGATCCAACTGCGTGAAGAACCCCGTGATGACGGCGACCGTGACGACCAGCGCCGCCTCCTTGGCCAGCATCCGCCGCAACCGCGGCCAAGCGTCCCCGACCGGGGCCCTCCGGAGCGTCGGCACCAGCGCGAACCGGTTCCACGCCGCAAGCACGACCGCCGCGACGACGACGCCGACCTTCAGCAGCAGCGTCCTTCCATAGCCGCCGTCGACAAGGGTCGAGGGTGCAGGCAACACCAGCACGGCCATCGCGACCCCGGAGGCGGCCAGCGCCGCGACCGAGACCAGCGCGCCGCCCGAGAAACGCGCGACCACGCGGGCCGCGTCGTCGGCCGGGATCCGCCCAGGGGCGGCCACCGCGACAAGCCCGACGAGCCCGCCCAGCCAGAAGGCCGCCGCGGCCAGGTGGGCCGCGTCGCCGGTCAGCATCAGCCACGACGGGGTGGCCGTCCGCGTGTGCCCCACCAGCACCGGCGCGGCGAGCGCCGCCAGCGACAGGACGGGGGCGAATGGGCCCCGCAGCCACCACGCGGGGCCTGCCGCGATGACCAACGCCAGCGCGATCAGGGTGCCCGGCTGCACGGACGCGACCCAGCCCGGATCGCCGAGGCCGAGCCCCGCGCCGCGCAGCGCGGCGAGCGGGACCAGCGCCGCGGACGCCCCGACGGCGAGCAACCAGGCCGCCCGCGCCGTGCGCGGCAGCACCGGCGTCCGAGCCACCCACGCCCCGAAGGCCAGCAGGCCGACGCCAAGCAGCAGGCCCGTGTACTGGGCCGACGTCAGCGCCCCGGTCAGCCAACCGACCGCCGGGTCGTCCACGGTCGCATCCGGCCCGACGGGTGCACCGCCGGTGTCCGCCCCGACCGTGAACGACAGCGTCCCCGAGACCGGGTGCCCGTCGCCGGAGATCACCCGGTATGCCAACAGCAGTCGCCCCGTCGCGTCCCCATGGGGGCGCACCGACACCGTCGCGCCGGTCGCGGTCGCGTCCGGTCGGGGGAGTTCGCCCGCCGAGCCGAACAACCGGAACACGTCAGGGACCGGGGTCACCGGCTCGTTGAACACCAGCTCGATGACGCCCGGGGCGGCGGCAAGCGTCGCCCCGTCGGCCGGGTTGCTCGACTCGAGTTCCGCGTGGGCGGCGGCGGGCAGCGCCGGCGCGAGGAGCGCAAGCACGAGCGCGAGCAGGCCGACCAGCGCGGCCGTCCGGGAGCGGGTCCCGGCGCGGCTCATGCGCGCGGCCGCACCCTGATCAGGGCGATGAGCCCCGCGAGGAGGCCGAGCGAACCGACGACCAGCGCCGCGATCCCCACCGCGTTCGACGAGCCCGCCTCGGCCACGTGCGAGTCGTGACCCCCTTCGGAGGCGTGCTCGTCGTGAGCGGACGGGGACGCTGTCGGCGTCCCGTGGTCGTGGCCGTGCGTGTCGCCGCCCGGCGCAACGGCCAGCGCGGGGGCGGGCAGCGCGAGGTCGTGCGGATCCTGGCCCTCGGCGGGGATCTCGACCCACGCCGACTCGCCCTGCTCGCACGTCTGCACCGTGGGGAAGTAGAGCGTCGTGTCGCCCGCGTCGTCGGGCAGTTTCATCGACAGTTCGAAGGCGTCGCGCTGGCCGTCGGGTAGCGGGGTGGTCGTGGTGTAGACGACCTGGGCGACCCGCTCGGTCAGTTCGTTGCCGTGCGCGTCGGTGATGGGGGTCGGAAGCTTCTCCATCACCTTCTCAACGGTGTAGAGCGGGTTCCGGGTGGGGGTGACCGAGTTGATGCCCTCGGGGATCTGGATCGCGACGGCGGTCGTCGCGGAGCCGTCGCAGCCGTGCGGGACGGCGAGGGTGACGACCGCGTAGCCGCCTGCGACGGCCGAGTCGGAGGACGCCGTCACGTGTGCGTGGGCGAAGGCCGCCGAGCCGATCGTCAGGGCGGCGGCGCCGAACAGGGCGGCAAGGGCTGAATATCGATGCTTCATGGATGTCTCCTGGGTGAGAGGTGGTCAGGCGACCATCAGCCAGCACATCGCCGCCATGCCCGCCAGCATCGCGACCATGGTCACGGTGTCGACGAGATGGCTGGTGCGACAGTGTCGACGCGGGTAGGCGTCGACCGCCAACAGGACGGCGGTGATCAGCAGCAGGGCGGTCAGGACGATGCCCGCCACGATCCCGAGGGTGCTCATGGAGTGGGCGTGCCCGGTGCCGTGCGGCATGGGCGGCATCACGGCGACCATCCACGTCATCGACCCCATCATCAGCACGTGCACCAGTTGGTGCCAGGCCGGATGGCCGCCCAACTGGTCCGGCTCGAATCGGCCGAGCGCCTGGCCGAGCCAGACGGCGAGGAACCAGACGGTGGCGACGGCGAAGACGACGAGTTGGGGCAGCCAGGCGATGGCCCGCCACCACGGCCAGACCATCGCGAGCATGACCACCGCCATCAGAATGTGGAAGGCGTTGCCGATGGTCAGCAGTGGGCGGCGGCGACCGGAGACGAGTTGGGCCGCGAGTGAGACGGTGATGGCCGCGAAGACGATCGTGAAGATCCACTGCCACACCGGGTTCGAGACCACGAACTCCCTTTCTCTACAAGCTGTAGAGAACGTAACAGACGGATCCGGTCAATAACAAGACATCCTGTAGAGTAACGCGGCGATGGAGGGTGTTGACGAGGCGATGAAAACCACGAGCAGATCCGCAGGACACCTGCCCTTACAGGCCGCAGGCGCGGTGGGGGTGGCCCTCGCGCTCATCGTCCCGATCATGGTCGCGCTGTACGTCGGCATGGAGCCCTACGACCTGCTGATCCGCAACTACCCGGGCGTCGGCATCTCGGCGGCCACCACGGCGTTCCAGGCGGTCGCCGAACTCGCATCCGTCGTCGCGGTCGGCGCGCTCGTGAGCGTGCTCTTCCTGCGGCCGCTGCCCGGACGCACGGCTTTCAAGGTGCCGGACGGCCTCGACCGGACGATCCTGCGCTGGTCGGCGGGCACTTGGGCGCTCAGCACCTTCGTGCTCGTCTTCCTCAACGCCCTCGACACCAGCGGCATGTCGCTTGCCCAACTCGCCCAACCGGGCATGGCCGACTACCTGGTCGCGTCCGTCTCGAATTTCTGGCCCTCGGTGCTGCGCTTCGCGGGCGCAGCCCTCGTGGCGTTGACGGCGCGCGTCGCGTCGCGCTGGACCACGCTGCTGATCGGCCTGTGGGGCGCCGGGCTCTCCGTCCTGACGCCGATCGCCGTCGGGCAGGTGCTCGTGGGCCCCGACCACGACTTCGGAGGCGACGCGGCCACCGTCCAGGCACTCGTCGGCTACCCGACGCTCGGCGTCCTCCTCGTGATCGGCCTCCGGGTGCTGTTCGGCGACGACGTCGCCACCGTCACCTGGCGGCGCTGGCTACGGATGGCAGTGGTCGCCCTGCCCGTGATGGTGCTCGCCGAGGCGATCCTGACCTGGTTCAAGCTCGCAGGTAGCCCGCTGCTCTCCACCCTGACGGGCTGGCTGATGGTGTGGCGCTGGGCGGCGCTCGCCCTGGTCTGCGCCGCGGCGCTCGGCATCATCGTCGCTCGCAGGCGCCGCCGCTTCCGCCCCGTTGAGGCGCCCCTGCTCGCGCTGGGGTCGCTCGGCATCTTCGGGTGGGTCGCGATCACGGTCGCGATGCTCCGGGTGCTTCCCCCGCAGTACTTCGTGCCGACCAGCCCCGCGCAGGTCTTCCTCGGCTACGACACCCCCGACGCCCCGACGCTGGTCAAGGTGCTCACCTCGGGTCGGCCCAACATGCTCTTCGTCGCGCTCGGCATCGCCGGGATCGTCTTCTACCTGGTCGCGCTCGCCGCGCTGCGCCGCCGCGGCACGCCGTGGCCGTGGACCCGCACCCTCTCCTGGATCCTCGGCTGGGTCGTGGTGATCTACGTCACCAGTTCCGGCCTCGGCCTGTACTCGGCGCCCCACTTCGGCATCCACATGATCGTCCACATGAGCCTCAGCATGTTCGCCCCCGTGCTGCTGTCGCTCGGCGGTGTCCTGACGCTGCTGCTGCGCGCGAGCAGGGCGGGCGGTCCCGTCGCGAGCATGCACGACTGGGTCAGTTGGATGCTGCAGTGGCGCGTCGCGAAGTGGCTCTACAACCCGATCGTCGCGTTCACGCTGTTCATTTCGTCGTACTACGCGCTGTACTTCACCGGGCTGTTCGAGCACCTGATGACCTACCACTGGGGCCACCAGTTGATGAACGCCCACTTCCTGCTGGTGGGCTACGTCTACTACTCGCTGATCATCGGCGTCGACCGCGGCCCCAAGCCGCTGCCGCACATCGCCAAGCTGGGCCTCGCGATGGCCGCGATGCCGTTCCACGCCTTCTTCGGCGTGATCCTGATGAACGGGCGCTCGATCATCGCCGAGCAGTACTACTACTACCTCGGGATGCCGTGGGCCGACCTCCCCGCGGCTCAGGAACTGGGCGGCGGCGTCGCATGGGCGGGCGGCGAGATCCCGTCGCTGCTCGTCGTTGTGGCGCTCGGCATCCAGTGGGCGCGCCAGGACTCCAAGGAGGCGGCGCGCGCCGACCGCCACATGGACACCGGCCGCGACAACGAGTACGAGGAGTACAACGAGATGTTGCAGCGGCTCGCCGAGCGGTCCGCCGCGCCGTCGAATCGTCGTGAGGGGGAGAAGTGACCCAGACCGACACGGGGTCCCGGCTGATCGAACTCGAGATCAGCGGCATGACCTGCGCCGCGTGCGCCAACCGGATCGAGAAGAAGCTCCGCAAGATCGACGGCGTCAGCGCCACCGTCAACTACGCCACCAACCGGGCGACCATCACCGGCATCGACGACATCGCCGCTGCCATCGCCGAGGTCGAGAAGGCGGGCTACGGCGCGCACCAGCGCCAGGGCGACGACGACGTCTGGTCGAAGCGCGCCACCGAGATGCACATCACGTCGCTGCGCCGCCGCCTCATCACGGCCGCCGCGCTCGCGATCCCGCTGATGGACATCACCATCGTGCTCGCCCTGTCGCCGCAGTGGCGCTTCCCCGGCTGGGAGATCGTCTGCCTGCTGCTCGCGCTGCCCATCGTCACCTGGTGTGCCTGGCCCTTCCACAAGGCGACGCTGCGTAACCTCAGGCACGGCTCCGTCAGCATGGACACGCTCGTGTCGCTCGGCATCGTCGCCTCCTTCGGCTGGGCCGTCGCGACCCTGCTGTTCGGGCTCGGCGAGGCGAGCGACCAGGGATTCTGGCTCGGCTTCGGCGCGACCCCCGAGGGGGCCAACTCGGTCTACCTCGACGTCGCTGCAGGCATGACGACCTTCCAACTCGCGGGCCGCTATTTCGAGGCACGGTCGCGGCGCAAGGCAAGCGACGTGCTCGGCGCGCTGCACGCCCTCGCCGCGACGGAGGTTCGCGTCGTGCGTGACGGCGTCGAGGAGATCGTCCCCGTCGCCGCGCTCAACGTCGGCGACACCTTCGTCGTGCTGCCGGGCGAGACGATCGCAACCGACGGCGTCGTCGTCGGTGGGTCGGCCGCGGTCGACGCGTCCATGCTGACCGGCGAGCCCGTCCCCGTTCCCGTGGTCGCGGGCAGCGAGGTGACCGGCGGCACCATCAGCACCGACGCGCGCCTCGAGGTCCGCGCCACCGCGGTCGGCGCGCACACCCAGTTGTCGCAGATGGCCGCGCTCACCGAGGACGCGCAGGCCCGCAAGTCGCAGGTGCAGCGCCTGGTCGACCGGGTGATCACGTGGTTCGTGCCGACGATCATCGCGCTCGCTGTGCTCACCACCGTCGGCTGGATCATCGCGGGGGCGCCCGTGCAGCAGGCCTACGGCATCGGCATCGCCGTGCTGATCATCGCCTGCCCCTGCGCGCTCGGCCTCGCCACCCCGACCGCCCTGATGGTCGGCATCGGCCGCGGCGCGAGCCTCGGCGTCCTGATCAAGGGCCACGACGCGCTGGAGGCCTCCGGGCAGATCACCACGGTCGTGCTCGACAAGACCGGCACGCTCACCACAGGTTCGATGAGCGTCGCGGAGGTGGTCGCCGTCGGCGTCGACGAGGACCGTCTCGTCGCGCTGACCGCCGCCGTCGAGCGGGGCTCCGAGCACGCGATCGCGCGCGCCATCGAGCGCGACGCCGTCGAGCGCAGGCTGCCCCGCCTCGACGCCGAGGGCTTCGCGACGCTGCCAGGACTCGGCGCCTCCGCGCTGGTCGACGGCGCAGAGGTGGTCGTCGGCAACCCGCAACTGTTCCGCGACCGGGGGATCGAGCCCCCGGCGGCGCTGGTCGAGGCCGTCGGCCGCGCCCGCGACCGCGGTGACAGCGTCTCCCTCGTCTCCCTGGACGGCGTGGTCGTCGGCAGCCTCGCGCTGAGCGACACCATCAAGCCGGATGCGGTACAGGCGATCCAGGCCCTCAAGGCGCAGGGCCTGAGGACGGTGCTGCTGACCGGCGACTCGCGTCAGGCGGGCGACCGGATCGGCGCCGAACTCGGCCTGGACGAGGTGATCGCCGAGGTGTTGCCGCAGGAGAAGGCGGCCGTCGTCGAGGGCCTGCAGGCCAAGGGCGAGTTCGTCGCCATGGTCGGCGACGGCATCAACGACTCGATCGCGCTCGCCACCGCGGACCTCGGGCTTGGCGTGGTCAGCGGCACCGACATCGCGCTGCGGGCCGCCGACATCATCATCGTGCGCGACGACCTGATCGCGATCGCCGACGCCGTCGGGCTGTCGCGCAAGACGCTGAAGACCATCAAGACCAACCTGATCTGGGCGTTCGCCTACAACATGGCGGCGGTCCCGGTCGCGGCGGCCGGGTTGCTGAACCCGCTGATCGCGGCGGCCGCGATGTCGCTGTCGAGCGTGCTGGTCGTCCAGAACTCGCTGCGCCTGCAGAACTACCGCAGCAAGCGCGTCTCGGCCCCGTCCCGCGACGAGGTTCACGAGGACGAACTGCTCGCCGCCTGAACGGCGACCGGCGCCGTCGGTCAGATTGGCTCGTGGCCGGGTTGGGCGTTGAGCAGCATCCGGTGCTCGTTGAGCCCTGGATCGTTCAAGACGGCAAGTCTCCGCACCGACCTACGGATACTGCTCAAGGCCTGGTCAGCGACCGCGCAGGTAGGACACCACCGCGGTGACCCGCCGGTGCGCGCCGTCGTCGGGTGCAAGGCCGAGCTTCGCGAAGATCCGCTGCGTGTGCTTCTCGACGGCACCCTCCGTCACGACCAGCGCCCGGGCGATCCGCGCGTTGGTGTGCCCCTCAGCCATCGCCGCCAGAACCTCGCGTTCGCGCGGGGTGAGGGTCGCGATCGGGTCGCTGCGCCGGCCCATCAACTGCCGCACCACGAGCGGATCGAGCACGCTGCCGCCCGCCGCGACGGTCGCGATCGCTGTCAGGAAGTCGTCGATCTCGCTGACCCGGTCCTTCAGGAGATAGCCGAGCCCGCCGTCGCCGGAGGCGGCAAGATCCTCGAAGTAGGACACCTCGACGTACTGGCTCAGCACCATCAGCGCGGCCGCCGGCCAGGTGCGACGCACCTCGACGGCGGCCCTCAGCCCCTCGTCGGTGTGCGTCGGTGGCATCCGCACGTCAACCACGCAGACGTCGGGGCGGTGCTTCAGCGCCGCGGTCACGAGCGATGGGCCGTCGGCGACGGCGGCGACCACCTCGTGCCCGGCCTCGGTGAGTATCGCGACCAGGCCCTCACGCAGCAGGGCCGAGTCGTCGGCGATCACGATCCTCATGGCGCTCCTCCGGTTGGCTGTCGTCAGGGTAACCGAGCTCACAGGAGCGGCAACGAGGCGGTCAGGTTGGTCGGCCCGCCGGATGGGGAGTCGACGTCGAAGATGCCCCCGACGCCCTCGACGCGCGAGCGGAGTCCGCGGAGCCCGCTGCCCTTCGCCTCGTGCGCCCCGCCCATCCCGTCATCGCCGATGCTGACGTCGACGCGCACGCCGTCGCGCTCGACGACGCTCACCTCGGCGCGGTGCGCCAGCGAGTGCTTCGCGACGTTTGTCAGGGCCTCGGAGACCGTGAAGTAGATGGCGGTCTCGACGGCTGGCGACAGCGGCGAGTCGACCTCGAACTGGAGCGTGACGGGGACCGGCGCCCGGTTGACCACCTCGTCGAGCGCGACCCGCAGCCCGCGGTCCACGAGCAGCGGAGGCGCGATCCCGCGGGTCAGGGAGCGCAGTTCGTCAACGGTGTCGCGGGCCTGCTGGAGCGCGGAGTCGATGGTCGCGGCCGCCCGCTCCGGGTCCTCGGCCAACTGCTTCTTCGCCCGCCCGAGGTCCATGCTCAGCCTGACCAGCCGCTGTTGCGGACCGTCGTGGATGTCGCGCTCGAACCGGCGCAGGGCGGTTGCCTCGGCGTCCTGGTGCGCGAGCCTGGTGGCCCGCTCGGTGTCGATCTCCTGGCGAAGGCTCGCCCGGCCGTTGAGGAGCAGTTTCGCGGGGCCGGAGTGCAGCCAGGTTGCGGCCCGCAGGATTGCGGGCAGCGTGACAAGGGCAAACGCGCCGACGCCGGTGTTGACGAGGATGTCTGCCAGGCGGGAGGAGCCGAGGCCGATCAACTCCGCAAGGCCCTGATTCCGGCCGGGAAGGAACCATACCCAGAGCGCGTACGTGAGCGCGGCGACCATCGCGTACCAGACCACCGTCAGGCACCAGGCGATCGTCCCGGTGACGAAGCCGATCACCGTCCACAAGGCGTCGAGCCAGTACTGCGGTTGGCGCAGCGGCCACAGCATCCGGCGCAGCCCCTGAGCCTCCTCGGGCGCCTCACGGTAGGGATGGACGGGGATGGGCGTGCCGTCGAGCTTCTTGAGGCGAAGTCGCTCCACGCCCGCGAACCCTCCGGCGGCCTGCAGCCCGAATGCGAGCACGGGGAGGCCTACCCACACCACCGCCAGCGAGGCGCCCACCAACAGCAGCGTGATGACGACGAGGAATGCGGCGAGCGCGAGCGGGAAGGCAGGCAGCAGGTAGGCCGTGTCTGCGGCGACCCGCCGCCGGAGCCCGGCCACGGTTGAGGGGCTCTTCGCGGGAGGAGGAACGTCCAGCACGGGTCCAGTCTCCCCGTGGACGGCATAGATTGTCATGCCCCGAACGCTACGCAGGCCTGCTCCCGAGCCCCATCCCGCTGCCCGGCCAACCCGGTGTCGGGCCAGCCCCACCAATCGGCTTGGGATCACGCGGAAGGAGCGGCCTTGTCACAGACACCACCCAGGATCACGGCGACGATCGCCGAGGTCGTCGAGCGGGTCCGAGCCATGATCGTGCCCGGTCGACGCAGGGTGCTTGCCATCGTCGGTTCACCCGGTGCGGGCAAGTCGACCCTCTGCGAGGCCATCGAACGCGGCCTGGGCGACCAGGTG
Source organism: Propionibacteriaceae bacterium AM104-82 (assembly GCA_027658995.1). Lineage (GTDB taxonomy): Bacteria > Actinomycetota > Actinomycetes > Propionibacteriales > Propionibacteriaceae > Arachnia. The sequence continues at coordinate 60,126 of JAQDQK010000009.1, forward strand.
GTGGTCGCGGGCATGGACGGCTTCCACCTCGACAACCCGATCCTGCTCGCGCGCGGACGCCGCGAGGACAAGGGCGCGCCTGACACCTTCGACGTCGACGGCTACCTGGCCATGCTCCGCAGGCTCGTGGCGGCGGAGGAGGCGATCACCTACGCGCCGCGCTTCGACCGGGAGATCGAGACGAGCATCGGCAGCGCCATCGCCGTACCGCGCGACGTGCCCCTCGTCGTCACGGAGGGCACGTACCTGCTGCAACCGTCCGGCGGCTGGGAGCAGGTCAAGGACCTGGTCGACGAGGTGTGGTTCCTCGACCTGCCGACCGACGTGCGGCAGGGCAGGCTCCTCGACCGCAGGCTGGGTCACGGCGACGACGAGGAACACGCCCGCGACTGGGTGCTGCGGGTAGACCAGGCGACGGCCGACCGGGTCGACGCGACCATGGATCGCGCCGACCTGATCGTCACGATCCTCGACTGACGAGCCGCCTGTCGCAACAAGGCTGCCCCGAGCGGCACGGTTCGGGGCGTCTTGTTTGACGGCGGCGGGTGTCCAGGGATCAGTCCTCAGGGACCAGGACTACCTTGCCCGCTGCGCCCGTCGCGGCCAGCTCGAATGCTTCGGCGGCGCGGGACAGTGGCAGACGGTGGCTGATCACGGCCTCTGGGTGCATACCGGCCTCGCACAGCATCCAGGTGAGGTCCTCCATACCCTGCAGCGACGTCACCCACGAGCTAAACAACGTCAGTTGCTTGTGCAGCATCGTGTCTGACACCTCGGTCTCGAGTCGTCCGCCCTCACCTAGCAGGGATACCCTTCCCCATTCTGCTGCGCCTTCAAGCGCGGTTGAGCGACCAGGCGTGCTGCCTGAACAGTCGACGGCGACGCTGCAGCCTTGCCCGTTCGTCAGCTCGAGGACCGAATCGGCCGCGTGCTCGTCGGCTAGCACGATGTCGTCTACGAGGCCGGTCGCCTTGACGAAGTCGATCCGCTCCGCGCCCCGCTCGACGCCGATCACGCGACGGGCGCCAAGCGTCCGGCCGATCATCGCTGCGGCCATGCCGACCGGGCCGAGCCCGACCACGAGCAGGTCGTCGGAGCCCTTCACGCCTGTGCGGCGCATGCCCTCGTAGGCGGTGCCGAATCCGCAGGCGATGAGCGCGCCGTCCGCGAACGTCAGGGGCTCGGGGAGTGGGATGCAGGTTGACTCTTCGACGAGGACGTAGTCGGCATGCCCGCCGTCGCGCTGCCATCCGTAGGCGGCGCGGTGCGCCGAGTCGGAGCAGCTGATGAAGTTGCCAGCACGGCAGTTGGTGCAGCGACCACAACCGACGATGTGGTAGACGAGCACCCGGTCACCTTCGCCGAAGCGCGTGACTCCGGGGCCGGCCTCGACCACCTGTCCGCACGGCTCGTGGCCTGCGATGACACCCTTGTAGGCAGGTGCTCCATCTAGACCCTTGTGCGTCTTGTAGCCGTGGTAGATGTAGCCGATGTCACTGCCGCAGATGCCGCTGGCTCCCATCTTCAGCAGCAGCTGGCCGTGGCCGGGTACAGGGATGGGGTATTCGTGGATCTCGACCGTCGAGTTGCCGGGGAGGAAGACCCCGCGCATGGTGTCAGTCATTGTGAGGTTCCTTAATCGTTGTTACTGCCGCGCTTGCGCGACAGCAGGCTGTTGAGCAGGACGGCGAGCACGATGATCGCACCGCTGACGACCTGCTGCAGGAAGGAGTTGACGCCAAGCAGCACCAAACCGTTGCCGAGCAGGGTGATGAACAAGACACCAAGGAACGTGCCGAGCAGGCTGCCCCGACCACCCGCAAGCGTGGTGCCTCCGACCACGACCGCGGCGATCACGTTGAACTCCAGGCCCTGAGCGGCGCCTCCGTTGCCTGAGCCGAGGCGGGCGGCCATCAGCACACCGCTGAGCGCCGAGAGGATGCCTGTGATCATGAAGATCGTGATCCGTATGCGGGTCACGTTGATGCCCGCCAGCCGCGCCGAGGCCGCGTTGCCACCGACGGCGAAGACCGAACGACCAAACGGGGTGCGCGTCGAGACGAACCCGAAGAACAGGAACGCGAGGATCATGATCAGCGCCGGGGTCGGCAAGCCGAGCACTGAGCCGGAGAGGAACGAGATGATCGGGTCCGAGAGAGGGATTGGCACGGGCAGCGCGTCGGTGATGAACAGGGCGAGGCCGCCCAGCATCAACCAGAGGCCAAGGGTTCCGATGAAGCTCGGCACGCCAGCCTTCGCCCGCAGGACACCGACCAGCATGCCCCAGCCTGCGCCGCACAGCAGCGTCAACAGGATCGCGACAATGACGGGTAGGCCAGCCGAGGTGATGATCTTGGCGAAGATCACCGACGAAAGGGCAACAGCCGGGCCGATCGACACGTCGATCTCTCCGGCGATGATAACGAGGGTGACGCCGGTTGCTGCCACTCCGATCATGGCCGCATCGCGGAGGAGACCGAGCTGGTTGGGTGCGCTGATGAACCCGGTCGCAGTGAATGACAGGACTATGTACAAGATGACGATGCCTGCCAGGAGACCCAAGATGTTGAGTCCTGTGCCGCTGGCAGAGATGCGGCTCCACAGCGCCGCTGCGCCGCGCTCGGTGGTGGTGTCGGTGGGCTGCGACATGTCAGTTCTCCTTGGTGGAGTCGGTCCCCATGGCGGCGGCGAGGAGATCGGAGTTGGTGATGTTAGGGGCGCGGAACTCGTGTGTGAGTTGACCGCCGCGCATGACGACTACGCGATCGCATACGAGGGGGAGTTCCTCGAGCTCGCTCGACACGAACAGGACCGCTGCCCCGTCGGCGGCCAAGCCGCGCACGATGTCGTAGATCTGCGCCTTCGACCCGACGTCGACGCCGCGGGTCGGTTCATCGAGAAGTAGCACGTCGCTGCCCGCGTGCAGCCAACGCCCGATGACCGCCTTCTGCTGGTTACCGCCGCTGAGGGTTCGGATGGGTCGCTGCAATGAGGCCGCCTTGATGGCGAGTCGCGCCTTGAGGCCCGCTGTCGCTTGGCCGACCTCGGATCCCTGCAGCACTCCTGCCTTCGTGACCTTTGAGTAGTCCGTCAGGATGATGTTGTCCGCGATGCTGAGGTCGGCGATGATGCCCTCCGCCTTGCGGTTCTCGGGTGTCAGGCCAAGCCCCAACGCCTTCGCCTTGCGGGGGCGGCGAGCCTTGGTAGGGACGCCATTGATGATGACCTCGCCTGCGGTGACCGCGTCGAAGCCCGCGATGGCGCGCAGCAGTTCGCTACGTCCGGAGCCGAGGAGCCCCGCGATGCCAAGCACCTCACCGGCCCGTACCCGCAGGTCGATGCCACGCACCTTTGGCGGCGAAACGAGGCCTGTGACCTCGAGTTTGACGTCGCCGAGCGCGTTGGGCTCGAGTGCGCCGGCATCGTCGTGGGTGGCACCTAGCATCAGGTCGATAATGTGGGCGGTCGAGGCTCCCTTGATGGGTTCGGTCGAGACGTGTCGTCCGTCGCGCATCACGGAGACGCTGTCAGCAATCTGTCGGATCTCATCCATCCGATGGCTGACGTAGATCACTGCAACGCCTCTGGCGGAGACCTCCTTGACGACCCGCAACACCAGGTCGACTTCGTTCGCAGCGAGCGCGCTGGTCGGCTCATCGAGAATCAGGAGCCGTGGGTCCTCACGGACGGCTCGAACGATCTCGACGATCTGCTGCTCGGCCAACGTCAGGCTGTCGACCGGGCGACGCGGCGACATGGTGAGACCAAACGAGCGCAGTGTCTCGCCTGCTGCCGTGGTCATGGCGCGTCGATCGATCCTGGCCGGGTTCCCGGGCCAGCGGCCGAGGAACATGTTCTCGGCGATCGTCATCTCTGGGATGAGGCTGAGTTCCTGATATACCGTCGCGACGCCTGCCGCTGCGGCCGCTTTGATCCCGCCTATCAATGGGGCGCCGCCGATGTGGATCGTTCCCTCGTCGGGGCTCTCCGCGCCCGAGAGCATTCGAATCAGGGTTGACTTGCCCGCGCCGTTCGCGCCGAGCAGTGCCCTGACCTCCCCCTCAGCGACCGACAGGTCGACCTGCTTCAGCGCTTGGACCCCCGGGTACCGCTTGCTCACGCCGACCGCTTGCACCACCTGTTTTGACTCATTCATTGACCTCTCCTCTCGATGACCGACCGGTGGGGGCGACAAGAGCCGCCCCCTTTTGCGGGTCAGATCACGGAAGTCCGTCGGGGTGGGTGTCGAGCCACTCCTGGGCCATGTCTGGCGTGTACAGCTTCACCGGTGCGGCGACGACCTTTTCCTCGGGCGTCTCGCCGTCCATGGCGGTCTTGGCCTGCGCGAACGCCATCTTGCCGACCTCGATGCCCGAGATGTCGACGACGGCCTGGAGCACCTTGCCTTCCTTTAGTGCCGCTGCGATGTCGGAGGTCATGTCGGAGCCGAATGCGAAGACCTCGCCGGTCTTGCTGCGGTTCTCGACGGACTTGAAGGTGCCGACTGTGGCGCCGCCGGACTGCCCGTACATTCCGACGATGCCGGGGTTAGCCGTGAGCATCTGCTCGCCGACTGAGATGGCCTTGTCGGCCTCGGTGCCCTCCTGGTTGGCGACGATCTTCGCGCCGGGGAGCTTCGCCGTCAGGGCATCGCTGAAGCCCTTCATGCGCTGCTGGCAGACCTCGTACTGCTCACAGTTCAGCACCCCGATCTGAGGCTCCTCGATGCCCTTCTCCTTGTAGAAGTCCCCAGCGAAGTCGCCCGCGAGCTTCCCGAACTCAACAGGGTCCCCCAAGATGTAGGCGGTCACGTACTTGTCCATGGCCTCTTGGGAGACGCACGTGTTGTAGCAGATGACGGGGATTCCGGCCTCGGATGCCTGCTTGACGGCGGCGATGGAGCCGTCTGAAGACACGGCGGAGATAATGATCGCCGAGACACCCGAGGAGACCAGCGACTGCATGAAGGAACTCTCCTTCGACACGTCACCCGCCGATGAACTCTCGATCAGTTTCACATTCATACCGGAGGACTTGGCTGCCTCCTGCACCCCCTTCTTGACGCCGCCGTAGTAGCCCTGCGAGTCAAGGTAGAGCGCGCCAATTCGGACTTCCTTGCCGTCTTCACCGGGCTTCTCTCCCCCGCTAGTGGTGGACGAGCATGCCGTGAGGGCAGTTGCCGACATCAAGATCGCGAGCATCGCTGCGCTAACCCGCTTGAAGGTTCTTCGTGGTCGCATGATTGGCCTCCGTTGGCTCATGGATGGGTGCCGGTGTCGCCGGCCCGACAATCAACATTGATCATGCAACGACGATATTCTGGGGTCGTCACCAGAAAACAGGTGCAAGCCTATGAAAAACCAGGACAAAACCTTGATTGGCCCAATGGGTGACCAGGCGCTCAGCCAAGTTGGCCGAAGAGGTGCCTGAGGGCGTCGGCGGCGAGCGAGGCCCGCGTGGCGCACGACGTGCAGCGGTCGGTCTCGCCGGCACCCAGCGGGCGGGAGCATGTCGCGCAGGCGCGGGAGGCGACCTCGATCAGCGTCGACGGCGAGGCGAGCGCCACGTCGGGCGTCAGTTCGATGGCCGACTCGGGGCACAGCCTCACGCAGTCGCCGCAGCCGATGCAGCGCTGGGCCTCGAGCAGGAGCACCACACCTTCGTCGTCGGATGACGCTGTCAATGCATCGGCGGGGCAGGTCCTGACGCACGCCTCGCAGCCTGTGCAGGACTCGTCGATCACGGGAAGCGGCAGCAGCGGATGCCCGACACGCTCCAGCAGCAGCGAACGGGGCGTCGCCTCCGTCGACGTGGAGGCCCTCACCTGGCTCGGCTCCTGGACCGTCGCGGCGCGGCGGAAGAGGGAGCGCCTGCTGAGTTGTCTCGTCGGACGACGGGTCGCCTCGACCGTCGCGCCCGCCTCGCCGTGCACCACGTTGACCTCCGCGAGCGCGATCGCCGAGGCGTCCGCCGCGACGCGCGCCGCGCCGCCACCCTCGCCCAGGGCGCACCCCGAGCAGTCGGCGACGACCAGGTCGACCGGCCCGTCGGCTGCGGCGGCCGCGACGGTCTCGGGATGCAGCGTCGCGGCGCAGCCCACGTCGAGGCCGGGTCGTCCGGTGTCGTCGCCCAGCGGTGCCCCGCGCCGCCGCGCCACCTCGCAGCGCAACCGCACCCCCGTCGTGGCGGCCGAGACGATCAACTCAGGCGAGGCGGCGACCCCGCTGATCGCCCTCGTCGGACACGCTGCCTCACACAGCCCGCACGACACGCACAGCAGCGGGTCCGCGACAGGAGGCGCGTCCGGGGTGACGGCGAGTGCCGTCCTCGGGCAGGCCGCCACGCAGGCGTCGCAGCCCGAGGCGTGTGTCCTGGTGCAGGCGGACGCGTCGATGCGCGGGCTGGGGAGCAGCCCGGTCAGCGCGTCGGCCCAGAGCACGTCAGATCCGCTTCACCTGCACCCACGTGTCGAGTTGGACGGCGCCGCCGCCGATCGGGTCGGAGTAGCCGCCCCCACCCGCGAGCGTGTCGTCGTCGAGCAGGTCGTTGACGGCGATGCCCAGCCCGCGGTCGCCCGCGATGCCGAGTTCCTCGTGACCGGGGCTCATCGAGCGCCGGTCGGCCTTGTTGCCGTAGGCGGGTGCGACGGGCGTCGGCTTCCCGTCGATCGTGATCGACCGTGCCCCGTAGTGCGTGTGGCCCATGGCCGCGTCGGCGCCGACGACGCCCGGCCGGATGGCCTGGGTCAGTTGTGCAACGCCCTCGACCTGGCCCGCCGCGGACCGGATCATGATCCGGTCGCCGTTGCGGATGCCGCGCGGGTCGGCGTCGTTGGGGTTGATGCTCAGGAAGTTCTGTGTGCGCACCTCGCGCAGCCACGGCGCCGAGATGGTGCGGTGGGTGCCCTGCGAGCGGGACTTCCAGTTGGTGAACTTCAGCGGCAGGTCGTCGCGCTTGAACGGGGTGCCGTCGGTGCGGAGAGCCTCCCGGATCCGGGCGAGGCCGTCGAACGGTTTCCCGGTGATGGGGTCCTTTGACGCGGCGACCTTCGGGTCGTAGAACTGGCAGAGCCCCTCGTAGCGGTACTTCAGCCAGTCGCCCTCATAGCCGTTGGCGTGGTCCTCGCCGTGGCCCTCGAAGCGTCCGCCGCGGTTGAGCACGGTAACGACCTTCGGCCACTCCTCGGCGGTCACGGCCGCCTTCCAGACGGACTCGTCGAAGTGCTTGCCGAGCGCCTTGGTGCGGGTCGCAGTGAACAGCGCCTGCTCCTCGGCCGACGCGTCCGCGACGGGCTGCTTGCCCGCGAACGCGACGTTGGCCGCCATCTTCAGCCAGTAGTCCTCGACGGTGTCGAACGCCGTCCCCGGCCCGAAGCCGTCGGCGCCGACGCCGGGCAGTTCCATGGCCTTTGCCAGTTGCAGGTAGAACCACTCAACGGGTCGCGGGCCCTCGAATGCGACGGTCGTCGGCTGGCCGAGTTGCGTCACGGCGTACTGCTGCGACGGGTAGACAGACTCCTGCGTGAAGCGTTCCAGGTAGCTGGGGTCGGGCAGCACATAGTCGGCGTGTGCGCTGGTGTCGCCGACGGTGATGTCGAAGCTGACGATCAGCTTGATGGCGTCGGTGTCGTGCATCTGCTCGGCGATCCGGTGCCCGTTGGGGGAGGAGTTCAGCGGCGAGTGCCGGTGCAGGAACAGAGCGTTGAGCGAGTACGGGTAGCCGGCCGCGGCGCTGGGGATCACCTCGTGGCACAGGTTGCCGGGGAACTTGAACCAGCGTCGCTTCGCCGGGTAGCCGTCCTCCTTGAAGAACGACGACTCCTCGTAGGTCGACTTCTCGCGCGTCACCGGGACGCCCCACGCCTTGTTCGGCTCGGGCACCTCGTTGATGTCGTAGCGGCCCTTGACCGGCGAGAACCCCTTCTGGGCGCCGATGATGCCGCCCTTCCAGTCGTGGTTGCCGATCAGGAAGTTGAGGTAGCCGATCGCCCGGATCGCGTCGAAGCCGTTGTGGTGCATCGCCGCGCCGCGGTAGGACGTGACGGCGGCCCGCTTGCCGTGCGAGGTGAAGTCGCGCGCGATCGAGGCGATCACGGACGCCTCGGTGCCTGCGGCCTCCGCGTAGTCCTCAAGGGTGCGCTCCATGGCGCGCTGCTTGAGCAGGTGGAAGACCGTCGCGACGGGGATCTCTCCCGCGGGCGTCGTGACGGTTCCCGCCCAGTCGAGTTCGGCGCCTGGCGTCGCGTTGGCGTCGGCGCCGACCAGTTGGCCTGCGACCCGAGCCACGGACTCGGCGTCCATCGGCTTGCCCGTCTCCGGATCGATCTGCTGCTCGGCAAGGCCAAGGTCGACCATGGTCAGCTTGCCCCGCTTGGGGTCCTCGACCTTGACCAGGTGCGACGCGTCGCTCCAGTTCGGCTCCCCGAGCGCCTTCGCCGCCGCGGCGCCGGTCGCGCGCAGGTACGCGTCGTCGTAGCGCTCGTTCTCGACGATCCAGCGGATCATGCCCCAGGCGAGGTCGGCGTCGTTGCCCGGCTTGACCGGCACCCACACGTCGGCCTTCTCCGCCGTCTTCGACATGCGCGGGTCGATCACGACCATCTTCATGCCGAGTTCGCGGGCGCGGCCGATGCGCGGCGCCATCCACGTCGGGCCCTTGTTCGCCGTGACGGGCTCGGCGCCCCAGACGATCAGGTACCTGCAGTAGTCGATGTCGGCGTACATCCGCTGGAACCCGGTCGTGGGGTGCGAGCGGGCGTTGGCGACGACACCCGACATGCCGCAGGTGCCGCCATGGTTGAACTGGTTGATGGAGCCGAAGGACTGGTTGGTGAACCGGCCACCGATCAGGTTCATCCGGTCGCCGCCGATGACGGCCATCAGGTTCGACTTCGGCCCGAGTTCGGGGCGCTTCGCGTCGATCAGTGCCTCGCCCCAGGTCTTCTCGAAGTCGGCCTGCGTCATGGTGCCCGCTGCGACGGCGTCGACGTCGGCCATCACCTTCTTCTTGGGCGCGAACCGCCACCACTGCCGGATCCCAGGGGTGCCGAGCTTCGAGGACCCGTCGAGGATGTCGGCAAGCGCCTCATCCCAGGTGATCGACTCCCACTGGTCGGAGCCGCGGTCGCCCACCCGGCGCAGCGGCGTCGTCAGGCGCAGCTTGTCGTGCGCGACCTGCGGGCCCGCTTGCCCCTTGAGGCATGCGATGCCGCCGGAGCGGGAGCGTGCGGTGTGGGCCATGTCGCCGATGCCGCTGACGGCGTCCTGCGGGCTGGTGTCGTAGGGGATCGGGCCGATCGGCTGCGTCGTCAGGGCGCTGTAGGGGTTGCCCGCGATCTTGCGGACCAGCGCGGTGGCCTGCGAGTCGCCGGGAGGCGCGAGGCGGACCTTGATGGAGCAGAACGTGTTGCAGTTCATGCACATCGAGTAGATGACGTCCTCGGCGGTGTAGGCGTCCGAGTCGTCCCCGGTGCCGTGCGCCGTCGACTCGTGGATCGGGTCGCCGAAGCCGTCGTTGACCATGGTCGCCGCGACGACGCCGACGCCGACCGCTCCTGCGCCGACGCCGAGGACGGTGCGCCTCTTGATGCCTTCTTGCTGCTCGTCGGTCATGACTCTTCCTGCGGGACGATGGAGACCCGGACCGGGTCGTGGATGGGCTGCCAGGACGCGACGAGGCAGTAGACGAGGACGCCGCCAGCGATCAGGAACGCGGCGACCCCCCACTCGACGAGCGACGGGAAGTACCAGCCGGTGGCATAACCGTCGAGCACCGGCGTGATCTGGGGCGGGACGACGATGTTGAACCGCACGCCCATGATCCCGACCACGACGCAGGCCGCCGCGAGCGCCGTCCAACCGACCGAGGAGCGCAGCTTGGGGATCATCAGGATCACGATGGGCACCACGAGGCCGAGGCCGATCTGCAGGCCCCAGAACGTCCAGGCGTAGGGGCCGAACATCATCACCTCGAGGATGCTGGACTCGTGGTGGTCGGCGGCGAGCAGCGGGATGCCGTACTCGTACATCGTCAGGCCCGCGTCGACGAACAGGCCGGCGAGCAGGATCCGGGCCATGAACCCGATCAGCTTCTCGTTGGGTCGCCTGCCCGAGGCGCGCTCGGCGAGGTAGTGGATCACGATCAGCACGGCGCAGCCTGCCAGCACCGCAGAGGCGAGCAGGATGACGGGGAACAGGCCGCCCGACCAGGTGCTGCGCGCCGACACGACAGCGAACAGGGCACCCTCGGCGCCGAGGACGCCGATGATGGCCAGCGGCAGGCCGATCGCGGAGAGGATCTTCAGGGTGCGGCGGTTGCGGTTGTCGTTGCCGAGCCCGCGCTGCAGCCGGATCGCGAAGACCAGCTGGGCCACCACGATCGCCAGGTAGACGACGTAGCTGCGCACAGCCCACGCGAGGGGGCTCGTCCAGTGGAAGAACAACATCACGTTGAGCGCGCGGTCGAGGCGACCCAGGTCGACGCCGATGAAGGCGAGGCCGACGCCGAGGCTGACGGCCGCCGTCAGGAGCGCGCTGCGGCCGATGCCCTCCGCCTGCCTGATCCGGAACCCGAACACCAGCGAGGACAGGATCGCGGGGCCGGCGGACAGGCCCACGAAGTAGATGTAGAACGCCACCCAGGCGCCCCACGGCACCTGGGACGTGAGCTCCGTGACGGACAGGCCGCCGACGAGTCGCATCACCATCGCGACGGCGCCCGCGCCGATCAGCGTCAGCAGCAGCGGGTACCACCACATGCGGACGCGTCTGGTCAGGAAGGGCAGCTTCTCGGGCGGGGACCACCAGTGCCTGTCGGCGCTGGCCTCGCGGCCGGTCGGGGCGGCTTCGGTCGTCGTCATGGCACTCACTTGAGGTAGTAGACGCTTGGTTCGGTGCCGAGCTCTTCCTTGAGCCGGAACGCGCGGGAACTGGAGGCGAGCTTCGACACGACAGAGGTGGGGTCGTTGAGGTCGCCGAACAGCCGGGCGTCGCCGATGCAGGTCTCGCAGCAGGCCGGCTCCTCGCCACGCATGGTGCGGTGCGTGCAGAACGTGCACTTGCGGACGATGCCCTGCGGAGGTGGCGTCGACAGGCCGTAGTCGGGCACTGTCATCTGGCCTGCGCCGTCGAACTCCTGGTCGTAGCTCTCGCCGAAGTCGAAGCTGCGCGCGCCGTAGGGGCAGGCGGCGATGCAGTATCTGCAGCCGATGCACCGCTCGGAGTCGATCACGACGACGCCGTCGGAGTTCTTGTAGGTGGCGTTGACGGGGCAGACGGGCACGCACGGAGGGTTGTCGCACTGCATGCACGGCCGGGGGAGGTTCACGCGGCGCACGTTGGGGAAGACGCCCGTCTCCTCCTCGATCACCACGTTGAAGTTGACTCCTGGGGGCGTCTGGTTCTCGGCCTTGCAGGCGACGGTGCACGAGTCACACCCGACACATTTCTGCAGATCGATGACCATTCCCCACTTGGGTTCCGGCACGTACTCACCTCATTCACCGCGGCGCGTCCACGCCGCGGAGCGTCGTTGCATGTCCTACTGACGGTAGTAGAAGTCTGCTGACAATCCAACTTTGCGACGTGGCGTCGCAGGACCGGCCGTGGGGTCAGTTGGCTTGCAAGCCGGATTTCTCGCCGAGCCGGCCGGCGTGCTCCTGTCTCCCTCGCTGGCGCGTGGACCGGAGGAGTACGGCGGGACTCGAGCGGTGGGTCGTCGTCACGCACCTGTCGGACGGGCTGTGGTTCGCGTCGCTCAGCAACGGCCGTCCGCCGCCTCCAGGACGTGGCGATTCTTCTGCTCGGAGTAAGGCTGGCTTGGCTGGTCGCCCACCACGCCGACGAGGCCGCCGACGGACGTGGTGGCGGCGTCCGAGGCGGCCTTCGCCAGGTTCTCGAGCGGATTGGTCCCGCTTACCGCCTTGTCGACTGCTCCGTGGGCATCTTCCGCGGCGTCCTCGATGACCTCCTTTGGGCTCCGGCGGGGTCAGCCCTCGGCGAGAAGGTCGATCAGGTTGAAGCGCGGCCGGAACCGCGCCTCGAAGTCGCGCCCGGTCTCGATGCTGAGCGCCAGCAGCACGACCGGCGCGGTCGCGGCGAGGGCGGGGCAGTCGCGTTGGGCGTCGACGCCGAAGCACCACTCGTGCAGCGGGGCGGTGACGGCGCGGAGTTGGTCGTGCTGGGCGAGCCGCATCAGCCTGCCCCGCTCGAGGTCGCCCTGGCGCCAGCCGTCCAACTCGGAGGCGAGCGCGCCGAGCAGGGGTTCAAGATCGGGCGCGACCAGACCCGCCCTGGCCGCGGTGATGCTCTGCCCGGTCGGCGGAACGGCATTCGCGGCCGCCCGGAGCGTGGCCAGCGGTTCGCCGAAGCGGGCGGCGTCGTCGCGCAGCCAGTCGACCGAGCCTTCGACCCCGTCGCACCAAGCGCCGTCGCTCAGCCTGGTCGCCACGTCGTCCGCGGGGCCGGTGAGCAGTTCGTCGATCAGTCGCCAGAGCGCGGCACGCTGCTCGACGACCTCGGCGAGCGAGTCGGTGACGGCGCGGGGGAGGGGCTCGGTCATGTGCCTGAGTCTGGCACGGCGTCGCCCCAAAGGCCCGTTGAGCAGGCTTCTCGCCGACGCCTCTCGGCGGCGAGTGGCGCGGCGCGGGTCTGGTGTTTGAGCATGTTTGGTAACTCGTCTGCGATTTGATCGTTCAAACAAGTCCCGGAGCGCAACGAGCAACCAAACATGCTCAAGGTTGAGTCGACCCGAGAGTCTTCGGTGTCGGGTCCGTCGACCGTCCGCGGTCGAGCGCGGGCGCTAAATCTCCTCGCTGGCGCTGAGGATCGTCAGGCTCCAGCTCAGGTCGTCGTCGCTCGGGTCGTCGCGGTAGCGGGCGATCACCTCGTGGAGTTCCTCGATCAGGTCGTGGTGACGCTCCCGCGTCAGTCGGAGTCGGGCCTCCGCAAGCGTGCCCCGCTCGACGGGGTCCTCGCCTGTCACGAAGGACGACGCCCACTTCGCGATGCGCGCCAACTGGTCCTGAGTGCCGGCGACGGAGGCGGCGAGCACCGCGTTGCCGAGCGCGACGTCGGCGACCGGGTCGTCGGGGGAGCCGAGGGACAGTTGCCCAGAGGTCGGCTTCCAGACGCGGTCGCGCCGATCGCGCGCCTTCTCGGGGGCCTCCTCGATCAGCCCGGCGTCGGCGAGTACCCGAAGATGGAAGCTCAGCGTGTTCGCGGGGACCTCGAGGCTGTCGGCCAGGTCGGCGGCCCGCGCGAAGCGCAACCGGGAGACCTCACGCCACACCTGATGGCGCAGCGGGTTGGCGAGCGCCTTCAGTACCTCGGTCGACATGGTCGGCGCTGGCAAGGACTTCTTCGGGGCCATGGGTCAAGGATACCCAGAAGCCCAGAAATAATTGCGCAAATCTACTTGCGCAAGAAGATTTGCGGATTTACTCTGAGTTCATGAACCAGACTCCAAGGCAGAGCATGTGGCGCGGCGGCTACCCGCTGTGGCTGGTCAGCGACACGGCGTTCGAACTCACCAGCGCGCTTATCGGCTTCGTGGTCCCACTGCTGGCGCTCATGGTCACCGACGATCCAGGCCTCGCGGGCATCATCGGCGGGGTCGGGCTGGCCGTGAGGGTCGTCTCGTCGCTGATCGGCGGCGTGCTCGCCGACCGGCACAACCGCGTGCTGCTGATGGTGCTCGGTGCGCTGGTCGGCCTGTTCCTCGCGGCCGTGTTCACCGCGCTGACGGTGGGGCAGTGGCTGACCTTCTCGACGCTGCTCGCGCTCAACGTCGGGTTCGCGGTGCGCAACGGGCTCTTCGGTGCCCCGAACCAGGCGGCGTTGAAGGACGTCGTGCCAGACTCGGCGCTCGGCAGGACGCAGGCCGCGAACCAGGGCCGCGACGCCGTGATCGGCCTCGGCGGGGCGCCGCTTGGTGGGTTGCTGCTCGGCATCGGGGCACCGGTCGTGGGCGTGGCGATGATGCTCTGCCAGGCGGTGGCCGCGACGTTCGCGTCGGTGCTGAGCCGCAGGGTCGCCCCGTTCGTCGCCCCTGAGCGGGACCCCGACTCCCGCTTCCTCCGCGAACTCGGAGACGGGTTCCGGTGGGTGTTCTCGCGACCAGACCTGCAGGGGTCACTGGTCGTCAGCACCCTCGTGAACCTCGGGTTCAACGCCTCGATCATCACGATCATCTACTCGCTGCAGCAAGGAGGCTCTTCACCCGCGACCATCGGGCTGGTCTCCGGCGGACTCGGGGTCGGCATGCTTGTAGGGGCCGCGCTCGCGCCGCTGCTGGTGCCGCGCGTTCCGGCCGGATGGCTTGGCATCGGCGGGCTGGCCCTGATCACTGCGGCAACGGCGGTGCTGCCGCTGGTCGAGCGACCGTTCGGGGTCGCGCTCGTGATGGCGGTAGGGATCATGGGCGCCCCAGCGCTCAACGCCGCGCTGCTCGGCTACTTCATGGTGGCCACGCCGTCCCACCTGATCGGCCGCGCGACCTCGGCCCTGTCCGTCTTCGCGATGGGCGCGATGCCGCTGGCACCGTTGTTCGCCGGCTTCGGGTTGAACCTGGTCGGGCGCGGCTGGACGCTGCTCGGCTCGGCGGTCATCACGCTGGCGGCCGCGATGCTTGCGATCCTGACGCCGAGCCTGCGCAGCATCCCGGCCGAGGCGGGCTGGGTCGAGCACGCCAAGGCCCATGAGCGTGCCGCGTCGCCCGCCGTGGCCGACGCATAGCCAGGGACTGGCCGCCCGCCGCGCACTCAGCATGATGGTAGGCACGGCGGGCGGTTCGCGAACGGCGCCCCGACGCAGACCCAGGTGCCACTGTCGGCAGGTCGCCCACCTCCTGCGGCGGGCGACATCGGCTCGCAGGCCCTGGGACGCCGACCGACCGGCCAGAAGCGTCGTCACTCCGCCTCGGCGCTCGCCCGGGGAGTCGACAGGTGGATGGCCAACTGGACGCGGCGCGCGAGGCCCTGTGGCAGGTCGCGGTTGGCCGCTCGGACGGTGCGGTTCAAGGCGACGACCGCCCGCTCCAGGTCAGAGCGCCGCCCCGCGATGGCGAGGGCGTGGATCTCACGGACGCTCAGTTCGTCGTCCTCAGGAGCCGCGAGGCGGCCGCGGGCAACTGCCCAGAGCGCCTGATCGGGATCCCGCTGATCGATCGCCCGATCGGCGAGCACGCTGGCAGCGTCGACGATCATCGCGACCATGTCGGCGCGCATCGTCTCGGCCCAGTGCCACTGGAAGGCCAGCGGACCGAGCGGCTCGCCTCGCACCAGGCGGAGGGCTTGGCGAAGGGCCGCCGTCGACGCGAGGTTCACCCCTCCCGCCAGGAGCGCCTCGAACCGTTCCCAGTCGGAGGTGACCCTCGGGTCGAGTCGGATCCGGCCTGAGTAGGCATCCGGCAGGTAGGCGCCGCCGTCGGGCGCGGTGCCGAGCCAGGACCGGAGCCTGCTCATGTTCGACCGACGGGTGGTCTCGGCGACGAGCAGGGAGGACACCATCTCGGATGCCGTGGCGCCCGCGTGGCTGAGCAGCCAGGCGCAGTACTCCATGCACTGGGACAGCGCCCGGTTGGGCGGGGACCCGGCTGGGTCGAGGAGCGCCACCTCGCCAAGCAGAAGCAGGGTGGGGTGGTCATTGTCTTCAGGCGGGTCAGGCATGGGTTGCTCCTGAGCGTGGGCCGCGAAGCGGGGGAGCGGGAGGACGTTGGGTGGCAGGTCGTCGGTGTCCTGCCACCAGGGGGCAGGCTCGGTCGACGAGGATCCGGTGGCGCGGAGCAGGTCGATGAGCGCCCGGCGGGCCGGGGCGGCGATCAGTTGCGGGGTGAAGGGGAGCGCCGGCTCAGCGCGGCCGGCGAAGGTTGCGGACCCGGCGCCGATGTCGAGGTGGGTCGCGTCGATGTGCGGGGCCGCCTCGGCGCGGGCAAGCACGCTGACGCCTACCCGCCCGAGCGCGAGCGCATCGGAGACCCGGTCCAGGTCGGCTGGGCTGAGAGGCGCCTCGAAGACGAAGACGGTAGGTGCCCACTGTGGGGCCAGGTCCGCATCGGACCGGACCGACTCCAGGGTTTGCTCGCGCAGCGCCAGCCGACGGGTCGAGCACAGCCTGGTGAGCCGGATCAGGGCCGCGTCCGGATCGGGCTCCTCGTCGATGCGTGGTTCGTCGACCGCGCCTGGCCAGTCGTGGCCCCCGACGCACACCACCTCGACGGGCTGGCTCCATGGGGCAGAACTGAGGCTGGTCAGGGCCGTGGCCAGGCTGCCGGCCGACTCGGTGCCGGTGAGGATGGTGGCGCGGTCCTGCTCGAGGTCGAGCCACACCTCAGCCCCGTCGGACTCCCAGCCGAACAGCACCTGAGTGGGCCCTCTACCGTGGTCGGTGCCCGTCGGCGCGTCGTCGTGGGACAGGGCCGCCCAGAGGCGCGAGACCTGTGGCGTCATCGGCGTGAGTCGGCGGCCCACCGGGCGCGCATGAAGTTGCGCCCGGCGCCTGGCCGCCAGCCCGCCGAGGACACCGACGGCGAGCAGGGAGCCGAGTGCACCCAGCGCGACGGCAGGGTCGACGCCGCGCTCGGTGGTCTCGACCCTTTCGGTTCCGTGTTCGGTATCGGCCTTCTCGGTTCCGGAATCGGTGGCCTCGACCTCTTTGGTTCCGCGTTCGGCGGTCCCGGCCTCTTCGGTTCCGAGTTCGGATGGGCGCTCCGCGTCCCGTGGCGGGACGGGCGGTGGGGTCGGAAGCCCGGGACGGACCTCGGCGCTCCCGACGACCCCAGAGGCGTCGGCCTCTCCGTGAGCGCCGGCCGAGGACGGCCGCGGCGGGGCTTGCGCGGGCTCGGATGGTGAGGGGAGGGCGAGGACCCAGCCGATGTCGATCTCGTCCGGGTCGGCGATCTGGTCACGGTTGAGGTCGAAGATCTCCGGCCATCTCTCTCCGTCCCCGAGGACGCGCTCGGCGATCGACCAGAGCGAGTCGCCGCGCTGCACCACCACGACCATGGCCCCCGCGTCATCGGGCGGTGTTGCGGCCAAGGGGAGCCGAAGGCTCTGCCCCGGGCGGACCTTGAGCGAGTCGTCGATGTCGGGGTTGAGGGCGACGATCTCCCTCCACCTCGCGCCCGAGCCGAGTTGCTCCTCCGCGATGGTCCATAACTCGTCGCCAGGACGCACCTGGTACTGCCGGGAGTCTGGTTGGGGCGAAGCGTTGGCGCGCTCGTCGGGTGTGTCCGACCTGGTGGTTGCCGTCGCTGTCGGCGCGGGGGACGGCTGACCCGGCTCCGGCGGGGCGGCCTGAGCGACGCTCGGAACCGCGAGCGCCGCCGCAACCAGAGCGCCCATCGCGGGGCGGAGCCAGGCGGTGCCGGGCAGCGCGAGCCGGATCCGGTGGCGTGAGGCGACCGCGAGCACCTCGAAGGTGATCGTCAGCGTCAGCACCAGCCACGCGACCCAGCCGACGATGCTGAGCAGCCCGATGATCAGCCGCGGGTCGGCAGGGCGCGACAGGACCACCGCCCAGTCGACGGACAGCAGGGCCGCCGGTGAGCCCCACTGGAGAAGGAGCACCGGCGCCCCGACGACCACGGCCAGCAGCAGCGCGGCCGCGCAGACCGCCCTGACCCACCTCACGGCACGCCCCTGCCGCACGCCTGCCCGCTCATCTCACTTGGGCAGGTTCTTCGTCACGTAGGCGGTGATGGCCGTGATGATGATCAGGGCGATCGCCGCCGCCCCCGCGAGCAGGATCGCGTTCTCGGTGCTCTGCGAAAGCCCTCGCTCGTCGCGTTCGGGCGGCGCGCCGCGGGTGAGTTGAACGATCAGGCCGATGGCCTGGTGGATGGTCGACATGGTTCCTCCTATGAGTGTTTCTTGGCGGGTTGTCCGCAGCGTTTTCAGTTGTCCACAGGTGCGACGGGAAAGACTGTCCACAGGTCACCCGCTTCCCAGCAGCGTCAGGAGTGCCGGCGCCAGCAGAGCTACGCCGAGCAGGAGGGCGGGAATGGTCATCCAGAGCGACAGCGACTCGCTCGCGGACTGGGCGTCGGCTTTCTGCCGGTTCAGGTGGGCGTCGCGCAACTCCCTGACGCGCGCCTGCAGCACCTCCGCGAGCCCGGCGCCCTGCTCCTCCAGTTGCATCACATCGGCGAAGTCGGCCAACTCCGCGACCTGCCACTCGGCCCCGATGGCGCGGAGTTCATCCCACGGCGCCACCTGTTCCATGCGCGCCCGCTCCAGGCCCGCTGAGATCCTGCGGAACAAGGGCGCATCGGAGACGGCGGCGGCGTTGGCGGCAGCCTGCGGCGCAGAGGCGTTCGCGAGGCGCTCAAGCACCACCAGGTCGAAGAAGGTGTGGATGCCGTCGATGGCCGACCTGCGGTAGCTGTCGGCCCCGCGCCGTAGGCGGACGTCCGCGACGAAGTAGCCGACGGCGCCGCACACCAGGGCGACCCACAGCGGCGCAAGGGTCGGCGGCTGCCCCGCGACGAGTTGGACGACCGCCCACAGCAGCGGAAGAAGCAGGCCCGCGAGCGTCCAGACCAGCTTCTCCGTGAAGAAGTCGCCCACACTTCGGCCCTGAAGCTTCAGGAGCCGCTGCTGGGCCTCCGTCAGCGGAAGCCGCAGCGTGCGCTGTAGCCCCTGGCTGAGGCGCTCGATCCCCGAGTCCCCCTGCTCGTGTTCGGCGGCCAGCGGCGCCCTGCGCTCCAGGACAGCCAGCGCGTCGCCAAGTCGCAGCGGCGAGGCGACGGAGCCGCGCACCACCAGGTAGGCGCCGAGCCCCACCAGCATCCCCAGGACGATCAGTGGGCCGATCACGGCGCGCTCCGCAGGAATCTCGGCGTCGGCGGGGGCACCGTGCGACGCCGCAGCATCGCGAGGCAGCCGAGGTAGACGGCGACCAGGGTCGCGGCCAGCAGTTGCCCGAGCGGCGTGCCGTACGGGGTGAAGAAGGCCGGGTTCAGGACGAGCGCCCCGATCAGGACCACGAGCGTGATGACGGTGACCTGGCGCACCACGGCGCGCGGCTTGGCGCGCTCGGCCGCGATCTCGCGCAGCGCCCGGAGCCGGTGCTGGATGGTGTCGGAGAGCGCCTCCAGCGTCGCGCGGGCACCTGCGCCGCCGTGCGCACCCGCGATCGCGAGGGCCGCGAGGACGGCGTCGCCGTCGGCGGAGTCCATCTCGTCACCCATCGCCCACAGCGCCTCGCGCAGCGACCAACGCTGGTCGAGGCGCGCGCACAACTTGGCCACCGGCGCCTGCAGCACGTCGGGAACCTGCCGTCGGGTCGCGAAGATGGCGTCGCGGATCGACTTGCCCGACGAGAGCGAGGCGCCCAGCAGTCGCACCCAACGGTCCAGTCCGGCGAGCGTCTCGACCTCGCGGTGGGTCGGCGCGCTCAGCAGCCACGGGACGACGAGGAAGACGACGGGGATCAGGACTGCGGCAAGCAGCCAGCCCGAGGCGACCGCGGCGAGTACCCCTGCCGCCAGCGCGCCGAGCACCCAGGCGCGACGCCGCCTCGACAAGGTTTCCCACCGTCGCCGGAGTCTTGTCCACAGGGTTGTGGATGGTTGTGTGGATAAGTCGGGGACGGTGCGGATCATCCCCGCGACGAGCAGGATCGCGCCGAGCCCGACGCTGCAGCCGGCGAGGATCGCGATGCTCAGCCCCATTGCGCCGCCCTCTCGAACTGGGCCAGTTCGGCCGCCATCTCCGCCTCCGGTTGGTACACCTCGGGCTGTGTCTCGGAGGCCGCGCGGTAGACGAGATGTGTCGTGGGCCGCCCTGCCTCCATCGAGCCGGTCAGTTGCCGCACCTCGGAGACGAACCGGCGGCGCAACCCGCCGCGCCACGCATCGTCCTGGAGCGTCACATGGACGACGAAGTCCATGTGGTGCGCGATCTGGCGCATGGCGTCGTCGAGGCTCATCACCCGGCCCTGCGCGACGCGGGCCGCAAGTCGGTCGATCGTGGAGGACGCCGAGTGCGAATGCGTCGTCGACAACGTTCCCGCCCCGGACTGCATCGCCTCGAACATCGCTCCGGCCTCTTCTCCGCGCACCTCGCCGACGACCAGCCGGGTCAGGTTCTGCCGCAGCGCCTCGGGGATCAGGTCGGCGACCGTGTACGACCCGACGCTGTGGCCGCCAGTGACCTCTCCCATCCCGATCCGGGATTGCAGTGCGAGCACGTTGCGACGGTTGGCGAGCAGGTGGGTGAGCAGTTCGTAGTCGGTCTCGAGGGTGCCGAACCGCTCGTTGGGATGGATCGCGGAGATCAGCGCCCGCAGCAGCGTCGTCTTGCCCGCGCCCTGATCGCCGGAGATCACGATCGACTTGCGGGCAAGCACCGCCGACTGCAACATCCGGGCCAGCCGCTGCGGCAGCATGCCGTCCTCGGCCAGGTCGGCGAGCGTCACGTCGGTCAGGAGATGCTGGCGGATGACGACGCTCGGCCGGAACGTGAGGCCGAAGCCCATCGCGTGCAGACGGAACCGGTCGCCGAGCGCGAGCGTCATCGTCGGGTGGAGTGCGTCGAACGGGCGCGGCGGGTCGGCGGTCTCGCCGAGGAAGCGGATGGCCTCGACCAACTCCTCGTCGGAGTCGGCGACCGGCGGGTGCGATACCCGCCGCCCGTCGGGGTACTGAACGCTGACGGAGTCGTAGCCGTTGATCTCGATGTTCTCGGCGGTCGGGATCTCGAAGAGAGGCTGCATCCTCCCGTAGCCGAAGATGGCGCTCTCGACGGCGTCGGCGTAGCGCTCCTCCAACTCCAAGGGCCACAGCGCCTCGCCGCTCTCCCCGAGGCTCTGGGCACGCGCGTGGACGACCGACCGGATGATCGCGCGCCCCTGGGCGCGCCGGTCCTGCTCGGGCATCGGCGCCCCGCGCGAGGCCAGCCAGGACGACCCCGCCGCCGCGATCCGCTCGGCCGCCTCCCTGCGCATCGGCAGGATCACCTGCCAGTCCACATCGACGACGACCGTACGCTCGGGCGCCGCCCGCTGGGCGGTGAGCACATCCGGGTCGCGAACGATACCCAGTTGGCCGAACGCGCCCGCAAGCGACGGCAGGCCCCCGACGCTCATCTCGCCGCCTCCGCCGTCACCATCGACAACCGCTGCACGCGTTCGTGCAGCGCGGCCGACTCGCGCCGTAACCGCCCCATGAACGCGCCCGCGTGGAACCGCTTCGGCTCGACGGCGCCGTCGCTGAGCACCTCGGCCGCCCGCGGATCCCAGGCGGGCTCCAGCCAGGACGGCAGCCCGAACTGGGCCGCGATGTCGGACGACGAGTACGGCCTGCCCGCCCCGACGATGGCAAGCGCGGCGGGGCGCGGCACCGACAGCGCACCCAACTGATCCTCAAGCGTCAGGAGGTGGATCCGCGCCGCCGCCAGCGATCGCAGCGACGACCGCACGCACAGCAGGACGGCGTCCGAGACCGCAAGCAGCGCGGGTGGTAGGCCGTGCACGGAGACCCTGCCCGCGTCGACGATCACGTCGACGCCCTGGGCGTCGAGCATCCCGAACGCATCGGCCAACCCCGCCCAGACGTGTTCGAACAGCCGCGACGATCCCGCCGACGTGAAGCCTGGCAGCAGGCGGCGCTGGACGGTGCCGCCCTGGACGAGCGGGAGGGTCTGGCGCCACAGTTCCGGGGCGAGCGCGACGCCCTCGCGATGCAACCGGGCGACCGCCATCAGCCCGCGCCCGCCGTGGTCCATGCCGCGCAGATAGCCGGCCTGCACTGCCTGGGCCGCGTCGCGGTCGCAGTCGGCCAGCAGCACGTGGCGCGGCCAGGTAAGCGCCATCCCGAGCGCCGTGGTCGTCACGCCGGGCGAACCGGCGCAGGAGGCGAGCAGGACGACGGCCATCACTGACCCACCACGACCACGGCGACCAGGTCGCCAGCGGCGAGGCGCGCGACGGCGTCCGCCTCGGCATCGGCGACGGTCACCTCCAGCGCGAACGTCATGCCGTCCTCCAACGCGAGCGGGACGCTGGCCGTCAGCGCGTCCACCGACGACTGGTCGCCCTCCGCGAGGCCGACGACCCGCACCACGGTACCGACGGGCAGATCGGCCGAGGGAAGCTTGCCCAGCGGTAGCCGGAGACCGACGACGGTGCGGCCCGACGGCAGGGGAGCGGTGCCCACGTGGCTGCCGAGCGGAAACGCCCCGGACGGCAGATCCGTCAGCGCCTCCTGACCGAGCAGCGAATCGAACCGGTCGGCGGGCAGCGCGGCGATCCCGGTGGAGCCGGGCAGGTCGACCAACCTCAGGTCGCCCGGTTCGATCTGCTCGCCCCGCCGGACGTCCGAGGCCATCACGATCACCTGACGCTGGTCGGTGTTCATCGAGTACAGGGCGGCCGCGCCGAGGCCACCGAGGACCACCAGGAGTACGCCGAGCGCGATCAGACGGGGGCTGCGGCGGGCGCGCAACTGCACGACGTCGGGGCGTGGTGTCGACGGCGGCGTCAGATCTGGCTTCGTCGGTCGCTGCTGCGGGCTGTGCATCGCACGCCTCCTCCCCCCGGAAGCCTCATTCAAGCCCGAAGTGGCCTCTGACGTGGGGTTTTTGGCCAAGTCCCGCCCCTTTGTGGATAACTTCGCGCGTGATCCGCCCGGCCTGTGGACGAATCGGCCCCCGGTGACCACGCAAACCGGTCCCGGATGCTGAGCAGCGGTTATGCACATGACCGACCCCGGAGTTTGACTTCCTGAGATTCCTGAGAGAATCTTGGGGAGGAAAAATCCGGGTTAGAGGAGTGCTTCGTGCGCAAATGGATCGCAGCAGCGGCCACAGGGCTGGCCGCAGCCGTCGTATCCGTCGTCGCTACCACCGCGACCGCGCTTCCCCTCGCGCCGACCCCGGTCGCGCCGGTCACCGGCATCCCCAACCCCTGCGCCCCGACGTTCCCGTTTCCTGAGGATGCGTCGATCTCGGAGCTCAAGGACGGCATCACCACCAACTTCGGCTTCAAGCTGACCGGTTCCCAGTGGACCGAGGAGCGCCGCCCGTCGATCAAGATCCTGTGGGAGACGCTCGACGCGATGGAGTGCACCTCCTACCGCAAGGACCTGCAGGCGAAGGTGGACGGCAACGTCGGCCTCAACGCCGCCAGGATCAGCGGCTACGCCTGGGGTGACTGGAGCCTCACCAAGGGCAACTACGTCACCTACGACTTCTCCAAGTTCCAGAAGGCGCTCGACTCCGGCGATGAGGGCCGCCTGACGCGCCTCGTCGCCCATGAACTTGGTCACGTCCTCAACTCGGATCGCTACAGCGAGCCCGAGTACTGGCAGACCTTCAAGAAGCTGTTCGCCAAGGAGGGCAAGTTCTCCTCCTACGCAGGCGGCAGCGTCACCGAGACCTTCGCCGACGTGATCGGCTACTACGTGGGCCGCTGCGCGCTCGACAACCCGTACGACACCGGCAAGTACGACGCCTACTACGAGTACGCGAAGACCCACGTCTTCGGCGGCAAGGAGTTCGGCCCCGCCCCCGGCGAGAAGCCCAACTGCACCACGCCGTCCGCCGACGCGGAGGCGCCGATGCCGGGCGCCGAGCCGACCGCCGACTGGCTGGAAGGTCTCAGCGGCGAGTAAGCCCTGGACCGCCCCTCAGGCATCCTTGACGCCATGAAAAAGCGTCCCGTCTTCTGGGTGCTCATCGGCCTGGCTGTCGCGATCCTGCTCGGCCTCATCATCACCCTCGCCTTCGCCATCGGCCGGTTCATCGGCGGCGAGGCAGGCTGTGACCGTGGGCTCGGCGCCACCGACTGCCCCGTCGACACGGAGACCATCGAGGATCTGACCCGCATGGACCTGCCCGAGGGCACCACGATCGAGTCGTCGAGTTACTCGTCGTTCCAGGACTGGAGCCTCGACGCGACCTTCACCATCCCTGCCGACGGCGTCGCCGCCTGGGAGGCCTCGCTCACCGGCTACGGTGAGCCGGGCGCCGAGTGCTTCGGGCTCCCGAACCTCGCGCCCGACCAGGTGTGCGCGAGCACCCCGGACGACACCACCGTCGAGGTCTCCCGCTACGCCCGCGCCGATCAGCCCGACGGATCCGTCAAGGTCGCGGTGCAGGCATTCGGCGGCTGACGCGGCGGTAGGCTAGCGCCGAGCCCGAGCGACGGGCCGACCAGCACTCTTCGTTTTCCTTGGAGGAAGCATGCCCGAGGTAGCCGCATACGCCATCGATTCGCCGACCGGCGCCTACCACCCGACCACCATCACGCGCCGCGAGCCCGGCCCGACGGAGGTCTACTTCGACATCCATTACGCGGGCATCTGCCACTCGGACATCCACACCGCGCGCGGCGAGTGGGGCCCCATCAGCTACCCGTTCGTCGGCGGCCACGAGATCGCGGGCATCGTCAGCGCCGTCGGCTCCGACGTGACCAAGTTCGCGATCGGCGACCGGGTCGGCGTCGGCTGCTTCGTCGACTCCTGCGGCGAGTGCGAGATGTGCGAGCAGGGCGAGGAGCAGTTCTGCACCGGTCGCCCCGGCACCGTGTGGACCTACAACGGCATCGGCCGCGACGGCCTGCCGACCAACGGCGGCTACTCCAAGGGCATCACGGTCGAACAGGACTACCTGATCCGCGTCCCCGACTCCGTCAGCCTCGAGCACGCCGCCCCGCTGATGTGCGCGGGCATCACCACCTACAACCCGCTCAAGCGCTGGGGCGCCGGCCCCGGCAAGCGCGTCGGCATCGTCGGCATGGGCGGCCTCGGCCACATGGGCGTGCAGTTCGCCGCGGCGCTGGGCGCCGAGACCATCGTGCTCGGCCGCTCGCTCTCCAAGCGCGAAGACGGACTCAAGCTCGGTGCGACCGACTACGTCTCGACGCAGGACCCCGACTCGATGCGCGCGCTGCGCGGCAGCTTCGACCTGATCCTGTCGACGATCTCCGACGGCATCGACCTCGACCAGATGCTGAAGCTCCTCAAGGCCCACGGCGTGCTCGTCAACGTCGGCCTGCCCGAGAACTCCTCGACGCTCGACATCGGCGTCCTGACGGGGCAGGCGCGCGTGCTGGCTGGCTCCAACATCGGTGGCATCGCCGAGACCCAGGCGATGCTCGACTTCTGCGCCGAACATGACCTGCGTCCGATCGTGGAGGTCATTTCCGCAGACAGGATCAACGAGGCCTACGACAACGTCGTCGCATCGAAGGTGCGCTACCGCTACGTCATCGACGCTTCGACGATCTGAGGCATCAGCCCTTGTCACACCGGGTCGCGGGAGGGTAGCACAGCCCTTCCGCGACCTACCCGGCACCCCCCGGGCTGCCCGCAGGGGCGGGGTGAGACGATGAGGAACAGCAGGTACAGCGTCCACTGTCCTGCGGCCGGCCGGGTCGGCCCGACAGCTCCCGGCACTCGGGCCGACCCTACGGGGCCTGCCGCGGCCGGACGCTTGCCTGCCGCTCAACGTCGAGCGCCCCTCGGGGCACAATCCGCGTGTCCGCGCCTGTCAGGACCAGCGCCGCTAGGGTGGCCGGGGAGGCGAGCGTGAGCGAGAACGGATACGGCCGTGCGGCCTGGCTGGTCTGGGGCGTGGGCCTCTTCGCCTACGCCGTCGTCGTCATGCACCGCACCTCGCTCGGCGTCGCCGGGCTCGAGGCGGCCCAGCACTTCGGCACCACCCCCGGCGTCATCTCCACCTTCGTCGTCCTCCAACTGGCCACCTACGCGCTCGCCCAGGTGCCCGTCGGGCTGCTGCTCGACCGGTTCGGGTCCCGGGCGCTGCTCACCGCAGGCGTGCTGCTCGCGGGAGGTGGGCAGGTGCTGCTCGCCTTCGCCGAGGATCTGCCGCTCGCCTACGCGGCCCGACTTCTGCTCGGCGTCGGCGACGCGTGCATCTTCAACTCCGTGCTGCGCCTGCTTCCCCGCTGGTTCGACGCGAGAAGGGTGCCGATCCTCAGCCAGGTGACCGGCATGTTCTCGGCCGTCGGGCAGATCGCGGCCGTGGCCGTCGTGCTGCCCCTGATCCAGCACCTCGGCTGGACCACCGGACTGCTGATCGCCGCCTCCAGTTGCCTGCTGGCGGCCCTCGCCACCGTCACCTTCGTGCGCAACGCCCCACGCGGCGAGGCCACCGCGGTCGTGACGGACCCGTTGCGCGAGATCCCGCGCAACGTGCTCGGCGTCACCAAACACCCGGCGACCCAACTCGGCTTCTGGATCCACTTCACCTCCGGCTTCTCCATGAACGCCTTCCTGTTCATGTGGGGCATGCCCTACCTGATCGTCGGGCAGGGGCTGACGCAACTGGAGGCGTCCGGCCTGTTCACGCTGCTTTCGGTCGCCTCGATGGTCGCGGGGCCGATCATCGGGGCCCTGACGGCGCGGCATCCGCTGCGGCGCAGCAACCTGGCGCTGATCGTGATCGGCGCGCTGATCGGTTCCTGGGCCGCCGTGCTGCTGTGGCCGGGGAAGGCCCCGGCGCCGCTGCTGTTCCTGCTCATCGTCGTCATCGCCGCCAACGGCCCGGGCACCGGAATCGGCTTCGACTTCCCGCGCACCAACCTGCCCGTGACGCGCCTCGGCGCCGCGAACGGCGTCGTCATCGCGGGCGGCTTCACCGGCGGCACCATCCTGATCCTGCTGATGGGCATCTTCCTGGACTGGATCGCGGGGGGTGCCGACTACACCGCGCAGGACCTGCGCCTGGCATGGGCGCTGCAGGCCCCGTTCTTCGTCGTCGGCCTCGTCGGCATCCTGATCAGCAGGCGCAGGCTGCGCGCGCTGATGGCCGAGGACGGGGTGATCGTGCCGAGTTGGCGCGAGGTGGCCGAGCGGATCCGCCGCAACCGCGGCGCGGGACGCTGAGGCTCAGAAGAGCCCCTCGGGGAGTTCCGGAGGCGGCGCGTAGGCCGGGTCGACGCCGTTGAACAGTTTGCTGACCGAGCGACCCGTGTGGATCCGGGCGATCGCGTCGGCGAAGAGTTCCGCGATGCTCAGTTGCGTCAGCCCGGGGAAATCGGCGGGGGCGGGAACGGTGTTGGTCGAGACGACCTCGAAGATCCGGTCCGACGAGGTCAGCTTCCCCACCGCATTGCCCGTGAACAGGCCGTGCGTGCAGGCAACCGACACCTCGCCGCAGCCGAAGTCGCCGAGCCGGTTCACGATCTCCATGATGGAGCCGCCGGTGGCGATCTCGTCGTCGAGGACGATCGCGTTCTTGCCCGCCACGTCGCCGACGATGGAGTCGATCACGACCCGGTCGTCGGCGAGCCGCTGCTTCGAGCCAGCCGCGACCGGCAGGTTGAGGAGCCGGGCAAGCAGCGTCGCCTGCTTCGCGTTGCCGAGGTCGGGGGAGACGACGACGTAGTTGGTCAGGTCCCTGCCGCGGTAATGGTCGGCGATCACGCCAAGCGCCGTCAGGTGGTCGACCGGCACCGAGAAGAAGCCGTGCACCTGCGGGGCGTGCAGCGCCATCGTCAGGACCCGGTCGACGCCGGCGGTGGTCAGCAGGTCCGCGACGAGGCGGCCGCCGAGCGAGATCCGCGACGCGTCCTTCTTGTCGGAGCGGGCGTAGGCGTAGTGCGGCATCACGGCCGTGATCTGCTGCGCCGACGCGCCGCGGGCGGCATCGACCATCAGCAGCAGTTCCATCAGGTGCTCCTGCGTCGGGGGCACGAGCGGTTGGACGATGTAGACGTCGCGTTGCCTGCAGTTGGCCAGCAACTGCGCCTGGAGGCAGTCGTTGCTGAACCGGGAGATGTTGACGCCGGACCGCTCGATGCCGAGGTTGGTGCAGATCTCGTCGGCGAGAGCAGGGTGCGCCGAGCCGGAGAAAACGACGATGCCCTTCACAAGGTGTGGCCTTTCCCTGGAGTTGGCCACAGCCTAGCGACCCGGCCGAATCGCGAGGAACGAACCTCGTCAATCGGTTGAGGCTTGCCCTGGCTGCAATACTGGTGCGCATGCCAACCACTGACTCGGAGAGTCATAAACGCATCCCGCCCCATGAGGCCGCCCGGTGAGCCCGATAATTTCGCTCCTGGTCGGAGTGGTGGTCGTCCTGGCCATCACGGCCGCAACCGCCTACTTCGTCGCGCAGGAATTCGCCTACGTCGCAGTTGACCGCTCCAAACTCGCCAGCCGCGCAGCCGGTGGCGATCGGCGCGCAGAGGCGACCCTCAACATCACCCGCCGCACGTCCTTCATGCTGTCGGGCGCCCAACTCGGCATCACCGTCACCGGCCTGCTCGTCGGTTACGTCGCCGAACCGCTGATCGGTCAGGCCCTCGGGGCGATGATCTCCGGCGGGGCGCTGACGGCGGTGTCGGTGGCGATCGGCGGCTTCGTCGCGCTCGCCTTCTCAACACTGGTCCAGATGCTGTTCGGCGAACTGTTCCCCAAGAACTACGCGATCGCCCGTTCCGCGCAGGTCGCCGACGCGCTGTCGCCGTCCACGAAGCTCTACCTGAAGATCTTCGGGCCGCTGATCTGGGTCTTCGACAAGGCAGCGGAACTGCTGCTCCGGGCACTGCGCATCGAACCGGTGCACGACGTCGAGTCGGCCGTCACGGCCACCGACCTGGAGCGCGTGGTCGCCGACTCGCGCACCGCAGGCACCCTTCCGGACGAGATCGGCCTGATCATCGACCGGATCATCGACTTCCCGCGCCGCGACGTCGAGCACGCCATGGTGCCGCGCGTCCGCGTCGGCACCGTCCGCGAGAACCAGACCATCGCGGAGGTCCGCGCCGAGATGGCCACCGGCCACACCAGGTACCCGATCATCGCGGAGAACAACGACGTCGTCGGCATCGTGCAACTGGTCGACGTGCTCGACCAGCCCGCTGACTCCTACGCCCCGGTCGCCAGCATCGCCCGCGAGGCGCTGTTCCTGCCGACGTTCATGTCGTTGCCCGACGCGCAGGTTGCACTGCGGGACGGGGGCCAGGAGATGGCCTGTGTGCTCGACGAGTTCGGAGGCTTCGCGGGCATCGTCACCGTCGAGGACCTGATCGAGGAGATCGTCGGCGACCTCGTCGACGAGCACGACCTCGACCCCATCCCCGGCGACGACATCCACGTGGTCGGCGGCGACATGCCCGTCGACGATGTGGAACGGCTCATCGGGCACCGGCTGCCCGAGGGCGACTACGAGACCCTCGCAGGCCTGCTGATCCACGAGGTGGGCGACCTGCCCGCCGTCGGCTCCGTGATCGTGCTCCGCCTCGAGCCGAGCCTCGGCGAGCGGACCCTGCACGAGGACGTGGCGGCCCTGATCGTCACGTTCGAGGTCCAGGAGATCGAGCGGCACGTGCCGTCACGGGTCCGCATCGAGGTCGCCCCCGAGGCGCAGGAGGAGCAGTCATGATCCCCCTCGCCATGAACGGCTGGACCGTCACGATCTGGACGGTCGTCATCATCGCGCTCAGCGCCTTCTTCGTTGCCGCAGAGTTCGCCCTGATGGCCGCCAAGCAGCACCGCCTCGAGCGACGCGCGTCCTCTGCCGCGGGGAGGGCGGCGCTGAAGAACTCCGCCGAACTCACCCTCGTGCTCGCCGGCGCCCAACTCGGCATCACCATCTGCACCCTCGCGCTCGGCGCCATCACCAAGCCAGCGGTGCACCACGCGCTGATGCCGCTGCTGGAGAGCGGCATGCCGACGGCCGTCGCCGACGTGGTCGCCTTCGTGCTGGCCCTGATCATCGTCACGTTCCTGCACCTGGTGATCGGCGAGATGGCGCCCAAGTCGTGGGCCATCGCGCACCCCGAGGACTCCTCGGTGCTGCTCGCGCTCCCGCTGCGCGGCTACATGTGGCTGACCCGCCCGATCCTCAGGGCCATGAACTCCGCGGCCAACTGGCTGGTGAGGCGCGCGGGCGCGGAGCCGGTCAACGAACTGGACCACGGCCAGGACGCTGCGGGCCTGCGCGCGCTCGTCGAACACTCCGCGAACGTCGGTGCCCTCGACTCGCGCTACACCGGCTCGCTCGAGCAGGTGCTGACGCTGCGCGACACGAAGGTCCGCGAGGTGCTCCCCGAACACCAGGTGCTCTCCGAGGTGCCCGTCGACGCGACCCTCGCCGACGTGCAGGAGGTGACGCGCTACAGCCGCCACCGGCGGGTGCTGGTCAGGGACGGCGCGCACACCGTCGGCGTCGTCCACGTCCGCGACACGCTCAACGCGCCCGACCTTGCCGCCCCTGCCCTCACGATTGCACGGACCCCCGTGGTGGTGTCGGCCGACATGGGGCTCGCCACCGCGGTGTCGATGATCCGTCAGGAGCGCACCCAGTTGGCGATCGTCGTCGACGAGGACCGCGAGGTCGGGGTGCTGACGTTCGAGGACGTGCTGCCGAGCCTGATGCCGTCGGCGATGCTGAGGGCCGAGGAGGCCGCGTGACCGGTGCCGACGAGGCGGAGGGGGTCGCGCGGATCCGCGACGTGTTTCCCCGGTTTCGTCGGCTGGTCGAGGACCTGCTCCCCGACAACGCGCCCTTCCTGCCCGGGGCGAGCCAGGACGACTTGACGCTGCTCGAGTGGGAGTTGGGTTTCCCCGTCCCGCCGGAGTTGCGGGCCATGCTCGAACTCGCCAACGGGCAGGATCGGCAGGTCGCGCTGGACGGGCCGATCCAGTGGGCGCGGCTGCTGAGCGTCGACGAGGTCGCCTCCACCTACCGGTTCCTCTCCGAGGCGGTCTCCGACATGGCGGTGCCCGCGGTCCAGCCGAGCCACTACAGCTACGAGGTGATCTCGCCGGGGTGGGTGCCGTTCGCGGAACTGGCCGACTGCTTCTGGTGCCTCGACATGTCACCGGGCAGCCTGGGCGTCGCGGGCCAGGTGTTCTACCTGCCCAACGTCCCCGACCTCTCGTCTCCTGAGGCGGTCAGTCTCTCGGCGTTCCTCACCCGGTTCTGCGACGGGGTCGCCGACGGTTCGTTCGAGGTCTCAGAAGGCACCTTCCTGCTACCGCTTGGCGACCGGTCGACACAGCCCGAGTAGCCAGGCGAGCGACCACACGATCGTGACGGCGGCGGCCGCGTAGGCCACCGCGACAGGAAGATGGATGCCATTGGTCTGCGTCGACGCGAGTCCTCCCGCGGAGATCACGACGCCGAGCACCACCTCCACCGCGGTCGCAACGGCCACCAGCAGGCCGGCGAGCCGGAGCCGACGATGCCGCAGCGCGAGCGTCACGATCCAGACGATCAGGGCGAGGGCCGCCGCGGCGAAGACGATCCGGACCACCTGCAGCGCCGGGAACCGGTCGATGGCCGGCAGCACCCACAGCGGCCAACTGAGGCAGCGCGTGAACGACCCCGTTCCCGCGCTCGTGGTGCCCGCGACGACGCTGCCGAGCAGGTGCATCACGATGAGCGTCGCGAGCGTGGTGCGGATCAGCCGGGCGATCCTTGGCTGCCGCGTCGGCGTCCGGTCCCTGCGCAGCGCGGCGTCCGTGACCGCGATCAGGACCATCGCGACCAGCGCGAAGAGCAGGTCGAGCAGGCCCAGCGCCAACGGCAGGTGGAACAGGACGATCATCATCCCGAAGACGGCTGATCCGACGCCGCACAGCAGCGCCGCCCACGGGAAGACGCGCAGGCGCACGTCGGGGGAGCGGCGCCCCAACCAGCCGGAGACGCCCAGCAGGACGAGCGCCGAGAAGCTGATGAAGCGGTGCACGAACTCGATGACGGGGTTCTCCAGCAGCCCGGGGCGCAGGTCGGGCCCGACCCTGTCGGCGTAGCAGGCAGGCCAGGCCGGGCACGTCGAACTGGAGTCGGTGGCGCACACGACCGCGCCCAGCAGGACCGTGACGAAGATCAAGGCGTTGGCCCATCGCGTCACGGCGCGGTGCTGCCTCGTCGGTTCGGCGACCAGCATGGGCGCAGACCTCCTCCGGAGATGACTGCGTTCATCCAATCAGCAGGCGGCCCGGCGCCCGCGTCGGGGTCGGCTACCCGGTGGCGTCGTCACCTGTGCCGGTGGCGAGTCGCGCGGCGATGGCACGGTGGGTCGCCTCATCGAAGGCGACCAGCACGGCCTCGCGCACCCGCGTCGGGGTCTGACGCAGCGTCTCGACGGCGGCGTCGATGGCGTCGTCCTTGGGCCAGCCGTAGATGCCTGCGCTGATCAGCGGGAAGGCGACGCGCTCGGCGCCCAGTTCGTCGGCGACCTCGAGGCTGCGTCGATAGCACGAGGTGAGCAGCGAGCGGTCCCGTTCGCCGCCCACATAGTTCGGGCCGACGGTGTGGATCACCCAGCGGGCAGGCAGGTCGCCCGCGGTGGTCCAGCCAGCATCGCCGGTGGCGAGCCCGTCGGGGAAGCGTTTGATGCAGTCGGCAAGGATCTGTGGGCCGCCTGCCCGGTGGATGGCGCCGTCGACGCCGCCCCCGCCGCGCATGGCGCGATTGGCGGCGTTGACCACCGCGTCGACCCGTTGCCGTGTGATGTCGCCGAGCAGAACCGAGATCTCCATGGACCCCATTCTCGGCGCAGCGGCGTCAGGACGCGGGCGTCGGCTCAGGCTGCTGCTGCGCCCCGCCGAAGACCTCGTGCGAAACGGCCTTCTGCGCAAGGCGACGAAGCGTCAGGATGAGCGGATCCATCAGCACGGTGCCGAGCACCACGCGGCGCAGCGCCTCGGCGGGCGAGTCGGCCGAGCCGGTCATCTCGATGTCCACCTCGGCGATCGAGCGGGCGGCCTCGATGTAGCGCTCCAACACGTCGGTCGGAAGGTGCAACCCCGCCGCCCTGGCGTGCTCCATGGCCGCGGTGACGGCGCCGGCGAGTTCGAGATGGTCGGGGCCCTTGTCCCAGCCGACCTCCGCGAGCACGTCGAGCACCTCGTCCGAGGGCTCGACCGGCTGCGAGGGGAAGGGCAGGCTGCGGTGAGCGACCCCGAGGAACTCCCACGGGGAGGTCGGGGGCGTCTCGAGGGCCTCGAGGACGCGTCGGGTGCCCGCGATGCCGACACCTCCGGATTCGAGCAGCGCCCGGATCAATCGGACCCTGTCGACGTGGCGCTGGTCGTAGGTGGCGCGGGTGCGGCTCGTCGCGTGTCCGGGCATCAGCAGGCCCTCGCGCAGGTAGTACTTGAGAGTCGCAACGGGGACATCGGTGGCCGCAGCGAGACCAGAGATCCACATGGTTGAATCCGTTTGGGTAAACATCAGGTGGGCAGAATATCCACTTCACCCTTTGGGGTGCAATTTAACAAGGCTCTTTACTAACGAAAGGCTACATGGTTTCGCGGTCAACGTCGACCCGGCAATATGCGACGGTCGACCGCACCGTAAAGCACTGGTAGACATCTCGGGTGAGCGATCTCCACATCCGTGCCGCCCGGCCCGACGATCACCCTGGGGCGGCCGCCGTCTGTGCGACCCTCGGTCGCGCGGTCTGGCCCGAGTCGGCGTTCGAGGAGCGCCCGGACCGGCTCGCGCTGGTCGCCACGCACGAGGGGCGGGTGGTCGGGTTCGCCAAGACCCATCACCACCCCGAGCCCGACGCTCCGGCGCCCGCAGGGCACTACCTGGGCGGCGTCGTCGTCGCGGAACAGTGGCGGCGCAGGGGTCTGGGGTTCCGGCTGACCGCAGCCCGCCTCGACTGGATCGCGGGGCGGGCGACGGAGGCGTTCTACTTCACCAACGAGAACAACGCCGCCTCGATCGCGCTGCACGAGCCGTTCGGCTTCCGGCTCGTCACTGCCCTCCCGACGATCCGCGGCGTCAGCGCCGACGACGGAAAGGCCCTGATCAGGCTCTACCGCTCGGCCCTCGCGGCGCCCCGGAACAGACCTGAGATGATGGCCCCATGAGTACATCGTCCCTACCCGCACCCTGGACCAAGCACTATCAGCCGGGGGTCCCCGCCGAGATCGAACTGCCCACCGAATCGCTGGTCGGGCTCTACGAGAGATCGGTGGCGGAGGGAGGTGACGCCGTCGCGCTGGAGTTCTTCGGCAAGGAGACCACCTACGCCGCGCTCGGCGACCAGATCTCCCGCGCCGCGGAGGGGTTGCGGCGGCTCGGGGTCAAGGCCGGTGACCGGGTCGCGCTGATCCTGCCCAACTGCCCCCAGCACGTCGCCGCGTTCTACGCCGTGCTGCGCCTCGGTGCGATCGTCGTCGAGCACAACCCGCTCTACACCGCCCGCGAACTCCGTCACCTTTTCGAGGACCACGGCGCGCGCGTCGTCATCGCGTGGGACGTCGCCGTCGCGAAACTGCGCGAACAGCCCGCCGACATCACGCTCGACGCTATCGTGGCGGTCAACCTGCTGCAGGCATTCCCCACCGTCAAGCGCCTTGCGCTCAGCCTCCCCATCAAGAAACTGCGGCAGACCCGCAACAAGCTCACCCAGCCCGCGCCCGACACCATCAGTTGGGAGAAGTTGCTGAGCAACCCGCCGATCGACCCGGGCCACCCGCGTCCGACGGTCGACGACGTCGCGGTCATCCAGTACACCTCCGGCACCACGGGGCAGCCCAAGGGTGCGATCCTGACGCACTCCAACCTGTTCTCCAACGCCCGCCAGGGCGAGGCGTGGATGCACGGCGCGCAGTACCGCAAGGAGACGTTCTACGCGATCCTGCCGATGTTCCACGCGTTCGGCATGACGCTGTTTCTCACCTACGGCATCCTCAAGCAGGCCCGCCTGGTGCTGTT
The DNA here is from genome assembly GCA_027658995.1 of Propionibacteriaceae bacterium AM104-82. Lineage (GTDB taxonomy): Bacteria > Actinomycetota > Actinomycetes > Propionibacteriales > Propionibacteriaceae > Arachnia. Next base: position 94,771 of record JAQDQK010000009.1, read on the forward strand.
CCCGCAGTTCGACGTCGACATGGTGCTCGACGCCGCCAAGAAGCATCCGCCGACGGTGTACTGCGCGGTCCCGCCGATCTACGAGGCGACGGCCAAGCGCGCCAAGGAGCGCGGCATCTCGCTGCGCAGCGCCAAGTACTGCATCTCCGGCGCGATGTCGCTTCCCGACTCCACCGTCGAACTGTGGGAGTCCGTCTCGGGTGGGCTGCTCGTCGAGGGCTACGGCATGACGGAGGCCTCGCCGGTGTGCCTCGGTAACCCGTTCGCGCCTTCGCGCCGGACCGGCACCATCGGCGTCCCGTTCCCGAGCACCTGGATGAAGGTGGTCGACCCCGAGGACCCGACCCGCGAGGTCGCCCAGGGGGAGCGCGGCGAACTGTTGATCCACGGGCCGCAGGTGTTCCAGGGCTACTGGCACAACGAGGCGGAGACCGAGAAGACGCTGCTTCCCGGGCGCTGGCTGCGTACCGGTGACATCGTCACGGTCGACGAGGATGGCTTCACCTCGATCGTCGACCGGGTCAAGGAGTTGATCATCACCGGCGGCTTCAACGTCTCGCCCTCCGAGGTGGAGGCGGTCCTGCTCACGCACCCGGGGGTGCGTGACGTCGCCGTCGTCGGCCTGCCCAACGAGGAGGTCGGCGGCGAGCGCGTCATCGCGGCCGTCACCCCGGAACCGGGCACCAGTCTGAGCCACGCCGACCTGCGCTCCTGGTGCAAGGAGCGGCTGACCGGCTACAAGGTGCCGCGCGACTTCTACGTCATCGACGAACTGCCAAAGTCGATGCTGGGGAAGGTGCTGCGCAAGCAGGTCCGCGACGATCTCGCTGCCCTGTCGCCGCTGCCTCACTAGCTCGGCGAGGGTGCTGCGTTGAGCATGTTTGGTGACTCGTTTCCGATTGGCACGTTCACATAGGCCTTGGGGAGCATCGAGCAGCCAAACATGCTCAAGGTCGGGTCGCGCCCAACCGGTCCACGTGGGCGTGGATCACGGCCCAGGACGCCGGGTCGCGGACCGAACGGAAGTGGCCGCCGACCGGAAGCGTCTCGTTGACGGCGCCGTCGAGGTGCGATCCGGCCGGGACGACCTGGTCGAAGCTCGGCTGCAGCGACACGATCCGGGCGTTGACGGAGCCGTCGACGGCGAGCCCGGCCAGTTCGACGCTCGCCGGGTGGAACAGGCCGAGCGGGGAGCGGCGCACCGCGGCGGTCGCCTGCGCCCGCTCCCACAGCACCGACCCGGAGAACGGGGTAGCGACGGCGACCATGCCGATCAGCATCCCCTCGGACCGAGGGTCGCGCAGCATCGCCTTGCCGATCAGCCCGCCCTTGGAGTGCGCCACCACGACGGCGTCGCGCAGGCCGAGCCGTCCGATCTCGTCGAAGACCCGGTCGACGGAGGTCGCAAGGCCCGACACGTTCCAGCCGAGCGAGGCCACCGTCGTGACGGGGTGCCCGGCGGCGGACAGCCACGTCGTGAAGGGGCTCAGGTAGCGGGGGTTCTCCAGGATGCCCGGCAGCACCACGACGGGGATCCGGGCGCAGGCGCCGCCCGGCGTGGGGTGGTCGCTCCGGCGGCCTGGGAGGATCGCCCGGGCCAGGTCGCCCAGCCCGATCGCCCAGTCCCGGGCGAACGACGCGAGGCGGCCGATGCGCTCACGCACCGGCGTCCCCGCAGATCAGGTCGGCCACCACGTCGGGCCGGGTGAACATCGCCTGGTGCGAGGCGTGCGGCACGACCCGGACCTCCGCGCTTCCTGCGGCGCGCTGCCCCAGGTAGTCCAGCCAGTCCCGCGGGGCCGTCTCGTCCAGTTCGCCGGTGATCAGCAGCACGTCGGCCGGGACGGCGCGGATCCGTTCCTCGATGGGGTAGGCGACCATGATCGGGAAGGTCCGCACGAAGGAGCGCAGCCCGCCGCCGAGCAGCGCCTTCACCGACGCGGCGGCCGATGGGACCGACTCGCGCGCCGCGGAGCGGGCGAACCGCCAGGCGAGCGTGCGGGGCCTCCGCTCCCGGATGTTGACGACGGGGGACAGCAGCACGACGCGGGTGGCGATCGTCGGGTCCTGCGCGACCGCTTCCGTGACGACCTGCGTCCCCATCGAGTGCCCCACCCAGACGGCGCTCGTGACGCCGCTGCGGGCGACCGCCTCCCGCGCCACGCGCGCGAACTGGGAGATCCGCACGGCGTGGTCGGGGTCCTTTGTCGGCCCGAAGCCGGGCAGGTTGACGGCGACGACGCGGCCGCGGGTGCGCAGTTGGCGGGCGAGCGGTTCGAAGTAGGAGGCGGCGACGCCGATGCCGTGGATGAGCACGAACGTCTGGTCCTCGTCGGAGGCGTCGGACGCGACGACCTGTACCTCGAGGTCTTCGATCCGATACATCCACTGCTGCACGGGACCACCTTAGAACGCGACGACGGCACGCCCCCTTCCGGGAGCGTGCCGTCGCGTCGGAAATGTGGAGGATCAGGCCTTGGCGGCCGCGGCCCTCCGCTTGTTCCAGATGTCGAAGGCGACCGCGAGCAGCAGCACGAGGCCCTTGACGATCTGCTGGATCGACGTCGGGACGCCCATCAACTGCATGCCGTTGGTCATCACGGCCATCACGAGGCCACCGACCATCGCGCCGCCGACGGTGCCGACACCGCCGGTGACGGCAGCGCCACCGATGAAACAGGCGGCGATGGCGTCGAGTTCGATGCCGTTACCAGCGGCGGGCTGGGCGCCGTTCGAGCGCGACGAGTAGACGATGCCCGCGATGCCCGCGAGCAGGCCCATGTTCACGTAGGCCATGAACAGCGTCCGCTTCACCTTCACGCCGGAGAGCAGCGCGGCGTTGAGGTTGCCGCCGATGGCGAAGACGTGGCGACCGTAGATGGTGTTCTTCGACACGTAGCCGTAGATCAGGATCAGCGCGGCGAGGATGAACAGCACGATCGGGAAGCCGCGCGAGGTGGCCAGCTTCCAGGCGAAGAACATCACGACGATCGCGATCAGCACCAGCTTGACGATGAACAGCCCGATCGACTCGACCTGCTGCTCGTACTTGATGCGGGCCATCCGGGTGCGCCACTGCGACCAGGCGTAGCCCGCGACGGCGAGCGCGCCGACCACCATGGTGAACAGGTCGAAGCCCATGCCTCCCAACAGTCCGTTGAGGAAGCCTGTCGCGATCCGCTGGTACTCCGGCGTCATGGGGGAGAGCGACACCGAGTCGAGCACCAGGAACGTCATGCCGCGGAACAGCAACATGCCCGACAGCGTCACGATGAAGCCGGGGATGCCGACGTATGCGACCCAGAAGCCCTGCCAGGCGCCGATCAGGAGGCCGACCCCGATGCCTGCGATGACGGCGAGCCACCACGGCATGCCCATCTTGATGATCATCGTCGCCGCGATGGCGCCGACCAGCGCCATCACCGAGCCGACCGACAGGTCGATGTGCCCGATGACGATGACGAAGAGCATGCCGATCGCGAGGATCAGGATGTAGGAGTACTGCAGGACGATGTTGGTGACGTTCTGGGGGTCCAGGAGGACGCCCTTGGTCAGGATCGTGAACAGCAGGGTGATGGCGACGAAGGCGATCAGGATGCCGCTCTGCCGCAGGTTCTTGGTGAACATGTCCTTGAGGGCGGTCATCACGCGACCTCCCTTTCCTTGGTCATGAGCTTCATGAGGTTCTCCTGGTTGGCCTCTTCGCGCGGAAGCTGGCCGGTGATGCGGCCGAAGGCCAGCGTGAAAATACGGTCGCAGATGCCGAGCAGTTCGGGGAGCTCCGAGGAGATCACCACGACCGCCTTCCCGGCGTCGGCGAGCGCGTTGATGATGGTGTAGATCTCGTACTTGGCGCCGACGTCGATGCCGCGGGTCGGCTCATCGAGGATCAGGACGTCCGGCTCGGTCATCATCCACTTGGAGAGCACGACCTTCTGCTGGTTGCCGCCCGAGAGCTGCCCGACGATGTTCATCACCGTCGGCGTCTTGATCCGCATCGACTTGCGGAACCCCTCCGCGACCTTGATCTCCTCGTTGGAGTTGACCACGGTCGCGGCGTTGGAGATCTTCTTCAGCGACGCGGCGGAGATGTTGTGCCGGATGTCGTCGATCAGGTTCAGGCCGTACCTCTTGCGGTCCTCCGTCGCGTAGGCGAGCCCCGCCTCGATGGCGGCGTCGACGCTCTTCAGCGAGACCGGCTGGCCGTGCAGGTAGAGCTGTCCGCCGATCTTGCGACCGTAGGACTCCCCGAAGATGCTCATCGCGAGCTCGGTGCGACCGGCGCCCATCAGGCCCGCGATGCCGACGATCTCGCCCGCGCGGACGTCGAAGCTGGCAGCGTCGGCCACCTTGCGGCCCGCGACGGTCGGGTGCATGACCGTCCAGTCCTCGACCCGCATGATCTCCTCGCCGATGTTGGGCGTGTGATCGGGGAAGAGGCTGTCGAGGTCGCGACCGACCATGCCGCGGATGATCCGTTCCTGGGTCATCTCCGGGCCGCGCTGCAGCGTCTCGATGGTCGAGCCGTCGCGGATCACCGTGGTGGAATCCGCGATCGCCACGATCTCGTTGAGCTTGTGCGAGATCATGATCGACGTGATGCCCTCGGCCTTGAGTTGGCGGAGCAGTTCCAGCAGGTGCGCCGAGTCGGTGTCGTTGAGCGCAGCGGTCGGCTCGTCGAGGATCAGGAGCTTGACCTCCTTGGAGAGCGCCTTGGCGATCTCGACCAACTGCTGCTTGCCGACGCCGATCTGGTTGATGGGCGTGACGGGATTCTCATCCAGTCCGACCCGGGCCAGCAGCTTCGCCGCCTCGTGGTTGGTGCGGTTCCAGTTGATCCGTCCGGACTCGACCTGCTCGTTGCCGAGGAAGATGTTCTCGGCGATCGAGAGCAGCGGCACCAGCGCCAACTCCTGGTGGATGATGACGATGCCCGCCTTCTCCGAGTCGTTGATGTTGGAGAAGCTGCAGACCTTGTCCTCGAAGACGATGTCGCCCTCATAGGTGCCCATCGGGTAGACGCCCGAGAGCACCTTCATCAGCGTCGACTTGCCTGCGCCGTTCTCGCCGCAGATGGCGTGGATCTCGCCCTCCTCGACCTCGAGGTTGACGTTGGACAGCGCCTTGACGCCGGGAAATGTCTTGGTGATGTTCTCCATCCGGAGAATCTTGGCCATCTGTTCCTGACCTTTCTGTGTGGAGCTGAGGGTGAAACGGCCCGGCACCGACACGCGATGCCGGGCCGTACCACGGGCTCAGATCAGGCGACGCCCTTGTCGATCTGCTCCTGGGTCCAGTAGCCGGTGTCGACCAGCGCCTCGGTGATGTTGGCCTTGGTGACCGTCACCACGTCGAGGAGGTACGAGGGAACGACCTTCACGCCGTTGTCGTAGTCCTTGGTGTTGTTGGCCTCAGGCTCCTTGCCCTCGAGCAGGTCGGTCGCCGACTTCACGGCCTGCGCGGCCAGGAGACGGGTGTCCTTGAAGATGGTCGAGTACTGGATGCCGTCCTGGATCAGCTTGACGGAGGCGATCTCGGCGTCCTGGCCGGTCACGACGGGGAAGCCGGCGCCGACGGTGCCGGAGTAGCCGTTGTTCTGCAGGGCGGTGATGATGCCGCGGGACAGGCCGTCGTAGGCCGACAGCACGCCGTCAACCTTGGTGCCGCCCTGGTAGTTGGCCGTCAGCAGGTCCTCCATGCGCTTCTGCGCGGTCTCCTGCTGCCAACGCAGCGTCGCGGCCTGGTCGATCGAGGTCTGGCCGGAGACGATCTTGATCTCGCCGCTGTCGATCAGCGGCTGGATGACAGACATCGCGCCGTTGAAGAAGAAGTGCGCGTTGTTGTCGTCGAGGGAGCCTGCGAACAGCTCGACGTTCCACGGTGCGGGCTTGCCGCTGGCCTTGAGGCCCTCGATGAGGGACTCGCCCTGGGCGACGCCGACCTTGAAGTTGTCGAAGGAGACGTAGAAGTCGACGTTCTTGGAGTCGCGGATCAGGCGGTCGTACGCGATGACCTTGATGCCCTGGGCGGCGGCCGCGTCGAGCTGCGGCGCGAGAGCGGTGCCGTCGATCGAGGCGATGATGAGGACCTTGACGCCCTGGGTGATCATCTGGTCGATCTGCTGCGCCTGCGTCGGGATGTCGTCATTGGCGAACTGCAGCGAGACCTCGTAGCCGGCCTCCTTGAGCTGGCTCTCGACGGCGTTGCCGTCCTGGATCCAGCGCTCGGACGTGCGGGTCGGCATCGACACGCCGACCTTGCCGCCAGCAGTCGCGGGCTTGGACTCGCCGCCGCCGGCGGTGGGGGCGGGGGTGCTGCCCGAGCCGGCGCCGCCACCGGCGCACGCGGCCATCGACAGCGTCAGCAGCAGGCCGGCCGCGGCCACTGCAAGCTTGCGAAGCTTCATTCGTTCCTCCTGAGAACGTCTGGGCGGCCGGCTCCATGCCAGCCCCCCGAGGTGTCGACCCGATCTCCTCCGAACTCCTGTGTCAGAGTGGATCTCAGGGGTCTCCATTGGGAAGTTTCGACCCGCGCAACCCCTGCGTCAAGCCAAAACGGTGTCCCCCAGGTTGCAGATCCGTAACGATTCATGTGCTATCAAATCGGACCGTTAATCCCAAGAGTTTGTCACCCGGGGTCAGTGTAGGACAGGAATGTTACCGGTAAATCCCGGGGGTCGCTTTGAGTACGGTCTGAACGGCGCAGCGGTGGGCTTTGTCAGCAGACGTTGCGCAGAGTCGAGACGAGGTCGGCGTGCGTGGCGACGACGGGGTCGGTGGCCATGCACCACTACCAGTGGCGTCGGGTGACGACGGAGAGCCCGGCGTCGGAGCCGAACGGCGAGGTCCACTTCAGCGCCTGCAGCAGGCCGGTGCCCTCGGGGGTGCCGACGAAGACCGCGCGGCCCGGGCCGACGTGTCGGGTCCATGCCTCGGCGAACAGGTCGGCCCTGCTGCGCAGCGTGGCCAGGGTGCTCGGCACCTGGTGCCACACCTCCCGGTCGGGCGTGGGCGGACGGAGCGCGTCGACGAGGCGGACGGTCGTGTCGTCCCAGACGGGACGCGAGATCAGGTAGCGCGGTTGTTCGATCATCCCCAGCACCTCGGTCAGCGCCTGAGTGAACACCTCGGTGGCCTCCTCGTCCACGCCCTCGAGGTGGATGCGCGTCTCGCCGCCTGCGGTGATCTCGACGACCACGCCCTCGGCGCCGACGGGGGACTGCCCGTCTGCATGCAGCGCGTCGGCGACCGCCCGCGCGTAGTCGCTCGTCGACGGCGGTGTCGTCACGGCCCTGCGCACCCTCCTCGCCCGGAACAACCACCAACCGCCTCCGACGACGAGGGCGACCAGCAGGAGGATCAGCGTGGCGGGAAGGCTGTCGAGGCCGATTCCGATGCCGAGAGCCACCAGCGCCCCTCCCGAGGCGGCGAGACCGGCCGACCTTGCAGGCACCGGTGGAGGCGCCTCGCGGCGCGCGACGGTCGTCCTCGGGGTGCGGTCGCCGACCACGCGGAGCGTCGAGACCGGGTGGAGTCGCCCCGGGTCGACCTCGGCCCAGGCCGTGCGGATCGCCTCGGGGTCCTGGGCGCGGCGCAGCGCGCGGGCGTTGAGTTCGGCCAGCGGGTCGGCGCCCGAGCCGGGGTGCGCGCCCGGCGGTGCGATCGCCTTTGCGTCGGCCTGTTCGACCGTCGCGTCGCCGGGGGCGACGTCGGGGCTCAGCCTGGAGTCGAGGTGCGCGACCCCGTCGACCACGTCGCCCTCCTCGTCGACGGCGAACCACCCGGCATGCTTGCGGACCAGTCTGCGGTAGTCGGCGTCGCCCTGCGGCCGGTCGGGCGCCACGCACGTCACCGTCCAGTTCACCGCGACCTTGTCGGGGTGCAGGGGGTCGGAGCGCAGCGACCTGCCGCGGGTCTGCACGATCGCGGTCGACGTCGTCGCCGACGTCAGGTCGACCACCCCCGACACGGCCCGCGCGTCCCACCCCTCGCCGAGCAGTCCGCGGGTGCCGACCAGACAGCGGGTCCAGCCACGGTTCAGGGCGTCGGTGGCCGCCGCCAGCCACCGCGACGCGCCGGTGCCCTCCAGCACCACGACGCCCTCGCCGGTGATCGTCTCGTCTGGCAGCAGCTCCCGAAGCACCGACGCCTCGGCGCCGACGCTGGTGCCCGTCACCATCACCGGTCGCGCCCGGGCGATCCGCTCGTCGGCGACCATCGCCTCGAGCAGCCAGCGAGCCGAACCCGACTGCGGTTCGATCACGCCGTCAAGGTCTGCGGGCAGCGCCGTCGCGGTGGAGAAGTCCGTCAGGACGAGCACCCTCGCGTCCGGGTCATCCCCGACGGTGTGGGCGACGATCTCCGCGGCGGCGGCCGACTTCGAGGCGCTGCGGCTCAGCACCCGGTCGACGAGCGGGACCCCGGGCTTGACCCCCGTCTTGGTCAGCCGGTAGCCCACCCCTGGCAGCAGGTCGCCGATCCGCCGCGCGAACGCGCGCTGCTCCGGCTCGGCGGTCGCCAGCGCCTCCAACCAGAGGTCGGCGACCGTCAGCCAGTCCGCGAGCGTGACGTCCTGACGGTGCCGCTCGAAGACGTGCGCGTGCTCGGGCATGTCGAGGTGACCGGCGAGCGCGAGCCGGACGACGGCGTCGCCGACCTCGGGCGAGAAGTCGCGGAAGTCCCACATCTGGACCCAGGTCAGCAGCGGCACGTGGGTGTCGACGCTCGTCAGTTCCGTGATCAGCTCCGCGGCCCGCACCGCCCGGGCGTCGAGCCACTCGTCCTCGCGCGGCGTCGGACGGGTGAACCAGGCGAGTTCCGCGAACGGCGCCAGGTCTCCCTCGGCGACCAGCGCGGGGATGCCCGCCTGGTACGTGATGGTGCCGAACAGGCGGTGCACCCGCTCGGCCTGGGTCGTCGTCAGCAGGTCGGGAGGCGTGGCCGTCAGGGCGACGATGCGCGCCTCCGGCAGGTCGGCGAGGATCTCGTCGAGCAGGTCGCCCCACACCTCGAGCAGGTGGTGGCACTCGTCGAGGACAAGGGTGATGGGGCCAGCGGCGTGGAGCCGTTCGACAAGGGCGAGGCCGTTGGGGTGCAGGCGGGTCTTCGCGCTGGTGCCGTCGGATTCGGAGTCGAACACCGCGAGCGTCTGGTAGGTGAGGGCGGTAAAGCGCGTCGGGAGTTCCCGGTCCGAGGTGGCCTTCTCGCCCGTGAACGCCTCCCAGGCGGCCCTCCACTGGGCCACGATCGCCAGGTTGGGGCCGAACGCGACGATCTTGCCTTCCCAGCCCGCCGCGGCGCCGACGCCGACGAGCGTCTTGCCGCCGCCCGGAGGCAGCACCACCCAGTGACGGTCGTCGTCAGGGATCGCGATGGCGTCGAGCGCCTCGCGTTGGTGCCGCCGCCAGCGCACCGCTCAGGCCGCCTCGACCTCGGTCGCCCGGGGCGGGTCCTTCACGAACAGCGCGAGCAGCAGGCCCGCGAGCAGCACGACGACGACGCCGAGGATGCCCCAGTACTGCGCCGCCTCCTGCGAGGCGCTGAGCACCGACTGGCCGATGGTGATGCCGAGGCCGAACAGCAGCGGCGAGAGGAAGCTGACGGCGCGACCGGTGGTCGCGTAGAGGCCGAAGATCTCGCCGCTCATGCCCTCCGGGATGAGCCGCGCCAGGAAGCTACGGCTCGCCGACTGGGCTGGGCCGACGAACAGGCACATCAGCAGGCCGAGCGCCCAGAACACGGGCTTGCCTCCGTCGTGGAAGACGAAGACACCGGTGCCGAGCAGCACAAGGCTGATCAGCGAGATGAGGATGACGCGCTTGGGGCCAAGCTTGTCGTCGAGGAGCCCGAACAGCATGGTCGCGACCCCCGCCGTCACGTTGGCGGCGACGCCGAAGATGACGACCTCGCTGAACTTGAATCCGAAGGTGCCTGCCGCGAGCACGCCTCCGAAGGTGAACACGCCCGCGAGGCCGTCGCGGAACAGCGCGGAGGCCAGCAGGAAGAACAGGGTGTTGGGGGAGGTGCGCCACAGGTTCCGGATCGAGGCGAACAGGGCCTTGTAGGAGCCGACGACGCCGAGCGACGGGGCAGCGGTGGTGGGCTTGCGGTCCTTCAGCGCCACGAAGATCGGGATGGTGAACAGCAGCGTCCACGCGCCGCAGATCAGCATCGCGATCCGCACATCGGAGGCGGGGAAGTCGGAGCCCAGCGCCACGATGATGACAAGCAGGATCGTGATGCCGCCCAGGTAGCCGAGGCCCCAGCCCAGACCGCTGACCCGGCCGACGTTGCGCGGGGTCGACACCTGGTCGATGGCGGCGTAGTAGTTGACGTTGGCGATCTCGGAGACGACGTTGCCGCCGGCGAGCAGGATCGCGCCGAGCCAGAAGTACTCGGGGGACGGCGCCACGAAGTACATGGCTGCCGACACCGCGGCAAGCAGCCACGTCTGCCAGCGCAGGTGGAACATCCGTCGGCCCTTGCGGTCGGCCCCTTGGCCGAGCACCGGGGCGAGCAGCGCGACGCAGATGCCAGCGATTCCCGTCGCCCAGGCCAGGTTCTTGGTGAGGGTGTCGTTGTCGCCGAACGCGTCGCTGGTCAGATAGACGGCGAACACGAAGGTGGTGATGACGGTCGCGAAGGGCTGGGTGCCCCAGTCCCACATCGCCCAGGAGATCACCTTGCCCGTGGATGCCTTGGACGAGGCCAGCGCCGTCTTGGGCGGCGTCACTTCATGCGTGCTGCTCACGCCGTCAACCTACTGGCCCCCGCCCGGATTGCCGCGCAATCCCGCAAAACGCGGGCCGTCGCCGCCCTGCAGCGTTACGATTCCGATACTCCACCCCCCAAAAGAATGGAGAACAGCCATGCGTATCGGCACTTCCGTCGTCCTGATCGCCCTCGGCGCGATCCTGGCGTTCGCGGTCAACGCAGACGTCCCATACGTCAGCCTCGACATGATCGGCTACATCCTGATGGGTGCGGGCGTGATCGGGCTGATCTGGTCGCTCGCGACGATGAACCGCTCCCGCGTCACCGAGTCGCGCACCGTGCAGGATCCGGGCACCGGGGAGACCGTGCACCGGTCGGAGACCCACGACGGCCTCTGAGAGCAAACTCTGCTGATCGGCCCCACCCGTCCATAGCGGGTGGGGCCGTGCTATGTCCAGCGCCTCTGGACTGGGCGAACGATCCTTACAAGTTGTTCGCAAGGGGTTGTATGGTGGGGTTCCGCACAGCCCCACAGAGCTAACCGGCGCCCATGGCGGCCGTCCGGAAAACCAGAGAAAGGCGAATCGCATGACCGATAGCGGAGTCCTCAAGTACGGGGAAACCGAACTCGAGCTGCCGACGGTGGAAGCCACACAGGGCAACGACGGGCTCGACATCGGAAAGCTGCTGTCCACGACAGGAGTGACCACCCTCGACCCCGGCTTCGTCAACACCGCGTCATGTGTCTCGTCGATCACCTTCATCGATGGCGACAAGGGCGTGCTGCAGTACCGCGGCTACCCGATCGAACAGCTCGCCGAGAAGGCGACGTTCATCGAGGTCGCCTACCTGCTGATCTACGGAGAGCTCCCCACCCAGGCGCAGCTCGACGAGTTCAACGGGAAGATCGCCCGCCGGATGCTGCTTGACGAGCGGATGCGCGAACTGTTCCGCGCCTTCCCGCGCGGCGCCCACCCCATGCAGGTGCTCGCCGCTGGCGTCACCGCGCTCGGCTCCTTCAACCGCGACACCCTCGACGTGCACGATGAGGAGCAGGTCGAGGAGGCCAGCCTTCGCCTGCTCGGCTCGATGCCGACGCTGGCCGCCTACGCCTACAAGTCGTCGATCGGCGCCCCCTTCCTCTACTCGCGCAACAACCTCGGCTACGTCGAGAACTACCTGCGGCTGTCGTTCGGCACCCCGCAGGAGGAGTACGAGATCGACCCCGACGTGGTTCGGGCATTCGAAACGCTGTTCATCCTGCACGCCGACCACGAGCAGAACGCCTCCACCTCGACGGTGCGTCTCGTCGGTTCGGCCGACGCCAACATCTACGCGTCGATGGCCTCCGGCGTCCACGCGCTGTCGGGCCCGCTGCACGGCGGCGCCAACCAGGCCGTCCTCGAGATGCTCCGCGAGATCTCGAAGGAGGGCCTCGACATCAAGGACTTCGTCTCGCAGGTCAAGGACAAGAAGTCCGGCGTGAAGCTGATGGGCTTCGGGCACCGCGTCTACAAGAACTACGACCCGCGCGCCAAGATCATCAAGGGCCACGCAGACCAGTTGCTGCGCAACTCCGGCACCTCCAACCACCTCCTCGAGATGGCCCTGGAGTTGGAGGAGACGGCGCTGAACGACGATTACTTCATCGAGCGCAAGCTGTACCCCAACGTCGACTTCTACACCGGTCTCATCTACGAGGCGATGGGCTTCCCGGCGCAGCACTTCACCGCGCTGTTCGCCCTGGGTCGCCTCCCAGGCTGGATCGCGCAGTGGCGCGAGCAGCACGCCGAGAAGGGCCGCAAGATCGGGCGTCCGCGCCAGATCTACGTCGGCCCCACCGAGCGCGACTACGTGCCGATCAACGAGCGCTGACCCACATCGCACGAAGACCCCGCGGCCCCAGGCCGCGGGGTCTCGTCGTGTCCGGGGAGCGTCTCGTCGCCGTTGCTCGGCTCGAACGCCTGCCTCGCTCGGCCATCTCCGATCGCTCCCGATTTCTGTTGCGTCCGCGACGCTTGGCAACCGGCGCAGCAGGTGCCATCGTGGAGGCATGCGCGCCCTGCCCTTCTCCGTCGTGACCAAGCCGACCGGGGCCGCGTGCAACCTGGACTGCACCTACTGCTTCTTCCTGTCCAAGGAACTGCTCTACGACGCCGACGGGCAGCGGATGAGCGCAGAGACGCTCGAGACCTACGTCCGCGAGTTCCTCGCCGGACAGCCCGACGGCGAGGTGATGTTCGCCTGGCAGGGCGGCGAACCGACCATGCGCGGGCTGGCCTTCTTCCGCGAGGCGGTCCGGCTCGGCAGGCAGTACGCCCGACCCCGCCAGGTGGTGCGCCACTCGATCCAGACCAACGGCACCCTCCTCGACGACGACTGGGGGCGCTTCCTGAAGGACGAGGGCTTCCTCGTCGGGCTCTCGGTCGACGGCCCAGCGGAACTGCACGACGCCTACCGCGTCAACAAGGCCGGACGCGGAACCCACAAGCAGGTCGTCCGTGGCTGGGAGGTGCTGCGCCGCCACGGCGTCGAGGTCAACGTGCTGTGCACCGTCAACGCCGCAAACGCCGACCACGGGCTCGACGTCTACCGCTACTTCCGCGACGACCTGGGCGTCGAGTTCATGCAGTTCATCCCGATCGTTGAACGGGTCGAGGCGAAGGACCTTGCCGTCGCCGAGCAGGGCTGGACCGGCCCCGACGGCGCGCGACTGCTCTACCAGCAGCACGGCGACGCGGTCACGTCCCGCTCCGTCACCGCCGCGCAGTGGGGAGGCTTCCTCAGCGCCGTCTTCGACGAGTGGGTGCGCCACGACGTCGGCCGCGTCTACGTGCAGCACTTCGACGTGATGCTCGCGGCCCGCTTCGGCCAGTACTCGCTGTGCGTCCACTCGCCCGAGTGTGGCGGCGCGCTCGCCGTCGAACACAACGGGGACGTGTACTCCTGTGACCACTATGTCGAGCCCGACTACAAGCTCGGCAACATCCACGAATCGGGCTTCCAGCGGCTGCTGACCTCCGAGGCGCAGCGCGAGTTCGGTCGCTACAAGCGGGTCGCTCTGACGCAGCAGTGCCAGCGCTGTCCCGTCAGGTGGGCCTGCCACGGCGGCTGCCCCAAGGACCGGTTCATCGCCTCTGCGGACGGGCAGCCCGGCCAGAACTACCTGTGCGAGGGCTACTTCTCGTTCTTCACGCACGCGGCCCCGTCGATCGAGACGATGGCCGAACTGCTCGCCTCCGGCCGTCCGCCCGCCGACATCATGGCGCTGGGATAGGCGCTCCCCGGACGGCCAGACAGACCGGCCGTCCGCTCGCCGACGGGTCACCGCCACGGGCCGACTTTCCTCCCGCGGCGAAACGTTGAGTGCTGACGACGCGTGGCGTCCCCAGTGGCGTTTGATTCCTTGGCGCGGCGGTCTAGAGTTCGGGCCGAAGGAGCACCCATGCGAAGCATCGTCAGAATCCTCGGCACGGCCAGGGAACTGTGGCATCTGTATCTCGGCATCATCGTCGGCGCCATCGCCATCGCGGCGACCGCCCTGCTGATGCCGTTCGTCATCGCCCGCGCGACCGACGTGGTCGTCAGCATGGTCGGGGGCAAGGGCGGCACGGTCGCAACGCTGCTGTGGCTGGCGGGTGGCCTGCTCGTGCTTTCGCTCGCCAACTCGGTGTTGACGAACCTGACCGGCTACTGGGGCGACCTGATGGCGACAAGGCTCCGGGCGATCCTCTCGCGGCGCTACTTCCGCAAGCTGCTGAAGCTGCCGCAGCGCTACTACGACAACGAGCTCACGGGCACGATCATCTCCAGGCTCAACCGGTCGATCACGTCGATCACCGACTTCCTCCAGATGTTCTCCAACAACTTCTTCCCGATGCTGATCACCGTCTTCGCGGTCCTGGTGATCTCGCTTGTCTACTCGCCGTGGCTGGCGCTGCTGCTGATCATCATCTACCCGACCTTCGTGTGGCTGACGGCCCTGACGTCGAAGCGGTGGCAGGTCTGGGAGCACCAGAAGAACGAGCACTACGACATCGCGGGCGGCCGGTTCGCCGAGGTGATCGGCCAGATGCGCGTCGTGAAGTCGTTCGTGACCGAGCGCGACGAGCTGAAGAAGTTCGGCGACCACTACGACGACGCCGTCGGCCTCACCGCTGAACAGTCGGCCTACTGGCACAAGATGGACACGCTGCGCCGGGCGGTGCTCGACGTCGTGTTCTTCATCATCTACGCCATCATCTTCGTCCAGACGGCGCAGGGCGCGTTCAGCATCGGCGTGATGGTGATGCTCATCCAGTTGGTCAACATGGCCAAGCAGCCGGTCACCGGCATGAGCTACCTCGTCGACACCACGCAGCGCGCCATCGCTGGCAGCCACGAGTATTTCAAGGTGATGGGCGAGATCGACGAGCCCAACAACCCCCTCGAACTCGACGAGTCTGGCGCGGTTCAGCCGAGCGTCGAGTGGCGCGAGGAGGACCCCGTCGTCGCCTTCGACGACGTCAGCTTCGGCTACGGCGACACCACCGAACTGGTCCTCAACGACATCAACCTCGCCATCGACCGAGGCGAACGGGTCGCGTTCGTCGGCGAGTCGGGCGGCGGCAAGACCACGCTCGTCAACCTGCTCATGAAGCTGTACCCGGCGACGTCGGGCACCGTCGAGGTGCACGGCCAGTCGGTGCGCGACGTGCCCTCCGAACTGCTGCGCCGCGAGATCGGCGTCGTGTTCCAGGACGCGAGCCTGTTCAGCGGCACCATCCGCGAGAACATCGCCTACGGCATCGACGATGTCACCGACGAGCAGTTGGAGACGGCCGCCCGGCGCGCCAACGCGATGAGCTTCATCTCGCGGTTGAAGGACGGCTTCGACACCGAGATCGGCGAGCGGGGCATCAAGCTGTCCGGCGGCCAGAAGCAGCGGCTGTCGGTCGCCCGGGCGCTGCTGAAGGACGCCCCGATCCTGATCCTCGACGAGGCCACCAGTTCGCTCGACACCAAGTCGGAGCGCGCCGTGCAGGCAGGTCTCGACGAGTTGATGGAGGGTCGCACCACCGTGATCATCGCGCACCGGTTGTCGACCATCTCGACGGTCGACCGGATCGTGACGCTCCGCGAGGGCCGCATCGACGAGATCGGCACCCCCGCCGAACTGGCGAGAACCGACGGCATCTACGCGGAACTGCTCGCCCTGCAGGGATCGACCTCGAAGGCCGACAAGGCGAAGCTCGCGCGCTACGACATCGTGCGCTGACCTCCGCCTGACGGTGCCCTCTGGGGCCTCCGACGCGGGCTCGCACGCGGCTGCGGACCGGTCGTCGGTCTCAACTCGGCGGCGGAACCGGATGGGGTTTGTCACATCCGACACAATGGAGCCTATGACCTCCATGGATATCGGGGCCCTTGCCATCGCGATTGTGGCGGGCGGCGTGATGTTCCTCATCGGCGCCGTGGCCAACCGGTTCTTCCACGACCGGATCTTCGTCGGCCTGACGCCCGGCCTCGTGCCCGCGCTCGGCCAGAGCGCTCCGGAGACCAAGGTGCAGCCCGGTCGGGAGTACTCGGGCGAGGTCGCGGTCGCGTTCTCCCCGCCCCGCGGGCTCAGGCCCGGGCTCGTCGGCACCATCGTCGACGGGCAGGCGGAGATGCGCGACCTGACGGCGACCATCGTCGACCTGGCGGTGCGCGGCTGGCTCAAGATCGAGGCGGTCGACGTCGACCCGAAGCGGCAGCAGGACCCGAAGAAGAAGGCCCGCGACTGGCGCATCACCCCGATCCATCCCGGCCCTCCCGCCGACCGGCTCGACCAGTTTGAGGCCGACCTGTTGGGCTCGTTGCTCGGCATGCCCCGCGCCGGGGACGGGGTCCTGATGAGCCAGTGGACCAAGAAGCGCGGGGGAGATCTGCGCAGCGCCCAGGAGGACCTGTACCGCCAGACCGTCGAGAACGGCTGGTACGAGAAGGACCCGAGGCCGGCGGAGGCCGGCTGCCTGGCGGTGCTCGGCTGGGTCGTGCTGCTCGGCTGGTGCGTGCTGGTCTGGACCATGTCCTCGACGATCTGGACGGTACTCAGCGCCCTGATCCTCATCGGCGGCGCCCTCTTCCTCAGCAGGCGGTTGAAGCGCCGCGTGCCCCGCACCGCGCTCGGCACCGCGACGATGATCCAGGCGCTCGGCTTCAAGAAGTACCTGGCTACGGCCGAGGCCGACCAGTTCAGCTTCGAGGAGGCCGCGGGCATCTTCAGCCGCTACCTGCCCTACGCGCTCGTGTTCGGCGTGGCCGACCACTGGTCGAAGGTGTTCGGGGAGGTGGCCAGCCGCAGCCACGAGGCGGGCGACATGGAGGTGCTCGACGGCCTGATCTGGATGGACCTGGGCCTGGACGTGGCCTGGAACCTGGCGTTCCTCGCCGACGGGTTCGGCGGGATCGCGGACATGGGAGACGCGATCGGCGGCGTCGGTGACATCGCCGACGGGATCGGCGGCTTCGTCGAGGGCGTCGGGGACTTCATCTCCGACATCGACCTCGACTTCTGACCTCAGCCGGCCAACTGGTCCCGCACCGCGAGAGCCGCGACCCTGCCTGCCCGCGTCGCGCCGATCGTCGAGGCTGATGGGCCGTAGCCGACGAAGTGGATCCGCGGATCCCTGGTCGCCGTGGTGAACGTGTGCGGATCGCGCGGCGCCTCCAGTTGGATGCCGCCGTTCGGCCCACGCAGCCTGAGAGGCGAAAGGTGCGAGATGCTCGGCCTGAACCCGGTTGCCCAGAGGATCGCGTCGGCATGCTCGAAGTGCCCGTCCTCCCAGGCGACGCCGTGCGGTTCGACGCGCTCGAACATCGGGCGGCGCGCGTCGTAGAGGCCCATCTCGGCGGCCAGACGTTCCTGCGGTCGGAGCATCAGCCCGGTCACGCTGACGACCGAGCGGGGCGGCAGTCCCTGCCGGACGCGGTCCTCGACGAGGGCGACCGCCTCGCGCCCGGCGTCCGGGTTGAACTCGCCGGTGCGCCAGATCGGCTCGCGCCGCGTCACCCAGACGATGTCCGACGCGACCCCCGCCAACTCGCCGATGAACTGCACAGCCGAGGCGCCGCCGCCGACGACCACGACCCGCAGCCCGCGGAAGAACTCGGGGCCGGGGTAGCCGGACGCGTGGAACTGGGGGCCGAGGAAGTCGCGGGCGCCTGGGTAGTAGGGCAGGAACGGCGTGTCCCAGGTGCCGGTGGCGTTGACGATCGCGCGGGTCTGAATCTCGCCATCGGTGGTGGTGACCGTGAGCGTCGCATCCGGCCCGGGCCCGTCTGCGGTGACGCTTCGCACGGTGACGGGACGCCGGACGGGAAGGTCGAAGCGCCGCTCGTAGTCGGCGAAATAGGCGGGCACGGTGGTGTTCGCGCGCGCCTCTGGATCGAAGTCGGGCACCGGCATGCCCGGCAGGTCGGCGACCCCGTGCACGTCGTGCATCGTCAGGGAGTCCCACCGGTGCTGCCACGCTCCGCCGGGCCGGTCGTTTGCGTCGAGGACGACGAAGTCGATGCCCAGCCGTCGAAGGTGGTACGCGGCCGAAAGCCCGGCCTGCCCCGCCCCGATCACGACCGCCTCGACCCGCGTCATCTGCCACCTCTCCTCGCCGCGAGCCTAGACCAGGCGCTCGTCGCTAGAAGAGTTGTGGGAGCAGCGTTCGGATGTGCTCGGCGAATGCCGGACAGCCAGCCCTTCTCAGCGCCGAGGGCAGATTGGGTTCGCGGCCGAGGCCCAGGTGGTACTCGCACATCGTTTTCGTCACTCTTGTGACTAGCGTGGGGGCCGCATCGGCCACCAACATGAGGAAGTCGTCGGGGCTCGCCACCTCATACGGGCTGGAGTTGTCATCCCACTCGAAGTCCCGCGCGTTGTTCGTGACCAGCATGTCTGCACCGCAGGCGAGTGCCGCAGCATGGACGTGAGCGTCGGCCGGATCGACTCCGCGATAGCTACCGTCGACCACGAAATCGGCCACCCGGCCGTTCTCGAATGTCTCCTCCAAGTGGTCCCGGAAGATAGAGAGTTTTCGACCGTCCCAATCGGGGTGTTCCTTGCGGAGGTGATACATGGCCTCCGCGAGGATGTCCTCGGTCCACCTCACGCGAAAAGGATCCGTCTCGCCTGTCGTGTAGAGGAGTGCGATCCAGTCCCGCTGCGTCCTGGAGTACCAGACGTTGGCATCCACCAGGATGGTGGGCACAGGGTCAAACACGCCTCAAGTCTAGGCTGACAAGCATTGCTTCGCTGCTATTCGCCGTCCTCGAGGCCCATGAGTTCCTGGTAGGCCGCCCGCTCGCGGGCGCGGCGAGCGCGGAGGGCAGCGTAGACATCGTTCGCCTTCAGGCGGGTGTGCGTCCCGACCTTGTGGGACGGCAGCTCGCCGTTGTCCACCATGCGCATCAGGGTCGGCCGCGAGACGCCGAGGAGTCCTGCCGCTGTGGTCGTCGTCAGCACCTCAGGCACGCTACCGACGGTGACCGTTCCCCCTCGCGCGACAACATCGAGGACGTGCTGCAGCAACCGTCCGACCTCCACGGGAAGAGGCGAGACGGCCTCGTGACGGGTGACGGCCAAGGCCCCGTCCGGTCCGGACAGTTGGTCGAGGACCTGCGCGGCGAGCATCTGCTCCCGGTCGTTCGCCAAGACTCGGTCGCGTGTATCGAGCTTCATTCCTTGCAACCTCCTTGCACCTGTAAGTGTAAACATAGCAAGTTGTAGATGCAATGCGTGTTCGGTCGTGGTGGTCTGTCGCGGTGCGGGAGTCAACACTGGGCAGTGTCAGACCGTCCCGGGCGCAGCGAGTGAACGGTCCGGAAGGGCTCGCGGGCGGTCGCACGATCGCGATTGGAGGTGACGTGGCCCCGGCGGGCGCGGGCCGGGCGGCGGGCGTATGGTGCGACCTGAGCGGAGAGAAGGGAGTCTCCCATGACGTCTTCCGCCGACTGGGCGCCACCGTCGATGTCCGACCCGCAGCCCGAACCTGCGCAGCCGGAGCCTGACCTGCCGACGATCCCGCCAGCCGCGATCGTGGCCTACATCGTGCTGGCCTGCGGGCTCGCATGGCTGGTCGCCCTCCCGCTCTGGCTCGGCAAGGGGCTGGCCGAGCCGATCGCCGTCGTGCTGCTGCCCGCCATGATGTTCACCCCCTTGATCGCCGTCCTCATCGTGATGCTCACCATGAGGCCGGTCGCGAAGGGGTGGCGGCTGTGGTTCCTCGGCGTTTGGCCGCTGCGGCCCACACGGCGCATCGTGTGGCTGTCGGTGCTGGCGGTGCTCGGGACCATCGTGGTCGTCGTGGCCGCCATGTTCGTCGCGATCGCGTTCGGGTGGCTCACACCCGACTTCGCGGGGCTGTCCGGGTTGGCGCAGATCCTGGAGGCCAGCGCGCCGCCCGGCACCGACCTGCCGCCGATGTGGGTCGTCGCGATTGCGCAACTGGCGTCGATCCCGATCGCCGCGTTCACCGTCAACGCCCTCCTGGCCCTCGGCGAGGAGATCGGCTGGCGCGGCTTCCTGGTCCCTGCGCTGCGCCGCTACGGCACCTGGCCCGCGCTGATCGTCAGCGGCATCGTCTGGGGCCTGTGGCATGCTCCGGTGATCCTGCTCGGCTACAACTTCGCCCGCCCCAACGCGCTCGGCCTGCTGCTGATGGTGGCCGGGTGCCTGGTCTGGGGCGTGCTGCTCGGCCTCCTGCGGTTGCGCAGCGGCGCGGTGTGGCCTGCGGTGTTCGCGCACGGCGCCATGAACGCGTCGATGGGGCTTCCGATGCTCTTCTTCGCCGCGGGCAGCCAGCCCGACCCCGCCCTGATGCTCGGGCTCGGCGCGTCCGGGTGGATCGCGGGAGGGCTCACCATCGCGGTGCTCCTCGCCACGGGCCAGTTCCGCAGGCAGCACACGCTGGCCGCCCCCACGGGCAGGCCGAGGCGCGCCGATCCGGCTACTCGAGGATGACCAGTTCGCCGGTCGCCCTCGTCATGGCGACGTAGCGGTCGACCGCGCCCTGCACGCCCGTCCCGAACGACCCGGGTCGCACCAGCACCACGAGGTCGAACTCGAGGCCCTTCGTCAGTTCCGGCGCGAGCACGCTGACCCGCTCTGAAGGGGCGAACCCGGGATCGCCGACGACGACCGCGACGCCGTCCTCGTGGCCAGCCAGCCACTCCGCGACCACCTCGCGCACCCGGCCCGCGTCACCTCGCCGGACGGCGGCCCCCTCGCGGACGGAGTCGGGCACGTTGGCGTCTGGAAGGACCGCTCGGATCACAGGTGCTGCCTCCTCCATCACCTGGCGCGGAGTCCGGTAGTTCAGGTTCAGGCGTCGCTCGGTGACCGACCCGAAGCCGACCCTCCGCAGCCTCTCCTCCCAGCTTTCGGGGAAGCCGCGGCGGGCCTGCGCCCGGTCGCCGACCACCGTCACGCTCCGCGACGGGCACCGGGCGAGCACCATCTGCCACTGGGCGTCGGTCAACTCCTGCGCCTCGTCGACGATGACGTGACCGAACGGGCCCTCGAGCGGGTCCAGGTCGACTCCCGGGGCGACGTCCTCGTCGACCAGGGCCTCCCGGATGCTGTCGCGGTTCAGCAGCGGGAGAGGCGACTCTGGATCGTCGTTGGCCTCCAACAGGTCGGCGACGACCTCGTCCATGAAGGCCCTGCTCTCGGCCAACGCGGCCGCCTTGCGCTGCCGGATCTCCGGGGCGGCCGGGTCGCCGAGCCGCCGCCTCATCGCGTCGAGCATCGGCAGGTCCTCAATCGTCCAGGGCGATCCCTCGGGGCGACGCAGCGCCGCGCGTTCCTCGGGCGTCAGCCAGGGCGCGCAGCGGCGCAGGTAGGCGGGCACGGACCACAGGTCGGAGACGAGATCGGCAGGCTCGAGGATCGGCCAGCCTCGTCGCATCGTGACCCGCAGGTCGTGGTCTGCCGCCAGGGCCGCGCGCACCTCCGACTCCTCCAGGTCGTCGTCGAGGCCGTGCTTGTCGACCAGGACGTCCAGCAGTGCCTCCCACACCAGCGACTGGGCCTCGTTGTGCGGGGTGCCGGGGTCGGGTGAGGAGAAGGCCTCGGCCCAGTCGGCCGCGTCCATCTCGACCTCCGCCCACGGCGTCTCGACGGTCAGTTCCTCGGTCGGCGGCTCCTCGTAGAACGCGACGGCGGCCTCGACCGCGTCAAGCAGGCGCGCGTCCGATTTGAGGTGGGGCACCTCGGCGTCCGACTCCTGCGTCGCGGCGGCGCCCTGCGGGACGAGGTCGGCGAGGGTCGCGATCGACACGCCGTCCTCGCCGAGGTTCGGCAGCACGTCGGCGACGTAGCGCAGGTAAGGACGGTGCGGCCCGATCACGAGCACCCCGCCGCGGCTTCCGAGCCTCGGATCCTCGTACAGCAGATAGGCCGCGCGGTGCAGGGCCACCACGGTCTTGCCCGTGCCGGGGCCGCCGTCGACGACCAGCGCGCCGTCGGCGTCGGAGCGGATGATGGCGTCCTGGTCGGCGGCGATGGTGGCAAGCACGTCGCGCATGGTGTCGCTCCGGCTCGCGCCGAGGCTGGCGATGAAGGCGGACTGGTCATCCAGGGCGGCGGGGGAGTCGGGGTCTCCGGTGAACACCTCGTCCCAGTAGTCGACGATCCGCCCGTCGGCCCAGCGGTAGCGCCTCCGGCTGGCGAGCCCCATCGGCTCGGCGTGCGTGGCGGCGAAGAACGGCTCTGCGGCGGGGGCGCGCCAGTCGATCAGCAGCGGCTCGCCGTCGGCATCGGTGAGCCCGATGCGGCCGACGTAGACGGGGGCGGCGCCGTCGGCTGGCACCATCCGGCCGAGGCAGACGTCGAGGCCGAAGCGGCGCAGCACCGACAGCCGGGATGAGAGGCGGTGGATCTCCAGGTCGCGGTCCAACGCGCCATGGCCGGGGCCTGCTGGCTCGAGGCGCAGGTCGGCAAGGCGGGACCGGGTCGCACGGACCTGTCCGTCCAGCAGGTCGGCGACGAGCGACAGGTGCGCCTCGTCGCGGTCGAGGTGGGTGCCCGCTGCCTTCGCGGCCTTCGCGGAGGGGAGGTTGAAAACTGACATGTGTGGCTCCTTGGGTAGCCGATGCAGTCAGCGATTCTGCGCTCCGGTAGGGCCTTGCCACAAGGCCCCCTCGGCGTTGTATGGTGGAACTGCGAGGTGGTCGATCCACCTCGCTTTCGCGTTCCCGGGGCTCAGTCCAGCTGGCGCGTGAACATCAGGCAGGCGTCGTCGTCGAGCGCCACCGAGGCGCCCGGCTCGACGGGTTGGCCTGCGTAGACGATGCCCTGGCCGTCGGGCAGGTAGCCCCGTGCGACGTACATCGGCTGTGCAGGGCCGTAGTCCGCGTACAGGCCGACGCCGAGTCCGACGGTGTCGCCGCGGGTCGCGGCCTCGCGCTCAAGGGCGTCCACTAGGGCTGCCGCGACGCCGCGACGGCGGAAGTCTGGAAGAACGTTGAGGTCGACGATCTCGGGGATGCGCGCCGCGCGGAACGGCGGATAGCCCGAGTTCCAGCACAGCGTGCAGTACCCGGCGAGCCGCCCGTCGACCTCCGCGACCAGGCAGACGCGGTCGCCAGCCTGGGCCTCGGCGACGTAGCGCTCGAACTGGGCGCTCGGCTTGTCCCAGCCGATGGCGGCGAACGCCCCCTGCAGGGGGAGGGCATCGTCGGGCGTCATGGCGCGAAGGGTGACCATGCACCCATCGTGGTGCCGACGGTCGCCCTTGTCGAGACATTGATGGGGGATGTGGGTATCGGGCCTTCGCCAGCCGGTCGTTCGTCGAGCTTGTCGAGACGTCCGAGGGCCGCACTGTGGTTTCGGACCCTTCGACGGGCTCGGGGACCGCCCGTTCGTCGAGCTTGTCGAGACGTCGAACGCCGAGCGGGGGTTCGGACCCTTCGACGGCCTCAGGGACCGCCCTTCGGCGGGCTCAGGGACCGCCCTCCAACTGGCCAGGGACCGCTGCTCGTGGGAGCGTCGTTCCTCGTCCTTACGAGACTCAGAGCGGGCCGAGCACCTCGTCGACGGCGCCCTCGAGGGCGAGCCCGTCGAGCACCGTCAGCAGTTGCCGCTCCTCGTAGCGGAAGTGACTCTCCATGATCGCGGCGATGCCCTCGAGGTGCCGGTCGAGGTCCTCGGGCGAACCGCCGGCCTCTATGGCCGACTGCAGGGAGCCGAGCAGATGCGCGATCATCGAGTGGTCCTGCTCCAGGGCGGCCAGGGTAGGGGCCAACCCCGGGTGGGCCTCCCGGATCGCAGGGAAGAGCGAGCGGTCCTCACCCCGGTGGTGGCCGTCGAGCGCGGCGCAGAATCCGTGGCAGTAGAGCAGCAAGTCTCGGCGGGCTGGCTCGGCAGGTCGACCCTCCCGCACGGCGTCCCGGGTGACCTGCAGCGCCTCGCGCAGGCGTTGATGCACGCGCCGAAGCTCGGCGCTCCAGGCGACCAGCCTGGAAGAGTCCCGCTCAGTCACGGGTGTGCTGGGAAGTCGATGGGTTCATCGCGATCCCTCCGGTGTGGCGCCTCCATGCCTGGGACGGACTCCCACCGGCACGCGACGCTTCCCCGATCCTAGACGAGCCACCGAGAAATCCAGCCGAGCGCCGCCTCGTCGAAACCCTCGGGATGACGTCTGCCCGCTAGTCGCGGACGCACCCCGAGGGCACTCGACGAACGGGTCAGGAGCGCTTCCCGAAGGCCTCGATCGTCGCGATGATCGACGGGCGGATCTCCGCAGGCGTGATCACCTTGTCGACCGAGCCGACCTCGACGGCGCGGTGGATGTTGTGGATGCCGTCGAACTCGGCGGCGATCTCCGAGATCTTCTCGGCCCGCACCGACTTGCGCGCGGTGTCCAGTTCGACCTGCACCTCGGCCCGTCGCTCCGGCGACGCCGAGCGCAGCGTCGACTCCAACTCGACCACCCGAGGGTCGGCCGACGTGCGGGTCTCGACGTCGCGCGCGAACACCACGGCCGCAGCCGGGGCGCCGCCGATCACCGACGCGAAGCTGCCCTCGACGGCAAGCACCGTCATGTTCGGGTTGAGACGCTTCGAGAACACCACGAACGCTCCGCCGTGGTAGCGCGAGATCACCACGAACACGATCGGGCCCTGGAAGTTGACGATGGCGCGACCGATCTCTGCGCCGTACTCCAACTGCAGGTTGCGCATCGACTCCGGCGAGCCGTCGAAGCCCGACAGGTTGGCGAGCACCACCAGCGGACGGTTGCCCGACGCCGCATTGATCGCCCGGGCCGCCTTCTTCGACGACTGCGGGAAAAGCGTGCCCGCCGTGAACGTGTCCGGCCCGTCGGTGGGAGGGAACCCGGCGCGCGGCACCGGCTTGGATTCGATGCCGAGCACGGCGACCGAATGCCCGCCGATCCGTGCGTCGACGACGACAGCCGTCTCCGCCTCAGCCATGCCCGCCCAGCGCTCCGAGTGCCCGTGGTCCTGGTCGGTGACGGCGGCGATCACGGTGCGGATGTCGAAGGCCTTCTTGCGGTCCGGGTTGAACTCGCTGGAGAAGATCTGGCCGACCGTGCTGAAGTCTGAGCCCTCCGAGAAGTGCGGGAAGTCCGAGATGTCGCGATCCGACGGGTCCGTCGTCTCCGCGCGGCGCGGGCCATCCTCGCCGGGCACCACATAGGTGTGGTCGTAGTGCGTCAGCAGGATCTCCATCGCGGCGCCCAGGTTGGGTGCCCAGTACTGCGCCTGCCCGTTGGGGCCCATCACGCGGTCGTAGCCGCCGATGCCGAAGTTGTCCTCCGCGGACACGCCGCCGGAGAAGTCGAGCGACTGCTTGCCGGTCAGCACCATGGCCGAGTCGGGCGTCATCACGAGGATGCCCTTGGTGTGCATCAGCATGGTCGCCTCGGCGTTCCAGTACGGCTGCGCGCCCACGTTGATGCCAGCGACGATGATGTTGATCTCGCCGCCGTCCTGCGTGAACTCGACGACCCGCTTCAGGGCGGCGCCGACCCAGTCCATGTTCTCGGTGCCGGAATCCTTCGAGATCTTCGCGCCGGAGCTGAGGGTGAACCACTCGAGCGGGATCCGCTCCTGCTCCGCAAGGTCGATCGCGGCGATGATCCGTGCGCACTCCGGCTCGGCGAGCGCGCCCAGACCCTTCGTCGGGTCGCCCGACAAGACGATGCGCGTCAGACCCTCCGGGTGCAGCAGCGTCGGGGTGGTCACCCTCGCCACGATGATCGCGGCCTTGTTCAGGCCCGGCGCGCGGTTCGCCTCGACGAGGCGGCCGTCGGCGTCAAGGTCCAACTCGGTCAGCGTGCCGCCGGGGCCCGCGAGCGTCGACGACAGCTCGTACGGGTACACCAGGCCGCGGCGACGTGCCCGCAGCACCTTGCCCGCGTACTCGTCGAGCGGCTTCAGCGGCTCGCTGGGCTGAGGGCCGACGGTGGTCGTCACGCCCGAGCCGGGCTGCGAGTGGAAACGGACGGCCAGCGGCACGAGCCGCTCGCCCTGCCGGAACCTGCCCTGGCACAGCACCTCCTCGATCCCGGCGCCGTCGGACAGCGGCGTGATCTTGGACTGCAGCGGGGTGATGTCCTCAAGCGACAGGTCGATCTCCGGCCAGACATCGACCCAGACGTGGTTCATGTCCAGCTTGTTGCCCGCCGCGCCGCGGGAGGCGCGGGTGCGGCGGATCGCCTCGAGGCAGTTCGAGATGGCGCGCTCCGCGTGCGGCAGGCCGACGAGGTTGCCCTCCCTGTCGCGGACCGCGGCGAGTTGGCGCACCTGCGCCATCGCGACGAGGCGTCGGTCGTCCGGATTCGACTTGGCGACGCATTCGAAGAGCCACACGTCCTCGGTGGCGGGCAGCCGGGTGGTGTCGAACTCGCGCAGTCGCCACAGGTCGAGCCGGCGCCCTGCCATCGGGTGCAGGCCGCGGACCAGTTCGTCCTCGACGGCGACCCCGTCACGGAACCGGAACGTGTAGTACTGCACCTCACCGTCGGCGGTGCTGACGCCGACCGCGATCCGCTTCACCTCGGGGCCGAGGCCCCAGGACGTGAGCGTCCCGGACAGTTCGGCGACGACCGACTCGGGCTCGGGCTGCTCGTCCCACAGCACGTACAGTTCGCCGACGGCGTCGTCGCCGGGGTTGCGCTCCTCGAACAGGCCGGTGACACGGCCCGCGAGCGGCCCGCCAGGGGCGAGCTCGGCGGCGGTCCCGACGGTGCTGACGAAGCGGCGCGACCTGCCCTCCAGCACGTAGTCGGCCGTGACGACGGCGCGGCCGTCGACCGTGGAGCGCGTGATGCCCGTCAGGTCGTAGTCGCTGTAGTACTTGTGCAGCAGCACCTCGAGCATCGGCTCGACGGCGGGGACGCCGCGCCCGAGGCGGGTTGCCAGGTAGTCGGCGGTCCACTCGTGCACGTCGGACAGGTCGCGGGTGCGCTGGGAGTAGTCGTCGGCGTCGGGGTTGGCCGCGAGCCGCTCGACCTCGTCGCCGAAGCCTGCAAGCACGGACGCACGCTCGGCGTCGACCTGCGGCTGGTCGAACCAGCGGAACCGGATGGAGCGGGTCATGTCTCCGACGGCGGGGAAGCGTAACTGGGTGGCGCGCAGCACCCGCTCGAGGTCGGCGCGGGCAGAGTCGGCGCGCGCCGGCTCCGGGGCGGGCCCCGTCATCCAGCGGTTCAGGACTCCGAGCACGATCGGCACATCGGCGGCGACCCGCTTCTGCGCCAGGAAGATCCGGAAGACCGCCTCTGCCAGTTCCGGCGTGCGGTCCAGCGACTCGACGCCGTAGTGGCGAAGCACCTTCCCGAGCCGCTCCACGAACTGCGCGGGGAGCTTGGCCCGGTCGACGTCGAGCGTCGTCAGGTAGCGGTGGAAGTGCTCCCGGTCCGAGTGGATCCGCAGTTCGGTGTGGTCCTGCTCCCCGAACGGGCGGTTGCGGGACAGCTCCGCCAGGTCGGCGAACAGGCCGATCAGCGCGATCTCGCCGGTGAGGACGTCGCCGCCCTGGGCGATCACCTCGTCGCGGGCCGCAAGGTAGGCCGAAAGCGTCTTCTCGGCAGGGTCGGCGTCGTATCCCATCAGGATCGCGGACAGTTGGGCGCGGAGCCGGTCCGCGGTCGCGGCGGCGTCCGCGTCCGCGGCGGGAGCGGGCAGTTCCACCTCGGCGCCCGCCTGGGCCTCGGCCTCGTCGTCGCCGCCAAGGGGCTCAAGCTTGACAAGCGGCGCCATGGTCTCGACCTGAGAGCCCGTCATGACGTGGAGTTCCTTGATGCGGGCCGCGAACGGCGCCGGGATCACCGTCTCCATCTTCATCGACTCGAGCACGACGACAGGGGCGCCGGCCTCGACCTCGTCGCCGACCGACACCGGGGTCGCGACGACCAGCGCGGGGGCGGGTGAACGCAGCACGCCGCCCTCGTCGCGCGAGACGCGATGCATGACGCCGTCGACCTCGATCAGATGCACGGGGCCGTGGGTCGCGGAGATGATCCGGAAGCTCTGGTTGCCGACGCGCACCCGGCCGTGCACGTCATCGAGGCGCGTGATGGACGCCTCGGTCGGGGTGCCGTTGACGATCACCCGGTAGGTGCCGGGGCCGGTGGCGTAGGTGACGACCTGGTGCACGGTGCCGCGGAGCTTGAGTTCGACGGTCGCGCCGGTCTTGTGCTGGGTCTGCGGGCGGCCGCCCTGCGCGGTGGTGAGCAGTCGCTCGGTCTCGACCTCCGCGGTCTCCTCATAGGCCTCGATCGCCGCGACCACCAGCGCGATGCCCGCGTGCTCGTCGGCGACGAGGCCGCCGTCGGCGCGGACCCTGTCGATCCAGCCGGTGTCGGCCCACTGCACCTTCGCGGCGCGGCGCGGCCGGTCGCCTGCGGGCGGGCCGGTCACCTCGGGCTGGGCGAGCAGTTCGAGCACGAAGCTCTTGTTGGTGGCGCCGCCGTCGATCACGACGGTCGTCTCGCGCATGGCGCGGCGCAGCCTCCCGAGCGCCTCGTCGCGGGTGCGACCGTAGGCGATGATCTTGGCGATCATCGAGTCGAAGTCGGCGGGGATGGTGTCGCCCTCGGCGACGCCGGTGTCGACGCGGATGCCGGGGCCCGCAGGCAGGTCGAGCCGCGTGATGCGACCGGGGGCGGGTGCGAAGTCGCGGTCGGGGTCCTCGGCGTTGAGCCGCGCCTCGACGGCGTGGCCGAACTCGGAGGGCCGGTCGGTCAGTGTGCCCCCGGAGGCGACGTGGATCTGCGCCTTGACGAGGTCGAACTCGTTGGTGACCTCGGTGATGGGGTGCTCGACCTGCAGTCGCGTGTTGACCTCGAGGAACGCGAACAGGTGGTCGGCGGGGTGGTACAGGAACTCGACGGTCGCCGCGCCGCGGTAACCGACGCGCAGCGCGAGGCGCTCCGCCGAGGCCTTGACCTCTGCGGTCTGGTCGGGGGTGAGCAGCGGCGAGGCCGACTCCTCGATGATCTTCTGGTTGCGGCGCTGGATGGTGCAGTCGCGCACGCCGAGCGCCCACGCCGTCTCGCCGTCGGAGATGAGCTGCACCTCGATGTGGCGGGCGCCGGTGACGAGCTTCTCGAGGAACACGACGCCGGAGCCGAAGGCGCGCTCGGCCTCGTCGCGGGTGCGCTGGTAGGCGTCGGCCAGGTCCTCGGCCCCGTCGACGCGTCGGATGCCGCGTCCGCCACCGCCCGCGGTGGCCTTGAGCATCAGCGGGTAGCCGATCCGCTCGGCGGCCGCGAGGGCCTCGTCGAGGGTGTCGACGCCGCCGCGCGACCACGGCGCGACCGGAACCCCGACCTCCTCCGCGATCAGCTTCGAGCCGATCTTGTCGCCCAACTGGCGCATGGCGTCGCCGGAGGGGCCGATGAACGTGATGCCGAGCGACTCGACGAGGTCGGCGAAGGCCGCGTCCTCGGCGACGAAGCCCCAGCCGACCCAGACGGCCTCGGCGCGCGCCTCCTTCAGCACCTTGGCCAGCAGATCGTGGTTGAGGTAGGGGCGCTCGGACGCAGGGCCGATCGGGTAGGCCTCGTCGGCCTCGCGGGCGAACATGGCGGAGCGTTCGCCGTCGGTGTAGAGGGCGATGGTGACCAGAGGCTCCCGGTCTGGATGTTCGGCATTGAGATCGCGGACAGCGTGAATGAGTCGCATCGCGGACTCGCCACGGTTGACGATGGCGATTCTCTTGAACATCTAACCTCCTGGGCACGACAAACGCCGGACTATGCAAGACTTCCGCATCCCCGGGCCCCGAGGGCGCAATCTCACACCCAATGTCGGTTCGCGAAGTTTGTGGAGAATCTACAAGCCACCGGGCCATCGAGCGCATCGAGCGAGGCGTGACGGCCTTGTCACGGAGCCGACGGCGCCATCGTCAGGAGTGGACCCGACAGATTCGCCGTTGCGAGCTGGCTGGCACTGCACCGCGATCGGCCGCGGGCAAGCGGGCAGATCTGGGCGTCGGACGGCATGAGCCGGGTTCGCGCAGCGGATGTGGGTGCTCGGCTGAGCATTGAGCAGCATCCGTAACTCGTCCGCGGTTCGAACGATCAAGTCGTGCCGCGTGAGGAACGAACACCGACTACTGCTCAACGCCCAGCCAACCCGCGGTTCGGTCGAGGGCGAAAGGGGTAGTCAGTCGCGGATGGTCGCGCGGCGCGAGCGGGTGGGCGCCGCGGGTGGCGAGTCCCTCACATATGTCGCGGGAGTGGGGCAGCATTGGCCGTGTGAGTACCCCAGGGTCGCCGCATCCCAGGCACGCCATCCCGCCCGAGCCCGACAAGGCGCGCGACGGCGCGAAGGTTCCGTTGGCGGTCGGCGCGCTGGGCGTCGTCTTCGGCGACATCGGCACCAGCCCGCTCTACTCGCTGCAGACGGTCTTCTCCCTCGACCACAACGCCGTCGAACCCACCCCTGCCGACGTGTACGGCGTGATCTCGCTCGTCTTCTGGGTCGTCACCATCATCGTGACCGTCAAGTACGTGCTGCTCGTGATGCGCGCCGACAACGACGGCGAGGGCGGCATCCTGGCGCTCGTCGCGTTGCTGCGCGGCCGACTCAGAGGCAAGAAGAAGCTGGTCGGCGTCGCCACCATCCTCGGCATCGTCGGGGCGGGCCTGTTCTACGGCGACTCGGTCATCACGCCCGCGATCTCGGTGATGTCGGCCTTCGAGGGGCTCGAACTGGTCACCCCGAAGGCGGCCGAGGTGGTGCTGCCCGCCTCGATCCTGGTGTTGACGGCGCTGTTCGCCGTCCAACGTTTCGGCACGTCGAAGGTCGGGCGGACGTTCGGGCCCATCATGCTGCTCTGGTTCATCGTGATCGCGGTGCTCGGCGTGCCGCACATCCTCGACCATCCCGAGATCCTCGCCGCGATCTCCCCGCACCACGCGCTGTTCTTCGCGGCGGAGCGTCCCCTCATCGCGTTCATCGCGATGGGCGCCATCGTGCTGTGCATCACCGGAGCCGAGGCGCTCTACGCCGACATGGGCCACTTCGGCGCAGGCCCGATCCGGCTCGGCTGGTTCGCCGTGGTATTCCCCTGCCTGATGCTGAACTACTTCGGCCAGGGCGCGATGATCCTGGGTGACCCGTCGACGTCGACGAGCCCGTTCTTCCACCTCGCGCCCGACTGGGCCCGCGTCCCGCTCGTGCTGCTCGCCACGGCCGCAACCGTGATCGCCTCCCAGTCGGTCATCTCCGGCGCCTTCTCCGTGTCGAGGCAGGCGTCCCGGCTCCGACTGCTGCCCCGCCTGAACGTGAAGCACACCTCCAAGGAGGAGTCGGGGCAGATCTACATCGCGTCCATCAACTGGATCCTGTTCGTGGGCGTGCTCGTCCTGATCGCCGTTTTCCAGTCCTCCGAACGGCTCGCCACCGCCTACGGCCTCGCCGTCACGGGCACGCTGCTGCTGACGACGGTGCTTTTCCTGTTCACCGCCCGCTTCCTGTGGCGCTGGCCCGCCTGGAAGATGCTGCCCATCACGATCCTGATCGGCGGGGTCGAGGTGGTGATCTTCGCGGCCAACGTCACCAAGATCGCCTCCGGAGGCTGGATCCCGCTGCTGATCGCGGGCATCGTCATCGTCGTGATGCTCACCTGGCAGGTCGGCTGGCGCGCCCGGGCACAGGCCCGCGCATCGCTCGAGGGGCCACTTGAGGAGTTCGTCCAGGAGATCCGCACCGCGAAGCTCAACCGGGTCCCCGGCGTCGCGGTGTTCCCGCACCCCGACCGGGAGACCACCCCGCTCGCGCTGCGCGACAACCTCGAGTTCAACAACGCGCTGCACGAGAAGGTCATCATCGTCAGCATCGTCAACGACACCGTGCCGCACGTCCGGCACGTCGAGCGGGTCTCGGTGCACGACCTCGGCTATGACGACGACGGCATCGTGCACGTCAGTTACCGCGTCGGGTTCAACGACTCGCAGGACATCCCGAAGGCGCTCACCTGGGCGCTGGGGAAGTCGCCCGAGTTGGAGTTCAACCCGGATGAGGCCCGCTACTTCCTGTCGATCCTGCGGGTGACGGCCAGCGAGCAGAGCAAGCTTCCGCGCTTCGGGCGCAGGCTGTTCCTGTGGCTCGCCGCCAACGAGGCATCCAGGACCAACGTGTTCCACCTGCCGCCGGAACGCACCGTGGTGATGGGCGCCGAGACGCTGGTGTGATCAGGCGCCTGCAGGGCCACCGTGTGCCGGTCGGCCGGATCGCGGGCCGACCGGCGGCCCTCTGGACGGGTCAGCCCTGGGGCGGCCCAGGGGGAAGGCCACCCCAGGAGTTCATCACTCAGCCGACGCGGGGCTCATCGGCGACGCGGGGCTCATCGGCGACGCGGGGCTCATCGGCGACGCGGGGCTGATCGGAGAGGCGGGGCTGACCGGGGACACCGGGCTCACCGGCGACACCGGGCTGACGGGGCTCGCGGCCGTCTGCGCTGAGACGGGGCTGCTGGCAGAGGTCGCGCTCACCGGGCTCGTCGGGGAGGCAGGGGTAGCGGCGGAGACCGCGGTGGCCGCCGACGTCGGATCCGCCGTCGGGGCGGGGGAGGCCGATGCGGGGGAGTTGGCCGAGACGGCCGACAGCACCGACTGGGGGAGCACCGGGCCGGTCGTGCTGATCGCAGGGGCGGTGGGCGAGGGGGTCGCGGGGTCGGCGAACGATGCGAGCGCGCCTCCGCTGGCGGCGGCGACGCCGAATGCTCCGGCCAGGACCCAAGGGGTGGACTTCTTCCATGCCATGTCAGTTCTCCTCTTGTTTGCTGATGTCATCCATCACACCGGCCCAAGATGAGGGAGGCACACGCGGCAGCGTGAGAGGATCCTCATCGTCGAGGGGGCCGCCGAGATGAGAGGGTTCTCAGCCCCACCTCATCGGCCCGGACCCTTCATCCGAGACGATGTCGGGCATGAATGCGCGCGCGTTGGGCAGGATGGTGCCATGAGCCCCGAAGCCGACGGCGCGAAGGCCGGCCTGCGCACCCGGATCATGCTGCCGATGATCCTGCTGGCGGCGCTCACCCTGATCGCGTCCGGAGCCATCGTGGCGGCCATCCAGTACCGCGAGATCGGTCGGGCCATGGACGACCAGTTGATGCGGTCGGCAGGCGAGCTGCGGAGACTCGCAGACAACGGCCTCGACCCGGCGACGGGCGAACCCTTCGCGGGCCCCAAGGAACTGCTCAGCACCTTCCTGAGCCGGGCCATGGTCAGTCACACCGAGGGCATGCTGGCCTTCGTCGGGGACCGGGTCAGCCTCGTCGCCAGGGACGTCGACCTGCGCCCCGAACACGACCTCGAACTGGTCGCCGCCCTTCGCCCCCTCGCGCTGGGCAACGAGGTGGTCGTGACGAGCGTTTCGACGGCGGAGCGCGACTACCGGGCGCTCGTGGCGCCGGTGGTCTACCCGACGCAGCAGGGCGCGTTCGTGCGGGTCGTGGACGTCGCGGAGGAATACCGGCAGTTGCGCACCACCATGTTCGTCTACGCGGGCGTGGCGCTCGCGATGATCGGGCTCGCGGCGGCGGTCGCCTGGCCGCTGATCGGCAGGCTGCTTCGCCCCATCGACGAACTCAGGGTCGCCGCCGACTCGATCGACGAGGGCGACCTGACGAGCCGCGTCCCCGTCCGGGGCCGCGATGAACTCGCGTCGCTGAGCACCACCATCAACCGGATGCTGGACCGGGTGCAGCGCTCCGTCGAGGGCCAGCAGCGGCTCCTCGACGACGTCGGCCACGAACTGCGCACCCCCATCACCGTCGTGCGCGGGCACCTCGAACTCGTCGACGCGACCGACCCGGCCGACGTCACCCAGACCCGCGACCTCGCCATCGACGAACTCGACAGGATGGGCGGCCTCGTCAACGACCTGCTCGTCCTCGCGAAGGCAGGCCAGCCCGATTTCGTGACGCCGCGCTGGGCCGATCTCGCCACCCTGACCGACCAGACCTTCGAGAAGGCGCGATCGTTGGGGCAGCGGCAGTGGCGCCTCGACAGCGTGGCGGCGACCGAGGCCTGGATCGACCCGACCCGGATGACCCAGGCGTGGCTCCAACTCGCGGCAAACGCCGTCACGTACTCGGCCGAGTCGTCGGTGATCCGGGTCGGCTCGCGCGTGCACCGCGGCGAGGCGCACCTCTGGGTGTCCGACGAGGGCATCGGGATCCCCGCCGACCAGGTCGAGCGCGTCAGGCAACGCTTCGGTCGCGGCAGCGAGGTGACGCACGAACACGGCGTCGGCCTGGGGCTGAGCATCGTGGAGTCGATCCTGGCCGCCCATTCCGGACGGCTGGACATCGAGTCCACGCACGGCGAGGGATCGACCTTTACCCTTGTGGTGCCCATCGCCCCCACCCCTGAACCAGCGACGAAGGAGCCGGAGACGTGAGCACAGTACTGATCGTGGAGGACGAGGCGAGGATCGCGTCCTTCATCGCCAAGGGGCTGAAGGCGGCCGGATTCACCTCGCACCAGAGCGCCTCCGGCCTTGAGGCCGTCTCGCTCGCCGTGCACGGCAACTTCGACCTGGTCATCCTCGACGTGGGCCTGCCCGACATCGACGGCTTCGAGGTGCTGGAGCGGTTGCGCGGTCAGGGTGTCGGCGTCCCCGTCATCATGCTGACGGCGCGTTCGTCGGTCGAGGACCGGGTGGCCGGGCTCGAGGGCGGCGCTGATGACTACATGCCCAAGCCGTTCTCCTTCGAGGAACTGCTGGCCAGGATCCGGCTCCGGCTGCGCAGCGAGAGCCAGGACACCTCCTCCGACGGCACCCAACTCAGCCACAACGGGCTGACGCTCGACTACCGCACCAGGAAGGCGGGCGTCGACGGTAAGTGGGTCGACCTGTCGGCCCGGGAGTTCGCGCTGGCCGAGACCTTCCTCCGCAACGCCGGCCAGGTGCTGAGCCGCGAGCAGTTGCTCAGCAACGTGTGGGGCTTCGACTTCGACCCCGGGTCGAACGTGGTCGACGTGTATGTCCGGTACCTGCGGGGGAAGCTGGGCAAGGACCGTTTCGAGACGGTCCGGGGGATGGGATACCGGCTGGTGTGATTGGGCGAGAGGGGCGGCGCTGCGCGCGGGCCGCGAGGTTTTCGCCCGTTCCCGAGTTCGGTGAGGGGTCAGGCTGCGCGGCGGTCCCGGACGTCTCGAGAGGCCGACGAGCAGCGTTTCCTGAACTTGTCGTCCGTTCTGCTTGTTGAGGGCAGGTCGAGAGGGCCGGTCAGGCGACGCGGCGCTCAGTCATCGTCATCATCGTCGTCGTAGTCGTCATCATCGTCGTCATCGTCGACCGCGTGTGGCTTGGCGGGGGTCACCGTCTCGGGGGCCGTCGGGGCGGCGCTCGGAGACGGTGACGGGGATCCCGGAGGCGAGGTGGTGCCCGAGGGTGACGCAGTGCCTGTGGGTGGCGTCGAGTCGACTGTCGGGGTCGGGTCGGGGGTCGTGGTCACGACGATGGCCGACTGTCGCGGCGGCTCGGTCTCGGTGCGCAGCATCATGGCGAACGCCCATCCGGCGAGCAGCCCGATGAGCGCAAGCAGCCCGACGGCGATGACCCACTTCTTCTGCATCCCTGTTCCTCCTCGTCGAAGAGTCAACGCGATCAGGATGAGGGCAGCCCGGCTCGTCAGATGAGGAAACTCTCATCTGGCGCCGATCAGGAGGGGATGTGGCGGTGCAGGCGCAGCAACGGGACCACGCCGAGGGTGCCCAGGCAGGCGGTCAGCCACAGGAAGTTGCCGACCCCCATCAACTGGCTCAGCCATCCGGCGGCGATGGCGCTGATCGGCATGATGCCCCACACGATGAACCGCACCGAGGCGTTCATCCGGCCGAGCAGATGCGGAGGGCACAGCCGCTGACGCAGCGACACCTGCGTCACGTTGTAGGTCAGGATCGCGCCGTTGCCGATGAACGATCCGACGACGAGCACCGCCAACTGCACCGCCTTGCCGTCAAGCAGCATCGCGAACGGGTAGGCGAACACCGCGAGGGCGCCGAACAGGGTGGAGAACCGCACCGCGTTGGCGACCCCGACCCTGCGCGCGACCCGACCCGCGGTCGCGGCGCCCAGCAGCCCGCCGATCGCGCCGAGCGTCATGATCATCCCGAACTCGAACGGTGTGAAGCCGAGCAGTCGCAGCACCACGATCGGCACCAGCGTGTAGGTGGCGGTGGAGGCGAAGTTGCTGAGGAACGAGGCGAGCGTGATGCGGCTGATCGCGGGCTGTCGCACCACGAAGCTCAGCCCCTCGCGGATCTCTGCGACCAGGTTGCGGCGAGGAGCGGCGGGCCGCTTGGCCCGGTACTCGGCCTCGTGGTCGCGGGTCACCATCAGGAATCCCCAGCTCGCCAGGTAGCCGAGGCTGTCGGTGAGCAGCAGCAGCGGGGCGCTGATCACCTTCAGAAGCAGACCGCCGAGCGCCGGCCCGGCTAGTCGCGCCAACTGCGCCGTCGCCTCCATCCGCGAGTTGGCCCGCGAGATCAGTCCGGGCCCCACCAGCATCGGGATGAAGCTCTGGTAGGCGACGTCGAAGAACACCGTCGCGATGCCGATCACGCCCGCGATGACGTACAGGTGCCACAACTGCAGCATGCCCGCGAAGTACAGGATCGGGACGGCCGCCACCGCGACGCCCCGGACGAGGTTCGCTGCGATCATGGTCGGCCGCTTGAACCACCGGTCGACCCAGGCTCCGGCGGGTAGCCCGAGGATCAGGAAGGCGGCAGTCGAGGCGGCGTTGAGGTAGCCGAGTTCCGATTCGGTTGCGTGCAGGATCTCGACGGAGATGACGGGGATCGCGACGGCGCCGAGCTGGACGGCGAAATGCGAAAGCGACTCACCCGTCCAGAACCGGTTGAAGTTCCTGTCCAACCCTGGGCCTGCCACCCGTCTCACTCTCCCCTGTCCGCGGAGCGTGCGCGCAAGGAGGCGCCGTCCCGGAGCGGCGATCCTACTCGTCGCGGCGGGCGGCGTGGAAACCGGGCCGCCGATCCCATGGGACCGTCCGACCCGACGGCGAACCCGTCAGTTGGTGGCTGGGATGTCACCGGGACGGTAACGCGGCAGCCTGGACGCGGGGATGGCCGCGACCGCGCTGACCCCGGCCAGGATCAGGAAGCCGATCCGGAGCGTCGAGAGGCGGGCCTCCTCGTTGAGCGAGACGGCGGCCTCGATCTGCTCCGGCGTGGCGGTGGTGTTCTCCAACGTCTCACGCAGGTCCTGGTTGCTGACGAAGTTGATGTTGTCCAGGTCGACCTGCGCGGCAAGCTCCGGGGGAAGCTCCGGATGGGCCTCGACGGACTGGGTGACGCCGAAGCTGAGCACCGTCACGAGCACCGCGCCCATCACGGCGGTGCCGAGAGCGGAGGCCAGGTTCTGGGTGGTGCCGCGGATCGAGCCGACGTCGCCCGCGAGCTTCTTCGGGACGGCGGTGACGAGCACGTTGAACACCAGCGTGACGAGCGAGCCCTGGCCGATGCCGAACACGATCAGGCCGATGATGGTCGGCAGGGTCTCCCAGTTGTTCGTCACGACGATCGACAGCCAGATCAGCGAGATGGTGGTCAGGCCGAACGCCATCAGCGCGATGGTGCGGGGCGTGAAGTGCCGGTAGAGGCGCACGATCAGCGTCGCGGTGACAAACACCGTCAGGTTGAACGGCATCATCGCGAGCGAGGTGTCGAACGGGGTGCGGCCCTGGACGATCTGGATGTAGGTCGGCACCGTGAAGTTCACGGCGGCCTCCATCGCGACGATCGTGAACATGGCATAGACGGCGGCCCGCTCGGTCGGGCGGCGCAGCACGCTCAGGTCGACAAGCGGCACCTCGCCGCGGTTGGTGCGCCGACGCGTCCACATGAAGAACGCCTGGCCCAGCAGCACGCCGAGCACGATCAGGAGCGGGGCGGGGGAGACGCCGACGATGGCGAACGGCGCCTCGGGGCGGGCCATCAGCATTCCCCAGCCGTTGAGGTTGTTGAAGCCGAGGGTGAGGGCCACGATCGAGGCGCCGATCAGCACGGAGGCGACGACGTCGATCGTGACGCCCTTCTGGCCCTTGTCGGATCGGAGCTTGAAGCTGAGGGCGAAGACGGCGATCGCGAGGCCGAGCGTGATCACGAAGATCGGACGCCAGCCGACGAAGGTGCCGAGCGTTCCGCCGATCAGGAACGCGCTGAGGCCGGAGAACGCACGGGCGGAGCCGAGCGTGCCGACGGCGGTCGCCTGCTGCGTGCCGACGTAGTTCTCGGCGATCAGCGGGACCAGCGCGGGAACGATGATCGCGGCGGCGGCGCCTGCCAGCACCTGGCCCGCGATGGCCCACTCCACGGTGGGGGAGAGGATCATCATGAGCGAGGACACCGCGAAGATGACCAGCACGATGCGGAAGACGAGCACCCAGCCGACGCGCTGGCCGAGCTTGGCGCCGGTCATCACGAGCGCCGCGACGGCGAGGCCGTAGACGACGATGGTCGAGCCGGCGACGGTGGGCGGGACGCCGAAGTCCTTGACCATGCCGCCGAGGGAGATGGGCAGGGCCGCGACGTTGAACGACATCAGCACCTGGGCGAGGAAGAGGCCGATCATCGGCACCCAGGAGCGGCGGGTCTCGTCGACGGCGGTGGGTTCCGCCTCGACCGGTTCGGTGAGGGTCTGTTCAGTCATTGGTGTCTCCTTGACGCCCTTCGGCCTGGGAGGCGAAGAGGTTGAGTCCGAGGGTTCGGGAAAGGTAGGCGCAGGCACGCTGCCCGCGAATGCTGTTGCCCGCGGGGTCGAGCGGGGCCGAGAAGGTGCCGAGGGCGCCCTTGCCGGGGGCGATCGCGACGATGCCGCCCGAGACGCCCGACTTGGCGGGCATGCCGATCTCGAACAGCCAGGCGCCGGAGTTCTCGTACAGGCCGGTCGAGGCGAGCAGCGCGAGCGTGTCGCGGGCGATCTCCTCCGAGACGACCCGCTCCCCGGTGATGGGGTTGACGCCGCCGTCGGCGAGCGTTGCGCCCATCACGGCGAGGTCGGTCGCGGTGACAGCCAGGGAGCACTGCCTCGTGTACACGTCGACGATCGCGAGCGGGTCGTGGTCGAGGCGGCCGTAGCTCTGCAGCAGCAGCGCGATCGCGCGGTTGCGGAAGTTGGAGCGGGCCTCGGACCGGTAGACGTCGCCGTCGAGTTCGAGCGCGCGGCCGGCGAACCGGGACAGCCCGGTACGGATCGCCTCCCACTTCTCGACGCAGGTCTCGCCAGGCATCAGCGCGGTGGTGGCGAGCGCGCCGGCGTTGACCATGGAGTTGAACGGGCTGCCGTCGTTGAGTTCGATGGCGATCACCGAGTTGAACGGCAGGCCGGTGTTGTTGACGCCGACCCGTTCGCGGATCTGCTCGTGGCCGAGGGCCTCGGCAACAAGGGCGAACACGAAAGCCTTCGAGATCGACTGGATCGAGAACGCGATGTCGGTGTCGCCCATGTCGTAGGTGCGGCCATCTACCGCGACGAGGGAGACGCCGAACCAGGCGGGGTCGGCCTTGGCGAGGATCGGAATGTAGTCGGCGATGGCGCCCTGGGTGTGGTCGCTGTAGCGGGAGTGCGCCTCGGCGACCAGTTCCCGCACCACTGGATCGGGTGGCAGGGAGCCGGTGTGGACCTGTTGTCTGACGGTGGCTACGTCTGTGGTGAACATCTTTCTCCACGGATTGGCTGGGGCGACAGCTCCTGCTGCGCGCCTTTTCGAGCGTCGCAGAACAAACCCGTGCAGAAGGAAGCGAGAAGCCGGGCTATTGGTCAGACCACCCGGGATGGGTAAGAGGGTCACAAACGCATAACAAAAGGGTCACAAACCGGTCACTTCGGGGTCGGCTAATGCGGGGGAAATCCAACTGCTCAGCCTGCCGTCGGGCGACCGCCCGCTGGTTGAGCCATGTCGGGCGCGGAGCGGTCGACATCGGTCGAAACCCTCGTCAGGTCTGCTGGTTGAGCCATGTCGGGCGCGGAGCGGTCGAACGTCGTGAGGTCTGCTGGTTGAGCCATGTCGGGCGCGGAGCGGTCGAAGGTCGTGAGGTCCGCTGGTTGATGTCGATGCCGAGTGAATACTGACCCCGTGGCGCCGAGTGAATTTTGACCCCTCTCCGT